>NZ_BAAHWY010000002.1:0-832266 GCF_054784955.1 Enterococcus salsurae | reverse complement strand
TGAATAGTGTGGTGGCGATAGCAAGAAGGATACACCTGTAACCATGCCGAACACAGAAGTTAAGCTTCTTAGCGCCGATTGTAGTGAAGGGTTTCCCTTTGTGAGAGTAGGACGTCGCCACGCGTTTCTTTTTTTATTCCGGCATAGCTCAGTTGGTAGTAGCGCATGACTGTTAATCATGATGTCGTAGGTTCGAGTCCTACTGCCGGAGTCTTTTGATAGCTGAGGCTATCTTTTTTTATTTTCAGAAGTGATTGGTCAAGGTTATGCTTGATTGATCACTTTTTTTTTTGATTTGCTTGCAAACAGATCTTTCTTTATACTACTAATAAATAGGAATGATACGAGGAGTGATACATTGACGACCATATTATTTGATTTAGATGGTACGATCATAGATTCTAGTGAGGGAATCTTTTCATCGATCCAATATGCCATGGAAAAAATGAATCGGGCATTTTTAGATTTGACACAGTTAAGGGCTTTTGTGGGGCCGCCATTATATGCGTCTTTTTTGAATTTGGGATTTAGCGATACTGAAGCAAAAACAGCAGTGGATTATTATCGAGAAAATTATCGTCAAAAAGGCATGTTTCAAGTGACACCATATGAGGGGATCGCAGAAGTTTTGGCTACGCTCTCTGAGGCGCATGCACTTTATATAGCTACGTCTAAACCAGAAGTGTTTGCAAAGGAGATACTAGCATATTTGGACTACACGAAATATTTTAACGGGATCTACGGTGCAGATATGGAGAACAAGCGAGGCACTAAAGGAGCCGTCATTGCCTATGCTTTAGAAGCCATCCATTCCACGGTTGATCAAAAGACCGTGATGGTAGGGGATCGTTCACATGACATACAGGGCGCGAAGGAAAACCAATTGGCGGCGATCGGTGTCTTATATGGTTTTGGTGATCGACAAGAGTTAGTTGCAGCAGGCGCACGTGCGATTGTTCAACAGCCTATAGACTTATTGAAAATACTGAAATAGAAAACGGGCTTTTCCTGCTGAGAGGAAAAGCCCGTTTTTTATGACTCGACGGTTGTGATTTGCGGTTCTTTTTCAAGCATCAGGTTATTATCGAGGTAACCACCTTCATTTTTCAAGATCAATGTCCCGGATGTGGGATGTACTGTCAGAATCAAATGGCCGGTTAAAAACATTTGATCATAGGTCGATGTGAAAAAAGTAAAGCGATTGCTTGAAACCACCTCACTATATCGAGGGAGTGGTTCAGTGATAGGTGTGATCAAAAAACGTTCACCAATCATACAACAGCCCGCAGCTGAAGAAAATTGATTTGATCCATCATTGCTTGTGATGATATACAGCTGGTAGTTTTTGGGAAAACGCGCAGCTGCTTCTGGTGTAATCTCAAGTTCCATGAGAAAGACCTCCAATTGTGTAGGAAGCAAAGCACTTCCTTTTAATAAGTGTACAAATAGAGTGTAGCACGAGAAATGAAAAACCAAAAATAATTAGATTATCCATCAAAAAATCTTAAAAAACAGCCAGCCGATCAGCGCAAGGATACACATAAATAAGAGTAAGTAAAGCAAGAGTGTAAACAGAGCTTGGAAGAAAGAACGCATAGCTAAGACCTCGAATCCTTTTCTTTTACTATAATCCTATTGTTTGCGTGCAGGAAGATAGTTAGTAGAAACATAAGAAAAGCTTTGGATTTAAGTTGTTAACGAAAGCGCTTGCTATATCGTGGTGATGAATAGCAATACCTGTTAAAATAAAGGTAAGGAGGGGATAGCTATGTTGTCGAACTGTCAAAATGTTTTGGTTGCATTGGATGGATCAGAGCAGTCTGAAAAAGCCTTTCAAGAAGCCCTAGTGATTTGCCGTAGAAATAAAGCCAAATTGTTTATCCTTTCAGTGATCAATAATGCAGAACTATCAACCAGTGCCTACGCTTTTGCCAAAGTGTTTGATCAAGAAAAAACCAAAGTTGAAACAGAGATGTTAAAGAAGATTTATGATGCCAATAAAGAAGGGGTAGAGGATGTAGCAGTCATTGTTGAGGTGGGCGATCCTAAGCGGTTTATTATTCATGCCGCGACAGAGGTCTATCCAATCGATTTGATCGTCATGGGTGCTACCGGGAAAGGTGCGTTAACCAGAGCAGTGGTCGGCTCAACGACGGATTATGTAATCAACCATTCAAAATGTACGGTGTTAGTCGTAAAATGAATTGTATCTGATAAAAGACAAAAGTATGTTTTAAAAAATAGAAGAGAATCAAGCAGATCAACCCATCAAGGTAGCTGTTTGGTTCTTTTTTAGGATAGAAAAACAGATCTGATTGACTTGATTGTTCACGATTCTTTCAATCAGGTTATTCAAAGCGGTTATGGTGTACTTCTTCGTATTAGCGTCCTACTTGTTTTTAATTGAATGAAAAGGGTGAGGTGAATGAGGTGATCAATCGTATAGAAAAAAATACTTTATATCGTTCAATAGTTCATGTAAGTAGTCTGATTTTTTTATTTGTCTTTTTGTTTATTTTTACACATCAGCAAATGTGGATCAAAGGCATCATGCAGCATTATTTTGAAGTAAATATACGTTCTCTGCTGCTGTTTTTTTCAGCCAGCGATCGCTTTCAGACATTGAAAGACTATCTACTGCAGACGGGGATGGAGATGGTGGGATGGATCGCTGTCGAATTGCTCATCATTGTGACAGGACTATCCATTGTCGGTTATTTTTTATGGAAACTGCGTGTTGACCGTTGGTATCTCAGTGAAAAGATTCTGGCTGCAGGGTATTTGATATTGGTGGGTTCTTCAGTTGTGGTACTCGTGAAGATGGGGGTAGAGGGCTATCAAACCTATAGCACGATTGTCCATAGCGTGAATCAATTGAGTATGCAAGAAATAAGAGATTTACAGACACAATTGACCTCGGCCTTTTTTGATACGAGTTTTTCAGTGGATGGCCTGATAGCCAATCTCGCTTCGCTACTCGAGCAAATAAGAAGTATCATCCAGAAAACAAATGAAATTGCGGCAATCCCATCATTGTTAAGCCAAAGTTGGCACCAGATTTTATTGCTGAAAGACAGCCTGATTGGTTGCGTGATCGCTGCAGTTCTTGTGATTGTCATCGCCCATGGATTGGCTTTGATCAATTTGTTAAAAAAGAATAACTATATTCAGATGAAATTAAAGATGCGTAAAAACACACGGCAAAATGAAATAAATGAGCATCTGAATACCGTCACCAAGCAGCAAAAAGAGTTGATTGACTTACTATCGAAAAAGGACTAGTTCAAAAAATTGTGTAAGTGAATATATGCGACTGCACAAAAAAAGACAACGTCCGATAAACGTTGTCCTACCAAAGCCACTTGACGGGCTTGAACCGTCGACCTCATCCTTACCATGGTGTTCTTGTGGATGAATTAAAGGATGTATAGGTATATAAATCGCGGTGTAATAGGTTTTTAAATTGTGTCTTTAGACATAGAGAATCACTGAATTACATGAACTCGTTACTATTTTCGTTACTGAAATGAGGATATGCTGCACATATTTTCAATTCCTATTGAGAATATATTATTCGTATTTCGATTATTCTGAAATGTATACTTATCTGAAACATACCCAAAGCTTTTCAAAATATTTAAAGATATTATATACTGTATATTAGGACTTTGTAGAAAGAAAATTTTGACTTAGTGTATTCTATTAAGTCAATAAGTATGGATTATACTCTACTTTATATATTTAAAATTATCATTTAGTTAGTGATATTCAAAGGGAACATAAATTATAGATTATAAAATCTATATACAATAAATTGAGCAAAAACAATTTATAATGGAATCAATTTCTTTGTTTTCTAAACTTCCATAATAAAATCTAATATCTTGATCCATGAGGACTGGACTTTCCAATTTCTGACTATACTTTTGTAATATATAATTAAAAGATATGGAATCTAAAATCAGAACATTTTTTTTAGTGAAATCAATTGTTTCATTTGAAAATTTTATTATGTCAATATTGTGAGAACATAGATTTTTCCTCCCAATTTTATTTGTAACTTTTCCGATACAATGATCTACAGGAACAATTGGATCTAAATATGAAAAATTGTCGCCTTTGCAGATAAAAAAATTTTTGTGGATAGCTAAAACTCTATGACATATCAATTTACTGTTATCTATTGAATTAAAAACTATTAAATCGTTTACCTTTATATTATCTAAAGAGAGTGAGATTGTTAACTCAGTACCCTCGGCAACATTGGGTAACATAGAATGACCTCTAGTGAGAACTTTCAATTAAGATACCTCTAATATGTTTTCTTCGATTAATTGATTTATAAAGTTATGCAATTCATTTCTAGCTTCTTCTAATTGCACTTCTTCAATCAAAAAATTTGATAGTGTTAGTTTAATTAATTCAGATTCACTACATCTTTCTTTTTGAACAAGTTCTTTAAAAAGTGTTGTTGATACATTATCTTCCAGTTTAAATCCATCATTGCCATTCGAAATAATTATAATATTTTTCCTAATATCATATATTGTTTCTTCTTTTATCTTCAACATGTTACTTCCTCCTCAAAAAAATTGTACATATGTTCTTTTAACATTTCTTTAACAACAGTGCATTCGTCATCAAATATGTAGTCATCAACTTCACCGTCATTTGCATAATAATGACTTGCTCTGCACGATCCTCCACATAAAAGATTAAAAGAACACGTGTTGCATTTTTTATTTCCAAAAACTGAGAAACGTTTTTGATTGATTTTCCTTTTACCTTTTTCTAATATCGTCTTTAAATCATCTACTCGCAAATTGCCAAGTAAAAAGTGAGGAGTATCTAATAATTTACATGTGTATACGTTACCAATAGGATTTATTGAAAATTCACCTATACCTTGGCCACAGTGCAACTTAATATCGAAAGGAGACACTTGTTTTTTATTTTTTATAGACCGCTTTTCCACATATATTTTTTCTTCAACAGTTAAAGAATATATGTTTTTAGCTGTTTTTCCTCTTCCCATCTCACAAAAAGCTCCTGTGTTTAGTTCTATATGGTTATCATTGGCAAAAATTTCCATTTGCGAAAGTGAATTAAAATTGACTTTTGTTACTGTCTGATTAATAGCAATATTTGGGAAATTAAGTAATAGCAAATTATCTATTGCTCTTTTAGCAATACGGTAACAACCCTTGCCCCTGTTCAGGTCATTTTCTTCCGGATTAAGTGAGTCTAGACTAACAGTGATTTTTTTACAAATTTTACTAAAAAATTCTGCATTCTTTTTAGTATAAATTAAGGTACCGTTTGTTATAAGATTACAGTTCAATCCTTTTTTGTGAGCTGTCATGATAATACTGTGTATATTTTTTTTCTCTCCCAATTCCCCACCTGTAAATACAACAGTTGTGACACCGTTGCAGATTGAGTCATCGAATATAGTTGAGTATTCTTCTAAAGTTAATTCATTAGCGATAGAATTGGATGCACCAGCTTCAGCATAACAATATGAACAAGATAAGTTACATTTTTCAGTAGTAACAAAATATACTGTTTTTGGAGTAGTATTTTCTATAATATCTTCAAATGTATCAGATAAATCGTATTTTTGTTGATCTAATATTTGATATATAGAAAGTAAATTTTTAAGTTTTTTCTTTATTTTAATTTGAGGGTTTTGGAGATACAATTTTATATTTCTTGACTCTTCTGGGGTCACGCTTATCCATGAACTATTTAAATCATTATGAATAATAACTTTTCCATTGTGATCATAGAAGTTTATCATAATTTATACCTCTTTTATATTTTTTTTAGGAGTTGGATTATAAATGCTACTGTCCCCAGCCTACAAGATAGCCACAGGCACAACCTAATTCAGTTTTTGATAAATTTATTTTTTTTAATATAGGTTTTTTATATCTCATAAATAAGTCTCCTTTTCCTATTTGCCATATCCACTAAGTTTTCCACAAGCACATTCTAAAAAACAATTATTTTTTATTTTATGCAAAGTAGGGCTTACATATTTGTAGTTCATTTTTATGCTCCGCCCCCAATCAGTAATCCGCAAGCACAAGATAGATTAATGAAATTTGTTAATTTTTTTAGTTGAGGAGATTCGAATTTCATTATTTCCCACCTCCAACTAATTTACCGCACGCACAATCTAAGCAAAGCGTTCTTAATTTGTTTAAGAAAGGACGTTCATATATTTTCATTTATTTTCCTCCTAAAGAATCCAACTCCTAAATTAACGGAAAGTATCCGTTGCATATATTTTCCGACTAAACACCTATTTTTTCAATATTATTTTTATTTTTTTCCTTTTCTTAGGAATCTATTGACAATTGTGGGTGGTTGATAGTAAACTTGTTTAGGAAAACGAAGAATGAAAAGAGGAAAAAAGATGAAAGATATACTTAAGGAAAATAAACGCTTTATATTAATAACTAGTATGCTAGTTATTGTTGGATCTTTAACATCAATGATTACTCCTATATTCATACAATATTTTAATGAAAATAATATAAAGCTATCATATAATATAATGTTATTAATATTTATAGTTATGTTGTTTTCTTTCTTATTGCAGACTTTCATGCTAGTGTATAGAGAAAATTTTGCAGCAAAGTTTAATTCGAATTATTTGTTCAAACTGATAAGTAAGCTGACTAAAATTTCTTATGATGATTTTATTGAAAAAGAACCCACGTATTTAATTAATCGTATATTTACTTCAGTGGATTCTTTATATTTATTTTTGATTAGTAGTGTGTCGACTATAGTAAAGTCATGTTTTATAATTTTGTTATCTCTAGGAATTGTTGGATTTATATCATGGAAAATTTTTTTGCTCTTATTGATATTACTTCCTTTAAATTTAGTTGGCTTTAAGCATATTAATAAGCAATTATCTATTAGAATGGAAAAAATGCAAAGAGATGCTGCAAGTGCAAATAAAGATTTAATTGTGACATTATCAAATGTGGATAATATAAAATCCCAAGCCAATGTATCTGCATTAGAACATCTGCTTAAACCAAAGATGATTGCAATGTATGATTCATTAGCAAATAATAATAAATATGCACAAGTTACTAGTAATGCTATTATCTTTATTAATCAATTGGTTCAAAATATGACTTATATTTGGGCGAGTATATTAATTGTTCAAAATGAATTTCCTGTGGGAAATTTAATTATTCTAAGTATCGTTATTCCAATGTACTATTCCTCTTTAAGTGATTTATCTAAGGCAAATGTAGATTATAAATCTTTAACTATTTCTAATGAGTTCATTAAGAATAATCTTGACTTATTACGTGAAGAAAATGGGGAAATAGAAATACAAAATATAAACAATATTGAGTTTAATTTCCCATCATTTTTAATAAATAAACAAATTTTTAATTATAATTTAAAAGAAGTAGTGAATAAAGGGGATATAGTTTATATAGAAGGAGATTCTGGTAGTGGAAAAACTTCTCTATTGAGATTGATGTTGAAATTTAGAAAATCTAAAGGAATAAAGATCAATGGGGTAGAAATTAACAGCTTGGAAAATTCAAGCTTAAGGAATAAAATTGCTTATATTTCACAAGATCCAACGATTTTGTCTACTTCATTAGAAAATAATATAGGAATGGGAAGAAAACTAACCAGAGATGAAAAATATTTGATTGAAACATCTGGTATTTTAAGTCCGATACTTAAAGAAAAGCATTGGGATAGTGTATTATTAGAAAATGGTGCGAATTTATCTGGAGGAGAAAAACAAAGAATTGCAGTATGTAGATTAGTTATATCTGATGCAGAATTATATATTTTAGATGAAAGCATTAGTAATATAGATAAAGAATCTGCAAATGCGATACTGAATTTCATTACAATCAAATCACAAGAAAAAATTATTTTATATACAACCCATGATAAATCATTTAAGAAATACGCGAACAAAATTATTAATGTAAGGGGATAAATTATGAATCACGATTTGCTAAGCGTATCTGAAGTTGCGGATGCATTGGGAGTAACTACAAGAACTATTAGAAACTACTTGTCTGATGGTAAATTAAAAGGGCAAAAGATTGGTGGACAATGGAAATTTTTGAAATCCGAAGTGTATCGTTTTATAGGTCAGTCAGTTGAGAACCCTGTTACAAACTTTTTTGAAAACGAGAATAATTTTAAAACGGGTTCAATACTCGTCATCAATATTCCAATCTCTAGTATGAGGTTAGTTGAAAATTTGAAAAATGATTTGTTGAATCAATATAACAATGTCTATGATGGAGAAAACCGACAATTCTTTTATCAGGTAATTTCTAAAGAACAAGCCAGAGTAATAATACAAGGCCCTATAGAATACGTAGCTAGTTTTGGTGACTGGATAAATAATAGGCTAAGAAGTTATTCTTGAGAATCACTGATATTTATGATTGTTCAGATGAACATAATGAACAGTGTGAAAAAGTGATGCAATGCATGGACCGTTTATCATTTTCGTTGTTGAAATAGTGATTTATTTAAAAATAATATCAAAGTTAAAACATGAAGGTCATAAATATTTTCATATCTTTTTTTAGAGAAATATGAGTTATGCAAAAAGAAATATCTTTCATCAGTTATAGCATACACATATTATATCGGTCTTATTTGTGAGAGAACCGACAACAGTCATTTCTGAACGGTTGGGCCAAGCTTACATCAAGACGACGTTATCTATTTATCAATACGTAACAATTTAAAGTCATGAAGAATCGATTACTCGATTTTTCATGACTTTATTTACTCAAGGAGCAACTGAAAATAATCGGTGCTAACTGCAAACAAAAAAACAACGCCCAAGAACGTTGTTTTGAGAAAGCCACTTGACGGGCTTGAACCGTCGACCTCATCCTTACCATGGATGCGCTCTACCAACTGAGCTAAAGCGGCGTGTTATTTAACACAAGATATAGCATACCGTAAAGTACGTACTTTGTCAAACAGATTTTGTACTGTATCTAAGGAAAATCTCCTTTGTTTCATTCATGATCAAGCACGTAAAAAAAGGAGTAAAAAATAAAAATTAGACTTGCTAAATTATCTGACTATTTGGTATAGTACTTATAGATTATTCCGGCATAGCTCAGTTGGTAGTAGCGCATGACTGTTAATCATGATGTCGTAGGTTCGAGTCCTACTGCCGGAGTTGATAGACCTGTCTAGGTCTATTTTTTTTTGCGTAAAATTAAGAGAACGATTGAATCAAAAAATTACTGACAGCGGATGGCATACTCCGGCAGTCAGTGATTTTTTTGTTGAAAGACGCGCTGTTTATTCTCTTTGCAACAATTGCTTGTAAAGGGCAATCGTCTTCTCTGGATCTTTGTTTGTATAATAGATGAGACGGTCAGTGGTTTGGATTCTCAGAAATGCAGGTGCCTGTAAGTCAACATAGAGGTCGGCACTTTCACCATCTACCAAGAACGAACCTGTTGCATAATCACTGGTTGCCATACCGACTTTCTTTATGATCGGGGTAGGCAATGCGTCAACCAAAGCAACGTCTTTGATAGCAGAGACAGGGACGGTGGTTTTTGTCGTAAAGGGTGCTGAAAAAACCACTTCTTCTTTCACTAGCTGCCCTTGTAAAGCGTCAGCAGTGAAATCCAACTGATAAAGGGGGACGATGGCGATCAGCATGACACCAATCAGTACAATCAGCGTACCGATGCCAATCACTTGACCACTGCGCTTGCCTAGGTTGATACCAATGTTTAACCCGATTCGATCGGGAACGAATAGTCTGTCATCATTTGGATTGATATAGACACCATAACGCCAGTACACATCTTCTCCATAATATCTGGGTTTTTCTGCCTGGTTGAGGAGTTGGTCTTGTTTCTTGCGTAAAGTCAGTAAGGCAAGGAAAGTAAATAGAATACTCCCAATTGTCAGTAAAATAAATAGGATACTCATGAAGACACCCCAAAATCCGTTGGCGTTGATCGAGATCAAAGGGATGAACAGCATCAGGCTCGTACCTGTTGCTAAAACGACAACCGTCAGGGACCAATAGTATTTGGTCAGATCATTGATCTGCTGATCAATCAGCGAATCCCCTGCGACACCTCTGACCGGTAAACGCCGGATCGTCCACCACAAGGCAAGAAAGAGGAGCAGCAGACAGCCATTCAGCAGCAACACACCAATAGTTGTGGTTTGATCGGAGGATTGCCATGCTTGATAACCACTGCCAACCATGAGGACAAGTGTGGGGAGAAACCAACCAAGGGAAAGCATCTTGCGGTTTTTCTCTTGAACGATTTTTGTATCGATCCTTACGGCGTCAATGGGCAATACCCACGCTTGATCGACAATCAGTTGGCGTAATCTCCCTATATAATGGATTTCCAATAATTGACAGCAACCAATCAAGGCAAAGAGATAGACAAAAAACAAGGTTACGGTGATCGAGTCAGATAGATTGAACAAAAAAAGCAGACTTGCTACACTGAATAGAGCCATTAATTGCAAGATGCGCTTGCGGTACGCCTTGACCAATTGAGTGACAGATGGATGGGTCAAGTGTTCCGGTGCGAATGTGTTTTCCAGGAGGACATTCTTGTGCGGCTTGCTGACCAAGCGCAGACTAAAGCCAAAAATCAGACACATCAATAATGCAATCGGGAAGAAGATGAGATTCATTCGAAATCACTCCTTTCAGGAAATTGTGCCAATAATGTATGGATATCTTGCTGCAATGACTCTTTGGTTTTGCCGTGTAGCAGCGCAGTTGCTAGTTGTACTTCTAATTGATGAAGGTACGTACTTGATTCACTGTCTGTAAAGGTTCTGGGCGTGGCCACTGCGGTACCTTTGCGCCGATCGGTAATCAGCAACCCATCTTCTTTTAATGAGTTATACGCTTTTGAAATAGTCATGGTGTTGATACCAATTTCATTGGCCAGCTGTCGTACAGATGGCAACAATTCACCAGATCGTAAGTCACCTTTGGCAATACCAATGATGATTTGTTCCCGCAGCTGTTGATAGATGGGTTGATTGCTTTGGGTTGCAATAGAAAAAATCATATGCCTTCACTCCTTTGTATTATTGATATTAATACAAAGGATACAAAAAAAGCAAATATCTTGTAAGCAAGCTGTCATGTCTGTTGTTTAAATTACATCGTTTTGTAAACAACTTAAAGTGTCTTTCCCGTAAACTATTCGTAGCGTATTCAATGAGGAGGAAATAGTATGAGCCAATCGCAAAGAACGGCTTACTTTGATAATGCGAAATTTTTGTTAATGATATTGGTGGTCTTTAGCCATTTGCTGCAGTCTTTTATTGGTGACCACAAATTTTACCATGATTTATACTATTTTATTTTTACGTTCCACATGCCTGCATTTGTTTTTTTATCAGGCTATTTTGCAAAACCTTTGACGAGAGGATCGAAGGTCACTATCTTGATCAAAAAGTTTTTGCTGCCATATCTGTTCTTCCAAATATTTTATATCGTTTATTATTGGTTGATTGGCTTACGGGAAACACCGAAGATACAATTGCTCAATCCCCAGTGGGCATTGTGGTTCTTGCTTAGTATGTTCTTTTGGCAATTGTCGTTGTTTGTTTTCCAACGTTTATCTGCAAAGCAGGCTATTTTTATCAGTATTGCCTTGAGTCTGTGTGCCGGCTATTTGCCGTTTTTAAACCAAATTTTGACATTGCAGCGGACATTTGTCTTTCTGCCGTTTTTTATCATTGGCTTTTACTTTCCCAAAAACGATATGGCCTTCGTCCAAAAGAAAGGGATGCGGTGGCTTAGTTTGACGTTTCTGCCAATCATCTATGGCTTTATTGCCTTTTTCCATGGGATGAACAAGTACATGGTCTTTGGTTCGAAACCCTATGAGGACTACTTGAGTTATCCGCTGTTCGGCGGTCCCCTCAGAGGGGTGTTTTTCCTTATTGGACTGATTGGCATCATCGGCTTTATGCGGATCGTTCCGCGGGAGCGAATGTTTTTTACTAAATGGGGGAAAAATACGCTGCTGGTCTATTTGCTGCAAGGGATTTTTATCAAAGGCTTGCGGGCGTTGAACATTATGGATCTGAATCTTTCCTTGTTAGGCTTTGTGACCTTGATTCTGATCAGTGTACTGCTGACCATTTTGTTGGCCAGCAAACCGATAAGAAAAGCGTATGGTCGATTTGAAAATGGCTTGTCCTTTGTATTGCCAGGCTTGTTGGCCATACTGCTCTTTATGTGATCCTGTAGGAATAAAATGACAATCCTTCAATCAATGGCATGTGGATTTCTTTGATTGGACGGTTGTCATTTTTTATTGGGAGGCGTAGAATAGAAGGAACGAAATGTGAAGGGATGGAAAAATATGTCAGAAATTTCTAAACAAACAACTGCTGACTTTGCCGCAGCTTATCTAGAAAACAACAAGCAAAATGCCTTGCAACGAGGTGTGGTCAAAAATGGGATCACAGCTTCCGCAGAAAATGTCAGTGCCAAGATCGTGAATGTACCTGTCTTTTCAGTAGATGTCACGACAGGAAAAGTAGCCAATCAAAAACAATCTGGTCGTTGCTGGATGTTCGCGGCATTGAATACTTTCCGCCATAAAATGCTGAACAATTTCAAGCTGAAAGATTTTGAGTTGTCTCAAAACCACACCTTCTTTTGGGATAAATACGAAAAAGCCAATTATTTTTATGAAAACATTTTGGCCACTGCTGCAGAACCTGTAACAAGTCGAAAAGTGGCTTTTCTGCTGCAAACACCACAACAAGATGGTGGACAATGGGATATGATCGTCTCGATCTTTCAAAAATACGGGGTCGTCCCTAAAGCTGTCATGCCTGAAAGCAGCAACTCCTCTAATTCCCGTGACCTCAACAATTACTTGAACAAAAAATTGCGTAAAGATGCTGTTGCTTTGCGTAAATTGGTTGACGCAGGTCAATCTGATACAGAAATCCAAACGGCCAAAGAAGGAATGCTGCAAGAAGTCTATAATTTTTTAGCCACTTCATTGGGCACACCGCCGGAAACCTTTGACTTTGAGTACCGCGATGAAGAGAAGAACTATCATATCGATCGTGACTTAACACCGCAAAGCTTCTATGATAAATATGTTGGTGTGGATCTAAATGAATATGTCAGCATCATCAATGCTCCAACAGCAGACAAGCCTTATAACAAATCCTATACAGTTGAAATGCTAGGCAATGTGGTGGGCGGTAATGAAGTCAAATATTTAAATGTCGATATGCCAACGTTCAAAAAACTGGCCATTGCACAACTTGAACAGGGAGAATCTGTATGGTTTGGTTGTGATGTCGGTCAATCTTCCACACGAGATTCTGGGATCATGGCACTGGATGCCTATGATATGAATGATTTGTTTGATGTGGACTTTACAATGACAAAAGCGGAACGTTTGGACTTTGGGGAAAGCTTGATGACCCATGCCATGGTTTTGACAGGTGTTGATATCATTGACGGTGAATCCACTAAATGGAAAGTTGAAAACAGCTGGGGTGAAAAAGTCGGTACAGATGGCTTCTTCGTGATGAGCGATGAATGGATGGATGAATATACGTATCAAATCGTCGTTCGCAAAGAATTTTTGTCACCAGAACAATTGGCCGCTTTCGAAGCAGAACCAAAAGTGTTGGCACCGTGGGACCCAATGGGTGCATTGGCATAATCCCTCAATGGACATGTTTCTGTATAATTAGATGATCGCAATAAAGGAGTCTTGATGGAACCAAATCAAGGCTCTTTTTGCTGTGCATTCAAACGATTCCTGAGTAAATGGCGTATCTTACTTATGTATCATCTGAAGGGAAGTCGTTTTCAGGACTGAACAATCTTATATGAACATGAAAGGAGTACGAAGGATGACAGATAAACATGAGGCACACACGTTTGATTCGGATATTTTGTCTGATATCCAAGAGATCATCTCAACATCAAAGGCGCAAGCGATTCGCAGTATTGATTTTCAAAGAGTGTTGATGTATTGGCAGATTGGTCAAAGAATCGTTGTCGAGGAACAAGACAATCAAGAGCGGGCAGCATATGGCAAGTATATGATAGATAATTTAGCAATCGTGTTATCAAAGGAGCATAGGCATGGTTTTTCAAAGCGTTTGTTAGAGCTGGCTAGACAATTCTATATCGTTTATCCAAAAGTGAACGCACTGCGTTCGCAATTGAACTGGCTACAATATCGTCTGCTGATTCGAATCAATGATCCTTAAAAACGAGAATACTATGCACTAGAAGCCGTCAATAATCATTGGACTGGCCGTGAGTTAGAACGGCAAATCAATTCTCTATTGTATGAGCGATTGTTGATGTCTACGGATAAAGCATCCGTATTGCAAGTCGCAAGAAAGCAACGTTTGCCGACAGATCCACGAGAAATCATCAAAGACCCTATGGTGCTGGAATTCTTAGGTCTGCCTGACCAGTCTGCTTACCACGAAAGCCAATTAGAAACCGCATTGATCAATCATTTAGAAGCATTCATGCTTGAACTAGGCAATGGGTTTTCATTTGTGGCCCGGCAAAAAAGAATCATATTGGAGGATGAGGCCTTCTTTATTGATTTGGTTTTTTATAATCGTTTATTGCGGGCGCATGTAATCGTTGAAATCAAAACCCGCAAGTTGACCCATGGCGATTTGGGTCAGCTGCAGATGTATGTAAACTACTATGATCGGGTGGAGAAACTAGCGGATGAGCAGCCAACGATAGGGATTTTATTGTGCACAGAGAAGAATGATCGTTTGGTCAAGTTTGCATTGCCCGACACCAATCAAACGATTCTAGCCAGCAAGTATGAGATGATCTTCCCAAGTGAAGCACGTTTATTGGCAGAAATTGCTAAAGTTGAGACGCGTTTGGCACAGGAACAACAACACCCATTTGATTGAGTAAAATAACATTTTTTTGTGATTTGGTATAGATTGTGTGCGCTTTTTTCTGAGAAAAAAGCCATTCAAGAAACTTATTTATTGTAAGATTTCCGAATCTTCTTTAGAATGGAATGGTCACTAATGATGCCACACGTCTCATTAGAGTGCACTGTTGAAGAATGGTCACTGGGAACCTTTACTTCCTTCGACAGACTTTGTCATCTTATATTATTTTAGGAGGATTCAAATGACAAATCTGTTAACCGTAATTGTTGTACTTATTTTTGCTGCCCTTATTTATGGGTTCTATTTGTTGCAAAAGCGCCACGTGAAATTCTCGACGCGGGTCTTTGGTGCATTGTTTGCAGGTATCGTATTCGGCGGTATTCTGCAATTGGTTTTTGGCACTGGTTCTGATGTAGTAGCCCAATCTTTGGAATGGATCACCATGGTGGGCAGCGGGTATGTTGCTTTGCTGCAAATGCTGATCATGCCCTTGATTTTCGTATCGATCGTTGGTGCATTCACCAAGATGAAAGAAAGCGAAAAAATCAAGAAGATCAGCTTTACGGTCCTGGCAACGCTGTTGGGAACGACAGCAATCGCTGCGTTGATTGGGATCACGATGGTCATGGTCTTTGGTTTAGATGGTGCCAGCTTTACAGAAGGTGCTACTGAAACAGCACGGATCGCTGAATTGGCGGAACGTTCGACACAAGTTCAAGACTTGTCGATTCCGCAACAAATCGTAGCCTTTATCCCAAGCAATGTCTTTGCTGATTTTGCAGGCACCCGATCAACCAGTACGATCGGAGTGGTCATTTTCTCTGCCTTCGTAGGGTTCGCCTTCTTGGGGGTCAAACGCAAATCGCCGAAAGAAGCAGAAACGTTTGCCAACTTGATGGATAGTTTGTACAAGATCGTGATGCGTATCGTGACACTCGTCTTGCGTCTAACGCCTTATGGTGTCTTGGCTTTGATGACCAATGTCTTGGCATCTAGTGATTTTGCGGCGATCTTGAATCTAGGTAAATTTATCTTGGCCTCTTATGCAGCCTTGATTTTGGTTCTCTTGGTCCACTCACTGCTGTTGATCGCAGTACGGGTCAACCCAGTAACGTATTTCAAAAAAGCTTTCCCAGTCTTGAGTTTTGCCTTTACCTCTCGCTCGAGTGCAGGTGCGTTGCCGTTGAATATTGAAACACAAACGAAAGCTTTGGGTGTTGATGAAGCAACAGCAAATTTTGCGGGCAGTTTTGGCTTATCCATTGGTCAAAATGGCTGTGCGGGCGTCTACCCAGCAATGCTGGCAACGATCGTAGCCCCAACGGTGGGGATCAATGTATTTGATTGGCAATTTATTTTATTATTGGTGGCAGTTGTCACGATCAGTTCTTTTGGTGTGGCAGGCGTCGGTGGTGGAGCGACCTTTGCTTCATTGATCGTTTTAGGTTCGATGAACTTGCCAATAGCAATCGTTGGACTCGTGATTTCTGTGGAACCTCTGATCGATATGGCTCGGACACTGGTAAACGTCAGCGACAGCATGGTTGCTGGTGTTGTGACCAGCAGTCGTATCAATGAGTTGGATCGTTCTGTGCTGGATGACACAGCCGCTGTGATCGAAGCGGAATAAGTGTTCATTTGATCTGTGTCGAAGAAAGACTGCGTGTGGTCTTTCTTTTTTTTGTCCACAAAAAGTAGATGGAAGTTTCTTACATCTACTAGGTGCTTTCTGCTATACTTTTAAGTATAAATAGTCGGGAGGTAAAGAAAATGTCACAATTGATTGAATTAGAACAAGCTGTGAATGTCCGAGAACTAGGCGGATATCAAACAAAGTATGGACGTCTGATCAAAGAGAAAAAGTTGATTCGCAGCGCAGCTATCAGTGATCTGACGAAAGCAGATCAAGCAAAATTGGCTGAATATGGGGTCAATCAAGTGGTTGATTTTCGATCGCTGGCCGAAAGCCGTGCCCAGCCTGATCAGGCGATCGAAGGGGCAAAAGAAGTATTTTTACCTATTTTTCAAGAAGATGAAACCATGGTGTCATTGTCCCCTGGAAGTTTAAAAAAAACGCCTTGATGATGGGGAAGATGCAGAAGAGCAAATGAAAAAAGTGTATCGTCATTTTGTTGAAAGTCCCTATGCCTGCAAACAATATCGGCAATTTTTTGATCAGATCATCGAAAATGCCCCTTCAACAGGTGCTACCTTGTTTCATTGTACTGCTGGGAAGGACCGTACTGGTTTTGGCGCGTTCTTGTTACTGCATGTACTCGGTGTCGATGGGGATACGATCAAACAAGATTACTTGGCTACCAATCGTTATTTGGGCCCAATGTTGAAAGCAAAATTTGAACCGATGGCAAAAGATCTTGGCGATGATTTGCTGAACGCCATTTCCGTGTTGATGCGGGCTGAAGAAAGTTTCCTAGATGAAAGTCTGGCAACGATCGAGGCGCGATACGGATCAGTGGACCATTACATTGAAAAAGGATTAGGCTTGAACAAAGAAGAACAGGCGTATTTGGTTGCACATTTGACCCAGTAAAGCATCAGATCAAGCTAGGAAAATCTTTTCTTATCGGTGCACAAAGGGACTTTGACAACACAGGGCGGCAATGTTGAGCCATCTTTTTTACAGCTGCAGTACAACACGCAGCCGATTTTCGGCTTGGCAGCGGACAAGGACCGTTGTATTATTTAATGATCCATCTAAATCAATTTGGCGCAAGGTATGGATCAACTATTGATGACAGCTTGAAGCGTTTTTAGGAGGCAATGTTTTAATGGCAGCAAAGTACCAAACCACGCATGAAGTTGCGTATTATGAATGTGATATCAATCAAACGATGACCTTTCCTGCGATGTTAAGCGTGGCAATCAAAGCATCAGAGGAACAAAGCGAACAATTAGACCGTGGCGCAACAGTGATCGGTGGGTATGGATTGTCTTGGATCATTACAAGCTACCATATCTTGGTCACAAGGCTGCCAAAAGTGGGAGAGCAGATCCAAGTTGTGACCCAAGCCAAGGAATACAATAAATTTTTTTGCTACCGTTACTTTTGGTTGCTAGATGACCAAGGCAATGAATTGGTCAAAATTGAGGCTGTATTTGCCTTGATGAATCTTGAAACCCGTAAGGTCAGCAGTGTACCTGATGAGATCGTGGCACCTTATGGCAGTGTGAAGATCAAGCGCATCAAACGTTATCCGAAGATTGAGCCGATCACGGAAGGTCGATCTTTACCATATCGTGTCCGTTTTTATGATATCGATAGCAACCAGCATGTGAATAACGCGATTTATTTCAATTGGCTTTTGGATGTACTGGGTCATGATTTTCTGACGAAACATCTCGTACAAGAAGTGACGATTCGTTTTGATCGCGAAGTTGCCTATGGCAATCTGATCGATAGTCATGTCCAAATCAATGAGGCGCTGACATTGGACACAGGGGAAGTCCGTCCATTGCAGACCCTTCATGAAATCAAAATTGCTGATGTGACTTATTGTGAGGCTGTATTTACTTGGCAAGAGAGATAATACAAAACAAACGTCCTGTGTTCTTTTGGAAGAATGCAGGACGTTTCTTGGTTTAATTTTCCATAAAGGCTCTTAATTCAGGCAATGTCAGGCCTCGATTTTTGGCAATCAGCAATTTGATACGCGCTTTTTGACTATTGATGCTGTTGCAAAAAATAATCCCGAGTTGCTGCAATTCAATACCACCGCCTGGGTAATCGTAAACGGGTTCTGCGATCCCATTGAAGCAGCGAGAAACCAGCACGACTGGAATTTGTCTGTCAATCAGCTTCTTTAGTGGCTCGATGGTTTGCGGCGGCAAGTTGCCAGCACCGAGGGCTTCAATCACTAAACCATCGATCTGGGAATCTGCCAGTGCCTCAAACAGTTCTCCAGTCATGCCCGCGTATGCTTTCATGATTGGAAAGAGGCCATCGACGCGATCAACATCTATTTGTTGGCTGTTCAATAATTCTTGCATGAAGAGGATGCGATGCTTGGTCACCAATCCGATTGGGCCTAATGTAGGCGTACGGAAAGTCGCAATGTTGGTGGTATGGGTCTTGGTCACATAGCGGGCAGAATGAATTTCATCATTCATCACGACCAAGACACCTTTATTGTTGGCTTCAGGACACTTTGCTACCCGAATCGCACTTTCAAAATTGTATAGACCATCACTGCCAATCTCATTGCTGGAGCGCATTGCACCAGTAATCACGATCGGTAATTGACTGCCAATCGTCGTATCTAAGAAAAAGGCGGTTTCCTCTAATGTGTCTGTTCCATGGGTGATGACAACACCTGTCACGCCACTGATATGGGCCAATTGGATACGTTCTTTCAATTGCAGCATTTCTGTTGGCGTCATGTGGGGGCTGGGAAGATTGAAAATATCCTCAACGATCAATTCTACATCTTCGTCAATGTGGATCGGCGCATCCATTAAAGGATTGCTCACGTCTGGGCTGACACCGCCAGTCAGTGAATCTTCTTTCATGGCGATCGTTCCGCCAGTATGTAGTACGAGAATTCGTTTCATTTTTTTCATCACCTGCACTAATTATTTACGCTTCACTCTAAACTATTGTATACTATTGAAATGAGAAGACAAGTGAGGTGTCAAAAATGATCCGCATAGGCTGTACGACATTTAGTGAACACGGGCGTCTGGTAGACCGGAAAAGTTCAAAATTATTTGAATACGCCCGCTATTTTCCAATTGTAGAGCTGGATACGACCTATCATTTTTTGCCCAAAGAAAAGGATGTCCGTAACTGGTTGACTCAGGTGCCGGACAATTTCCGCTTTGTCCTGAAGGTACATCAAAGTATCACGACTCAAGGGGCGTTGCCGGAAGGCATGACATTGGAAGAATCATTGCAGCGTTTCAAAGAAGCGATTGCCCCAATGGTTGATGCAGGGAAATTGTTTTGCCTGCTGGCGCAATTTCCTAATCAGTTCAAATGCACCAAGCAGCATGTTGCCTATTTAGGGCAAGTGCGCAACTGGTTTCCTGAGTATCCATTAGCAATTGAGCTGCGGGATCAAAGTTGGTATCAACCGGCTGTCTATTCCTCCATGATCGACTTTATGAAAGAGCGCCAATTGTCATTGGTGGTCGTAGATCAGCCCAAACGTTTGTCTACAACGATCCCTTTAGATCTAACCGTGACCAATCCGGCCTTTGCTTTGTGTCGACTGCACGGACGGAATGATAGCGGCTGGACAGCAACCGGACCAGAAGCAAAAAATTTGCGTACATTATACCGATACAACGAGAAAGAAATCAATGAACTGTCGACTGCTGTGCGATCCGTGGCTAAGCACGCCCAAGAGACGGCAGTGATCTTTAATAACAATGCCGGTCGAGATGCCGCGGACAATGCGCGCGCGATGATCAGTCAACTGCAATTGAACTATGAAGCATTGAATCCCAACCAATTAGCGTTATTTTGAGGAGCCCTATGATTAAAGCAATTTTTTTTGATATCGATGGCACACTGATTGCCAATAACGGCAAAGCCCTATCTAGTACCCGGGCCGCCATCAAACAAGCCCAAGAAAAGGGTGTCTTGTGTGGTGTGGCGACCGGTCGCGGACCAGTAGACTTAGATAAAGTCGTCGACTATCTGTCGTTAGATATGTTTATTACATATAATGGCCAATTTGTTTATACCAAAGAAAGTCTGATTTATGCCAAACCATTTTCGAAGAAAACCCTGGAAACGATCGTTGATTATGCGGATGAAAATTATCGGCAAGTGATGTTTGGCGGTGAAACCCAAGTCGCAGGCAGTTTGACGATTCGTCTAAGCCAATCCCCCAGCATGCAACGGTACTTGCGTTTTGTACCGAAGAAATTTCCTGTGGGTTTTTTGAAGAAATTGCTGCAGCGTTTTAGTCCGAACCGTAACGCAAAACGTTATGAGTCGTTAGATATTTTACGGGAACCAATTTATCAATGTATTATGTTGAGTCCCGAATCTGAAAAGCAAAAATTGATCAATAAGTTGCCCCAATGCGACTTCAAACGTTCCAATGCTTATTCAGTGGATATCGTGCCCAAACGAGGGTCAAAATTACGAGGGATCAAAGAATTCCTTGCCTATGAAGGGATTGCTGTCGAAGAAGCGATGGCTTTTGGGGATCATTTCAATGATGTTGAGATGTTAGAAGGTGTGGGGATTGGTGTGGCGATGGGGAATGGGCAAGACGTGACCAAAGACAGTGCGGATTATGTCACTGCTTCTAACGATGAAGATGGCATTCAACAGGCTTTGATCCATTTTGGTATTATCGACGCCAGTTCAAAAACATAAACAGCTATCCTAGCGAGAAAAGAGGAAAATCCATGCGTCCATTTGAGATGACTGAAGAATTTCACCGCACCTTTGACCCCACCTGTCCCACGATCCCCCAACCATTTTCTTACGAGAAGGCCATTTTTCGCAGTGGTTTCAAAATCGAGGAAATCGTTGAATTTATTTATGCAGCCAGCAACAACGACCAAGAAAAATTTTCTGCCGGTCTTTCTCAGTTGCATGAAGCGATTGATCAAGCTGAGCAGAAACTGATGGCCAAAGGGCAGCCTACTGAAGATTCTTTTACGGAACAAGTGGATGCCCTCTGTGATTTGCTTTACTTCACCTATGGCTCATTCTCCCTTATGGGGATCGATCCAGATCCTTTGTTAGCCATTGTCCATCTAGCCAATATGGGTAAATTATTTCCTGATGGCCAACCCCATTATCATCCAGAAACCCATAAGGTCATGAAGCCAGCGGACTGGGCAGAACGCTTTGCCCCAGAACGCAAAATCAAAGCGGAGATCGCCCGGCAAATCGAAGCGAAACAGGCACAGGACCCGCAATCTTAAAAAAATGACCGCCAACAATGCTGCACTTTGGGCATTGTTGGCGGTCATTTTATATGTGGTCAATCGAAAAATGTGTAGTACAAGGTCCGAACTGCAGCTTTTTCTTGCTCTTTGTGGATACCAAACATGATGCTGACTTCGGAAGAACCTTGATTGATCATTTCTAAGTTGATATTTTTGCGGGCCAGGGCTGCGGTACTGTCTGCAGTGATCCCTACACGCTGACGCATACCTTCGCCTACGACGACGACCATCGACAGATCATGGGTGATCCGCAATTCATCCGGATCGATCTCATAAGCAATTTTTCTTAGCAACGTTTCTTCTAATTCAGCGGTTAATTGATTGGAACGCATGATGATCGAGATGTCATCGATTCCTGAAGGCATGTGTTCATAATTCAAATCAAGATCACGGAAAATCTCCAGTACCCGCAAGGTGAAACCGACTTCGCGGTTCATGAGGTACTTGCGGATATAGATCATGCAAAACCCTTCGTCGCTGGCGACACCAATCACAGGTTGTTCGAGATTATCTCGGTGGTTGGTGATCCGCGTTCCAGGGTGACTAGGATTGTTGGTATTTTTGATCACGACAGGAATCTTTGCATGATAAGAAGGCATCAATGCTTCATCATGCAAGACGGTGAACCCGGCATACGACAATTCCCGCATTTCTCGATATGTCACTTCTTTGATCGACTCAGGGCGATGAACATAACCAGGATGTGCTGAAAAGATACCATCCACATCCGTAAAGTTTTCATATAGATCCACTTGCAATCCAGCCGAAACGATTGCACCTGAAATATCAGAACCGCCACGGGAAAAGGTGCAGATGTCTCCAGCTTCGGTATAACCGAAGAATCCAGGGATCACTAAGATATCTTGACTGTCATGCCAAGCATGAATATTTTCATAAGATGTGTTCAGAATGCGGGCATTCTGCGGCTCATCTGTCACGATCATCCCCAATTCTTGCGGATTCATGTAGCGGGCAGGCAATCCATTGCTTTGTAAGATGCCCGCAATCAATTTGGCGTTGTTGTCTTCGCCGCTGGCCAACACGGTATCATAAAAATGCGGATTGTTTTCATAGGGCAATGTGACAAATTGTTGTAATGAGCTGCGAATGGCCACTAAATGGTCAGGTGCAATCTTAAATGGGGCAGCGATTGCTTCATAACGGCCATAGATTTCGTCGATCAAACCATCGATCGGTTCATTGGCACAACGGGCAGCACAAACTGCTAAGAGCAGGTCTGTCACCTTTTTGTCTGAGGGATTGCGCTTACCAGGGGCAGACACAACGATAAAACGCCGCTCAGAATCTTCTTTGATAATATCAACTACCTTTTGAACTTGTTCAGCCGAGGCGAGAGAACTGCCTCCAAATTTTGCTACTTTCATTTGACATACTCCTGTTCAAGCTTTTTACTAGAGTACAGTGTCGCATTTGATAAATCAAGCTGTTTCTTGAAAAAAGATGATAAAATGTATAAAAAACCAATTATCTCCTGTAAATTTTCATCAATTGCTTTCCATTTCACTGAAAATAGCACCAAACGAAAAAAGGGTGCCAAAAAACTCAATCTTTTTTGCCTCAATCTAATGCTTGATTTTTTTCTTTATGCTATAATCTAGCGTAGATGCTTTTTTATAAAGGGAACTTCTGTCCTTTTGTGAAAAGAGCCCCGAAATCAAAATCAATCTGCTGTTGGGCAGATTTCAGACGCAACATGTATATTTGAAAATTGGAGGAACCACAACATGGGAACTAATATCATCTTCGGCATTGTCATTGCAATTATCGTCATTGCAGCGATTCTATATGCAATCGGCTATTTTATGCGAAAGAAAAACCAAGAAAAGCTGAATGTCTTGGAAAAGCGCAAAGAAAATCTGTTTGACTTGCCAGTCATAGAAGAGGTCGATGAAGTCAAACGTATGCACCTTGTCGGACAGAGTCAAAATACGTTCCGGGAATGGAACCAGCAATGGACAGATATCTCAACGAAGTCATTTGCTGAGTTGGAAAGTCAAATTTTTGAAGTTGAAGAGCTGAATGAGCGGATTCGCTTCTTTAAAGCCAAAGGTGCAATCGAACAAGCAGAAGCAACCATGAATGATATGGAAAGCCAAGTCGAAGAGATCCGTGCAGGATTGAAAGAATTGCGTGAGAGTGAAGAGCGTAATTCATTAGAAGTCCAAAAAGCGCTAGATGTATATGAAGAATTGAAAAAAAATCTTCGTGAGCAAGGCGAAGAGTTTGGTCCAGCTTACAATGAATTACAAAAACAAATCAAAAATATCGAAATTGAGTTCACACAATTTGTGACATTGAATACATCAGGTGATCCAGTTGAAGCCCGCGAAGTCCTCGATCAAGCGGAACAACACACCTATGAAGTCGAAGATCTGATGAAACGCATCCCGGCTGCGTATGAAGACTTGAGTCGGACTTTCCCAGACCAATTAAAAGAGATCCAAGACGGGTACCAAAAACTGCTTGATCAAAAATATGTCTTTCCTGAACAGAATTTCCAAGATGACATCAATCGTGTGAAAAAACGTGTGGAAAACTCAACCAATGATCTTGCCAAAACAGAAGTGGCTACTGTCGAAGTTGCCAATCGTGATACGGCCAGTGATATTGACGGCTTGTATACCGTTATGGAGCGAGAGATCAACGCCAAGAAATATGTGTTGAAGAACCGCCAAGTGATCGTTGATTACATTGAGCATGCCACAAAGAATAACCGTCAATTGTTGATCGAATTGGATCATACCGCACAAAGCTATACGTTGAATCACAATGAATTAGGCCGTGTCCGCGGCTTCCAAACGGAAGTTGATGAGTTGGCACGACGGAACAGTGATTATTTACCGCAACTTGAAAATCATGAAATTCCTTATTCAGAAGTGCAAAGCTACTATAAAGATGCCTACAAAATCCTTGATGACGTCGAAAGTCAACAAGTTGAGATCGATGAATCATTGGCAGAATTGCGCCGTGGTGAAAAAGTTGCCCACGAAAAAGTGGAAACCTTCGAGTTCCGTTTGCGCAACTTGAAACGCTTCGTCGAAAAACAACGTTTGCCAGGTTTGCCAGGAGAATACTTAGAATTCTTCTTTGTAGCTACAGATCGTGTCGAAGATCTTGGGAAAGAATTGAACAAGATCCGCATCAACATGCAAGACATCAACAAATTGGTTTCTGTCTGTGAAGATGACTTAGATCTATTAGATGAACAAACCCACGATTTAGTCGATGCGGCAGCGTTGACGGAGCAAATGATGCAATATGCCAATCGTTACCGTCATTCCCATCCAGATATCAAAGCAGCCATCGACAAAGCCTTGTATCTTTTCAGCAAAGAGTATCGCTATCAAGATGCATTAGATGAAATTGGGACAGCTTTAGAACGTGTCGAACCAGGCGCCTTCAAACGAATCGAAAACTTTTATTTCAATAACCGAGATTTAGTCTAATCCCGAAGCCAGCCAGTGCAAAACGGCTGGCTTTCTTTCTGCGATCGATCAGTGCGTGATGATCTGAAAGATACAATAGCCATTCTTTATAAAATCGCAACATTGATGAACAAACCTTGAAAGTGTCAGCTGCACCAGTTATAATGGGAAAGAATTTTTTAGAGAAAGGGTCCTATCATTGATTTATTTTGACAACAGTGCCACAACAGCGATCTACCCTCAAGCTTTACATACATATACACAAGTCAGTCAGCGCATCATCGGTAATCCCTCCAGTCTCCATGATTTAGGCAATCAATCCAATCGGTTGCTGCAGCAATCAAGACAGCAAATTGCAGACATGCTATCTGTCAAATCATCTGAGATCGCCTTTACAAGTGGTGGAACAGAAGGGGACAACTGGGTGTTGAAAGGAGCTGCATTAGCCAAGAAAGCCTACGGCAATCATTTGATCATATCAAGTATTGAACATCCAGCTGTAAGTGAAACTGCAGCGCAATTAACAGAATTGGGCTTTGACGTCAGTATTGCACCAGTTGATGGACAAGGCTTTGTCAACGTCGCCGCACTTGCCGATATGATCCGCAAGGAAACGATTGTGGTATCGGTCATGGCAGTCAACAATGAAATTGGCAGTATTCAGCCCATCAAAGAAATTGCGGCTGTCCTTGAAGCCTATCCGACAATTCACTTTCATGTGGATGCTGTCCAAGCCATCACTAAAGTAGCCCAAGAGGAATGGCTGCCAGCCCGCGTCGATTTTGCAACATTTTCTGCCCACAAATTTCATGGACCACGAGGTGTTGGGTTCATATACTGGAAAGAAGGCCGAAAACTAGCGCCTCTGATGACAGGCGGCGGGCAAGAAAACAACCAGCGCAGCGGTACTGAAAATGTACCAGCGATTGCTTCCATGGCCAAAGCCTTGCGCTTAGCCGTAGAACAAAAAGCTGAAAGACCAAAACATGTGCAACAATTAAAACAATACTTACTGGAGGCTTTGGCCAGCTATGAGAAAGTCACCTTATTTTCTAGTACTGAAGGCTTTGCCCCGCACATCCTCTGCTTTTCATTAAAAGGGATCCGTGGTGAAGTATTGGTCCATGCATTTGAAGAAAAGCAAATTTATATTTCTACTACCAGTGCCTGTTCTTCCCGCAAAAAAATGGCCAGCAGCACGTTGCATGCCATGCAGGTCGCCAATGACTTAGCGACATCAGCGGTGCGTATCAGTCTAGATGAGAGCAATACAATGGCAGAGGTCGAGCAATTCTTGATCGTCTTTCATCAACTGTATCAGAAGTTTTCTAAAATCAACTAATCAATCGACAGAAAAAGGAGTTTATTCGTGAATTATACAGAAATCATGGTTCGTTATGGCGAACTATCTACCAAAGGGAAAAACCGTCGCAGCTTTATTATGCAACTGGCAGAAAATGTGAAACGGACGCTGGCAGATTTTCCTGATGTGAAGATTCATGCCGAAAGAGATCGGATGCACTTATTGTTGAATGGCGCTGAAGGTCAACTGATCATACCGAAGCTGCAGAAAGTCTTTGGTATTCAAAATTTCTCACCAAGTATTCGTGTCGAAAAAGATATCGATGTCTTAAAAGAATCCGTTCGCACATTGATGAAAGAAATTTATACTGGGGAAGAAACCTTTAAGATCACTGCCAAACGCAGCGATCATTCTTTCATCCAAGACAGTAATGAACTGAATCTGACTTTAGGGAATGCCGTGTTTGATATTTTCCCAGATATCCGCGTGCAAATGAAGAAACCAGATATCAATCTGCGGGTAGAGATTCGGATGGATGGCGCTTATTTGTCTTATGAAACGATCCAAGGTGCTGGCGGTTTGCCAGTGGGGACTAGCGGGAAAGGGATGCTGATGCTGTCTGGCGGGATCGATTCACCAGTTGCTGGCTATTATGCCATGAAGCGTGGGGTCGAGATCGAAGCCGTCCATTTTGCAAGCCCACCATACACAAGTGAACAAGCGTTGCAAAAAGCCAAAGACTTGACTGAAAAATTGGTGCCCTATGTCGGCAGTATCCAATTTATCGAAGTGCCCTTTACCGAAGTGCAAGAAGAAATCAAAAACCGTGTGCCGCAAGGCTATTGGATGACATTGACCCGACGGATGATGCTCAGAATCACAGATGCGATTCGGGAACAAC
This sequence comes from Enterococcus salsurae, assembly GCF_054784955.1. Lineage (NCBI taxonomy): Bacteria > Bacillati > Bacillota > Bacilli > Lactobacillales > Enterococcaceae > Enterococcus > Enterococcus salsurae. The sequence continues at coordinate 804,734 of NZ_BAAHWY010000002.1, read as the reverse complement.
GCCATGGACTAATCATTTTGAATGGTGAATCATTAGGTCAAGTGGCTTCACAAACTTTACAATCGATGGTTGCAATCAATGAAGTGACGACCACACCCATCATCCGCCCAGTGGCAACGATGGATAAACTAGAGATCATTGATGTTGCCCAAGAAATCGACACCTTTGACCTTGCGATCCAACCTTTTGAAGACTGTTGTACAATTTTTGCGCCGCCACAACCAAAGACACGGCCAAAATTGGAAAAAGTTCATTTGTATGAGGCACGTTTAGATATTGAGGGAATGATCAGCCGTGCCATGGCGGGGTTGAAAATCGAGCAAATCACTGCCAATCAAACCAAGAACGAAGAGTTTGCTGATTTTTTATAAGAACCAGAAAATAAAAACAGCAAAATGCTGGAAGCCTGCACGCCGTATATCGGACATGCAGGCTTTTTAGCGGGAAAGTTTGTGAACAATTTCTTGCTATTCAAATTTCAACGTGCTACACTCGATATGTGAATGATTTAACAAGGAGGTAGGATGATGGAGTTCTTAAGAGAAAAGAAATTGCCCAAAGCAACGGCCAAACGATTGCCAGCGTATTTAAGGCACTTAAAACTTCTGGATGCTACTGGTGTCCAACGAATCAAATCAAAAGAATTTGCGGAGATTACACAAGTTCCATCTGCAACGATTCGTCGCGACTTTTCTCACTTAGGTGAATTAGGCCGCAGCGGATATGGCTATGATGTTCCTTACTTGATCGAGGTATTGAGTCATATTCTTGAAACCAACGAAGAAAAGAAAATTGCCTTGATTGGATTCGGAAATTTAGGCAAAGCTTTGGCCAATAACAATTTCCGCCGCAACGAAAATTTGTCCGTATCCGCGGTCTTTGACAATGACCCATCTATCGTAGGCCAAATGATCGGCGATCAGTATGTATACGGCATGGACCAATTGGCAGCAATCGTGCAAGAAAAAGGCATCACAGTCGCTATTTCGACAGTTCCTAGCCGCTATTCGCAACACGCGATCGATGCCATCGTCGATGCCGGCATCACAGCAATATTAAACTTTGCACCAGATCCGGTCGTCGTACCGAAAGCCGTGAATATCCAATATATTGATTTAACCACTGAATTACAGACATTGATCTTTTTTGACACGACCTATTCACAAAAAACGAAGGTTTGAGCAAATCCTTTTCGTTTTCGCTGATTCTTCCTTATACTGGGAGAAAACGCAATAGGAGAGATGATATGCAAGTGACACGTAAAGGAACTGTCTATGAGGTGCCAGGTGATCAACCACGAGTGGGAGATATCGCCCATGATTTTCGTTTGAAGAGTTTAGATGATACAGAATACACGCTGGCTAGTTTTTTAGGAAAAGCAACCATCATCAGTGTGGTTCCTGATATCGATACGCGGGTGTGTGCCCTGCAAACCAAGCGCTTTAATCAAGAAGCCAGCCAAATAGATGATATCCATTTCGTAACGATTTCAAATAATACCAAAGAAGAACAAGAGAATTGGTGCGGCAAAGAAGGCGTCGATATGATCGTTTTACACGATCCAGCGAATACGTTCGGTGAAGCATACCACATCATGATTCCAACCTTTGGCCATTTCGCCCGTGCGATCTTTGTCTTGGACGCAGATGGTGTTATCCGTCACGTTGAGATTGTCCCAGAAATTGCCCAAGAACCGGACTACAACGCAGCAATTGAAGCAGCCAAAGCAAACCGCTGATTGACTTTTCACAAGCTTCATTGTAGAATGAGTCAAGATGAAACAAGAATGACATAACAAGACAAGGTTCAAGAGGAGTATTTGTTGCCCTGGTGTGTAGAGAAAAGTCGGTTGGTGCAAGACTTTGCCAGAAACAAAGAAGGTAGCTTGAAGGTCTTTGATCTGAAGATCAGGTTGATCCAAGGACAAACGCGTCGTGACCGTTAACTCACGTCAAAGTGGCAGAGAAATCTGCAATTTAGGTGGTACCGCGTATCAGCGCCCTAAATGCCTCGGCATTTAGGGTGCTTTTTGCTGTAGACGGTACGGCGATGATCTGTAGTGGCAAGAGGAAGAACGCCTCTGAAAACAACAGCCTTTGAACAACAGCACAACTTGCAGCATCAAGTAAGCCAAACAGGAGGAATCTCAATGACAGAGGAATTATCAACCAAATACAATCCCCAAGAAGTTGAAGCCGGACGCTATCAAAACTGGCTTGATCATGATCGCTTTAAACCAAGCGGCAATCCAGAAGCCAAACCATACTCGATCGTGATCCCGCCACCAAACGTAACAGGAAAATTACATTTAGGCCATGCCTGGGATACAACACTGCAAGATATCATCATTCGTCAAAAACGGATGCAAGGCTTTGACACCTTATGGCTGCCAGGAATGGATCATGCAGGGATCGCAACCCAAGCCAAAGTCGAAGAAAAATTAAGAGAACAAGGGATTTCTCGTTATGATCTAGGTCGGGAAAAATTTATTGAGCAAGTCTGGGACTGGAAAGAAGAATATGCAGGCCATATTCGCGAGCAATGGGCCAAAATGGGCTTGTCATTGGATTACAGTCGTGAACGGTTCACGCTAGATGACGGTTTGTCAGAAGCAGTCCGCAAAGTCTTTGTGACTTTATATGAGAAAGAATTGATCTATCGTGGGGAGTATATCATCAACTGGGATCCCCAAGCACGGACAGCTTTATCTGATATTGAAGTGATCCATAAAGACATCGAAGGCGCCTTTTATCATATGTCTTATGAATTGGCAGACGGTAGTGGTGTTGTTGAGATCGCTACGACCCGACCAGAAACGATGTTAGGAGATACCGCGATTGCTGTACATCCAGATGATGTGCGTTACCAAGATTTGATCGGTAAGATGGTGATTTTGCCATTGGTCAACAAAGAAATTCCAATCATTGCCGATACGTATGTGGATCAAGAATTTGGAACAGGTGTGGTGAAAATCACCCCAGCACATGATCCAAATGACTTTGAGGTAGGTAACCGCCATGACTTGCCAAGAGTCAATGTGATGAATGAAGACGGCTCAATGAACGATTTAGCGGGTGCTTATGCGGGCATGGATCGTTTTGCCGCTAGAAAACAAATCGTCAAAGACTTAGATGTACTAGGTCGTTTGATCAAAATCGAAAAAATGGTTCACAGTGTGGGTCATTCAGAGCGTACTGGGGTTGTCGTAGAGCCTAGACTATCCACGCAATGGTTTGTGAAAATGGCGCCTCTTGCCAAACAAGCGATCGACAATCAAGGCACGGAAGAAGCAGTGGAATTCTATCCGCCACGTTTCAATCAAACGTTTTTACGTTGGATGGATAATGTCCACGATTGGGTCATTTCTCGCCAACTATGGTGGGGCCACCAAATTCCAGCTTGGTATCATAAAGAAACAGGCGAGATGTATGTTGGTTTAGAAGCGCCAGAAGATGCAGAGAATTGGCAACAAGATCCTGACGTCTTAGATACTTGGTTCAGTTCAGCATTGTGGCCATTTTCAACCATGGGTTGGCCAGATGAACAAAGCGCAGATTATCAACGCTACTTCCCAACCAATACGTTGGTTACAGGCTATGATATTATTTTCTTCTGGGTTAGCCGCATGATATTCCAAAGTTTGGAATTCACAGGCAAACGGCCTTTTGAGAATGTCTTGATCCATGGGTTGATTCGTGATGAACAAGGCCGCAAAATGAGCAAATCATTGGGCAACGGGATCGATCCGATAGAAGTCATTGAAAAATATGGTGCCGATGCCTTACGTTGGTTCTTATCGAATGGCTCTGCTCCTGGGCAAGATGTTCGTTTCAGTTATGAAAAAATGGATGCCGCTTGGAACTTCATCAACAAAATCTGGAATGCTTCTCGGTTTGTCTTGATGAATGTGGAAGGGATGACAGGAACAGATATCGATTTTTCTGGTGAAAAATCTGTCGCTGATCGTTGGATCTTGACCCGTCTAAATGAAACCATCGAAAAAGTCACTGAATTATTTGAACGGTTTGAGTTTGGTGAAGCTGGTCGTCAATTATATAACTTTATCTGGGATGATTTCTGTGATTGGTATATCGAAATGTCCAAAGAAACATTGTATGGCGATAATGAAGTAGCCAAACAAGTCAATAAGAGTATTTTGGTCCATGTGCTTGACCAAATTCTTCGCTTGCTGCATCCAATCATGCCATTTGTGACGGAAGAAATTTGGAGCAAATTACCGCATACCGGTGAATCCCTCGTCGTAGCGGATTATCCAGTAGTGGCACCAGAATGGTCCGATGACAAAGCGGCACATGGGATGGAAGTCTTGAAAGAGTTGATTCGTTCAGTCCGCAACATTCGTGCGGAAGTCAACACGCCATTGTCCAAACCAATCACGCTATTGATCCAAACCAACGATCAAACAGTAGAAGAGTTTTTGATCAACAACAAAAATTATATCGAGCGCTTCTGTAATCCGGAAGAATTGGTGATTTCCAATGAACTGGATGCGCCAGAGCTTGCAATGTCCGCGATTTTGACCGGGGCGACGATTTACTTGCCGCTGGCAGGCTTGATCAATATCGAAGAAGAAATCAGCCGATTGGTCAAAGAATTAGATAAATATAACCAAGAAGTCAAACGTGTTCAAGGCAAATTATCGAATGAGCGCTTTGTGGCCAATGCTCCTGAAGAAGTGGTTGCGCAAGAACGCAGCAAAGAAGCGGATTACCTTGAGAAGAAACAACAAGTACAAGAACGGATCGAACAATTACGGACGATTCAATAAGCAAGACCAAGTATTGGCAGCATGGATGATCATGATGTAAAGAAGAGAACAGCTAGAAATTTGAGCTGTTCTTTTTTTTAAGCTAAATAACAAAGATGAGGAGAGAGATTAGGCATGCCCTTCATTTTTTGTTAAAATAAACATGAGGTGAATGAGATGACAAGCGAAGAAGCAATTGCATGGATCCATGGACGTTTAACATTTGGTATCAGGCCAGGATTACGCCGTGTTGAGGCGTTATTGAAGCGACTAGGCAATCCTGAGAAAGAAGTAACCATGATCCATATCGCTGGAACCAATGGGAAAGGATCAACCATTAGTTATTTGCGCAGTTTATTAGAAGAAAACGGTCTGCATGTTGGGACATTTACGTCTCCGCATATCGAGTCTTTCAATGAACGGATCGAAATCAATGGCACCTTTATTTCAGATGAAGATTTGGTTGTCTGGGTGGAACGGGTACAACCCATCGTCGTGGAAATGGATGCAGAAGAAGATGTGACTGGTATCACGCAATTTGAAATCATTACGGCGATCGCGTTGGGGTACTTTGCTGAACAGAAAGTCGATGTTGCTTTGATTGAAGTCGGTCTTGGAGGCCTGTTGGATAGTACCAATGTGATCACACCGATTCTGACGGCGATTACGACGATTGGGATGGATCACATGGATGTTCTAGGGGATACAGTTGAAGCAATTGCTGCCCATAAAGCGGGGATCGTCAAACCAGGCATCCCGTTGGTGACAGGGAACATCTCAGAGCCAGCATTATCCGTGATCGATGCCAAAGCCAAAGAAAACAATGCCGCGACCTATCATTTGGGCGAAGGCTATCAAGTCAAGTACCGTCACCCCGATTCATCATGGGGGGAAGTATTTAATTTTGAAAATGAGCAAGGCAAGATCAAACACTTGATCACGCCGATGTTGGGGCGCCATCAACCAGAAAATGCGGGTGTGGCGATTCAATTGTATGCACTATATTGTGCGCAGCAACAGGTGCCATTTACAGCCAAAAATGTCCGCAATGGCTTAAAAAAAGCCCACTGGCCTGCACGGATGGAGAAACTAAGTCAGGAACCATTGGTGATTTTGGATGGGGCCCATAACACCCATGCAATGACACGATTGGTGGATACGATGAAGGAAGAGTTCGGTGACTATCGGATCCATATCCTTTTTTCTGCTTTAGAAACCAAGAATATCTCAGAAATGCTAGAACAACTATTGCAAATCCCCCAGGCAGATATTTATATGACCACCTTTGATTTTCCCAAAGCAGTGAACTTAGCTGCTGGGTATCAAGAAATCGATTCAAAAAGAATCTCAACGGTGTCATTATGGCAATTTGGATTAGCAGAGTTATTAGAAAAAATGACCAATGAAGACTTATTGTTAGTCACAGGTTCGTTATATTTTGTTTCAGAAGTAAGAGAATTATTACGATCAATAGGAGGAAGCAATGACTAAACTGCAAGGTGTGATTTTCGATATGGATGGCTTGTTGTTTGATACAGAATGGCTTTATTATCAGGCAACGCAAGTGGTGGCAGATGAGATGGGGATCCCATATAGCAAAGATCTTTATCTGGCCTATGTCGGTGTATCTGATGAAGAAGTTTGGGCGGCCTATCACACACGTTTTGACCCGGAATTTGGGCAGGATACGGTGGATCGTTTCATTCAATCGGCGTTTGATCGAACGGTGACTATGTTCAGACAAGGGACAGCAGAATTGAAACCAGGGGTGCATGAGATATTGCGTTTCTTAGATGAGCAGCAGATTCCCAGGGTTTTGGCGTCCAGCAATCAGCGGGCAGTTATCGACACCTTACTAGAGGCTGCTGATTTAACAGCTGAATTTCCAGCAATCGTCTGTTTTGATGATGTGACGAAAGCCAAACCAGATCCTGAAATTTTTGAAAAAGCCCAACAGATCCTTGATGTGCCGAAAGAGTCCTTGGTTATCTTAGAAGATTCAGCCAATGGAATCCATGCCGCGCATCGTGCCGGGATCTCCGTCATTATGATTCCTGATTTGATCGCGCCAACAACGATCATTGAAGAAAAAGTATTGACGATTTTGACTTCTTTGACGGAGGTTCCTGAGTTTCTGACAAAAGCTTACACAGTATAAACCTGACAGCAACGACTATTCTCTCCTCCTTTGCGTATTTCTATTTTAGAAAACCGCAAAGGAGTTTTTTTATGAATAAAACCATTATTCCGCAAAGTTCTTATCCCCGTGAGCGGATGCTGCAATATGGGGTGGATGCCCTTTCCAACCAAGAACTATTGGCAATCTTGCTGCGTACAGGTGCCCATCCGCTGAATGTACTTGAACTAGCCGGTACGATTTTGAACCGCTTTGAGGATATCTATGAGCTCAAGCAGGTGACCCTTGATGAATTACAAGAAATTCGGGGTGTTGGACAGATCAAAGCCATCGAGATCAAGGCGATGATCGAATTGGGCGGTCGCATCCAACGAGCTGGGCAGCCGAAATATGGCAAAGTCAACTCCAGCATGGATATCGCGAAACACATGATGCAAGAGTTGAAAGATTATCGCCAAGAACATTTGCTTTGTCTGTATCTGAATACCAAAAACGAGATCATTCAAAAAAAGACCTTGTTCATCGGGTCGCTGAATCAATCGATTGCGCATCCCAGAGAGATCTTTCATGGCGCGGTCCGCTGCAGTGCTGCCCGAGTTATCGCGGTCCACAATCATCCAAGCGGCAGTCCACAACCGAGTGAGGCTGATTTGGCTTTTACCCGGCGTTTGATGAAATGCGGTGAGATCATGGGGATCGATTTGCTGGATCACCTGATCATTGGTGACAATGCTTATGTAAGCTTGCGGGAAGAAGGACTGTGGGAGGAATAAAGGGTCGTGTGGATTTTGAGAAAATGGTAGAACTAGATCAACTGACTGTCCGCAGCAAGGAACAGAAGGACAAGTGAAGCAAGTACCGATTAATGTCTATGTTCAGACAACGGTTCTTTACAATGGGGAATCTCTTTGGCTAATCCTATAAAAACAACGATTTCTTCTTGCAATACTGTTCAGATAGCTCAAAAAAGAAAAAAGATTAAAAATCAGCGAGAAAGAATTAATCTTCTGTCTTGCAAAAAAATATCTTCAAGTGTAAAATATTATTGTAATTTTGTTTGCAGTATAGATGTTGAAACGTAAGGGACACCTCTATCGCACAAAAGCAACGTTACACACAATTAAGTGCTGATGCACGAGGAGGTTTTTTTTAATGGAACAAGGTACAGTTAAATGGTTCAATGCTGAAAAAGGGTTTGGTTTTATCTCTCGCGAAGACGGTACAGATGTATTTGTACATTTCTCAGCTATCCAAGGTGAAGGATTCAAAACTTTAGAAGAAGGTCAAGCAGTGACTTTCGACGTTGAAGATTCAGATCGCGGACCACAAGCAGTAAACGTAAACAAAGCATAAGACTTGTTTATCCCTGCTTTTGTGTACGATCGATATCAAAAGCCCAAAAGACCATCTAGTCGATGGTCTTTTTTTTGTCGGATTTATTTTTTAGATAATCAATAAAAGATAAAATCTCTTTGACATCCTCATCAGCAAATGTATCATCAATGACTTCAGCGACCAGTGTCCCATTTTTCGAATAGGATTTCTGGGGACTTCTGCCTAAAAGAAAATCGGTGGAAACCCCGAATAAATCGGCTAAGATACGCAAGGTATTAAAGTCAGGTTCTCTTTTGCCTAGTTCGTAGGCTGTATAGGCAGGGCGAGTAATGCCGATTCGTTCTGCTACTTCTTGCTGTGTAAAATTATTTTTAAGGCGTAATTCTTTAATGATATATGGAAACATAACGACACCTTCTTTCACAGTGATAGTAACATAATGTTACGATTAAAAAAAGATTATTACTAGTTGCTTTTTGTTACATTGATGATGTTGACAAGTAACGATTGGTTACATATAATGTGAAGTGTGTCATATCGTTACAATTCTAGGGAGGAGTTATAGTATGAGAAAATGGTTGGTTGAAATAAGAGAGGAAAGGGGACTTACGCAAGAAGAGGCGGCCAATAAATCTGATATCGAACGATCATACTATAATATGATCGAACGGGGAAAACGAAGACCTAGTGTAGAAGTTGCGCAAAAAATCGGTTTTGCATTGCACTTTGATTGGACTTATTTTTTTGAAGATGATGTAACGGAAAGACACGTTCATGTAACCGATAAATCGAATGGAAGAGAGGAGAATTAGATGGCACTACCTGCTGCAAGGAGAAAGAACGAACACATGCCACCCCATAAGCAAAACATCCAGAACAATATATCTTTGCTCTGGAAGGATGTAAAAAAACACAAATGGCTTTATGTCATGTTGATTATTCCCATTGTATTTGTATTGATTTGGAATTATTGGCCGATGTACGGTGTGGTCATTGCTTTTAAAGATTATTCGCCGGCATTTGGGATTTTAGGTAGTCCATGGGTTGGCTTGAAACATTTCGAGCGTTTCTTTGCTTCCTATTTTTTTGTTGATATCATCTTGAATACCTTAAGGTTAAGCTTATATAGTTTATTGGTAGGTGTTCCTTTACCGATTATCCTCGCTCTTTTGTTTCATGAGTTGAACCGCAAATGGTTCAAGAGCAGTGTCCAAACGATCTCTTATATTCCTAACTTTATTTCAGTTGTAGTCGTGATAGGGATGGTTCAATTCTTTTTCTCTACGCAAGATGGAATGATCAATATGCTATTACAAATAATGGGATTTGACGCGATTGATTTTCTGGGGAGTCCGAGCTGGTTTCCGCACATATATGTTTGGTCCGGTGTGTGGCAAGGTGTCGGATGGGGAACGCTCATTTATACAGCTGCCATGTCGGGTATATCACCCGATCAATATGAAGCCGCTTACTTAGATGGCGCTTCTCGTTTTCACTGTATCCGTCACATCACGATTCCTTCGATTATGCCAACCATTGTGATTTCAACGATTCTGGCCACAGGGAGTCTCTTGTCTGTTGGATTTGAAAAAACTTTTTTATTGCAGAATGCTGCCAATCTCGAGACTTCCGAGGTTCTTTCTACCTATACCTACAAAATGGGTATCATTAATGGAGAATATAGTTTTTCTGCAGCTGTGGGTTTATTTAACAATGTGATCAACTTCATTGTTTTATTTACCGTCAATAAAATTGCACAAAAAACCAGTGAATCTAGTTTGTGGTAGGAGGAGATTCAATGAAGTATGCGACATCAAAAGGGGATAAAGTATTTGATGTATTGAACATTACGTTAGTGGTGATAATCTCACTGATTATCTTATATCCGCTTATCTTTGTGGTCAATGCCTCCTTTAGCGATCCGACACGTATTTATGAAGTGCCCCTACTGCTTTATCCCAGAGGATTCAATATCGAAGGATATAAAGAGGTACTCAAAAGTTCTGATATATGGACCGGTTTTAAGAATGCCGTCATCTATACCGTGTTAGGAACGGTTATTAACCTCGTGGTTACGACGATTGCGGCGTATCCATTGTCTCGTCCGGGCTTGAGGGGAAAAAAGTATATCACACTGTTCTTTACGGTGACGATGTTCTTTAGCGGCGGCCTGATCCCAACTTATCTCGTCAATCAGCAGTTAGGACTCGTGAATACGATATGGGTGATGATTTTACCAGGGGCGTTAGGTGTCTACAACATGATTCTGATGCGTACCTTCTTTAGCCAAAACATTCCCAACGATTTAATTGAAAGCGCTTATATAGATGGTGCCAATGATTTATGGCTGCTTTGGAAAGTAGTGTTGCCGTTAGCTACCCCGATCATTGCAGTCATGGCGATGTTTTATGGGGTAGGGCGTTGGAACGCTTATTTTGATGCCCTGATTTATTTACAAGATCGAGCAAAATACCCGTTGCAAATCATTTTGCGGGAAATTTTGGTTCAAGGTCAGTTTGGACAAGATATGAATCAAGTGATTGCGGGCAGTGCAGAATCTGAACTGCTGATGTTAAAGATGACACTTAAGTATAGTGTGGTCATCGTATCCAGTTTACTGGTGCTCTTATTTTATCCAGTCGTAGCGAAATATTTTGAAAAGGGGATCCTAGTTGGTTCAATCAAAGGATGAATGCTGCTTAAGGAGGTGATGCTATGGTAGTGAATAAATTTGCAGAGGGGTGTGACTGGCTCTTTTATTTGATGCGATTAAATGTTTTGTGGCTACGGTATAGTCTATTCGGCGGTGTGTTTTTCAGCTTGATACCAGCAACCGTCACTGTCTATGATTGTCTGCGCAAGCTAATGGTTGAACAAAACGCATCTCAAGTATCCATCATGTATCGAACCTATTATCGATGCAACAGACCTAGATATAAGCAGACGAGCATATACGTTTTTCTCATGATCGTGGTCATACTATTTATGTTTAAATTTTTGGGTACGTATCCATCGCCGCCTTTCTTATTTGAATTTACTCTAAGGAGTCATTTATTTCTATGGCTGTTGCTGTCGATCGTTTTCTTTCCTGTTCATGCCTACTTCAGATTATCGGCTGCCAAAATGTTTTTACAACCTTTAGCGTTTATCTTTATTTGTCCCATCCAAACGATAGGCAGTGTGCTGATCATTGGGTTAACGTTGACGGTCTATCAGTTGTTTCCGTTAATGGGTATCTGTCTGGGGATCGCGTTGCCGGCTTATGGGATTAGTCGCCTGTTTTTTAAAAAGTTCATCGACATGCAAGAAAGATTTTTTTAATCTATTGTTCAGAATTTATACCACATAAAGGAGATGAAACAATGAAAAAATGTTTACTTTTTGTATTGCCAATCTTATTCGTCCTTGCAGCTTGTCAATCAGGGGAAGAAACTGCAGATGTGACGGGTGAGGAAACAAAGACGATTCGTTTAATGAGAAGCGACTTTACCGATGTTCGCCCAAAAAGTGAAGATTTATGGATGTGGCAAGAATATGAGAAGATGTCTGGCATCAAAGTGGAATGGGAGGAAGTCAAGGAATTTGGTGAAAAGAAAAACTTGATCTTGTCAGGGGATTTACCTGATGCATTCTACCAAACTGGATGGAGCAATGATGAAATCGTGAAGTATGGAAAGCAAGGACTCTTTATTCCATTGGAAGATTTGATTGCGGAACATGCACCGAACCTGCAGAAGATTTTTGAGGAACACCCTGATGTCAAAAAGACATTAACTGCGCCAGATGGTCATATATATTCCCTGCCCTATATGGCATTGGACCCGATGAGTGGTGGACGGACAGTGCGCCTATATATCAATCAGCCTTGGCTAGACGAATTGTCGTTAGATGTACCACGGACTACAGAAGAATTGAAGACCGTTTTGGCTGCCTTTGTGGCGAGTGATGAGAGTCGGGAAGGCTATTATATGCCGAGTGGACAAATCGCTAGTGGTTTAGAACGGATGATTATGGCCGCTTATGGTTTGGGAACCGGTGGCCGTCAAGCAATGGGGAATATGATTTTTGTGGATGACAATGATGCGCTGCAATTAACGATCAATCATGAGCGGATGAAAGAAGTTTGGCAGTATATGCGAGAATTGTATGCGGAAGGTTTAGTATCACAGCAGTCTTTTGCCGGGGTCGATGACGACAAGTGGCGTGCAGATGCAGCGCAAGACAAGGTTGGTTTATTTCAATGGGTAGATCCCGATTTCATTGGTCCTTTTGGTCCTGAAACCTACACGCCGATCAATGTGCTTGAAGGTCCATATGGAGACAAAACGTTATTTACAGAGCCAGCTGTGGCTGGAGGAGCCTCTTTTATCATCACAAAAGATGCACCCGATCCTGCATTGCTACTAGAATGGGCTGACTTTTTCTATAGTCCAGAAGGGCAGATTTTTGCTTATCTTGGTGAAGAAGGTGTGACATATGAATTGGACGAAGAAGGACGAATGGTCTATGTTGAAGAGATTCTTACCTATCAAAATGGACCGCAATTAGGCGCCTTTCAATGGGTCGACAATGTCTACGGCGGCTATTTCCCTTATGCTGAATTGGATCAAGAAATCCGGGATGTTGCTTTTGGAAAAGAGCCAGTCATCTATGATGATGTCAAAGAGGAATATATGCCTAAGTATATGCTGCCTCATTTTATGGCAACGGAAGAGGAAGCAGCAGAAATGTCAACGATCTCCACGGATATTTCAACTTTTGTGGAACAGTCTCGGGTGAAATTTGTGACGGGAGAATGGGATTTGGCGCAAGATTGGGATAATTATGTCGCGCAACTTGATCGTGTAGGTGCACAACGTTTGTTAGAAATCAGACGCCAACAATTCGACCGCTTCATGGCAGAGTGACCACAGGTCTAGCGTGTGTGAAGCATTCGGATGAAGGATTCGGAAGAAACCCACATAAGGAGAAAAAACTATGAAGATGTTCTTGCAAGAAGAAAAACTGCAGAGGCGGATCGCTGAATTAGCCCACTTACGCTATAAAAATAAACGCAATATTTCAACGTGGCAGGTTCAAGAAGATGTGTCAAAAAGCGAAAAGATACCGCCACAACATTGTTCGGACAAAACAGACATGCGCATAGGTGATATTTGGCAAGGACGTGACCACTACTTGTGGTTGCAAGCAGAAGTGATGTTGCCTAAAGAATGTAATGTTTGTTTCTTTGACTTTGGGAAAACCGGTGGAGGTGGGAACTCTGGGTTTGAAGCACTCCTCTATATTGACGGCCTGCCAGTACAAGGGATAGATTCTAACCACAAAGAATATATCTTACGACCATCAGAAGTTGGCAGAAAAGTAACCCTTTCTTTGAAACTATGGTCTGGTTTAGAAGGGGGCGGCGAACCACGGGTGTTGACCCATACCTTAAATCAAGCCTTCTTTGGCGAGCTGGATCATGACACCATTGCATTTTATACGGTGTCTAAAATGATGCTTGAAACCTATCAGCAACTTGCAGAAGATCATGAGGTGAAACACCAACTATTAGGTGTACTGACTGAAGCATGGAGATTGGTGGATTGGCGAATGAAAGGAAGTGATGCTTTCTATGAAAGCATTACGCTGGCGCATCAATATGTGACAGAGCAGCTGCACATAATGCCAAAAAATGATGTGATCCATGTGACTGCGATTGGCCATACCCATATTGATCTGGCTTGGTTATGGAGAATCAAGCATACGCAAGAGAAAGCTATCCGAAGCTTTTCGACGGTCTTAAAACTGATGGAAGAATATCCAGAATATGTCTTTTTACAATCACAGCCCCAATTATATCAATGGATCAAAGAAGAAGCGCCATCACTCTATCGTCAGATACAGTCAAGGGTAAAGGAAGATCGGTGGGAAGTAGAAGGTGCTATGTGGGTGGAAGCAGATTGTAATATTCCAAATGGCGAATCATTGATCAGACAAATTTTGTATGGGAAAAAATTTATTCGTGAAGAATTTGGGCATGAAAGTACCTATTTGTGGTTGCCAGATGTTTTTGGTTATGCCTGGGCCTTACCGCAAATCCTCAAAAAGAGTGGTATCAAAACCTTTATGACAACAAAGATCAGTTGGAATCAATACAATCGCATGCCCCATGATACGTTTATGTGGAAAGGGATGGATGGATCAGAAGTATTGACACATTTCATTACAACGCCTGTCCCAGGCGGAAGAAGTTGGACTGAAAAGTCAAATTGGTTCTATACCTATAATGGCACATTAACGCCGGAAACAGTTCTGGGGGTATATCGCGCCTATCAAAACAAAGCGCTGAATCAGCGGTTGCTGGTCTCGTATGGACATGGCGATGGCGGCGGTGGCGTGACAAGAGAAATGCTAGATAACCGACGCCATATGGCAGAGATTCCAGGATTGCCGCAGATCACTACGGGAAGAGCGGGTGATTTTTTTGCGGAGTTGCATCAGACCGTCAAAGAAAAGCCGAGTGATTTACCTCTTTGGGATGGTGAATTGTATTTAGAGTATCATCGCGGTACGTATACCTCTCAAGCTTACATCAAACGAATGAATCGTTACTTTGAGATCCGTTTGCGGGAGCTTGAAGTCTTGTATAGTTTTCAATCGATCAATCAGGGAACTGACTATCCCCACGATAGGCTTGAGGCTTTATGGAAGAATGTCTTGAAGAATCAATTTCATGATATCATTCCTGGTTCTTCGATTGCAGAAGTGTATGAGGATTACCGAGAGGATGCAGCGACTTGTTTAGCAGAAATCACGCGCTTGCAAGAGCAATTAAACAGCTCAGAGACACCACTCAGCCTGGTGAATACCGCGGGGTGGCCGAGACAGAGTCTAGTCAAATCCAATAGCGCCAATTCTCGTCCGCAGAATCATTTGTGTATGGGGGATTCGTGCTATAGTTTGCATCAATTGGCTCCGTTGGAAAGAGCTGCTTACACTGACAGCAGCTGTATATTGCCAAAAGAAATGACAGCTAGTATCAAAGGCAATACAGTTGTAACGACGTTTTACGTGTTGGAATGGAACGATCAAGGACAATTAATCCGTCTATTTGATAAAGAAGGTCAAAAAGAGGTATTTAAAGGGAAAGGAAATGTCTTCCAATTGTTTGAAGACAAGCCGATCAATTTTGACGCATGGGATATTGATCTATTTTATCAAGAAAAAATGACAGAAATCAGCGGAGGATCGTTACAGCTTAAAGAGAATAACCCGTTGTTTGCTGTCCTAACTTTTACAGCATCTTTTGGTCAATCAAAGATATCGCAAGACATCTTTTTATATACACATACCAAACGTATCGATTATGTGACTGAAGTCGACTGGCAGGAAAGGCAACAATTGTTGAAAGTCAAATTTGATGTCAATATCCGTGCAACTGAAGCAGTTTTTGATGTGCAGCATGGGAATGTCAAACGCCCAACGCATTGGAACACGAGTTGGGATATGGCGAAATTTGAAACGGTAGGTCATCAGTGGGCGGATCTCTCGCAAACCAATTACGGTGTGGCATTGTTGAACAACTGTAAATACGGGTATGATATCAAAGGCAATCAGATGCGTCTTTCTTTATTGAAAGGTGCAATCTATCCAGATCCTGGAGCAGATCTTGGGTTGCATCAATTTACGTACAGTTTGTTCCCGCACAATGGAGATTTTGTGACGGGAAAAGTGGTGGAAGAAGCATGGGAAATCAATGCGCCTTTATCCCCATTGCAAGGTAGTGGTGACAGAGTCCCCTTTACGTTGACATCTGAGGATGCGGTCGTAGTGGATGCCTTCAAACAAGCAGAAGACAAAGATGGGTGGATTTTACGCTGTTATGACCATATCGGTGCAGATAGGCAATTTGAATTGACGTACACGGGAGAAGGACAAATCCTTTGGCAAGAGACAGATATGATGGAGATACCCCTCGAAGCACTGCAAAGCGGTTCGCTTGTCCTTCATTTGACCCCTTACGAAGTAAAGACAATCAAAATCAAAGTTGTTGACCACGCGCACTAACGACGCATAAGTCCCAAAAAAGCACTTGCCTTCTTCCACAGGCAAGTGCTTTTGTATGTTTGATTATTCGTCTGGCGTCATGATCATAGATAGAATCATTGGGTGACGCTCGGTTTTTTCAAAAAGGAATGGTTGCAGGGCAGCTGACATCGCTTCTCGAAGTTTGTGCTCTGTTGGATCTGCTTGGTTCAACACTTCTCGTAAAGCGCGGAAGAGAATTTGCTGCGCCTCGTTGATCATTTCACCAGATTCACGCATATAAACGAACCCGCGGGATAAAATATCTGGACCAGCCGATACTTCTTTCTTAGCAATATCTACAGTGGCAACCGCCAAGACTAGACCTTCTTCAGACAGGATGCGGCGGTCTCTTAAGACCACATTGCCGATGTCACCAATACCGCTGCCGTCTACATAGACATCACTCGCATTGAAGTGCCCAGCAGGTCTGGCGCTATCTGCAGTTAAAGCCAGCATATCGCCATTTTCCATAATAAAGCAGTTTTCTTTTGGTACCCCTGTATCTTGCGCCAATTGGGTATGGATATTCAACATCCGAAACTCACCATGGACAGGCATAAAGTATTTCGGTTTCATTAAACGCAACATCAATTTTTGTTCTTCTTGGCCACCGTGACCAGAAGTATGGATATTGTTTAGTTTGCCATGGATCACATTGGCGCCTGCTTCTAACAGCAAATTGATCAATTGATTGACGCTTGTTGTATTCCCTGGAATGGGTGAACTTGAGAAGATCACTGTATCATCAGGATGCACTTGGATCTGACGATGGGTTCCGTTGGCGATCCGGCTTAAGGCTGCCATAGGTTCCCCTTGAGAACCGGTACAAAGGATCATGGTTTCATTTGCTGGTAAGCGATTGATCTCGTGTGATTCAACAAATGTCCCGTCAGGTACTTTGATGTAACCTAAACGCTGACCATTGACAATCGCATTTTCCATACTGCGTCCGAAAACAGCGATTTTGCGGCCAGTGGCAACAGCAGCATCAGCAGCTTGTTGCAGACGGAATATGTTTGAAGCAAAGCTGGCGAAAATAATACGGCCATCGATTTTTTCGAAAATTTTCAAAATCGAGCTGCCAATCGTTTTCTCCGACTTGGTAAATGTTGGGATTTCCGCATTGGTACTATCTGACAGCAGACAAAGGACGCCTTCTTCGCCGATGCGAGCCATTTTGTGCAGATTTGCTGGTTCGCCCACTGGTGTGAAATCAAACTTGAAGTCACCAGTGGCGACTATATTTCCAGAAGGTGTTTTCACAACGACACCTAACGCATCAGGGATACTGTGGGTCGTACGGAAAAAGCTGATCGATGTTTTGCGGAAACGAATCACGGTATCTTCATTGATTTCGTGTAATTCTGCATCTCGCAACAAACCATGTTCATCCAATTTGTTGGTGATCAAGGCTAACGCCAAAGGACCAGCATAGATTGGAATATTGGCTTCTCGAAGTAAATAAGGGATGCCGCCAATATGGTCTTCGTGACCATGGGTGACGATCAAGCCTTTGACTTTTGGTAAGTTTTGGACGATATAGCTGTAATCAGAAATCACATAGTCGATTCCAAGTAATTCATCTTCGGGGAACTTGATTCCCGCATCAATTAAAATGATTTCATCTTGAAATTGAACCCCATAACAGTTTTTTCCGATTTCGCCAAGTCCACCGACACCAAAAACGCCGGTTTCATTGTTTTTAAGAGACACTTTCATCTTAAAACTCCGCTAATTTGAAATCAGCGTTTTCTTTTTCGTAAGCTAAATGTTTTTCATCTAATTCTTGAACGAATTCGATGTTGTATGGGGTGTTTTGTTCTACTTGGCGACGTGCAATCACTGCATCGTCTGCTTCAATGTATAAAGATTGGGTTTGTTCTCTTTTTGGGTTGCGGTCTTTTGTTTCTTGGTAATAAATTTTGTAAATCATATATTTTCTCCTTTATCTGCGTCTAGGCAGTAGTTTATTGGCTTGATGTATTCGCGGCATCACAAAATCGAGGTCCAAAGAAAGTGACCTAATGAAAGCTCATAGAGCTGCTGCATGCTTTTTTCAGACAGTGATTGTGAGAAAAAAGAGAAAGCCTCGTCTTTGCTTTCCGAATGTTGTCGCATAAATTCACCGGGTTTGTAATCGTTCCACTACAAGTATCCCTAGTGTAGCACAGAAAAAGGAATAAGTATAGAATCACGTCAGTGTGAAAAGGCTTACTGAAACAAAATGAAAGACTTAAAATGAGAAGTTGCTCTTTTTTGCAACGATTCGCGTTACATTCGAAATATTCCTATGCTATAGTAAAATCAATGGATAAAAAAAGGAGGGAATTTTTTGAAATTAATGTGGCATTACACGATGAGAAATAAGAAACTCCTTATGTTGAATTTCATCTGTGTCTTTGGGTTTATTTTGATCGAACTAGGGCTGCCTACGCTATTGGCGCGCATGATCGATGTTGGTATGGCAAATGGGGATCGCGACTATATTTGGAAGATGGGCGCGGCAATGGTGGCGATCACACTGATTGGGATCGTGATGAATATCATGCTGGGCTATTTCACCTCACGGATCACAACGAACATTGTAGCGGATATTCGAGATGATCTTTTTGAGAAAGTGCAAGGGTATTCCCACACGGAGTATGAAAAAATCGGGGTCTCATCATTGATCACGCGGGTGACCAACGATGCCTATCAAATCATGTTGTTTATGCAAAGTATTTTGCGGACCGGATTGATGACACCGATGATGTTTATCGTCAGTTTGTATATGGTCATGCGGACGAGCACAAGATTGGGTCTTTATGTTTTGGGGGCCTTGCCGATCTTGTTGATTGCAGTCGTGGCGATTGCCAAACTGTCAGAACCGTTATCTACCAAGCAGCAAGCCAACTTAGATAAAATCAATGGTATCTTACGTGAGAACCTTTCTGGGCTGAGAGTGATTCGGGCTTTCGTCAATGAAAAATTTGAAGAATCTCGTTTCAGTAAAGTCAATCAAGCCTATGCATCAAGTTCTCGCAGCTTGTTTCGTTTGATGGCAAGTGCACAGCCAGGCTTTTTCTTTTTGTTCAATATCGTGATGATTTTGATCATTTGGACGGGAAGTATCCAGATCGATCAAGGTCAATTGCAAGTTGGTGATTTGATTGCCTTTATCGAATATATTTTCCACGCCTTGTTCTCATTCATGTTGTTTGCGACGGTCTTTACCATGTATCCTAGAGCAGCGGTTTCTGCGCGGCGGATCCAAGAAGCGTTAGATGCGACTTCTGAAATCAAAGAACCTGCACAACCTGTGACAGAAACCAAGACAAAAGGCTATCTTGAATTCAAACAGGTGACTTTTGCCTATCCTGGTCATGCGCAAAGCCCAGTGATCCGCGATGTAAGTTTTACAGCATCGCCAGGGGAAACGGTCGCCTTTATAGGCAGTACCGGATCTGGGAAGTCAACGTTGATTCAATTGATTCCCCGTTTTTATGATGTTAGTCAAGGAGAAGTGCTCGTTGACGGCGTGGATGTTCGGGACTATTCTTTGTCAGCTTTGAGAAACAAAATCGGTTATATTCCACAAAAAGCCTTGCTCTTTACTGGGACGATCGCGGATAACTTGCGGTATGGCAAAGAAGATGCGACCCAAGAGGATCTAGATCGAGCGGCAGAAATTGCCCAAGCAGCTGATTTCATCGCGAGAACACCAGATGGGTTCAACGCTGAATTAGCCGAAGGCGGGTCCAATTTCTCTGGTGGACAGAAACAACGGCTCGCAATTGCCAGAGCAGTGATACGTCGCCCAGACATTTATATTTTTGATGATAGTTTT
Organism: Enterococcus salsurae; assembly: GCF_054784955.1. NCBI lineage: Bacteria > Bacillati > Bacillota > Bacilli > Lactobacillales > Enterococcaceae > Enterococcus > Enterococcus salsurae. The sequence goes on along the minus strand of NZ_BAAHWY010000002.1, from coordinate 784,598 downwards.
TCGGCATTGGATTATCAAACAGATGCCAAACTGCGGGCGCGTCTCAAGAAAGAAACAACGGAATCAACAGTGTTGATCGTTGCCCAACGTGTTGGCACGATTATGCATGCGGATAAAATCATCGTTTTGAATGAAGGGGATGTTGTCGGTATGGGCACGCATAAAGAATTACTGCAGACTTGCTCTGTCTATTATGATATTGCAGCATCTCAGTTATCAGAGGAGGAGTTGGCGATATGAAAGCATTCTCTTCATTAAAACGGTTATGGCAGTACTTGAGACCGTACAAAGCAACGTTTACATTGGTCCTGGTCTTCACAGTAGCAACCGTCGGATTCAATGCGGCCATGCCGTATGTATCTGGTTTGCCTACGACTGAGATCAGCCGCAATATAGCAGCTGGTGAAGGGGTCAATTTCGATTATATCATTGTCTGTTTGATATGGATCGGCGTGGTGGGACTTGGGTATTGTGTCTCACAATTGATGTCAGGATTATTGATCACAAATGTCGTCCAATCTGCTATGAAAGATCTGCGTCAAGATATTGATGAAAAAATCAATCGGTTGCCAGTGTCGTATTTTGACAAAAATCAACAAGGGAATATCTTATCCCGCGTCACCAATGACGTCGATGCTGTCAGCGGCGCGATGCAACAAGCGATGATCGGTATCGTGAATGCCTTCTTGAGTATTATTATGGCCGTATCGATGATGTTCTATATCAATTCATTGATGGCATTGATCTCATTGATTATGATTCCATTGGCATTGATCATTTCTAGAACGATCGTCAAAAAATCCCAGAAAGATTTCCAAGGGATGCAAAATGCGTTAGGTGAAATGAATGGTTATGTCCAAGAAAACATGACTGGGTTCAGTGTTCTCAAAGTCTATGGACGGGAACAGCAAACCTTGGAAGGATTCAAGAATGTCAATCATCAGCTGCGGTATTATGGTTTTCGTTCGGCCTTTGTTTCGGGCTTGATGATGCCGCTTGTGCAAATGACAGCGTACTTTACCTATATAGCGATGGCCGTCATGGGAAGTTTTTATGTGATCGGCGGTGTGATCGTGGTCGGGCAACTGCAAGCCTTCATTCAGTATATTTGGCAAGTCAGTCAACCTATGGGGAATATCACGCAATTGTCGTCGGTGTTACAAAGTGCTTCAGCTGCGGCAACCCGAGTGTTTGAGATTTTGGACGAAGCGGAAGAACCAGTCAATCAAACAGACATTGCTTTACCAGAAACGATCAATGGTGATGTGACTTTCGAACACGTTGGCTTTGCGTATGATCCGAAGAAACCTTTGATCAAAGACCTGAATTTTGAAGTCAAAGCAGGTCAAATGGTAGCCATCGTTGGCCCAACCGGTGCAGGCAAAACGACCTTGATCAATTTGTTGATGCGATTTTATGATGTCAATGAAGGAGCAATCAAAATCGACGGTATTGATACCAAGAAAATGGCGCGGCAAGATGTCCGTTCGCTTTTTGGGATGGTTTTGCAAGATGCTTGGTTATACGAAGGCACGATTGGTGACAATATTCGTTTTGGAAAGCTTGATGCCACGGATTACGAGGTAGTAGATGCAGCCAAAACGGCGAACGTTGACCACTTTATCCGCACGATGCCAGATGGCTATGAGATGTTCATCAATTCTGAAGGGGACAATGTTTCCTTAGGACAGAAACAGCTGTTGACGATTGCGCGTGCAGTGATCTCAGATCCGAAGATCTTGATCCTAGACGAAGCAACCAGTTCTGTGGATACTCGGCTAGAAGCCCTGATCCAAAAAGCAATGGATAAAGTCATGGAAGGGCGAACGAGTTTCGTCATTGCCCATCGACTGTCTACGATTCGAGAAGCCGATTTGATTTTGGTGATGGATCAAGGATCGATCATTGAAAAAGGCAATCATGAGACATTATTGGCAGCTGGCGGCTTCTACAGTCAACTGTATCAAAGTCAATTTTCAGAAGAAGCCGAATAAAAGAGTGCCTGAGGGCGCTTTTTTTTTAGTTGATCGTGGATACCAGAATAGGTCAAGCAACCGTATCTGGCTTCGCCATCCGTAATGGTATAGTATAGATAGAGGATATTGTACAGAAAGGATGGACGTGTATAGTGATGAAAGACAAACAGTCAAATGAGGACGGAAACAAACGACAAGAACGAGAAACAGAAGCGATGCCCAATTTTGTCGCAAAAAATGCGACAGTGGTTGGTGACGTGTCATTGGGTGCAGAAAGTACCGTGTGGTTTCAAGCGGTGATCCGCGGTGATGCCAATTGGATCAAGATCGGCGACCGAACCAACATCCAAGATGGTACGATCATTCATGTTGATCATGATGCTCCAACGATCATCGGGGATGCTGTGACAGTTGGTCATCAGTGTATGCTGCATGGCTGTACCATCGAGCAAGGGGCTTTGATCGGTATGAGCTCGATCGTCTTGAATCATGCAGTGATCGGTGAAAATAGTTTGATTGGAGCGGGATCTTTGGTGACACAAGGCACGATCATTCCACCAAACGTCTTGGCCTTTGGCCGCCCAGCCAAAGTGATCAGACCACTGACGGAAGAAGAAATAGCCAAAAACAAAGCCAATATCGCCCACTATGTGGCATTGGGTGCCCAATATCAAGAAGGATTATATGGCACGGGATTGTAGTTTTCGAAAGATGAAGCAAGTAGCGCTTAACAGCCATTGGCAAAGGAATAAAAAAACACCGTTGTTCACTGGACAACGGTGTTTTTGCTTGGGAATATCCCCCAGTTAACTGGCGATATCCTCAGTCTATTTCAATTTGTTAGATTCCATGATCTCATCGATTAAACCATAATCTTTGGCTTCTTGTGCAGTCATGAAATTGTCGCGGTCGGTATCTTTTTCGATGACTTCAATTGGTTGACCTGTACGTTCAGACAAGATTTTATTCAAGCGTTCACGGGTCAATAAGATGTGTTTCGCTGCAATCTCAATTTCAGTTGCTTGACCTTGCGCGCCACCTAATGGTTGGTGAATCATGATTTCTGCATTTGGCAAGGCAAACCGTTTGCCTTTTTCACCAGCAGTCAATAAGAATGAACCCATTGAAGCAGCCATCCCCATCACGATCGTTTGGACATCCGCTTTGATGAAGTTCATGGTATCAAAGATCGCCAAGCCAGCAGTTACGCTGCCGCCAGGGGAGTTGATGTACAAGTAGATATCTTTCTCAGAATCTTGTGCATCCAAGAAAAGTAGTTGGGCAATGATCGAGTTTGCTAAATCGTCTGTGACTTGGCCACTTAGCATAATGATGCGGTCTTTCAATAGACGAGAGTAGATGTCGTACGCTCTTTCACCACGAGATGATTGTTCAATGACTGTAGGAATTAAATTCATGTTCGTCGTCCTCCTAAAAATCGATATAGATATAGTTTAGCATAAAGTTTTCGCAATATCTAAGAGATAGTATACCCATTAGGTCAAGAAAGGTCAAATAAAAAGTTCGTTATCTTTTTAGTGCTTCTTTTAATTATGATACAATAAATGAAAGCAGTAAAGGAAGGAACGAAGAGAATGGCAGTTGCAATATCAGGATTCATTGGTGTCATAGTAGGCGCTATTTTAGTCACCATCATTTTTAATTTGAGAATACGGTATGAGGAACGCAAAGAAAAAAAACGGCGTTTGCTGGAACATAAAGTCAAAGAAATCGAAACACTGGTTTTACTCAATCAAAAAATCAGCGAAATTTTACAAAAGCGGGTGATTTTGATGGATGCGTATGTGAGCTTCGATGCATTCGACGATTGTTATATCACGATTGATGATTTTGCGTATCTGCAATCATTTGCTGCACAAAATAGTTTTTATCTGCCCAATTATTTTTTGGAAGAATTTTTCAAAAAAATTGGCACCCGTCGTGTGATTTTGTCGCCAGACGAAACGGTGAAAATTGGTGGGTATACCTACAAGGGTGGACGAGTGATCATGGAGAATTTCTTAGACACATTAGTGGAAATGGTCAATGAACGCAAAAGTCAAATCAAGAATCTTACCAATGAACCGTTGACTTATTTTTCAAAAAGTCTTTGATCAACGCTTCATGAAGCGCGTCAGTTTTCTTTCAAAAAAACGCTGGAAGACCCTAATGTCGGTAAAAATGGCATTAGGGTCTTTGATTGGGTACGAGAGAGTGCAAGTGGATATTTGGTTCTGGCGTGTGACGTGTTAGAATAGGAACAAAGAATGGAGTGAAACGTTTATGGTACAAATCGTGGCGCATCGAGGAAGCAGTGGCAATCGTCCGGAAAACACCTTGCCAGCTTTCGCCGAAGCTGTCCGTGTCAAAGCGGATATCATTGAATTAGATGTCCATCTGTCAAAAGATGAACAACTGATCGTCATGCATGATGAAACCGTGGATCGCACAACGAATGGCAAAGGCCACATCTGTGATTTGACGGTGGCGCAACTGAAGGAATTGAATGCGGGCAGCTGGTTTTCTGATGAATTCAAAGCGGCCAAGATTCCCACCCTTAAAGAGGTCCTAGATCTTTTGGCAGCAAAAAATTATCGAGGGATCCTGACCGTTGAGTTGAAAACGGATCATTACACGTATCCAGGTATCGAAGAAAAAACGGCGGCATTATTGAACAGTCAGTCGTGGCCATTTACGCATTGGTACTGTTCATTCAACATAGATTCTTTGGATCGTATCCAGGCCATCGATCCAGAAGCGCAACTAAATTTTATTATGGGCAAAGCTGCTGATAAACCCGCACTCGCGTTGCACAGACCGTATATCGAAGGGCTGCATCCTGCGTATGGTTGGATCGAAGCCAATCCTGAAACAGCTGCAGCATTTCCCATCTCCCTGCGTCCATGGACAATCAATGAAGAGGCGTTGATGCGCACGTGTTTGCGCTTAGGCGTGACGGGGATCATTACTGACTTTCCAGAAAGAGCTCGAAGTGTCGTGCAAGCATTTCGCGAGGAACAAAGCAAATGAATAAAGTGCTAGTGATCGTTGGTCCTACTGCAGTTGGCAAAACAGCCCTCAGCCTTGCGTTAGCCAAGCAATATCAAGGAGAAATCATCAGTGGTGATTCCATGCAGATCTATCGCCATTTGGATATAGGGACCGCCAAAGCCACCACAGAAGAATTGGCACAAGCCCCGCATCATTTGATCGATATCCGTGACATGACCGAAAATTATTCTGTGGCGATGTTTCAAGAAATGGCCCGCAAGAAAATTGCTGAGATCAGCGACCGCGGCCATCTGCCAATCGTGGTAGGCGGGACTGGTTTGTATATTCAGGCGTTGCTGTATGACTATCAGCTGGGTGCTGCCGAAGAAGGCGACAGTCAAGTTCGTCTGCATTACCAAGCGTTAGCAGAGCAGCTAGGCAAGGAAGCGATGTGGCAGAAATTGCAAAAGATCGATCCGGCCGCCGCTGAAAAAATCCACTACAACAATGTACGTAAGGTCATTCGGGCGTTAGAAGTTTTTGAAACAACCGGCAGAAGTATCACTGCACCGCAACAGACACCTAAAGCATTGTACGACTATTTTATGCTGGGTCTGACCACTGATCGCGGCTTGTTATACCAACGGATCAATCAACGAGTGGATCAAATGATGGCATTAGGACTGCTCAAGGAAGCACAACAGGTGCTGCGCTACCCAGAGGCACAAGCTGCCAGAGGGATCGGCTATAAAGAATTTTTGCCTTATATCGAAGGCTATCAGTCGTTAACCGATGCCGTTGAACAAATCAAACAAAACTCTCGGCGCTATGCCAAACGCCAGCTGACTTGGTTTTCGAATCGGATGACACCGCGGTGGGTCGATCTCGTTCAAGCGCCCGATAGGCAAAAACAAATCATGTTAGAAATCGATCAATGGTTGGAGGAGAAGAAATGAGTGAACGCGTGATTTTAGTCGGTGTAGAAACCGAAAAAAACTATCAACAATTTGAGTCCTCAATGAAAGAATTGAAGAATCTGACCAAAACGGCGAATGGGGAAGTCGTCTTTTCAATGGTCCAAAAGCGGCCGCAACCGGATCGTCAAACGGTGATCGGTAAAGGCAAAGTGACTGAATTACAACAATTGGCAGAAGCCCACGAAGCAGACCTGGTCATTTTTAACCATGAGCTGACCCCTCGTCAAAGCCAAATGTTAGGTGAAGTGCTAGAGATCCCGGTCATTGATCGTGTCCAGTTGATTTTAGATATTTTTGCGATGCGGGCGCGTTCCAGTGAAGGGAAAATGCAGGTCGAGTTGGCGCAATTGAATTATCTTTTGCCTCGATTGATCGGTCAAGGGAAGAATATGTCACGTTTAGGCGGTGGGATCGGGACCCGTGGACCTGGTGAAACCAAGTTGGAAACAGATCGACGGCACATCCGTAATCGAATCACCAATATCAAACGAGACTTGAAAGAAGTGGCGGCACATCGTGATCGTACGAGACAAAAGCGGAAAGACAGCCAGATTTTTCAAATCGGTTTGATTGGCTACACCAATGCGGGCAAATCGACGATCTTAAATATGCTGACCAGTGCGGCTACCTATGAGCAAGACCAGTTATTCGCCACGTTAGATCCATTGACCAAGCGCTGGCGGCTGCCAGAGGGCTTGGAAGTGACCATGACGGATACCGTTGGGTTTATCCAAGACTTGCCGACACAATTGATCGATGCGTTCCATTCAACGCTAGAAGAAAGCCGCAATATGGACATGTTGCTGCACGTCGTTGATGCCAGTTCGCCAGAACGGATCCAGCAAGAACAAACTGTGCTGCGTCTGATGGAGGAGCTGGATCTTGCCAGTATGCCGATTTTGACTGTTTACAACAAAGCGGATCAAATCGATGAAGATCAATTTGTACCAACCCTATTTCCCCATGTCTTGATTTCTGCCAAAAGCACCAAAGGCAAAGAACGCTTGAGTCAGGCAATCAAACGGGAATTGATGCAACTATTGCAACCCTATCATTTGGTCTTGGCGGCAGATGAAGGCAAAGAATTGAATCGGCTCAAAAGAGAATCGCTGGTATTGACAAATACCTTTGACGAAGAAACACAAACTTACCATATCAAAGGTTTTGCGTTGGCGGATTCTTCACCGATCCGTCGAATGGAAAAAGAAGAATGATAGCAAGTGAGACGAAGCTGTGCATGGCATGTACAGCTTTTTGCTGTTCTTCGGTAAATTTCCCTCTAGAGGACGCCAAACGACCTCAGCTTAATCCGTTTATGGGCAGAAAGGTATCATGATAGAATGGGGAAAATAGCAGGTTCATACGGACAAATCGTCGATGAAAAGGCTTTAATTGAATATTCAGAAAAAAACATTTATTTATATGTCACTTTTTCTAACATGAGGGGTTGACAGACGTTTTTAGAATTGGTATAGTTTCCATGAAGTAAAGCAACACCATTTGTACCTGAGAGGAGCCAAGCTATGCGGGAAAAAGAATTGCGGCGGTCGATGTCTGTCTTTCCAATCGGAACGGTCATGAAGTTGACTGATTTAACCGCACGTCAGATTCGCTATTATGAAGAACAAGAATTGATTCATCCAGAACGCAGCGATGGTAATCGCCGCATGTATTCATTGAATGACATTGATACCTTATTGGAAATCAAAGACTATCTTTCCGATGGATTGAACATGGCTGGGATCAAGCGTGTGTATGAAATGAAGGTTGCCAAAGAAAAAGAAGCAAAAAACAAGCCGCCACTAACGGATGAAGATGTTCGTCGTATTTTCTATGATGAATTGCTGGCACAAGGTGGTTTGCATCAGCAACAGCCCTACCAACAAAAAGGTCCACGTATGTAGATCAATGTTGATAAAAATAAATTCAAGAATGGGAAAAAGGAAGGGATACTATGCCAAAAATTGAAAGAACTGCTGAAGATATCAAACAAATCGTGAAAGACGAAAACGTGCGTTTCTTACGTTTGATGTTCACGGATATTCTAGGAAGCAACAAGAACGTAGAAGTACCAGTCAGCCAATTGGATAAAGTGCTAGAAAACAAAATGATGTTTGATGGCTCTTCCATTGAAGGCTTTGTACGGATCGAAGAAAGTGATATGTACTTATATCCTGATTTATCTACCTGGATGGTTTTCCCTTGGGAAAGCGAACACGGAAAAGTAGCCCGTTTGATTTGTGATATTTATAATCCAGACGGTACACCATTCGCAGGAGATCCTCGTGGTAATTTGAAACGTGCTTTATCAGATATGCAATCTTTAGGATTCACTTCTTTCAACCTTGGACCAGAACCTGAGTTTTTCTTATTCAAATTAGATGACAATGGTGAAATCACCACTGAGCTAAATGATAAAGGTGGTTATTTCGATTTTGCCCCAACGGACTTAGGTGAAAACTGCCGTCGCGATATCGTCTTGGAATTAGAAAGTTTGGGCTTTGAAGTGGAAGCTTCTCACCATGAAGTAGCGCCAGGACAACATGAGATCGACTTTAAATATGCTGATGCTGTAGAAGCTTGCGACAACATCCAAACATTTAAATTGGTTGTCAAAACCATCGCCCGCAAACATGGCCTACACGCGACGTTTATGCCAAAACCATTGTTTGGGATCAACGGTTCAGGGATGCACTGCAACATGTCGTTATTTAAAGACAGTGAAAATGTCTTCTTTGATGAAGAAGGGCCAATGCAATTAAGTGAAACAGCCTACCATTTCTTGGCAGGATTGATCGAACATGCCCGGGCATATACCGCTGTCTGCAACCCAACGGTCAATTCATACAAACGTTTGGTTCCAGGATATGAAGCACCGGTATACGTTGCATGGTCAGGACGCAATCGTTCACCATTGATTCGGGTTCCTGAATCACGGGGATTGTCCACACGTCTGGAATTACGGTCAGTTGATCCATCGGCAAATCCATACCTAGCGATGGCTGTCTTGCTGCAAGCTGGTCTTGATGGGATCAAACGCGAATTGACACCACCACCAGCTGTTGACCGCAATATCTACATCATGAACGAAGAAGAACGTGCAGAAGCACAAATTGATGATCTGCCATCTACTATTCATAACGCCATCAAAGAATTGCGCAAAGATCCAGTGATGATCGATGCCTTAGGCAAACACATCTATGCCAATTTTGTTGAAGCAAAACGTTTAGAGTGGGCTTCATTCAGACAAACTGTATCAGAATGGGAAAGAGAGCAATACCTAGAATTATACTAAGCACCACGCATTGATAGAAAACACCGTTAGAGATAACCAATCTAACGGTGTTTTTTGTTTGTGTCTGCATGCATCTGACCAGTGCGCTTTAACCTTCATTTAAGCTTCGCTTGTTATTGTAGATCACAACGTTTATCTCCATACCTGCCATTATTCTTGTATCGATAAACTGAGTATTTTTTGATAGAAACGGAGTGAGCAAATTGATCGAAGTCAAAGATCTGGTCAAGAGATACGGCAACCATGTCGCCTTAGATCACCTGAACTTTACCATTGAAAAAGGGAAAGTCTATGGGTTATTAGGGGCGAATGGTGCTGGGAAAAGTACGACGATGAATATCATTACAGGATATATCGGCGCTACGTCAGGCACTGTTTCAGTGGAAGGAAAAGACGTACTGCTCGAACCAGAAGAAACAAAGAAACGGATTGGCTATTTACCAGAGATCCCACCGCTATACACAGAAATGACTGTGGAAGAATACCTTTCTTTTGTGATGGAAATCAAACGGATCGCCAAAGAAATCCAGAAGAAACATATTGAGGAACTATTGGATCGCGTCAAGCTGCAAGAGGTGCGTCGCCGTTTGATTCGAAATCTGTCAAAAGGCTATCGGCAACGGGTCGGGTTGGCGCAAGCATTGGTCGGGTGGCCAGCAATCGTTATTTTGGACGAACCAACTGTGGGGCTAGATCCGCAGCAAATCATTGAGATCCGTCAATTGATTCGTGATTTGGCGAAAGAGCATACTGTGATATTAAGCTCACATATTTTAGCAGAAGTCCAGGAAGTGTGTGATCATATTTTGATCATCCAGAAAGGCAAATTGATTGCTAGTGAATCAACGACACAAATGATGGCACGGGTGGCGTCTGCCCAAACAGTAGAGTTGATCATTGAAGGGACTGAAGCAGAAACCGCGGCTGTCTTAGCAACAATGCCTGCAATCGACGGGTATCAACTGGCGCTTGAAGAAGATGGTTTTTGCCGCGTAACGATTGAAAGTGACTATACTGCCGACTTCCGCCGGGCTTTGTTCAAAGCATTTGCCCAAGCAGACTTAGCTATTTTGCAGATGAATGCTGTCAGCAATAGCTTGGAAGATGTCTTTTTAGAATTGATGAACCAGCCGCAAGATGCAGTCGAAACGGCACAAGTGAAGGAGGATGTGCAATGATCGCAATCTATAAACGAGAATACCGGGCCTATTTTCAAAATATGGTTGGTAGTTTTTTTCTGGCCTTTCTGATTGGCTTTGTTGGCGTGTATTTTGTCACATACAATTTAAATTATGGCTATAACTTTTTTGCCTATGCCTTGAGTTCGGGCTTATTGATGATGATCTTAGCCGTGCCGATCTTAACGATGCGGTCTTTTTCTGAAGAAAGAAAAAGCAAAACGGATCAACTGTTGCTGACTTCGCCTTTGAAATTGCATGCGGTGGTCGTGGGGAAATATTTGGCAATGATCAGTATCTTGGCAATGGCTTGTTTGGTCTTTTGTTTGTGTCCTTTGATCATCAAAATGCAGGGCGATGCCCATCTGAAAATCGATTATACGGCTATTTTGGTCTTTTTTTTGATTGGGTGTGTGTATATCGCCGTGGGCATGTTTATTTCTGCACTGACAGAAAGTCAAATCATTGCGGCGATCGGCACGATGGCGGCATTATTATTGATCTATTTTTGGCGTCACTTGGTTTCCTTTCTGCCTTCAGGCGCTGGGGCAAATGTCGTGATGCTGCTGGTTTTGCTGGTGCTCGTTTGCTTGATCGTCCAGGGCTACATGCAGACTTGGGCAGTCACCTTGACAATCGGTGGAGTAGGAACTGTCGCGCTAGTGATTGCTTATTTCGCGAAATCAGCCTCGTTTGAAAGTCTATTGTCAACCAAACTCGCAAATTTTGATATTCCTTCAATCTTAAGCAATATTTCTGATAGTTATGTCCTGACACTCTCTAGCTTAGTCCTGCTGATCTCATTGATTGTCATATTCAATTTTTTGACTTTGCAAGTGATGCAAAAACGACGCTGGAGCTAGGAGGACCGATAAATGAAAGATAAATTAAAAGCATACAAGCATAAATTCAACCTGCGTCAAACCTTTTCTTGGTCTAACTTGCGGCAATCGCTGCAAACGACCAATGCAAAACAAGGTGCATCCCGCAGTGGTGTCACAGTGTTGGTGTTGGCCATCGTGGTCGTTGTCAATTTGATCGTGGGTCAATTGCCTGAAACGTTGAACACGATTGATTTAAGTGAAGAGCAAGTCACAGAAGTTTCCCAGACTTCAAAGGACTTGTTGCAAGACTTAGATGATACGATCGTTTTAAAAGTCTTGGGTGATCAAACAACCACAGATACAGCGATTAAATCATTTTTAGAAAAATATGCTGCCTCAAGCAAGAATGTGTCTATTGAATGGATCGATCCTGTCTTGCATCCTTCTGCATTGACGAAGTATAGTGCAGAGGAAAATAGTGTGGTGATCGAAAATGAAACCACTGAAGATTTTGAAGTGGTTTCGTTCAGCAGTATCGTGTCGACAGGGTATGATAGTTCCTACAATACGGTCACGACGTTTGATGGCGATGGCCAATTGACGAGTGCTGTCAACCGTTTGACCAATCAAGACGAACACACAGTATATCTGTCAACAGGTCACGGTGAAGAAACCTTGGTCAGCAGTATCACCACTTTATTTGATAAAGCAAACTATACAACTGCAGAATTAAATACGGTCACCACTGCAGAGATGCCTGAAGATATGGATCTCTTGTTGATCTATGGACCAACGACTGATTTTACAGAAGATGAAATCACCAATCTTGAAAGCTATATTGCGGATGGCGGAAAAGTCATGGTCGTGTTAAGTGCCGAAGATGCGGATACACCAAATCTTACTGCATTTATGAAAGCTTATGGCTTAGCAGAAACATCCGGGTATATTGCCGATGCAGAACGCTCATATCAAGGACAAAGCTACTATTTGATTCCGAATATCACTGGTACCGATGTGTACTTGGATAATCTATCGAGTCAAACCGTCTTATTGATCAATACCAAAGGCTTTACCCAAGTGGATCCAACCATCGACAACACGACGGTCACACCACTTTTACAAACCAGTGAAAATGGCTATAATGTGACGGATGATGATCAAACGCAGGGGACATATACTTTAGGTGCAGTCGTTACGCAAACGACAGCAGAAGAAGCGGCGACAAGTGACACTGAGACAAGTGACAGTGGTACGACTGATTCCAGCGAAGAAGAAACAGCGGCTAGTGAAGGGAAACTAACGATCCTCAGCTCGACGAATTTGGTAGCGGAAGACGTCACGAGTGCGTTTACGACCTTAGAAAACAATACGGTCTTTATGAATATGGTCACGGCCAACTTTGATGATGTTGAAAATATTTCGATTGAAGCCAAAACGCTGTCATCTAATACGAATACAGTCACCAATCCTGGCGGCTACAGTCTGTTGTTCATCCTGATCATTCCATTGGCAGTCTTAGTCGTAGGATTTGTGATTTGGTTCCGCCGGCGAAGAGCGTAAGGAGGTCATGAAATGAAAAAAAACTATTTATTTCTAGCAAGTCTCTTCCTTCTCCTGATTGCAGCTTATTGGGGCTTAAAGGTGTATAATGACAAAACCACCGCTGCCAAAACAGCAGCGGAAGAATCAGCTGTCATTTATCTGACGAATGAAGATACCTTGTCTGCGTTAAGTTACGCGAATGGTACAGACACCATGTCTTTTGACTTTGCCAATACGACTTGGTCGTATACCGAAGATGATGAACTGAAAATCAATCAGACCACCCTCCAATCTGTTGCTGCCTCCTTCGCGCAACTAACCGCTTCTAGAGCGCTGACAGAGGGGATAGATGACTTGTCCGATTATGGATTGGATGATCCGTCTTATACATTATCGATCACCTCCAGTGAGGGGGAAACAACAGAGATCTTGATCGGCAACTCATTTTCAAGTGATACCTACTATTATGCCAAAACAGCCACGGAGGATACGATTTATGTGATCGATGCTTCAGTGGTGACGAATTTGGTCTTTGACGTAAGTGATTTGATTGAGATTCCATCGCTTCCAGGCTTGACGACGGACAATACCATAGAGCTGACACGATCCGTTGGCGATGAAACAATCAGTTTAACCGCTGACACTGAGGCAAGCGAATCCGCGGAAGATGCGACTGCTGATTCCAGCGAGGAAGCGGAAAGTACTGAATCAAGCACGGAGGATGAAACGACATCTCCATTTGAGGATGGCATCACGGCGATTGCGTCATCGATGATTTATAGTATTCAAACTGCACAACCAACTGCAGATGAGTTAGAAAGTGATGGATTGACCAGTGACAACCGCAAGACCTATACGCTGACTTATACAGATGATGATGACCAAGAAACAACATTTGTCTTTTATGCCGGGAATACGGATGAAGAGGACACCACTACGTATATTCAAGTACAAGACAACAAATCAATCTATTTGGTCAGTGTTTCTATGATCGAAGCGTTAGATGCCGCATTTGATGCAGCAAAATAAAAACAAAAAACAAGTCGGTTCCGATGCAGGAGCTGACTTGTTTTTGTATATGCGCAAGGGCATATGGATACAAAAAAACCAGTCGGCGGTGACTGGCAAGAGGAGAAAAATATATTTGGTATGGATCAAGTATAGCTGTGAGACGCTAAATCAAGCTTAAAGAAAGTAAAGTTTTTTTAAAGAAGATAGGCCGCTTACGTCTTGGATACTATCTATTCAAGTTCCGCTAAGATCGTCGCGGGGATCTCAGATTGTTTGATCTCATTTGGTCCAGATACGATACGGGTGTGACTGACCTCTGCTTTGATCAATGTATTGGGCGCAAATGGCGTGACGTTTTCTCCTGAAAGTTCATAGGTCATGATTTCTTTTTCACCATTTTGTTTAATGAATTCAAATGTATAATCATAAGAAGTCCAACCGTCGATTTTATTGCCCGACTGATCGACTGTTTGATGGGCAGTCGGTACTTTTTCGGGGGTGAGAGCATAAGCCGTGACCGCTTGGTAGGTATTTGCATAATACTTATAACCAAAGTATCCTCCTACTGCTAGAATCAGCATACCGAGGGTTACTAAGATTTTTTTCATGTGGATCGTTCCTTTCTTGACTGTAGTCAATATACCACGCAGGGGCTAAAAAAATGCATCGAATTGGATAACAAAATTGTAAGTTCTGTTTTTTTGAATAAAATCGCTGTAATTTTCTGTTAAACAATTGTGATATTGTCCAATCGGATTGCAACATGCGTGCAACATTGTCATGTTATTCTGTTAATTGTGCCCGACATAGGGACAAATAATTCAAAGAGAGGTTTTTTCATTTGAAAAAATTCGCATTTACACTTGTTGCAGGATTCGGGTTATTCGCAGGGACATCAGTTGCCTTTGCAAACGAACAAACCCACGTTGTTGAACCAGGTGATACATTATCCAGCTTGGCAGCAACTTACCAAACGACGATTGACGATATTCTATCATTGAATGACTCGATCGAAGACCCTAACTTGATTTTTGATGGAGAAACATTGCTGATCTTCAGCGATGGACAACCCGTTGATCGTAAAACGACTTCAAGTAGTACAACGGAGCCAACTGAAACGCAAAGCCAAACGGCTGAGGAGAATACAGCAGCTGCAACCAGCAGTCAAACACAATCAAGCACACCAGGTGCCGGATCAGGTGTGTTGAATCCGGTAGACGGGATCAATTACTATAATGGTGTGAGAGAGTCTTATTATTCTCAAAAAGTATTGCCTGGCGGCGGCTTGTCGATCCCAGGACGTCACGTTGCGTCAGATGGAACGATTCGCGATGCAGATGGCTATATCGTCGTAGCAAGTGACAATCAAGCCAAAGGATCAACCGGTCAATCCTCTTTAGGTGCTTATAAAGTGTACGATACGGGTGTTGGTCATAGTGGTATTGATGTTTATACCAACTGGTAAACACGAGTCACGCGCACCAACTAAAGACAAAACCAGCTTCGGCGGTTTTGTCTTTTTTTTGCTTTTTTTCTGTACCTGAAGAAAGCCCATCTGGTCTAGACAAATTCTTGTTAAACTAAACAAGGTATGGTATTATTGGACTATACCAAAAAGAACGGAGCGCTTGACTATGGAAATTATTCGCGTAAAAGATGCTGCACAAGGCGGAAAGAAAGCTTTTGAATTGATTCAAGAAGGTATGAACAATGGGGCAAAAGTACTAGGACTTGCAACAGGCAGCACGCCAGAAACCTTATATGCTGAAATGACAGCCAGTGACGTTGATTTTTCACAGATGACGTCTGTGAATTTAGATGAGTATGTTGGATTAGGCGGCAAAGATGATCAAAGTTATCGTCACTTTATGGATCTTCATTTGTTTGACAAAAAACCATTCTCAGAAACTTTTGTGCCAAATGGCAAAGCGAGTGATTTAGTCGCAGAATGTCAACGTTATGATGATGTGATCGCGGCGCATCCAGTCGATATCCAAATTTTAGGCATCGGCCAAAATGGACACATCGGTTTCAATGAACCTGGTGCGTCATTTGAAGGGACGACATCTGTTGTTGACTTGACTGAGTCAACGATCAATGCCAATAAACGTTATTTTGACAAAGTAGAAGATGTCCCTACAACAGCGATCTCGATGGGGATCGGATCAATCATGCGCAGCAAAAAAATCATTTTGATGGCATTTGGCGAAGTCAAAGCTGATGCAATCAAACAAATGATCGATGGGCCAGTAACAACACATTTACCTGCTTCAGTCTTGCAAAATCACAACGATGTGATTGTGATCATTGATGAAGCAGCAGCCAGCAAATTATAAGCGAAAGAAAAACCAGACGTTAAAGAGTCTGGTTTTTCTTTTGCCTAAAGGCGTGCTATAGTGAATACAAAGAATACTAAGAATACTAAGAATATAAAGAGGTGAATTGAAATGGCGGATATCCATTTAACGATTCCTGAGATTGCTTTGCGTCTCATTTTGGCAATGTTTATGGGGGGTGCGATTGGGTTTGAGCGGCAATACAAGAGCCGACCGGCCGGATTACGGACCCATATCTTAGTCTGTATGGGTGCCTGTGTGATCGCCTTGATCCAAGTTGAAATTGCGAGTGGTGCGATGCGGGATGCTTTGAATCATCCTAATTTAGCTGGGGTCATCCGGTCAGACGAAGCGCGGTTGATCGCGCAAGTGGTCAGTGGTGTCGGTTTCCTAGGCGCAGGTACGATCATTGTCACCAAACGATCGGTCACAGGCTTGACCACTGCAGCGTCGTTATGGGCAATCGCCGGATTGGGGATTGCCATCGGTATGGGTTTTTATCCCATCGCTATCAGCAGTTTTGTGGGGATCTTTTTCGCTTTAGCCATTGTGAAGCGCATCGTCAAAGTACCTACAGCCAAAAAATTGGAGATTCAGTATTTCCACCGCGCAGAAACCAAAGAGTTTTTGACTGAATATTTTCAGGAGAAAAAGATCAATATCGAAGATGTTAATTTTGACGTCAAATTTATGGAAGATTATCGGGTCTATACGAATATCTACACCATCAATTTGCCCAAAGGATTGCGTTTTTCTGAGGTCATTGAAGAACTATCGGTCTACAAAAATATCACCAAAATCCGTCTGGTGGATATTGCATAAAAACAAATACGCCACGGCTTATGACAAGCGCCGATGGCGTATTTTTTTAGCTGAACAGCAGGATGGCGAAGACCACGATCAGAAGGTTACTCAGTAAATTGACTCCTTCATTGGTTATAAATGTCCATCCGCTCACGGGCTTGGTTGCCTGATCATGGTGGATTTTTTTCTCTGTAAATTGGCCGCATACAGGGCACTGATAGCGAACCTGGATCGTTGCCCCCAAAAGACTGTCGATCAAACTACCAAAAAAGCCCAGAGCAATCAATAGAAGCAGCTGTTTGGGTAGGAAAGGTTTGCCGCTGAGCCATAGACTGACAGCGTAAACAGCAGTGATCAGGACGCTGCCGGTAAATGAAGCGAAAGTACCCAGCAGGCTGACGCCACCGGAGAGACCAGGTGCCAATCGTTTCCCTGAAAGCAAATGACGCGGTGGCTTTCGACTCAAGACACCAATATCCGATCCCCATGTATCAGCGGTACAACTAGCGATTCCCGCAACGTAGGCCAGCAAAAAAGCATCTATTTGGAAAACCTGATATAAACACAAGGCAATCAAACTGGGCAGAATATTGGCCAGCACTTGGAACAGGTCGCGTTGACTACCTTTATTTACATAAGAAACTTCCGTTGATTGTATGGCTCGTTTGGCGAGGATGATGATCCCAGAACTCATAAAAAAGAAGCCAACCAAGAAGATACTGTACCAAGGCCTGCAAACCATGATCAAGGTACCTGAAAGAATAGCGGCCGCTGTTCCTGACGGCGTGAGCCAACGCAAAAATAAAGCAGCGAAAGCCACCAAACTGCTAAATAGTACACTTAAAGCCAGTCGATAAAAGAGCAACAATGGAATTCCCCCTTTTTTTATAGTGTAGCATAAGCAGCACATTTCGCGCACTTCGTGAAAAATAGTAGATTCGGTTGCTTTTTACTCGTCAAATGATAGCGTTTCAATTAAGCTTATAGTATGAGGTGATCAAGATGAATATCGTGATTATAGGTGGCTCTTTTGGTGGAATCAGCTGCGCACGAGAAGCGCGGCGCTTGTACCCAAAAGCGCACATTTTATTGATTGAAAAGAAAGACGAGATAGGCTTTATTCCTAGCGGTATGCTGCTGTATATCGAAGGACGGATGCCCTCTTTACAGGATGCCTACTTCTGCACTGCAACACAACTGCGGGCAGAAGGAATTGACGTGGCCCTGAAAGAATCGGTTGTTGACATTATACCGGAAAAACATGTAGTACAAACGGATCAACGCAGTGTCAGCTATGATCGCTTGGTTTTAGCTGCGGGATCGAGCCAAGATTCACAGATTTTGCCGCAACCAGATGAATCCCATTTAACATACAAAGAATTTGCTGGTGCTGCGCAATTTGTTGATCGCTTGGCTCACGCTGATTCTGTGAGCATCGTTGGCGCCGGCCAAGCGGGTATGGAGGCAGCCAATACTATGGTGTCGATTGGGAAATCAGTGTCGGTGATCGAATCGATGGATTACCCCTTGTTCAAATATTTTGATCAAACGTTTTTGGCGCCATTCTTGGAAACGTTAGCAACAATACCTAAGTTGAACTTTTATTGGTCTGAGCCAACATTAGCCATCAGACAAACAGATACTGGTTTTCAAGTCGAAACGGCGAAACAGGTCATCGACAGTGATTTAGTCCTGACAACGGTCAATGTCCATCCTAGTACGCAACCAGCCTTTACAGCCTTTCGTCGCCACAGCGATCAAACGATCTGGACAGACGACTATTTGGAAACCTCCCATCAAGGTGTGTTTGCAGTGGGAGACTTGATCCAAATCCCGCATGGTGTCACCCAAGATAGAACCTATATGCCATTGGTGAACAATGCGATCCGATCAGGTGTAGCAGCCGCCCGCAATTTAAGAGAAAAAAAGACCCCCTTTAGAGGTGGCTTGCGGACAGTAGGCACACAACTTTTTGACTGGTACTTAGCGAGTACCGGATTGACAGAATCAGATCGCTTCTTCTATGAAGAAGATATAGCCTGTCATCATGTTGAATCACAAGTGTCTCTCTTTGAATCAACCGTGATTTACGGGAAATTTATTATTGATGCCAAGAGTCAACGATTATTGGGGGCGCAATTGTTATCAAAAGCCAACATCCTAGAGAAAATCAATCTACTCGCATTTGCGATCGAAAAGGAGGCAACCCTTGCTGAGTTGGCGCAGAAAGACTTTTTCTATCAGCCTAAATTTTCGGCTGTCACTGATGAAAAATTCAGTTGGTCAAGGGGGGACGCCAATGAAACTTGATCAATTATTAGAAAAAAAAGAAGCCAAACAATTACAATTGCTAAAAAAACTGTTGCTGGTTGGCGGCAAATTGTCCCTTTCGGAAATGGCCGCGTATCTCAACATCAGTAAACCGTCTTTAGAAAAGTATGCTGAAGAACTCATGGAAGTGCTGCAAAAGTATCAAGGTCAATGTCAACTATCCTACGAAGACAACTACTTGGTCTATGAAATGGTCCCTTCTTTTTCCTTAAGTCAAATCGAGGGAGATTTTTATCAAGAGGCGATCAAAGTTCAAATTTTGATCCACTTGTTAGAACATCAAGAGACTGCAATGGTTCCTTTGGCACAAAAGTTAGCAGTCAGTGAATCTTCGCTATTTAGAAAAATCAAAGAGCTGAATGGACTGTTGAAAGAATTTGGGCTAGAAATTTGGCAAGGCAAGATCACGGGAGAGGAGCCGCAGATTCGCTACTTCTATTTTGAACTGTTTTGGCATGTCTCTGCTTTACGCAATCAGCCAATGGCGATCGACGATAAATTTATCGGGCTGATTGCCAGAGGACTTCAGTTTACTTTTTCTGAAGAAGCCCAACAGCGCTTGTCCTTGTGGCTGTATATTATGAAAGCACGTTTAAAAACGGGCGGTCAATCGTATCAGGAATTGCGGCATAAAATGGCCCCTTATTTGAAGGATTCGTTGTATCAGCAATTGCGGGAATTGGTTTTTCGGAGCTTTGGTCACTTTGCTTTTGAAGTACGTGAAGAGGAGGCGATGCTTCACTTCGTGTTCCTGCTGTCTTTCTCCATTTTCTCGGAGCAGGATTTTCGGACATACATGCTGCAGCGCTCGCGTTTCACGCCGACAGCGTTGACGGACACCTTGATTTTGGAACACATTTTACATCTATATCGGCCCAAACCTGTGCCGCGGGAAATCGAGGCAGCTTGTTACTTTCATTTGTCTCAGATCCACAGTCGCATCTATTTTTTTCAGGGGGACATTGAAGTATTTGATCGGCATAATATTTGGCAGCTCGAAGCCAAACTATCAAGCCGCAACATCCAGCAAGTCAGTGATAAATTATTGCATGCGGCGACGACGGACATGCAGATCAAAGAAAATCCGCAGAATAGTTTGCTTGCAATGACAAAGGTCAAGTACCTCAGTGTCATTGCCATCATCGATTATCAAATCAATCGCGCGTTTCGCGTAGGGATTGCCTTGAAGATGGATGAGTTGTTTAAAGAAGCAGTTTATTATATGTGGCTGCTGTATTTAAAAAATGTAAACGGAGTAGTGGTAGAAACCTATGCGGCCGACAAAACCTATGATTTGATTCTGACGAATCATCCTTTAAAAACAGACACACCTACGTATCGTATCAGTGAGCTGGGAACGAATTACGACATCGAGCAAATCAAAAAAATCGTTCGAGAACGTTTTGATTCCTAGATTTCGTCACTTTCTTCAAAAATTCAAAAAAAGTTGACGAGTTGTATGTGTGAATTTCCGTTATAGTAAAGACATGAAAGAAAACGTTATCAATAACGTATTAAATTAAAGGGAGCGAATAAAATGGTAGAAAAAAATTATGTTATGGCAATCGATCAAGGGACGACAAGTTCAAGAGCAATTATTTTTGACCGCAATGGGAAAAATGTCGGCAGTTCTCAAAAAGAATTTCCACAATATTTTCCTAAATCGGGTTGGGTAGAACATAACGCCAATGAGATTTGGAACTCCGTTCAATCTGTTATTGCAGGTGCCTTTATTGAATCAGGGATTCGTCCTGAAGCAATCGCAAGTATTGGGATCACCAATCAACGTGAAACAACTGTTGTCTGGGACAAAAACACTGGCCAGCCCATCGCCAATGCGATTGTTTGGCAGTCACGCCAATCTTCGCCTATCGCGGATCAATTAAAAGAAGATGGCCATAAAGATATGATCCATGAAAAAACTGGTTTAGTGATCGATGCCTATTTCTCTGCAACAAAAATCCGCTGGTTGTTAGACAATGTGGAAGGTGCACAAGAAAAAGCGGACAAGGGTGACTTGCTGTTTGGCACGATCGATTCTTGGCTCGTCTGGAAATTAACCGATGGACAAGTCCATGTGACAGATTATTCCAATGCCAGCCGAACCATGCTTTACAACATCCACAAACTAGAGTGGGATCAAGAAATTTTAGATATTTTAAATATTCCAAGTTCAATGCTGCCAGAAGTCAAAAGCAATTCAGAAGTTTACGGACACACCCGAAGCTATCATTTTTATGGCAGTGAAGTGCCTATTGCTGGGATGGCAGGGGACCAACAAGCTGCTTTGTTCGGGCAAATGGCGTTTGAAAAAGGGATGATCAAAAACACGTATGGTACCGGTGCCTTTATTGTCATGAATACTGGCGAAGAACCGCAACTGTCAGACAATGACCTTTTGACGACGATTGGCTATGGGATCAATGGCAAAGTCTATTATGCATTAGAAGGAAGTATCTTTGTTGCAGGATCTGCCATCCAATGGTTGCGAGATGGCTTGAAAATGATCGAAACTTCACCGCAATCTGAAGAATTGGCTGCCAATGCCAAAGGCGACAATGAAGTGTATGTCGTGCCAGCCTTTACAGGATTAGGCGCACCATACTGGGATTCAGATGCACGAGGCGCTGTCTTTGGACTGACCCGAGGCACAACCAAAGAAGATTTTGTACGGGCAACATTGCAGGCAGTCGCGTATCAATCAAAAGATGTTATCGATACGATGAAAAAAGACTCTGGCATCGATATTCCACTGTTAAAAGTCGATGGCGGTGCAGCGAAGAATGACTTATTGATGCAATTCCAAGCGGACATTTTAGATATTGATGTCCAACGGGCAGCGAATCTTGAAACCACAGCGCTAGGTGCGGCATATCTAGCTGGGTTAGCTGTTGGTTTTTGGAAAGATTTAGATGATTTGAAAGCGATGGCCGAAGAAGGACAAACCTTCACACCGGAAATGGACAACGACGAGCGAGAAAATCTATATGAAGGATGGAAACAAGCGGTCGCTGCAACTCAAGTCTTTAAATTTAAAGCGAAGAAAGAAGGCGAATAGCCATGACTTTTTCATACAAAGAGCGTCAACAAGCCATCGAAAAAGCCAAAGAGACCACCTATGATGTGCTGGTGATCGGCGGCGGGATCACAGGTGCTGGGGTAGCGGTGCAAACCGCTGCTGCTGGCATGCAGACTATTTTATTGGAAATGCAGGATTTTGCTGAAGGGACATCTTCTCGTTCAACAAAATTGGTACATGGCGGCATCCGCTACTTAAAAACGTTTGACGTTGAAGTGGTCGCTGACACAGTTAGAGAACGCGCCATCGTCCAACAGATTGCCCCGCATATCCCCAAACCAGATCCGATGCTGCTGCCAATCTATGATGAACCTGGTGCAACCTTCTCGATGTTTTCTGTGAAAGTTGCGATGGATCTGTATGATCGGTTAGCGAATGTCACAGGATCAAAATATGAAAACTACACCTTATCAACAGAAGAAGTTTTAGAAAGAGAACCACAACTGGAAGCTGAAAATTTGGTAGGCGGCGGTGTCTATCTTGATTTTCGCAATAACGATGCACGTCTGGTGATCGAAAATATCAAGCGGGCACAAGCTGATGGCGGAGCAATGATCAGTAAAGCGAAGGTCATCGGGATTCTCCATGATGAGAACGGCACGATCAATGGTGTCAAGGCAGAGGACCAGCTCACCAAAGAAGTTTTTGAAGTCCATGCCAAAGTTGTCATCAACACAACAGGCCCATGGTCTGATATCGTCCGAAAATTAGACAGCAATGATGATTTGCCCCCGCAAATGCGCCCAACAAAAGGGGTCCATTTGGTCGTCGATCGCGAAAAACTTAAAGTGCCGCAACCGACGTATTTCGATACAGGCAAGAATGATGGCCGGATGGTTTTTGTGGTTCCGAGAGAGAACAAGACCTACTTTGGGACGACAGATACGGATTATACAGGTGACTTTGCCCATCCAACAGTGACACAAGAAGATGTTGATTATCTGTTAGGGATTGTCAACGAACGGTTCCCAGAAGCTGCTGTGACGATCGATGATATTGAAGCCAGCTGGGCAGGCTTACGGCCTTTGATCACCGCCAATGGTGGTTCTGACTATAACGGCGGATCAAAAAGCGAGTTGACGGATGAAAGTTTTGATCAAATCGTTGAAAGCGTCAAACTTTATTTAGCGGACGACCGGCAAAAACCACAAGTTGAAAAAGCGGTCAAGGATGCAGAAAAACGGATCGAAGCCAATAAAGTAGATCCGTCACAGGTGTCTCGCGGCAGTAGTTTAGAGCGGTCACAAGATGGGTTATTGACCTTGGCTGGTGGGAAAATCACGGATTATCGCTTGATGGCAGAAGGTGCAGTCAAACGCATCCATACTTTGTTGAAAGAACAAGGGGGAACGTTTGATTTGGTCGATTCAACCAAGTATCCAGTTTCTGGCGGTGAGATCGATGCGGCAAATGTAGAGGAAGAGTTGGATCGTTTAGCTTCAGAAGCAGAAGCTGCTGGATTTGATGAGGCAGATGCTACCTATTTAGCAAATCTTTATGGGTCTAACTTGCCGAAAGTGTTGACTTACAAAACAACGTTTGAAGGACTAGATGAAAAAGAAAGTACCGCATTGAATTATGCCTTGCATGAAGAACTGGTATTGACCCCAGTAGATTATCTGCTGCGTCGGACAAACCATATCTTATTTATGAGAGATACGCTGGATGAAGTGAAAGCGGGTGTCGTTGCAGCGATGACTGATTACTTTGGTTGGGATGAAGCGCAGAAAACAGCATATGTGGAAGAAATGGATCAAGTCATTGCCGAGTCTGATTTGACTGCCTTAAAAGGAGGAAAATAAAATGAGCGATGCAACACAGATATTTAGTGAGTTTTTAGGTACAGCGATCTTGGTTTTGTTGGGTGATGGGGTGTGTGCGGCAGTTAACTTGAAAAAAAGCAAAGCTGAGGCATCTGGTTGGATCGTGATTGCCATGGGCTGGGCTACGGCCGTGACGATTGCTGTCTATGCATCAGGATTTATGGGGCCTGCCCATTTGAATCCGGCAGTAACTTTAGGGATGGCGATGACAGGAAACTTTGAATGGGCATTAGCTGTACCATTTATGTTGGCGCAAGTCGCTGGTGCCATTGTTGGTGCTGTGCTTGTATGGTTGAACTATTTGCCATTATGGGATGAGACTGACGATCAAGGTGCGATCTTAGGAACTTTTGCGACTGGTCCAGCGGTAAGAAATCTCGTGTCTAATACAATGACAGAAGTGATTGGCACATTTGTTTTGGTCTTTGGCTTATTGGCTTTCGGTGCCAATACCTTTACAGACGGATTGAATCCTATCGTAGTTGGGATCTTGATTCTCGCAATTGGTCTTTCTCTAGGTGGACCAACAGGGTATGCGATCAATCCAGCCCGTGACTTAGGCCCACGAATTGCCCATCAGATCTTACCGATCAAAAACAAAGGAACTTCTGATTGGGGTTACGCACTTGTACCAATAGTTGGCCCATTCATTGGCGCTGCGTTAGCTGCTGGATTATTCATGATGCTGCCTTTATAAACAAATTGGAAGGGTACCTGAGGGTATCCTTCCAATTTGTTTAGTACAAGCCATCGCATTCTTGCCCGTGCAGCAGTCAGTAGTTTTCTCACTCTTAAAGCAAAGAAGCGCCCGGGATCAATCCTACTAATGATCCCAAGCGCTTCTATTTTGGTTGCGATCAGTCTAAGCCAATCAAGTAGTCATCATCTTTCATGGCTTCTACTGACCCGAGCAAATAGCCGTTACCGACTTGCGAGAAGAAATCATGGTTGCTTGTACCAGTAGAAATACCGTTCATGACGATTGGATTGACATCATTGGCTGTGTCTGGGAACAATGGATCTTGCCCTAAGTTCATCAGCGCTTTATTGGCGTTATAGCGTAAGAAGGTTTTTACTTCTTCAGTCCAGCCAATCTCGTCATATAATTCCTCGGTATAGCGTTCTTCGTTTTCATACAGCTCATACAACAAGTCATACATCCAGTCTTTGAGGGCTTGTTGTTCGTCTGCAGGCAATTCATTGAAGCCTAATTGGAATTTATACCCAATGTAGGTGCCGTGGACAGATTCGTCGCGAATGATCAGTTTAATGATCTCAGCAACATTGGCTAGTTTGTTATTGCCCAAGTAATACAAGGGCGTATAAAAACCGGAATAAAACAAGAAAGTTTCTAAGAAAACACTGGCAATTTTTTTCTCTAAAGGCGTACCGTTTTTGTATATCTCATTGATGCGTTCTGCTTTCTTTTGCAAAAATGGATTGGTATTGGTCCATTCAAAAATATCCGCAATTTCAGCTTTGGTATTTAATGTGCTGAAAATCGATGAATAGCTTTTGGCATGGACAGATTCCATGAATTGGATGTTGTTCAAGACTGCTTCTTCATGGGGCGTACGTACATCTTTGCGCAGTTGATCCATTCCACTTTCAGATTGGACGGTATCCAATAAAGTCAAGCCGCCAAATACGTAACCGACAGTAGTTTTTTCTAAAGCAGAAAGGGTTCGCCAGTCATCTAAATCATTAGACAAAGGGATACGGGTATCTAACCAAAATTGTTCGGTCAATTTTTCCCAAGTTGATTTGTCGATAATATCTTCGATCTCATTCCAGTTGATTGCTTCATAATAGGTTTTACCCATACTCATTTCCTCCAATACTGATTGTACGCATGAAGCCAGCTGCTCTGATCATGAACGGCTGGCTGCTGCATGTGATGCGTGAGAGACGATCAAATCACGCAGCTTTCACATTGATTGCTGCCGATTTCTTCTGCATCGTCGGTAAAGGTCCGTACGTAATAGATCGATTTGATGCCTTTATGGAACGCATAGTGACGCAGAATATTCAAATCACGGGTTGTTTGTTTGGTGGTTTCTTTCCATTCATACAGCCCTTCTGGGATATCAGAGCGCATGAATAAAGTCATACTCATTCCTTGATCTACATGTTTTTGGGCAGTAGCGTAGACATCGATCACTTTACGCATATCCATATCATAGGCGGACTGGTAGTACCCAATCGTATCATTGCTTAAGTAAGGCGCAGGGTAATAGATTTTCCCGATTTTCTTTTCTTGGCGCTCTTCGATCATTCGGGTAATAGGATGAATACTTGCACTCGTATCGTTGATATAAGAAATAGATCCGTTCGGCGCCACTGCTAAACGGTTTTGATGGTACAAACCAGTTTCTTTGACAGCTTGCGCGAGCGCTGCCCAGTCTTCGCCAGTTGGCAAGAAAATCCCATCAAACAATGCTTTGACTTTGTCAGAGGTAGGTTGATATGAACCTTCGATGTAGCGTGTAAAATAGCTGCCATCTGCATAGGCTGATTTTTCGAAGTTGTGGAAGACTTCGCCTTTTTCTTTAGCGATCGCATTGCTTTCAACCAATGTCCAATAGTTCAAGAGCATAAAGTAAAGATCCGTGAATTCAATCGATTCTGGAGAACCATAATGCATTTGATTTTTGGCGAAATAGGTATGCAAGCCCATGGCACCTAAACCAATGGTATGGTTCAAGGCATTGCCATTTTGGATCGAAGGCACAACATCGATATCTGAAGCATCTGTGACGAATGTAAGGGCCCGGGTCATCGCTTTCACAGAGCGCCCAAAATCAGGGCTGTCCATCAAATTGACAATATTGGTTGAACCCAGGTTACAACTAATGTCCGTACCAAGGACGTCATATTCCTGTTTGCCATTGATGTCAGAAGGTGCTTGTACTTGCAAGATCTCAGAACATAGGTTGCTCATGATGATTTTGCCATCAATTGGATTTGCACGATTGGCTGTATCGATATTGATGATATAAGGATAACCTGATTCTTGTTGCAGTTTAGAAATTTCATTTTCTAAATCTCGCGCACGGATTTTCGTTTTGCGAATCCGCGGGTTCGCGATCAGATTGTCGTATTCTTTGGTGATATCCACATAGGAGAAGGGTACACCATATTCTTTTTCTACACTATATGGGCTGAATAAATACATATCTTCATTTTTGCGGGTCAATTCGTAAAACTTATCAGGGACGATCACACCTAGTGACAACGTTTTGACACGGATTTTTTCGTCAGCATTTTCTTTTTTTGCAGATAAGAAGCTGATGATATCTGGGTGGAAGACATTTAAGTACACCACACCGGCACCTTGACGTTGTCCCAATTGATTCGAATAGCTGAAGCTATCTTCAAATAATTTCATCACAGGCATCACGCCGCTTGCTGCACCCTCGTATCCTTTGATTGGTGCGCCAGCTTCACGTAAATTAGAAAGGGTGATACCGACACCGCCGCCGATCCGTGATAATTGCAGTGCAGAGTTGATCCCGCGCCCAATCGCATTCATGTCATCGGTGATCTGGATCAAGAAACAAGACACCAATTCGCCCCGGCGTTTACGGCCAGCGTTCAAGAAAGAAGGCGTTGCTGGCTGGTATCGTTGATAAATCATTTCATCAGCTAAACTTAAGGCCAATTCTTCATTGCCATCCGCAAAGTACAGTGCATTGAAAGCAACCCGGTCTTCATAACGTTCTAAATAAGCAGTCCCATCATTGGTCTTTAAGGCATATTGCGAATAAAATTTGTAGGCAGCCATAAATGATTTGAAGGTGAAGTGTTGGTCGTCTAAGAATTGATATAATTTTTCAATAAAAGCTGGGTCATATTTTCGGATAAATGCTTCTTCTAAGTAGTCATGTTCAATAAGATAATTGATTTTATCCATTGCAGTCGCAAAGGTCAGTGTATTGGGTTCAACATTTTCTTTGAAAAATGCCGCCAAAGCATCTTTGTCTTTGTTCAATGGAATTTGACCGTCGACTGGACGATTGATTTCATTGTTTAATTTGAAATAGCTGACATCTTTGATTTCTTTCAAGCTCATATCGGGCTAACCTCTTTTCTTATTTTGTACGTATAAAAAAGGATTTGCGGTCTTGCGACTGACAAATCCCTCAAAAAGCAGCGAATTGAAAAAAATCTTAGCTCGCCAATTGACGTAATTGATCTGGACGGAAACCAATGATTGTTTGTGCGTCAGATGTAATGACAGGTACACTTTGGAACCCTTGTTCTTTCAAAAATTCTAAGGCTTCTGGTTCATTGTCAATATTTACTTCTTCAAAAGCGATTTGATTTTCGCTTAAAAAGCGTTTGGCCATTTTACATTGCATGCAGTTGTTTTTAGAAAATAATTTAATATTCATGTGTCATTCCTCCACGTAATTTCTCTATAGACATTAGTATAAATAACTCTCGGAGAAAGTCAACGGAAAAACACTATATATTGTGCTTGTGAAAATCGCATACACTATTTATAGTGTTAACACGTTTTTTATACAAGGGACATTTACGCTAAAATAGGATGGAATCGGGCTTTATCATCATGGTAGAAAGGTGATATGCAAACGGAATGATTAAAAAAAAATTTGATTGTGAAGTGAATGACAAACCAAATCGAATAGACCATTGACTTTCAGCAGAATCGGCTCTATTATAATGATAATCATTCTCATTTAATTGTGCTGTAACACACAATAATTTGCCAGGAGGTGTGTAAATAGATGAAAATGGCGCAAACTCAGGGTTCTTCTACCTACCTGATTGAATCGATCCGGACAGAACCATCCGTAACAGCTCATCTTCATGATTTGGGGTTGCGTAAGGGATCAGAAGTCATCATTTTACAAAAGAATCATCAAGGGGGAATCCTCTTATATCAAGACAACCGGATTGCATTAGACACCTCCGTGATGGAAAGAATCGATGTCACGCCAATCCTGCAAGAGAAAACAATCACTTCTTTAGATCAATTGGTCGTCGGAGAAGAAGCGCGTATAACCAGTATTGCAGCCGTGGGCGCACTGCGACGCCGACTCATGGATATGGGCTTGACGAAAAAAGTTCCCCTAAAAGTTGTCAAGTTGGCCCCACTCGGAGATCCGATTGAGATTCGGATCAGGGGATACGAGTTGTCAATGCGTAAAGATGAAGCGGTGCACATTCTTGTCGAAAAGGAGGAGGTGTAAGATGCATTTGCAATGTGCATTGGTCGGTAATCCCAATAGCGGCAAAACAAGTACCTTTAATCAGTTGACTGGTGCAAAACAGACCGTTGGCAATTGGCCTGGTGTAACAGTTGAACGCAAGTCAGGCAAATACAAAAAAGATAAGCTGATCACGATCCAGGATCTGCCAGGCATCTATTCATTGTCTCCATATACACCAGAAGAAGTCATCTCCCGCAATTACTTGCAAGAAGCATCGATCGATGCGGTGTTAAATATCGTAGATGGGACAAACTTAGAACGAAATTTGTATCTTACGCTGCAATTGCTAGAAATGGGATTGCCCATCGTTGTCGCCATTAACATGAGTGATTTGTTGAAGAAAAAAGGCATTCAGCTGAATATTGACAAACTGGCCTATGGCTTAGGCGTATCCGTCGTGAAAATCAGCGCCTTAAAGCAGCAGGGAATGGAAAAAATGATGTCCACGGCCAAACAGTCTGCAAAAAAACAAGCCGCCATTCTCAGGTATGATCCACGACTGGAGTCGGCTTTAGCTGAAATTGGTCATCAATTGCCAGCTGATTTATCTGAAGCAAAACGGCGATGGACAGCGATCAAACTATTTGAGAAAGACCCGTTGGTCACGCAAGAAATCGATTTAACGCCTCCACAGCAAAAAGAAATCGCTGAAACGATCGCCATCGCAGAGATGATATTCAAAGAAAGCAGTGATGCGATACTGGTGAATGAACGTTATGGCTTTATTGAAGACTTGCTTTCATTGGCTGTTGTCCGTCAGGAAGACCAGCGTCTATCGATCAGTGACAACATTGATCGCCTATTGACCCATCGTGTGCTGGCGCTGCCAATTTTCGCTTTTTTTATGTGGTTGATCTATTACTTGTCGATCCAGACAGTGGGGACGATTGGTACCGATTGGGTCAATGATGTTTTATTCGGATCTTGGATCCCGGACATTCTTGATCAATGGATGAATCAATGGCATGTTGCACAGTGGATGCAGGAATTGATCCAAGATGGGATCGTTGCTGGTGTTGGGGCAGTATTAGGTTTTTTGCCGCAGATTTTCGTGTTGTTCTTCTGTTTGGCAATTTTGGAGGATTGCGGCTATATGGCGCGAATCGCATTTGTGATGGATCGGCTGTTCCGTAAATTCGGCTTGTCTGGGAAATCCTTTATCCCCATGTTGATCGCCACTGGTTGTGGCGTACCTGGTGTTATGGCTAGTCGCACGATCGAGAACCAAAAAGACCGGCGCTTGACAGTCATGGTGACGACCTTTATGCCTTGTTCTGCGAAATTACCGATCATCGCGTTGATTTCCGGTGCCTTTTTCCCAGATCGTACGTGGGTTGCGCCATCGGCCTATTTTATTGGCATGGCTGCAATTGTCGTATCTGGCATCGTTTTAAAGAAAACAGCGTTATTTGCTGGTGATCCTGCGCCGTTCATCATGGAATTGCCCGCTTACCATTTGCCGCAGGTTTCATCCGTCTTCAAGAGTGCTTGGGATCGCGGTATTGCCTTTGTCAAGAAAGCAGAAACGATCATCTTTGCCGCCTGTGTATTGATCTGGTTTGCCTCAAGTTATGATTTTTCGCTGGCGAGGGTGACGGAGGATCAAAGTATTTTGGCAGCAGCCGGTCGCTTGATGGCCCCTATTTTTGCACCTTTAGGCTGGGGGACTTGGCGGGGAACGGTGGCAACGATCACTGGGCTGATTGCCAAAGAAAATGTGATTGGCACATTTGGGATCCTCTATGGACAAACAGGAGAAATCTCAGAAAGTGGCAACGAAATCTGGCAGTTGTTGAGAAATGACTATACAGCAGTTGCGGCCTATTCATTTTTGATTTTTAACTTGTTATGCGCGCCTTGTTTTGCTGCCATCGGTGCGATCCATCGTGAAATGGGCGACAGCAAATGGACTTGGTTGGCTATCAGCTATCAATCTGGATTGGCCTATTGTGCCAGCTTCGTGGTCTATCAGTTAGGGCATGTCCTATTTGAAGGCGGATCTTTAACGCTAGGGACAGGTATCGCAGTTCTCTTTATCTGCGGGCTGATTTTTGCGCTGGTGAAGAAACCAATCGATCAAACGACCCCAACGATTCAAGTCATAGGAGGGAGCAAATGATCGCAACGATTATCATCGCATTGTTGATATTTGGGTATACCGCAAAGGTTATTGTCAAAATGCTCAGAAAAGATAGCTGTTCGGACTGTCATTGTGCCTGTCCAGTTTCAGAAGATAAAAACAAAACAACGCAGGAAGGACACAAAGTGTGAGCCCTTCCTGCGTTGTTTTATCGTGTCGATTCTCGTAAGACCAATGTTACAGGGAACATAATTTCCCTGTTTAAAGCACCTTCTTTATTAAAAGGAACCAATGATTTGTTGACACAAGCAAGCCAAAATCCTTTATTGTTAGCAAAAAATAAATTTATGATCGTGCATGCGTCAAGAGAGGACAAGATCGCTGCAGGCGCACTCCCCAATTTGAAGAATCAACGAATTTAATTGAAAGAGTTAAAATTAAATAGAAACATCAAGCGGCTTCCTCAAGTTAGTCTATCACCATCTTGAGGAGGTCGCTTTCTTTAACGGGAAAATTTTAATTGAAAATCTTTAAGGATTAGTGAGGAACAAGTAGAACAATTGGTTAAAGAGCTTATAAAGAACTATCCATAACAATGAGATTTGCCTGGCAAGGAATTACAGTTGATTCAATGGAGAATTAATTGATACTGCAATTGCTATAGCTCTTGAAGATATCGTCGGTGAATGAATTGCGGAAAATGTTATCGATTATGTGGTAAAATTAGCTTCTCTTGAGAATCAATTAGCTAGGGTTTGGGATAAACATGTCAAAGTTTTCAATAATGGACATATTAATTTCTAGACTCAGAAAAGGTGTGTGAAGTATGAAAGATCTTAAAGTTATTTTTGTCACTTTTTTAGTTGTATTATTTTTGAATTGGGGACTATCTAGTTTATTAAATAGACCTTTTAAATGGTGGATAACTATAGGCCTTTTTGCAGGTTTTTTAGTTGTTTATTATTTCATATCAAGAAAAGAACAAAAATAAATTCAGAATCCGGATGACTGTCAAAGCATATACATCTCCGATTCAAATCAACGAAGTGGTTATAAAGATGAAATAGCAGCTTAAACATGAAAATAAAGTTTTAAAAATACATATTGACATGCTAAAAAAGTACAAAGAATAGGAAAAGATGTGGAACCAGAAATATTTGTAGAATCAGTTAATTAAGATTTTTTTGTTTTTACTAGGTATAAAAATAATCATTTGGTATAATACAGTATATCGGAAACGTTTTTTAATGATGGGGTTTAAAAAGGAGGCAGAGTTGATGCGAAAGGAACAAGCCATACGAAAAAGAAAAATATATCGATTGATTTTTGGGACATCCATCACATTGTTGCTCTTACTGTCAATGTACGTTTTGATTCCATGGGAGACCTTCTATTCTGAAGGAGATACACAAGCATCATCGATCACAACATCAAATAGCCAAGCAACGACAGCTGAAACCAGTCAAACACAAGAATCAGAAAGCCAAACCATCACGATCACAGCTAGTGGGGATATGCTCTATCATCGCCCGTTGTATTTGAGTGCCTTTGATGGCGAAAGGTATGATTTTGACAACGATTATACGGAAATCAAACCGCTCATCTCAGGTGCCGATCTTGCACTCGGCGATTTTGAAGGCACGATCAATCCAGAGGCAGAGCTTGGAGGATTTCCTTTGTTCAATGCACCGCCAAATGTTGTGGATAGTGTGAAAGAGGCCGGATTTGATGTCATTGATTTGGCACACAATCATATTCTAGACACAGGACTCGATGGGCTGAAATCAACAGCTGCTGCTTTTCGAGATATTGGCTTAGATACGATAGGGGTCAATGTAGACGATTCCGGGATTTTAGTGAAGGACGTCAAGGGCATAAAAGTCGCAATGCTGGCTTATGCCTATGGATTTAATGGATTAGAAAACAGCTTGAGTCAAGAAGCGCGCGCACAGTATTTGAATGATCTTTCCTTAGAGCAACTTGAGGCAGATATCAA
This sequence comes from Enterococcus salsurae, assembly GCF_054784955.1. Lineage (NCBI taxonomy): Bacteria > Bacillati > Bacillota > Bacilli > Lactobacillales > Enterococcaceae > Enterococcus > Enterococcus salsurae. The sequence continues at coordinate 751,118 of NZ_BAAHWY010000002.1, read as the reverse complement.
GGAGGCAGAACAGATTGCGGATATAACCATCATTATGCCCCAAGCTGGTGTGGAGTATGCCATGCAACCATCGGAAGAACAGCAAACGATCTATCGAAAAATGGTGGATTTTGGTGCCGATATTATTTTCGGCGGTCACCCTCATGTAGCGCAACCAACTGAGGTGATCGATAAAGATGGGGAAAAGAAATTTATTATTTATTCAATGGGCAATCTATTGTCCAATCAACGGTATGAAACGATCAATGGCAATTATTGGACCGAACGGGGCGTGATTCCTGAAGTTGAAGTCACCAAAGAAGCAGGACGTACATTTTTAAGCAATATCACACTTCATCCAACGTGGGTATCAAAGGTACCAATTGAAGGTCGTACCTATCACGATTGGGAATTTGGTACCGTGCAAGCCTATGATTTTCAGGTTGTTTTAGCAGAAGATTATATTGTAGGTGGAAAAAACGTCGATAAAGTAAACGAAGACACACAGCAACGTATTTCGACAGCTTATCAAGAGATGTTGACACATTTGGATTTGAAATGGGATTAAAGAATCGGTCACACTCCTTTCTTCAAGGAGTGTTTTTTGTTTACAATAAATAGCATATCTTAACTATTCAGTTCATCCTTAAGTGTGATTCGAGGAATCAAATCATAGCTGTTAACTTTAAAGTTGTTTTTGACAAATGTTTATAACATAGCGTTGATATCGTTTACATCTAATGGTAATTTAGTGTATGTAAGTTTTGGAAAAATGAATTTACATATCTGGTTTCAGGAATCGTTTTTTATGAATGAACTAAAGAGTTAAAATGAATTTGAATAATGATTGGCCTTATTTTTAAATCATTAGATTTAAGGATATTTGTAGCTGATTCTTTTTTAAGCGAACAAAGCAACAAATTAACTTTAATATAAAAAACATTGAACATTTATTCTATAAATTATTCAAAATTTTTTTATGAAAGGCGCTTGTAATGAAAAAAACAATAGTTAAAGGTAGTGTGGTTGGACTTATTCTTTGTTCGGTTGTGGGGATAGCTTTATGGACAATATCGGAAAAAGAGATTGATTTCAGTAATGAGAAATCATGGGAATTTTATCGTGGCGAAGGTGACAATGTGTCGGATGTGAAAGGAGGAGGGGTGATATTGGCAGGTGGAGATGGGTATAAAGCAATTTTAAGAAAAAAAGAATATGACGATTTTAGCATGGAGGCGCAAGTGCAGATCAGTAAAGAGGAAAATGAGAACGAAAATCTTAATTCAGAAGCGGGTATCCTGTTTCGCGTTCAAAATCCAGAGGATGGCCTTGATGGATACGACGGCTATTACTTTGGGATTGATGTTGAACAACAACAAATAATCATTGGTAAAGCGAATGGTGATGGCGAAGGCTGGACGGAGATTGCTACAAAAAAAAGATATTTAGCTTATGACACACCGTATAAATTATCGTTAAAAGTGTATGGTGATCATATACAAGGGTTTATTAATGAAACAGAGAATAGTTATCCAGTAGTAGATATTATTGACGATGAATTCAGCAATGGTCAAATCGGTGTTCGTAATCGTCACGCTCATGCGGCTTTTGATCAGTTCAACATTTCTTCTTATAAAGAGCAAGCAACAAATAACGTGACATATACAAATGCGCTTCTGCCCGAAGCAGCTGATCCGGATATTTTATTTGTAGATGGAACATATTATTTATACCCAACGACTGCTGGAAGGAATGTTGGGGGGATAAAAGTATACACTTCCACTGATATGGTCAATTGGACAGATAAAGGATTGGCTTTGCTTATGGGAGAAGAAAATTGGGGCACTAATGGATTTTGGGCGCCAGATTTAATTGAACGAGACGGCAAATACTATATGTATTACACAGCAAATGAGCATCTATGTGTTGCAGTAGCTGATTCTCCATTGGGCCCCTTCGAACAAATAGAATTTGGCCCTATACATGAAGACATCAATGAAATCGATGCCCATGTTTTCAAAGATGAGGACGATCAATATTATCTGTATATGGTTCGTTTTGATGAGGGAAATGTGATTTGGGGCGCGAAATTAAATGATGATATGATCACAATCGATGAGCAGTCGCTTACCGAAATCTTAGTGCCTTCCCAGCCCTGGGAATTAGATATGGCGAGAATTAATGAAGGACCATATATGTTAAAAAAAGAAGGTATCTATTATTTAACGTATTCTGGTTCTCATTTCGAAAGCCCGATGTATGGAGCTGGTTATGCAACAAGTGACTCTCCTCTTGGTCCATTCAAAAAATATGAGCATAATCCAATTATGCAATCTAATCTTCTTGTACCAGGAGCAGGGCATCATGCGGTGGCGATGTCACCTGACCAAAAAGAGATGTTTATGATTTATCATCGTCATGAATCTATTTGGAATACTGATCCAAGAGAGTTTGCTATCGATCGAATGAGATTTACAAAAAATGATATAGGAGAAACTATTTTAGAAGTCCATGGACCCACTGTAACACCCCAACCAATACCTTCAGGCGCAAAAGATGTAGAAAACTTTATTTGCTTTGCACCAGAAGACTTACAGGATGTGCGCGTAAAGAAAGAATTGGCTCCTGAAAAATGGCCCTTGCCTTCTGAAATAGGCATTGTTACATCTAAGGGTTTGCCAGATAACACACAAAAGGTCAGCGTTACGTGGGATATTGAAGAAAGTCAGCTGTCTGAACAAACAATCATTAAAGGGAAAATTTCATTACCAGATAATATAGAAAATTTAGGCGATGTCTCATTGGTGCCAGAAATAGTCGTAAGTTTTAACTGAATAAAAAAAGGTATATGAGAACCATATCTAAGATAAGAGGTTCTTGTATACCTTTCTTTGCCATGTCCTTCTGTAACTTAGCACGTATAGAATAAATAGACGATCAATTCACTTGAATCTTTGCTAACACCTGCTGCAACCATCCAGTATACTCTGTTTCACGATTGATGGCATGGGCCAGGATCAAATAATGCCCGTAGTTGGCTTCTTGGTCCGACACAGTCGGAAACAAGGCCCGTTCTCGCGCGACCAAATGATGACGCTTGGCTTCATGGAGATCATAGTGCTGTTGGACGATATCAATTAAAGCTGGATCATGAATATCGCTGATAAAAAACAGCTTCAAGACAAACTCATCCCGATTAACGGGCAGTTCATCGGTTGCAGTATGGATCCATTCTTTTAATGCGTTTTCGCCATCAGGGGTTAATTGATAGATTTTTTTTTCCAGTTTTTCTCCGGAAATTTTGATGGCATGGGTGATCAATCCATTGTCTTCCATCTTTGCTAACTCTGGATAGATTTGACTATGTTGTGCTTGCCAAAACTCCCCAATCTCATTTTGGAATGATTGACGCAAATCGTAGCCGGACATCCTTTTTTTACTTAATAAACCTAATAATATGTAACGTAGGGTATTTTTTCGTGCCATGATATTTCCTCCTTGACAAATGTCTGAAACCATTATATCGTAAACACGTAATCGAAAACATGTAAATTATTACATGTTAATCAAAGGAGATGCTTCGGCATGAAAGAATTCAAAGAATTAGCAGATTTTATTGGCACACATTTTATTTATACGTATGATAACGGTTGGGAATAAGAATGGTATGCAAAAAATGACCATACCGTTGATTACCGTATCCATGGAGGGATGGTCAAAGGCCGTTGGGTCAAAGATCAAGCTGTTGATATGGTCAAATTAACAGATGGCGTCTTCAAAATTACTTGGACGGAACCTACCGGTACTGATGTCGCATTAGACTTTATGCCGAATGAAAAGAAATTACATGGCACGATCTTCTTTCCTAAATGGGTGGAAGAACATCCAGAGATCACGGTAACTTTCCAAAATGAACATATTGCAGAAATGGAAGCCGCACGGGAAAATATGAAACATATCCTAAATTGGTCGTTCCTGAATTTGCTTCAATTACTTATATGGGAGATGCCGGTATCGATAACGAAGATGTGATTAGCGAAGAACCTTATGGTGGCATGCCTGCCGACATCCGTGAAGGTCGCTATTTTGACAAAAAATATCGTAAAATCAATCAATAAGTCACTATCTCAATAAAAACAGGTTGCCAACGAATGAATGGTTGGCAACCTGTTTTTTGTCATTTACATAGTCGTATTTAAGTGAATAGCATTTATGCTTTGCGATACATATCAAAACGACCAGTATGCAACGACTGAATCGTTTCCCCACCAGGTAAAGGTGGCAATCCCAAGGCATCTTTACGGGTAAAAGCTTCTTTCAAACCTGGTGTCCATTGTACATATGCCATGGTTTCTGGCGAGACTTCATGGAAAATATCAGCGTCATTCCCCGTAACGATCTTATTGGCAAATTGAGGATCAACAAGGGTACCACGACCAATTGCGATCAAGTCTGAATAATTGGCAACAGCGTCAGCGGCACTTTGGGCATCAAATACACCTCCAACAATGATCAGTTGTGTTTGATCATCTAGCACCTCTTTAAATAATGAGGCATAAGAAGCATCTACACCACTTGGTCTTGAACCGTACCCGCCCCATAAGGAAAGATGAATATAGTCGAGTTCGTGTTTGGCAATCTCAGCAACCAGTTGAACAGACTCTTTATACGTATAGCCGACATTGTCACCATGGATCTCATCTGGACTGATACGATACCCGACAATAAAATCCGCGGCCGGTTCTTCAGCGATCACACGCTTGACTTCCTGGACAACCGCTAAAGGAAAGGCCATTCGCCGTTTCAAATCGCCGCCCCAGTCATCGGTTCTCTGATTTGACCATGCAGAAAAGAACTGTTGCAGCAAATAGTGATTGGCACCATGGATCTCCACACCATCAAAACCAGCTGCAATCGCGCGTCTGGTTGCTTGGCCAAAGTCAGCAATGATTGCATGGATTTCTTGATCAGTCAATGCCCGAACTGGATAATCCAAAAAAGGAAAATCAAGGGCACTAGGCGCAACGACATCCTGACCACTGACGGCTTGTCCAATGGCAGCTCTGCCACCGTGATGAATCTGCAGGATCGCTTTATTGCCGTCTTTTTTCAATGCACTGGCTACTTTAGTCAGGCCGCTGATGTGGTCATCTGAATAAGCAGCAAGTTGCTCAGGATAGCCTGGTACATAAGAAGGACCGCCATTTTCACTCACATAATGAAATTCAGTGATCAGCATGCCAGCTGCTTTTGAGCGGGCAGCGTAATACGCAATGGTATCTTCAGAGGCAAAGCCATCTCGTAGACCAGAATGGGTTTGCATAGGGGACATGACGATGCGATTGTTTAATACCGCGCCATGTCTTAATTTGATTGAATCAGTTAACTGTTTGGTCATCTTTGTGTGAACTCCTTTATTCGTCATAGAATAATGCTGCTGAAAATAGACAGATTTTAAGAACGGCAAACAAAAAAGCAGATTGGTCAAAACTACATATCTGATTTTATCGATATGTGGGAGTAGAAGAAGGACTTCCTATACGTGATGATGCCGCATGGGCAAGAATGCTGCCCTGCGACAATCATAATTCTGACTGAATGAAGGCACTCAATGCAGCAAGTGTTGCTTCATTCCGTCGATAGTAGGTCCATTTGCCGATTCTAGTAGCCGTCAATAAATCGGCTTTTTGTAAAATCGATAAATAGTGTGAAGTGGTGGATTGCGTTAATCCAAGCCTTCTTTGGATTTCCCCCACACAAACACCGACTTCTTCCATATCAACATTTGTTTCATGGACAAAATAGTCCGTGGGATTTTTTAACCAGGTTAGAATCTGGAGGCGATGCTCATTCGCTAGCGCTTTAAACATATCTATATTTTCCATATGTTTTATTATATCTAATTTTATCGATATGTAAATAGAAAGCATTTATTTCTCTATTGCATTATAGAATCAGTTTGAATTAAATGTTATCGGTTAAAAAAATCAAGCTTCACTAATAAGTGAAAATAATGAATTAACAATCTTTTTTATTGTTGCTAAGGTATAAAAAGCAGGAATGGAAGAAATCACTATTAAAGAGAGCGACCGTCGTGATGCATGATAGAGGTAGACATATTTAGATAGGGGGAAACTGAATTTGAGAGATTTACAAATGAAGTTTATTGGTAGTCATAGTAATGCGCGTTGGTTTCAAATCCTCAATCTGGTTGAAGATGAGCGTTTTTTTACCATTAAGAGTTTGGCAGAACGGACGGGTGTCTCACAACGTACAATCATTAAAGACATCAATTACTTGAAAGACTTTTTTAAAGAAAGTGTATCGTTTGTATCAGGTGTAAATGGCTATCGATTTGAGGAGATTGACTTAATTCATTATAAAAAACAAAAGCGAAAACTGATTCAAAGTGAGTTGCTATTCGAAATAGTTGGGAATATTTTTTATGACGAAAAAGAGACAATTGAAGAAGTGGCTGAGTACTATAACAGTTCTGAGAGTACTGTACGACGTTTGCTGTTACAGATACAGCCCACATTAGAAACATATGGTTTAAAATTAAATTTGTACCCTATTGATATTGTAGGGCCTGAAGAGGCATTGCGCAAGTTTTTTAAGGATTTCTATTACATAGGTGAACAGACTCCTCATACTCTATTTCCTCCGGAACATTTGCATAAATTAATCAATCAGCTTATCCCTTATGTAGAAAGCCACGAGGTTCGAACTGGGATGACGCCAGCTGCGTTTTATTATAGTTTTTTTATCGCCACTGAACGCTTTAAGAACGGTCATACAGTCACTGTTCCTTCAAAGCTGAAAGAAATTTTATACAAGGATGAAAATTTTCTTTTGTTGTACGATATTTATGAAAAAATTGAGCCAGACATCGAATCGTTGCTGCCGATGGAAGAATTTAGCTGGATTTATTTAGTCACGATCGGAAAACGTACAATCGATTGTGCGGATCAAGAAAAAAATTTCTGCGAAAAGTTTCCTTTATGGCCAGCTATTTCTGATGTAACAGTAGCATATATAAGAGAACGTGCGATCAGTGTACGGAATCAAATCGATATCGAGGCATATATACATTCCTTTTTTCTATCTAAAAAGATCAATAATATGTTTAGTCCAGCTGAAAATAAAGTGATGAACGAAGTAACAAGAGCGGTTAAAAAAAATTATGCCTGCTCATTTGAAGCTAACTTTCGGTTCTTGATCGCGCACCAAGATATACTGACATTTTCCCAATGCTTTCTTGAAGATATTTGTGTCAGCCTAACCATGTATATCGAAATGTTGCTTGAATTTCATCAACAACCTAAAAAAATCCTCTTTTTGTTGGAAGGTGATCATCTGATATGTCAAAGTACAAGGATCGCAGCACAGTATCTTTTGGGTTATCAAAACAACATAGTATTTCTACCTTTGAGTAAATTAACAGAAAAAAATATAGAGGATGCACAACTCGATTTAGTTGTGACCAATTACGCACAATTTATCACTGATTTTAATATCGAAGCAGAATACATACTTGTCAATTCAATTATGAACAAGAAAGATTGGGAACGAGTCATAGAGAAAGTCAACCCATCAATGAAAAAAATTCTTTTTTAGTCATTTAATTAGCCTCTCTATCCAACTACAGTTCAGGCATAGGTGAAAATTATGATTGTTCCTTTTTTTCTAGCCAGGATATGCTAAAGGGTAGAGAGGGTATGTTCTTGTGACAAGCGCATAGATCTTCTGATATTGGATATGCTAGATATTTATCAACTTGTCTAATCACTTATTATTAGGAGGAGGGAGAATGAAGAAAACCAAGAAGTTCTATCTTAAATATCTATATTTGATGCTTGCTTTAGCTATTGTATGGATACCAAGATTAGCAAATGCAGCACAAATTCAATCTGCAGAGACAGAGTCAACCCTTAGTTTTACAGGAATATATGTTCCCATTGGTACGCCTGATCCAACGCCACCAGATGGAATTGAAAAACCATCTGAAGACAAAGATTCAATCACAGGGGCACTTCCAAAGACCAATGAACAGCGGAATATTGCCTTATTTTGGTTCGGTATACTACTAATTACGATCAACATAACTGTAATGAAAAATAAACTGAATGTAGGGGGAATGACAAAATCAAACGGTCGTGATACCCATCGAAAAGTTAACTCGATCTGAAAAAAAGAGAAACTAAAAAGGAACTTATATCGTAAGCATGTCTTTGTAGTTTTTTTTGAACCGATCGCGGAAGAGCTATTTTTATGAGTAGGAAAGGCGGATAGCTATGTACACACAGGAACAGCATAGAGCAAAACAATGTTGGTGGTGGCTGCTCATAAGCATTAGCGCATGGTTTGCCTTTACTTCTGTGAATGTCCATGCACAGGAAAATGGTTTGCGTTTTGATGTTACACCAATATTTTCGGAAAATCAAAAAGAAGACGAACAAAGTTTTTTTTATGTATGTCTCGAACCAGGAGCAAAGGAAAAAATAGGATTTGTGCTTCACAATAATAGCAATGAATCCATTTTTTTGAGCATATCTGCGCATACTGCGTATACCAATTTACACGGAGTGATTGAATATGGCAGCGATGCGGAAAATCCTGATGCAAGTTTATTGGAGCCAATAAATCAAATGCTTTCAGTACCAGGGGATATAGAATTAGCCCCAATGGAAACCAAAGAAGTGATTATTACTTTGACGATGCCGACCAAAGAAGTGGAAGGAATACTCGCTGGGGGTATTCGCGTTGAGGAAGTATTTGAGGAGGACTTATTAAAAGAGGATACAGCTTTAGCGCTACAAAATAGCTTTGCGTATGTTATAGCTGTATTAGCAAGCAATAAAGAAGTGGATCTAGGCACGTTGGAGTCTAGTAATCCACTGCAAATACAAGATATTTATCCAAATCAAGTAAATTACCGCAATGTGATTACTGTCGACATTCAAAATCCAAAGCCAATATTTATCGACAAACTGTCTGTCACTGCTGAAGTATATCATCAAGATAGCGAAGAGTTACTTTACCAAGCCAAGAAAGACAATATGCAACTCGCGCCTAACTCTCATATTCCGTTTCCGATTTATCTTGATGGGGAACACTTTGAACCGGGGACCTTCATTATGAAATTATCGGCTTTCTTGGGTGAGGAGCAATGGGTTTGGGAGCGGGAATTCACCATTGATGGACAAGAAGCACATAGCTTTAATGCAAAAGATGTATCGATCAAAACGGCCATATCATTAACCTGGGAAATGACGGTCATCATCTGTATATGCGGTGCAGGAAGTCTAGGATTGTTATATTATAAACGACGAAAGAATAGAAAATATTTAAAAAAATATAAGGGGGAGGAGAATGAATAGGTGGTTTAATAAGTGTGTTGTTCATTTAATGCTTGCGTTAGTTAATTTTCCAATTTGGTACCAACCGATTGCGATTCTAGATGCACAACCAGTTGAAATTACCGAAGAAGAATTTACCACCGCAGAAGAATTGAAACAGTCGAATGAACAATTGATTTTACCAGATATGACTGATGTAGAGAAACAAGAGCCAATCTTCTCATTTGAAAAAGAGGTTCTTCGGGGAGAGGTTGATGAAATTCTTCTACTGACATTCTATTCTGATCAAACTGTTGGGGATATATCCCTCAGAATCCCAAAAGCAGTCAAGATCAACGAAAATGATCTTGACGCTAACATGGCAATTTATAGCCGGGGTACAGATCAAGAATGGCTTCTTTCGACATCAAAAAAACAAAAGCAGTTTACGATTCCTTTATTGGTGGACAAACCTGGTTCATACTCGATAGTCGTTGCGAATCAAGCTGAAGTCACATTAAAGATTTCTGGAGAAGAGCCACAGGATGAAAAGAGTCCGATAAAGGAGAATGAAGTAGAAGTAACAGATGGTCAGAAAGCAGACTCTGAACATGAGGACCATACTAGAAGTGATCAGCTAAGGAATTATGTGGGAATCCGTGATTTCGAATTAACAGGGATTATCGATAATGAGGATGATTTTCACCTGGTTCCCATAGGAACTGTTCCGTTGCGAATTTCAGATAAGACTGAAGTTTATTACAATGGTCAGCTTCAGTCAGAATCTTTTGAGATACGAGGAGAAGCTCAACTCGGGAGTGCTGAAGTTCGAATAACTAACTTAGGTAATTATAGAGGAGAGTCAGTAGAAGTCATATTTGATAACTTTGACGGTAACGGTCTGATTTCATTCGTGAGATTTCATCAGTTCGGAGATAATATTCAATTACAGGTTGCAAGAATCAGTAGTCAGGAAGATACAACTCTAAGTATGAATCAAACTGTTCGGACAATGGAAACAAAAGAGGTTATTAGTAGCCCAGTAATCCAGGGTATACTGCAATACTATCTACATCGGAGTATCTTTCGAGTAGAACAATCAGGGCTTCATGGTGTACTACTTTTAGATACTTACGATGGTGATATTACAGTCAGATCTATCGATAGTGATTTTGAGTTTAACATGGGAACCGGGACAAGCTTTATTCTGGACCCAAATAAAACGGCTAATTTTATTGTAGATAGTGATGTGGAATTCAAATTTTCTTTTTCATCAGCTATAACTAGCTCAAATTTTGGTCTAGCACTGTTCGGTTGGCCAAGTGACGATCTATTTCCACTTTACGATATTAATATAGAGGCTAGTCCAGCAATAGGAGGAAATCCAATCGCTGACACAGATGCTCTATGGCAAGGATCAACGACAGAAATTCGGGCAAATCCAGCAACAGGTTATACATTTAGCCGTTGGGAGATCGTGTCGGGAACAGGAAGTAGTATAGCGAATGTGAATTCAGCAAATACGACTTTAACGATGGGAAGCAGTAATACGACGATACGAGCAGTGTATACACAAAACACGTATAGTCTAACTATGCAAGCAAACCCAGCAGCAGGAGGAAATCCGACTGCAGTCAGCGGTACAGTTGCACAGGGATCAACGACAGAAATCCGAGCAAATCCAGCAACAGGCTACACCTTTAGTCGTTGGGAGATCGTGTCGGGGACCGGCAGCAGTATAGCGAATGTGAATTCAGCGAATACGACCTTAACGATGGGTACGAGTAATACGACGATCCGAGCAGTGTATACGCAAAACATATATAGTGTGAGTCTAATTTCAAATTTTCCTGGAGAGATAAACGCGCTAATAGCTAACCGAGAAACCGGAATAACTGGATGGGCTGCTAGTGGAACTTTAGCATATGGTGAAACAAGAGAAATCAGAGTACAGCAAGTATCTGGTAGTTTTATATTTTCTCACTGGGAAATCATTTCAGGTTCCAATGCTATCATTGCTAACATTCATACTAGTCATACGACATTTACGATGGGAACGTCAGATGTTCAGCTTCGTGCGGTTTTGATTGAAAATCCTAGGTATAGTCTGACCGTGCAGGCAAGCCCAGCAGCAGGAGGGAATCCGACTGTAGGCAGCGGTACAGTTGCACAAGGATCAACGATAGAAATCCGAGCAAATCCAGCAACAGGCTACACCTTTAGTCGTTGGGAGTTCGTGTCGGGGACCGGCAGCAGTATAGCGAATGTGAATTCAGCGAATACGACCTTAACGATGGGAACTAGCAATACGACGATCCGAGCAGTGTATACGCAAAACATGTATAGTCTGACCGTGCAAACAAGCCCAGCAGCAGGAGGGAATCCGACTGTAGGCAGCGGGACAGTTGCACAAGGATCAACGACAGAAATTCAGGCAAATCCAGTGGCAGGCTACACCTTCAGTCGTTGGGAGATCGTGTCAGGGACCGGCAGCAGTATAGCAAATGTGAATTCAGCGAATACGACCTTTAAGATGGGGACGAGCCATACGACGATACGAGCAGTGTATACGCAAAACACGTATAGTGTGACAGTCGTGCCGGTTCCTTCCGATGGTGGAAGCCCCAGTGCAAGTCGAGAAGTCTTTAATCAGACGAATCATATGATTTATTTTGATGCAGCGCCAAGTGAAGGTTATAGATTTGTAAAATATGAATTGATAGAGGGAAGTACTTCTATGTGGTGGGATCCTTATGATGATATGCCTATAATCGTATTTGATTTGAGTGATGTAATTATGCATGTTCATTATGAAAAAATTTCTGCAGCAGAAGTGGAAGTGAACTATATTGATCTTGATCAAAATACGATAGCCAGTAGCGTAATTCTGACAGGTGCCTTAGGAGATAACTATGAAACTGAACCAAAGGATATCGAAGGTTATTTACTAGTCGAAACCCCCGAAAATGCCAATGGCATATTCACAGAAAACAATCAGACAGTTAATTATATCTATGATACAGAGAAAGTAACGCCAGTTGATCCAGTTAAACCAGAGGAAGAAGTCGATCCTAACGATAAACCAATAATTACAGAAAACCAAGGCTTACTAAGTATAGATTTCGTATCACAATTTCGCTTTAGTGAACAAAAAATCTCAGTTGATGATGCGATTTATTATGCACATTCTCAAAAATTATTAAATGAGGATGGAAATATAAGAGAAGAGATTCGGCCAAACTATGTTCAAATCAGTGATCGTCGAGTTCAAGACGATTCAGATGTTGGTTGGTCACTTTCGGTGGTCCAAAAGGAGCAATTTCAAAACGTTTACGGACAAGAATTGTTAGGGGCTCGTTTGATTCTAAGTAATCAACAGTTGGATACTGCGACAAACAACCTTGCGCCAACAATTCTTGAAGAAGAAGATCTCGAACTGGTTCCAGGTGTGAAGCAAACGTTAGTTTCTGCACAAAAAGGACAAGGAAAAGGAACTTGGATATATCGGTTTGGAGATGAGGATACGGCAGAAAACAGTGTAAGACTAGTGATCCCAGCCAAAACTATGCCTAAAGCAACCACCTATGCATCAACACTTGTTTGGGAACTGAGTATGGTTCCGGCTGTCCCTGTAGAAAATCGGTAATCGTGAAAGAAAATCAATAAACGGTATCAAAAAGTACAAGAAAATTTTTGAATCAAAATACAGTGTTCTTTAGAAAAAAACAATTAGGAATGGAGACAAAACCAGCTAGGCGTACTGTTTAACTGGTTTTGTTTTTATTCAAAAGATAGCCTGTTCAGTGTGAGAAATGCGCGCTATATAGTTTTAGAAACTTCGATAGTGTGAATAGGGTTGGATATAGACGCTTTTTTCGTTGAAATGGTTTTTGATAGACCAAATTGTTCTGTCTAAAATCATTTTTTATTTATTTTCAGATTATTCACGAAGAGGTGAATTTTTAGAATTTTCTTTGAAATTAATTAATGTAATAATCAAATATGACAAAAGTTTCGCTGTTTTTAAGTATAAACAAAGACGGAGAAAGTTTTTGCTTTGTTGAAGGTTTAGCATGCATCATCGGAACCTAGCACAACAGAAAAATTAGACATCGTTCAAGCAAAAACATATAAGCAGTTTACTGAAAGAAAGGTTGATAGAGATTGATTGGAAAAAAAGACAAAAAGAAAAAAGACATGCTTTATGCCTATGATTATGAAGAAGTAAATATTGAACAAGAAAAATTTGATGAGAAAGCAAAACAAGCTTTTCTTCAAAATGTTTATGGCGATGAGCGTGAACTGAAAAAAGCAAAACAGGAATTAGAACAGTATAAATCTGCAATAGAAGACTTGGAATCTGAACTCTCCTTGATAAAGGAAGTGAATAACCAATTGGTTATAGAAAAGAATCAGCTTCATACAGATATTAGCAAACAAGAAAACCAGATAAGTGTTTTGCAACAAGAGTGTACCTTAATGAAAGAGGAACAAAAACAACATCAAGATGTCCTAACCATGCTAATGGCAAAAAAACAGATATCAAATGAACCGGTGCATGGACACTTGACTGATGTGATATTCAATCAGGAAGCCAATAGCTTAAATGAACTAAGTGAAAATATGGCTAAGGTGAAAAAACAAGCGCAAGATCTTCTTGTCTCCATAAGAGAAGGTTTCAGTACGTAGCTTGAATGAGATTGAGTTTCTTTAGTTCTAATAAATAGGTTTAACACGATTTTTGCAGGATAAGGCAGAGGGAGTAGATACGCAGCTATGAAATGCCTAAAAAGAATATATCAAGAAGAAACAGGGGGAACGCTTGTTGAAATTCTGGCTTCGATCATCATTTTAGGTCTTACATTATTGAGTATGGCTGTCCTAATGAACCAAAATTATTCAAGTATTCAAATAAATCAATTAAAAGAAGCTTCTTTATTTGCACAAGAGGATATCAAAGAGTGGCTAACATATCGGGCAACAAATCAAGATATAGCAAACTTGAATCAATTTACTCTCGTCAAGGAGCATCAAATGAATCCCTCATTGACTGAAGCAGAAAAAAGAAGGCGTAATCACTTTATTCTTGATGAATCTGGCATTCAAAAAACAGTTTATGGAGAGAATATTTATGGTGAGATCCCGCAAGATAAGACAGTGGATCGTGGAGAATCGTTTGTCAAAGTTCTATATGATTTTTCAGGTGACCATTTACCAGAACCATTAAAGTCGGATGATTACAATAAGTATTATATAGGTGAGTATGTTGACAATTCGAAACAGGACGCCAAATTGTTAGTAGAAGTTGTTGTGAGACAGAAAAATCTAGATGAATATGAACCAAGAAAAGATGGAGTCGAATTAAACATAAAAATTTATAGTAAAAAAAATGGACAATTGTTGAGTGAAGGTTTTTTGAATTGGATAGCAGAGTATTAGGAAGAGGGGAATCATGCGTAAACTCTACAAAAATGAGAATGGATTCACTTTGGTCGAAACATTAAGTGCTTTAGTGATTTTAGGGATTCTGGGTGGAGGGATTATAGGTATTTGTTTACAAATCATGAGTATTTCGACACTCCAAAGTAAAAAAATCGAATTTCAACAAATCAGTAATAATATTGTTCTTGAGATGGAAAAAATCAGTCAAATAGATGGATTGTATGAACAGGCTGGTTATCTAGGGAAGTATGTAGGGGTTCCTTGGAATGACGCGCATATTATCAAGGTTTTAAATACAGCTAGTGAGTTAGAAGAAATTGATAAGATGGCTGAAGGTGCGCATCAAATTGGACTTACACATATCAATGATAATTTGAACCAAACGATAACGTATTTTGGCATAAAAGATGACACAATAAAAATAAAAATTTTTCAAAATAAGAATGAGCATGACGTTACAAAAACAATTTATTCCTTACCTAATTACCGTGACTCTTTTTCAATACAAACGACAGCATTAATTATATTTTATCAAGGTCAAATTGCGTTTAGTCAATACTACAATACACATACAGGTCTTTGGAATTTCAATGATCTAAGTACTTTAGAAAATGTCTTATATGCGAGAAAAACAACGTTTACATATCGAGATAACTCGAAAGCGAGAGGGGATGTTCCAGGTAGTGGCAAGTGGTAAAAATGAATCTGGAAGTATTTTGATTTTTTCTCTTGGATTATTGATTTTATGTGCGGCAATGATTGGTGGGATTTTTGCTGTATCGCGGATCGTATATGCCCAAATAACGAAAGTTGAAACGTACAAACGAATCCAAGATATTCAAGAATATGCTATTCAAGAAGGAGCCACACAGATCCAAAAACAAATCGATGAGTACCTTCGAGGATTATCAACGATTAGCTTCGGTAATGATTCAAATAAACTCAGTCAAGAAATAGAAAAATTATTCAGTGATTTCTTGGTAACAGAAAATAATATCGGCAGCAAGGGACAATATTCTTTTGAAGTAGAAATTGAATCAATCCATGCGAATCAGATTAACCCATATATTTTGGGTATGGACGATGGGCGATTCGGATGGGTAGAAGACACTTCAACAGTCGACCAAACAAATGCGACCAATGTTGCGCTTAATTTCTCTATTCAAGCATCAGTCGAAGAAAAAACACCTACTGAAGTAAAAAAAGAGTCAGCATCGAGCACGTATATCTTTGAGGTTCAGTGGAATGATATCGATGCGTCAATCGATGGCATCGAGTTGGATGTATGGCGCAATATTGGATATTCTCATTATCTACCAAACGGCGCAAGCTATCTATCCGCAGATGAGTGGGGCAAGAAGATGGTTGATAATTATCAATTTAGTAAAAGTTTGACAACTTTTGACTTTGCAGGATTTGATCCCTTCACCGTGACTACGCAAGGGTATCAAAGAGGTCGACTCATAGACTATACAGACGGCGTACGACTTGATTTTTCAGGAGCAAAGACGTTAAGAAATCTGCTCCGTTTTGATGGTTCATTTTTCTTTGAACAGGGTGTGCAGTTAGCAGGTGGTGGTACAAACGCTGCCTTGGTGGTAGAAAACTTGCTTGCAATCAAAGATGGGGGGCACAAGGAGCACTTTATTAGAGATTTGACGATTGAAGCAGGGAATGGCGCCTACATCAATTTCGCGCACAATGATGCATCATTATCGATGAGCGGGCAAACGGATTTTCATACTAGTGGACTTCTTTTGACGAATACGCAAACGAGTCAATATGATCAGAAAGCTGGATTAATACTGAACAGTGGTGGGCTGACGATCGATACCATAGAGAGCGCAAAAACTTTTTCATTTGGAAGTTATACAAGTGAAGCAACCAATCGCTCTCCACAAGACTGGTCTTGGCGAGAATTTATTAAAGGATCGCTGTTGATCTCTAGTTCTGAGCTTTATGCGGGACCATCGACAATATCAGGTGAAGCAACTAATGGGCAACAGGAAGTACGAACCATTGATATTGACGGTAATTTTCTTTTAACAAATGCTAGTTGGCAAGATAATGTTGGAGGGTTTTCCTATTTCCAAGGTCAAGATGAACATACACTAACGCCATACCCAGCTGCTTCTATTATACTAGATGGCCCCAATACAAATATGCAGATCAAAGGTGTTAGCTTCATAGATGCACCAAAAGTCAATCGACAAGCATCACCATTCGAAGATGCAGCGCTTCAGCAGTCGGTTTTGTACAACGATTCAGAATATTGGAATCGTATTGAATTGAAAAATGGCGCATCGATGGTTATGGGGTATACGGGAATTGAACCATTTCATCTATCACTTGAACAAGATAGCTTATTTAAATTCAATTTACTGCCAAATTTGATATTTTTTGATCCGACATTCCTCACAACAGCTTTGGTACAAGGAACCTTAGAAGGAAAAGTTGTTGTCGAGGTAAATAGCCAAGCAGATATGAATCATTTGAAAGCCATATTCGATGAGATGAGTATTCCTAATAGTGTGAAAGAGACGGTAGGAAGTGCATCAAATGGTGAGGTAACGATCATAGTAGGACATTCTAATATCAATACAACAGCTACACAAGTGATATCAAGAACTTTTTCATATCTCGAGTTATGAAAATATCAATGATAAGAGGAAACTTTATAGGAGTGAAAGTAGTGGAAAACGACCGTCAACCAAACGAATGGCTCAATGAGAAAATAGCAAAAGAATTGCTTGACTTGATTCCGAGATCATTTGCTTTAGAACATACTGTCATCCCAATCAGACGAGACAGTAATAATCAGCTGCACGTGGCGATCAATAATCCTTTCAATTTTTCGGCGTTGAATGACCTGCGCCTGAAAACCGGCATGTTGATTATCCCTCAAAAAGCCAATGAAGCAGACATCCATCAAGCGATTATCAGAGAGTATCCTTCTGAGATCAATATAAATGAATTTGGTGATGGAGAAATAGAGGCAGAGACAAATGAAGAACAAGAAGATACGCCGATTATCAAATTAGTCAATAGTTTGATTCAGGAAGCAATCAATCACCAAGCCAGCGATATTCATTTTGATCCACATGAAAAATTTGTTTCGGTGCGGATGCGCGTTGATGGCGTTTTAAGGGAAATAGAGAAACTTCCTAAGAATATTCAACCATCTGTGAATTCAAGGCTGAAAATCATATCCGATTTAGATATTACAGAGAACCGGGTTCCTCAAGATGGCAGTGCGCAAATGAAAACTGGTAAGAGAATCATCGATCTTAGACTATCTATATTGCCAACGATTCATGGAGAAAAAGTTGTTATCCGTATCATGGATCGATCCATCGGTATTCGAAATCTCGAAGATTTCAATTTCAAAAACGAAAGATTGGTTCTCTTTCGTCAATTGTTGGCACAACCCCATGGCATTATTTTGGTTACGGGGCCAACTGGATCAGGCAAGTCTTCTACATTGTATGCAGCTCTGAATGAATTGAATGACCCCAAAAGGAATTTGATCACTGTTGAGGACCCTGTTGAATATCAACTAGGAGGAATCAATCAAGTTGCCGTCAATGCGAGTATCGGAATGACATTTTCCAGTACATTGCGCGCTATGTTGCGTCAGGATCCTGACATCATCATGGTTGGAGAGATACGAGATAGTGAGACGGCAGAAATTGCTATTCGCGCTTCCATGACTGGCCATTTGGTATTATCAACGATTCACACCAATAATTCTGTGACTACCATTAGTCGTCTTATTGACATGGAGATCCCGCCTTTCCTCGTAGCAAATTCATTGACGGGCATCTTATCACAGCGATTGGTCCGCACAGTGTGCCAAAATTGCAAAACAGCCTATCCAATTTCTGAGGAAGAAAAAGTGATTCTCAATAGATATGGACGAACAAGCGAACAGCTCTATAGAGGACAAGGGTGTGTGAAGTGCGCCTATACAGGTTATGCAGGGCGAATTGCGATACAAGAGTTACTGATCGTCACAGCTGCCATGCGCAAAATGATTACAGAAAATGTGAACAGCGATGAAATGATCCGGTACTTAAAACAAAAAGGGATGCCCTTCTTGGCAGATGATGCAATCGACAAAGTAATTGCAGGGTTTACAACCATTGAGGAAGGAATGAAAATCATTGCAACAGAAGGGAGCTTAGTAAACGAGTGATGGAAAAAGAACAGAAGGAACTTGTCGATAATGATTCGTTTCAAAATTGGCTGAAACAGCAAAGTGAGGCAAACGAATTCATCGCTATTCCTGAAGAAAAATCAGTAGAATTTTCCAATAAGAGCAAACAAGTCCCCTTAGTAGAAAGAAAGTCTCAATTAGTATCTAAAAAGAATGGGCATATTCTTCTAAATCAGTGGTTAAGCAATATGAACAGCAATGATGCATCCGATCTTCATTTAATTGAGAATTCACCACCAATCTATCGTATCCATGGAGATTTATTGCCAATTCCAGAAGAAGAAAAAATGAGCGACGCACAAATAACTGAGATGGCACAATTTATTTGTACAGAAAAACAATGGCAAAAATATTTGGCAAATGGTGAAGTGGATTGTGCGTATATGATTGACCAAGTTGGCCGTTTTCGCGTCAACATCTTTCGGCAAATGAAAACCACATCGATTGCTTTTCGTTTGATTCCCACAGATATTCCCGAATTGTCTAGTTTGGGTGTCCCTGAAATATTGAAAAATCTCACCTATCGCAAACAAGGATTATTCTTGGTGACTGGCCCAACAGGCTCTGGTAAATCTACGACATTGGCTGCCATGATCAACTTCTTGAACGAAAACAAGCGGTGTCATATCTTAACTTTGGAAGACCCAGTTGAGTTCGTCCATCGCCATAAGAAATCAATTATATCTCAACGAGAAATCGGTCGTGATACGGACTCATTTGCTAATGCATTGAAAGCCGCTTTGAGGCAAGATCCAGATGTGATCCTAGTCGGAGAAATGCGTGATTTCGAAACGATTCAGATTGCACTCACGGCAGCAGAAACAGGTCATATTGTTTTTGGTACGTTGCATACCTCCAGTGCCCCTGCCACTATCGAAAGGGTAGTGGATGTCTTTCCAGGTATTCAGCAAAGCCAAATCCGTTCTCAATTGGCTAGCTCATTGATTGGTGTGTTGGCGCAATGTTTGTTGCCCACAGCAGATGGCAATGGGCGCGTAGTAGCTACCGAAATGATGGTCAATTCAAAAGGGATCGCCAATATCATACGTTCGGGGAAAACCCATCAAATTGCGAATATGCTGCAAATGTCCCGTGGAGAGGGGATGCATACTATGCAAAGTAGTATCGAACGATTGGTGCGAGAACACCGTGTAAGCCCAGAAATCGCATCTCTCTATCTGGAAGAAGGGAGTGATCAGTAATGGCTATGTTTCGTTACGAAGGAATGACTGTTACTGGAGAAAAGGTGCAAGGGAATATTCATGCAACCATAGAAAGCGACGTCTATAACCAACTACGCAAGAAGAAAATCAAAGCAAAGGTCATCCTTCGCAGAGAAGAAAATTTAGCAACAAAGGAAATCAAACTCTTTGATCGTGTCCCATTAAAACAGTTGTCTTTTTATTTGCAGCAAATGTCGACGTTGATCAATGCAGGTATCAGTGTATTAGATGCATCCACGATGTTAGAAAATCAAGTCAAGGAAAAACTATTCCATAAAGTGTTGACTGAAGTACGTAAGGATTTGGAGAATGGGGAACAGCTGTCAGCATGTTATAAGAAACATCCCAATGCTTTTCCAGGACTGTTGGTGAACGTCATTGCAGTAGCAGAAATGTCGGGTTCGTTGGAGATCAATCTTCAGCAAATCGCTGGTTATTATGAAAAACGCTTGGTCAATCGCAGCAGCTTGATCACTGCCATGGTTTACCCCATATTGATGTTGGTTGCTTCTGTAGGTGTAGCGATTTTCTTAATGGTTTCGATCGTACCGATGTTTATACAGATGTTTAAAAGCTTCGATGCACCACTGCCGCCAATTACGATCGTCACGATTGCAATTAGTGATTTTTTGAAAAACCAATATATCCTTATTATTGGGATTGTACTTGCATGTGTTATTGGTTCATTTTCAATCAAGTACCATCCAGGATTGGCTTTTAAAGCAGATACATACAAACTAAAACTGCCTTTTGTTGGAGAATTGATTCAAAAAAATGATTTTTCAGTATTTTTGATGACTTTGTCTACTTTATTGAGTAGTTCGGTGCCGATGGTACAAGCACTCAAAATGAGTAAAGAAAGTGTTAGTAATTTGTATATTAAAGAAGTGATCGCAAAGTGTGAACTTGAAATCGCTCAAGGCGGGAAGTTAAGTCAAGTTTTCCTAGCATCTCATGTGACACCGCCGATTCTCTCTCAGATGGTCCAAATAGGGGAGAGAACAGGTGCTTTAGACAGTATGTTATCAAAACTCAGCATTATTTTCGAACGTGAAGTCGATGAGGTATCAAAGCGAGTAAAAACTGTGATGGAACCATTGGTAATGGTTATCATTGCCGTTATCGTTGGGTTCATTGTGGCAGCGATCATGCTGCCAATGTTGTCCGTATATACATCGATCCAAGGATAGTAAATAGGTTTGTTACATTCTAAATCCTCACCAAATAATAGGTACCAATGACTGCTTTAACCGTGTGTGAGGCATGCGTTCATTTCATAAATTGAAGATGAGACAAGACAGTCATTAGCAACTTTTTCTAGTGTTATTATATCGTCTACCCCTACAGACGATTTAATATAAAAAATAAAATGATGAAAACAAAGGAGTAAGTTATGAACGAATTGGTATTGCAAAAGGAAAGCAAAATGAAAGAGTTTTTACAAGATGAGAGTGGCTTTACATTGGTCGAATTATTAGCAGCAGTTGTGATCTTGGCGATCATTTCGGCAATCAGTGTAGTAGCGATCGGACAAGTGATTCAAAATGCCCGTGAAGATGCTGGGATCGCTGATATTCAACAAGCGATGAACGCTGCTCAGTTATATGCATCAACTGAAACCAGTGGTGGGGACAGCGGAACGTTCAATTTAGGTACAGTTGTAGGTCAAGGTTATTTAAGTACAGCTTCAAACACGTGGAAAGATTTAGATACTGTCACATTTGAAGCACAATCTAATGGTGGGTTAATTGTCACTGTTCCGGCTGGATCTTTGACCGCAGGAGCAAAAGACAACAAACCATTCTCAGGTGACCAACAACAAGTTCTTGATTTAGACCGCGACGCACTATGGAATGATTAGGCACTTTTAGTATTAAATAGATGATTACTTACAGAAAAAAGGAGTTTTATGATGGAAATCAGTCAGTTGCAAGACTACAAAAGTATTGGTTATATTTTTTTCTTCCTATTAGGAACGTGTATGGGGTCTTTTTTTCAAGTTGTAGGTTATCGAGTGCCTAAGAAAGAAACATTGATGGGAAATTCTTGTTGCAACCATTGTGGTGAAAGATTGCGAGGATGGCAATTAATACCGGTGATTTCCTTTCTTTTTCTAAAAGGTAAGTGCTATTATTGTCACGCTAAGATTGGGTGGGTCCACCCAATCTTAGAATGTTTGATGGGCATATTATTTTGCAGTACAGCCTTTTTTTTACAACTGTCAACAGAGACAATTGTTGGGCTCACTTTAGTCAGTCTCTTGTTTACGATCAGTATTTCGGATGCGCTATATCGTATTATACCGAATAAGGTCCTTGTATGTTTCCTGATCATTGGCATGATCGAACGGGTCTTTATTCCGCAAACTACTTATTGGTGGTATCCGGTAGCAGGGCTTTTATTGGGCTTTGTACCGCTATTTATGATTCGAATGATCAGAAATGATGCGATTGGAGGTGGGGACATCAAATTATTCGCAGTGATTGGTTTATTTGTTGGACCGATCGGATTATTGATGTCGATCGTACTCGCTTCTTGTCTTGCATTAATTTGGTATGTATCGATGTACTTCCTCAAGAAGAATAAGGACAAGTATATTGCCTTTGGTCCATTTATAGCAATTGGTTCTTATATCGTTTATTTCATTACATCTGGGCAATGGGCATTTATGACATATTTGATCAATGGGTAAACACCAAGAATTAACTAAAGTAGGAAGAAACACTTTGGCTAATTGTTGGTATGACTGAAGAGGGAGAGAATGAATGTTACGAAAAAAAGAACAAATAGGCATAGATATTCAAAAAAATATTTTGCGTTATTGTATGGTGCGCAATGGTCGCTGGTTGTTTGGGGAAAAGCTCACAAAGACAACCTTTTTAAGAGAAAATCAATTGGTGAACAAAAGAGCCTTAGAAGAACTATTATTTGATATTTTTCAAGAATTACAAGTGAAAAATCCTAGAGTGGTTTTAGCGGCACTAAATTCAAAGTTATTGATCCGTCAAGTCCCACTAAAGGAGATGGAAACAGAAAAAGAGATCCGAGAATTTCTTTTCTTTGAGTTAGGCGCTTCGATCCCTCTGCCATTTGAAGACCCTATTTTTGACTTGTTGATTTTGAATCCGCCGAAAAAGAGCAAAGTAAAAAATAAGCGGGCAAAAGGAAAGACGAGTTCCGCACCCACTAAAAATATACGGACGATTGAGCGCAATCGCTTTGCTGTCAATGGAAATGTTCCGATCATCGTTACATCAGAAAAATTATTAGAGCAAGTCGGTGAATCAGTAAACATAAGTGGGGGACATCTTACGGGAGTTGATTTTAGTGCATTGGCTTATACAAAAGTATTACATCATGGCATCAACCTAGGAGAATGCTTTGTTTTAGTCGAAGTCAATTACGGCGAAGCAACAATTACCATTTTTGAAGCGCTTGTCCCAGTCTATATGCAGTATGAAGTATACAATCCTGGTAACTGGCATTTTAAAGAAGTGGACGGAGAAATTGAAATTGGGTCTTTAGATGAGCAATCAGCGCTGAAAGAGTTTGGTGTACTTATCAAAAATGTGATTACATACTTTGAAACTGAAGTATCAAAAAAGAGCAAAGTTGCACATGTCTATGTAGTAGGCAGCCATCCAAAACTTATTGAAGATGTATATGCGATGATTCTCGTGCAAACTGACTTACCTACAAGCGTGCCGCAAGTCCCATTTTTGCAAGATGCGGACACAAGAATGCCGCATCATTACTTATTAGCTGCTAGTCTCGCACTGAAAGGAGAGTAAAAAATGAATATTAATTTGCTCCCACAGAAGTTTTACATCAATCAAGCAACATCTTTGATCGTTTTGGTTGCTGGTGGCAGTTTGATGCTGATGGCAGCTTTATTGGCTGGTATGATCTTTTTGTCAAATCGACAATTGACACAATTAAGTTTTGCAAATCAACAGATACAGATGGAAGAAACGATTTTACGTAATCAGGTGATGGAATTAGAGTTAGAACAATCAGCAGATATTCAATCCTATTTGATTGATTACAAAGAAGAAAATGTTCTGGTCCATCCAATTATCACATCTTTTGAAGAAACAGCAAATCTTTTGGATTTAACGATCAACAGTTATCAGGTAATGATTGCTGATCAACAAGATCTTAGTATGGTTAGTCAGACGGGAGAGCTTTTGTATACGCCTATTTCGATGGTCGTTCAAGGTGATCTTTTTGATAGTATGCCACGCTTCAAAACAGAATTAGAAAAAATGGCTCTGGTTTATGATGTGCATCCAGTAAAAAATGTTGTCAACACGGATGGTGTTGAATCTGAATTTTTGATCAGATTAAGAAAGTTAGAATATGAGATGAGTGATGAAAGTTGAACCAGCTAGTATTTACAAAAAAACACATGATTTTCGCGGGAACGGTAAGTGTTTTTTGTTTGTTGATTATTTTTTTTGCTTGGACTTTTGCAGTTCAACCCAATTTAAATAAAGTACAAGAGGCACAAGCAGACTTAGAACGTTCTCAAGTGATCGTCAAGGGATTGCAAAATGAAATAGCCGTTTTGAAGGAGAATGATACGCTGCTTGAATCTGGTGTGATAACAGAAATACCGCAAATTGCTAATGGTGTTGATTTTGAAGAATATTTTCAAGAATTGAAAACGATCGATCAAACACTGGCTATTGAGTTTGTCTCTATCCAATATGAATTTCAACAACTTTATCCAGAAATGATGAGTGCTGAAAGACAAGTTCGCAAGGCGTTGTTGAGTATAGATTATGTTGGTGACACAGCCGAAGACTTGTTGGCGTTTGTCCAACGTATCGAAGAATCTTCGCGTTTTGCGAAGGTGAGAGAATACAGTTACCGAGCAAATACACTACGAAATACGTCTGATTATTCATATTCGGCCACGATTACGATAGAAATGCCATACGTGTCCACATTTGAAACAGGAAAACCGATTGAATGACACCCGGTTGAAGAACAACAGCTTAAAACAAAATCAATCAAGAAAAGGGGCGGTTGCAATGAAACATCATTTGGTGAAAAAAATAATCAAAGTCCTGCTTGCAATAATTATATTGCCTATTCAGGTGATAACGATGAATCCTGGACAGGCCCAATCATTAATGGAAAATCAGAATAATACAAGCAATATAAAAGATTTGTTGGCGGTAAACACGCAAGGTGCATTTGCCAAAGAAGGCACCGCGGTCATAGACGAAAAAGATGATGACTTCCAAGAGATCACTTTCAGTACAGATACGTATAAAGGACAAACCGATCAGACCATGTTCTTGGAGATTCAAAAATCTAAGCCTGTAGATTCTTTTACGATCAGATTACCTGAAGAAGCTGAAGTTGATAAGAATCACCTTGAGAACGATTTTACGATCGAGCATGAAGATGGGGAGTATTGGCGTCTCTATACAAATGCTGAGAAGGAAATGATTTTATTACCTGTAATTTTTACCAAGACAGGCGAATATTTTATCTCCGTGGATGACGACAGCAATCATATGTATTTTGAAATCACTGAACGTGTGGATAGAACGAATCTGCCAATAGAGGTGAAAGAAGACAGTGACTTAGAGATTCCAGAAGAGTTGATTACCATTGAAGAAGCACGCATCCTCGATCAAACTTTAGATGCATCAAGATCCACCTCCTCGATCACAAATTGGCGTCAGTTTAGAAGTGCATGGAATAGTTCAGTGAGTGTAATCAATATTGGCTATAATTCAATCACATATTCACCAAGTATTTTGGGTGATTCGTTAAATCAACGAAGATCTTCCGTGTATCTCACCTCTGAATCACCCAATCTTTCAGTCAGTACAGGCCCGCACAACTTTGTCTTATTGGATGGAGTAACATTTAGAATAAATGTCACACTAACTAGTAACGTCTATCCAGGTGTAGGTGTTTATAGTGGGGTGTTTATAGACGCCACAGGGTCAACTGTGATTCTAGAAGATGGGGGGCATATTATGCCAAGTCTCACTGCAACAGCAGTTAGTTTGAATGGCTCCTCTACCTTGGACTTTGGTAAAGGGGATAAGCCAAGAAGAATTATTTCCACAAATGGGAATGCTGTGGCAGTAGATCGAACTTCGCGTATTATAATGGAAAGTAAAGGATCAATCATATCAAATGGCGCAAATAGCACTAGGTTTGGGGCAGTAAATTATGATGCAAGGGTTATTATCAAAGCGAACAATGTGATGATGGCAGGTGCTGGCAATGTCTTGATGAGTGGAGGAAATTATACATTTAGGCCATTGAGTAATTTTAATCAATCTTGGAATCATGTTGATGCACAAATATTTAATGAAGAAATGATTACAGCAATAAGTTCTCCAGATGATTTTGGTAGTCGATATTTAGCAAATCATAGGTTAGCAGGCTATCAGTCATTGCATACTGAAGCAACAGCGGCTGAAGGATTTGTTCCATCAGCTATAGAGTATTCCTTGAAAATAGTAGCGTTTCCCGAAGCAGGTGGTCAGCCAACAACAAATAGAGAGAAGCTTGAGACCGGCGGTAAAGCGACCATTACCGCCAGGCCAAATAAGGGATACCAGTTCGTCAAATGGGAAATTGTTTCCGGCTCTGGAAGCAGTATTGCCAATGCAATGGTACAGGAAACTACATTTACTATGGGATCAAGTGATGCGGTTGTACGTGCAGTCTTTGAAGAAGAACCGCCACCACCAGTTATCCATACATTAAGGTTGCAAGGAAACCCCAATATCGGAGGAGCCCCAACTGCAAGCCAAACAAAATTAGCGGAGGGTGAAATTGCAACGATTCAAGCTAGACCAAATAGTTGGTATACATTCCTTCGTTGGGACTTTGTTTCTCTTCGCGATACTTTGCAGACAAATACGATAGCAACTATTTTTTCAAGTGAAGAAATGGATGTATCCTCTGATACTTTTAATTATACGCAATCATTTTTTGGACGTACGAGTGTTGCTTCACATAATGGTGCACAAATCAATGATCGAACAAATCCAACCACTACAGTCAAAATGGGGACAGGAGATGAAATCATTGAGGCTGTGTATGAACGTAAAAGTTATCAGTTGTCAGTGTCTGCAGAGCCCAAAGAAGCTGGAAATCCGAAAGCGACCCAATCGTCTTTTGATGATAAAACTGTGATTCAGTTAGATGCTGATGTCAATCCTGGCTATGAATTCGTGGAATGGGTATTGGTTGAAGGAGGAAACTATGCCGAAATCGATGTGAATGATTTGAAAAATCCCCATGCACAATTAGTTGCAGGTCTGATTCACAATGATACATCCGGGGATATTATGCTTCAGGCTAAATATCGTAAACTTGAGCCAGCAGAGGTAACTGTAATCTATATAGATAAAGATAAAAACCATTTATTGCCTAGTGAAGTGATCAAAGGGAATTATGGTGATTCTTATACGGCAAGACAAAGAGAGATCATTGGGTGGCTATTGAAAGATATCCCTGAAAATATAACAGGGACCATCACAGAAGAGAAACAAACAGTTACTTTTGAATATGAACGAAATAATAACCCAACTGGGGATATTTATTTGAATGTCGTCAATAGTCGGTTGAACATTTATTATGCAAATGTCAACAATTTCACGATCTATATAGATGGAGAGATCTATGAAACGTATTCAGTAGCTAATAGACCAACTGTTGAATCAATTGTACTAGATATACCAGTGAATGAAATTCGAAATAAAATTTCAATTGAGTACCGAGATAGAAACAACCAGTTAGTACGCGCGTACTGGAATGATAATTGGGAATTTTTGGATAGATAATAGTACAGGGAAAGTGAAATCAATTGAGGAAGTGGAAGAATAAATGAAAAAAAAGAAACACTGGCTTTCATCAGAAAATCTAATCGATGAAATTAACAATGTCTCTATAGAAGACCTGCAAAACTATGAGTCCATGGAAGGTCATCGCATGGCAGAAAGCATACTAGTAGATGACATTCTTCCAAGTCAAACAGAAAAGGAAGAACAAGTCGAATTGACTAATGAAATAATTGACAATAATGAGTCAGTAAATATAGGTGTTGAGGGAATAAATGATTCCTTTTCAGAAGAAAAAGAGATAGAAATCGTAAAAAAACCAATCAAACTAGCGCGTGAAAGAGAAGTAGAAAATAGTTTATATGAGACGAAGAACGAAGAAAATAAGGCGCAAGAAGCGTCATTACAAAAACTGACCATGGCGATGAAAAGCTTGATTGATGAAAACGAAAAATTATTGGCGTACAAACTCTTTTTTGAAGAAAATCAAGTAACTATAGCTGAAAATCAGAATGATTTAAATGAAATTCAATCTGTTTTAGAGATTGCGCAACAAACGATTCAAACATTGGCGTCTAAAATTAAAGAATCAACCCAAATTCATCAGCAAAAAGAAGAAGCGTGGATTCATGAAAGACGAGAGTCCCAGCAATATCAAGCAGAGCAACAAGAACAATTGAAAAAGAATAACTTGGAAATAGATGCGCTAAAGAAATCCTTATTGGACCAAACGAGTCAATTGGATCAGAACGATCCGCAGCCAAGAGAATCCACAGAGGAACAGCATGATTTGCTTGCTATCATCTCGGATTTGCGTAAAGAAAATGCTGAGTTACAAGAAGAAATCAGTGAAGTATTGATTTTCGCTAGAAGGAAAGCAAATCGAACCCTTGAAGGAGCTAAGATCGAGTCTGAACGTATATTACGTGCAGCGGAAGCACGCATTGAAACCATCCAAGAGCGGGCCAAGCAAATCGTTTCCGAATTAAAGGAAGTGAGAGGGAATGTAGATGATTTATTTGATGGTTTAAATGATCAAATAAATCAATTGTCAGATAAGAAGATATTCTTTGAAGATGTGAATAATGGGATTTAGTAAATTTCTGTTTTGCTATTAAAATATTTCTTGCTCTTATTCCACAGGGATTGATGAGTGTTGAAAAATCAAATCTGGATCAAAATGACCTCATTCTGATCCGGATTTTTTGTTTACACTTTTCTCAAAATTGTTTTCTCCTGTTTATAGACTTCACTTATTAGTGAAATTTATGATTTTCTGTTCTTTTGCTTCTCTTGTAATATAAAAATTGTTTAAAAGAGAAAAATAAAATAAAGGGGATGAGTATGTATGTTCCTGAAACATATCATTCATCGCATAGTTCTGTACAATATAGGATTACAATTGTTATTGTCAATACCTATTGGACATACGGAAACAATCAATGCGTTGGTTGTTAATAACGCCAATGAAATAGTTAACTTTAGCGAAGCGGATGTATTATCAAGTCAGCCAATCTCTTTTCAAAAAGAACAGCCCATAGACCCGCCCATTGAATCATTGAGCGATGAAGATAATTATCAAGTAGAGGCAATCATAGACAAGGAAAAATATCCGCAGGCAGAATCAGAAATGCCGATCATTGAAGAAACCATTCCAGAACAATTAGACGGAATAGTTGAAGAAATAGAGAAATCCGAGGTGATTTTCGATGATTCAGTCGAAACCTCGAGTGAAGCAGCAGTTTCTTCTGCTGAAACAACTGTACAGTCGTGGGAGGCATTCTGCCAAGCCGCATCAGATCCAGCTATTGCGCGAATCCATTTGGGAACAAACATCATTCATACGACAGCTGCTTCGTTAGCGATGTTCGATCGTGCTGTAACGATTGTTGGACATGGCTATCAATTAAATACAGGTCCAGATCGATTTGATTTGGGCACTGTTGAACATGCTAGTACGTTAAGACTTGAAAATATTGTACTCGGATCTGCGAACGCACATGATGCACTCGTTTACGCAACACCAGATGTAAGCGCCCAATGGTCAGTAGAAATGGAAAATATCCAAGAATGGTCAGACAACCAATCAGGTATCATCACATTAGCACACGGAAAGGTCATTTTTACAGGTGGGACGAATACGCTGGATCAACGCAATGATCGGACTTTGTTCCAAGTAAAAGATTTCGAAGTGAGAGGACAATCGGTGCTAAACATTGAACGTGGAGATGCGACAATTTTGTTGGCATCAGCCGAGAGTGTTTCGCCAACAATGATGATTCATGAAGGAGCCGAAGTGTCGATCGCCACTGCGAACGGAAATGCCAATACAATCGATCTGCGTGGGAACGATGGGCAAGTTCAGATTGCTGACGGTGCTTCGCTTAAAATCCAAACTGGTGGTTCAACAACAGCACCTACGGACACCACCAATAATGCTTTGATCATGAGTGGGACGCATCCGACACTTACAGTGTCAAATCAGTCGCTCTTACAAGTTGACGTGTTGGCCAATGCCAAGCGTGCTATTTATTTAAATGGCAGAAACCCAGAAATCACTATTGATCAGTCTACGTATACCACATCATCTGTATCAAATAGCAACACATTATTAGCAGGAGACAATCCTGTGCTTGCATTGCGCAATGCCAGTGCTTCACTGCGTTCAACAAGTGGTGACACGCTGACTTTATCGGGTACTGCACCGCAGTTGAAGATTGAGCAAACCGAATTGTCTGTCATATCAACAACTGGCCGACGTATCGGTTTGATCGGTGATCTGGCTGTTTTACAATTGCAAGATGCGCAGTCTGTCACACTAGAAGGAACCATTGGGCAAGGTATTTTGGTGCAAGGCATGCAACCAGAGATGAGCATGACAAAGAGTATCTTGCAGGTCAATGATGATGGTGCGTCAAATGCCGTAACTTTAGACGGGGCTGATGCGTTGCTATTGCTCGAAGAAGAAAGTTTATTTGAGATCAAATCCGAAGGAACAGGTGCAAATCAAAATATGATTATTGGAAACAACCATCCGCGTCCGAAGCTCAGAATCACCAAAAATTCAATGATTGATGTAAATACAGCTAGTTCACAAGCAGATCCAAGTATTTCAAATAATAATGTATTAAATGTTCGAGGCGATTTTCCTGTTATTGAATTGACCGGGGATTCTGAGCTAAATATGACTGTAAGTTCGGGAAGAAGGCGAGGTATTTATTTTAGTGGTATGGAAGCTCTATTTCATGTAGATAACAGTCAACTGACACTACTGATTAATCAAGCAACCGGTATATATATGGAAGGTATAAGAGCAGAAGCTGAGATAAAAAATCATGCTGATATATATATCAACAACGGGGTTTATTTTCGAGGAAATTATTTTTCTGTTACCGATAAGGCCACATTTGTTGTAGATGCCAATACCAATTTTGTAGTGAATACTAGTAATGATGCTGGTGTATTCACTTTCCGAAGGTCAGCAGGAGAAGAAAGTATTTTTTTGATAGATAATGCAACGGTGAACATCCTTGAGGCAACAGGTACGCGAATCGGTGGACTTAGTATGATGGAAGGCAATTCGACAATTAAAGTTCAAAATTCAGCTTCTTTAAAAATCAAAGCGGAGGGAAGTTCATCAGCAAATGCCTTTGCCAATTTTGGGATAAAATTTTTTACTGCTTCAACTAACACTACAGATAATAATAATCTTTTTATTAAAGATTGGGCATCTGTTGAAATTGAAACGCCATTTGGACCTGCTGTTAATATGGCAAATAACAACTTAATTAGACATTATGGGCAGATTGTAGTAGAGAATCTTGCTTCTTTTAAGGCTATTGCGAACCCAGTAACTGCAGGCTCAGGTGTCGTTTATGCAGGAGGTGTCGATTTTCATGTGAACAATCCGTTATATATAGAGTTGACGAACAACAATGGTCGAAATCCGGTTTTTCATTTTTTATTTGCAGATGGTAGTACTGTTTTTTCTGGCATCAATAGTCCACTGACTTTATGGCGAATCAGAGACGATCATCAGGCAGATCCTTGGCTGGAGATTGAAAAATTAGACTTTGCTTTTTCAAGTACGACGAATTCCGTATCCGGATTAACTATGAATTTGACGTACACAAGTGACGAAGAAAAATTGAATAGCAGTCTGGTTGGATCTTTGGGTAATTATTCTCGCATTGTGATAGATAATACTGATTGGGGTATTGCAGATGAATTGTATGTGCCAACGGATGCTGATAAAAAAATTTACGGTCACTTAAGTGTACCCAACGGACTAGATAGTACGCGATCTGCTAGAGATAACGAAGTCGAAGTCGAAGTGGAAGTCAAGCGGATAACCGGTGAGATGGAAACGCACGTTGCTAAGAGTGTTGGGCATACAGAAGGCTCACCAGGAATCAGTATTTACGGCGAAGAACCCCGAGGCGGCTTATTTGAAATCAATCTGAAGCAGCACCTGCAAGCAGGAGACACTGTCCGTATTACCAGAGTAGAATTGACAAACGGTGCGTTGACGGAAGGATATGATCATCAAATTTTGACCGATACGGTGGAGACTTTTCCTATCGTACCGCCAATACCAGCTGAATTTGCGTCAGCATTCATTCTCAATCATAGCCAAACACTCGAAGGAGTGAGTGAAAATAAAGATGTTGCTGTCTTAGCTACCATCAATGGAGAATGGCTTGACATGAAAGACGTTGAGATTGATCCTGACGGTCGTTTTACCATTGATCTTAGTCACCTATCACTTGCGGAGGACGATGAAATCCAAGTATTTTTACAAGACAATAACGGTTCGGCACAAGAAGCAAATGTCAGCAATCCACCAGCAACCAATAATAAACAAGGGAATATCAATCCTGCGACACAGTTGACGTTTCGTGATACGACCTTTCCAGCTGCACCAATTATCAAGGTGGTTGGGCCAGTTTTGCCAGTAGACCCTTTAGATCCAGATGCGACAGTCGATCCAGAAAATAAGCCAGATTTAGAGGAGCAAGGGATATTGAGTATTGACTTTGTTTCTCAATTTCAATTTGGCACACAGAGGATCTCTATCAACGATACAGTGTACTATGCCCAACCGCAAAGGCTGCTGAATGAAGCAGGGAACGTTATCGACACGCAAAGTAGACCCAATTATATACAGATCAGTGATCGTCGTCCTGAAAGCAAGACCAATAGTTGGCAACTATCTGTCACACAGAAAAAACAGTTTGCTGACGAGAATAAGCAAGAGTTGAATGGAGCGCGGCTTGCTTTGACGAATCAACAATTGATCAAAAGAAACGCAGCCGATTCGCTGCGACATTTAGACCCTATAACGATTGTGCCAGGTGCGAAGCAATTGTTAATAGCGAAGACGGGTACAGAAGGACAAGAGACTTGGATCTATCGTTTTGGTGATCAAGATAGTGCGAGTACAAGTGTACATTTAGAGGTACCCAAAGGTGCAAATCCTAAAGCAACAAACTATTCATCAACCCTTACATGGGAGTTAAGTGCCGTTCCATTGAACGACTAGATTTGACATCGGTTCTATAACGATAAGTTGCTTAAGCATGATTAAAAGCACATGATAGACCTTGGTTTTATAGTGTTCAATCAATAAGAACCATTTTTATTAATCAAAATGAAGGAAGATCCTTTTGCATTCAAAACTGTATTTTGTCAGAAAAGCAGCGACCACAAAAAGTTAGATTTTTAGTCTAACTTTTTGTGGTCGCTTCATTAAAGTAGTTAATAGGTTTTTTTCCGTAAATGTACTATGATAGTTATAAATACTGGTGCTTGATAAGAAGGGAGATTTTTATGCGGGAATTGCAACTAAAGTTTATTGGTGACCCATCTTTGATCCGCTTATTCCAGCTATTAAACTATATTGAAAGAGAACGCACCTTTACAGTTGGTAGTTTAACAGCGCTCACAAATGTAACCCAACGTACGATTATTAAAGACCTAAATTATTTAAAGGATTATTTTCAAGGTAGTGCTGAGTTTTCATCTGGTAGAAGGGGATATCAGTTCAAAGAAACGAATCCAGAAATATATAAAGAACAAAAGAAACAGTTATTAAGTAATGAAGTTTTATTTGAGATTGTTGGCAATATCTTCTATGGTGAGTTAGAAACGATCGAAGAGTTAGCTTTTTTATATAATTATTCTGAGAGCACGTTGAGACGATTATTAGTGCAAATTAAACCTGTACTTGCTGAATACGATTTGGAGTTGGTACTTAACCCTGTGAACTTCACTGGTGATGAGGGGAATTTACGCAAATTTTTTAAAGATTTCTATTATGAAGGTGAACAAATTCCCCATACACTGACACCACCTAAAGAATTGCATGAATTAGTGCTTACCACTCTTTCAGGAAAAATGGGCAATTATGAGATCAGTACGGGAACAACACCAGCATCGTTTTATTATACGCTTTATATTGCAATTGAGCGTTCCCGTCAAGGAAATAAGATAAGCTTACCAAAAAACCTTCGGGAAATCATTTATCATGAAAAAGACTATCTACTATTGACGTACTTAACTGATGCAATCAAGAAATACTTTGGTGTCCAAATGACTGATGAAGAATATGCTTGGATTTACTTAGTTACCATATGTAAACGACCAATTAGTCCCATCAGACATGAACTTTTATTCTTTGAGCGATTTAATTTGTGGCCGAATATTTCAACATTATCGCTACTTTATATACAGGAGCAAGGAGAAAATGAAACCGAAGGTAGAGCAAAACGAGCGTTCTTAAACTCTTTTTTTCTTTCGCGAAAAATAAATGATAGCGTTTCACCTGCATTAAATAAATTAATGTCAGAGATTACTTTGTATATTAAGACCAATCACTTAGAATCATATAAGCACAATTATCGGTTCTTATTGGAAAATCAAACATTCCTTGCTTTTTCGAAGAATCATTTGGAAGACATTGCTGTGAGTTTAACCCTATTTTATGATAGTTTACTTGCTTATTACACACCTATGAAGAAAATTATATTTTTGCTAGAAGGAGATCATTTTATCTGTCAAAATATCAGGTTCAATGCTGAGCAATTACTAGGGCAAAAACATCACCTGATTTTTATCCCTCTTCAAAATCTGACTACAGAAATGTTAAATGAAAAACAAGTTGATTTGATTGTAACGAATTACCCCCCTTATATTTCTGACTATATTTTGTCAACAGACTATCTTTTGATCAATTCGGTTCCAGACAAAGAAGACTGGCAACGGATTCTGGAAAAAGCGAAATAAAAAGAGCGCAGTTAGATATATATTGTTTTTAAAAGAACCGATTTATGGTTCTTTTTTATTTTGCAAAGACCAACATGCAATCGTTGAAGCCGATGTGATTAGATAAAAAATCATAGCTAAAAAGTTGATAAGATGTGCATGAAAGATGGCTTCACTTATTGGTGAAAATATTGAATTCTATATTTTCTTAAATTCTGTTAATTTATAGAGGAAAGAGGAATATTTGTTACTTTTTCACAGATAATCACTCACTTTATTTTAATAATACCGTATATAGCATTCACTATCTTTTGCTTGTGATAAGACAGTTGTTGATGAACAGATAAGTATGTGAGTTGAAAGAAGGAAATAGGAGGAGATAAGTCGGAATGTTATTTTATTAACAGGAAAGAAAAGTGTCGACAAAAACTTATTTAAAGTGACTATCAAACAAGGAATTGCCCTCTATGGTTATGTGTCCGATAGTACGAGAATTGATTTGAAAAAATGAAAAGGAGAGACAACAATGAAATTTTTAAGGTTAGCGACAGTTACAGCTCTATCAGTGACTGTTTTATCAAGTGGAACAACTGTGATGGCACAAGAAGTAGGTGGCATTCAAAGGAATGACACGGATGCAAATGTTATTTTCTCTGCTGTTGATGAGGATGGAAATGGGGTTGATACTGAAGTGATCAATCCAGAAGAGGGACCAGATGTTGAAATCGAACCACTTCCTGGACCAGATGGAGAACCAAATACAGGACCATTGACAATTGCTTATGTACCAACGATGGATTTTGGAAAGCAGCTTATTTCTAACCAAGATGAAGAATATGCGATGATTGCCGAAACTCAACCACTACGTGAGACAGGCGAGGAAGTCCCATACATTTCTTTTGCACAGGTGCAAGATACTCGAGGAACGAATGAAGGCTGGGATTTACGGGTGACATTATCTGAATTTGTAAACGAAAGTGCCCAGAATAATACGCTTCATGGCGTTGAAATAGAATTATTAGCACCACGGTTAGCATATGTTGGAAATGAAGGAAATGAACCAGTTATCCATCAAGATGGCTTGAAAATTATGGCTGGTGGATCTGCGGTTTCTTTGATTTCAGCCGATCAATCAAAAGGGAGTGGAACATCTAGCGTCATCTGGGGCGATCAAGCAGCTATCGATGAAAGTGAAGATGCAATCATTCGAAATGAGGCAATCAGATTACACATACCAGGTTCAACAGCAAAAGATGCAGTTGAATATAAAGCTTCCCTTTCATGGGAATTAATACAAACGCCAGGTTCTATCGGAGAAAATATGTAAACCAAATAGATTGTTTAATCTTTTCAGCACGAAGAAATTCTTGGAAAGTCAATCAGAAAGTAGGAAAAGTAAAGATGAAAATGATTCGTTTAGCAACTGTTGCAGCATTGACTGCTACAATTTTAACTGGAGGTGTCCAAGCTTTTGCAGAAGAAGTTGGACGTGGTACTACAGACAATACGGTTAGTTTTATTGCAGATGAAGATGGAGACGAAGATATCGATATAATCGTTCCTGGACCAGAAGCGCCAGAGCCAATCGATCCAATTGATCCAATTGATCCAGATCAGGGGGGATCAGGACCACTGAGACTTTTATACGTACCTCAAACATTTGATTTTGATACGCAAACAATCTCTGTTTCTGATCGTTCTTACGCAATGGTAGCGGAACTGTATTCGGTAAACGAAGGTCAAGGTGTCATTCCTCATGATTCTTTTGCACAGGTTGTTGATACACGAGGAAGCCATGAAGGGTGGACTCTGTCTGTTGATTTATCAGATTTCCAATCAGATCAAGATACTTTAACAGGTGCAGCCATTGAATTCATCAATGGGGAAGTGGATTATGAAAGTAACTTGCCTAATAGTACACCAAGTACACCAGCAGGAGGTGTTATGGTAAACGCAGGTGGCGATACGCGTATGATTTTATCTGCAGAAGATGGTCAAGGAGCAGGACGTACAAGTGTGTTTTGGGGTGATGAGGATCTTGCGGAAACTGGGATGAATGAAAACATTCGACTGCATGTTCCTGGCACAACAAGTCAATCAGCTAGAGCATATCAAGCGCAGCTTACATGGACATTATCATCCATTGTATCTGATAATGGTGAGACAGTCGGAGAGTAAGTGAGTATGGATTAGTTAATAAAGAATTAGTTAGGCAGAGCCATCATGCTCTGCCTATTTTAAAGGAGCTATTACATGGAAAAAAAAGAAACATATCGACTGAACATGCTTATAGTCTTAACTTTTATGCTTTTAAATTTTGTATTTCCAATGCAAAAAGTGCATGCAGAGGAATCAGAATTAAATTTTTATATTCAACCAATACTTCCAGAGAGTCAACTTGAAACGGGTGCAAGTAATTATTTTGATTTGAACTTGGCACCTGGAAAGACAGATGTCCTTCAATTACAGGTTGTAAATAGCTCGAACAAAGAAATTATCGTCGAAACGACAGTTCATACGGCATTCACGAATGTCAATGGAATTGTCGAATATGGTAAAGATGCAGAGCAACCAGATGCTACATTACCGGCTTCAGTAGATTCAGTGTTAAAAGCGCCAGGAGCAGTCAGGTTAGAAGCCAATGAGAAGCGTATTATAGAGATTCCTGTACATATGCCTGAGGAAAAGTTTGAAGGTGTGCTAGCTGGTGGTATTCGTATGGAAGAGGTTCGTACACCAAGTGAATCTGAAAGTGAAAATGACGGTGTGGCGATTACGAATGCTTTTTCCTATGTCATTGGTGTTGTCATTAGTAATAACCGAACTTCTCAGGATCCAGATTTAGAATTGTTAGATGTTTTTGCAGATCAACTAAATTACCGCAACGTCTTTAGTGCTACAATTCAAAATTTTGCATCAACATTTGTCAACAAATTGACCGTCGAAGCAACGATTCGTGAAGTTGGATCATCAGAAGTTTTGTATGAAGCCAATCAATCAGATATGCAGATGGCGCCTAATTCTCATTTCAATTTTCCTATTTCATTGGAAGGGGACCGTTTTCGCAGTGGTTCATATATTCTAAACCTAATGGCTCAGTCAGAAAATGATGAATGGTCATGGGAAATGGAATTTACTGTAGATACGGAGCGCGCACGGGCTTTGAACCGATCTGATGTAACTATTGATACATCAATCAATTGGTGGATGATATCATCCATTGTTGCAATTGTCTTATTAATGATTGTAGTAGTAGGTTTAATAGTAAAAAAGAAAAGGGAGCTCGCCGCTATTGAAGATGGCGACTAAACTAGATTCCTTGATAGTAAAGAAGAGCATGAGTGATTACTTGTGTTCTTTTCTAAGGATATAGATGTTTTTCTGAAACTAGCTGATGAATAGAGAAATAATCAACTAGTTCATACATAGGTGAAGATAATGATTTTATTCTAACATATTTTTCATGTACCTTAATAATAAGAAAAATGAAAGTAATACACTGATACAAGCATAAACGGTTTGATTTCTTTCGTGTTAAAGGTGATATAAACAAAAATTGCTTATTTATATAGAGTAAATAAGAAATATTGGAGGGGAAAAGATGAAATTGAACAGTGTAGCTTCTGCAACCGACTACTTAGTGTATTTTACCCAAAAGCTTAATAAACTGCACATTAACGAGTATCCTGAGTTATTAGAATATTACCAACGGTTGCATCACGAATTTTTAGAAATCAGCGAATCTGATGATCCATTTTTTGTTCGATTGAAGGAAGTGTTTTTGATTGAGGCAAAATTTCAAATTTTGCTGATGATGATTGAACATATAGAAAGTTCGGACATGGAGTTAAGTGAGAAAGAATTGATTCAAATGGTAGAAGAAGATAGCACGTGTTTTTATCGTGAGATGACCGGTCAAAGGAAAAACGCATCAATTACATGGAGTATGATCTATTTAAGTGAGAAATGACGGAAGGAGCTTTTATGTGAAAAGAAAAGGAATTGTACGTATGAGTGCGGGTGTATTATTGCTCTCTGCACTAAATGCCCCGGCATTAATGGCACAAGAAAATAATAAAATGGTGACACAATATACTGAAAATAATGAAGTTACAGAGATAGAGGAAATACAAGCGTCAATTGAGGAACCTAAATCAATTACCTCAGATACCATTGATTATGAAGATGAAATCGAAATAGAAGGTACAAAGGAATCTGGTAGTCGAATGGCTAATCAGCTAGTTGTTGATACCGAAAATCTGGATCTTACTGTAGATTCCTTACCTCAGGAATCAGTTATTCAGGATGAAATAACAGATGAACGCAACGAAATTCCTGCATCAGCAGATTTTGAAGGATCGAATGATCTCGACATCGAAGCGCATGAAAAAGATAAGGAAAGTACGAACGATGATACTCAAGATGATGAAGCTGAAGATGCTGATATAACTGAGAGTGAGCCAATAGTTTCAGATAAGGAAGACGAATCATATGAGGAAGCCCCACCTGCTCCAGAAATAAAAGAACCAGAAATAAAAGAAGAGACACCTGAACAAGAAGAAGTGGCTAATAATGAACTTGAAACGGGAAATAAAAAACCTGCGAAACCTGCGCAACAAGTCAACCCTTCATCTCCTAAAGATGCAATTAGCCAATCACTAACGGAAACCTGGAGCAAATCTATTTTTAGCAATGATTCTGTATCTATTCCTGAAGAATTCGAAACAGCAGGGATCATGCCATCTAATTTGGCTGGCTATACATTGCCTTTGCGAAGCAGTTTTGAAAAAACATGGCAAGCGGCACTTGTTTATAAGATTATTCAACAAGTAGGTTTAGTGGTAGACGAGACCGAACCAATTGAAAATTGGATAAATGAAATTTTTGAAGAAGTGACGGAAACTAACATTGATGAAATTGAACTTATTAAAAAGGATTATACTGATTTGCAACCGGGAGATATCATTTATCAAGATACAGGCGTTAGCTGGAAACCACTAGCCATTCAATTAAGCGATGAACACAGTGTAACAATCATGGAACTCGATCATGTCGAAGAAAGTGAAGATGAACCTGAATTTGGCGTAGTGCTTACCTATCTTTCAACGATAGCTGAACAAGAACAAGAATCATTTTTTGTAAAAAGAGTGGATGCAAAAGAATTAACTGAAGTTGGGGAAAATCTCTATACACAGTATCCTGCGCCATTTGAATTTCAACCCAATGAAGAAACCCAAGCATTTATCGATATTATCGCAGAAGATGCACAGGAAATAGGCCTAACATACGATGTGTTTGCTTCTGTTACGATAGCTCAGGCAATTTTAGAGAGTGGAAGCGGAACAAGTGGACTATCAAGAGCACCTTACTACAACTTATTTGGAATCAAGGGAAGTTATGGTAACCAGTCAGTGGTCATGAATACAAATGAAGATAGGGGAAATGGCGAATTATACCAGATTCCAGCAGCGTTTCGAAGCTATCCTTCTTACAATGATTCTTTAGCTGATTATGTTCAATTAATTCGCGGAGGATTAACTTGGGATCCTGAATATTATGAAGGCGTTTGGCGTTCGAATGCCAAAAATTATATCCGTGCAACAGAAGAACTTACAGGCTCCTATGCCACCGATGTAGATTATCATAAAAAATTAAATTCTCTTATTGCAGCTTATGATTTGACTCGTTATGATCAGGCACCGGTTTCCGAATTAGGACTATTTATTGAAAACCTTGATAAAGTTCCAAGTGAATATCGTCAATTAATGTCACTTCCAGTTTACGATGGCCGTGACTACAATCTATCTGGCTCATATCCAATAGGCCAATGTACATGGTATGTGTTTAATAGAGTTGCTCAATTAGGCGGTCGTGTCGATGACTATATGGGGAATGGCGGAGATTGGGGTGCGACCGGCAGACGTTTAGGGTATCACGTGACGCAAACACCTAGAGTAGGAACCGTGATTTCTTTTTCCCATGGGGTTGCCGGATCCGATCCTAGATATGGACATGTTGCCTTTGTTGAAGCGGTCGGACCAAATGGTATCTTGATTTCGGAGGGGAATGTATACGGCAAAGACACGATTTCTTATCGGGTCATCAACAATGATTTAGCCAAGTCTCTAACAGTTTCTTATATCACGCCAAAATAAGATAAAGCCAAGCGTAAAAATTAAATCAGCAATCAAAGATAGGCATAGAAGGGTACAGGTGAAAATGCGTATTGTCAATAGTCTGAAAGCGCTCGTAAAAAATAGCATTCATCGTATTCTTAAATATAATGGGCGTGTATTGAGTATTATCCTATTCGTCATAACTTTTTCTATCCTATCTTTTAGGTTTCAACTATCTTTTATTAAGGGAGAATCTATGTTTCCAGCTCTAGAAAATCGTCAACTAGTGCTCATTAATAAACAAAAATTACCAAATAGGTATGATATTGTAACATTTGAGAAAGACGATCAACTCTTGATTAAGAGAATAATTGGCATGCCGGGAGATCGTGTTATTAAAAGTGACAATCGAATCATGGTAGAAATTGCAGAATCTAATTTCAATGTTACATACACACTAGAAGTTACTTCCGAAGTGGCAAATATGCTAAATAAATTTGAACAAATTCCATCGGGATATTATTTTGTGATGGGTGATAATGTTACAAATT
This sequence comes from Enterococcus salsurae, assembly GCF_054784955.1. Lineage (NCBI taxonomy): Bacteria > Bacillati > Bacillota > Bacilli > Lactobacillales > Enterococcaceae > Enterococcus > Enterococcus salsurae. Next base: position 709,170 of record NZ_BAAHWY010000002.1, on the reverse strand, counting down.
CTAATGATAGTCGGTATATCGGACTGGTATCAGAAAATGAAATCTATGGACTGCTAACGATAGTCATTTTTTGAAAAGAATGTGAAAAAGTTAAAGCTGATTTTTGCCATTAATATTATTCTTTTAGAAAGGTATGAAAATGATTATATTTACGATTAGTATAGCTTTATTCTCGGTATTCATACTTATACTGAATATACGGCGTCTGTTTAGAATCATTCAAATCAACAAAATTGAGAAGCAGGTTAATAGTAATCAAACTTTTTTTCATAAAATTATGGTCATTAAACATAAAGACCTATTCATTAATGTTCATACAATTCTGTGGATTACGGGGAGCATCGTATTAATACTCCTCAGTTTGACAGGGATGCTTTTTTATCAACGAAATGTACAAATTAAAACCCAATTTGCTTTAGAAGAAGTAGAAGAGACACTTCATATAGTCGTGAAAAGGCAATCTGATCTTTTATCTCTACCAATATTTCAATACCCAGAATTGGGTCTGGGATTGACCTCAATTGATTGGCCTTTTTTTGTCACTGAGGAAAATTACGAAAAGCGATTTGAAACGGAAGTGGAAATAGCGCGATCATTGACACCTATTTTGGGAAGAGCTACTGTAATTATTTCGAATAATGTATCACAAAACAATTTAAGTCTTGCAATTCATACAGAAATTGCTGCGATGGAGGCGAATGATTTACTTGAAATTAATAGCGCGCAATTAGCCAAAGAACTTTCTGAAATTGAAGAACTAGGACAAGTTTCTATCCAAATCCTAGATATCGATACGAATCAATATCTGTTTAATCAGACATATATAAAAGAAGAATCTGGAGCGCTGTCATTGATAGGTTCTCAATAGATTCAATTAAAAGAAGTAGAAAAACAAAAAGGTGGAGAGAATGTGAGTGAAATCGAGAAAGATTCTGAAGAACAAACAGTACTAGAACAATGCGTAATTGATGCAGAGAATGGAAAAAAAATCGTTTCTGATGATTCGAGATCGGATGTAGTTGATCAAGTGATGAAAAAAATCGAAAAAGAGATAGAAGGAGAAATTTCGTCAGAACAAGGTCAAGTGATTCTTGATTTTGATGGACCAGTAAGTGCGGAGAAGCAACAAAAAGTGATTGAAAGTCAGAATATAATGATCAAAGAATTGAAAAATCAAATTACTCATTTGACACAAGAAATTATGATGCAAACAAAAGAAAATGATCAATTAAAAAAATCAATGAAACAACTAAAACAAAGTGATAAGGGAACATACTTAGACCAAACGCAAAAAGAAAATGATTTGGAAAAACGCTGTTCTGCTTTACAAGCAGAAAATGAAGCATTAAAAAAAGAAAATGATGAGTTTCAGTCAGAAATCGGTGAAGTATTGGTCTTTGCAAGGAGAAAGGCAAAGAGAACGGTCGAGGAAGCAAAAATGGAAGCAGAACGTGTTATTCGGTCTACTGATATACGAATTGAAGCCATACAAGACAAAGCAAGGGAAGTCTTGTTCGAAGTGGAAGAGACTAAAGTAAACGTAACACATCTATTTGATGATTTGCAAAGACAACTCCATCAATTATCTGATAAAAAGATTATGATTGATGATATGGAGTATCAAAGATTAGAGAATTGAGTTGGAATGAAAAATTTTGAAAGAACACCATACTAGCTAATTTTAGTATGAAATGTAAAAAAGCTTCATCGTCTCATGTGCCGAGGCATGCAGTCTTTAACCAATCCGTGATTGATGATCAAGAACAAGAATAACTGTTTCGATAGCTCAAGAAGGACAAGAGTCAATTGAAGACTAAAAGTAAAAAAAATTAAAAAAAAGGATTCAGCAATCTGTCTTCAGGAAGGATTGAGCTGTCCTTTTATAAAGAAGTGTGAAAATATGAGCTTAATTTGGTTAGCACTATTATATGTAATTTTTACCACAACGATCATTTGGTCGTTGTGGTTTTTGGTTTGTTTAGTGTGGTACTATGTTCGATTGATTCTGATCATAATGGGCAGATTACTCTGTAGAGTATCCTTTTTTCAATTTTTAGTCAGCAGAAACCCCCAAAAAATTAGGATAGAGAGATACTATAGTTTGTTTAGGACCCCACTATTATTTTATTTTTCATTACCATTTTTAGCACTTCTTGTTTCCTCGTTTATAAATGATTACTTACTCAATAATTTTCGGCTTGAAGATAACGTTGTTTTTGTCACGTTCGCTTTGTTGATAGTAGTATTTTGGATAAGTGTTTATACTGTCTTTTCCTTTTCCAATGAAAAAAAAACAGATAAAAAAAACTATAAGAGCGCATAGACAGTTCATTAAAGTTACTATGTTCCCAGTTAGCTTACTTAGTTTTGTTGTGCCAATAATATCTGCTATGAATATAGTTATTGAAACTGAAATCAAACAGAATATTATTAGCGAATTTTCAAAATTAGACTTGGATTCGAATAGTATTTTATTTAGTCTCATTTTTTTGCTTATTTTGGTATTCGAAGGTTTTAGTCTTTTAGTAATGGGACTTTTAGAACATATTCTTGAAAACGAAAGTGAGTATAAATATTTTTTTAATAGAATAATGGCTTTTTTAAAAATTTAATTGAATCAGTCCTAACTGAGAAATAGCAAAAACCGTCTTATTCAGATTCGATTAAGACGGCTTTTTTACGTTTATCAAATAATTGTTCTCATTCTGCCAAAATTGCAACAGCTGCGTTAAATATATACCCACAAATCCTACCCGCGGCATAAAAAATGCCACATCCAATGCCTTTTTCGAAACGTCCGAAGACGCCAAAAGCATTGATGTGGCGTGGGTTTGGCACCCAATGGGCCGTGAGGGGCTCGAACCCGCGACCCGCTGATTAAGAGTCAGCTGCTCTACCAACTGAGCTAACGGCCCAAATTATTACTTTGATATAGTATCACTATTTCGATAGCTTGGCAACAGAAAATATAGGTTGTTTTTGATCGGTTCAATCCGCAACCAATCGGAAAGCTGCTTTAGAGCAACTAGCCCAAACCTATCTATTTGTAAGCTGCTGAAAGATATTCATTAATTACTACCCAATTTTTTCTGGGTAGTTTTTTTGATGAGACATGATGAGCCATAGGGAATAACAACAGTTAAAAAAGAGATAAAGATGGCACATTCATAGTTAAATCTCTTTTAATGTCGATCATTCCATGCTAAACTGAATCTAGTTATCGAAACTAGATGATTGGTTTATGATGATTTTAAGTTCTGTTGTTTAAGATGGAGGAACCAATGGAAAATGTAGAATTAGAGATCAAGAAATGGGGCGAAGCAATCGCAACATTCCACCTCCCGCGCTGGGATGAACTACCTACCCTCGAATTATATATGGATCAAGTGATTACCTTGATCGATCAATATCTTTCACCTGTCATCCAAGTGGAGAAGCATCCGTTATTGACCTCATCAATGGTCAATAATTATGTCAAAAAAGGGATGATTCCAGCGCCTGAGAAAAAACGCTACAATCAAAAGCATTTGGCTTTTTTGATCGCTATCACGATGTTGAAACAAGTATTAACGATTCCGGAAATCAAAACAGGGATCTTGTTCCAAGGCAAAGTAGTCGGGATTCGCAATGCATATAATTTGTTCTGTGAAGAGCAAGAAAAAGCCATTCGCATCGTCGGACAAGAAGCAGCAGGAATGCCAGAACAAACAGAAACCCGGCCGATTGCTATCGAGTTGATTGCTATCAAAGGGGCTTCACGGTCTTTTGCAAATAAATTATTGGCAGAAAAAATGATTGCCTTAGAACAAATCTATTTAGAAACCCACAAAGGAGACGCGCATGAATAAAGATAAAGTTGCCCTATTAGTTGACTCAGGAACAGATGTACCCGCAGATATCATGGAACAGTATGGGATGTATATGCTGCCATTACAAATTATCTATAAAGACCGTACCTATACAGACAAAATCGATATCACAGCAGAAGAAATCTATGCCCGATTGCCGCAAGAAATTCCTAGCACATCTTTGCCCGATGGTGAAGCCATTGGTAAGATTTTTGATCAAATCAAAGCTGACGGCTTTGAAAAGGTCTTTGCCGTGACGATTTCCAGCGGACTAAGTGGCACCTTTAATGTGGTTCGCCTTCTCGGCGAGCAAAGAACAGATTTGGAAGTATTTGTGCTAGACACGAAAAATATCGGTATCGGTGCGGGTCTTCAAGCGATACGGGCTGCCGAGTTGCTAAGCAATGGTACAGATTGGCCGCAATTGAAAAACCAGCTGACCAATGAGGTACCAAAGAACAAAGTCTTATTTAATGTCGCAACGTTAGAATACTTGCAAAAAGGCGGCAGAATAGGTTTGGTTGCTTCGATCTTGGGGAATGCCTTGAAGTTGAATCCAATCATTTCCTGTAATGAAGAAGGCGTTTATCATACAGTAGCCAAATCTCGCGGGCGAAAAAAGAGTTTGGACAAAACGGTTGACTTGATCAAACAATTCGTTGGGGATCATCCCAACGTACGTTTAGCTGTTGCGCAAGGGGATGCGTTACAAGAAGCCAAAGAAATGAAAGTCCGCTTAGAGAAAGAATTTCCCAAAGTCAAAGAAATTTTATTTGGCCAAATATCACCTGCACTGGTCGTGCATACGGGACCAGGGTTGTTAGGCATAGGGATTCAGCTATTAGAAGACTAAGAATGAGTGAAAAGAGAAGGACGGCCTCGTCTTTCTCTTTTATTTTGCTTTCCTTAAGAAACAGCCGTTACATTTGTGGAAAGATGAAAAGCATAAGCAAATCATGTATAATAGAAAAGAAACCAAAAAAAATTGAGGTGACATTTTTTGAAAAAGATCCTAGTCGTAGACGATGAGAAACCAATCTCAGATATCGTCAAGTTTAACTTAACTAAAGAAGGATATGAAGTATATACAGCGTATGATGGCGAAGAAGCACTGGAACAAGTTGCTGAAGTCGAGCCAGATTTGATCATTTTAGATTTGATGCTGCCAAAAATGGATGGCTTAGAAGTGGCGCGGGAAGTTCGCAAGACCCACGATATGCCAATCATCATGGTAACAGCCAAGGACTCTGAAATCGACAAAGTATTAGGCCTTGAATTAGGGGCTGATGATTACGTGACAAAACCATTCTCGAACCGAGAATTGGTTGCACGGGTAAAAGCCAATCTGCGTCGCGGTTCATCTTCTGCAAAAGAAGTCGAAGATGCTCCAAATGCCGAATTAACGATTGGTGATTTAACGATCCATCCAGAAGCATATATGGTGACCAAAAATGGCGGTGCCATTGAATTGACCCATCGGGAATTTGAGTTGATGCATTACTTAGCCAAACATCTAGGTCAAGTCATGACCCGAGAACATTTGCTGCAAACCGTATGGGGTTATGATTATTTCGGTGATGTCCGTACAGTCGATGTGACGGTCCGTCGTTTGCGGGAAAAAATCGAAGATAGCCCAAGTCATCCAAATTACTTAGTGACTCGTCGCGGAGTAGGCTATTATTTGCGAAATCCAGAACAGGAATAAGAGATGAAAAATAAGGTTCGCTTTTTTCAATCAGTGAACTTCAAAATCGCCCTGACATTTATCTTGATCCTCTTGATTGCGATCCAGATTATCGGGGCGTATTTTATTCGTGAACTAGAAAAGACAACCGTCGATGCCTTCAAACGCGACATGGAGGCACGAGCGAGTACGCTGGTCGTTACACTAGGTTCTGAATTGAGCCGCATGGACTCAGAAAACGGTCTAGATTGGGATACGATGAATACATCGTTGAATCGGATCTTGACGAGCACGAATTCCTCAGAAATCTTAGAGATGCGGGTAGTGGATGAACAAGGCATCATTCGGGCAACGACCAATATCAATGACCGCGGGTCGGTTGGCGAAAAAAATGATTATCGGGATTATGATACAAACCGCAGTGAAGTCCTCTATGATGAGTCAAGTGGTCAACGGGTCTTCAATATTGTGGAATCGATCCAATCACCAACAGGCGATGCAGTTTTAGGCACGCTCTATTTACGTAGCAATTTAGAAGCCAAATATAGTGAAGTGAGTACGACAGCCTTGATATTTGTGACGGCTTCTTTGATCGCTGCGGTGATTTCCATCGTCGTGGCATTGTTGGTTTCTCGCTCGATCACGCAACCTATCGGTGAAATGCGGGAGCAAGCGATTCGCATCGCCAAAGGAGATTACAGCCGTAAAGTGGCGGTCCACGGGAAAGATGAATTGGGCCAACTGGCTGAGACCTTCAACCAACTAGGGGAACGAATCGAAGAAACCCAAGAAGCAATGGAATCGGAACGCAATCGTTTGGATAGCGTGTTGTCTCACATGACCGATGGGGTCGTTGCGACAGACCGACGAGGCAAAGTCATCACCATCAACGAGATGGCGATGTCTTTGTTAAATGTCACAACCGAAGAAGCAGTCGGCCAATCGATTTTGTCTTTGTTGCAGATCGATGAAGAATACACCTTGCGCAAACTATTGGAAAGTCCGGAAGAAATGCTGATCGAGCGACCGAGCAACGACGCAACTGGTGCCAACTTGATATTGCGGATCGATTTTTCGATGATTCGCCGCGAATCTGGGTTTATATCTGGATTGGTAGCTGTGATGCACGACGTGACGGAACAAGAACAAAATGAGCAGGAACGTCGCGAGTTTGTATCCAATGTATCCCATGAATTACGGACACCTTTAACGAGTATGCGCAGCTACATTGAAGCATTAAGTGAAGGTGCTTGGAAAGATCCCGAAATTGCACCGAACTTCTTAAAAGTGACATTGGACGAAACCGATCGGATGATCCGCATGATCAACGACTTGCTTAGTCTTTCCAGAATGGACAGTGGCAATGCACAATTACAATCTGAGTACATCAATTTCAATGAGTTGGTCAATTTTGTGTTGGACCGTTTTGATATGATGGTCACCAATGAAAGCAAGAAATATTTGATCCGCCGCGAATTTACGAAACGAGAGTTGTGGGTCGAAGTTGATACCGATAAAATGATCCAAGTGATCGATAATATTATGAACAATGCGATCAAGTATTCTCCTGATGGCGGAATTATTACGGTCAAACTGATGGAAACCCACAACAATATCGTGTTGAGTATCAATGACCAAGGACTCGGTATTCCGAAAAAAGATCTGACCAAAATTTTTGATCGTTTCTACCGTGTAGACAAGGCGCGGGCTAGGCAGCAAGGGGGAACGGGGCTTGGGTTGGCGATTTCTCGCGAAGTCATCAAATCACACGGTGGGGCGATTTGGGCTGAAAGTCGTGAGCATCGCGGATCGACCTTCTACATCATGTTGCCATATGAACCGTATGAGGAGGATTGGTGGGTATGAGAATCTCGGAAAAAGTCATCCGGGTTGGCCTGATTTTGATGATTGCTTTGAGTTTTTATTTCTCCTATATGATCTGGCTTAATCCCACAGGCAACAGCAGTGGCAGTGAGGACACAGATACAACAGTTAATCCTTCTGTACAGACATATAAACAAAAGAGTGATTTGTTTTTGCCTCTTTATCTTTCATGGCAAGAGGATGGGGAGATCAAAGAAACCAATTCTGAAACGGTGGTCCGTGCGATCCAGGAAGAGATCAATCAAAGTTCAATCAGTGACTTGACGGTCAAGGCTTATGAAGATGAAGCAGATTTTGCTAAAGCAACTGCATTGACGCAAGGCATCTCACTGAGCTATTATACGTCCTTTTATCTTGAAGACTACGAGGAAACCTATGACTTAGATTTATCTTTTAATGATAAAGGAGAAGAGGATCATTTGCCCTTTCGCCGAATCCAATTCGATTTAAATGCGCATACGATCCAGTTTATCGATTTAGAGAAGAACCAGGTTATTGAAGGGTCGATTGATTGGGATGAAGCGCAAGTGAAAAGTTTGTTGGCGGATAATCCCCGCGAATGGACAGAAATGCAGCAAGATGACACCGAAAACAGCAATCAGTTTTATACAAAAGACACAATCAAATTGAAGAAATATAGTTACTATTCTTCGACACAATCGCAGAGCCTATTTCGAGAAGCTTTCTTCAATTCTCCTAAAGATGTCAAAATCAATGATGATAGTGTCGATACCTATTATTATCAAGGCGGTCAGAATATGACGGTCTTACAAGATCAGCAGTTGGTCAAATTCGAAACGACGATTTCAGAGTCGGAAGACGTGGATTTAGCGATGCTCAGTGCGGACTATATTAAGCGACTAGGCAATAATTTCGGGACGATCCGTTATTTCGATCAGCAGGACAAACATTTGGAATACCGTGTTTTTGTTGAAGGTTATCCAGTGTTCAGCAGTGGCTCTCAAGGGGTCATCAATGTGACTTTTTCTGATAGTGGGCAAACTGGGAGTCGCGAAATGGCTATTTCTGCCAGTCTAAATGCGATCCAAGTACCCATTCCTTCAGAAACTGAAGTTGAATTGCCTTCCAGTTTGACGATCAAGCAAAATCTATTGGCTGCTGGTGCAGAGCCTGATCAGTTAGGACAAATCATTGTCGGCTATCAGTGGGGAGAAATCAAAGATGCACCGTTGGTCAATTTGACACCTGAATGGTATATCAATTATGATGCGCAGTGGATCAGCTATGATAATTTGATGGATAAACTGACAGAAAGGGAGGAGAATTAATTGGATTTCAAACGAATCGAATGGATTTTTTTCCTCGCTTTTTTAGGCTTGAATGTATTTTTGTTCAACATTTACAGTGAAGCCCGCAGTGAGCAGCAAAATGTGTCACAATCTAATCAGACGATTCCAATCGAGCAACGTTTAGACACAGAAGACATTCGTTTTTCAGGGGAACTGTCAGATGAATCGTTGAGCGGCTATTATTTGAGTGGCGAGCAGACAGATATGGCAGCAGCTTTGAAAGAAGCCCAAGCGGCTGATAACTTGAACGGCGAAGCGACCGTTAAAGGACAGCAATTGACGCACGTGTCATCTAGCGGGTTTTATATTAGTGATGATGCCCAAGCAGAAGAAACGGTCAATGGTTATTTAGAACGAGCAGATCAGGTATTATATGGCAATGAGTATCAATACATCAGTAATCTATCCTCACTTGAGGGCGACCATCCAACAGTCGTTGCCGCACAGTCTTATGAAGGAATTCCATTCAATGATAGTTCCAGTCGTATGGATATTACCTTAGAGAATACGGATGATTTACTGCAAATCACCAAATATAGTCAAACACATATTTCATCGATTACGCCATTAAGAGAAAGAATGACGGTATACTCAGAAAAAGAAGCGGTCAATACTTTATATCTGAATAATAAATTACCTAGCCATTCAACGATTTTATGGACTGAGTTGGCGTATACGATGATTTTGAAAGTCAGGGACAAAAATGTTTATATTCCGGCTTGGTTCGTAGCCTTCAAATCTGACAATGATGATACAGTCCAAATAGAAACCGTTAATGCGTTCAGTAATCGGATCATTACAAATAATGCAGTACAAAAAGTAGAAAATCCTTAAAAAAATCGGTATAATGAAACACGTTGAAACAAGCAGAGAGGAAGTAAAGTAATCCATGATGAAGGAAGAAAGTGCCTTTCAAGTGAGTATTCTTGCCAGCGGAAGCTCAGGTAATTCACTTTATATCGAAACCGGTAAAAAGCGTATTCTGGTAGACGCAGGTTTGAGTGGCAAAAAAATCACTTCATTATTAGGTGAAGTTGGGCGCAAACCGGAAGATTTAGATGCGATTCTTGTGACACACGAACATCGTGATCATATTCATGGTGTGGGTGTCCTTGCTAGAAAATATAAGTTGGATGTGTATGCCAATACGAAGACCTGGCAAGCAATGGATCCGATGATTGGCAATGTTGCAGTTGAGCAAAAGCATATTTTTGAGATGGGCAAAGTCCTGACAATGGGGGATCTTGACATTGAAAGTTTTGGCGTCTCTCATGATGCTGCTGCGCCTCAATTTTATCGCTTCTACAAAGATGGCAAATCTTTTGTGATGTTGACAGATACAGGGTATTGCAGTGACCATGTACGTGGGATCATCAAAGGTGCGGATGCCTATCTTGTCGAAAGCAATCATGACTTAGAAATGTTGCGGATGGGTGCGTACCCATGGAGTTTGAAACAACGGATCTTAGGTGATCGAGGCCATTTATCAAATGAAGATGGTGCCTTGGTGATGACCGATATTTTGACGGATAATACAAAACGGGTCTATCTTGGCCACTTAAGTAAAGAAAACAATTTGAAAGAGTTGGCGCATTTAACGATGGTCAACACGATGAAAGAACATGATCTAGGTGTCGGGGAAGCATTCGAAGTCTATGACACAGATCCAGATACTGCAACGGAATTGTTTGGTATATAACTGTTTTTATGCCCGTTGATACTTTGGAGGAGCCATACATGTTTGATGCAGAGAAAGTCAAAACATTAAATGAACTAGAGATGCGTGTGTATAACTACATTGTGCAGCATTTCGATGAAGTTGCTTATTTAACCATTCGCGGCTTGTCACAAGGCTGTCATGTTTCTACTTCCACTATTTTAAGATGTATCAACAAGCTTGGCTATGATGGATATTCAGAACTCAAATATGCTATTCGTCAGAAGAAACAGCACGAAACAAATGACTTAGATTTGTTTTATGATGCAACGATCCAAGTTGATATGTTTCTAAAAAAAGTCAATAACGAAAACTATCGCGACTTTATTGAACCAGCTGTAGCGTTGATCGTTGCAGCGAGACATGTGGCATTTTCAGGTATAGGTACGAGTGGGATGCTTGGGGCTTACGGCAGTCGGTATTTTGCAAATGTAGGGATCAATGCGTACAGTATTGTCGATCCTTTCTTACCGGTACCGCCGCGAGGCATGGAAAATACCTTAGCGATCCTCCTATCAGTATCGGGAGAAACGACGCAAATGATCAAACAAGCGGAAGAATTTAAACGGTTTGGTGCCAAAGTATTGAGTATTACGAATGATGAGCAATCTACTATTGCGCAAATTGCTGATTATAATTTGTCTTACTATATGCCGGTAGTCAATGGGGCTGAAGAAGAGTATTTGAATTTGACTACGCAAGTACCTGTTATTGCATTGATTGAACTTTTGGCCCATCAGGCGTATCAAATTTTGCAAACATCATGACAAAAAACAGCTGCGGCTGTTTTTTTTGTTGGAATTTGTTTCTAAGAGCGGCTAGCTAGTATCAAAGTCTTGCAAGTTACGCTATGCTATATATGTAAGCGAATTCATCGGCCGATGCGCATATTAATTTTATAGGAGTGATTTTGATGAATGAATGGATTAATGATAAAGTTTTACCTCCTGTTTTAAAATTTGTAAACACAAAAGCAATTACTGCATTACGTAATGGTATGCTCTATACCATGCCGTTTTCAATCGTAGGATCGATTTTCCTACTATTGGCAAATTTCCCCGTTCAATCGGTTGCAGATTGGGTCACGAATAGTGGATTAGGCGATTATTTCAATCAAGCGTATGGAGCTTCATTCGCAATCATGGCTTTCTTTGCTGTTATGGGGATTGCCTATTCCTATGTAAAAGCAGAAGGATTCGAAGGTCTTCCAGCGGGAATGATTGGATTGGTTATCTTTTTATTGACGATGGAATCAAGTGTGACGGATGCTGATTCAGGTGTCACGATCACTAATATTATTGATAAGACTTGGACAGGTGGCCAAGGAATGATCAGCGCTATTTTGGTCGGTTTATTTGTTGGTTGGGGCTACACGTGGTTCCTAAAACGGGACATCCGAATCAAACTTCCAGAACAAGTACCAACGAACGTTGCAAATTCATTTACTGCACTTATACCAGCAGCTGTTTTAACAACTGTTGCACTAGTGATTTATGTATTCTTTGATAAAGTATTCAATACAACAGTCGTTGAATGGATCTATGAAGTGATTCAAAGTCCAATGCAAGGGGTAACAGACTCTCTTGGCGGTGCGTTGATGTTAGGATTCCTTGTACCGTTTCTGTGGTTCTTTGGTGTTCACGGGTCAACGATCGTTGGCGGGATCATGGGGCCCATTTTACAAGCCAATTCTTTAGCCAATACAGCGATTCTTGAATCAGGAAAAGAATTGACGATCGCAAATGGCGGACATATCGTGACACAACAGTTTTTAGATCAATTCATGACTGTGACCGGTGCAGGGATGACCATTGGTATCGTGCTTTACATGGTTGCTTTTGCCAAGTCAGCGCAATTCAAACAGTTGGGTCGCTTATCGATGATCCCTGCATTCTTTAATATTAACGAACCTATTATTTTTGCTACACCAATCGTCATGAATCCAATCATGGTGATTCCATTTATCCTAACGCCAGTGGTTTCTGGTATTATCACGTACTTCTCATTGTATACAGGTCTCGTGCCACTCTTTACTGCGGTACAAGTACCATGGACAACACCACCAATCATTTCTGGATTTTTAGTCGGCGGTGTTAGAACAGCCATTCTACAATTTGTTGTTTTAGCGATTGGCTTCTTTATCTATTATCCATTTGTACGTAAAGTTGATAGTTTGAACTTTAAACAAGAGACAGAAACAGTCAATTAAACAAGAAGGTAGGCATGTGTGCTATGAATACATTACGGGAAGATTTTCTTTGGGGCGGCGCTGTAGCTGCGCATCAATTGGAAGGCGGTTATCGAGAAGGCGGCAAAGGTATCAGTGTGGCGGATGTCATGACGGTGGGAGCCAATGGGATTCCACGACGTATCACAGATGGGATCGTAGAAGGAGAAATCTACCCGAATCATGAAGCCATCGATTTTTATCATCATTATCCAGAGGATATCAAATTGTTTGCTGACCTAGGCCTTAAGTGTTTTCGCACGTCGATCGCTTGGACGCGGATTTTTCCAAAAGGGGATGAAGCCCAACCAAATGAAGACGGTTTGCAATTCTATGATGATTTGTTCGATGAATGTTTGAAGTATGGCATAGAACCAGTGATCACCTTGTCTCATTTTGAGATGCCGTATCATCTGGTGACAGCATACGGCGGCTGGCGAAACCGCCAATTGATTGCGTTGTTTGTTCGCTTTGCGGAAGTCTGTTTTCATCGCTATAAAGATAAAGTGAAATATTGGATGACGTTCAACGAAATCAACAATCAAGCAAACTTCAAAGAGGATTTTGCCCCATTCACAAACTCAGGTTTGCGTTTTTCTGAAGGCGAAGACCGAGAACAAGTGATGTATCAAGCAGCGCATTATGAATTGGTTGCTAGTGCTAAAGCTGTAAAACTTGGTCACCAAATCAATCCAGATTTTCAAATTGGATCGATGATTGCGATGTGTCCGATCTATCCATACTCCTGTGACCCTAAAGACATGATGGCGGCTACAGTGGCAATGCAAAGACGATATTGGTTCTCAGATGTTCATGTGCGTGGCCATTATCCGAAATATTTACTGCGATACTTTGATCGAAAAGCGTTTGATCTTGATATCACTGAAGCGGACAAAGAAGATTTGGCTGAAGGCTGCGTCGATTATATTGGCTTTAGCTACTATATGTCTTTTGCAGTGAAAGGGAAAGAAAACGATCATACGTACGACTATGATGAAAGTCAAGATTTAGTGACTAATCCGTACGTCGATGCTTCAGAATGGGGCTGGCAAATTGATCCAATGGGCTTGCGCTATGCGATGAATTGGTTCAATGAACGCTATGAGCTGCCGCTATTTATTGTTGAAAACGGCTTTGGTGCAGTTGACCAGTTAGAAGACGGACAGATTCATGACCGGTATCGGATCGATTACTTAAAGGACCATATTGAAACGATGAAAGAAGCTGTCCTCTATGATGGTGTCGATCTAATAGGCTATACCCCTTGGGGCATCATTGATCTTGTATCGGCAGGCACTGGTGAGATGAAAAAGCGATATGGTGTGATTTATGTGGATAAAGACAATGAAGGTCAGGGAACACTGGCACGAAGCAAAAAAGATTCTTTCGCATGGTACCAAAACGTCATTACAAGTAATGGAGAGATTCTTTAATCAAAAGAGAGAAGTGCGCATGGATTACGCACTTCTCTCTTTTTTCAGGTTATGGGACTTGAATATATCCGCTTTGGACAAGGACTTGTATGATGATCACTAAGGTATTCATACCAACATGGGTGATCATTGAGGTCCAAATACTACCTGTATACGCATAAAGACCTGAGAAAAATAAACCTAAGAAAAGATAAACCAGGATATGGCCATCATTATGGGCAAGAGCAAAAGCAAAGGCACTCACGACAACACCAATCCACACATGGGTGTATTTGCCAATGATACCCACCAATGCACGTCGGAAAACGAATTCTTCCATGATGGGTCCTCCAACCATCGCAGCCAAAGCAAATAAAGGTTGTTGTAAAATGATTTGGATAATGTTCGCGGTATTTTCTGAAGCAGTCACTTCACCAAACAAGGACTCAATATAGACGGCAACATTCTGCAACAAGATAGCCAATATAATACCCGATAACCCATAAATAACGATTGCGGATGGTTTACTGCGTTTGTGTTCGAAAGCCAAAGGTTCTCTCTGGAAAAAATAGAGACCAAACATGATCATGGCGCCAGCTAAGTAGCCAATTGTGGTCGCAGGAACGGCCAAGCCCGCGTGAACAAAAGCGCTAGGCAAGAAAAACACAATGCCGTATGTAAATATGGTGGCAAATGAATATTTTGATAATGACATGATCTAGGGATCACACTCCTTTGGTTTATTATAAACTAGTGAAGCAAGAGAAATAAAGCCTGAATGTTCAAAAAGAAAACGAAAAAAATAATCAAAAGGCTTGCAAAAGCAAAGGAAAATGAGTAATATTAAAACTGTGAGTTAGCACTCGTTGGATGAGAGTGCTAATCGAAAAATTGACTATAACTTATTGGAGGGATTTATCGTGTTAAGACCATTAGGTGATCGCGTGATTATCGAAGTCGCAAAAGAAGAAGAAAAAACTATAGGCGGAATCGTTCTTGCTTCAGCAGCAAAAGAAAAACCACAAACAGGTACCGTGATTGCAGTTGGCGAAGGCCGCACACTTGAAAACGGTGAACAAGCTCCTGTTGCTGTCAATGTAGGCGAACAAGTCATGTTCGAAAAATACGCTGGCACAGAAGTGAAATTTGAAGGAACAGAATATTTGATCGTGGCTGCTAAAGATATTATCGCAGTCGTAGAATAATAAAAAAATAATTTGAGGTGAATCAATCATGGCAAAAGAGATTAAATTTGCAGAAGACGCACGCGCAGCGATGTTACGCGGTGTAGACAAATTAGCAGATACAGTGAAAGTTACCTTAGGACCAAAAGGCCGTAACGTTGTTTTAGAAAAATCTTATGGCTCACCATTGATCACAAATGATGGCGTAACGATCGCAAAAGAAATCGAATTAGAAGATCATTTTGAAAACATGGGCGCAAAACTAGTCGCAGAAGTTGCATCAAAAACCAACGATATCGCTGGTGATGGTACAACCACTGCTACATTATTGACACAAGCCATCGTCCGTGAAGGGTTGAAGAACGTGACTGCAGGAGCAAATCCTTTAGGCATTCGTCGCGGGATCGAAATGGCAACAAAAGCAGCCGTTGAAGAATTACACAGCATTTCATCGATCGTTGATTCAAAAGAAGCCATCGCACAAGTCGGTGCAGTTTCTTCAGGCAGCGAGAAAGTCGGTCAATATATTGCTGATGCAATGGAAAAAGTCGGCAATGATGGTGTGATCACGATTGAAGAATCAAAAGGAATCGAAACAGAATTGGATGTTGTTGAAGGTATGCAATTCGACCGTGGTTACTTGTCACAATACATGGTCACTGACAATGACAAAATGGAAGCAGCTTTAGAAAATCCATATATCTTGATCACTGACAAGAAAATTTCTAACATCCAAGATATCTTGCCATTGTTAGAACAAATCTTACAACAATCTAAACCATTGTTGATCATCGCTGACGATGTAGATGGCGAAGCTTTACCAACACTTGTCTTGAACAAAATCCGTGGTACATTCAATGTCGTAGCTGTGAAAGCACCAGGATTTGGTGACCGTCGTAAAGCAATGTTAGAAGATATTGCTGTTTTAACTGGTGGTACAGTCATCACCGAAGATCTAGGTCTTGAACTAAAAGATGCGACGATCGACAACTTAGGTCAAGCAAGCAAAGTCGTTGTTGATAAAGACAACACGACAATCGTTGAAGGTGCTGGCGATAAAGGCGGCATCGACGCACGTGTGCAATTGATCAAAAACCAAATCGCAGATACAACTTCCGACTTTGACCGTGAAAAATTACAAGAACGTTTGGCTAAATTAGCTGGCGGTGTTGCAGTGATCAAAGTGGGTGCGCCAACAGAAACAGAATTAAAAGAATTGAAATTACGTATCGAAGACGCATTGAACGCTACTCGTGCTGCTGTTGAAGAAGGCATGGTCTCTGGTGGGGGAACTGCCTTAGTGAATGTCATCAGCAAAGTGGCAGCGATCGAAACAGATGGCGATGCAGCTACAGGTGTCAGAATCGTTCTACGTGCATTAGAAGAACCAGTACGCCAAATCGCTGAAAATGCCGGCTACGAAGGTTCAGTGATCATCGATAAATTAAAACATGCTGATCTAGGTGTTGGTTTCAACGCTGCGACTGGCGAATGGGTAAACATGCTTGAAGCAGGTATCGTTGACCCAACTAAAGTGACCCGCTCAGCATTGCAAAACGCAGCATCTGTTGCAGCGTTGTTGCTAACGACAGAAGCGGTTGTTGCGGACAAACCAGAACCAGCAGCGCCAGCAGCACCAGCCATGGATCCATCTATGGGCATGGGCGGCATGATGTAATCTCGTATCAAAAGTAAGACCTCGATTATTCGAGGTCTTTTTTTTACATATTTTTATGATTGTCATGATTCGGCGAATCAGTAAGTTGTATCTTTAGATTTCACAAGCATACTACGATAGAATGAATATATAGTAGCTCATACATGAGGATCTTAACTACATAGGAGGTTTTTTTTGTGAAAAGTTGGAGAAAAAAACAAGAACCAGAGAACCAGATAAATCATCAAGAAGAAAATCAGATTCTTGACAATCAACCATTCAGTGATGAAGATGCAGAGTTTGCTTCTTTTTTTAACGCCGCTCTTGAAAAGATGCCGAAAAGAACCGCAGCGATTATCCGCAAAAACTACGGACGTTCGAAAGAGCAAGCAGAAAAAGTAATGGCAAAAGGAAAGGCCCAGTCAGACCGTGTGTTTGATGAATTTTTATTGGGTGTCGATGACGCCACGCAAAAGAAAGCCCATCGCACGATCCATGCGGCATCATTGACGGCGGCGATCATTGGCTGTTCGCCTATTCCTTTTTCAGACGCCTTTTTGCTGGTTCCGGTACAATTAACGATGATGGCACGTTTATATCGACTATTTGGCCGTTCGTGGACAGAAGGGTTGACCAAAAGCTTTTCTAAAGAATTGGTCGTTGTTACTTTTGGTCGAAGTGTTGTCGGCAATGTATTGAAGTTTGTACCGGCTGTCGGCACTGTCGCTGGCGCCGCTGTCAATGCAACGGTCGCTACTGGCATTACTGAGGCATTGGGATGGGTCACAGTCAAAATGTTAAATGATGGTGAAGATGTCTTTGATCAAGTGATGTCTTTCAAAGGACAGTTTCATACATTGGTCAATGCGTTGAACCGTAGTAAAAAATAAAAATTAATGTGAAAGACTTCATCTAAATCAAATTGAGTTTCCGTTTTGTGTTGGTGTACTATGGTGAATATTCGTATCTTAAAAACGGATTGAATAACACTGTAAGAATAAAGTGTTGGAGGGGAAAGTATGAAAAAAAGAGTGACCCGTGAAGAAGTGAGTCAGAAATTAGTCCCAGATGCCTACTTTGAGTCAAAGCATAGTCCTCTGAGATTTCGGCAAACAATGGGTGTGATCATCACGTGGATATTGGTATTTGTTCCATTTATATGGCTGTCGATCCCGTTCTTTTTTCCAATGACGGCAGATTGGTTAGACTTCCGAGTCTAATTTGAAGAACGATTGGCACTTCTGTACTTAGTTATCTTTCTGGTCAGTGCCTTCTTATTCTTAAGCGTTTTGTTCGTTTTGATGACACGACGGAATAATCGCCGATTCAAACAGCAATTACAAAAAAGTCACTGCATGATGAAGCGGGATTGGCAAAACGGATGGCCTTGATGGAAACATTTTATGAAGAGCGTTTTGGGGATCAAGAAGCAAGGCACAATGCCAGATATTATGTCATGGATCCGGAACAAAACATTGGAGAAACTGAAATTCAAGACCTTTTCCATAGAAACGGGGTGTAGCCGATGTTTTCTGTTTTTAATACAGGTTATGCCTGGTTGGATACTTGTTTGTATATCTTGATGATGATTCTTTTTACCTACCCAATATTAGGTGGCTTTGTTTGGTTCATCGGTGTGCTGTGTCACAATTTCTTATTCCGCTTCCGTCAATTGGATTGGATCCTGATCCCAGAAGAAATTGAGCCGATGATCACGATCATGGTTCCCGCACATAACGAAGAGGTCGTGATCGAGGATACGATCCATTATTTGATGCAAAATATCAATTACCAGAACTATGAAGTGCTAGTCACTGATGACGGATCGACAGACCAAACGCCTGCGATCCTCACACGACTAATGGCATAGTATGACAATTTACGGGTCATTCGAATCGAGAAGAATCAAGGGAAAGCCCATGCCTTTAATATCGGGATTGGTTTTGCCAAAGGAAAACTGATTTTAAGTAATGATGCCGATACCGTTCCTGAACCGGATGCACTATGGAAGTATGTCAATTACTTTATCCGGCAAGACGCCATCAATATTTCAGCAATCACGGCCAATATGGACGTCTAAAACCGAACCACGATCATCGGGAAATCGCAAACAGTGGAATTTTCGAGTATAGTAGGAATTATCAAACGGACGCAACAAGCAGTCCTGGGCGTGATCTATGCGTACAGTGGTGCCAATACAATGTACCGCAGAGAAGCTCTATACGATGTAGGATTATTCCGTCAAAATCGGGCCACAGAAGACATCAGTATTGCATGGGATCACCAATTCCAAGGTTGGCTGTCGTTGTTTGCGCCAAAAATCATGTTTTTCATGGAAGTACCTGAATCGATCAAAATGCTTTATCGCCAAAGAAAACGTTGGGCTAAAGGCGGAACGAAAGTATGGTTGACCAATTTCAAACGCGTCTTCCTGCATCCATTTGAAAATCTTGGTCGTACATTTATGTTCATTGATCAAAGCCTCAGCATTATCTGGTCCTTTTTCTTTTGGATTTCTTCGTTTTTATTTATCCGTTCCTTAGGCTACTTTTTGATTGAGGGAAATTCTGAACGAATCTACCATATGTTTACGATGGCCTTCCTGTTCGTTTGTTTTGAGATGATCGCAGGCACCATTCAATTATTAGCCAGTTTATTAGTAGATGATGGTCGTAAAAAATTGAAATATTTCCGTTTTGCACCATTCTATATGCTTTTCTTCTGGATGATCAATGCAGTGACGATCGTCACAACGTTTATTCCGGCTGTTAAAACGATTCTAGGCTTTGGCAGCGGGGTTTGGGTCAGTCCGGAGCGACAGGGTCAAGGGAAGAAATGAAGTAGCGCTACAAAAAAAGAAAGCAGAGATGCTTTCTTTTTTTGTTCAAGGTTCGGATATATAGTAAATTTCTCTATTTTGAAAAGGATATCTAGTTTGGGAAAATTCAAATGGACGGCCATCTGAAAGACGCGCGACTTGTTCTAATTCCAAAATTGGATCAGCTGGATCCACTTGTAAGTAGTTAATATCATAGGTGTAATAAAATATGCTATAATCACGCTAAAAGGAGTCATTATGCATATCAAAGAGTATCAAAAAGCCATCTTACAAAATAAAATCAACCATCAGTTTAATACCACGAATGTTGAAAAAGAATTTTTAGCACTTTATGGAGAAGTAGCTGAAGCCTTCGATGCCTATCGCAAAATGGAACCAATAGGAGAGGAATTAGCTGATGTGGCGATCTATCTGTTTGGTTTAGCGGAAATTTTACAGGTAGACTTAGAAAAAGAAGTACAAGCGAAGATGATGATCAACGAGAAGAGGCAATATTCTGCTTACGGAAACGGCTATGCTAAAAGAATAGATATTGAGAGTGATGAGGAGCGAAACAATGGATAAGCTAAGAATTGTACCATGGACAAGTGAATATTTTGAAACAACTGTGGCACACTATATCCATGTTTTTTCTGCTGAACCTTGGAATGATGAACTGACAGTTCCGCAAATCAATGCGTATGTGACCGCACTGACGGCGATGAATACATTTCTCGGCTATTGCTTATTTCAAGAAGATTCTAGTGAGCCGATTGGCTTCTCATTAGGTTTTATCAAACCGTGGTACCAAGGGACAGAATATGTGATCGATACTTTCTTGATTACGATTGATCATCAAGGTAAAGGAGCGGGAGCAGTATTTATTCAGCTGATCAAGGAAGCGTTGCGTCAAAAAAATATCCCCACGATCTTGCTGGATACCGAATCAAATATGCCTGCTGCCGACTTTTATCGGAAAAATGGATTTAAACCATTGCCAGACAATGTGACATTCTATTTGTCATTAGAATAGTATAACTGAAATACCCCCAAGGCACTGTAACGTTACACGTGTCTTGGGGGTTAGTTATGCACATTATCAACAGGTTTATCCACAATATATTGTGGGAACTTATTTTCGCATACGAAATATTGTGTTTTTTCTCGTTTGTTCTATCTAAAATCAAATATATAAAAAGTTGAATCTTTTAGATAAGTAAATTAAACGAATTCATTTTTTACATTCATACACTCCAACAAAACTTGTGAACTTAAAAGATTGGGCAATCCTTTTCTAATCGCTAATTACCCCAAAAAAAGAAACGTAATCATCCATTACGCTTCCTTTTTCGGGGCTTTTTGTTTCTTCTCGTCTGTGGTCGGTACGGAATCTAAGGCTTTCTTGAAAATTTCTTCTTTTTTCTTTTTATATTCGTGCTGGCGTTCAGCATAGACTTTTTCTTTGGTCTTGGTTTTCATACACGGTCACCTCTTTCTTAATAACACTATAGCATAATTTCACAAACTTGCAAATATAATTGCTCAAAACATTGAATTAACCGCCTTTATTTGAAAAACGATTGTGAAATAAATCATATTCTTTAAGCTGTCATTAAGTTTCAGATGGTATAATTATTGATAAGAAGAAAAACAACACCAAAAGTTGATATAGGAAGTGATAGATGATGAAGGTACGAACGTTGATCAAGCATTGCTTTTTGATGGCACCTGTAGCAGAAAAAGTGAAAGATTTAGACATTCAACAGGTCGTCAAAGATAGCCGAAGTGTTGCGAAAAATAGCTTGTTCGTTGCCATCCGTGGGGCCAACTGTGATGGACATACAAAAATCGCAGAAGCAAAAGAGAATGGCGCCATCGTTGCTGTTGTGGAAGAAGTACCATCGGACACTGAGATTCCCTACATTTTAGTACCTGATACCACACGGGCATTGGCGCAAATTGCAGCAGTATTTTACGGACATCCGAGTCAATCGTTGCAGCTGGTTGGGGTGACTGGAACGAATGGGAAAACGACTGTCACGCAATTGATTAGCCAATTGGTGGATTTGTTGGGGGATAGACCAGGTGTGATCGGCACGATCCATAACCGAATTGCTGAAAAAACAATGAAGACGATCAACACGACCCCGGATAGTTTATGTATGCAAGCGTTGCTTGCAGAAATGGTGACAGCAAAAGTGCGAGTTGCTGCAATAGAAGTCTCTTCGCATGGACTGCATGGTGGCCGTACATGGGGTGTCGATTTTGATGTTGCCGTGTTTACCAATCTCACACAAGATCATTTAGATTATCATGGTACAATGGAAAATTATTTTCAGGCCAAAAGTTTATTGTTTGCCCAATTAGGGAATCAAGCGCTGCTTAACAATAAATGGGCTGTGATCAATTGTGATGATCCTTATGGTCAGCGGTTGTGCCAATTGACCAGTGCCAATGTGTTGACCTATGGCTGTCATGGTGAGGGTATGTTGCAAGCAGTGGATTGCAGTATCGCCAGCAATCAGACACAGTTTACGTTAACCTTTCGCGAAAAATCATATCCGGTTTCTACTGCACTGATTGGAGAATTTAATGTAGCCAACCTTTTGGCAGCTATTGGTGCCATGTTAAGTTTAGGCTGCGACATTGAAACATTGGTGCCGCTGATTCCAGCACTTAAACCCATTACTGGTCGTTTTCAAACAGTTGAAAATAAAAAACAAGTTACAACGATCGTAGATTATGCCCACACTCCTGACGGATTAGAGAAAGTGCTGCAAACGATCCAAGCAATTGCGACACAAAACATCTATTGTGTCGTTGGTTGTGGCGGAGAAAGGGACAAAATAAAGCGTCCGCTGATGGCCGAAGCAGCCTTACGTATTGCAGATCGCGCCATTTTCACTATGGATAATCCAAGATCAGAAGATCCAGAACAGATTGCAAAGGATATGGTTGCCCAAACGGAGAGAACGAATTATGAGATCATCCTTGATCGTCAAGCAGCCATTTTTCATGCTTTAGATATAGCGCAACCAGGGGACATCGTTTTAGTTGCAGGAAAGGGACATGAAACAAGTCAGACGATTGGGCAGAAAATCAGCCATTTTGATGATCGAGAAGTGATTCGTTCCTATCAAGTAGTTGAACAAATCCATCATTAAACAACAACAGCTGCTTCTTTATGACTGATGAAGGTGCAGCTGTTGTTTTGAGGTTTTTTAAATAAATGTTTCCTTTCCGTTAAGAAGGGACAGAAAAAAATGTTATTCTCGTTTGGCCATTTAAAAATAACCCTATATTTGACCGCAAGAACATAACGAATCTCTGTGATCTTTGATTACAGGGATTTTTTTCAATATAGATTAAAGAAACAGGCATAATAATAACGAAAAAGATAAAATAATGCGTATTATTAAAGGTATAGTAAAAAAATACAAGTTGAAAACAATACCATTCATTTTGATTATTTGTTAGAATGGGGTTTCAGGGGGTGTTTAATTGGAATCTCGTAAAGTCATGCGCAAGCGTTCAATCAAACATAAACGATCTCTTTTTGTTCAAAAAGGACTGGGGATCACAGCTGCTCTTGCATCAACATCAGGTGTGTTTACATCATTGGTTCATGCAACAGAAACAACAAGCAGCACATCAAATTCTGCAACAGCCACATTGTCGAAATCGTCAAGTGCAACAACGATCAATCAACAATTTAAGACCACCGCATCTTTGAATGTACGTGCATCTGCTTCTACAAATGCGTCGATCGTTGATGGTGTCGCAGCAAATACAACGGTCAAAGCAGTTGCCAAACAAAGCGGTACGTCCGTCAATGGCAATACGACTTGGTATAAACTGTCCACAGGCGGTTGGATCTCTGGCGCCTATGTTCAAAGTACGTCTGCCTCGTCTTCATCAACAGCGAATGCGTCGACAGCTTCATCATCTGAGTCTGCTATTTCAAAAAGTGTCAAAACGACGGCGGCATTGAACGTGCGAAGCAACGCCCAAACAAGTGCCAGTGTTGTCCGCGGTTTGAGTGCCAATGCAACTGTTAAAGTTGTCGCGCAAAAAAGCGGTACATCTGTCAATGGCAATACAACTTGGTACAAGTTGTCTTCTGGCGGTTGGATCACAGCAGCTTATGTCCAAAATGTGAGTAGTTCGTCTTCTACCAACACATCCAACAATAATACAAGTACTGCCGAAACAACGATCAGCAAAAATGTGAAAACGACAAGTGCCTTAAATGTACGTTCCTCAGCTTCTACCAGTGGGCGTGTTGTAGGCAGTCTTAGCAATAGTACAACGGTCAAAGTGGTCGCACAAAAAAGCGGTACAACTGTAGGCGGTACGAATATCTGGTACAAACTATCCACAGGTGGTTGGATCACAGCAGCTTACACACAAGCTGTTTCCTCAAGCACAACGAACAATTCGTCTAATTCGGGGAATACGTCAAGCAATACATCAACCAATAACAATACGAGTACTGCAAAAGAACAAGCTATCAGCAAAAATCTCCAAACGACAACAAGTATCAACGTGCGTTCAGACGCTTCCACAACAGCTAGTGTGGTTTCGAGCCTAAGCAGCAATGCAACAGTCAAAGCTGTTGCACAAAAACAAGGCACGACTGTTAGTGGCACTGCAACGTGGTACAAGCTGTCTAGCGGCGGCTGGGTGACAGCAGCCTATGTCAAAGAAGTCAGCAGCTCGTCTAATACTGGCAATAGTTCATCCAATACCAATGTATCAACAAGCGTTAATGGTGCAGCCATCGTTGCTGAAGCCCGCAAATACATAGGTACGCCATATCAATGGGGTGGCAAAGGGCCAGATGTGTTTGATTGCTCTGGTTTTACCCGCTACGTTTTCTTACAAGTGACTGGGAAAAATATTGGCGATTGGACCGTTCCGCAAGAAAGCGCCGGTACGATCATCCCTGTTTCTCAAGCACAAGCTGGAGATTTATTGTTCTGGGGAGAAAAAGGCAATACGTATCACGTAGCGATTGCTACGAGCAACTCAAGTTATATCCATGCGCCTAGTACAGGCTATACAGTGACGGAAGCCAAATCTGGTTTTGGCACTGCAAGTTTTGCACTGAGAGTGAAATAAAAAGATGTCCAGCAACAGGAAACTGTTGCTGGGCTTTTTTGTAGGAAGACAGATTATAGTCGTATAAACCAATTAATTGACATAAATTTATCCTCTATTTAAACTTTTATCTATACCGTTTTTAGGTATAGAAACTAGGTGTAGAAAGAGGGGGAAAAATGAATAAAAAAGAGGAGAATACACTACGTAAGTTTGCTGCACCAATCGGTTTGTCTGTGGATCACAACAACGGTGTCATATATGGGGTGTATCAAGGCTATCATCTGTACTTGATCCGAGCAAATAACAACAGCTATTCGTTTACAGTCAATTTTTCTTTAAATAAAGCGGGGGAGCTTCCGCAACAAGATGAAGTAAAACAAGTGGTGAAAGAATCAAAAGACATCATCGACTGTGTGATCCAAGGCTACCAAGTGACCTATACACTACGTGGTGCAATGACCGTTGCTAAAACGGTGGACAAGCTCGAACCATCCTTACAAACGATCACGGCATTTTTACAAAAAATGGGGTATCAAGATGCCTGTGCATTATGCGGAAAAAGTGATTCAACTGTTGCGCTTTATACCGTTAGTGGTGCACCGGCGATTCTTTGCGATGATTGTTTTAAAAAACAACAAGAAGCCGTGAATATTCAAAACAGAGAGCAAGGAAATGTCAAAGAAAATGTATTATCTGGAACAGTGGGCGCCTTTTTGGGGTCATTGATAGGTGCAGGTGCAATTATTTTATTAGGACAATTTGGGTATGTTGCGGCAATTTCTGGTATCGTCATGGCTATTTGTGCAATCAAGGGATATGAGTTGCTTGGTAAAAAAATGACGACCAAAGGCATCTTGATTAGCTCAGTAATCATGTTGGTGATGGTCTATATCGGCAATCGGATAGATTGGTCGATCAGTGTCGCAAACTATTATACAGATGTTGATTTGTTTTATGCTTTTAGAATTTTGCCTGATTTGATCAGAGAAGGTTATTTGGAAGCAAGTCAATATTATGGAAACTTAGCAATGGTGTACTTATTTACGGCAATTGGGGCCATACCAACGATTATTGCAGCAGTGCGTGACAGCAAACAGACGCAGGAAAGTTACAAAATGTTATAAAAATCAGCTGAAATAAAAAAACGTGGAGGAAGTGATTTTATCCACGTTTTTTTATTTTATTTGGCATTTAAATAACGTTTACAAATAAATTATAGCAATTAGATAAAAAATATATGAGAAAAAAGCTTGCTTTTATAATTATTATTTATTAAAATCTTATTTACATTCAGAGTTTTATCATTATTCTGAAAATTGAGAAAAACAACAAGGGGTAGGTAGGATGAAGAAAAAGTGGGGATATGGGATCGTCGCAGTCTGCGGCATCGTATTAGCTGGTTGTTCAACTGGAGGCACATCCAGTACTGGAGAGAGCAACACATCTGGCAGTGGATCGGCAGCTGCAGAACAAGTGTTTAATGTCGTTGTACAACAAGAAATGCCTAGTGCAGATTTATCATTAGCAACAGATACAATTAGTTTTAGTGCGTTGAATAATGTCTATGAAGGGCTATATCGTTTAGATGCTGACAGCAAGCCAGAAGCTGCAGGTGCTTCAGAATTAGCAGAAGTCAGTGATGATGGCTTAACCTATACATTGAAATTAAGAGAAGATGCGAAATGGTCTAATGGAGAGCCAGTGACCGCAGCTGACTATGTATATGGCTGGCAACGCACTGTGAGTGCTGAAACTGGATCTGAGTATGCGTATTTGTTTGCACCAGTTGCAAACGCTGAAGCAATTACAGCAGGGGATGCGGATGCATCCGAGTTAGGGATCAAGGCAGTCAGTGACTATGAATTAGAAATTACTCTGAATACGCCAACACCGTATTTCCCTTACTTATTGGCATTCCCATCTTTCTTCCCGCAAAGTCAAGCGGTGGTTGAAGAAAATGGCGATCAATATGCCCAAACAAGTGACAATTCTGTCTATAACGGACCTTTTGTTCTTAGTGGATTTGATGGTCCTGGTACGGATACAGAATGGGCTTATGAAAAGAATGATCAATACTGGGATAAAGATAGTGTCAAACTTGATACCATCAATGTCAGCGTAGTCAAAGAATCTGCAACGTCATTGAATCTATTCCAAGATGGCCAAGCAGATGATGTGATTTTAACCGGTGAATTGGCACAACAAATGGCGAACGATGAAGCGTTTGTATCTGAACCATTGGCACGGACATCTTACCTAGAATATAACCAAATCGATGAAGATTCTCCTTTCCGCAACGAAAATCTGCGTAAAGCAATCTCTTATGCAATTGATCGCGATGCTTTGGTTACATCGATTTTA
Source organism: Enterococcus salsurae (assembly GCF_054784955.1). NCBI lineage: Bacteria > Bacillati > Bacillota > Bacilli > Lactobacillales > Enterococcaceae > Enterococcus > Enterococcus salsurae. The sequence goes on along the minus strand of NZ_BAAHWY010000002.1, from coordinate 681,965 downwards.
GGAGATGGTTCACTTGCCTCAACAGGACTGGTTCCATCAGGGATGACATTTAGTCCATCTGATAATACAGACTTTGTCGATGAAGCTGGCAGTGTCATCGAATATGATCAAGACAAAGCGAAAGAGTATTGGGAAACAGCTAAATCAGAATTAGGGATCGACTCTCTTGATTTTGAAATCTTAGCATCTGATACGGACTCTACGAAGAAAGTCATTGAATACATTCAAAGCGCTGTGCAAGATACATTAGATGGCGTAACGATCTCACTAAGTCCAGTACCATTCTCCGTACGTTTGGATCGTTCAAATACAGGCGATTTTGATGTTGTGATGGGTGGATGGGGTGCTGACTATGCAGATGCAAGCAGCTTTACTGATCTATTTGTTACAGGTAATTCTTATAACCGTGGTCAATGGAGCAATGAAGATTACGATGCAGCTGTTAAGGCGTCAGCGTCAACCAATGCAGGAGACCCAGAAGCACGTTGGCAAAACCTGTTAGACGCTGAAAAAATCATCATGGATCAACAAGGTGTGACACCTGTTTATCAAAACGTGGAAGCACATTTACGTGCACCAAAAGTTAAAGGTGTGGTATCCCATGGTGCCGGCGCACAATATGATTACAAATGGGCATCGATCGAAGAATAATCAAAAAAAGAGCTTGCATTTGCAAGTTCTTTTTTTGATGTATCTTGTTCTTACTTACACAATGTTAGTGCTGTAAACGGATACGAAGAATGATAAAAAAACAAAAAAAGATAGCAAGGACAAGTGGATGTCCTTGCTATCTTCGTTATATGAAAATCTATTTCACATAAAAATTGATTATTCGCTAACTGTTACATCGCCAGTTACAGAAGCGCCTTCTTCGTCAAGTGTTGCTGAATCTTGGAATTCTTGAGAAGTGAAAGTTACATTTCCTTCAACTTTGGCACCGTTCAATACAAAGCCGTTTGCATTGACTTCGATATCACCTTTGATGACACCGTGAACGATATTGAAGTTTTCAGAGTTTACTACCAATTTAGGTACAGTCACTGTGTATTCAGCTGTTACGTTGCGGTCATCGTCTTGTGAGTATAAAGCAAATTTACGGTAGATGTCGTTTGCGTCATCGCCTTTATCGTGGAACTCGCCATCAACAGTCACATCAGCATCGAAAGTCATATCATCAGTCACAGCAACGATCCAGTTTCCGTCAGCGCTTAAAGCTTTTTCGATCACTGAAGTTTGGTCACTTACTGAAGCAGTAGATACAACATCGTCAGTTGATTCAGTTGTAGCAGTAGATGCAGTTGTATCTGCACTTGAGCTAGCGCTTGTATCGCTATCTGAACTACATGCAGCTAATAATGAACCTCCCATAAGTAATGTTGCAGCAAGTAAAGTAATTTTTGTTTTTTTCATGATTCCTTCTCCTTTGTAATCCCATAGTTTTCTTAAAAACAAAATGATTATACCATACACATGGTAAGTTTGTGAAACAAAAAACATAAATGAGGAGAAATTTAATAAATATCAGGGCAAATAAAAAAATAAGCGAAAAATCGCTTATTAGGCTTCATTGATCCTTTTGAATGAGGAAACAATCAAATCAGTGATCATTTGATACATATAGGCATGTGTTTGATAGTTGGTTTGATGAGGAAAGACCAGTACATCATCAACAAATGAAAAATCTGAAATTGCAGGATTGGAAGTAATGACCATGACTGTTGCTTTTGTGCGCACGAAAAAATCTTTTCTAGGTGTGCCATTGCGGATTTGCTGCTTGGTCAAATAATCACCGGAATTGGTGAAAATAATAAATAATGCATCCTCATCCGCAGATTTGATCAATTCTTCTTGTACGATATCATCTTGAAATGTCCGGATAAATTTTCCGTTATAAGCCAGTTTGAATTGAAAATCGATTGCCGCAGATTCAGAAAATAAAATGCCGAAAGCAAATACTGTTTTATGATCATAAATTGCTTGGGCAAATCGTTTGATCACAGGCATGTCCAAATGTTCTTTTAAATACAGCATATCCTTGATCACAGCATCGAAGTATGGCTCAATGCCGTCTTGCTCCATAGCAAAAAGAATGTTGGAACGATAATTCAATGGGTTGTTGAAGCGATTCTCGACAAATGCTGCATTGTCTTTTAAGTCGCTGTAATCATCAAAACCGAGGGTCCTGGCAAACTTTGATACGGTTGATTTTGACACATGGCATAAGTCTGCGAATTCTCCGATACTCATTGTTTTGATTGCTTCATAATGATTGATCATCGTCAATCCTATAAAATAGTTGGTTGAATTAGCGGGGGCATTGTTCAATAAATTTAATAAACGAATGATGAGCAGTCCCATAAAAAAATCCTTTCTTGTAAGCAGTTTCCAAATTGCGAACTTTCCAATCTTTAGACAGAAACTCTGCTATATTGTGTATATAAAGCGCTTTATAATTTGAAAATAGGAGTGAGTCATTTGGCAAAAGATTATTCAAAACTTGCTGATGAAATTATAGCACAGGTTGGTGGAGAGCAAAATATAGTGAGTCTATATCACTGTATTACGAGATTGCGTTTTAAATTAAAAGATGTCGATGTGGCTAGACAACACAAAGAATCGATTCAACAACTGGATGGGGTCTTATCTGTCATTGAAGGCAATGGACAATTTCAAGTAGTCATTGGCAACCATGTGGCAGATGTCTTCCAAACTATAATGAAGAAATATACGATACAAAATGCCTTAGAAAGTGAAGCAACCGATGAGGAGACAGAAAATCAAGGGAATCTGTTTGTTCGCTTTTTCAATGTCTTATCTGCAATTTTTAATCCAATCATTGTTGCACTTGCCGGTGCTGGGATGTTGAAAGCATTGTTGGTCGTTTTTACAACCTATCACTTGATGGACGCAGAAGGTAGTACGTATAAAATTTTAGCAGCAGCTGGGAATAGTGTTTTTTATTTCTTGCCTTTATTTTTAGCAATCAGCGCTGCGCGTATATTTAAAGCGAATATGTTCATTTCTTTGGCGATCGTGGCAGCTTTATTAGAACCCAATTTTACGGCGATGGTGACTGAGAATGGCGCAACCGTTGATTTCTTTGGGATTCCCGCAGTACTAATGGGATACTCAGGAACAGTGATTCCAGCAATCGTAGCTATTTATGTCTATAGTCAACTGGAGAAATTGTTAAAACGTGTGATTCCAAAGAGTATTGAGATCTTTGCGCTATCTTTAGTGGCGTTATTGATCATGGTTCCTTTGACTGTGCTGATTATCGGTCCGGTTGGCGTAATGTTAGGTGATGGATTAGGAAATGTCATGAACTTTATCAGTGACAAGAGTGGCTTGTTGGCAGGTGTCTTGATTGGGGGAGGTTGGACCTTCTTAGTGATGGTCGGTATTCACTGGGGTGTTGTACCAATCATGGTCAACAATTTGGCGACTTACGGGTATGATACGTTACGTCCAATGATTGCAGCAGCAACTTTTGCCAGTGCAGGTGTAGCGTTAGGTGTTTTCTTACGCTCTAAACGAAAAGATACCAAAAGTCTGGCGTTATCTTCCTTGCTGCCAGCTTTATTGGGGGGCATTACAGAACCGATTGTCTACGGGCTATCCGTTAAATTAAAGAAACCCTTGATTGCACAAGTCATTGTTGGCGCGATCGCAGGGGGATTTATGGGAATGATGCAGACCAAAGCCATCGTCTATGTATTTCCCGCATTGACTACGCTGCCTGCATTCTTCGGCGATACATTTGTTTATTATGTGATTGGGATTGCGGCGGCATTCTTTGGTACCGCGATCTTGACGTACATCATCGGTTTTGATGAAGCACCAGAGCAAGATTTGACTAGTGAAAGTGACGGTTTGCAAGTTGTCACACCAGTTAGTGGGGAAGTCATTACATTGGATGATGTGAAGGATGAAGTATTTTCTTCTCGCGCAATGGGGGATGGATTGGCTGTTTACCCGACGTCAGGGACCGTTTTTGCACCAATTTCTGGTGAAGTCGTGACCGTATTTCCGACTGGGCACGCATTCGGCATTCAATCAAACCAAGGGACTGAAGTATTGGTTCATATTGGATTGGATACGGTAGATTTGCTGAAAGGGATTTTCAATATGACAATCAAACAGGGGGATCAGGTGATCAAGGGTCAAACGATCGGTACATTTGATCTATCTGCTATCGTCGACAAAAACTATGATCCAACCACGATGCTGGTCTTCACGAGCGAAGTGAAAGAAGACGCGTTGGCGATAGTAGACCAGAACAACAAAGAAGTGACAGCATTTGTCACCAACGATTTACTTAAAGGAGCGATATCATGAGTGTTTTTCCAAAAGATTTCCTATGGGGTGGCGCCATTGCCGCCAATCAAGCAGAAGGGGCTTATTTGGAAGATGGCAAGGGGTTAAGCGTGGCTGACATCTTGCCAGTTGGCGAAAAGAGAATCGAAAAAGTGTCGTTAGATATGGATGAAAACAACTTTTATCCGAGCCATGAAGCCATTGATTTCTACCATCGTTATCTAGAAGATATTGAGTTGTTTGCAGACATGGGCCTAAAATGTCTGCGCACATCGATTGCCTGGAGTCGTATCTTTCCGAAAGGAGATGAAACGGAACCCAACGAAGCGGGGCTGCAATTTTATGATGCGCTTTTTGATGCATTGCTAGCCAAAGGGATTGAACCAGTTGTGACACTTGCCCATTTCGAAACCCCATTGCACCTAGTCAAAGCATATGGCGGATGGAAAAATCGTGCGTTGATTGAATTTTTCGATCGTTATACAAAAGTGGTGTTTGAACGTTATCAAGGAAAAGTAAAGTACTGGATGACATTCAACGAAATCAATCATACCCATACGATTCCTTTGTTGGCTGCAGGTATTGATGTCTTTGCTTTTAACAGTGAGGAAGAAAAATTGAACGCATTGTATCAAGCGAGTCATAATATGTTTGTTGCTAGTGCCAAGGCAGTTCTAAACGGCAAAAAAGTGGATCCAGACAATCAAATTGGCTGTATGCTCTCTCTTAGTCCTATTTATCCAGCAACTTGTAACCCGCAAGATGTTTTCGAATCCTATCAACTACGCAGACGCTCGTTGTTCTATAGTGATGTACAATTGCGTGGTGCGTATCCTGAATATTTTGACCGTATTGTGGCGGACAATCAATTAACGCTAGATATCACAGATGAAGATTTGGCTTTGATCAAAGCGGGTGTGTGCGATTACCTTGGTTTTAGCTTTTATCGGAGTTCGCTACATGAAGCGGGCATGAAAATTCTTGGCAATACCGGTGGTCTTTTAGGGAAGAAAAATCCGTATTTGAAAGAAACCGCATGGGGGTGGCCAATCGATCCATTGGCACTTCGTTATGTGTGCAGTGAATTGACAGATCGTTATCAAAAACCGCTGTTTATTGTTGAAAATGGAATCGGACTAAAAGATATCGTGCAAGAAGATGGACGGATCATTGATGAGGAACGAATGGTTTACTTACAAGATCACGTGACAGCGATGGCTGAATCTATCAAAGATGGCGCAACGATCATCGGCTATACTTGGTGGGGACCCATCGATATCGTTTCTGCAGGAACTGGCGAAATGGAAAAACGGTATGGGTTCATTTATGTGGATAAACAAAACGATGGCAGCGGTGATTTATCCCGACATAAAAAGGCAAGTTTTGATTATTACAAACAAGTGATCGAGTCAAATGGAGACCACCTAGATTATCGTGCATATGTGAAGGAGGCTGATTAATATGAAAAGTTATTTTCCAAAAGATTTCTTATGGGGCGGTGCTACAGCCGCGAACCAAGTAGAAGGCGGTTCAGATATTGATGGAAAAGGCTTATCTGTATCAGATGTCTATATTTTCGATGGCGATATGCCGAAAGAACATTGGACGGATCAATGGCACATGATGACCCATAAGCAAGTAGAGGAAGCACAAGATCCCGAAAGCAAAAAGTATTATCCAAAACGACACGGGGTTGATTTCTATCATCACTTCAAAGAGGATATTCGATTATTTGCGGAGATGGGATTTAAAACGTATCGGATGTCGATTGCTTGGACCCGTATTTTTCCTAAGGGAGACGAACTTGTTCCGAATGAAGCTGGTTTAGCATTTTATGATGCTGTTTTTGATGAATGTTTGAAATATAGGATTGAGCCGCTGGTCTCCCTCTCTCATTATGAAATGCCATTGTACTTAGTCACGCATTATGGCGGATGGTCAAATCGTCAAGTCATCGATTTTTATGTTCGCTTTGCCGAAACAGTGGTTGATCGTTACCGAGATAAAGTCAAGTATTGGGTAACCTTCAATGAAATCAATTGCGTGAAACATCATCCTTATGTGAGTGTCGGCATCATCGAAGAAGGGCATCCACATATCGAGCAAGATAAATATCAAGGTGCACACCATCAATTCGTTGCGAGTGCCAAGGCAACTGCCTATATTCATCGCGTGATCCCTGATGCCCAGGTAGGTTGTATGATCAGTTATCAGCTGTTGACACCGTATAGCTGCGATCCCGATGATATTCAAAAAACAGTTGAGCAACAGCGCACATCTTTATTCTTTAGCGATGTACAAGCGCGAGGCTATTACCCTGCCTATGCGAAACGCATGTTCGAAGAAAAATCTGTCATACTTGCAATAGAAGATGGAGATTTGGCAGTGATTCGTGAGAATCCCGTCGATTTTATTTCCTTTAGTTATTACATGTCCAGTGCTGTCAGTGCGCATCCTGAACGACTTGAAAGTGCAGTTGGCAATCTGATCACAGGTGGTATCAAAAATCCTTATTTACCAAGCAGTAAATGGGGATGGCAAATTGATCCTAAAGGGTTGCGGACAGCCTTGAATCAATTATACGATCGCTATCAAAAACCACTTTTCGTTGCCGAAAATGGGTTAGGTGCAGAAGATACTGTGGCATCGGATGGCACCATCAATGATTCGTATCGTATCGATTATTTACGCCAACACATCCAACAAATCAATGAAGCATTGCATGATGGTGTCGATGTCTTTGGGTATACAGCTTGGGGGTGTATCGATATTGTCAGTGCGTCAACGTCACAAATGTCAAAAAGATATGGGTTTATCTATGTGGATCAAGACGATGCAGGGAATGGCACAAAAGAACGGTCTAAGAAAGCCTCATTTGATTGGTACAAAGAGGTCATTGCATCGAATGGCGCAAACCTCTAATTCATAAGAATTCCTTATCAAACACGGACCTCGCAAAAAGACCGTTGCTATTTCTAGATAGGCATGTTATGATAGCTAAGTAAAGTTCTGATATGTTAATACTTGTTTATCTTTTTTTTGATACACACTTCAATTACACATCATTTTCTATTACAAAAATAAACACAGTCGATGTGTAATATGGAGGTATACGTTTATGAATAACGGTACAGTAAAATGGTTTAATGCAGATAAAGGTTTTGGATTTATTACAGGTGAAGACGGCAATGATGTATTTGCTCACTTTTCAGCTATCCAAGGCGACGGTTTCAAAACTTTAGAAGAAGGTCAAGCAGTGACTTTCGACGTTGAAGAAGGCCAACGCGGCTTACAAGCAACAAACATCGTTAAAGCGTAAATGAAACTTTAAGAGAAGATCGGAAACGATCTTCTCTTTTTTTAGTTAAAAGGAGTAAACAAACCTATGGCGAATACATATGGATTCAAAGCACCTCAGCCTTCACAGTCTGGAGGCGCATTCTCGATCGGACAAAGTATCCAATTCAGCTTTAGAGGCGAAACGCATCAAGGCCTCATCGAAAACATGTTGGAGAATACAGCTGTCATCCGCATCATCGAGAGTCCTTCAAAAGCAATGATCAATTTTAAAACGGTCGTCCGCTATACGGAATTAGATAGCTAATCTTCTTTTGCATCCGTTGCAGCAGAGAAGATGCTTTCTTTTGTGATTTGTGTTATAATACATATACGCGACAAATATTTTTGTACCACACGTTACTTGTTTTGAAGAAATTTATTCAAACCTGGCGTAACTTCAGAGTTACAAGGATACAATAGAGGTTAGGGATTGTATCGTTTAAATGAGAAATGATTAATAGTAGTAATAGTAAGCTGCAACTTTCAACGAATAAATATTGACTCGTCAGATAGCCTTCACATGGACACATGTGAAGGCTATCGTTCATTTTAGGGCTTTTTTAGACTAGTTAGGCTAATTGGATAAGGGGATTGAGATCGTGACAGATTGATCTGAGGTTTTGTCAGTTAATAAGGAATCTGTATATTGTTTTAAGAAGTACGAGTAAGTTTTAAGCAGTTGATACGCATCAGATGATTTGATCACCTGAATTTGCTCTGCTGTGTATTGATCATGTCCAGTAAACAGTGCTTTGTTCAACGTGTCAATAAAGGTACATATTTCGCTGATTTGCCGATCACTCAATTCACTGACAGACCCCAGTTGTTCTCGCACCATTTCGTCGGTGCTTTTTGAGAAAACCTCCGATTGATAAGTTGTATAGTCTAGTAAGTTTTTGTCTGTTTGTTCTGTAGATACTGCCCATGTGTTCAAATCGATCGTCTGTACTTGATAGTTGATTTGATCTTTAGATAGTGTTAAGACACCATACCCTAAGTTCTCTGTACTATAAGAACCGGTAACGACTTCGGTCAATGCCTGTTCTTTTTCTTCGATATCTTGAATATGGATATGGCCGGAGAAAGCCGCTGGGACATCGAACGCATCGAAGAGCGCCAGTGCCTCATCCGCATTATCCAACACATATCCTTCCGTCAACAAATCATTGTGGGCATAAAGATTATGATGCAAAAATATCAATGGCGTTTGCCCGGCTTGCTTGGTATCTTCTAATTGAGCTTTCAACCACACCAATGTACTTTCTTTCAGCTCTCCATTTGTTGTTGGATCATCCCAATTCACATCTGAATCATAGATACATGAATCTAATAAGAATAGGCGATAGCTGTCGTTTAAATTGATGCTGTAGCTTAAAGAGGTTTTGTCTAGACTATTGGCTTTCTCAAACCCTTCCGCAAAAATATCTTTGAAATCATCTGCACTCAATTGATCCGCATAGTATTCCTTGTCTTTTGCAAATGCACGCGCCCAACCATTATGGATCTCATGATTACCTGGAATGGCCAGCACCATGATGCCGGCTTCTTGTAAAGGTGCAAGCAATGTACTTAATTCTTCTGCACTGGTTTTTTCGCCATTCAGTGTCATATCACCAGTCAAAATAATGCCAGTTGGTTTATGCACCAAAGCTTCGTCCACGAAAGCTGTAACTGATTCTGTTTGATAATGCATTTCTTTTCCAGTGGCACTTTCGGAGAATTGTTGAAATGCTTCTCCTTCATCATGCAGTGAGGCAGACAGAAAGTGAAGATCACTTAACAACCAAAATTCAGCCTGCGTATCATTGATAAGCATGTCACTTGACTTCGCTGATTGCTGTGTTAAAAAAATGCCTGTCACAAGTGCAATGATGCTCATTAAACCTAGGATCCAACCGAAGCGTTTGTTTTTTTTGAACATTTGAGGCTCCTTTTGTTTTTTATTCATTATAGAAATTGATTACTGAAATGTCACTTAAAAGGTTTATGGGTTGCTATATCCTTGAGAGAATCAAATGATTAAAATAATGCCATTTTTTCTTTACTTCTATTGTATGTATTGCGTTAGAAGTGTTCTATTGGATATAAAAAAACGAAAAAACTGCAGGTGTTTTTTTCTTGGGCAAAATATAGAAAACAAGGTTAATTAAGACTAAAACATTGATTTAACAGCTTTTGTGATTTGTTTTTTTTATTGCCGGTTTTACAAACATAGGATTGAAATGTTTTTGTAACATTTCCTTTATCTGTGTGTCATATGCTTATGGTAGAATTCATTTGTCGTTAAAAACGAATGTTAAACTTTCTTAGATAAGATTAAGTTTTTATAAAGACAGAATATCTGTCAATCAAAGAGCCAGTCGGAGGAAAAACGAGTGAAGAAAAGTTTGTTATCAGCATTGATGGTGTGTTCATTGACACTTACAGCCGTTGCAGCACCTAGCTTAGCATTAGCAGATACCATTGATGATCAAATCGAACAGCAAGACCAAAAGATTGATTCTTTAAAAGGTCAACAAGCTGACGCACAATCACAGATCGATTCTCTAGAAGCAGAAATTGAAACTGTGGGCGCTAAAGTCACTGCTTTAGAAGCCAAACAAGTTGAATTAGGGAATGAAGCAGAAAAGTTGCAAGACAAAATTGCGACGCTTAAATTACGCATCGCAAAACGTGAAGAAGCTATCCAAAAACAAGCACGTGACGTGCAAGTGAATGGACAAAGCACAAACTTCATTGACGCTGTACTAGAAGCAGATTCGTTAACAGACGTCATCGGACGTGTACAAGCAATGACGACGATCGTCAATGCAAACAATGATCTTGTAGAACAACAAAAACAAGACCAGCAAGACGTCGAAGACAAAGTCAAAGAAAACGAAAGCAAAATTCAAGAAGTTGCTGCAAACCAAGCAGAACTGACTGATCAAAAAAATGCGATTGCGGCGAAACAAGCAGATTTAAATGTATTGAAAGCTGATTTGGCTGCTGAACAAGCGACAGCTGAAAAAGACAAAGATGCATTGACGAAGAAAAAAGAAGAAGCAGAAGCTGAAAAAGCACGTGTGTTGAAAGAACAACAAGAAGCAGCAGCGAAAGCCAAAGCTGAAGAAGAAGCGCAAGCACAAGCTTTGAAAGAAGCCCAAGCGCAAGCAGCAGATGAAGCGGCAGCGTCAACAGTAACTGAAACGGCTACAAGCAATTCAACAGCAAGCAGCACATCAAGTGCTTCAAGCAGTACGTCAAATAGCAGCTCTTCATCGAGCAATAGTTCATCTAACAGCAGCTCTTCAAGCAACAGCTCTGCTGGCTCATCTGATGATAGTTCTGCCTCAACAGGCAATACTTCATCAAGCGGCGGTACGGATCACTCAAGTTCAGGCAACATGTATGCATGGGGCCAATGTACATGGTATGTGAAAAATCGTGCACCTTGGGTAGGTACTTATTGGGGCAATGGCGCACAATGGGGCGCATCTGCAGCAGCTGAAGGGTATACTGTAAATGGTACTCCAGCAGCAGGCGCAGTTGTCGTATTTGCAGCTGGTCAATCAGTAGGTGGAACTTGGAATGCAAGTAGCGCTTATGGTCACGTGGCCTATGTAGAATCTTATGATGCTGCAAGCAACACGATCACAATCTCTCAAGGCGGTATGGGATTTGACTCTCCTGGCGGCCCGAATACAGCAACAATGAGTGCATCAGGTTACACGTATATCCATCGTTAATACAAATCATTCAAAAAACCTCAACAATCGTTGAGGTTTTTTTTTTGCGAACATGACCAAATCACTCAAAGCCTCTTTGGATGTGATGGTCAAGGTTTCAGTGGCTCTAGAAATAGCTGTATAAAGGACACGCTGATCTAATTCTGACTGATAGTTTGCATTGTTCACGTTGTATAAAAGTACATGCGGATATTCAAGTCCCTTTGCTAAGTGAACAGGTAAGACTGTGATGATAGGGTGCAGGGCGCTAGTTGAAAGCTCGGCAGCTAAACGTGTTGCTTCAGTTTGGCTTTTCGTCAATACGGTTAGATCAAAAGGACTTTCTGCTAAATGAGATAGCAATTGTTCATCGGCTATATGTTCAATATAGACGATCTCTTGACCGCATGGCCGAATAGCCGTTATTGATTTTTGGCTATTTTTTGCCTGCAATGTAGCAAAAATAGCAGTAATTGTTCCACTTGACCGATAGCTCTTCGTTAAATCGTACCGAAATATTGGTGAATCAGCTTGGCTAAATAACGCTTCTATTTCCTCGAATGAAATCGTCGTTTCAAAGATTGACTGGTTTTCATCTCCTATAAGCGTAAAGGCGGTTTTGGGAAATAGGAGCAGCAACAATTCTATTTGAGCTGGGGTATAATCTTGGGCTTCATCGATAAACAAATACGTCAAATCAGGAACGTCCATTTTTTGTATAAATAGCTGTTGGATGATGAGATCGAGTACTTGGTAATCAATGTCTGATTCACTAGGCTTTCCGGAAAAAGAATCACCGCTAAACTGTTGAAATAGATCAGCAGTGAAGGTTTGCTGATTGACCCACCTCATTTTTTCGATGGCAGAACTGACGGATGCATATTTTCTTTTTAACAAGGAAAGGGCAGCTTGTTCAATGGTTTTTGTTTGTTCATCTGGGAGTAAATGACCAAACATTTGTTGCTGTTGTGCTTCTGTTAGTGAAAGTACTTGGCTAAGAATCTTACTGTTTTTGGCATTACTTTCTAAGCGTCTGTACCATTGCGCATGTAGTCTTTGTTTGACGCCTTGCAATCGTTCTTGAATAGTAGCGGTTTCGGGTGTCGACTTGTAAAGTGTCTCCATGGTTTCGATGGAAATGATCTCCTTTCCTTTATAATCAATTGGCTTAAAGGGAAGACTTATCTTTTTTGCAGGGACGGAGGCTATTTCCTTCAAAAAGGCAACAAAAGGACTTTGCCGCAGTACCTGCTTTTCTTTTGTTGGTTTTGCGAACATGGTTGAGAAAGTTTGTATTTCGGTCGTTTTGAATGACTCAGCCAACGAGCCAATGAGTTGTGTCAATGTCAAAGTACGAGGATTTTTCTCGCCTAACGAAGGGAGTACTTGTGCAATATATTGTGTAAAACCTGTAATTGGCGACAAAATCATGACGTCATCCGATGTCAGTTGTTGTCGATAGTGATAAAGCAAAAAAGAAATCCGCTGCATGGCCACTGATGTTTTGCCGCTTCCAGCTACACCATGAACAAGAATGTTGTGATGCTTTGTATCACGAATGATTTCATTTTGTTCTGTTTGGATAGAGGCAGTGATCGCGCTCATTTCTTGCGTGTTCACTGATGCCAGCGTAGCCAAAAGGAATTCATCTTGAAGGCCGATCGAGGTGTCGATGATCTTTTCCAAATGATCCTCCTCGATCATAAATTGTCGCCGATGTGCAACGTGAACAGCTATAGTTTCACCATTGACTTGATAAGCGGTCAGTCCTTGATGGTTCTCGTAGAAAACAGCAGCGATTGGGGAGCGCCAATCGTAGATCAGGCTCTCTTTTTTTTCATCAGTGAATCCGTTGACACCAATGTAAAATGCGTCTTCTTCTGTTTCATCCACAAAACGCAAAGATAGTTTGCCGAAATAAGGTCGCTTGAATAATCGATTGATTTTATCTAATTCGTTTTGGGCCGATGCTAACAATAGATTCATTTGATCGATTTCACGATTTTTACTTTCAATTGCTGCATAGGTATCTAAACTGTCGGTGATACTATCAAAGTTCAAGCGAATGTCGGAACCCACTTGCCGCAGATCTTGTAATTACGCAGAGGTTTGGGTGGCAATCAAGTGTGTCAGTGCTTCTTTTTGGGCCAATAATTTTTGATACACGAATGTCAAGTGTTGCTGTTCTTCCATCATTTGATTCATGCAGACACATCCTTTGGTAGAGGTATGATTTATTATACGAGGATGCTGTAAAAATACGTCTATTTATTCATGGTATAATATAGTATAATAAAGATAGAAAGAGAACCTATTAGATTTGGATGCAAGCGTGTAGATGCTTGTTTTTTTTACTGTTTTTTCATACATCTCAAGTCAATCAAGGAGTGAGTAGATGTCAAAATTATTATCCCCTGTGGCGATCCCCAAATTAACCTTAGCAAATCGCGTGGTGATGTCGCCGATGTGTATGTACGAAGTGAAGAAGGAAGATGGGGTCATCACACCGTTTCACCTCGTACATTATGGTGCACGGGCACTGAGTAAAGTTGGTCTAGTGGTGATTGAGGCAACCGCTGTTGCGCCGGACGGACGAATCACCAATCAAGATTTAGGCTTATGGAATGATCAGCAACAAAATGAATTAACCAAATTGATATCGTTGATTCAAAATTTTGGCAGTAAAGCAGGAATCCAGATCAGTCATGCAGGGCGTAAAGCCACAGATGCGATCACACCACTCGCGCCTTCTGCATTAGCCTTTAGCGATACGTATCCAATGCCGCACGACATGACACTGTCAGATATCAACGATGTGCAAGCGGCATTTGTTGCTGCTTGCAAAAGAGCCGCTGCGTCTGGAGTCGATATGATTGAACTGCATGGGGCACATGGTTATTTGTTGAGTCAATTTCTATCGCCATTGGTGAATCAACGAAAAGATCAATATGGTGGATCACTGGAAAATCGCTATCGTTTCGTGAAAGAAATCGTTGTTGCCGTACGTGCTTCATTCAAGGGCTCACTGTGGATGCGTTTATCTTTAACGGATTTTGAAGATGAAGGTCGCCAGAACTCGATTGCTGATTGGCAGCAAATTGGCCAATGGTTAGAAGCGGATGGGATCGACTGTCTAGATATTTCTACTGGTGGATTATTGGATAAGAAACCGACGATTCCGATTTATGATGGGTACCAAGTACCCTATGCTGCGGCAATGAAGCAAGCTGTCAGTATACCAGTAGCGGCTGTTGGCTTGTTAGATAACCCAGCATTGTGCGAGCATATCCTGCAAACTGGTGAAGCCGATTTGATCTTACAAGGAAGAAGCCTGCTCAACCAGGTCAATTGGTTGGCACAAGCGGCTGTTGACTTACATGATCCGACATTTACAGCTTATAATGGATCGTATCAAAGAGGGATGAAATAAGAGAATAGCTACTCATAGAATCAACCCCCATTTGGTGTGCCTAAGGACACATCAAGTGGGGTTTATTGATTAGGTCAGAAAATAATCGCAGGTGACGTAGCTCGATCACTGTTTTTTTGACCATTCATGATACACTGAAGAAAAAGATAGGGGATTATTCTAGATGATTTCAACCGATCGATTTTTTCATGTCCAAGACCAAACGCGGGGCTTCTTTGAAGGTTGGTATTTTAAACACCAAATCAATGCACAAGTGTACGCCTTTATTCCTGGCATCTCGATTGATGCGTACGGAAAAAAAGAGATTTTTGTTCAAGTGATCAGCCAAACGTCTTCCCATTATTTTTCTTTCCCAGATGATGCACTAAAGATAGATGAATCAAACCAAGAAATCAAGATCGGCAATAATGTTTTTAGTATGAATGGGTTAGTAATTGACTTGCACAGTGATGAACTGACGATCAAAGGACATCTCATTTATCATGATCTGCATGCCATCAAGCGTTCCGTCTATGCACCTAGTGTCATGGGCCCTTTTTCTTATCTGTCTTTTATGGCATGCTATCATGGCATCTTAAGCATGGAACACGTGGTTTCGGGATCGTTGACATGGGCAGATGCGGTGATCGATTTTGATAATGGCAAAGGCTATATTGAAAAAGATTGGGGAAGCTCATTTCCGGATGCTTATGTATGGGTACAATGCAATCAGTTTAGTCAAGATAAGATGCGTTTGTTTTTTTCAGCAGCGAATATTCCTTTTTTAGGTCTGTCGTTTCTGGGGCTGATTTGTGTCCTGCAGATAGGAACAAAAGAATATCGATTTGCGACTTACCATGGAGGAAAAATAACAAGTATTGTGCGCAAAAAAGAGAAGCTGATCCTGCAGATCTCACAAAAGCGCTTGCAAATGACCGTTGAAATCGCCACAGATACTGGACATGCGCTTCAAGCACCTATGCGTGGAGAAATGAGCCGAATCATTAGAGAGCATGCGCGTACCACTATTCGGGTTACTCTTACGCAAAATGGTCAAGAGATCCTATCAGAAAAAGGGAGTTTAGCAGGATTTGAGGAAGTCGGTAATGTTCAGGGCTTTCATTATTGAGATAAGCAATCTATAGATAGAATATATCTAGCACCAATGTTTGCTATAATTTAAGAAAAATAGAATCTAGTAAACGACACAGGAGGAATATATGCATAAGATAACAACTGATTCACTCAATCACATATAACAGAAAAGAACATCTGTCCATTAAGGTACAGGTGTTTTTTTCTTTCTACCGATTGCTGTTTTGGATAAACAACAGACCAATCAATCATATGAAAAGCGCATCACTTGTTAAATAACAAAAAAATATTTTTTATACTTGAACTGGATAAAGATATGTGCTATGATTCAAAACGTAATTGTTACAGTTTGTCCTTTTGAAATGAATGAAAGTCGATGGAAGGAGCAGACGGATGCGAAATAATATTATTTTAGCGTGTGTGGAAACTGGGGAAAGACTTTATTTAACAAATAAAAATCAACGCAACACACCAGAACGTTTAGAATTAAAGAAATATTCACCAAAGCTAAGACGCAAAGCAATCTTTCGAGAAATCAAAAAATAGAGAGGGTCTGTTTACATGGCAAAGAAATCTAAAATCGCAAAATATAACAAGCAAGTCGAACTCGTTGAACAATATCGTGCACAACGTATGGCATTAAAAGAAGCCAAAGATTATGCAGGGTTAGCCAAACTGCCGATCGCCTCAAATCCAAATCGTTTGAAAAAACGGGATATGATCGATGGCCGCCCTCGAGGCTACATGAACAAATTTGGCATGTCACGGGTCAATTTCCGTAAATATGCCCATTTAGGTCAAATTCCTGGCATCAAAAAAGCCAGCTGGTAACATTCAATAAGGAGGACACCTCATGGAAAAAACAGACTTGTCCAGCGCATATCGACGATTGAAAAGCCCCAATATCAAAATGCGAAAACGCGCATTGAAAATCATACATGACGTCAAACGCAACAAAAAGAAAAGCAATTAACTGTATAGAAAGAAGGAAAACAAATGGCAGTTCCAGCAAGAAAAACGTCTAAAGCAAAGAAAAATAAACGACGTACCCACTACAAAGCAGCAAGTCCAGCTATTTCATTCGATGGGTCCACAGAGACTTACAAACGGAGTCACCATGTATCCTTGAAAGAATACAAAGCGCAAAACCCGATCACACCGAAATAGCATTTGCGCTTCATTATATTAAAGAAAGCAGGATGCACATGCAGATTATCTATCCAGCACTTATCGAAGAAGCATACCGCCATAGCAAGAAGTTTGACTCTAGTCTGACCAAAGAAGAAATCTATCGTCATTTCTACCAAGCAGGCTTGATCCAGGAAAATGGGGAGCCGACAGAAGCGGCTTTGTCTGAAGGCTATGTCAAAGACTATACCGAAGACTGGGATTTGGATTTTGAAGGATTTTTAGCATTATATCCTGTTTTCAAAAAATTTGATGCCAAACATTTCAAAAAAATCGATCACTTTTGGGAAATGGATCTGACTTTGCAAGAAAACATTCTTGATCAGTGGGAACATGAAGCGTTTAGCGATGAAGAAACCATTGACTTAACGGCTTTCTTTGAAGACCGTCTTTCTACAGAGTTTCCAACCCATGGATAGACAACGGGGTGCTGAATGAAACAGACCGCTAGAGGGTTGTTGCGCATACTAAGACCGTATGATTATTTGATTATCTTCCTCTTGATCGTGGGTTCTTTTTTGCCTTTGGTTCTGTTTCAAACCCAAGCGCAAAGCCAAACCGGAGATCGATATGCGGTCATCCGGATCAATGGACAAGAGGTTGATCGTTTCAATTTAGACGCGCTTTCAACGTTAGAAAAAACCTACTATCCTGCACAAGGACAATACAATATTATCGAGATCGATGATGGTCGTATTCGTGTGAAGGAGGACAATAGCCCCGATCAGATTGCCGTCAAGACGGGTTGGATCTCAAAGAACGGACAAACAAGTATTTGCTTGCCCCACAAATTGGTGATCGAAATCAAGCAATCTGGTGCAGAGGATTATTTCATCTATTGATCTGCCAATCATCCGACAGGTTGACAAAACCTATATAGATTGAAGGAAAACCTATGAAAAAATGGATATTTGCTGCGGCACTTTTATTTTCAACCAGTATCTTTGCTGCCTGCGGCACGCAAGGCACAGCTTCATCAGCAAGCAGCACAAAAAATGATGACACAATCAATGTTGTGACAACATTCTACCCGATGTATGAGTTTACCAAAGCTGTCGTTGGAGATGAAGGTGATGTCACCTTATTGATCCCTGCGGGGAACGAACCTCATGAATATGAACCCAGTGCACAAGACATGACGAAAATCACTGATGCAGATGTTTTTGTATACAATAGTGATGCATTGGAAGGATGGGCAGCCAATGGGTTGGACACAGTGGATACAGACAAAACGAAAGTGATCCAAGCAGCTGAAGGCATTACATTGTCTGAAAGTGATGGCGCCAGTGAAGAGGCTGGAGAACTTGATCCCCATGTATGGTTAGATCCAGTTCTTGCAAAACAGGAAGTCGAAACGATCACTGCCGGTTTAACGGATCAATTCCCGGATAAAGCAGATGTGTTTGAAAAAAATGCGGAGGCGTATATTGCAAAATTAACTGACCTAGACAAAAAATATCAAGCAGCATTTGACAATGCTACCCAACGCTCTTTTGTGACGCAACACGCAGCGTTCGGGTATCTGGCAAAAGAATATGGATTGACCCAAGAGGCAATTTCAGGGATTTCTCCTGAAGAGGAACCAAGTGCAGCAAGACTTGCTGCACTAAAAACATTTGTTGAGGATCACGACCTGTCAATCATCTACTTTGAAGAAACAGCATCATCGAAAGTTGCCGAAGCATTAGCAGATGAAACTGGCGTAGCAACCGAAGTGCTAAACCCAATCGAAGGTATCACCCAAGCGGATCTAGATGATGGTGTGACCTATTTATCGATCATGGAAGATAATTTGAAGAGTCTGATGAAGACGATTAAATAATGTGGATTGCTATTTTCTGTATTTGATAATAATTTTTATTGGGTTGACAAATCAGAAAACGCTTGCTATTATGACGGCATAGGGCTTGTTACTAGTAAATTAGGCAATACCCGAATAGAGTGAGTAAATCTCACTCTATTCGGGTATTTTTTTTGGAAGGGGCGATGAGGTGAGGGTAAAGAGGATTTTCAATAACAATGTAATCTTGGTTAGAGATGATAATGATTTAGAGAAAATGTTATTAGGAAATGGTATAGGTTTTAATAAGCGTGTTGGAGATAAAGTCGATATACATCAAGTTGAAAAAATCTATGCTCTATTACCAGATAATAATATTGAAGACTTTGAAGAACTTATTAGTAAAGTACCAATTGATCACTTAATGATTACAAAACGAATTATAGATGTTGCAGAAAAAGAATTTGGAAATTTTTCAGAGTTAGGAAGTTATGTTGGTTTAGCAGACCATATAAATCATATGATTATACGAGCAAAGAAAGATGAGTATATCCCTAACGCCATGTTATGGGAGATAAAAAAATTTTATCCTAGAGAATTTAAAATAGCATTATTAGCCCTAAAAATGATTGAAAATGACTACAAAATTCATCTGCCTGAAGATGAGGCAGCGTTTATTGCGTTTCATTTTATTACAGGAAAACAAGAGCGTTCCAATAAAACGAGCGTTGCAGTCAAGTTAGCTACAATACAGGACATCTTAAATATTGTAAAAGTTCATTATATGATGGAATTTGAGGAAAGTTCATTGAATTTCATTCGATTTGTTACACACATACGATTTTATCTGGAATGTATAGGAAATAAAACGATGTCTTCAAACCCCGATAATTATTTATTTGAACAGGTTTTAACAAAATATCCACAATCTTATGAATGTGTAAAAAAAATAAATGCTTACTTAGAAAAAAAATTTACGCAAGAATTGAATGAAGATCAACAGTTGTACTTTATGCTTCATATACAGCGTCTTACGAATAGAGAAGTTACAATTTAATATATAAAAGGCTTGTTACTGATTTTTCAGGCAAAACCTAAATCAATACATTTGTGTTGATTTAGGTTTTTTTTAATAAAGAGGAGGAAATATAAATGAAATATGAAGAATTAATCAAAGTGATCATATCTGGTGTTGGAGGTGAAAAAAATATAAAATCGGTTACTCATTGTATGACTAGATTGCGATTTAATTTAGTAGATGATAATTTAACAGATCAAGAATTGATTAAAGAAAATGATGGAGTAGTAAATGTTTTAAACAAAGGTGGTCAGTTCCAAGTAGTGATTGGTACACATGTAGAGGACGTTTATCAGGAGTTGATAGATACAACTAATTTGTCTAGCGATTCAAAGGAAGAAAATCAACCAAAACAAAATATGATTTCAGTTTTTTTTGATACGATAGCTGGAATCTTTATTCCTATAGTAGGTGCTTTAGCTGGAGCAGGAATGTTGAAAGCAATTCTTTCGGTCGCTACGGCAATGAGTTGGCTTTCGCCTAACTCTCAAACATATACAATATTATTTATGATATCAGATGTTGTATTTTATTATTTGCCATTTTTTATCGCAATTTCAGCGGCTAAAAAATTTAAAACAAGTGCTTTCTTAGCACTGATTTTTGCAGGAATGCTTGTTCATCCAACATTTGTTGGATTGAAAGATTTAGGTGAATCAGTGTATTTCTTAGGTATTCCTCTGAGATTAGCCACGTATTCTACAAGTGTTGTACCAATTATCTTGATTGTATTTTTTCAATCTTATGTAGAAAAATATGCAAAAAAAATCTCACCAAACGCTGTTAAAACGTTTTTGGTTCCGATTATTACTATACTGATTACTGCACCAGTTGGATTAATCATACTAGGACCTGTAGGAGCGATTGCCGGAGATTATTTAGCAACATTCTTTAATTTTCTAAATGAGCGTATAAGTTGGTTAGTTCCTACTTTAGTGGGTGGATTCTTTCCACTATTAGTCATGACAGGAATGCATTATAGTGTAGGTGCAGCTCAAGCTGTGCAAAGAGCTTCCGTTGGGTATGCCACCATATTGGCTCCAGGAGCGCTAGCAAGTAACATGGCCCAAGCTGCTGCTGTACTGGCTGTATCTGTAAAATCAAAAAATAAAAGTATAAAAACCTTGGCAACGTCGGTAGGTATTACTGCTATATGCGGAATAACAGAACCAGCATTATATGGAATTACTTTAAAGTATAAGCGACCTTTGTACGCTACGATGTTAGCAGGGGGAATTGCGGGATTTTATTCAGGGATTATGGGAGTCAAAGCCTGGTCTGCAGGTACTTCAACAATATTTGCATTGCCTATATATATTGGTGAAGATAATTCATTTATGCATGCTTGTATAAGTGTGGCTATAGCACTGGTATTAGGATTTGTTTTTTCCTTTGTTTTTTATAAAGAGGAATCTGTTGCACTGGAACAAGAAACAGAAAAAAATAACTCGATCTATAAAAATAAGAAGACTATAGAGCTTATTTCTCCAATCAAAGGAAAGACATTATCACTAGATCAAATTGAAGACGAGGCTTTTTCTTCTTTAGTAATGGGTAAGGGCGTTGCTATTGATCCTGCAGAGGGTATTTTGGTAGCACCATTTGATGGGAAAGTCACTATGTTATTTAAAACAAAGCATGCTCTAGGTATCAAATCCGACGAGGGCGTCGAGATACTAATTCATGTTGGTTTGGATACAGTAAAACTTGAGGGTAAATATTTTGAAACATTCGTATCTGAAAATGATCGCATAACAAAAGGGCAAACATTGGTTTCGTTTGATAAAAGCAAGATTAACACTGCAGGTTATTCATGTATTACACCTATTATTGTAACTAATAGTCAAGATTATTTAGATGTTATTGAAACTAAAAATACTAACGTTACGACAAATGACTTGCTTCTATCAATCATAGATTAAGAAAGGTAGGATTTTATGGGATTTCCAGCAGAATTTTTATGGGGTGGTGCCAGTGCCGCCAATCAAAACGAAGGTGCATATAATGAAGGTGGCAAAGGGCTATCGATACAAGATGTTATGCCTAGAGGTGTAAAAGGCTATGTGACAGATGCACCAACAGAGGATAATCTGAAACTAATAGGAACAGATTTTTATCATAAGTACAAGCAAGATATCTCGCTTTTAGCTGAGTTGAACATAAAAGTGTATAGATTTTCGATTGCTTGGACACGAATTTTTCCTACTGGGATTGAGGTAGCGCCTAATGAAGAAGGTTTAAAATTTTATGATAACTTAATTGACGAATGTATAAAACATGGCATTGAACCATTGATTACTTTATCTCATTATGAAACACCGTTGTATTTAGCGAAGAAATATGATGGCTGGAGAAATCGAAAGATAATTGAACATTATTATAAGTTTGTCGAGGTGTGTTTAAGAAGATATCATACAAAAGTAAAGTATTGGCTTACGTTTAATGAAATAAATATTAGTTTAATTTCCCCATTGTTAGCTGCCGGTGTGTTAACTGATAAAAAAAAGATATCAATGTCAGAAAGATATCAAATTGCTCACCATATGTTAGTAGCAAGTGCTATGGTAACGAAATTAGCGCATGATATTCATCCTCAGTTAAAAATAGGATGTATGGTAGCTGCCTCAGCAAAATATCCTATGACGTGTAATCCTATGGATGTTCGGGAAGCTGAAATGCAGAAACAAGAAGTAGATTTTTTTACCCATATTCATTGCAAAGGGGAATATCCTTACTATGCAAAAAGGCTTTTTAAAAAGTATGATGTCAAGTTAGATACAATTGACTCTGATTTTGACATACTAAAGAACACTGTGGACTTCATTTCATTTAGTTATTATAATAGTAAAACTGTAGCATTGGATGAAACGAAGTACGAGCAGTCTGAAGGGAATTTATTGCGCGGATTAAAGAATCCATACGTAGAGTATAGTGAATATGGTTACCCAATCGATCCGACTGGTTTGTATTTGACGCTCCATGAATACTATGACAAATATCAATTACCTTTATTTGTGGCAGAAAATGGTCTTGGACAAAAAGACGTAATCGAAATTGATGAAGATGGTAATCCTACAATCGATGATCAATATCGAATTGATTTTCTAAAAGAGCATTTAAGTGCAATTAGGCTGGCAGTAGATGATGGAGTTGACGTATTTGGCTATACAATGTGGGGGATAATAGATTTAGTTTCTGCTGCTTCAGCGGAAATGGAATAAAGATATGGATTGGTCTACGTGGATCGCGATAATGACGGACAAGGCACTTTAGCACGTACGAGAAAAAAATCTTTCTTTTGGTTTAAGAAAGTTATATCAACAAATGGTACGGATTTAGAAAAATAAATACAAATAATTAGAAAGCATCTATCCATGTTTGGAGGATGCTTTCTTACTGAATTTATCTGTATACGAACTGCTTGGATTAATTTTTAGTATTGATATACGGGGGAAATGAATCTAAATTTATGAATCCTCCTGCCTTCCATTCTCTGTATGCCGATAATCACTCGGAGAAATCTCTGCTTTATTTTTGAACAATCCATTCAACCAAACTGTATTGTAAAATCTATGATTGAACATATCGTATAACTTTTCAAAGATATATACACAAAGAAAAAAATTATGTCGAGAAGAAAATCAAGCAATTTAAAAACGTCTGAACAACATATATTTATATAGTCAAGACCTATTTTATTGTGTATAATTCTCTTAATTTCCAGTGATAAAAGAATGTAAGCGTATCATTTTACGCGAAAGAAGAGCACTTTAAAAATAAAGGTAAATGAGGAAGAAGAATGGAAAAGAAGCTGCATTATCATTATGTGTTGTTACAAGGGAGCTACTATGCAGTAGCAGCATGTTTTATCGGTTATATGGTGCCAGTTCTACAAAAGCAAGGGTTTGATCATGCCCAGATTGGTGTGTTCTTAAGCATTTGTGCGTTATTCAATGTTTTTTTTCAGCCAGTGTTTGCTCAGTTTATGGATCGCTTTGGTTCGAAGATATCTTTTAACCATTTGATTGCAGGAATGGTTATGGTCAGTATGGCTGTATCAGGTGTGCAACTGCTTTAACCTAGTTTTCTGGCTACTTTATTTTTATTTGCTTTCTATGGTATTTTTACTTTTGGCATGGTTTCTTTTATTGATGCGATGTCAACACTGTACTTTTTTCAAGGAAAAAAGATCAATTACCCAGTTGCCCGCGGTGTAGGATCATTAAGTTATGCTGTTAGTGCGATCTGTGTCGGATTCCTGGTTCAGCCAACTACAATATTGCTTACCCAGTTCTTATTGTTCATCCCGCTATTGATTGCAGTGTTAATGATTGATTCAATCAAAGGTGTAGAGAGTACAGAAGTGACTACAGAGAAAATGATGTCCTTTGGTCAATTAATAAAAGCTTATCCATTATTCAAATTTTTCTTGATTGCGATCATGATTTCATTTATTGGAAAAGAAATGGCAAGTAATTTTTTGATTGATGTGTACCGCGCTGTAGGAGGGAGCAGCCGTTCCTATGGCGTCGGTAGCTTTATTCTAGCAGCTAGTGAGATACCAGCTGCTATCTTATTCACGAAGCTTTCCAATAAATTAGGGATCTATCGACTGATGCTTTTTCTTTCTTCTTTGCCGGGATACGTATTTTGTTGATTATGCTGGCACCATCGCTATTCCTTTTGAATGTGGCTCAGGCTTTTCAAATGTTAGGAAATGGGTTGTTTTGGGCAGGAAATGTGCAGTTCATTCTCACGATATTGCCACCGGTCTATTCTGTCAAAGCGCAAGCGGCTGTCGGTGTCTGTTATTTAGGCATAGGAAGTGGTGTGGGCAGTTTGGTGAGCGGATTTATTTTAGCGTATACAAATCTGACCACGCTATTATCAATAGCGGCCTTCCTTTCATTTTTAGGTTTGACGATTCTTTACTTGGGCAAAAAATATCAACCGATACGTGTCCCAATTGTGATCAAAGAGGTATAAAGAACAAAACGATGCAACAACCAGCAAAGAACCGCTGGTTGTTGCATCGTTTTTACGTGTAAATTTTTCGCGTAAAGTATTTAAGTATCAACGGGGAAATCAAGGTACTGAATAAGACGACGATGACCAGCGGTGAATAATAGGTGGCAGCAATCAGTTGGTTTTGTTGACCGATCTTTAAAATGATCAAGGCCATTTCTCCTCTGGAAATCATGCCTGCACCCACCATCCATGCACTTTGATTTGAAAATCTAGCTAATTTTCCGCCTGCAAAGCCCCCCACTAATTTTGTACCAACAGCAATTGCTGTAAAGAGGAGAATAAATCCAGATTGTGTGATCAGACTAGACAGATCAACAGATAGACCCACGCTGACAAAGAAGACGGGAATAAATAAGGCATAGCCGATTGCTTCTATATTGACCATTACTTCGCGTTTGACTTTGGTTTGACCCACAGCGATCCCTGCAAAGAATGCACCAATCACTGAACTTAATCCGACGATATCCGCCAAGTAAGCCATCGAGAAACAAAGGACCAAAGAGGCGATGATTACGGAAGCCGTAGTGGATAGTTTTTCTGCAAATGAGAACAACAAAGGGGCCAACCATTTAACGATCAAAAAGATTAGACCAAAATACAGCAACTCTTCAACGATCGTCAGCGGCAGTGACGGACTGTCAGTGTTTGCGCCTAGAAATGATAAACTCAGACTCAGAATCAATACGACCAGAATATCATCGACGACCGATGCCCCCAGAATCGTTGAACCTTCTTTAGTATTGACGACGCCTAATTCTTTCAGGACTTCGACCGAGATACTTACGGATGTAGCAGATAAGACAATACCGAAAAAGAAACTTTCCGCGTGAGATCCTGTTGGCCCCAATCCTGCGAGCCAACTGACACTCATGGGCAGTAAAATCCCTAAGACTGCCACAAACATCCCCGGTTTGAAGTATCGTTTCAGCAAAGAGAGATCACTTTCCATCCCAGCCAAAAACATCAGCAAAATGACGCCTATCTCAGAAAAATCGGTCACTAGTATATCCGGCTCAACCCAGTTCAGACCCCCAGTTCCTAAAAGAATCCCAGCCAATAATTGGCCAATCACAGCGGGTACGCCAAACCGTTTGGCGATTTGTGCAAATAAGGTGGTCGTAATCAAAATCAAACATAAAATACCGATAAAAGCCATTCAATCTTCCTTTCTGATAAAAGTGTGATTTTATTATAGCACTTAATCATGTAATTAGATTGAGAATTGACTGTATATAATTAGCGAACATCTCTGTGAATGTCAGCTTACAATAATGGTTCAAAGAATTTTTTGCTAGAGTAGATGTATAAGAATAGTTCATAAGGACCATATTACTCTCATACATCGTTTTCTTAATCTATCTTAAGATGTATTGTGAGAAAGGATGCATTGATTTATACTGTTTTTATTGAAAATAAAAGGTGGATCCTTCATGAAAGAAAGAAAAACGGCGTTCATTCGCATTGCATTAGGCATTGGTTTGACGTTGATCGTGATCGGACTTGTGGTGTGGTTTGGACTTGGGTTTTCGCTAGGCCGTTTTGTCAGCTCGCGGACAGAAGCAACAGCGACTACGCAAACGACTGAAACGGCACAAGCAAAGATCAAAGAACAGAATGTAGATTATTTCAATCAATTTTTACCCTTTGAGAGTGACTATAGTTATGATCCAAGTACCCAAGGATTCAATTTGTTCTATGATTTGATGCGTTTTTTTGCTTCAGAAAAAGTAGACGACGATGTGCGGATCGAGTCATATAGTGTCAGTGGTGCAGCGTATGAAGAGGGCGTCTTGACTGTCAAATTTACGGTGTGGCCGACAACGATCAATCGTGATCAAATGGTCGCGTATTGGGGCAAAGTCTCGGATGATGGGTCTGTTCGTGACATTTGCTGGCAAGTCACGGTCGACACAACGAGCCAAGGGGATACAGCGATCACCAATGTAGCTACAGGAGATGCCAGCGTCATCACAGATGACAACAATCAAATGACGACGGATACGAACAACAATCAGTCGATCAACTATAAAACAGAAGTTGGGAAAGACCAACTCAAATTGACCTATGACGGTTGGAAAAATCAAGTCATTCTTCCTTATGCATTGTCAGATTTTTTTGGTGGTGAATATAGAGGAGATAAGCAGTCCCTGATCGATCAAAGTTATGTATTGACCCCAGACCAAACAGGGTTTATCCGCACAGCCTATGCCAGTGATAATAGCGCCAAGCAAACCGTTTATTATACCTACACAGAAGACCAAGGCAGTACTTGGAAAGATGTTATCTTAGAAAAAGAAACGGCTGTGATCCGTTATCGGAAAGTTACTTTTGGCGATGATGGGTTTGGCTATATCTTTTTGTCTGGCGGCAGGGTCATGGGTCAAGAAGGGTATCTGTCTTATACGACGGCTGATGGTGGTAAAACATGGACCTCTCACCAAGTGGTCAAAGGTGTCAGCAGTCTGTTGACGGATGCATGCTATATCAATGAAAAACTAGGCTTTATGAGTTTGGGGGGCACCACACCATCTGAACCCAATTTGTATGTAACCACAGATGGGGGAAATACTTGGCTGCAGTCCTCATTTGTTATGTCAGATGAGCTGAAGAAGGTCTTTATCGTTGCGGAAGCACCATATGAAGAAGACGGTGTATTGAAAGTGAAAGTCAACCAAGGGGTCACAGGCGATTATCAAGGCGGAAACGTAAAAGGCGTATTCACCTCCAAGGATCAAGGGCTGACCTGGAC
Organism: Enterococcus salsurae; assembly: GCF_054784955.1. Lineage (NCBI taxonomy): Bacteria > Bacillati > Bacillota > Bacilli > Lactobacillales > Enterococcaceae > Enterococcus > Enterococcus salsurae. The sequence continues at coordinate 654,275 of NZ_BAAHWY010000002.1, read as the reverse complement.
ATTTGATCATGAAGAAACTGCGGATACAACAGAGGCAGGATGAAATCTTAAGTTTCAATTAATAAGACAAACAATGGGCTGAGATTTGTCTTTGGCGATTGCATCTATTTAGGAATATGATAGACTAGAGCTAATTATCCATATGCAATATATCAAACAAGAGTGAGGGAATGAACGTGGCAGCAAATCAAGTGATCTTGGTTGGTAAAATCGCTGAAATGACATCAGTGACCAATCAGGACGCAACCGGCATTCGTTTTATATTAATGGTCAAAACAAATTGGCAATCAGCCGAGGAAGCAGAATCTTTTGAATGTGTGATTTTCGGTAAGCAAGCAGAAACATTCAAGCAATACACACAAATTCATGCAACCGTCAAAGTGACGGGACATTTGCATAGTTGCCCCCATCAGACAGAAGATGGCCAACGGTTTTGCGGTGCAGAAGTCATTGTCGATAGTTTCCAATTGTTGGAACGACCTGAGCCTGTGTTGGCCAAAGTCCAAGAAGACAGCACAAAAGGGATTGCAACAGATAAAAAACAAAATAAAGAACAAGATCCTTTCAAAAATCAAGTGTTAGAATTTTTGAAAGACAATCGATTCTTATAATCAAAAACACGTGCCTGTTTGCAACAAACATAGGTACGTGTTTTTGATGTGATAGAAATATTCATTGCCGCTGTTTCTTTTGAAAAGTGAGCTTCTGGGTCGGCATGCGCGATCGAATCAAAGGTATTAGGATCTTTCAAAAAGAGCGTATCTTGCGGATAGATCAAGTCTGGATGCGCAATTTTAGTTATATATTATGAGTGTTATATCTGTTATTTCTTGATGCGTAAACGGTTTGTTTCTATGATTTACTGACAAAATCACAGCACTGTCATTGCTTTGTGATTGTAATTAATTATCACGAATGTCAAAAAAATATTTCACAAAATCACTTAAATAAGCTAAACTAGATGCAATACTTATTTTTAAGGACTATATTATTAGGTAAAGGTGGTGTCAGCTATGGGTCAATCAATTATAGGCATTGCGGCCAACGAAGTGTTAGATGCGGGGGAAACATTGCATCATTTGCCTATCAGCTATACACCGTTGGGATATGTGCGCGCCATTCAGCATGCTGGCGGATTGCCGATGATTTTACCGATTGGGGACAAAGCTGCGGCAAAAGAGTATATCGCGCAAATCGACAAATTGGTATTGGCTGGTGGTCAAGATGTGTCGCCTAAATTTTATGGCCAAGAAAAGACCATCAATTTGTCTAGTTACCTTCAACGAGATGAGTTTGAATTGGCATTGATCGATGAAGCACTTCTGCAGCTAAAGCCAATTTTTGCTGTATGTCGTGGCATGCAATTGATCAACGTGGCACTAGGTGGCACATTGCTGCAAGATATCAGTAACCACAGCGATATTGTGCATATGCAAGCACCCGTGCCAAAGGAAGTACCTACGCATTTGATTGAAACGTTATCAGAGAGTCGTTTGGCTGGGATTTATGGACAAAAGACCCATGTCAATTCGTTTCATCATCAAGCGGTGGATCGCTTGGCAAAAGGCTTGCATCAAACGGCGTGGAGTCCCGATGGCATCATTGAAGGACTTGAAGCAGCAGACCAGCGTTTACTGGCTGTTCAATGGCATCCGGATTTTGCCTATGATGCACTTTCACAGGAAATGGTGGCCTTTCGTTATGTAGTGAATGATTTATAAAGGAGATGGGGATCAAGATGAAAAAAAGAATGTTTGGGATTGCTTTCGTTGCTTTATTGGTATTGAGTGCATGCGGAGGAAATACTGATACAAATACCGCAACAAGTGACTCGGCTGCAAGTGCTGATCAAGTGATCCAAGTGTCGACGGCGGGGGAATTGTCCACCTTAGATAGTGGACAATACACGGATGTTAATAGTTCGGATATGATCGGTCAAGTAACTGAAGGACTTTATCGATTGGATGCAAATGGTGATCCTGAGCTGGCGATTGCCGCTTCAGAACCAGAAGTTTCCGATGACGGATTGATTTATACCTTTACATTGAGAGAGGCAAAGTGGAGTAACGGAGATACAGTAAAAGCCAGTGATTTTGTTTATGCTTTTCAATATGTGGCTGATCCAGCCAATGGATCTAGCAGCAGCAATCAGATGGATGTGTTGAAAAATGGTAGCAAAGTGAGACAAGGGGAAGCAGATGTAACAGATTTGGGGGCAAAAGCCCTGGATGATCAAACCTTGGAACTCACCCTTGAAAGTCCGATCACCTACTTGAATCAGGTGTTAGTTGGTACGCCTTTCATGCCAAAAAATCAAGCATTTGCCGAAGAAAAAGGTAAAGACTACGGATTGTCTGCAGATAATTTTGTTGGAAATGGCCCATTTCTGATTGCCGGTTGGGACGGAACCAATGAATCTTGGACGTTGACCAAAAATCCAGATTATTGGGATGCAGACAATGTTCAGCTGACAGAGATCGATGTGCAAGTCGTCAAAGAAACAGCGACGGGCGTCAGTTTGTTTGAAACAGGTGAACTAGACTACACCACGCTGACAGATACCTATGCACAGCAATACCAAGGTTCAGACAATGCCAATTATGTACCCAAAGCATTGGTTGGTTATTTGAGTGCCAATCAAAAAAGAGCAGTGACGGGAAATGTCAAAGTACGGCAAGCGATTTTGCAAGCCATCGATAAAGAGGCATTTGCTGAGAACATTCTAGGTGATGGATCAACGGCATTGAATGGTTTTGTCCCTAGTAATTTTGCGAAAGACCCCGATACGGGGGAAGACTTCCGTGAAGAAAATGGCGACTTGCTCCCTTATAATCTAGAGGCAGCACAAGCACTATGGGAAGAAGCCAAAGAGGAATTAGGCCAAGATGAAATCACTTTAGAATTGCTGTCGGCTGATACGGCCGCTGCAAAGAAAACGATCGAATTTGTCCAAGGTCAATTGGAAACGAATTTGCCTGGCCTAACAATTGATGCGAAATCAGTTCCATTGCAAAATCGGCTTGATCTGCAATCAAAAGGTGAATTTGATTTGGTCTTTGGTACTTGGACACCGGATTATGCAGACCCAATCAATTTCCTGGAATTCTATGATTCTACTGGCGGACTCAATACATCAGGCTATGCCAATGACAGTTATGATCAGGGTCTTGCCGATGCGCGGACGACCTTAGCCAATGACCCAAGTGCCCGCTGGACGAAATTGAAAGAATTAGAGAAACAATTGGTTGCAGAAGATACTGCTGTTTTGCCACTTTACCAAGGGGCAGTGGCCTATCTAAAATCTGATCGGTTGCAGAATGTGCAAGTCTTTCCTTTTGGAAGAACAGTTTCTTATCGATTGGCTTCAGTTACTGAATAAAAAATAGGGAAAAGCCCATTAGTTGAAATGAGTCTCTGACCATTTCGATTAATGGGCTTTATTGATGATTGATTATCAAAAAAAGAAACGTAATTTTCACAAAATGATGATTGAAACTTTTAATTATGATACAGATGTATCAAGTTTTCTGCTCCCTCTTGAAATAGTGAATAAAGTGAGAGATATTGAAAGCGGTTGCTTGAGTTGTTGTCCGGAAAATGATTCATGTAACCCTAATATATGACATTTATCAGGAGGATTGAATATGAGCGAATCGAAATCAATTATCAATGATCGCATAATGCCAATAATGGGGAAAATTAGTCAAATAAAGGCTATCAGGGCCATTCAGTACGGCGCAATGTCCACCATGCCATTAACATTAGGTGTTAGTTTAATTGCAATTTTAGTAAATCTGCCTATAGATCCATGGCTGTTATGGTTAAGTGAAACTGGATTTGATGAACATATGAGAGCAACCATTAAAGTAACAATGGAAATAACAGCACTATATATGACATTTATGATTGGTTATCATAACTCAAATGAAAGAAACTCAAGCCCTGTCACTGGAGGAATTCTATCATTAGCTTCTTTCTTGGCTTTGATGCCGCAAGTGATACCTTATGATGGCGGAGAAGTTGCAGGATTGAACTTTGATTATATCGGCAGTGAGGGGATTTTTGGTGGAATGATCGTAGCAATTATTATTTCAAGTTTCTATTGTTTATTGGACAAGAAAGGCTTGGTCGTCAAATTGCCCAATTCGGTACCACCTATGGTAGCCCAATCTCTCTCACCAACATTCATTGCGATCATTATTTTTGGTGCAGTTTGTTTAACAAGAATTGGATTTGCTGCAACACCTTGGGGAGATTATTTTGATTTCATAAACAGTGTTGTTGGCGCTCCGATTATGCAATTGGGGGCAACACCGATCTCAGCAATTATTTTTATGATTACTATTTCTATATTTTGGTTCTTCGGTATTCATCCAAACACGATTCTCAGTATTTATTTACCTGTTCTAATGGCTACCGGTTTAGCTAATCTAACTGCTTTCATGGATGGGGAGCCGATGCCCTACCTTGCTTTTTCTGCAGCAATGGCCTTCTATTCATTAGGTGGGGCTGGGAATACACTGGGTATTTCTTTACTGATTCCATTCATTTCAAAATCTCAACGCTTTAAAACATTAGGTAAGCTTAGCTTAGCACCAGCAATTTTTAACATCAACGAACCATTAGTTTTTGGTTTGCCTTTAATGCTAAATCCAATTTTTTTCATACCGATGGTTTCTACTTCACTCGTCAATGGCATACTCGGGATTATCGGCTATAACTTAGGTGTATATGACACATTAAATCCATCGATTTCTCTACCATGGATCATGCCTGCATTCATTGGTCCTATCCTTACAATAGGGATAAAAGGTTTAATTGCTGCGCTTATTGCAATAGTTATAAATGGTTTGATCTATCTTCCGTTCTTCTTAAAAGCAGATAAATTAGCATTTGAAGAAGAATGCCTAACTGAAGATGGACTAGATGGCAAAATCACAGAGGCTATATAGCTGACTATACTTGAGAAGGCACAAATAATGGGATTACCGGATAATGTACTGTTGGGTGGTTCTATTGCTGCAAATCAGAGAAAATAACTTAGAACACCTCGGAAAACTTAATGTTCCGAGGTGGAATTTTTATAGAGAGGTCGGTAGAAAATGAAGTATCTTGTTTATGATATAGGAGGCAGTTATATAAAGTACGGGTTAATATCTGGAAATCGGGATATATTATATAAAAACAAAGTGAAAACACCACTGAAAAGCAAAGCGCTGTTTGTCGAAGTAATGAAAGAAATTTTTGAATCTTTTAAAGATTCAGTAGAGGGCATTGCGATAAGTATGCCTGGAAAGATTGATGTCTTTGACGGATATGCACATACTGCCGGATTTCTGACATTTTTAGATGACACAAATATTGTAGATTTATTTCATAATTTTACTCAATTACCAATCTCTGTAGAAAATGACGGAAAATGTGCTGCTTTGGCAGAGTCATGGGCAGGTGCTCTTTCAAATGTGGAACATGGTATTGTATTAGTTTTTGGAACAGGTGTTGGTGGTGGCGCAATCGTGAATGGAAAATTATACAGAGGATTCAATAGTATAGCGGGGGAATTTAGTTTTGTTCAAGAAGTTGGTTCTCAAAACCTAAATTCATATTTAGGTGCTAGCGGCAGTGTGGTTTCGTTAATAAGGCATGCAGAAAAAGTAAAAGGATTATCAGAAGGATCTTTAACAGGTGAAATGTTTTTTGAACAGGTACAAAATGGAGATGCTGAAGCCAAAAATGTCTTAATCAATTATTGCGATACGATTGCAAGACATATATTTAATTTGCAATATATTTTTGATCCAGAACAATTTGCTATTGGCGGCGGTATAAGTGAACAAATAATGTTTATAGAAGAAATTAAAAAAAGTATCGATCGATTATATGAATCAAATGAATATCACCTTGTTGTTCCTAAAATAGTACAGTGTAAGTTTAGAAATGATGCGAATTTGATTGGTGCTTTGATGAATCATCATTTAAATAAAGTGAAGAAAGTGAGGCAAGAGCTTACGTGAGAAATAAATATTTAAGGTAAAATTTCTATAGGAGATAAGAAAATGAACTTATTTGCAAAACTGAACAGCGTCAACTACTTCTCTGAGACAGAGAAGAATATTACTAATCTGATATTTAAGGATCCATTGGCCTTTACACAACTTACGATTAATGAAATCAGCGCAATGGCGTTTGTTTCGAAAGCAACATTGTATAGATTCTGTAAGAAATTAGGTTATTCTGGTGTTCATGAATTAAAAATTATGATCACTGCATCATATGCAGATCAATTGCAGCATGGTGAACGAAAGATAGATTTAAATAAGCCATTTGAAAAAAATGACTCAGCATTTAAAGTGATATCCAGCTTAAGAGAATTGTATGAACACTCTTTGTTTCTAGCCACCACATGTATTAGTGTGAAAGATATACAGCTGATTGCACTCGATCTACTACACGCGTCTAATGTTATTATTATGGTCGATGATGATCAATTAAACATAGCTAAAATATTTAAAGATAGAATGGAAAGTTGCGGTGTAAAAATAACGATCCCTTCTAATACTTACCAAAAAATATCTATCGCTCAATGTGCTGGTGTCAAAGATATTGCTATCTATGCATCTTATTATCCAATTGAAAAAAAACACTTGGAATTAGTGAAAATACTTAAAGGAAATCAAGTTAAGACTGTTGTGATTAGTTCCTCTGAAGAACACTTGCTATCACAACTAGGCACTAGAAATCTTATAGTTGGACCATTAGAACGAGGAAAAGAACAAATTGCTGACTTTGCTATAACTATTATTTTTCAATTTTTATTTGATTCTATTTATTCAGTTTTCTTCAAAGAAAATTACGAAACCAATATAGAAAATTTACGAATCTCTAAGCTTAAATATCAAAATATATAGTGTAATAAAATTTTTAAACAATAAAATTTATTTTCAAAAAGTCAATCTTTTTAAAAAAAAATTAATGAAAATGGTTGCAATCTGAGAAACTTATCTGTAAAGTATAATTATCAAATAAAAACGAAGGAGGGATTACGATGCAAAATGTTCAATACACACAAGCCAACAAATTGGATAAAGTAAATCCCTTACTCGGTAACCATTAGTGTACAGATAATGTCTTTTTGACGTTTTAGCTCTGTCCTTTTTCCGAAGGGACAGAGCTTTTTTGTGTACTTTTTTAGATTGAGAGGGATAAAACATGAAGTATGTATTAAAACAATTGACAACGTATTTTAAAGAACACAAAGTGCGCTATGCAGTGGTCTTTGGGTTCATGATCATTGCCAGTGCTATGTATGTGGCGCCGATTTATATCTTGCGGCTATTCATCGATGCGCTTTTGCAAGATGATTTTTCGCAAGCTGTGTTGATTCGCTACAGCAGTTTGTTTGCTGGTGCGATTTTGCTGGGGTATCTAGCAGAATTTGTCTGGACCTTCAACTTGTTCATTGGTTCTTATGACCTACAGCGGAAGTTGCGCCAACAATTGATGGGGCATTTCTTAAAAATGGGGGCGCCGTTTTATCAACGTTTCCGAACGGGGGATTTGATGACTCGTTCCAGTGATGATGTGCAAGTGATGGGAATGACTGTGGGTTACGGATTGATGGTCTTCTTGAATACGAGTTTGTATTTGAGTTTCATCGTTGCAATGATGGCAGTGACGGTTTCTTGGCAGCTGACATTGATTGCACTGATTCCAATGCCGCTATTGGCGTACTACATTTTCAAGTGGGGATCGCAAGTGGACAAAGCATTTACGGAAGCACAGAATTCCGTGTCCGAAATGAATAGCGAAGTCTTGGAAATGATTGATGGCATTCGTGTGGTTCGGGCTTACGGATTAGAAGAAGAAACAACGAAGCAGTTTGAAGATAAGACAACAGAGACCCGGGCCAAAAACGATATCGTCTCTGAGATCGATTCACGGTTTGGTCCGTTGATCACGATTATTTTATCCATCAGTTTCGTCTTAAGCTTTGGGATTGGGGCACAATTGGTGGCCAATCAGCAAATCACGATCGGGGCAATGGTTTCATTCCAGGTCTATCTGACGATGGTCGTTTGGCCAATGATCTCGGCAGGGGATTTGGTTAATGTGATGCAGCAAGGCGCAGCATCTTGGCGCCGGATCAATGAGGTTTTGCAGACTGACGATCAGCTTGAACCGGATGGGTCAACTGGCTTAGCTGCTATCGAAACGATCTCATTGAAGGATTATCATTTCAAGTATCCAGAAACCGAGCGGGAAGTGTTGGCAGGCTTGGATCTCACGATTCAAAAAGGAGAAGTCTTGGGGGTCGTTGGCAAAACAGGAAGCGGCAAAACCTCATTACTGCGCCAGTTTGGCCATCGCTATCCTTACTCCGCTCAAATGCCCCAGATCAATGGTAAAGCGTTGACACAGTATACGACTGAGACGCTGCGCAGTCAGTTTGCAGAAGTGCCGCAGGAACATACATTGTTCTCGCGCACAATTAAAGAGAATCTGCTGTTTGGTCAACCGGATGCCAGTGAGGATGCACTTTGGGCGGCGCTAGATGCGGCTTGTTTCTCAGAGGATATCAAACGTATGCCGGAAGGATTAGAAACGATCGTCGGAGAAAAAGGGGTTTCTTTATCTGGCGGTCAAAAACAACGCTTGTCTTTAGCGCGTGCATTTTTACGGCAGAGTGAAGTCTTGTTGTTGGATGATGCTTTATCAGCCGTCGATGCCAAAACTGAGCAAGCGATCATTACAAACTTGAAAAGCATGCAGCATGCACCAACATCGATCATCGTGACCCATCGGTTATCGGCGATTACAGAAGCAGATCAAATCATCGTGTTAGATGATGGGGAAATCAGTCAAAGAGGCACCCATCAGTCATTGATCCAGACACCAGGCTGGTATCAAAATCAGTATTACCATCAACAGTTAAAGGAGGACGATACAGATGTTCTCAACGATTAAGCGCCTGCTTTCCTATTTGCGCTATTATAAAAAACAATTTATGGTTGGTGCCAGCTTATTGCTGCTGGCCGCCGCATTAGAATTAACCTCACCGATGATCGCCAAGCAATTGATTGATCAGGTGATGACACCCGCTTCAGAAACAGCGACCTTAAAAACCATGCTTTTGATTCAGTTGCTTGCCGGGTACTTGCTGGTCAACTTGATTGGTTCATTGTTCCGGTATGTCAGTTTGCTGCAACTAAGAAAAATGTCTAATAGCATCGTCAAAAAGATGCGGGATCAGCTTTTCCAGCATATGCATCAATTGCCTGTGTCTTATTTTGACCAGATCCCGGCAGGAAAAGTCGTGGCCAGGATCACCAACGATACAGAAGTGCTGCGTTCAAATTTTTATGTTGTGGTGATCAGCAATTTGCTGAGCAATATCATGCAGATCGTGGGGGCATTTATTGCGTTGACACTCCTTAATCCCACACTAGGTACAGCGATGCTGGTCTTGATTCCGATTTTAGGGATTTGGCAGCATTTCTATACAAAATACGCCTCTCGATATAATTTGGCGATGCGGGAATATATCTCACAAATCAGTGGGCAACTGAATGAATTTGTTCAGGGAATGGCAATCATTCAAGCTTTTCAACGAGAAAAACAATTACAAAAAGAGTTTGATGAAACAGTCGATAAGTGGTTTCAAACAGGACGCAAGTATCTGCTGCTTGATTCAAGTATCGCATGGGGGTTGGGGAATTTATTACGGAATTCAACGATTCTGATTTTGATCACGACCTTGGCCTCTTTCTTTCTGGATGATCGTTTGGCTATTTCTGCGGGTTTGCTGTATGCCTTTATTGATTATATCAACCGCCTTTACGATCCAATTGAAGGGCTTGTCCAGACAATCACCAATGTGCAGCAGTCTTTAGCAGCTGGTCAGCGGGTCTTTGAATTTGCGGATCAACCTGTGGAGGCACAGCAAACAGCGCCAATGACCATCAAGGAAGGCACGGTTGCCTTTGAAGGTGTCACCTTTGGCTACGATCCAAATCAAGTGATTTTGCATGATATCAATTTCCATGCCCAAGCGGGTGAAACAGTAGCACTTGTTGGCCATACTGGTAGCGGAAAATCGAGTATCTTGAATCTGCTCTTCCGTTTTTATGATCCGCAACAAGGCCGTATTTATGTCGATGGGCAAGCGATCGCAGATCATGATCGTCATAGCTTGCGCCAATCAATGGCCATTGTCATGCAAGATCCATACTTGTTTACTGGAACGATCGCCAGCAATATTGGGATGAATGACCCTGCAATCAGTGAAGAGATGATCATTGATGCGTTGAAACAAGTAGGTGCTGACTATCTATTGGACCGCTACCCAGAAGGCATTCATCATCCAGTGGTGGAAAAAGGCAATGCGTTTTCCAGCGGGGAGCGTCAGCTGATCAGTTTTGCGCGGGCACTGGTATTTGATCCGAAAATTTTGATTTTAGATGAAGCAACGAGTCATGTGGATACCGAAACGGAGTCGATCATTCAAAAAGCAATGACCGTCTTGCAAAAGGGGCGTACTACCTTTATGATTGCCCACCGCTTGTCTACGATCAAAGAAGCCAATCAGATTTTGGTTCTCGATCAAGGGAAAATCGTGGAACGGGGTACCCATAGCAGCCTTGTCCAAATGACAGGCATTTATCAGCAAATGTATCAAATGCAGGCTGAACAATTATAAGCGACAAAAAACTTGCGTGTCCGCTATCAATGGACACGCAAGTTTTTTCAATATAATGCGAAGGGTTGCCTCATCAGCTATGGGGAGTAGGGAAAGGAAGCCTTCGCTTATACACATCATTTAAGCATTGAAGGTAGCGATATGCTGGCGTAATTTCAGCAAAAACGCTTCGCCAATTGGCGAAATATGACGGTCTCGTTTTTTGATGAGGATGATCTCACCTTCGGCTTCATCGACAAGAGGCAAGAACAGCAGCCCTTGTTTTTCGGGATCTTTAACGATCCCTGATCCAGTTCCATAAAGATCCGTTTGTTGCAACAGTCCGATGATCGTGCCGCGGTCGCTGACATGGACGACTTGCTCACTTTGCGCGAAATCAACTAAGTCTTCAGAAAAGAAGGAGAAGCGGCTATCCTCTTGCAAAAAGCGGGCTTGAGAAAATCCTTGCAGATCAGCTAAAGTGACGGTCTGCCTTTTGGCTAACGGATGGCCCAATCGGACAAATACATGGGGACGGAAAGTGCCGATGTGTTCGAAAGTCAGTTGGGCCCCTTGCAGCAAGCGAATCATCCCAGCACGGTTTTCATCATTGAGGTACAAAATACCAAACTCGCTGCGGTGTTGTTCGACGTCAGTGATTACCTTCAAAGTGGTGGTTTCAAACAAGCGAAATTGGCGGCACTCTGGGAATTCAGCCAATAGTTCGCTAACAATAACAGCTGTAAAATCATAATGTTGACTAGCAACAGAAAACGCCTGATTGTGGGCTTCCTTATGTGAGAACCTAGTTTCAAGCAGTTCCACTTGGCTAAGAATAGGCTGGGCATAGTCCAAAAATTCGGATCCTTCAGCCGTCAACCGTGCCCCTTGATTGGTTCGTTCAAACAATTGAACACCCAATTCTAGCTCCAATTCTTTGATGCTCTGAGAAAGACTAGGTTGAGAAAGATAAAGCCGCTTGGCTGCTTCTCTGAAACTGCCATGATCGGCAATGGACTGAACAACGCGCATTTGCTGAATATTCACGGTCTCAACCTCCAATCATTTTTTCAGGCTTCGTCAAAGTCATATAAAGGGGTGGACAAGTAGCGTTCGCCGTTATCAGGAATGATGGCCAATACCTTTTTGCCAGCCCCCAATGTTTTGGCTGTATCGATTGCCGCTTTGATCGCAGCACCAGCAGAAATACCAACCAAAAGACCTTCTTTGGTACCGGCATCCCGCGCGGTCGCAATCGCTTCTTCACTAGTCACTTGTATGATTTGTTGATAAGCCTCCGTATCCAAAACGTCAGGAACGAATCCTGCAGAAATCCCTTGAATCTTGTGGGGTGTGTGTTGTCCGCCTGATAATACAGGGGATTCTGCAGCTTCAACGGCAATGATCTTTAGGTCTGGGTATTGTTCTTTTAAGTAGTGACCCGCGCCTGTGATGGTGCCGCCTGTGCCAACACCAGCAACAAAAGCATCCAGCCCTGATTGACCAAAAGCTTCGGCGATTTCTGGTCCTGTTGTATCATAATGGACCGTAGGATTGGCCTGATTATTGAATTGAAGCGGCAAGAACCAACCATTTTCTTCGGCCAATTCTGTTGCTTTTTTGATGGCCCCTTTCATTCCTTCGCCTGCAGGCGTCAAGACCAACGTTGCACCATAAGCTTGAATCAGTTTTCGGCGTTCGATCGAAAATGACTCAGGTAATACGATGACCACCTTGTATCCCTTGGCAGCACCCGCAAAAGCTAGGCCAACACCGGTATTGCCAGAAGTGGGTTCAACGATGGTGCCGCCGGGTTGCAGTTGGCCATTTTTTTCGGCCGCTTCGATCATGGCTAAGGCAATGCGGTCTTTCACAGAACCAGCTGGATTGAAAAATTCTAATTTGACATAGACATCCGCAGCGTCTTCAGGTACTAGTTTTTTTAATTTAACGATCGGGGTATCTCCAACAAGTTCTGCCACTGAATCTACGATTTTTACCATATATTTTCCTGCTTTCTGTTTTGAAATGATGGGGTGATAAGTGCGCGCGTGTATGTAGTGGCAATTCATAAGTAAAAGGGAAGGGAAACAAAAAAAATCCTTTCAAAGTATCAACTTTGAAAGGACGATCATCTCGTGGTACCACCTTACATTTGATTTTGCTCACGCAAAAACACTTGGTCAGTTCGTTAGAAAAAACTGGATTGCGCTATCGGGCTCTCTCCGTTGCAGATTATTCGTCCGCAAATGCTCAAAGACCATCTTCTGATTGTTTTTCCTATTCGCTTCCACCAGCCACGAACTCTCTATGAAGTCATTCAATCGTACTCTTCTTATCACCGCATCTTTATGAAATTACTAGTATCTTAGAGCAGAAAATCTGAAATGTCAATTCTTTTCGTGATAGGTGATTTCAATCACGGGTGCCGTATCCCTACGCTTTATTGCGTCAAGTGATGAAACAAGCGAATTCTTTGAGAAAGAGCAAGACTTCTTATACAATCAGAAGCAACACCTGCTCATGGATTTTGGTCAAAGAAGAAAACCATGGGTGATCAAGAGAAATGAGGTATTTAGATGAAAGTATTGTTGATTGGACATACAGGAACGTTAGGGAAAATCTTATTTGAAGGATTTAGCCGCCTGTCAGAAGTTGAATTGGTCACTGCCAGTAGACATTCGGGCGATTTTCAAGTAGCGATCGACGAGGTGTCGAGTGTGAAAGGACTTTTTGCTGCGGTTGGCCAAGTCGATGCAATCGTATCGGCAGCCGGTAGCACGGTGTTTAAACCGTTTACTGACCTAGCACCGGCAGATATCCAACAGTCGATTGCATCAAAATTACAAGGTCAAGTGAATCTTGTCCTGATTGGTCATCCGTATGTAACGGATGGTGGGAGTATTACGTTGACATCAGGTATCATCAAAGAAGCTTTTATTCCAGAAGGTACGTCATCGGCCTTGGTCAATGGTGCGATTGAGTCTTTCGTTGCTTCAGCGGCATTTGAGATCGACAGAGGCATACGGATCAATGCAGTCAGTCCAAATGCATTGGTAGGTTCATGGGATGCCTACGCCCCTTCCTTTAGAGGATTTATTCCGGTAGGCGATGCCCCGGTTTTTGCTGCATACGAAAAATCAGTTTTTGGCATTATGACGGGTCAGACATTTAAGGTTTGGTGATCCAGTATCACAGTAGATGAACGAATAAAAAGAACGGTTTGCCGATGGTTTTCTACCGGCAAACCGTTCTTTTTATGGTGTTCTTAGCAGACAGGTTAGACTTTTATTGCATGCAATAACGGCATCTGTGCTTGCAAGATATGGCGCGCAAATGAAAGATCAGTGATCCAACTAGGAATGTCCTGTGCAGCAATCAATAATGGCATACGATCATGGATCGGTGCCACTGTATGATTTGGTTCTGTCGTTAAAATGATCGATTCCGTTTCCACTTTTCCTTCGTTTTCAAAAATACGGTAAAAGCCAGCAGCATATAAGGGATCCTCAGTTGAAAAATAAAATTTTTCTTTCTCGTGGTTCCATTCGTAGAAACCGGACATTGGAAATACACAGCGGTACTGCTGAAAGGCTGCCTGAAAGGTTTTTTTTGCTTCGACGGTTTCAGCGCGAGCGTTGATCATCAAATGTCCTTTCTTGAAGCCCGTAAAGCCCCATTTTGTCACGCCAGCAACGATTTCTTGTTGGCGGTTGGCACCTAATGTTACCACATGATTGGACGGGAAAACGTCATTCACTGCAATCGTTTGCTGTTTTTTTCTGGCCTTAGCAGCCGCTTCTTGATAATACTTGGATAATGCACCAGTTGTGGGATCAAATAAATATCTTCCGCACATCAACAATCACTCCTTTTCTCTCATAGATACGGGGAAGTGTTCATTTAAGTATAGCGACTATGTATGTATTCTTACCAATGATTTGCTTGCACTTTATATTATTTGAACGTTATTTACATTGGTGGACATGTATAAATAAAAAACAAAAAAGGCAGTCAACTTTTTCGGTTGGCTCCCTTTTTTTAGTCTGATTGGTTATCCAATTTTTTTCACTCTCCCGCCAATTTTATCAGCAAAACGTTCGGCTTCTTCTTTGCGTTTGTAGGTTAAAGCAATTGATTTATCGCGGGTTCGTTTGCCTTGGGGTGTGAGATAACCATGGAAGATTTTGATTGCATACATTTAGTAAGCACCTCCTTATCTGATGTGATAATAACAAATTTAACGCTTACATTCAAGTTTTTTTTGTTATTATTTTAAATAAAGCGTTATTTTTTTCGTATATGATCAAAAATCATTTGCTGTGAGAAGGAATCCAAGGCTTTCATAGCACGATGTTGACTGATAACGCGTAAAATAAAGTGTGCTTATCAAGATGAAGTGGATTGATCAAACAAATAGGCGGCGTGCCAAAATGAAAGATGTTCAGCTGAGATTTATGACGCATAAGAAATGAACTGCTGAAAGACCGATAGTACGTATTGTTTTAAACAGTTCCGAATACCAATGATTGGCATCGATATTGAAAGAAATCAATCCTCGACTAGCTAAATCAAGAATGTTCCCTTGGTTGCTTTGCTTTTTTTTGCTACTATCAACACAATGACAATTTTTATCAAAAGGAGCGATTTTTTGGCCAAAACAGCATGGATCAACTGTCGATTATTTCACGAAAAACTAGATGAATGGCTCATAAGTACGATTCTAGTGAACGAGAAAGGGCGAATCATCGATGTATTGTCGGAAAACAGCGGTGATTTGTCTGGCTATACCATCAAGGATGCTAGACAAGCATATGTTATACCGGGATTGATCAATGCCCATGCCCATTTATTTGCTAGTGGCGCACCAAGTACAAAAAAATATCCAATTCCCTTAATCAATAGCGCTTATCGCTTGCTCAACACAAGTTTGGGATTGGCAATTCTGCGAAAAATCATGAAAAAACATGCGTTGATCGAATTGCAATCGGGTGTGACGACTATTCGGAGTGTGGGAGAATTTTTCTATCAGGATGTTCGGTTACGAGATAGGTTTACAGAAGAAGCAAATAGTTGGCCAGATTTATTGACGTCGGGATTCTTTTTAAGCACGACTGGTGGACATGGGGCGCCTTATCTGGCCTTAGAAACAGATTCCCCGTGGGAAGGGCGCAAGAATGTCCGCAAGAATGTCCGGCAAGGGGTCGATTGGATCAAAATCTGTGTGACTGGTGGTGTCACTGATGCTAGACGTATAGGAGAAGCAGGGGCACTGCAGCTGACGGAACCAGAAATTGCTGCTATTTGCGACGAAGCCCATAAGAATAAAATGATGGTGGCAGCGCATGTGCAAAGCACGGAAGGGGTCCGGATTGCGCTGAAGGCTGGCGTGGATACGATAGAACATGGTGCCCCAATGGATGATGAAATCATTGCCCTCTTCAAGAATAATCCACAGGCTTTGCGGGGATATTCTGCTTTGATGCCCACCTTTCAGGCAGCAGCACCTTTTGCGATGCTAGATAAGGAAACACTCGGTTTGAATCCTGTGACCGTAGAAAATGGGCGCCTAGTTTATGAGGGAATGCTGGAGGGCCTGCAGCAAGCAATTGCCCATCACATCACATGGGGTGTTGGTAATGATGCATCGATGACCTTTGTCCCTCATTATGATTTTTGGCGGGAATTAGCGATCACAGCTGCAGCTGCCGGACTTGCGCCTAAAGAAATGATTCAACGTGCCACGGCAGGGAATGCTGCCATTTTAGGGATAGATCATGAAGTGGGAACGATCGCAGCAGATAAAAAAGCCAACTTCATTTTGTTGGAAAAAAATCCACATGAGGATTTGCGGACATTGACCAAGCTCCAAGCTGTGGTGAAAGAAGGACAACTTGTCAAAGGCAAGCCAATCAAACGCTTCAGCGAACTAGATCAGCTGATGGATCAAGTGCTGCAACGGATCAAAGAGACTGCTGTTCAATAAAGTCTGTATATCTGTTGAAATTCCGATTGACAAGTTTTTTTTGAAGTGCTATGATAGCGAGGTAAATTAGATAACGGTTACAGAAGTGCTGTGACCAAGAGGCGTGTTACTGGATAAGCAGGCAAACCTCATATTTCACCAAGGGTGGAGTATGGGGTTTTTTAGTGCGTACAATTTGGAGGAAACCATGAAAATAAAAAAATTTTTAAACAACAATGTTGTCTTGCTCAAAAAAGGCAGCAATGAGATCATCGGCTTTTCGACAGGCATCAGCTTCAATAAAAAGGTAGGAGATGATGTAGAAGAACAAGATTTTGAAAAAATATTCGTGCTGGATACCCATGCGATGCTGGAACATTTCAGCTATCAATTAGGAAAGTGCGATCCCCGATATGTGGCCATCGTGGCTAAGATCGTGGCGTATGCCAAACAAAATTATCAATTGGCCATTAGTGATTATATTTATTTGACTTTGTTGGATCATATCGATTTTACCGTCCATCGTATCAAGCAGCAGATAACGTTTCATAGTCCATTGCAATGGGATGTGCGGCGATTTTATCCTGACGAGTATGCCATCGGTGTTTATGCCGTGCAATTATTGGAACAAGAATTGGCGATCGAAGTGCCCACAGAAGAAGCGATATCGATTGCTTTGCATTTCGTCAATGTGCAATCAAAAAAGAAAGACATGACAGTCACCAATAAAATCGCTAAGTTTATCGAAGATGTCTTAACGATCGTAAAATATGAGTACAAGCAAAATTTTGACGAAAACAGTTTTCACTATTCGCGTTTTGTCACGCACCTGCATTATTTTGCCCAAAACGTGATCAATCATACGATGCCTGGATATGAAGAGTCTTCTTTATACCAGCAAATCGAAAAGATGTATCCCCAAGCGTTTCATTGTGTATCGAAAATCAAAATCTATATCAAAAATACGTATGATATTACCATTTCAGAAAATGAGGAAATTTATTTATCCCTCCATATCCAGAAATTGACGGAGCAAGGAGAGAAGGAGAAAAATCATGGATTATAAACAATTAGCCAATGATATATATGAAAAAGTCGGCGGTGACAAAAATATTCAGCATGTCACACACTGCGCGACACGTTTGCGCTTCACTTTAGCGGATGATAAAAAAGCCGACAGTGAAGGCATCAAACAATTGAAAGGCGTAACAGGACTTGTTCAAGGCAATGGACAATACCAAGTGATCATTGGACCGGATGTTTCAAGTGTTTATGCCCAACTGCCAGTGACAGAAAATGGGGCAGAAGAATCATCAAATGACAATTCAGTGATTTCACGTCTATTGGACTTTATTGCCGGCTGTTTCACACCGATGATCGCAATTATCGCGGCTGGCGGAATGCTCCAAGTCGTTTTATCATTATTAGAACTTTCCGGTATTTTGGCAGCCACAGATGATACATATCTTGTTTTGTATCAAGTCTCGCAAGCAGCGTTCTTTTTTATTCCGATTTATTTAGGGAATTCTGTTGCCAAACGGTTGAAAATCGATCCTTTCTTAGGAAGTTATGTTGGTGGGATCTTTGTGATGCCAGGTTTGACGACCTTGTTGAGTCAAGAAGGCGGTATCACTTTGTTCGGTCTCACAGTACCGAATGTCAGCTATAATGCGTCTGTTTTACCTGTTTTGTTGACAGTTTGGTTGATGTCTTACGTCTATCGCTTTGCGGATCGGATTTTACCAAATAGTGTCAAATTTATCTTGCGTCCTTTGATCGCGATCATTGTGATCACGCCATTTGCGTTGTTGCTGATTGGACCTTTGGGGGTAACGATTGGGAACTATGTATCGCAATTTCTAAACTACTTAACCAACAACTTTGGTCCTTTGGCTGTATTATTCATGGGTGCTTTTGCGCAACTATTGGTGATGACAGGCATGCATACGACCTTGACACCGATTCTTTTGACCTCATTGGCAACTTACGGCTACGATGATTTGATCGTTCCTGGGATGTTGCTGGGATTGGCTGCTGAGGCAGCGATTTGTTTAGCTGCTGGGATCAAAGCCAACGACGCAGAATTTAAACAAGTCAGCTTTTCGTCCGCAATCACGGCCTTGATGGGGGTTTCCGAACCTGCTTTGTATGGTGTGACTTTGCGTTTGAAGAAACCTATTGTAGGAATGATCTTAGGTGGTGCAGTGGGCGGACTTTATTTTGGTCTGATGAAAATCAATACCCCAGTAGTGATCGCTTCTTTCGTGGCACTGCCTTCTTATAGCAATGTGCTGCATGCAACGATTGGTTCACTCATTACGTTTGCCATTGCATTTGCTTATACTTGGTTTGTTGTCAAAGACAGCGACTTTCCCAACAACAATGTGGCGACAGTGACAGAAACAGCAGATGTTCAAGCACCCGCAGCAACAGAAACAACAGAGGAACAAGCTGTAGTTGAAAAAATCGTTTTGGCTCCTTTGCAAGGAACAGTGATTCTTTTAGCTGAAACCAACGATCAAGCATTCGCTTCCCTTGCTTTAGGCAAAGGCGCTGCAGTGAAACCACAAGATGATACTATTGCTGCCCCGTTTTCTGGTAAAGTGTCAGCAGTCTTCCCAGGAAACCATGCGATCGGGATCACTAGTGATTCTGGGATCGAATTGTTGATCCATATTGGTATCGATACAGTCAACATGCAAGGAGACGGCTTTACACGTCAAGTCAATGACGGAGACACGTTCTCCGCTGGTCAAGCGTTGCTGCATTTCGATTCAGCTAAAATTGCGGCTGCCGGTTATGAAGATACTGTCATGATCACAGTCACAAATACCATGAACTTTTTAGATGTCGTGGCTTTGGCTGCACACCAAGACGTGCAAGCTGGCGACCAATTACTGGCAGTATTCTAAGTAGAAGAAAGGATGGACAAAATCAAGATGAGTTTTCCTAAAGGATTTTTATGGGGCGGCGCTTCAGCTGCCAATCAATATGAAGGCGGCTATAATGAAGGAGGCAAAGGTCTTGCCTGTGCAGATTTGATCAGCGGCGGGAGTCATACGACTTCTCGTCAGATCACCCCAACGATTGAAGAAGACCGTTTATACCCGAGTCACGAAGCGACAGATTTTTATCATCATTATGAAGAAGATATTGCGTTGTTTGCTGAAGCAGGGTTCAAAGCCTTTCGGATGTCGATCAACTGGACCCGTATTTTCCCAAATGGCAATGATGAAACCCCAAATGAAGCAGGTTTGGCTTTTTATGACCGTGTCTTTGATGCTTGCCGCAAGTATGAGATCGAACCTATTGTTACGATTGCTCATTTCGACGTGCCAGCCCACCTAAGTGAAGCCTATAATGGCTGGGCCAGCCGCCAAGTGATCGATGATTATACCCGCTATGCAACCGTCTTATTTGAACGTTATCATAGCAAAGTGAAGTATTGGATCACGTTCAATGAAATCAATACGGCGACCTTGTCGATCGGTAATTTTCTTTCACTAGGGTTACAAGTGGGGGCCGCATCATTCATTGATCAACCAGACAATATGCAGGTGCGTTATCAAGCCTTGCACCATCAGTTTGTAGCCAGTGCGCAAGTAGTTGCCTATGCGCATAGCCACTACCCAGATTTAGAAATTGGCTGTATGATTTCATATATGCCTCGCTATCCTTATACCTGCCATCCAAATGATGTTTTATTGGCAAAACAAGAAGAAAATATGCATTCTAAATTTTGCGGCGATGTACAAGTCACCGGCAAATATCCTTATTATGCCAACAAGTATTTTGCGGATAACGGGTTTGAAATCGAATTTGGTCCAGAAGACCAAGAGATTCTTGCCAAAGGCACCGTTGATTACTATACCTTTAGCTATTATTTGACGCTATGTGTCTCTGCTGATGACCAAGTCACCAAAAATGGCCATAGCATGATCGGCGGTTCTGGCGTCAACAATCCGTATTTAGAACAAACCGAATGGAATGCCATGATCGATCCTGTAGGTCTGCGGATTGCTTTGAACGATATCTATGACCGCTATCAATTACCACTGATGATCGTGGAAAATGGGATCGGTGTCTCAGAAGAAGTTGCGGCAGACGGTCAGATCCATGATCAATACCGCATCGATTATTTGCAAAAGCATATTGCTGAAATGGATAAAGCCATTGCAGATGGTGTGGAATTGATCGGTTATACGATTTGGAGTGCGGTCGATATCGTAAGTGCGTCAACAGGCGAAATGAAAAAACGCTACGGTATTATCTTTGTGGATAAATATGATGATGGGACCGGCACCTTGGCTCGGAAGAAAAAAGATAGTTTCGCTTGGTATCAGCAAGTGATCAGAGAGAATGGGCTATCACAAGTATAAATTAGGTAGTAATAGACACACAAAAAGGAGCGCTCTCGGGCGCCTTTTTGTGTGTCTTATTTATGGGAATCATATCACTCAGCTTGATACACAAACTGACCATCAAAAATGGTTGCTGCCACTTTCACCTTCAGCAATGCCTCCGGTGACAATGGCAATATATTCTCAGACAAAATACAAATATCTGCTAATTGACCCACCTCAAGACCACCAATATCTTGACGGCTCAGGGCTTTGGCCGCGCCAGCAGTATGGGCGTAAAGAGCTTCTGCTACGGCCATTTTTTCTGTCGGCATCAGACCGCCATGTGGTTGACCGCTCTTCTCGCTGCGAGAAACGGCAAAATAAATCGAGTCCAGCGGGGTCACGTCGATCACTACTGGCGTATCCGTACCAAAAGCCAATGTTGCACCTTGCTGTATGAAAGAGCGGAATGGGAACATTTGCTGGGCCCGTATTTCACCTACTTCTTCTTCCAACGTTTCCCAGCCTACCAAAAGATGACTAGGTTGCACAGAAAGGACCAATTGCTGTTGCGCAATGAGGGGCAGATCCGTTGCATCCATCACTTCTAAATGTTCCAAAGTATTGTATTTGCCGCTAGAAAGCGGCTGGCAGGCTGCACTCTCCTGGTAAAATAGCAGGGCTTGCTGGATCGCTTTGTCCCCAATCGTGTGGATGCGCATCGGCCAATCGCGTTGATTGGCGGACAAAATGAGTCGGCGCATCTGTGCAACATCGATGAGAGGCATACCAACATCTCCTGGAAAATAGGGTGTTTCATAACTCTCTTTCAAAAAAGCCGTATGGGTACTGGTCACGCCGTCAAAAAATTGTTTGACACCACCCATTTGCACCTTTTCAGAGCGATAATGCTGGTAGTATTCTTGCAATAGTGCCGTATCTTCACGCATGGCAGGGTAAAAGACAGCCCGCACTGTTGCCGAAGCAGCTGTTTTCTTGTACAAAGCTGGATAAACGAGATCATCCCAGCTTTCTCCCGTCAGTGCGACATCCCCAATCGTCGTGATACCATATTGATTGAGTTGTTTCATATAGTCAAGAAACGCTGCCGGGCTTTCAGGCTGGAAGACATGTAAGACTTCTGCCAGATAATGAATGGCGATCGCTTCTAGGAAACAGCCGGTCAATCGATTGTTTTCCATCAATGCTTCACCGCTAATACCTACGGGCAATGTTTCAGGTGTGATGCCTAGCGCTTTGATTGCACTGCTGTTGAGCCAGATGCTATGGGCATCGCCAGCAATCAGCATCACCGGCACATCCTTGCAGTAACGATCGATACTGGCTCTGGTGGGATAGACTTGCTGACCAAAGTCACTGCTGAACCAGCCAATCCCGATTTTCCATCCATGTTTGATCGGAATCGCTGGGACTTGCGCGGCAATAGCTTCCTCCGTCAGTCCTGTGACATGGGTCAATGCACCTTGATGAAGGAGTGCGGATAGATAGAAATGCACATGGGCATCGATCAGTCCAGGAATGATCATTTGATTTTGGACATGGATGTGCTGGGTACCAACAGGCAGATTCTGTGGGATTTGATCGATGGTGCCCCGATCAACGATTCGATTGCCTTCAATCAGTAAAAAGCCGGCAAACGTGGTTTTCGATTCGGTATCAAAGATATAATTCGACTGCAACAATATGGCCATTTATAATCCCAACTTCCATTCTAAGAAAAAGTCATTGTATGCTTCAACCGTGTCTTTTCCCAAATATTCGTAGTGTTCCATCAGTTCCATCGCACTTGGCTCTGGATAAAAGGCTTTGTCTTGCGTTAATTCACTTGGCAGACTGTCTTTCGCTGCTTCACTAGGTGTCGCATAGCCGACATAAGCCGCATTTTGGGCCGCATTTTCCGGACGCAGCATGAAATTGATGAAGGCATAAGCACCGGCTTTGTTGCCAACTGTTTTAGGGATCGCAAAGTTATCTGTCCAAATCGCGCCCCCATCATCCGGAACGATATAACGAATCGCTGGGTTCTCTGCCATGACATAGGCTGCGTCCCCAGAGTAACCAATCCCAATAGGTGCGTCATTGTTGATCATCAAGGTCTTGATTTCATCTGTCAAGACGGCCTTCACATTTGGTCGAAGTGCGTTCAGTTTTTCAACAGCCGCCGCAATTTTGTCAGGATCTTTTTCATTTTGGGAATCACCCAACACCTGCAAGGCAATACCTAGTGTTTCTCTCGCGCCATCTACCATCAAAATATCGTTTTTGAAAGCCGGCTGCCAAAGATCAGACCATCCGGTGATCAAAGACGGATCGATCTCATCCGTGTTGACCATGATCCCAATCGTGCCCCAGAAATAAGGGATCGAATAGGTATTTTCCGGATCAAAAGATTGGTTCATCAAAAATGAGGACAAATCTTCTGTACCAGTCAATTGCGTATGATCGAGAGGCAATAGCAATCCTTCTTCGATCATTTTCGGAATGATCGATTCACTAGGGAAGATCAAGTCATATCGTGTGCCCCCTTGTTTGACTTTTGTTTCCATTGCTTCATTTGAATCAAATGTATTATAGATAACAGAGTAACCACTCTCAGTTTCAAATTTTTTGATCAAATCGGGATCAACATATTCACCCCAATTATAGATGATCAGCGTATTGGGATCACTAGACGATGTCGCGCCTGATTCCTTCGATAAGACCGTTGTCCCGATAAACAATAAGGACAAGATCCCAACGATTCCGCCAAAAAATACCAACAACCTTTTCAATGCATCAATTCCTTCTTTCCATTTGTTTTTTTATTCTTGAGTAGATTAGCCGATTTAGCTTGAAAAGGCAACAAAAAATTCAATGTGAAAATCGAACGAATAAAATAGCGCATACTCTGTTAAAAGCAGGCGAGTTTTTTCTCATTGGAGATCAAATGATTTGTCAAAATCTCTCTTTATGCCTAAGCTAAAAGGACAAAGCAACATCTCAAACAATCTTTTGTTTTATGATGTGCAAATGAATAAGGAGTGGATCAATAAATGAATACACGTGCAATCGTCATCAATGCCTATGGCGGAAAAGAAGAATTAGCAGAAGCAAAGGTGGACTTGCCAGCATTAGAAGCAGATCAAATCCTAGTCAAAACTGCAGCAACCTCCATTAATCCTATCGACTGGAAATTACGTGAAGGCTATTTGAAACAAATGTTCCCTTGGCAATTTCCGATTATTTTGGGCTGGGATATCGCTGGTGAAGTCGTTGAAGTAGGGGCTGAGGTTTCCGATTTCAACATTGGAGATGCCATTTATGCGCGACCTGAAACAACCCCTTTTGGCACCTATGCGGACTACGCAATCGTTGATGCGACATTGGCTGCTTTAAAGCCATCAAATCAAACTTTTGCAGAAGCTGCTGCAGTACCATTGGCTGGATTGACTGCGTATCAAGCATTGTTTGACCATGGGGACTTGAAAGCTGGGCAAAAGGTCTTGATCCATGCAGGGGCAGGCGGTGTAGGCACTTATGCGATCCAATTAGCAAAAGCTGTCGGTGCATATGTGATCACTACTGCAAGCCCCCGCAACCATGAATTGCTGCGTACGTTAGGTGCAGATGAAGTCATCGATTATCATACAACTGATTTCGAAACAACGTTGTCTGACATTGATTTGGTCTTCGATACCATGGGTGGCGATGTACAGCGTAAAAGCTATACCGTGTTGAAACCCAATGGGCGTTTGGTGACCATATTGAGTGTGGAAGATGAAGCCGCTGGCAAAGAAAAGAATATAACGGCAAAAGCCATTTGGCTGAGAACCAACGGGGAACAATTGAAAGAATTAGCAGCTTTGATTGAGGACGGGAAGGTCAAAAGTGTGATTGGCGCAACATTCCCTCTCACTGTACAAGGTATTTATGATGCCCATGCTCTCAGTGAAACCCATCATGCAGTTGGAAAAATCGTCATCGATAATCAATAAGATCGCCTGATAATAAAGACAAAAAAGGAGATTGACCTATGCGTTTATGGCATGAAGCATTGATTGGCTCTTTGCCTCGGCAACAATTATTAGGCCAGCATCGTGAAGCCGCTGCTTTGCGCGGTGGCGGTTGGGGCAAAAAACATGCGACGGTAGATTATGTATTTACCCATTCGCCCTATAAGCTGTATCAATATCATGAATTGATTATGGCAGAAATGGAAAAACGCGGCTACCGACCTGCACCGGAGTGGCATGATCCCAGTTATCGAGGCAAAAATCTGCCTCCCGAGATCGATGTGCAACCTGTCCCCCGCACTTTGCCAATTTATCCAGAGCATGATGATGCGTACTTGCAAGCGTGTCTGTTGAATCTTGCGAATAAAGGAATCCTGATTGAAGGATGAGAAGAAGACTTTCCGCTGTTATAGGGAAAGTCTTTTTTTTTAACTCTTACAAAAAGTAAGCATATTGTTCGCACCTAAATTCATTTGTTGTTATAGTAAGAATAGAAAAGATACGAGAAATGAGGAAATAGGAATGACGATCAATAGCAATGCAGTAGAATTTGGCTTGGATACCTTTGGTGATTTGGCTTTTGATGATCAATCAGGGGAAAGATTGAGTTATAGTGAATCGTTACGCAATATCGTGGCAGAGGGTCAATTGGCAGATGCATCAGGAGTAGATATCATTGCCTTGGGCGAACACCACCGAGAAGAGTACTCTATATCAAGCCCAGACACAGTTTTGGCGGCTTTAGCCATGGTCACGAAACGAATCAAATTGGGTACGGGGGTAACGGTCTTAAGTTCTGATGATCCAGTCAGAGTCTATGAACGTTTTGCAACTGTCGATGCTTTGTCTAATGGACGTGCGCAAATCATGCTGGGACGCGGTTCCTTCACAGAGTCTTTTCCTTTATTCGGTTATGACTTGCAGGATTATGAAGCATTATTTGAAGAAAAAACTGCGATGTTCAGTGAATTGAGAAAAGGGCAACCATTGACGTGGGAAGGAAAGTTCACGCAATCCTTAGACAAGGCTGAAGTGTATCCAAAAATTGACGGCCATCAATTGGATACCTATGTCGGTGTCGGTGGGACACCTGAATCGATCATTCGTGCTGTCCGTTATGGCTTTCCAGTGATGCTGGCGATCATTGGCGGTGAACCCGCTCGTTTTGCACCGTATGTAGAGTTGTACAAAAAGGCAGCACAACAATTGGGACAACCGATTTTACCAGTAGGAATGCATTCCCATGGCGTGATTGCAGACACGGATGAGGAAGCCTACGAAATTGGCTGGCATTATATCAAGAAGAGTATGGATAAAATCGGCTTAGACCGTGGTTGGCCAGCTATGAGCAAAGAACGGTTTGATTTTGAAGTGGAACATGGGTCTTATTATATTGGCAGTCCAGAAACGGTTGCCCAAAAGATTGCGCGGATGATGCCGCAAGTGGGGGTTGAACGATTTGATCTGGTCTACGGAACTGGGGGCCAATTGCAAAAAGACCGTTTCCGCACGATCGAATTGTATGGTACGAAAGTGATTCCCCGCGTCAAAGAGTTGCTGCAAGCCGGTGGACAACATGGCTAAACAATCGATTGGTATTTTGGGCGCTGGCAAATTAGGATTGGCATTAGCCAATATTGGCGCGCGGGCCGGATACGAGGTCTTGATTGCCAGCCGCAAGTCAGCTGAGGCACTTTCTTTGCCAGTATCGATTCTGGCACCTGGGGCACACCCGCTGTCTGCTGCAGAAGTGATCGCACAGTCAGACACGATTATTTTAGCGATACCGTTGAGCAAGTATCGGCAATTGGATCCGGCTGCGTTTAAAGGAAAGATCGTGATCGATGCGATGAACTACTGGTGGGAAGTCGATGGCAAAGATACGCTCTTTTCAACGATTGAGGCAACTTCTTCAGAAAGAGTGCAACAATACTTCTCTGACAGTCAAGTGGTCAAAGCCTTCAACCATATGGGCTACCATGACATTCAAGCTGTATCTTCTGCTGGTGCAGCTGGCAGCGTCAAGGCGATTGCCATCGCAGGGGATCAGCCGTCTGCTGTTGGCAAAGTGGCACAAATCGTGGAGGATTTTGGCTTTGAACCGTTGTTGATAGGTTCTTTAGCAAAAGGGATCATGCTTGAGCCAGGTAGTCCGCTGTTTGGTGCCAACGAAACTGCGGAGAAATTACAAGGATTGGTCGACATCTTTGCGCATAGTGAAAAAGGTCAAGCCTTTTACGGTCAAAGAGCCTGAAAATGATATTCAAACCGCTAAGATGCCTACTTTCAGGTGATATCTAGCGGTTTTTTTTATAAAAAAAACACCCCTTCGCTTTTCCGAAGAAAAACAAAGAGGATTCCCAACCGTCAAATCAGCACGTGGTCATGAAAGAAGAATAGATAATGGATACGTTTGTGATGGTTAAGCAGTGATTGCTGATTGCTCGTCCCTGCCAGACGTCCATGGTGTACATATAAGCCTGTACCTGCTGTGTGCTCGCCTTTGACATCCCACCCAAGCGCTTTATGGTGTGCATTCAGTCAGCCAATTGGTTTGCTGGATGCGGCCATCGATCTCACGTAATTGTTGTGCAGTCTGGTTCAATCGTTTCGTGATCTCCTGGGTGTCAATGGTTCTGATAAAGCGAATCTCATTGCGTCCCATTCGCGGTCCAGCTTTGGCTGCTTCAAGAATTTGTGTATACAATGCATGGCTTTGCCGCAAACGTTCTCGTTGAGAGAGGGCATCAACAATGACCATATTGCTATCGATCATTGTGGTGTGGGCATTGGTATGATTGATTTGGCGCGCGACTTCATCTAACTGTTCACTTGTTTGTTGATAGTCTGACAATAAATCAGTCACACTGCGATCTAATGCATCTCCTTCTTGAATCAAGACGCTGCCTGTGATTTCCGAACGCAACAACTGTAACCGATTTTCTAAATCCCGACGCAATAATAATGCTTCAGCTAATTTCATCAAAGAAACCTCCCGTTGTCATAAGCTCTTTCCTTTATCCTATGCAATCGACGACAAATAGGCAAGAAAGATGATCGAAAAGAGAAACTATCAGAATTTTCTTAAATCGCATTGACTTCACGAAACGGCAATAGTATACTTTTAATCAATCATGAAATGAACAAGAAATTGAAGATCTTACACGTTGAAGAGAAGAGTAACTTTGGCGCTTGCTTTAAGAGACCCCGGATGGTGAGAAAGGGGAGCGGGCAAAGAAGTGAAGATGAACTCTGAGTGATTTGATTGGTTCACGCCGATCAAACGGAAAGCAGCCGTTATCTTGCCGGGTATGCATACGTACCGTTGAGGTGTTATAGAATATAACACGAAGAAGGGTGGTAACACGAAATTCTCGTCCCTTTGTTTGTCAGTTTTGATGAGCAAAGGGATGGGGATTTTTTTGTTTTATAAGAGAATCAAGCGTTGGTCATTCATGAGAAGCACTTGCCCGAAAAAGGGTACGATCAGAGGAGGAAAAAGAAAGATGAAGTGGAAAAAAGGACTATTGGTTTCAACAGGTATACTGGCAATCACATTAGCAGGGTGTTCAACGACGGGGTCGACAGAGAATACCACCGCAGCGGGTGATCAGTCAGAGGTGGCACAAACGATTTCTGTCAGTTTGCCAGCAGAGCTGACTACATTAGACACGACCCAAACAACGGATAAAGTGACGTTTACAGTGATTCAGCATTTGTTCGAAGGGTTGTATCGCTTTGATGAAGACAGTCAGCCAGTACCCGGATTGGCTGAAGGGGTAGACATCAGCGAAGATGGCAAAACCTATACATTTACGATTCGCGATGATGCCAAATGGAGCAATGGCGAAGCAATCACTTCCGCAGATTTCGCCTATGCATGGAAAAAGTTAGTTGACCCAGCCACAATGGGACCTAATGCGTATTTATTAGACAATGTGATGAACAGCAAGGATATTCGCGAAGGCAATGCTTCTATCGATACGATTGGTTTAGACACACCGGATGACCAAACCTTTGTCGTCCAACTCGACCAACCACAAGCGTCATTCTTGTCTGTCGTATCGATTGGTTGGCTAGCACCACAAAATGAGGCCTTCGTGGAAGAAGAAGGCGATGATTATGCGAAAACCAGTGAAGACTTGCTTTACTCTGGTCCTTTTGCACTAACCGATTGGCAACAGACCGGGGCTGAATGGACGATGGTCAAAAATGACCAATACTATGATCAAGATGTCGTCAAATTATATGAAATCAACGGATCAACGATCAAAGAAGAAAATACAGGTATCCAATTGTTTGAAAGTGATGAATTAGATATCCAAAAAGTCAGCGGCTTATATGTGCAGCAATATCAAAGCAACGATCAATTGGTGACCCACAATGATATCGCCAATTATTTCCTTGATTTCAACAAAAAAGCCAATGATGCATTGGCCAACGTGCATGTGCGCAAGGCTATTTCCTTAGCTATCGATAAAGATAGTTTAGCAAATGATGTGCTGAATGACGGCGCAAAACCATTGAATGGATTGATCCCAAGTGGTTTGTATGCCAATCCGAATACCAACGAAGATTTCCGCGCATATAGCGGCGAGTACAACCAATTTGATCAAACAGCTGCCCAAGAAGAATGGGAGAAAGCCCAAGCAGAGATTGGGGATCAGCTAGAACTGAAACTTTTGGTTACAGATGATGACAATGGACAAAAAATTGGTGAATACTTACAAAGTCAATTGCAAGAAAATCTGCCTGGCCTGACAATCACCATCAATAAACAACCTAGAACCAATTTGAATCAATCCCGTTCTGATGGTGATTATGAATTGTCTGTTTCTGGTTGGATCGCCGGCAGCAGTGATTTAGATTCCTACTTTAATCTCTATAAGAATGGCTCTTCATACAATTATGGCGGATACGATAGTGAAGAATATACAACATTGACTGAAAATGCCCGCACTGTCGATGCCAATGACCCAGATAAAGTCTTTGAAGATTATCAAGCAGCTGAAGAAATCCTATTGGATCAAGATGCCGCTCAAGTACCATTGTATCAAAGTGCGTCGAATTACTTGATCAAATCAAAAATCAAAGATATCCAATATCCCGCTTATGGCGCATACTTCTTTTTCCGAACAGCGTCTGTTAGTGAGTAAGTACAACATACAGCCCCTTTTGTCCGAATAATAGAAAAAGGCACAAAAAAAGCCCACCAAATCATTTGGTGGGTAAAATGCGGAAGATGGGAGTTGAACCCACACGAGATAATCTCACACGCGCCTGAAGCGTGCGCGTCTGCCATTCCGCCACTTCCGCCTAACAAAACGATACCTCTTTTGATGGGGAAATGCAAGCAAAAATCGCAGGTGAAATTGGGATAAAATAATGATTGACAAATGAGAGTGTCTTTGGTAATTTTAATGAAACAAAATGTAAACGCGATGAAAAAGAAAGTAAAATCAAGGTAATTGTCTTGCAGAGAGTTCCGGCAGCTGAGAAGGAACGACAATGAATGATTTGAACATGACTTTGGAGCGGATTTTCTGACTTAAATGAGGAAAATACGGCAGCCCCGTTAACAAGCACCAGTCTCCGAACGCTGTGTCGGGTACTGATAGAGGTAGAATGACGTCATTCTGCAATGTAAGGTGGTACCGCAGTCCAATGCCCTTAGTGAAAGCTAAGGGTATTTTTTTTTTACTCGAAATTTCAGAAAGTGGCATCGCGGGTATAGATTTGTTTTATGTAGACGGCGAAAGGAGGAACCCTATGCATAAATTAGTGTTACAAACAGACTTTGGTTTACAAGATGGTGCAGTCAATGCGATGTATGGCGTGGCCTATCAAGTTGAACCGCAATTGAGTATCAATGATTTAACCCATGAAATTGCCCCTTATCATATTCACGACGCGAGTTACCGCTTGTTACAAAGTGCAGCCTATTGGCCTGCAGGGACTGTGTTCGTTTCGGTGGTCGATCCGGGTGTGGGCTCAAATCGCCGAAGTGTGGTGGCCAAATTGAAGACGGGGCAATTGATTATTACGCCGGATAATGGCACCTTGACTTATGCCGCAGATTATATCGGGATCGAGGCTCTGCGGGTGATAGATGAAGACACTGAGCGGTTAGCAGGCTCATCTGAAAGTCATACGTTTCACGGTCGCGATGTCTATGTGTATAACGGCGCACGTCTTGCAAGCGGTCAACAGACCTTCGAAACAATCGGTCAGCCAGCTGATCCTAAAACTGTGACCCACTTTTTTCTTGAAAGACCCACGCAAGATGCAACAACAATTAGTGGAACGATCGATATTCTGGATATTCGCTTTGGCTCTTTATGGACCAACATTCCCTCGTCGTTTTTCAAAGAATGGCAAATCGCATACGGTCAAACGCTGTTAGTGACCATCGAATATGAACAAGCAGTCCGTTATCAAGAAACTGTCGTATTTGGACGTTCGTTTGCACAAGTCGACCCTTTGGCACCTGTCCTTTATATCAATTCATTATTACATGTCGGACTTGGCTTGAACTTAGCTTCATTTGCGGAAACATTTAACATAGGTACTGGTACAGAATGGAAAATCACACTTAAAAAGGAGAAATGAGAGATGAAAAAATCAACATTTACAGTCAAACATATCGTTGCAATCGGGATTGGTGCTGCTGTATTCTTTATACTTAAACGCTTCGTCACCATTCCAACAGGCTTCCCCAATACAGATATAGCTACCGCCTATCCATTTTTAGCATTGCTAGGGGTCGTATATGGCCCAATCGTCGCCGGACTGGCAGGTTTTATTGGTCACGCATTAGGTGATTTAACGACCTATGGCGCTTGGTGGTCATGGATCATTGCATCTGGCATATTGGGGGTATTCTTCGGTTTATTGACACGTTGGATCCCA
This sequence comes from Enterococcus salsurae, assembly GCF_054784955.1. Lineage (NCBI taxonomy): Bacteria > Bacillati > Bacillota > Bacilli > Lactobacillales > Enterococcaceae > Enterococcus > Enterococcus salsurae. The sequence goes on along the minus strand of NZ_BAAHWY010000002.1, from coordinate 622,370 downwards.
ATAGATAATGGCGTTTTTGGCGCAAAAGAAATCAAAACATTTTTGATAGGAGAAACGATTGCGAATCTGATCGTCTGGGTGATCATCGCTCCCGTAGGAGATATTCTAATCTATGCGGAAGCCGCCAATAAAGTATTTACACAAGGGATCATTGCGGGATTGACCAATGCCATCGTAACTGGGATAATCGGAGTGATCCTACTAAAAGCTTACGCCCAAACAAAAACCAAAAAAGGCAGCTTAAGCAAGGAATCTTAATCTATAGAAATGTGTGAACAAAAAAAATGAAACAAAAAATCATTCAATTCAACGATTTTTCATTTCAATATGATGCCCAATCAGAACCAACATTGAAGCATATTGATCTAACCATTTATGCTGGAGAAAAAGTTTTGATCATTGGTCCTAGCGGTTCAGGGAAAAGCACGTTGGGAAAATGTTTGAACGGACTGATACCTCAAAATGATCCTGGAAAAGCGACGGGAACCCTGATGATCGGCACAGAGACATTTCCCCATGCCTCGATTTATGACTTATCTCTGCAAGTTGGCACGGTGCTGCAAGATACCGATAGTCAATTTGTTGGCTTGACGGTCGCAGAAGATATCGTATTTTCATTGGAAAATGAGCAGCAAAGTCAATCCGTGATGGCCAATGCCTTGCAGAATTGGGCTGAAAAAACAGCTTTGACCAAACACTTGAACAAAAAACCGCAAGATTTATCCGGCGGGCAAAAGCAACGGGTATCAATGGCCGGGGTGTTGATCGATGAAACACCTATTTTGCTCTTTGATGAACCTTTGGCGAATTTAGACCCGAAAACAGGTTTGGCAGCGATCAAGATGATCGATCAATTGCATCAAGACAGAGCTTTTACTTCGATTATGATTGAACATCGGTTGGAGGAAGTGCTGGCGGCGCCTGTCGATCGGGTCATTGTCATGAATGAAGGGGTGATCGTCGCGGATACAACACCTGATACATTATTGCGCAGCGATTTGTTGCAAGAAGTCGGCATTCGTGAACCCCTGTATGTGACAGCAGTCAAAAAAATTGGTCTGCAGCTGCCAGAAGCTGACCTGACAGATATTCAGCATTTTCGCTCGCCAGAAATCAAGGCAGCCCTCAGTAAATACCAAGCAGCATACGCTGCGTCAGCACCTGCACCATCTGCTGCACCGATTCTTGAAGCGGCCAATCTCTCTTTTGCGTATGAAGTCGGCAAACCAATTTTGTCCGGTCTCAACTTTACAGTGCATCGTGGTGAAATGATCAGTCTGGTAGGTCATAATGGTGCCGGAAAATCAACTTTATCTCACTTGATCACAGGTTTTTTAAAGCCGACGTCTGGTCAATTATTCTGGGATGGGAAAGATATGGCAACCGATTCGATCAAAGAACGCGCTGAGAAAATCGGGTATGTATTGCAAAATAGCAATCAGATGTTATCTAAAAATTTCCTCTTTGATGAAGTCGCTTCAGGTTTGCGCAATCGCTTCGTACCAGAAGATGAAATCAAAGAAAAAGTCCATGAAACGTTGAAAATTTGCGGCTTGTACCCTTATCGTTCCTGGCCATTGTCTGCCTTAAGTTATGGTCAAAAGCGTAGGGCGGCTATTGCAGCGATCCTGGTTTTGGAACCAGAATTGATCCTGCTAGATGAACCAACAGCGGGTCAAGACTACCAACACTATCATGAGATGATGACCTTTATTCACTCTCTTAATCAATTGGGATTAACGATCATCATGATCACCCATGACATGCATTTGATGTTGGAATATACCCAACGGACAATCGTTTTGGCTGATGGCAGCATTTTAGCTGATGCTTCACCTGCAATCATCTTAGGTGATCCCGTGGTGACGAAAGCAGCCAATCTTGAAGAAACAAGCTTGTATACCTTAGCCAGAGTCAATCAATTACCTAACCCCACTGGCTTCACTGCGGCCTTTATCGCTAGCGAGAAAGAGGTGGCCCATGGATAATCATCTAATTGGCTATTTAGAACGAGATACTTGGATCCATCGACTGACGGGTACGACCAAATTGATCTGTTTTTTGTTGTTGTCAGTGATTGGTATGATGACCTATGATACGCGTTTCTTAGTCGCTTTAGGGGGATTTTCACTTTACCTTTTTTCTGCAGCAGGTATCCATTATCGTGACATTTCATTGGTTATTAAATTTGTTGTCTTCTTTTCTGTGCTGAATTTATTTGCGGTCTATCTCTTTGCCCCAGAATATGGGGTAACGATATATGGTACGCGTCATGTATTGATCGAAGGCATCGGTAGATATACCCTGACACAAGAACAACTTTTTTATGAGTTCAACTTGCTGATCAAATACATCGTTACCATTCCGCCTGGACTGATTTTTCTCTTCACAACGAATCCCAGCGAATTGGCAGCAAGTATCAACCGAATTGGTATTTCGTATAAAATTGCCTATGCAGTGGCCTTGGCATTGCGCTATATCCCGGATATCCAGGATGATTTTCGCACGATCGCTAAAGCACAACAAGCAAGAGGGATCGAATTATCCAAAAAAGCCCCTCTGAAAAAAAGAGTGGCGGGCAACCTAGCAATTGCGATCCCCCTGATTTTTTCAAGCTTAGAACGGATCGATCATATTTCCGCAGCTATGGAATTAAGGCGCTTTGGCAAACACAAGACGCGGACATGGTTGAAAGCAAGACCCATGAAAAAGGCTGACAGTGCAGCCATCTCCTGTACGATCTGTATTGTGTTGATCGGTGTCAGTTTGTTTTTTGTCAATGGTGGGCGCTTCTATAATCCATTTCAATGAAAGATGTATTCTGTAAAGGATACATCTTTTTTTTTTGCAAAAAAGGAGCCCCGTCAGCGGGGACTGGCGGGGTAGGAGTAAAAATGAAAAAGTGTTAGGGTTTGTTTGTTGGTATATGTATATAATAGCCTGTAAATGTGAAAAAAAATGGTCAAAGATCGTACAAAAAAACGAAGAATCATAGACGACTTTTCAACAAATGCTTCTATCTACATCATGACCACGATGTATCATGCAAATAGACAAGCAACTGAATATGCGCATGTCTTCGCGCAAAAGACAAAAAGGAGCCCCGTCAGCGGGGACTGGCGGGGTAGGAGTAAAAATGAAAAAGTGTTAGGGTTTGTTTGTTGGTATATGTATATAATAGCCTGTAAATGTGAAAAAAAATGGTCAAAGATCGTACAAAAAAATGAAGAATCATAGACGACTTTTCTACAAATGCTCCTATCTACATCATGACCACGACGTATCAAGCAAAAAGGCAAGCAACTGAATGTGCGCATGTCTTCGCGCAAAAGGCAAAAAGGAGCCCCGTCAGCGGGGACTGGCGGGGTAGGAGTAAAAATGAAAAAGTGTTAGGGTTTGTTTGTTGGTATGTATATATCATAGCTTGAACATGTGAACAAAGATGGTCAAAGGTGTTATAAATAGTTGAAGAATAAATGTAAAATCTTTTTTTTATGCAGCTTAAGAGGTTTTTTTCGTAATAAAAAAGGGCCTGTCAGCGGGGACTGACAGGCAAGGAGTAAAAATGAAAAAGTGTTAGGGTTGTTTGTTGGTATGTATATATAATAGCCCGTAAATGTGAATAAAGTATGACGAACCTGCCACGATTTGTGGAACAAAGATTAAGAAAAAATAAAGACAGCTCTATCCCTTTATCCATTGTTGATGGGGTACAGGGGATATGGCTGTCTTTGATTTATTGATCGATCAAATCGAGGGTAGGCTCGTTGAAGGTGTCCCCATGACTGAGGTCGCCATATTGATAGCCTCGGTTGAACCAAGCGACCCGTTGCGCTGAAGTACCATGGGTAAAACTGTCAGGGACCACGTAGCCTTGATATTCTTTTTGTAACGTGTCATCGCCAATTGCATTGGCAGCAGTGATGGCCTCTTCAATATCTCCAGCTTCTAAGATAGGTTGCCCTTGATAGGTCTCTCCAGCCAAATACTTGGCAAAGGTACCTGCCAGATAGTCTGCTTGCAATTCTAGTTGGACACTGTAGGCATTATATTCAGTATCTGAAACTTGTTGCCGAATCTTCTCTAATTGCTGGGTGATGCCCAATTCATTTTGGACATGATGGCCTACTTCATGGGCAATAACATAGGCCATTGCAAAGTCACCACTGGCACCATAGGTATTTGCCAATTCATTGGCAAAGCTCAAATCGAGATATACATGCTCATCTGCTGGACAATAAAAAGGGCCAACTTGTGAAGTAGCATAGCCACATGCCGATTGCACACTATCTGTAAATAGTACCAGTGTTGGGTCTTGATACGACTCTTGCCTTTCTTGGAAAACAGCTTGCCAATAATCTTCTAGATGACCAAAGACGACCGCAGAAAATTCTTTTTCTTCGGTGTAGTCATTGGCGGCAACATTTTCTGTTTGATAATTGGCAGCTTGTTCGCTGCCGCCTAATACATCGGGCAAAGAACTGATGTCCCCACCGCTAAATAAAAAGAACAGTACTGCAATGATTACTGTACCGATCCCACCACCAGCAACCAGCTTTCCGCCAGCACCTGACGACCGTCCCGTTCGGTCATCGATGTTGGTACTTTGTTTTCCCCCACGCCATTTCATCTCGATCTCCTCCTACAGGTTCTGTTGATTCTATTATAAAAGATATAGCGGATGAAGGGAAAAGAAGCGACTTTGAATAGGCACATTCATTTGATCTGCTTTGGTAGAATCTCAGGGGGAATTCTTCTTGTTTTGGAAAGCAAAGAAGCATAGGCAGTCGCCTATGCTTCGAATCATGAAATCATCGTCTATTCAAACTCCTCATACTCATTCGGATCCTGTCCGTCGATTCGGCCATCTGCTTTGTTCAACCCATTGATTTGCTTGACTTCATCTTCAGTCAATGCAAAATCAAAAATAGCTAGGTTTTCACGTTGATGTGCTAAATTGCGTGATTTTGGTAAAGGCAAGATGCCACGCTCAACGTGCCATCTTAGAATGATTTGACCAGCAGATTTTTGATATTTCTCTGCCAGAGATTGGATGATGTCTTCTTTGATTGCATCACTTCCGCGACCTAATGGACTCCAAGCCTCTGTTTGGATGCCGCGTTTTTGATTTTCTGCAACTCTGTCTTCTTGTACCCAATAAGGATGGATCTCAATTTGGTTCAATGCTGGTGTCACACCAGTTTCTTCAATGATCGTATCCAAATGCTCAGGTTCAAAATTGGAGACACCGATCGTCCGGATCAAACCTAATTTTTGCGCTGTGATCAAGGCTTTCCATGCTTCCACGTATTTTCCCCGTTTTGGCAATGGCCAATGGATCAAAAATGCGTCAAAATAATCCAGACCCATTCGTGCGAGAGATTCTTGGATACTCGTCAACGCTTCGTCATAGGCATGGTACTTTCCAGGAAGTTTTGACGAAACATAAAATTCGGATCGAGGTACACCAGAGCGGCGAATGGCTTCACCGACGATACCTTCATTGTCATAGTTGGTTGAAGAATCGATCAAGCGGTACCCATCCGCAATAGCAGCTTGGAGCTGGTTTAATCCTTCACCGCCGCGGATCTGAAATGTCCCCATCCCAATAGCGGGACGTAAATTGCCGTCATTCAAGGGGATCAATGGTGCTTTCATAAAATAACTCCTCCTTTTTATTGTATATTTACTGTACAATTTTTTGTCCCTTTCTGTAAATTAACTTGCTTGCTTCACTTTTTGTTCGGATCATAAAAAAATAGATCGTCAAAATCATCAGGAAAAGCCATTTATTTTGACAAAATCGCCAGCACATAAGATAGTTGAATCAGTAGAGTATTGTATAAAAGGAGCGAGTAAAATGTTTCAATATTATAAAATTGAAGAAAAAAAAGTTACAAAAACAAGCGAAGAGGATTACAATTGGCTCATCATCAGCGGCAACGATCCGGCTGAGCAACGAGAATTGCTCGATCGTTTCCAATTACCCGAAGATATATTCATTGGCTCAAATGAACCGGAAGAAGTGTCACGCTTGGAGCATTTGCGCAATACAAAATTAAATCATCCTATCCTATATACTTTGATCGACTTATCTGAAGCTACGAACGAGCGGATCGAGGACCGCTTAGAACCAATCACATTTATCTGTGCAAAAGATTTATTGATCACTTATGCATCAGAACGATCGAATTTAATTGAGCGACTGATTGAAAAACATGAAACAGATATCGATCATTTCGAAGATATCATGGCCTATGCGACATTGATGATCTATACACACTTCATCAAAGGTCTGAAAGATATCAAGAAAACGATCGATGCCTTAGATGCTGCGGCGCGCAAAACCACAGAAAACAATGAATTGTTCAATTTAGCAGATACAGAAAGAGATATGGTGTACTTAGATCATACTTTGAGAGATCAGGATCAGATCGTCAATCACTTGATGGAACGGAAAGAATTTCTTGAACGTTTAGATAATGAACCGCTGGTTTACGATATTAAACTGCGACAGAAATTTGCCAACAAGATGGTGACGATCTATCGAGATTTATTGGAGACGATTGGTGGATTATTCTCTGATATGATGGACAATAATCTCAACCATTTGATGAAATACTTGGATTCAGCTGCACTTGTGGTGGCGATCCCATCGCTGATTGCAGGATTGTGGGGAATCAATACCGGCGGTTTACCGGGAAAAGACAACACGATCGGAACGATTTTGGTGTTTGGATTGGCATTGCTGGTTGGCGCATTAACTGCACTTTACTTATCACGAAAAGACTTTTCCAAATAGCAACAACGCCACAGAAGATCTGTGGCGTTGGGCTTTTTTATTTGATTCCACTATCTAAATTACTATCTAAGATCCAGCGTTGGAAAGCGAGAAACACCAAAAGTAAGGGCAGGATCGAAATGACAGACGCCGCGATCAGTATGGTCCAATTGATATTTTCGGCCCCAACCAAACTGCGAATGGCTACTTGCAAGGTATATTTCTTCGGGTCATTCAAGACGATCAAAGGCCAAATATAGTCATTCCACCGCCATTGGAAAGAAAATATCCCCAGTGTCATAATAATGGGGCTAGCGATCGGCAACATAATCTTCAAGAAAATCATCCCATCTGAAGCACCGTCTATGCGTGCAGATTCGATCAAATCATTCGGTACAGAGACAAAAAAAGTGCGGAACATAAAAATACCAGTAGCTGTATTGATTGAAGGGATAATGATCCCTAATAAATTATCGTATAGTCCAAGGGCACGAATAACAGAAAAGGTTGGATTCATGATCACTTCTGTTGGCAGCATCGTGGTGGCGATAATACAAATAAAGAAAAAACTGAGCCATTTGGCGTCATACTTTGCGAAGGCATAACCACAGGCGGCACTGGCTATAATGGTTAAAACTGTCGTCGTGACCGCTGAAATCAAGGTATTGCTAAAATAGCGAAAAAAATCTAATGTTGTCCATGCGTCAATAAAGTTTTGAACTGTAGGGTTTTCGGGAAATATGTTTAACGGATACGCAAACAATTCTGTTCCAGGTTTGAATGCACTCAGTAAAAACCAAAGGAGCGGGAACAAATATAACAAGGAAGTGATGATCAATGCCAATGTTAAGAAAAACATCGCAGATTTCTTGGTTGGCGCTTTTCGCAGTTTCTGTTCTCTTTTAGACATCGTTTTTCCCACCACCTAACTTCATTTGTGCCAAACCTAGTAATAGTAAAATAAAGAAAAGAACCATGGAGGCGGCACTGGCATAGCCGACACGCATTTTATCGAAACCAGTCGTATAGATGTACTGTACGATGAACATATTGTCTGTACCGGGCCCACCATTGGTCAATGATTGAACCAATGCAAATTCTTTCATTGACCCTATTGAAGCCAATAAGATGACCATAAATGAGGTCGGTTTTAGCATCGGTATCGTGATGAAACGCAATTTGTGCCAAAAGCTTGCGCCGTCGATTTCTGCTGCCTCATAGTAAGAGTGGGGGATGTTTTTTAAGGCAGCGGTAAACTGTAGCATGTTAAATGCAGTCCCTCCCCAAATGGCGGCTAACACGATCACGGCAAAAGCCGCGTTAGAGTCAGTAAACCATGGCACAGTTTGCTGCCCGCCTTGTTCGAGTAAAAAGTTGATAAACCCAAAATTTTCACCGAACAACCATTTCCAAATCACCCCGGCGATAATGCCTGAGATCGTCCACGGCAAAAAGAAAATGATTTTTGCTAGAAAACGACCTTTTGCGAATGGACTATTCAACATAAGGGCTATAGCCAAGGAAATGACGTAGATACTGGGAACTAGAACAATGACATAGCGAAATGTACGAAACAAGGCTTTATAAAAACTATCATCCCGAAACAATTCTTGGTAATTGGCTAGTCCAATAAAATGTGCTTCCGCAAATCCTTTATAATCTGTCAATGAGTAATATAAGCCTAAAGCGGCTGGTATCAAAAAGAATAAGATGAATAGAATGATACTTATGCCCGTAAAAAGTAGGGGCCATTTATGTTTATTTAACGTGCGCATAATTGTTCTCACCAACCCTTCCAATCAAATCACTTATGGAAAAGAACCTTCCAAGTAGCTGCTGCAATCTAGACCGCAGCAGCACTTGTTTAGGTTCTTTCTGTGCCTGTATAGATTATTTTTTTAGAAAGCCATCGTTATAATCTTGAATCGTTTTTTCAATGGCATCATCTAATGAAATCTCATCATTTAACACTTGGACGATGGCATCTTTGTAAGCACCTGTCAGTCCAGTATAGCCTTTCATACTCATGGTCACTTGATCATTGGTTTGCTTACCGCTGATTGGCTGTGCTGCTGCAGCAATCTCTTGATTATAGACTTCGTAGGCATCTTGACCTTGTTCATAGTCTACTGTCATCCCTTCTACTGCGGGTAAGTAACCTGCATACGTGCATAACTGTTTATAATTATCTTCTTCATAAAGCCATTCGATGAATTTTTGCCCTTCTTCACTATTCTTGCTGTTGTTGAAACCAGCGATGAAATTCCCACCCATATTCACTGCCCGGGTTTCTTGTGCAGGAGAATAGACGGATTGCCATTTAAAATTGCTGATATTATTTGAAAAATCGACAATTTGCCAACTGCCGGAAAAATAGGCAGGGACACGTCCGCTTTTGAACATTGCAGAGGCATCTTCTCCTGATGTCCAAACAGATTTAGGCATGATACCATCATTGTTCAGGTCGATGAATTTTTGCAAGGCTGTTTTTGTTGCATCGTCCGTCGTATAAGAGTCACCGCTATCATTTAAGAAGAAATCCTGCCCGCCATATTGATAAGTGAAGGCCCGTAAGCGATGATCAGAGGCATCCATTACCATCCCATATTTGGCATCAGTTTTTTCGACGACTTGATTGATCGCATCAAGAAATTCATCCCAAGTCCAGATATCATCTTCAGATTGTGGATAAGAGACACCAGCTTCATCGAACAAATCGGTGTTTAGAAACAAACCGGTAGCGGTTACATCTGAAGGCAAGGCTTTGACCAGGTCATCTTCGTTTCTGATTGTCATTGATTCCAGCGTGTTGGCGTCTTCAGCAACAGCGGTCAGATCAAGCAAGTAGTCATTCCAGTCTGGTAAAACGGTAGAGACACGTACCACTTCGGGCGCGTCATCCGCTTGGACGGCTTTCGTGATTTTCGTGAGCAAATCATCATAAGGTACGTCTGTGACTTCAACGGTCACGCCAGTTTCTTCTTGATATTTTTCGGCCATTTTTGTATAGGCGCCGCCTTCGCTGGTATCTCCGGATACAAACATACGAATTTCTTTGGCATCACTGCTGCTATCATTGTTGCCGCAACCAGCAGCTGCTAACAGTAAAGCTGCCATACTTACAATGCTTATCCCTAACTTTTTATTCATGATATTCGCTCCTTTATATTTTGTTTTGAATGTTCAAAAAAACGTATGGTCAAACGTAACTGAAATACAGGCATGGGTATGAAAATACAGTCATAAGAATGTAGCTGTGAATGGCTACAATAGAAAATGGATAGGTGACAAAAATTGTTATTTGATGAAATGAAACGTCTGTTGTTCTTCATTAGTTTAGCTGAAAAAGACCAAAACACAAAATAAAACGATTTCATTTTGGCGATCCATCTTAAAACAACGTGCAAGGAGATGTTTTTATATAATTATGTGATTATCAAAACCCTTAATATAACAAGGTTTTTCGATGGTTTTTTGCAGTTGCAAGCAAATCTTTTGTCTAATTAGGCAAAGAAGCGTAACATAAACAGTGTAATAAATATCAAAAAGAAAGAAGGAGAAAAACATGGGTTGGTTATGGACATTAATCGTAGGTGCTATTATCGGTTTGATCGCCGGTGCAATTACAAATAAAGGTGGATCAATGGGCTGGATCGCGAACATTGTTGCTGGTTTAGTCGGCGCTGCAATTGGTCAAGGATTATTAGGTTCTTGGGGACCATCATTAGCTGGAATGGCATTGATTCCTTCAATCATTGGTGCAGTGATCGTGGTTGCTGTTGTGTCATTTTTCTTAGGACGCTCTAAAGCCTAATTATTCCGCTATTGTTTACATTTATTGATCGCGTATAGTGGTTATACGTTATAAAGACAGATCTGATATATATATATATATATCAGGTCTGTTTTTTTGCGCTGAGCAATCCCTTTGTCAGATCTGACTTTACTCGTTACACTTAAAGTAACCTAAAAATAGAGAGGAAGAGCAATCTATGAAAAAGCAATACGAAACAGCTATGATCAATCGTGGCGGTCGGGTCGGCGAAGTGGAAGCGCCTAATGGCACGATGCACTTGAAAATCGATAAGCCGGGAATCCATAGCGAGGGCACGAATCCGGAGCAATTATTCGCAGCTGGTTATGCCTCTTGTTTCAATGGAGCGGTACAGCACATGTTGAAAGAACATCAGATCGAATCCGAATCTGAAGTCAAAGCAAGGGTTTCACTTTATCAGCATGAGGACGGCAGCTACCAAATCGGCGTGATTTTAGAAGTATCATTGCCTGGTGTTGAGAAAGAACAGGCAGAAAAAATCGCGGAAGAAGCACATGATTTTTGTCCATATTCTCGTGCAACACGCGGCAATATCGACGTTGAAGTGGAAGTTGTGGCATAATTTTCAATGGATGATCGACATGTCCCGCAATCAATGTTCAGTAGGGATTATAGTAAAGGAGAGGCAGAGATGAACAGAACATTGGGGTTTACAATCGTTGTGTTCGGGATTTGTCTCTTTTTGTCATGGCGTCATTATCATAAGGCAAAGCAAGAACAGCGAATGATCTTAGCACAATTGAAAAGATACCCTGCTGTCCAACATGCATGGGCCGCCGCGCTTGAAGACGGTGATCCAGTGATTGAGATTCCGGGGCTAGCAACAGGGATCAAGGCAAGCTTGGCAGACGCGCATACTGTAGATATGTGCGGACAAATGACGCCGCAAGGGTTGGCGCTTTCTAAGGATTGGGTATTTATCTCGATGTATTGCAATGATCACCAGCATCATTCACAGATCTTGCTTTTTGATCGTCATACAGGTGCCTATAGCAAACCAGTCATTTTACCTAAAAAGCCCCATGTCGGAGGCTTGGTGTATGATGAACAGCAAGAAGTCCTATGGGTAACGATCACTGGCTCAGAAAGTGGTCGGATTGGCGGCATTCCTTTGGCGACACTTTTGGCGGATACATCTGCCCAGACAGGTCAACCGGTCCGGTTTGATCGCAGGCTTGAACTATTGGGGATAGCCCGTGCGTCATACTTAACGATGGATCAAGAAAAAGTCGTGGCAGGATCGTTTTCTTTAAGAGGGGCAGGAAAATGTGCTGCCTATTCTCGACAGTTTCTGCAGGATGCGATGGCAGGTGGTTCCACACAAAAAAGTCAAATGTTGCCAAATGAGACCAATAGCACGTTGACCAAAGTCCAAAGTGTTGCATATGCAAAAGATTGGCTGCTGATTGCCCGTTCCTTCGGTCCAGGCGCAAGTGAACTTTTGGTCTTTCCGAAGACAACCGCGAATCTGAAGCGCAACAGCGCCGCATTTCGTTTTAGATTCCCGCCTTATTTAGAGCAAATCGTGGTAGAGGATCAACGGCTATATTGCCTTTTTGAAAGTGGTGCAGCTGCTTATCGGCATAAAACCAAATGGCCAATCGATACGGTTCTGGTCTTGGATTTGTCCACGCTGCTCCACAAAAAAACCGGCTTCAAAAGAAACCGGCGCATCAAATCATGAGCAATTATTCTACAATGCTGCGTTGGATATCCAACACGGTGCCTGTTCGGGCATCTGCCAAAAATTCATAGGTGACCAATTGGCCATCCTCAGTCCGAGTGATCCCGCCTGTATAGCCTTGGGAGGTAATGGCAAATTTACGCAAAGGTTGTTTTTCAAAGTTGATCCACGATCCTTCGATCGGTCCTTCTTTGACAAAAGCTGATTTGACTGATTCCAGTACATCATCTGCATGGAGATTTTGTTTGTTTTTCAACCAAAAAGTGGAAAAGATCCCTCCAGCAAAACCTAGTCCTAAACCGACCGTCAAGCCATTTTTAAAATAGTGTAGTGGGCGATGATCATGCATATGTTTGTCCTCCTTCAATCAATGTTTCCTATGTTGCTGCGATAGCATGAAAACACAATTACAATTATCATAAGTGTAACATAGTTTAGAATTTTTCTATAAGAAAAATAACCAGATCGACCAATTTGCGTTATAATAAATCAATAATAGTTCTTAAAGGGGGATAGGCTTGTTCCTAAACAAGCAAACAAATAATGGAAGATCAAACATTTCAACGCATCAAAGAATTAACAGAACTTCAAGGAACCAGCGGCTTTGAGCAAGACGTGCGTGCGTATATGCGTAAAGCGATGACACCCTTGGTGGACGAGGTACAGCAAGATGGTCTAGGCGGTATTTTTGGGATCCGTCATCATTCAGATGCACATGCACCCCGTATCATGTTGGCAGCCCATATGGATGAGGTCGGCTTCTTAGTGACGACTGTAACAGACCGCGGCTTATTCAAAGTAACACCATTAGGCGGATGGAATCCATATGTGGTTTCTGCCCAACGCTTTACATTGAAAACAGCAAAAGGCGATTATCCATGTGTTTCTTCTTCCGTTCCACCGCATTTATTGCGCGGAACTGGTGGTCAAAAAGCGGTGGAAGTCACCGATATTCTTTTTGATGCCGGTTTTGAGTCGAAAGAAGAAGCGGAAAGTTTTGGTGTTCGTCCTGGAGATACGATCGTTCCTCAAGTAGAAACCATCAAAACAGCCAATGGAAAACACATTATTTCCAAAGCCTGGGACAACCGTTATGGTTGTACGGTAGTGTTGGATGCACTGGAAGCATTGCAGGATGAAACATTGGGGCACACACTCATTGCCGGTGCCAATGTACAAGAAGAAGTCGGCTTGCGCGGCTCGCGTCCATCGGTAACAAAATTCAAACCGGATTTATTTTTTGCAGTGGATTGTTCACCTGCCGATGATACGGTAACCAAAAACGGCACCTTCGGTCACTTAGGTGAAGGGACATTGTTACGTATTTTTGATCCAGGGTTGATCATGCTGCCAGCAATGAAAGAATTCTTGCTGGATACTGCAGAAACCCATCATATCCCTTATCAGTACTTTGTATCAAAAGGCGGTACCGATGCGGGTGCAGCACATATGGCGAATGAAGGAATCCCTAGCTCAGTGATCGGTGTTCCAGGCCGTTATATCCATACGCATCAAACACTATTCAGCATTGCGGATTATGAAGCAGCCCGTGAAATGGTGATCCAAGTATTGAAAGCTTTAGACAAATCAACTGTCGATACGATCATTGCTGGTAAATAATCAGGAGGAAAACACGTCGATTCGGCGTGTTTTTTTAGGTCGCGGACGTCTGCGCGTTGCATTTGGTTTTCCCACGCAGAAAGGTGTATACTTTAGATATCAACAGAAAGTGGTGAGTGTGTGATTATTCCAAAAGATTTAGAAGAATTAGCGACTTATGTAGAACAAGGAAAAAATGTGTTCTTTTTTACCGCCGATTGGTGTGGGGATTGTCGATATATCAAACCGCAATTGCCAGAGATCGAAGCGGATTTTCCAAATTATCAATTTATTGAAGTGGATCGCGACAAGTTTATGGATGTCGCAGTCGAATGGTCGATTTTCGGGATTCCCAGCTTAGTGGTGATCGAGGATGGCAAAGAGCGAGGTCGTCTGGTGAATAAAGACCGTAAAACCAAAGAAGAAATCGAAGCTTTCTTAACAAGTGTGCAATAAAGAGTGGAGGGATTTAAGATGGATGCACAAAGATATCAAAATATTTTAGTGGGCATCGATGGGTCAGAACAAGCCAAAGACGCCTTCAAAAAAGCAGTTGAAGTGGCACGACGCAATCAAGGGAAAGTGTATGCAGCGACGATCATTGATCAGCAACTGCCAACGATGATGGGCTATGCGCCATTGGATAGTTCTATTTTAGAACAAGAAAAGGATACTGCACAAAAAATGATCGACGAATGTAAAGCCTATGCAGATTCTGTAGACTTTCATTTAGTGGAGGGCATCATTGCCTATGGCTCGATCAAAGATGCTTTGGCTACGCAGTTACCTGAAGAATATGCCATCGACCTGATCATGGTAGGCCAATCTGGTCTGAATGCTGTTGAGCGGTTCATGATGGGCAGTGTTGCTAGTTTCGTTATCCGCGAAGCCCGCTGCGATGTCCTGATCGTTTCGCCGCAAGACAAAGAGGCTTAAAGCGTAAAAGATAGCCGTAAGATCAATCCGGTTGATCTTGCGGCTATTTTGTCGTGCTTTGGATAGAAATCAAAGAGAATAGCCGAAATACGATGACGAATCCGCAAAAATTTGTTAAGATTATGGGCGGAATGATTGAAGGAGGAAAATAACGTGATTTTTGCTTATAATAAAGAATATGTCAGTGATACGTTGATGGTGATCACTGAGAATGACAAAGGGTTAGCGCAAACTGTTTCTCGTGTCGATAATGTTGCGCAAATCAAAAATGAAGAGGACACAATCGTTGGTTGGAACTTTTTTGCTATTTCAGAGATCATGACGATTGAAGGCAGAGGTCAGGTCGAATTGACTGATGCACAAGTGGCACAGTTGAATGAGCGCATTGCAGCTGCTGGTTTTGCTGAAAAGCTAGCAGTTGATCATACCCCGAAAATCGTCGTTGGATACGTACAGACCTGCGAAGAACATCCAGATAGTGATCACTTGTCTCTTACTCAAATTGATGTGGGGAACGATGAAGTATTGCAGATTGTCTGTGGTGCAGCCAATATCCGCAAAGGACTGAAAGTGGTTGTTGCCAAGCCTGGGGCCATGATGCCCGATGGCTTGTTGATTTGGCCAGGTACATTGCGAGGCATTGAAAGCTTCGGTATGGTTTGTTCAGCCAAAGAATTGGCTTTGCCTGATGCACCATTGAAAAAAGGAATTCTGGAATTGCCGCAAGATGCAGTTATCGGCAGTGCCTTTCCCACTGGAAAAGCATAAAAAAAGAGGCACCGCCACTTCCTGTTGTTGTGGCGGTGCCTCTTTGATTGGTTAATTGCTGCTTTCTGTTGTATCGTTGATCGACGTATCAACGGACAATTCGACTGTTGCTGTTTTTTCTTCATCTCCACGATAGAAGGTCAACGTAATGGTATCGCCAACTTTATGTTTGTAGAGTGCAGATTGTAAATCAGTGGTTGAACTAATCTCTGTATCATCAACTTTGGTGATGACATCATATTGTTGCAAACCAGCTTGTTCAGCAGGTGTCGCATTATTGACTGAGTAGACGACAACGCCGGCTGTCACAGAGGATGGTACTTTCAAGATTTGTTCTTGTTGTTGAGAAGTGATCGAACTTAGATCAATCGTACGAATTCCCAATGCTGGACGAACCACTTTGCCATCGGATTCTAATTGATTGATGATTTCAACAACATCGTTACTAGGAATGGCAAAGCCCATACCTTCAACGCTGACGCTGGATGTTGATTCTGAAGTGCTGGCGATTTTGCTCGAGTTGATCCCAACGACTTGTCCATCGACGTTGATCAGTGGACCACCAGAGTTCCCAGGGTTGATGGCTGCATCTGTTTGAATGGCATTGATGCTGACTGTTTCACCTGAATCGTTTTGACTAGTGACTTGGCGATTCAAAGAAGAGATGATCCCTTGTGTCACTGAGTTTGCATAATCTGATCCTAATGGAGAACCAATGGCAATGGCAGGTTCGCCGACTTTCAATGCGCTGGAATCACCAAAGGTTGCAACTGTCTCAACTTTATCTGAGGCGATTTTGATGACAGCTAAGTCGGTATAAGCATCGGTTCCGACCAATTCGCCAGTGACTTTCGTGCCATCTGAAAGGACGACTTCTAAGCCTGATTGACCTTCAACAACGTGGTTATTGGTCACGACATAGGCTGTCTCTCCATCGACTTTGTAAATGACGCCACTCCCTTCTGAAGCTGCTTCTAATGTACTGTCATCACTGGTATTGTCTTCGGTTTGTCCATCTTGTCCGCTTTGTTGGCCAAAGATGCTGCCAAAATCACTGGTTTGACTTTGTTGCAAGTTGATGATCGACACAACCGCACCTTGGACTTTTTCAACTGCTTCTGTAACATCACTGGTGACATCTAATTTGACATTTGAAACGGTCGTTTCTCCACTCGAATTTTGGACGCCGGTCGTTGTTGTACTTGAGTTAGAATTCGTGAGTGACGTGCCCATTGCTAAATATAGACCACCAAAAGTCAGGAGACCGCCGACAACGCCGCCTAAAATACCAATCCCTAATTTTTTGAGTAATCCAGAAGAAGGTTTTTTCTCTGGTGTGACATCTTTTCGTGCCATTTTGATTTCCCCCTTACTAATTATTTCGCTATAATTAGTATATTCTTTCTATCTGACATTAGTCTACTAAGAGACTTTGAAAAATATATGAAGAAGTTGGGGAGTAATTTGTTTTAAATGATGAACTTTCGCTTTTTTATTCATCAAATAATGAAAAAATATCTGTATTGATTTTTGCAGATTTCAGAAAGGAAATGTCCATGAATATCAAAATCGTGACTGTCGGTAAATTGAAGGAAAAATATCTCGTGCAAGGAATCAGTGAATATGCCAAGAGAATCGGGGCCTATGCCAAGTTGACCTTTGTCGAAGTGCCAGATGAAAAAGCGCCTGAACATTTGAGCGACGCCCAAATGCTGCAAATCAAAGAAAAAGAAGGGCAACGGATTCTAGCGAAAATCAAAGACACTGAATATGTCTATGCATTAGCCATTGAAGGACAAAATCCTACCAGTGAAGCTTTTGCCAAACAGATCGATCAGTTAGGCATTCAAGGAAAAAGCCAATTGGTCTTTGTGATTGGTGGGTCATTGGGCCTAAGTGATGCTGTGATGCAGCGTAGTGATGCCCAAATCTCATTTGGGAAAATGACTTTCCCGCATCAGTTAATGAAATTGATCTTGGTCGAACAGATTTATCGGGCGTATCGAATCAATACCAATGCACCGTATCATAAATAGACCTTTGATTGATTAGCCGTTGTGCATTACAATAGAAAGAAGATACCCTATTAGGAGGATACAACATGAACAATAACGACCGATTACTTCGCTTGCGCTATGCTGTAGATATCAAAGATAGCGATATGGTCAAAGCTTTTGAATTAGGTGGACATCCCGTCAGCCGAGAAGAAGTACGGGAGATGTTGACGCGAAACCACGACGCCCAATCCACAGAGGACAAAGAGAATGTTTACTTGAAAGCCGTCAACAACCAAGTACTTGATGCTTTTTTGAATGGCTATATCACTTTGAAACGCGGGCCGCAAAAAGAACAAAAAGACATCCCGCAACAAAAAAGCAAAGAAATCAAGCATATCAACAATGTGTTGCTGAAAAAAATCAAAATCGCGTTGTTTTTAACCAGTGAAGACATGCTGGCGATCTTTGCTGAAGCGGGTATCTATCCGACCAAAGGAGAATTAGGGGCGATTTTACGTAAAGAAGGACACCGAAACTTCAAACCTTGCGGGGATAAATATGCGCGAAACTTTTTAAAAGGTCTAGGATTGGTTTACCGAAAAGACGGGAATCATTCATGAGTCTTTCATTCGTGCATTTCAGATAAAAGACATATTGGCTCACCTGTTGAGGAGAGCCAATATGTCTTTTGCGTTTAGTGAACATCAATTCTTTTTGGCAATTTCAATAGAGTGTACCTATTGCACTGCGTAAATGAACTCTGACGAGTCGCTGCCATTTACAACCACAAGGGAATGACTTATGATGGAACTTGACAATCAAGAGAATAGTTTTGACTAAAGGGAGAACAGCATCTATGCGCAATATCAAATTAACGATTGAATACGATGGCAAACGCTATTTAGGTTGGCAACGTTTAGGCGACAATGACAAAACGATCCAAGAAAAAATCGAAGGAGTCATCAAGCTGCTTACCAATGAAGACATTGAGATCATTGGTTCTGGACGGACGGATGCAGGCACCCATGCCCGCGGACAAGTCGCAAATTTCAAGACAACTGTCACCATGCCGTTAGCCGAAATGCAGCAATTTTTCAATCGCTATTTGCCGCAAGACATTGTGGTCAATCACATTGAAGAAGTGCCAGAAAGATTCCATGCAAGATACCACGCAGTAGGCAAGCAATATAGTTATTATGTCTGGTCGAATCCAGTACCAACGGTCTTCGAACGAAACCGCAGCTTCCACTTTCCTCAAGCGGTGGATCTAGAAAAAATGCAGCAAGCCGCAGAAAAATTGATCGGTACCCATGATTTTATCGGCTTCTCGGCATTAAAAAAGTCAAAGAAATCAACGACTAGAACCATTGAATCAATCACCATCACGCAAGAAGGCAGTATGATCCATTTTGCATTTAATGGGAACGGTTTTTTGCATAAAATGGTACGTATCCTGACCGGTACGCTGTTGGCAATTGGGGCAGGGGAATTGGATGAAACGATCATTGATCAAGTGTTGAATGAAAAAATCAGGCAAGCAGCTGGTGAAACAGTACCGTCTCATGGTCTGTTTTTGGATGAAGTGTACTATTGATTCACACGATACGCATGATACGCAAAATATGCAGAAAGCGGGGTAGCGTATGATTACCTTAAAATCACAAAGAGAAATCGAACAAATGAACACATCTGGCCGTATTTTGGCAAGTATCCATGAGAAATTACGGACATTTATCACAGCCGGTATCACCACCAATCAAATCAATGATTTTGTGCACAAAGAAATTGAAGCTGCGGGTGCAACGGCAGCGCAAATTGGTTTTGAAGGATACGAATATGCGACATGTGTTAGCGTCAACGAAGAGATCTGCCATGGCTTTCCTTCAGACTATGTGGTGACATCGGGGGATATCGTGAAAGTTGATTTTTGTGTCGATTACCATGGGGCCATTTCGGATAGTTGCTGGACCTATGCTGTCGGCGACATTTTACCAGAACATCAAAAATTGATGGCTGTCACCAAAGAAGCCTTACGCTTAGGGATCGAACAGGCACAAGTGGGGAACCGGGTGGGAGATATCGGTCATGCGATTCAAAGCTATGCAGAAGCACAAGGGTTTGGGGTCGTCCGGGATTTTATTGCCCATGGCATTGGACCAACGATTCATGAAGAACCCTTCTTTCCACACTTTGGATTGCCAGGCAAAGGACTGCGCTTGAAACCAGGGATGACGATCACGATCGAACCCATGATCACGACCGGCACTTGGCGGATGCAAATGGACGAGAATGGTTGGACTGCAAGAACCATCGATGATGGTTTCTGTGCCCAATATGAGCATTCAATTGCCATTACAGAAGCGGGGCCAGTGATCATGACACAACAAAAGCCAGAATCAGAATGATCTGAAATATTTCGTTATAACGATCAAGAAAAGACAGCAGCCCGCTGTCTTTTTTTAGGCGCTTCAATAGGCGAATAAACGATTATATGATAAAGTTTTTCTAGAAAGAAACGTGTTGGACAAAAGGCGGAGGTGTCAAATGTGGAAACGAATCAAGCTGTTTTGGCCGCTTTATATAATTTGATTTTGGCTACAGGGACACGTGAATGGGAACGCAAGCAGTTGATCCAAGCCAAAAATGCCCTGGAAGCCGATCAGGTACAACAGGGATTGGCTCAGCTTGAGGCTACCTTGCGACCATTGGCCTTGCGGGACAATCTTACGCCTGATGTGATGGATTTTTATCAAGCACTCACGGATCGCAAATCAGCAACTAGGCCACATGCAACACAAGAGGCGCAACGCAATAGCCGCTTAATTGATGGGGAAACGGCCATTTTTGCTGGTGGCTGTTTTTGGTGTATGGTGGAACCTTTTGAAAATCATCCAGGGATCATTTCCGTGTTATCTGGTTATACCGGCGGAAGGGTGGCGCATCCGACGTATGATCAAGTATTGACTGGCAGTACGGGACACGTGGAGGCTGTGGAGATTATTTTTGATCCTGCGATCATCTCTTATCGTGAATTGTTGGCAATTTATTGGGGCGTGACTGATCCAACGGATGCTTTCGGACAGTTTCAAGATCGCGGCAATCATTATCGTCCGATTATTTTTGCGTCGACAAAAAATCAAATGGATGAAGCGATCGCATCGATGGATGCACTGCAACATAAAATCAAGTATGCGCAACCAATCGTGACAGAAATTCTTCCGGCGACAACATTTTGGTCTGCGGAAAATCGGCATCAACAATTTTATTTGAAACAACCAAAGCGCTATCGACAAATCAAACGTACCCGTCAACAGTTGCAACAGTTTAAGCGATGGAAAGCAAGGTTCAAATCGGTTTTTTCGTATAAGAAAAACTGATTTGACTTGTCAAAACCCATTGACAATGGGGCAATATCAACGAGATTGAACAGACAGGCGCAAACCTTTGCGCTATGGTGAAGACAAAGGAGGAATAAGTACGTATGACGCTTGGAGAGACATTGAAGGAGTATCGGCAAGCCAATCATTGGCCGCAAGAAACGATTGCCCAAAAGATGATGGTGACCAGAACCTCTATCTCTAATTGGGAAACGGGTAAAACATTTCCAGATATTGTCAATATTATGAAGTTGAGTACGATCTACGGATGCACGATCGATGATTTAGTGAAAGGAGATAGGAAAAAAATGAAAAAAACTTTTCGAACAATGACCTATGGTGCCGGTATCAAAGATGGGACGATGCGCTTGAAAATCGAAACAGATGCCACGAAGTTTTTCCCGCGGGGCGTTGAGGTAAAGGCAAATGTGGATATGGAAACTGGAGAGGTTGTTTTCTTTGTCGAGCAAAATGATTTGGATAAAATCAAACAATCGCTGGATGAATAATCAAATAGATGTTACTTTATAAGTCAATCGTAGATATAGGAGTGGGGAAATCATGTGTATGACTTTCAGCGCCTGTACACAATCTGATGCGCTATTTTTGGCGAATGTATTAAAAAAATCTTTTGATTCAGACAGTGAAATGGCTTTTGGAAAAGGAACAAGGCTAGGGCCGCCGGGATATGATGACGGTACATTATGCAAAAAAATTATGAGCAATCATGCATTGAAAAAGTTGGTAATATCCTATGGGAAAGAACGCTGCGGTATATTGGTTTATGAAGATGGTGATCCATCTATCATCCATTACTTTTGTTTAGATCCAGTTTTTATAGGAAAAGGACTAGGTACCCGCATTTGGGAAACATTTGAGAGAAATAAAACTGGTATTTGGCAACTGGAAACGCCAGCTTTTTCACTAAGAAACCATCATTTTTATATAAAGTTAGGATTTAAACAAATTGGAGAAAAAAGGTATGGACCTGAAGCAACCGCTTTTGTCTTTGAAAAACATTTGTAGGTCATTTTTATACAAGATATAGTGAATGATTACTCATAATCTTCTTTTTACTTACTATATGTAGTGTTTACTTTTTTCATATAACGTGTAAAATAGCATGTGAGGTTTAGCAGAATAGAACCAAATCATCAGATAGAAGCGAATATGGACAAAGGATGGATGCGTGTGTTATTGATTGCAGGTACGATAGGTGCAGGGAAAAGTAGTTTGACCGATTTCTTATCAAAGAAAATGGCGTCAAAACCCTTTTATGAAAATGTGGAAGACAATGATGTATTGCCGTTATTTTACTCGAATCCGGAACGGTATGCTTTTTTGTTGCAGATTTTCTTCTTGAACAAAAGTTTTTTGGGGATGCGAGAAGCGTTATCCAATGATGACAACGTGATCGATCGTTCAATTTATGAGGATAGTTTGATGTTCCATCTGAATGCCGATCTAGGACGTATCGCCCCGCTGGAAGTGGAGCAGTATGATAACTTATTGAATACCATGCTGAAAGAATTAGAAGAATCTTCTCCTGAAAAACATCCAGATTTGATGGTGCATATCAAGGTTTCTTTAGATACTATGATTGCGCGGATCAACAAACGAGGCCGCGCGTATGAACAAGTGGCGAATGACCCAACACTATATGCGTATTATAAAGAACTCAATCAACGTTATGATGCTTGGTATGAAGCATTTGATGTTTGTCCTAAAATGCAAATTGATGGGGATCAATTGGATTTTGTGGACAATGAAGAGAATCTATCCATCATTTTAGAGATGATCCAAGAAAAATTGGCCGCACTCCGAACCGAAAAGCAAGCAGGCCGCTATTGCACAGATCATGCATTGGCAAAAGGCGATTTTTCTGAGGAAACAATCGTAAATAATTGAAGAATAAAGCTTAAATCGTATGAATCATATGAGAAGAGACACGCAGACCAGTTTGAGGTCTGCGTGTCTTTTGTCGATCAAAAGCGATCAGGTAGATTCATAACTATATAGTTTCAATGAACCGGATAAATACTCCCCTAAATAGATTGCAGAGATCCGCTCAAAACCTTGCGCTTGGACTTGCTTTTCTAACCAATCGATATCTTGATCAATCAATTCAAGCACGTCAAAATTAGGCAAGCCGTCTACAATAATAGGGTAGCGGATATTCTCATCACCAAACTCTATGATCGTCAACTGTCCATTTTGCTCGAGAACAGCCCGTTTGACTTTTTCGACCTCGTAAATGCCGGCAGACCGTAGTTTGAACATGAGTTCATTGGCTGACAAACCATTTTTTAAACATTCTTTGAGGTTGACCTTGCCATTTTCAACTAATGAAATGGGGCGTCCATCTACTAAGCGTTTGACGAAGTGATTGTGTTCTTTGGCAAATTTCAATATGAAAATCAGTAAGGTCCAAATGATCAGAACAAGGATGAACTGCAAAACGGTGATCGAATCATTGTAGATGACACCACCAATAATACCGCCTAGGACATAATTTTGAACTTGATCGCTTGAGGAAGACGGGGCCAGATTGCCTTTGCCCATTAGGTTGATTTGAAGAATCAAACAGATGATCCCTAACGCAAATTTGATGATGATCGGTGTATATAATTGCATCATGTCACTCCTCTATCTTTGTGATATCTGTAGTTGTCAAGTAAGCTTCTTCCAATGTATAGGCACTGAAGTCGGCATTGAGTGAGACCCGATAATAGTGGTCATTGAATGCGACCAATACCCCGTCTGCCAGTTGCAGCGCGTTGACGTAGACTGCGTCTTCCTCGACTTGTTGATCGGCGGCTAAACGCTGAACAAAGTTGACCAATTGTGAAGACTGTGACAGCCGGTTTTCGCTTTGCGTGTAATCGGCATACTGGACACCGGATACGAACAGCAAAAAGAGGAGTGCGATAATACTGAGATCACGGTATTTGGTTTTCATTCGATGCCGCATGTACAAGCTGAAGACAATGAGCAAAACGAATAAAGAAGCAAAAATAAAGAAGTATTTGACGTAATCGTTCAGCGCAGATTGTTCTTGCATGTAATGCAAACCATAGAAAGTAATTGGGGTTCCTCCGATAAAATAATCAATTGGGTGTGTCAAGCTGATTGTACAGCAAATTTGTTGAGAATGCGATGATGAAGGCCATAGGCATAGATTTTTTTGGATGCAATCTTTATTTTCAGAAAATAAATTTGCAAAATAATTTTCTGCTCCGTATACTGGATAAGGATCGTCTGTCGTTTGTACATAGAATTAACATGTGTTTATTGCGAAAGGAGTGGGGAGATGAAAGACAAACGGACGATATTACGGCCCTTAGGTTCAGGCTTTGCGATGGGGGTACCGTTGATTTTGGGCATCGTGATGAATGATAGCAGTATTAGTTCTGTTGGCGCGATGGGGGCATTTTCTTATTTGGCCTTCCAACATATTTCGATTACCTACAATGTCAAAGCGATTTTGATCCATGGGGCGGCGCTGATCGGCGCGTTTATTTTGGGGGCATTGACGGCGTTGGTTCCGTGGAGTGCGCCTTTTATGATTGGCTGCTTGTCTTATTCCGCATTCTTGTTGTCAAAAATCTATCGGATTCCAAAGCCAGATTATTTCTTTATCTTGATGCTTTATGCGACAGGATTCAATTTCCATGCAGCTGCCGTGGGTGATATTTTCCACCACAGTTTGTATTTGCTTTATGGATTGGCTGGCTCAGTTGTTTCTGGACTGCTGATATCATTGATCGAGCATTTACCGTTACATAGTAAACCAACAGCGTTTCAAAAACTGTCATTTAAGGAAAAATATGATTTAGCACTATATCGCCAACCAGAAATGGTCTTAAAAGCGTTGCATTTTTCGATTATTTTATTTGTTGCTACGTATGTGGCTTTTTTGCTTCGTGAGAGCAACGGGTATTGGATTCTTATTTCAGCCGCAGCAGTTTTAGCAGGTGAACATATGGATAAAATCAAAAGTCGGACAATTGGTCGTGTGCTGGGCGGGATCGTTGGCTTACTATTAGGTTTTTTGTTGATGTCCTTACATCTCTCATTGCCATTATTGGCATTGGTCTTGATTCTTTTAAATATACTTACTGAATGGTATATGCCCCTCAATTATACTGTTGCGAATTTTTTTACCAATCCTCAAGTCTTATTGCTGATGACGATAGGCAGCAGTTTCACACCACTGCAATTGATTCCATTGCGCTTTTCAGGCGCTTTGATTGGTAGCCTATTGGCGATGGTATTGATTTTTGTGATGGATTGGTCGTTGAAACAAATGGAACAAAGTATGATCCATGCGAAGCAAAGTCAAGAAGAATAAAAAAGTCTGCCATTTGTGTAGGACCTCAAAAGTTATTCTTTTATGGAGTGGAGAAATCCACTCCTTTTTTGAACAAAAAGATAGCAGATTATCAAATCTCAAAAAGCAGTATGGACGACATGCGACGCGCACGAAGGTTTTTGATACTATCAATCAGCCGATTGGCAGCATTGATTTTGAGATAGCTTCAATAGTTTTTTTGTTGAAGAAAAGACAGATCGAATCCCTTATCGTGTTCAAAACGAATCGATTTAGGTATCATGAACTAAGAGAAGGGAGAGAGGGATACAAATGATTGACCAATTAAGGCAGTATCAAAGGATGCTGTCGATCGCAGAAGCCGGTTTATTTTATGGGAAAGATGTTTATGACATTGAACGGTTCCAAGAGTTAAAAGACATTGCGCTGACCTTGTTGAGCGAGACTGTAGACCAAGAAAATTCAGTCTTAAAACTATATCTTGATAAGCAAGATGGTTACCCAACACCCAAAGTCGATGTACGGGCCTTGATCCGGCAAGAGGATAAGGTTTTGCTGGTCCAAGACCGTGCTACCAAGGAATGGTCATTGCCTGGAGGATATGCAGAGGTTGGTTTGACACCCAAAGAAAATATCCGAAAAGAAGTGCTGGAAGAAACAGGATTGCACGTGGCGGTTGGACCACTACGGGCTATTTTCGATACCAATTTGCGAGAAGATATTCCTCAATTGTTCCAGTATTATAAGTTGGTGTTTGCGTGTGAGGTGGTTTCGGGTGCGTTTGTCGCAAATAGTGAAACGGTTCAGAGTCATTATTTTGAACTGGAGGATTTACCAACATTGTCCATGAAGCGAACCACAAAAGAACAACTGGTTCAGTTGGTACAAGACAATCAGCTATATGTAGAATAAGTCTGCGAGTTTGTCAAAAAAAGCGTTTTAATTCGTATTTTCATTCGAATGTTATTTACTTGCTGTGAAACTTGGTTTATCATTGATTTCGTTGTTTTCATTATTTAGATCAAGTGTAGTATTTCACAGCTGCTTGATTGACGGAGGAGTACTAAAATGAAAAATCAAATCAATGCCTTTTTTGGGCTGGATGCTTTGCAAACGACAGTCAAACGGGAGATTTTGGCTGGCTTTACCACATTTATCTCTATGGCCTATATTTTGTTCGTGAATCCAACGGTGTTAGGCGCTTCTGGAATGGATGAAGGTGCGGTCTTTACAGCTACGGCCTTAGCCAGTGCACTAGGCTGTATCTTGATGGGGGTCTTGGCTAAATATCCAATCGCCACTGCACCTGCCCTTGGGATCAATGCATTCTTTTCTTACTCAGTTTGTATTGGGATGGGCGTTCCTTGGCAAACGGCTTTGGCGGGTGTTTTTGTGGCTTCACTGATTTTTATTGTGATCACTATTTTTAAATTGCGGGAGTTGATCATCGATGCGATTCCATCTGATTTAAAATATGCGATCTCCGGTGGGATTGGTCTGTTTATTGCCTTTTTGGGATTGAGTGAAGGTGGGATCATTGTATCAGATGACTCGACATTGGTCGCTTTAGGGTCTTTAAGTGTTGGCACAACTTGGCTCACGATCTTTGGTCTCGTTGTGACAGCTATTTTGATGGTGCAACGCGTACCTGGCGGTATTTTCATTGGGATGGCTGCGACAACGATTCTCGGTTTAATGACCGGTTTAATCCAAGCACCAACGAGTATTGTTTCTGCCGCACCGAGTATGTCTTCTACTTTTTTAGTGGCCTTGCACCATGTGGGAGACATCAATTCTCTGCAAATGTGGGTCGTTGTCCTGACATTCTTGTTGGTGACTTTCTTTGATACAGCCGGTACATTGGTTGGTCTAGCCAATCAAGCAGGGTTTATGAAGGACAACAAAATGCCGCGAGTGGGCAAAGCTTTGGCTTCAGACTCAACGGCTATGTTGGCTGGATCACTTTTAGGGACATCACCTGTAGGGGCCTATGTTGAATCATCCGCTGGGATCGCTGTAGGCGGACGTTCAGGACTAACCGCGGTAACGACAGGTATCTTTTTCTTGTTTGGCTTGTTCTTTTCGCCGCTGTTATCCGTGGTGACATCACAAGTGACAGCACCGGCTTTGATCGTAGTAGGTGTCTTGATGGCACAATCCTTGAAGGAAATCAAATGGCACGAAATGGAGATCGCGATTCCTTCTTTCTTGATTTTGCTGGGTATGCCATTGACGTATAGTATTTCAGACGGAATTGCTTTAGGCTTTATCTTCTACCCAATCACGATGATCGCTGCCAAAAGAGGCAAAGAAGTGTCACCGATCATGTATATCTTATTCTTTGTCTTTATTGGTTTTATGTGGATTTTGAATGTGTGATCGTTAAATAAGGGACTGACCAAAACGACTTGTTTTTGGTCAGTCTTTTTTTATAAGCGCTATTTCTCCTCAAAATTGGTATAATAAAAAGAAAAAAAGGTGGCAGCTTATGACGACCATTAAAGATATTGCAGAAAAAGCAGGCGTGGCAAAGAGTACCGTTTCCCGCTATTTGAATAATGGCTATATCAGTGAAGAAAAGCGCAAAAAAATTGATCAAATCATCGCTGAAACTGGCTATCGGCCGAATACTTTAGCACGTTCCCTCAAGGCACAAGACTCAAAACTATTAGGGGTCATCATTCCTCGCCTGAATTCCCCATCTGCCAATGATGTGTTGAAGGGCATCGATCGAACTGCCCGGCAAAATGGCTATCAACTATTGATTACCAATTCTGACCAAAGTGAGGCAAGAGAGTTAGAGAATATCCAGACATTGGTCAAACAAAAAGTAGCCGGAATGATCATCTTTGCGCGAGAAATGACGCCACAGTTGAAAGAGGTCTTGCCGACGATTCCGATGCCAGTGATTTTGATCGGTCAACGATTAGCAGGCGTTCATGCGATCGTTCATCAAGATTATCAAGCCGGAGAGGAAATGGCCAACTATGCGCTAACAAATGGTCATCGGGACTTTTTGTTTGTAGGCGTCAGCGAAAAAGATGAAGCCGTGGGTAGTTTGAGAAAGCAAGGGTTTGTTGATACGGTTGAAAAAGTCGCTGGAACGACTGTATCTTATTTTGAGACTTCTTTTTCACGTCGAGAAACCTATCAAAAAGCACTGGTATTTCTTCCCAGTCGGCAAGCTACTTATGTGGCCTGCGCCACAGACAATATCGCTATCGCTGTCTTAAAAGCAGCCCATGAGCTAGGACAAAAGGTGCCGGAGGATTTTTCTTTGAATGGGTTTGGCGGGTATGATTCAACAGATTATGTTTACCCAACAATCACCACTGCAGCCTTTCCTTATACGCAGCTGGGCGTCGATGCAGTCCATGCACTCCAACAAATCATTCAAGGGAAAACAGTACCGGAGATTATTGAATTACCCAATCATTTAGTGATCAAACAGTCAACGGCTAGACTGGGTGAATGATCAATGTTTCAGATTTACCATACAAGATGAGAATAACGTTGAACCATTGACTGTGGATTTAGGGCATAGTCAAGGATTCAACGTTATTTTTATTTACCCTTGCTTTTGTAAACGATTTCTGATAATCTACAAATATAGAACCGGTTCCATAAAGAGATGATGAAAAATGAGGAGTGGTAAAAATGAATGAACAGCAGACGATCAATGACGTCATCGACGCAGTGGGAGGAACGTCAAATGTTAAAAACTATGAGCATTGTGCGACACGTTTACGTTTGATCTTGAAAGATGATCAATTGGTAGATAAAGCAAAAGCAGAGCGTGTCACAGGAAGCAAAGGGTATTTCTTTCATACAGGACAACATCAGTTTATTTTTGGGACCGGCAAGGTCAATCAAGTCTATGAAGCATTTGCAAAAGAAATGGATCAAACTGAAACGGGCAGTCAGCAAGCATTTAAAGAAGATGCGTACACCAATTTGTCCCCTGTGCAAAAGGTCGTTCGTACATTATCGGATGTGTTAGTACCTTTGATTCCTGCATTGGTCACAACAGGATTGCTGATGGGGATTCGCGGTTTATTGGTTGAACTGGGTGTGCCTATCAGCGCAGATTGGTATGCGATGTTTGAAATGTTGACGGATACGGCGTTTGCTTTTTTGCCAGTGTTGATTGCCTATAGTGCAACGAAAAAATTCGGCGGCAATCCAATTATCGGGATCGTGGTTGGACTGATGATGGTGTCGCCGCAGTTGCCTAATGCGTGGTCGGTAGCCAGTGGGGATGCCAGTCCATTACATCTGTTCGGTTTGTCTATTTCTGGTTATCAAGGATCAATTTTTCCTGCTATTATCGTTGGGTGGCTGGTATCTAAGTTAGAGCATTGGTTCCGAAAGTTTGTACCGCAAATGATGGATTTGATCGTCACACCTTTTTTAACGATTGTGGTGACGTTGACATTGGTGCTTTTTGCTTTAGGTCCTATCTTGCAAGTTGCCGAAAAAGCAGTTATCAATAGCATTGTTTATGTGGTGCAAGCGCCTTTTGGCATAGGCTATATGCTATATGGCGGGTTGCAGCAGCTAATTGTGATTACTGGCTTGCATCATTCATTGAGTATTGTTGAATTGGGCTTGTTAAATACGACGGGTGAGAATGTTTTGCAGGTGTTGGGCACGGCAAGTATGGCTGGTCAATTTGGTGCAGCGATTGCAGCCGCTTTTTTGTATCGAGATCAAGTCAAACGGTCGAATGCGATCAGTGCAGCAATTCCTACGCTGTTTGGGATTACTGAACCTTTGCTTTTTGGTGTCAATTTACGATCAATGCGTATTTTTGTTTCTGGCGTGATTGGTGGTGCAGTTGGCGGTTTTATGACCTATGTCTTTCAACTAGCAGCAACTGGGATGGGGATCACATTTATTCCAGGTTTGCTTTTATATACAGGTGACCTAACAGCAATGCTGAAATATGTCGCAGTAATTATTGTGGCCTTTGTGGTTGGTTTTGTCTGTGTGCAAGTCCAACGGGGACGAATTATCAAAGAAATCAATCAATAAACAGATCATGTCACAAGGAGGTTCACTATGTTGGAAAAAGAGTACTGGGAAGTGCTGCACCAGAAACAAGCCTATTTAAAACAAAAAATTGCGCAAGATCCTTGGCGATTAGTGTACCATCTCATGCCTGAAACTGGCTGGATGAATGATCCCAATGGATTGTGTCAATTTAACGGGACTGTCCATTTTTATCATCAATATGTGCCGCAAGAAGCTGCTGGCGGACTAGCGCCGCATTGGGGGCATAAGACATCAACAGATTTTGTTTCGTTTCAAGAGGAACCATTGTTTCTTTCGCCAAATCATGATTATGATCGCGACGGCGTATACTCTGGTTCAGCATTTGTTGAGGGAAATCAGATTCATTTTTTCTATACTGGAAATGTCAAGCATCCCGGCGATCACGACTATACCTACAGTGGAAGAGAACAAAATACAGTCCATGTGGTGAGTGATGATGGATTTACTGTGATCAAGCAAGAAGTTGTGATTCCCCATGATGCTTATCCGGCAGGATTTACTGATCATATCCGCGATCCCAAAGTGTTTAAGCGAGGGGATATGTATTATATGATCTTGGGTGCAAGAACAGTAGATAATCAAGGCAAGATTTTGATCTATGAATCGGAAAATCTGTCTGAATGGCGTTATCGCGGTATATTTTTTGGGGTAGATGATGACTTTGGGTATATGTGGGAGTGTCCCGATTATTTTCAGATCGATGGACAAGATGTATTGTTGTTTTCGCCGCAAGGGATCCTCAATCAAAGAGACGCTTTTCAAAATAGATACCATTCAGGCTATATATTGGGGACAGTGGATTGGGAAACATTGAGATTTAAGCATACCACGCCTTTTCGCGAGTTGGATCATGGGTTTGACTTTTATGCACCTCAGACCTTCTCGGATGAACAAGAACGTCGTATTTTATGGGGCTGGATGGGGCTTGGAGATACCATGCCAGAATATAGCAATCCAACGGTTGCCCGTGGTTGGCAACATGCCGCAACATTACCGAGAGAATTAAAGATCCGTGATCAGAAACTTGTGCAGCAACCCATCACCGAGCTGCAACGATTGCGGGGTGTTCATCAACAAAGGCACATACAGTCATCCGTTGGTGAAATCACTTATCAGACTGCAACGACTGCCTATGAAATGGCGATCACTCTTGATAAGAGTGAATCGAAATGGCAGATTGCTTTGTTGGAAGATACCTTGTTGCAGTATGATGGCACTACGTTGACCATGACCCATGGGTCGTCGGGATATGGACGCAAACACCGCAGGCTAAAGATTGATCATTTGAAACATCTGCATATATATGTGGATACATCATCCATTGAAATTTTTTTGAACCACGGTGCAGCCTGTATCACCTCGAGGGTTTATCCAACCAATCGAAAACCAACTGTTTCAATGACTGGTGTCAATCAGGCGTTGATCGACTATTGGCCCCTCATCAATGAATAGAAAATAGACGATATAAACAGAGGATCATCAGGTATTTATGCTGATGATCCTTTGTGTTTTTGGTTTACGTAGTCTTGTAGCGCTTTTGCATTGATGTGGTAACCGTAGGCTTGTTTTTCGACCAATCCTTGTTCTTTAAAGCGTTTGAGGGTGAAGGTCAGGTGACGGTAGCTGACACCTAAGAACTCGGCTGTCTCGGTCATTTTTTCTTGATAGTGATCGTCAACCGCTGTTTCTAATAGGAGCAAAGCGAGGCGCAGATCCAATGGATAGGTTTGTTGCAACATATAGTAGTCCATGCGCAGCAGCAGTTTTTCACCAATCTCTTTGGCCAATGCTTGGACAAACAATGGGTTTTGCATCAATTCTTGTTTGGCCAGTTGTATAGGGATGCCAATGCAGCTGGTTTTTCCTAAAGCGATCACAGTCTTTGGTTCTGTTTCTGCACCAACGAGGGTGAGGTCTCCAATGGAATCACCAGGGTGTAAAAAGTGAAGCAGTGCGCGTTTGCCGTTGGCCTGATCTTTAATGATTTTTGCTTTACCTGTAAGCAAGAGATAAAAATAGGTCATCGGTACGGCTTCTTGCTGGATCATTTCATTGTTATTGAAGGTGATGTAGACACTTTGAGCTAACACGTCTGACGTGAGGGGCAAATAATCAAAGAGTTGGCTGTTTAGTTGATTATGATACGCAGTTTTATTCATTTTTTTCTCCTGTATAGGCTATTTCTCCTATCGATGTGCATTCAGTATAGCACATAATGAGGTCAGAAAAAGAAAGTAGGAATGACAAATGAAACCGAATAAGGTCCTCGCTTCACTCTTGTTCTATAGCCTAAGCGCATTAGGTATTAGTATGACGATCAAGGCCAATATTGGCGTCAGCAGTTTCAATGCATTCAATGTCACACTTGGTTCTGCATTCATGGTCAAAGCAGGTACGGTCACCACGATCATGAATTTATTGTTTTTGTATCTATGTTGGACGATGGAAGGCAATCAAAGAGCTGCCAGAGAGAAAAGGCAAGAATATCTTGTGATGGGGAGTTCGTTGCTGCTTTTTGGCTATTTGATCAATGGTTTCGTTTATACGGTATTTGGATCCATTCAATTGACCAATTACAGTTTGCGTTTATTGTTTTTCGTCTTGGGAACGACGTTATCGGGGATAGGGACTGGACAGGTTCTGCGGCTGCATTTATTGAAATTTCCCATTGAACATTTTTGTCAGCTGATGGCAGGGCAATGCCGTTGGTCGTTTAAGCAGATTCGGTATAGCATTGATTTTGTCTGTATTGTTGCTGCTTTTAGTTTGGCGATAGTCTTTCAACTACCGCTTGTGATTCGCGAAGGCACGATCATTAGTTTCTTTTTGGTATCGGCTGCAATTGCATGGTCGAAGGAACACAACTTGATTCTTGTCGGTGTGGGGAATCAGAACATTGACACACAAAGAGCTGAGAAGAAAAATCGTTCGTAAGGAAGGCTTTAGAAATGCCAGAATGCCGATTTTACGCTACTCTATAAGAAAGGGGTTTTTCATAAAAAAATTTGTTGGGAGGTTTTACAGGATGAATCAAATACTGCACGTATTTCAAGAGAAGTTTGCACCTAAGTTATTGGCAATCAGTGAAAATCGTTTTTTGGTGGCGGTACGAAATGGGGTTGCTGTGACCATGCCATTGACGATCATTGGCAGTTTGTTTTTGATCTTAGCCAATTTGCCATTCAGTGGTTGGAATGACTTTATCGGTGATTTTGGTCTTCAATTAGGCGCCGTCAGCAATTTTACTTTTGGTATTTTGGGCTTGGTCGCCTGTATTGGGATTGCATATTATTTAGCGTTATCTTACGAAATTGATACGATTGGTTCAATCGTCTTGGCCGTATGTGCTTTCTTGCTATTGCAGGCGGGAGATGACTGGGGGATCGATGTGGATTCACTGGGCGCTACTGGATTATTCACTGGTATCGTGACCGCTATTTTGACGGTCTTGATTCATCGCTTTTTCCTCAAACATCGCTTGGTGATTCGGATGCCAGCAGGGGTGCCGCCAGCGGTGGCGAAAAGTTTTGCGACATTGATTCCAGGGGCTGTGATCATTACTGGGGCGTGGGTGATTCGTATTTTATTGGCTTTCAATGTCAATCATTTTGTACAATTGCTGTTTTCGCCATTGGCTGTGGGCTTGAATACATTGCCTGGTATGCTGCTGTATACATTTTTGATTTTATTGTTATGGTGTCTAGGGATTCATGGCAGCAATGTGATGGGCAGCATCGGTGACCCCATTTTCTTGGCATTATTAGCCGCAAATACAGAAGCCTATACTGCAGGAGAACCTTTACCAAATATCTTCGCCGGCGGTTTTTATATTATGTTTTTGTGTTATGGTGGAACGGGTTCTACGATGGGTTTAATCATCAATATGCTATTTTCTAAGAAAAAAGCGTACCGCTCTCTAGGAAAAATGGCATTACCCTCAGCGATTTTCTGTATCAATGAACCTATAATCTTTGGATTTCCAATTGTGATGAATCCAATCATGATGATCCCATTCATTTTGACTCCTTTGGTATTATGTACAGGCACGTATTTGCTGTCTGTCACCAATATCATTGGGCGAATCATGTTCAATCCACCTTGGACGACTCCGCCGATCATCAATACGTATTTAGCTACTGGCGGTAATTTGCCAGCCGTGATCTGGAGTGTAGTGTCTTTAGGAATCAGTGTGGCGATCTATTATCCTTTCTTCAAAATCAGTGAACGTCTGCTGCAAGAAGAAAGCACCGAAAATACACAATCTGCAGCTGAATAGAAAATAGAGAGTGATTGAAGCGCTCGATTTCTAGGGCATCAATGATGACTTGGTTGTCATAAGGGCAAGCAAGAAGTCTTGCTGAGACCAATCATTGCGCATCCAAAATATGACAAAGCACGTAGGATCGTCCTTTGTCTTACACTTTAAAGTCGTTGGCAGCAACGGCTTTTTTATTTATTTGTCAGAAAATCATTGTTGACCAATTCGTCATAAGTATATATTTGATCGATTTGGCCGTTGTCTTTGGTCCAACCAATAATAGCTTCAAATTGGTCTTTAGGCACGGCTTGCGCATAAGGATAGTCTTCTGTTTGGCTATCTAGATACGCACTCATCGCATCTGGAAACTGGTAATCAGCAAGAATATCCGCATAGTCTTTGGCACTATGGGTATTCATATAGTCGATCCCTTGGTTGTAGGCTTCATAGAATGCAGTGATATCTTGTGGCCGGTTGTCAATGACGTCCGTCATGAATTGGAGTGTGCCACCTTTGATCCCTGCTTCTTTCGAGCTGCCGAGAATGACCGCCCCTTGCGCAGCCAGCATACTGGCTTGCGGTTCTGTATAGACAGCCCCGTCTACTTGGTCACTCAGCAAGGCTTCCGAACGGGCAGAAAATGAGGAAATATCCACGATATCGTAGCTGAAATCATGTGTATCAGCAAACTGATCCATGATATATTCCAGAATGAAATTCGGGACCAATGTGACTTTTTTGTCGGCTAATCCGCTGATATCAGTGATGCCTGAATGTGGCGATGCCAAAATTTTGAAATCTTCCAGGATATCAGAGGTGGTCATCATATCGATGCCGTTTTGCTTGAAGGTTGCTTCGGTCATGACGTCACTGATCGTCCCTTGTAATTCTCCTGCTTGGATCGCTACATTACGATCATTCGGTGAAGTGAAAGATTTGATGGCAACAGTTAATCCTCTGTCAGCAAAGTAGCCTTCTTCTTGCGCCAAAATGATGGGAATCGCAGATTCAGCAGGCAAGACACCGATCGTCAATGTTTCGTCGGTCACCTGTGCGTCGCTATGCGTGGACGCTGTTTCTGATGTTGTGGTTGCAGTGTCATTCCCGCAAGCAGCCAAACCTATTGTAATGCATACCAATAAACTAGCTTGAAGTATTTTTTTCATTTTTTACACATCCTCAGTTATGAAATAGTTCTTTAAATGCCTGAAGCGGCATATTAAAAGGGATCACATCACGCTGCAGTTCCAGCGGCGGGGTATTTCTCGTGTTGCGTCCAGGTTTAGTCGTGAAGGCTAACGTGAATCCTTCTTCAGTCAACGTGTCGATCGTTCTTTGGTCATAAAAACCAAATGGGTAAGCAAAGACATCTTTTATCGGTACCCATTGATTGCATGCGGCAAGGTCAGCTGCGAAATCAGCTGTAGTTTCCCACATCGAACGGCTTTTCAGGCCATTACGGGCATGAAAATGATCGGTATGATTGGCATATTCGAAGACATCGGTCATCGCCAATAGTTCAGATTGACTCAAGACACGAGAGACAGCGGGCGTATAGGCATGCGGCTGGTCGTAAAGCCAGCCTGTGACCACAAAAACACTGGCGTGAAAGCCAGCTTCTTTTAATAAAGGATATGCATATTCCTTCATTGACTGGTAACAATCATCGAAGGTCAGCAACACTGACTTTTCAGGGATTGGCTGTTGCGCAGACAGATAGGCTTTCACCTCAGACAACGTCAATGTATGATAATTTTCTGCTTTCAAAAAGGCCAATTGTTGTTTAAAATGAGATGTACTGTTGAATAATGGCAAAGGCATAGCATCTTGATAGCCATCAGCAACCGCAATCGGTCGTGGCTGATCAAGCAGTTCTTCTTCAGGACGTATTTCGTGAAATACAAGGGTCCGAAACATATAAATTCTTCCTTTCTTAGGTAATTCAAACAACAAATAGTATAGCATGAAATGTGAAAAATAACACAAATATTTTTAATGGAAAGAAGGCTTCATGATGGCAGTAATATTTGATTCTGTCAGCTTTGGTTATCAGAATACACGCATCTTTAATCAGGTATCGCTCGTATTTGAGCAAGGGCGCTCTTATGTGATATTGGGGAAGTCCGGCATTGGCAAAAGCACACTGCTCACACTGATCAAAGGCAATCAGCAGCCGCAAGAAGGCTCGGTCACGATTAGTCAGGATGCCGTCATTGAGTTGGTCTATCAGGACGATCGGCTGTTTCCATGGCAAACGGTCTATCAAGCAGTTGAGATGCCCTTAAAAATCCAAAGAATCACGAAAACCCTGCGCCAACAACAAGTGAAAGACTGTTTAGCAGACCTTTCGTTGACGAATCTTAAAAATCACTATCCCGCACAATTGAGTGGCGGGCAAAAGCAACGGGTTGCGATGGCTCGAGGGTTGATCACCCAGCCAGATTTTCTGTTGTTGGATGAACCAACTTCTTCTCTGGACCAAGAAACCAAAGAGCAGGCACAAGCATTGATCTACGAAGCACATCAACACAATCAAAATGGGCTGATCGTGGTGACCCATGATGCAGAAGAAGCAGCCTATTTAGGCAAAACGATTTTATTGATGACCAGTGAGGGCATATCCTTTATAGACAATCCAATTGCGTTTTCAGAAAATCGACGTGATACTGTAGCATTTGATCAGTTCGTTCTTACATTGAAGCGCAAGCTAAGAGGAGGTGCCCAATGAAATCTTGGCGAGGTTTTATTGGGGGATTGATTCATTTTGTTGTGTGCTGGTGGTGCTTGAGTCTTCTAACGAACAATCGCTCACTGCCGGATCCTTTAGAAACACTCGAACGTTTGTGGACATTGAGGCATGTGGTATTGCTGCATGCCGGCGCCAGTTTCATGCGTGTCTTTGCTGCATTGCTGCTGGCACTGATCGTCGGGGTTCCGCTGGGGATTTTCTTAGGAAAGTCTCGGCATGGCGGGCAATTTTTCAGTCCATTGATCTATTTTCTATATCCGATTCCTAAAGTCGCTTTTCTGCCGATTTTTATGCTCTTTTTCGGCTTAGGCAACCAATCAAAAGTGTTACTGATATTTTCGGTCATCGTGATTCAAGTGATCGTGTCGATTCGTGATGCGGTGAAAGAAATTCCGACAATGTATGAGGAAGTACTGAGGAACTATACAACGACATTTCGTCATCGCCTGTATTATGTGATTTGGCCAGCTTTGCTGCCTGCCTTATTTGGCAGTCTTAGAGTCAGTATTGGCATTGCATTGGCTTCATTGTTTTTCGCTGAAAATTATAATACTTCTTATGGTGTTGGGTATCTTATTTTAAGTGCCTGGGCAAAAATGGATTATCGGCAAATGATGGTTGGGGTGCTGATCATTGCGCTGATGGGGTATGGCTTATTTGCTATGATCGATTGGCTGGAGAAGAAAGTGGTGCGAGGACGAGGATAACATAAACAAAGTGTTTTTCTTCGTGATTTTCAGCACTTTAAGTGAAAGGTATCTCGGCTGTTTAGAGGTCACGCAAGATATGACAGAAATCCAGAAGATTGAGGGCCAGAGTCGGTTGTTGGATTGAATGTCTGGATTTTGATTGCGGTGCGAACCTATTTCTCCTTTTACCAAACCTTGTTATAATCTAATGAGGAATGAAAAGTCGTTGACTTTTTTATGATGGATTGGAGGATGACACATGATAGGCTTCTTATATTTTATAGTCATTGTACTGGCCAATACTTTAGGGGCAGTTTCGGGAATGGGTGGCGGTGTGCTGATCAAACCAATCTTTGACTTTATCGGTGCGCATTCGGTTGCCGCTATTTCTTTTTACTCAGCAACCGCAGTATTGACCATGTCGATCGTTTCTACGACTAAGCAATTGAGAAGCGGTCAAAAATTTGATTGGCAGATCGTTTCCTGGGTATCGATTGGTGCGGTGATCGGTGGTGTT
The DNA here is from genome assembly GCF_054784955.1 of Enterococcus salsurae. Classification (NCBI taxonomy): domain Bacteria; kingdom Bacillati; phylum Bacillota; class Bacilli; order Lactobacillales; family Enterococcaceae; genus Enterococcus; species Enterococcus salsurae. The sequence goes on along the minus strand of NZ_BAAHWY010000002.1, from coordinate 583,795 downwards.
TTAGGGAATGCTGCATTTGATGTTTTATTGAACGATTTAAAGAATGACGATGTTGTTCAGTTGATTCAAATCGTGCTCACGATACTTACATTGCTCTTCGCTTTCTTCTATACAAAGAATCACTGGCAGGGTTTTCATTTGAAACATGTCCTGTGGTATCTTCTGTGTGGATTGATCCTTGGTTTTTTAGCCAGTTTATTGGGTATCGGTGGTGGTCCTATCAATGTCTCTTTATTGATGCTGCTTTTCGGCCTACCTATCAAAGAAGCGACTGTTTATTCAATCTGTACGATATTCTTTTCTCAGATGGCGAAAATTACTTCAATGGCTTTAGGCACAGGTTTTCTGCGATACGATTTATCGATGCTTTGGTTTATCATTCCAGCAGCCGTTATTGGCGGTTTTCTAGGTGCAAAAGCAAGTCGCATGCTATCGACCGAGCGCGTCACAGTCATTTTTCAGTTTGTTATTCTTCTTGTTTTGCTGGTTAATATCTACAATGGCTTTCAATTGCTATAGAGGAATACGCATAGTAAACAGGCACACTTTTTGTAACCACTTGAACAATGGTTATAGAAAGTGTGCCTCTTTGTTTATTCCCATTCTGACAAATAATCTCCTGCCAAAGAATAGACATAATTGATTTCAGTCCGATCTCTAATCCCATTCAAGCCAACTGTCCAATGCCATTCTCCTTGACTGCCATTGAGTATCACGATACTAACGCCAGGCACATAATGATCCAATTCTGCCGCGCGTTTTTCCGCATCTTTAATGATTTTTGGTATGACGGCCCAATCAATGGCCGTATAGTCGATGGTCTCATCTTGTGACAGTTCAATGGTGTTGCTGGCTTTTTTCCACTTAGTCAGGATGTTGGTAGGGTAGTACCAATATTCATCCTGAAGATTGGTCACAGGATTGATGACCCGTGTCACAGCATACACACCGCTTTTCAGCGGAACATTGCGAATATGAAAACTAAAACTGATAAGCTGGATTTCTTGGTCTTTGAATGCCGACTGGGCAGGGAGGGCGGCCATGATGGATTCGGTACTGTCAGCTGCGCGAAACAGTTGACGATCTGCTGGCAGCCAAGTACTTATTATACCGACAAAAACAACGATCAATGGAACCAAAACCATTGTTCCCACCCAATAGACGACTGATTTTCTTCTTTTTTTGATGCCGAGAATCAAATTGCCGATCATCCAGATCACGATAGCAACAATGAGGAAGTAAGGGATGGTTCGCAACCATTGATGTCTGGTTGTGACTACATCATACTCAGACAGCCCAAACCAGTTTTCTGCAATCGTTAAATCATTCAAAACAATCAAAGCGCCGATGATCACAAGGAGCAGGAGAACTAGTGAAATCAATACGATGCGTCTTATCATTGTAGAACGACGTTTTCCTAAAGACTTCTTTTTTTCCATTTCGCACCTCCAATGGCATTCATTTTTCCCTGAGGAGTTCACATATTCTTTCATTAAGGGTAGTACAATTGGTGTGATTTTTCAATGATTATGTAAAAAAAGACCTGTATCAAAAGATACAGGCTTGTGGATACAGTTAATCGAGGGTTTGTTGTCGCGCGATACCTGGGAAAAATTTGATACAATAAAGGGCGCAGATACCAATGATCACATAAATCACTCTGGCTGCGATGGAGGTACTGCTGCCAGTGAGCATCGCGACTAGATCAAACTCGAATAGTCCGACCAATAGCCAATTGATGCCACCAATAATCAAGAGTGCTAATGCGATACCATCAAATGTTTTTAACATGATATTCTCCTTTCTGTCTCGAATCAATCAGTGGAAGAATTACCCTTCATCATCACTGATGGTCACATCTTTTTCCTTGTCGCCATCTTGATTGCGTTCGTTGTAAATAAAGATGTGGCGGAAGATCTTGATCAATGGACGGATCGTCAAGAAGATAGCGCCGATCAAATACGCGATCGTGCTATAGATTGCCGGCAAAGAGGTCAAAGAGACGATACTGCCGAAGATATAGAACAATCCTGTTAAGATATCATTTGTCAAAGAAATCAACATGTAGCGGTTTTCGAAGTAAAGGCGAAAGCGCCCACCTTTGATGATGACATCTTCTTCTTTCCCGGGATCGAATTGATGCTCATTCCGCTTGATTATTGGCATGTTCCATCACCGATCCTTTTTTATATTAGGGTTTCAAAACGACTTTAATATTGTTGTCTGCTTTTTGATCAAAAATCTCATAGGCTTTCGCCGCATCAGCTAGTGGCATCGTATGGGTGATGATTTGCGTTGGATCGATCTCATCTTTGGCAATCATATCATAAATTTTCGGCATCAAATGGATCACAGGAGCTTGTCCGTGTTTGACAGCTACATTGCGCATAAAGAATTCCTGCAATGGATACGAGGATGCTGGTGTCATATAAACACCCGTGATTTGGACCGTGCCGAATTTTTTGACCGCTTTTGCTGCCATTTGAATAGGTGAGATGGTGCCGCTTTGCAAGCTGACCAGATTTTTTGCTTTTTCTTTCACAGGTTCTAAGCCGTCCATGCCCACACAGTCGATGATCACATCGGCGCCGCCTTTAGTGAGTTCATACAAATCGTCGCCGCTCGTTGCCAAATCGTCTAATTGAAAGGTTTCTACTTGATTGTAGCTTTGGGCTTTAGCCAAGCGATGGGCTACAGGATCGACAGCAATGACTCGTTTGGCACCAGCCTTGACAGCAAATTTTTGGGCGAAAAGTCCAACTGGCCCTGAGCCTAAAATAATCACCGTGTCACCGTTTTTGACACCGGCATTTTGGACACTCCAATAAGCGGTCGGTAAAATGTCTGATAAGAACAAAACTTTTTCATCTGGGATAGAAGACTCAGGTACGAGAAACGACGTGAAATCCGCAAATGGTACCCGTAGAAATTCAGATTGGCCGCCCCAATGATTGCCATTTAGCTTACCGAAGCCAAACAAGCCACCATACAGGGATTCTGTTGAAGAGTTGTCACATTGACTTTCCATTCCATGCTGACAAAAGTGACAATGACCGCACCCAATATTAAAAGGAATGACCACCCGGTCGCCTTTTTTCAAGTTGCGTACGTGACTGCCGACTTCTTCCACAATGCCCATTGGCTCATGGCCAACGACATATCCTTCTTCCATTACAGGCCCACCATGGTGGTAAAGGTGGAGATCTGATCCGCAAATGGCGGTTGCGGTGATGCGGATGATGGCGTCAGTGGGTTCTTGTATGATTGGGTCTTCCACACGACGGACTTCCATCTTTTGATTTCCTTGCCAAGTTACTGCATGCATTATTTTTCCTCCTTTTGATTTCTGGCGAACGGACAAACAAGGGGCTTTGGCAACAATTCAATGAGACTGTTTTTTCAAAAATTGATACTGGATACTTTAATTTTGCAGTGCTTCTGCAAATTTGACAAAGATAATGCTCAAACGAGTAAAAAAGATATCTTACAGCCAGTTTTTCAACAAATGAGAACAAATGATTTGCGAAAACTACCGATCCATGACAGTATAGAACCGTAACCAGTCCGTTAAAAAAACGGAATCAAACGACGACTGTCCGTATCTAAGGAGGAGTAATCATGGATTTAACGATTCGCGGAGAAGCTTCTTGTACACATTGTAATCAAAATTTTGAAGGAAAAATGATGATTCACTTACAGGAAGATCTTGATGGTCAATTGCACACAATTCCACCATTAGAAGAAAATGAACTGCAAGAGGATGAAATTGCTATTCACTATGCATATGGGCCTGTCAATGAAGCCATTGAAGGAACGTTTACTTGCCCAAATTGTCAAACAGAAAATGCTGTACGCATCGAGATTCCAGTAGAAGTTTTTGATTCGTCAATGTAATATAGATATGTTATCCAACAGGAACTGTCATCATTCAGTTCCTGTTTTTTCGTCTTCTCCAACGATTTTCACATGAAAGTCTTTTAAAATATCGAGTCCTTCTGATTCATGGCTTTTTCCTGCCACCAATTCTTTTTGGATCACGAAATCAGCATCTGGGAAAGCGCTTTGGATTTCGATCGTATTTGAAAGGACACAAATATTGGTTTCGACACCCGCGATCTCGATCTCTTTTTCTTCTTTAGCTGCAAAAATCGTTTCCTTGATATCGATCAAAACTTCTGGAGGAATACTATAATAGTACTTTTTGACAACCTTTTCGTTTTCTCTAGGGGCAAGTTCAGGAATAATTTGTAACGACGCGCGTTCTTCATGGGGCGTATCTTTGAGCGCAATGGGAATATCAGGTGTATAAAGAATGTATTCATGGTTTTCCCGTGCGCGCCTTAGTCGCCGCGCAATGCGCGCTGACAATGCTTGACTATCCGGTACATAAGCGTCATTTTGCGCATCTAATATTTGGTTTTGCATGTCTATGATGACGAGCATGGCTCACCAGTCCTTTCCTTTAGCTATATTGTTTCATAAAGCGGGGCAGTGCATCACTGATCTGGGTGGGCAGGACCACGTATCGATCTTTAGCTAAGGACTCACCTATCAGACTATGGAGATAGACTGCGGCATGCACCGTTTCTTCAGAACGTTCGAATTGAGCCAAAAAGCTGGTGATGATCCCGGCCAAGGTATCGCCCATGCCGCCAGTTGCCATGGCTGGCGTACCTAATGGGTTTTCAACGCTTTGCGTGCCGTAAACTTGCGTACGATGGCTTTTTAGGACAACGATACTGCCTAACTTTTCCCGCGCTTGCTGATTATGTGCTTCGCTTTGTTCAGCGATCGGCAAGCCGCTCAGGCGCTGCCATTCCATTTGATGCGGGGTAAACACAACTTGATCAGGATACGGAAATGTCATTGGATATTTGGCGGTCAAGGTGATCGCTGATCCGTCGATCACCAACCACTGATGTTCTTTTTGATGGGTGACGATTCGCTGCAGCAAATCGAAATTGTCCTTGCTTTCGCCAAGGCCGGGCCCAACCAAGATGACGTCGGCTGATTCTGTGACCGAATCGATCCAATCTGATCGGTGCCAATCCACAAACATGGCTTCTGGCACGCGGGCATGAAGTGCTGAACGATTGACCGGATCTGAGATGACAGTGGTCAAACCTGTTCCGCCATAGACACAGGCTTGGGCAGCCATCAAGATCGCCCCGCCAAATTGCTGACTGCCCCCAACGAGGACGGCGCGTCCGAAAGTCCCTTTGTGGCTTTCCTCAGGCCTTTTTCGGATGATTTGTGTCAAAATAGATTCTTTTAATGGTTCCATTGTTGAACTCCTTTCGTTCCTTGATCGGAATCGGGGATTTGTTGATTCTATTATACCTATTAATCTCAAAAAGACCGACTAGGAAGACCAAATTTTTTTCCATTTTGGTGCTAAGAGTGTTATCATAAAAGGCGAGAAAAGAAATGGAGGGAATCAAATGACAATCGATTGGAAAAAAGAAGTCGAAGACCGCAAAGATGATTTGCTGAACGACTTGATCGATCTATTAAAAGTAAAAAGTGAACGGGAAGACGATAAAGTCACTGCAGATGCACCTTTCGGACCCGGACCTCGCGATGCATTACTGCATATGTTAGCTTATGGCGAACGTGACGGCTTTACTGTCAAAAACGTGGACAATTATGCAGGTCATATTGAATTTGGAGAAGGCGATGAAACCTTAGGGATCTTCGGACACATGGACGTTGTTCCTGCTGGAGATGGCTGGTCTACAGACCCTTATGATCCTGTGATCAATGACAACAAAATCTATGCCCGCGGCTCCTCAGATGACAAAGGACCTTCAATGGCTGCATATTACGGTATGAAGATCATCAAAGAATTAGGCTTGCCATTGTCGAAAAAAATCCGTTTCGTTGTCGGTTCTGATGAAGAAAGCGGCTGGGCAGATATGGATTACTATTTCGAACATGAAGAAAAACCTGATTTTGGTTTTTCACCAGATGCCAATTTCCCGATTATCAACGGTGAAAAAGGAAATGTGACGCTAGGTTTACACTTCCAAGGCAACAACGAAGGGGACTACCAATTACAACAATTTGCTGCTGGTTTAAGAGAAAACATGGTGCCAGGCACAGCAACAGCCCGTTTCATTGCGCCGTCAACAGATGCCGCATTGGCCTTAGAAAAAGCCTTCTTCGATTATGTCGAAGCACAACCTGTGACCGGCACGATCGAAACAGAAAACGAACAAGTGAAGATTGAATTGGTCGGCAAAGGCGCCCATGGGGCAAGCCCACAATCAGGGATCAATGCAGGGACTTTCTTAGCAGTTTTTCTTGATAATTTTGCTTTCGGCGGCGGTGCAAAACAATTTATCCATGCTGCAGCAGCTTACGTCCATGAAGATTTCTATGGCGAAAAACTAGGTGTAGCGTATGAAGACGAAAAAATGGGCAAGTTGACCATGAATGCTGGCTTATTTGCCTTCAAAGCCAACCAAGCAGGTACCCAAGCAGATAACTTCATCGCGTTAAACTTCCGTTACCCTAAAGGTGTGACAGCAGAAGGCTTAGAAATTGGGATCGAAAAAACTGTTGGCATGGATGGTGCAACAGTGACCCGCAACGAACGCAACATGGAACCCCATTATGTACCCGTTGATGATCCATTGGTGGAAACACTATTGGTTGTCTATGAAGAACATACTGGCGAAAAAGGCTTCGAACAAATCATCGGTGGCGGAACCTATGGCCGCTTATTAAAACGCGGTGTGGCATATGGCGCAATGTTCCCAGGTTATGTGGACACCATGCACCAAGCCAACGAATTCATGAGCTTAGACGATCTATTCAATGCAGCTGTCATTTATGCAGATGCGATTTATCGTTTGGCGAAATAAGTTTGATTGTTGCGTTGAAACTATAAATGAAGCTGTGTGATTCAGATTGGATGTTTGATCGACATCCAATCTGGAATCATACAGTTTTTTTAACATATATTTATCATAAATAAATGGAAGTTGTGGATAAAGTAAAAAATAAAATGGCGGTGACAAATGGACTATCAAATCTTGAAAAAAGGCGACACTGATTGGTTGTCAGCTGCAGATCAAATCGAGGAAGCAGATTGGAAAGCGGCAAAGTACTTAGCAAATAAAATGAAAAACAATGAATTTTTGGCATGGGAAGGTGTTGTAGCAGCAATAGATAATGGCAAAATTGTCGGTTTTTGCTCTTTCGTCGAAAAGGATATCGTCGACAATGTCCCTTATACACCGTATATTGCCATCGTTTACGTTGATCCAACGTATCGAGGAAAACACATCAGTCAACAATTGGTGCGCATCGCTGAAGAACAATTGGCAAAAAACGGATTCGAAAAAGTCTACATCGCGACCCAGCACCAAGGACTGTATGAAAAATCCGGCTACCAGCAGATAAATCAGGCACCTGACCGGTTTGGAAGAGAAATGAGAATTTTGGAAAAATCGATGTAGTTGGTCAGGGATCTATCTGCATTCATTGATTGAAAGAATACTAAATATAATGAGTCTACATTTGTCTAATGGGAAAAATGTAGACTTTTTTTGTTGATTTAACTCACTAAAAATCCATAAAAATAATTTATTTTATTTTTTTTGACTATTTTATTGGATTTGGCGATTTGCACTGATAGAATAAAAGATATACGACACGGGTGGATTGCCCATTTCGAGTGTATGGATGACCTATAGAGACAAGCTTATTGCATAAAATTAGATGAAAGAGTGAGGACATGATGCGAAAAAATAAATTATTCTTTGTCATTCTGCTTTTTGGTTTATGTATTGGCGTTTTTTATCACCTTTCCCAAAATGATCATCATCGGCAAAGAAACACAGTTTCAGCACTTGATGGCCAATCGTTATCCGTCACACCGATCGTCACGTACGATAAAATCTACACGCAATTACCTGACTTACTTTATGACAGTGGCATTCAATCTATGGAAGAAGCGCCGATTGTATTCATGGGCACTATTGCTGATCAAATGATCTATGTCACAGATACAGTGACTCTTATTGAGGGTATATCATTTACCAAAGACGTTACGGAAGAAAATAGTACCAGTGACACGCTAGACGACGGGATCGTTCAAACCGTCGTCACCAAGCCAGACTTGGTATTTGACGTAGCAGAAACAGGCACCTATTTCTATATGATCACCTTATTTGTTCCTGAGGAGATAGCGATTGATCCTTTAAACTTGATGGTACGTGTCAATAACAAAGACATCCATGTTGCAGAAGGCACAGTCAAACAGCGAAGTACCCAGGAAGGTTTCAATGAATGGACCGCGGGTTTCTTTATTCCTGCTGATGATATGAATCTATCTCATCCCGTCATCGATTTTCAGATACGTATCGATCAGGAAATAGTCACTTATACATTTACAGAGGATGACAATCAATGGAAAAATATGGATTTTTGTTTATGACCTTATTTTTTGTTTTTTTTGCTTTTCTTTATTTGTTTTCCTTAAATAGAGAAGAAAGACAATTTTACGATCATTATCAACGCTATTTTGAAAACGAACGGGTAGGCGCTCTTGTATCGAATGTTTCAGAAACACCCATCGATCCTACGGTATATCCTGATTCTGTGATAGAACTTTATTTTCCAAGTGACAACTGGGGCTATCAAGCGGCTTTATTGTTAGATGATCAAATCTTAGTTGATTCCCCTATGTTAACCGGTCATTTTTTTGAAGAGGATCAGGTACAAGTCGTTTTAGGAAAGCAAGTGTATGACCAACTGACAACACAAGAAAAAAGCACCATGTGCGTATCCTTTGATGGTGTGGATTATCCAATCCAAGGTGTATTGGCCGAAAGCCCATTTGATCATGTGATCTTGTTCAATGGACAAGCACAAGAAGTGCAGCAGCGGTTTTTGACACAAGTGGAATTTGTTACAATTTCCAGCGCAGAGTCAGTCATAATGACGCAAATGGATCAGCTTTTGGATCTCTTGCAAGTGACCCCAAGTCAGGTCTTTGTTTCAGGGGCAATAGATAGGAAAGATTTTCAACACAATTACGATCAGTTTAAACAGCGCTTTGCTGTGTTGATCCTCTTTTCGATGATTGCTTTTGTACTGCAATGTTATCAACAATATGATGCCTTAAAGCTGAACATTGGGGTCAGAAAGCTAGTGGGGGCTTCCCGCCTAGCAGTTTTAAGAGATAGCTTTACACCCTATGCGCTTTGTTTGACACTAGCTTTTGTATCCAGTGTGAGCTTCTTTGTGCTGCTCAGTTCCTATTGGTTCATGGCCTTGGGTTTTTCTGTGGCTACGATGATCCAATCAGTTTTATACAGCAGTTGCATCTTTCTAGGGATGTTCTGTATGAGTGGCTTGGTGATTGCCCTCATGACGCAAAGGTATACAGTCAAAGATTTTATGCAGGCGGTGCGCTATGAATAGACAAGTCTTTATTGTAAATGAGTGCGTGAGTTTTTTGACCATAAAAATCGGATTGAATATACTCATGATTTTGTTGTTGTATTTGATGTTGCATTTTTTTCAGCTTCAAACACAGCTGTCCAGCTTCGAGAACATGTACCAAGGCAGTCTTTTGGAAAAACAAATTGTGCGTGTGCAATATAGCAACTTTGACCAGAACGGCGGCGTTGGTAAGCCGTTAGAAGTCGTGTCATCGGTTGAATCATTTACTGGGAGTCAAGGCCACTATTTTATCAAAGCCGGGGGACAAGTGGTCGTTGATCCAACGTCAAAATTGATTTTAAGCGATACGGATCAATTTTTGATCAACGATCAGATGTATGTGAAACCAGATGTCCTTCAAGTGAATCGCCCGATGGCTGAAGCCCTCAGCCAAGAAAACGAGGTGGTGCATACATTATATGCAGCGCCAACAAATGACGGCAACATTCCTATCATATTAGGCGCGGGTTATCATGATGTGTATCAAATAGGCGATCAAATTGACATGACTTGGCTGGTAGATAGTCAAGAAGACCAAATAATCGGGCACGATATACAGTATCGTGTGGCTGGCTTTTTTGACGAACATGCAGAGATATTGAATTATATGACATTTGATCTGGAACCAATCCTTTTAGATACGTATGCAATGATTCCTTTAACGGAAGAACAAGCGACCGCGGCCTCATTTTGGCAACCAGATTTGACTTTCTATTTTTTTCCTATCAATCATGAAGATACGCATATTTCGCCGATTCGTTTGCATAATGAAGTAGGCAAGTTGACTGATACAGGATATGAAAGGTTAAGTCTTCAAAACGAGAACAGTCAAATATATTTTGCACTGCAAGGTGTTGAGGTACAAAGAAATGAAGCAGCCAGCCAGCTCACGTTGTTTTTGATTTTCTCTGTATTGCAAATTTTCGTTATTTTAAAACTTTTGGTAAATCAAAGGATGAAAGTGTATAAACTATTTTACGGTTTGGGCTCAACGAAGAAGACCTTATGTATCGATGTGATTCTCTCCTATACCATTTGGCTGATAACGGATTGTTTGATCCTTTATCTCTTGAATGTCTTTGTATTGAAACAGGTATGGTCGTTGGAAGTGATTGTTGGTTCTATCGGTTTATGGAGTCTATTTATGTTGCTATTTTTAGGTATAGCGATTGGCAAGCTTTTTCATCGTGAAAGGATGGTGCTGTAAATGACACAGCCGGTATATGTGTTGAAAAAGGTCAAAAAAATATTTCCTGATGGTGAAGAAATCTCACGTGAAATCTTGTCCTTTGATTCCTTTGTGTGCGAGAAAGGGGAATTCATTGCAGTTGTAGGACCTAGCGGCAGTGGAAAATCAACGCTTTTATCGATACTGGGCTTAGTGGATAACATAACTGAAGGCGACTATCTCATTATGGGGCACCAAGGCAGTCAATTGACAGAAAAAGAAAAAGCCCGCTTAAGAAATCGAGAAATCGGCTTTGTGTTACAAAACTTTGGTTTGATCGATGATATGACCATTAAAGACAATATTCTCTTACCAACCAAGTATTTACCAGTTGATCTGCGAAAAGAAGCACAGCGACGGTTGGTACCGCTTGTTGAGGAATTAGGGATTGCGCCATTGTTAAAAAAATTTCCCAACAAGCTATCAGGCGGGCAAAAACAACGTGTAGCGATTGCCCGTAGTTTGATCAACGATCCGTCGATTATTTTGGCAGATGAACCAACTGGAAATCTTGATGCTGCCAATGCACATCAGGTCATGTCGATTTTACTTAGGAAACATCAAGAAGGACAGACGGTGATCTTAGTCACACATGATGAAGCGTTAGCGAAGATGTGTGACCGAATCGTACGTCTAGATTCAAAAGCCTTGCGGAGCGAATAGCCAGCTTTATCGGTCACCGACCATCCGGCCAGTATTCCCGCTGCGGATCGTAACGGCGAACGATTTTTCGATTCGCTACAATATGCTGATAGTGATAGATGGGTACCTCATTTTCTTCGATGCGAAAGACAAAAAACAACGGTACGTGGAGTGTAGAATAAGCAGCAGGGATCAGGATATAATTTTTGCCGGTTTTTTCCATGGTACGGGCAAAACTGTCGAATAGAAAATGAATAGGGGTTGGCAAGGTGACCAACTCATAATAGTGCTTCTCTAAAGCATAGGTTTCTTGCGTTGCATAAGCGATTTGTGCAGCGGTCATAACAATCACTCCTCACTGAAAGTATACGAACGTTTGTTCTATTTGTAAAGCGATATTTATATTTAAATATTCAGGCGCGCTGTTTTATTTTATGGGTATATTTTTTTAAACCGCCAGAGAAAGGCACAAATCGTTCCTCTCTTATGATAAACTGAGCTCAGATAATCTTGAATCAAACCAGTGAGCAGGTGAAATGGGATGAGATGGTGTGAGGTAGAAGCGCTGAATGAGACACTCGGTGCAGAAAAGATAGCCAAAAACGGTGGGTATTATCGTATAAGCAAAGAGGACGAAACGGTTTTTCAATTGTCATTCTCAAAGACGGGGCCTTGTGGAGAATCACTGTATCAACCGTTGATCAAGCTGCGTCGTGAAGGAGATAGGGCAATTCCCTATTATTTACTTGATGTTGCTGCACAACCAATGAACTATCTGCAGCGCAATAGTGCCAGCGATGCACAAGCATTGGACCAGTCTTTCACAGAATTGATCGATAGATTTTACTGTGCGCTGCCAGTAAGTCCGGTCACAGCAAAGCCAGAGAGTCAACAATAGGCAAACAAATAAAAGAACCATCGTTTGCTGTCGAAACGATGGTTCTTTTGTTTGTTTGCTATACGTTAAAATCACCGGTAAATCCTTGACGTTTCATGAAGTCAGCAACATCTGGACGTCGCGGTTCACGGAAGAACGCCGTCATTTTTGTTTGCCAATTGGTTTCTTGCTGATTGCTGCCGCGTTGGGCGTAATAGGCGGCTGTTGTTTGGTTGTATTGATCAACGAGTTGTTTGGTCAATGGCTGATAGTGATCGGTACTTAGGATCGCTGATTGAGGTAACCGGACTTTGACGTCGTTGCGGCTTTCAGGATAACCGATGGTCAACCCAAAGAGGGGGAAGGTCAGTTTCGGCAGGCTGACCAATTTGGCAATCGCGGAAAGATCATTCCGAATGCCGCCAATATAACAAATGCCCAATCCTTGTGATTCTGCATACGCGACCATATTCTGGGCTGCGATGGTCGTATCAACGACAGAAACGATGAAAGGCTCCATGGTCGTCAATGCGTGATTGGACAATTCAGCTTGTTCCAATAGTTGCTGGTGTTTATACAGGTCTGCCACAAACAAGTAGAAGACACCGGTTTTGGTGATATAGTTTGGTGCGCCAGCAATCTCTTCGATGGTGGCCAATTTTTGCGGATCTTTGATTTCAATGATCGAATAAGCTTGGACGAAGTTTGAACTAGCGCCACTCTGGGCGACCTGGATCAATTGTGCTTTCAGGTTGTCAGACAATGGTTCTCCTGTGAAATTTCTGACGGATGTGTGGTTGATAAATTGATTGAATACGTCCATATGCGTACCTCCAGTGGGAAAATAGGTGATTCAGTTTTCTGGTCTATCCATAGTGTAGCAGAAAAAAAGGGACGATTCCAAAAAGAATGTTTTCAAAAAAATGTCATCTTTGAGATTTTATAGTTGCCAATGGGCTGTTTTTCCGTTATGATAATTGTACATTATCAATATTCCTTAGGGGAGTAACTGGTGGCGCAAGCCGCGGTAATATCAACAGTAAGTAAGCTGGCAGCAGCTTTCTGGTATTATTTTAAACGGTGAGACCTAAGACAAGCATAAACTTGTCTTAGGTCTCTTTTTTTTCAAAAAAAAATGCCTAAGCGGGTAAAAATACAGATAAAGGGGCAAACACATTGGCAAAAGAAATGTATCAAAAGGACATCACAGAAATCATGGCAGAGGTTCAGAGTCAGCCGGAAGGTTTGACGCAGCAAGAAGCAGCGAAGCGTTTAGAAAATGGCTTGAATCAGTTGAAAGAAGCACCGAAGAAATCCAGTTGGGCGTTGTTTCTTGACACCTTCAAAGATGCGATGGTGATCGTGCTGTTGATCGTGGCCATCATTCAGATGATCATGGGTGCCCACGTTGAATCAATCGTTATTTTTGCGGTATTGCTGCTGAATTCTGTGGTCAGCGTGATCCAAACAAAAAAAGCCGAAGGATCTTTGGATGCATTAAAGAGCTTGTCGGCACCTGATGCAACAGTCATTCGTGACGGCAAAGAGCAAAGTGTCTTGGCCAAAGAATTGGTCGTGGGGGACATTGTGATTTTAGAAGCGGGTGATTATGTGCCTGCGGATGGTCGTTTGATCGAAGAAGGATCGCTGAAAGTCGATGAGGGAATGCTGACAGGGGAATCGACACCTGCTGAAAAAGAGCTAGGCATCATTGACCGGACAGCGCCGATCGGCGATCGGGACAACATGGTCTTTAGTGGTACGATCGTGACTTATGGTCGTGGCCGTTTTATCGTCACGGCCACAGGGAATGTCACAGAAATCGGTCAAGTTGCTGGGTTGTTAGAAAATACGGTGGAACACAAAACGCCGTTGCAACGAGGATTAGATTCATTTAGCAAGAAATTAAGTGTAGCGATTTTGGTCCTCTCGTTGATCATTCTTGGTGTGCAAGTGGCGCGTCTATTCTTAGGCGACGGTACTGGCGACATGACAGAAGACTTGGTCAATGCCTTCATGTTTGCCGTGGCAGTCGCTGTTGCAGCAATTCCAGAAGCATTGCAATCGATCGTGACGATTGTGTTGTCGATTGGGACCAAACAGATGGCCAAACGTCATGCGATCATTCGCAAATTGCCTGCAGTGGAAACATTGGGCTCAACAAGTATTGTTTGTACAGACAAAACAGGTACGTTGACACAAAACAAAATGACAGTGGTGGATTACTATTTGCCAAATGGTCAAACAGGGGACTTTTCGAATGACCCAGCGCACTGGACCATGCCTGAAAAACGCCTGATCGATATCAGTGTCTTAGCCAATGATGCGGCGATCAGTGAAGATGGCACCAAGTTAGGGGATCCGACAGAGATCGCCTTCCTTGATTACAGCGAAACATTGCAGCAGCCTTACCGCAGTATTCGTCAACAATACCCGCGTTTGCAAGAACTGCCTTTCGATTCTGATCGTAAATTGATGTCGACGCTTCATGAGATCGACGGTGAGCAGCTGCTGTTGACCAAAGGTGGGCCAGACATCGTCTTTGGCCGCAGTACCAAAGTCTTGATCGATGATCAAGTGGTACCTTTGACAGATGACATCAAAGAAAAATTACAACATCAAAATGAAGAATTTTCGAAACGCGCACTACGTGTTTTAGCCTTTGCATATCGCCCGATGGCTGATGGCCAAGAACGGGAATTGACACTGGCAGATGAAGAAGAATTGATTTTAGTTGGTTTGATGGCAATGATCGATCCACCCCGTAAAGAAGTCAAACAAGCAGTGGCTGATGCCAAATCAGCTGGGATCAAGACAGTGATGATCACTGGTGACCACAAAACAACGGCCGTAGCGATTGCGCAGGAAATCGGGATTGCTGCTGAAGGCGATCTGGCTTTGACAGGAACAGAATTGGATCGTTTGTCAGAAAGCGAATTGGCAGATCAATTAGAAAAAATCACGGTGTATGCCCGTGTTTCTCCAGAGAACAAAATTCGGATCGTCCGCGCATGGCAAGACAAAGGCAAAATTTCTGCCATGACTGGGGATGGTGTCAATGACGCTCCGGCTCTGAAGCAAGCGGATATCGGGATTGCTATGGGAACAGGAACCGATGTCGCCAAAGATGCAGCAGCGATGGTCTTGACTGATGACAACTTTGCCTCGATCATCCGCGCTGTTGAAGTGGGGAGAAATGTGTTTGACAACATCAAAAAGGCTATTTCTTATTTGTTTGCTGGAAACTTAGGCGCAATCATTGCGATTGTCTTTGCCTTAGTGATGGGATGGGACAATCCTTTCACCGCGTTGCAGTTGTTGTTCATCAACTTGGTCAATGATTCATTGCCAGCGATCGCGCTAGGTATGGAAAAAGCGGAGCCAACCATTATGGAACGGGCACCACGGGATCCAAATGCTGGTATCTTTACTGGAAAAACATTGATTTCTGTGACGTATCGAGGAATCTTGATTGCTGCCGTTGTGATCTTGGCGCAATGGCTGGGTATGAATCAATCGCCTGAATTGGGTGTAGCCATGGCATTCTCAACATTGATCTGGAGCCGGACACTGCAAACATTGCCTGCCCGTTCAAATACGGAAACAGCATGGCAAGCGGGTTTATTCGCCAACAAAATGGTCTGGTTGGCCATTGTGGTTTGTGGTGGGTTGTACAGTATCACGTTGGTACCAGGTGTTCGTGAAGTCTTTGCGATCCCAACGACCTTTACCCTGAGTCATGTGGGGCTTTCAATGGCCATGGCAGCCGGTGCTGTTTTGTTAATGGAAATGACCAAACTGATCATTATTGCTGTGCAAAATCGTCAAGCGAAATAAAATCAAATCCACGCGATGCCATTAAATATGGGGTCGCGTGGATTTTTTTCTTGCTATATGCCTAAAGCGAGTCAGCAGTACGCATTTCATTTCAGCGCCTTCAACTGACTGATCTGTTCAGCAGTGTGCAGGATCAATTGATGATACCCTTGATCTTGACTTCCGCCATATAGATACGCCTCGTAGGCAGCAGTCAGTTGGATAAAACTACCATGGAACAAAGGATACATTGATTCTAACCGCTGTGCATAATCCGGCAATGTTTCGGCATCATGTCGATACAAGACCCGGGTGGTTTGTTTTAATAAGCGTGGATAGGCTTGTGTCAGCGGTGTTTTTGACCAGCGGCAAATCACCCAAATTTGAATCCGAAATAGGCGATGCCGATAGATGTAGAACAAGCCAACCACAAGCAAACCGCTCATCCACATCAGGCCATTGCGTAAAAGCTGTTTCAATTCAGTCGTCAGCCATGGATCATTTGACGCTTCCGTTACAGCACTGCTGGTGCTGGTGCTGGCGGTAGTTTCGCTTGATGAACTGCTGACACTGCTTTCGTTTGTTTCGGCAGTGGTTTCGCTTGGTGTCGTTTCATCGGTGGTGGTATCTGTTTGCAATACCGGCCGATCGGGATTTTGGAAACTTGGCGTTGGTTCAAATGGAATCCAGCCATAGCCTGCAAAATAGACTTCTACCCAGGAATGGGCATTCTGGTTGCGGACTGTATAGGTGGTCGTTCCGTCAGAAGTGACCGGATCACCCGGAGAAAAGCCCTTGGCCCAGCGTGCAGGAATATCCAGTGTGCGCAACAAGACCACCATGGAACTGGAAAAATTGTCGCAGTAGCCGACTTGGCTCTCAAAGAGAAATTGATCGACATAGTCTTGATCATCTTCCGGATAGACCGCATCTGTTTTCGAATAGCGAAAATTGATGGTATTTTTCAAATAACTTTCGATTGCTGTCACTTGATCAAAAAGTGAGTCTGATCCGGCAGTGATCTCCTGTGCCAATGCTGGGATCCTTTCTGGCAGTGTGTCCGGTAATTGCGTATAGTTGACAGTGGTGTCTGGCTGCTGCAAGGAGAGGTTTTGCAGATTCTCAGCTGTATAATCTGGCTGGTTCCACGTGATCGTTACTTGTGACACAGATTCAGGAGACAGCAAGTCCACTCTGCGGACCGAGTCGTCCACTTGCAGGCCTTGGGCGCCAGCCATCACAGTTAGTTGGCTGCGACCGTAAGGCAATGGGACATAGTCACCGTGGTTCAGGAAGTCGATGGCGATGTCTTCGGTATCGGTATAAGGTTGCCGATATTGATCATCTGCGACCGTCAGCGACACGGGATCTGTTCGGAAATCTTCTTCTCGAATCGTGCTGATCCAGCCTTTGCCAGAATAAAAGTCTTTACTTTCCACGCGCCAATAATGGCGGGTGTTTTGCTGCGCTTCGAATAAAACAGTGGTGTCATCCAGCAAAGGGCCGCCTAACTGGCGGTCGTTTTCGCTAAAACCAGTTCGGGAACCTGACGGGGTACCATGTTCTTCGATAAATCGATAGAAGCCGATTTGATTCAAATTGGTGCGGATCATGGTCGATTGACTGACCAATTGCGCCCTGATCACTGTTTTTGGCAAATAGACAGCAGCAACCATCAGAAGGAGCAACGTTGACAATACCAGCGTCCATTCCCCTAGCTTGCGTGTGTGCTGTATCTGCATGTGGGCAATGAGGGATGAGGCAAGGCCGCAGATTAGAATACCTGTGATATGCCAAGTCAAATCAAAGCGGTTGAAAATGACGACTGTCAGCAAATAAGACAGCATCATGGCATAGGTGAAAAAGAACCAGCGAAAGATTATTGGCAGAATCGCTAAAAACAGTACCCAGGTAACGATCAAAGTCACGGCGGCCAGTTCAGTGATATACCCAACATCCCCCATGATGATTTCCCTAACAGCCCGCAAGAAGTCGTAGCCAAAGCGTGTCAGCCAATCGAGTGAAAAGCTGGTACCATAGGGGAAAATACGATACAAGACAACAAACCAGCCAAGCAGCAGCAAAGGCAAACTATAACGCACTTTCGGGATGAACACTAAGAAGAGACAGACAGAAGCGGCATAGGCCAGCAATGTCGCTTCATTCCCCAAATCATAGACTGCGACAAAAGGCAGGATCATCAAGGTCAAGCTGATAAACGTCAGTAGACCGAGTAAGCTTTTTTTGATCAAGGACGCTTTCATATACGTTCCTCCTCTGCGATATACCCCATCAAGTCCGCATAGGTCAAGAGTTGGCAACTGTTGTGGCGCTGCGACTGGTCAACATAGCGCTGGACTTGCTCCGTTGCAACAGGTGCGATCACAAGGATCTGCTTACTGGCAAGGGCGGGGATCCCGGCTGGCAAGTGGTCAAAAGGCGCGATCTGCGCATAAGCTAACGCATCTGGATGATAGGGAGAAGGAATGTCTGCGCCAAACAACAGCGTTTGTACATCATGTTGCTGCTGAACCAGTTGATGCAGAGAGAAAAAGAGGGACAAGGTCGCTTCAAAATGCGCATCTGCTTCACCCCAGAAAATCAAGACAAGTGTTTGGGTCTTGTGGTTTTCAGGTTCGCGGAAGATCAATGCTTGCTGCTTGCTGGATAACTTCCAATCGATATGCTTCAAAGAATCACCTGGTCGATAGGAACGAAATTGCTTGATCGTGAAGCTTGGTTCACCATAGGTGTAACGTTGGGATTGTTCAGTGATCAATGGCAGCAATGCGGTGGCCTCTGCCTGATAAGCAGGCAATACCAGCAAGGACTGATCAATCGTGAGGGAACGTTTTTTTTCAAAGAAGCCGAATAGATCCCGGCTGCGTAAAGTTGCTGAACATTTATCATAGACGCCTCTGCTTGGTGGAAGCCATTGGGCGTGGGTCCGAATGGCTGTACCTCTGTAAAAAGGCAAGGTTTGCTGGTGAAACCCTTCGTCGAAGGACAAGGATAGCGCGACAAACGGGAAAAACAACGGCCGATAGCAATAAATCTCGATTGGCAGCGAGAGCGATGTGCCTTGCGCAACTTGTAAAGATTCTTCAATCGTGACGTGTACTTTTTTCAGAGAAGGCATGAGAGTCATGAAATCGAAGAGTAAAATCAGGGTAAGCAAAAACCATAAGCTCCAACCAGCATCGTTGTTGAAGATGAAACAGTAAGCCAATAAAATCACGTAGGCAGCGACAAAAACAAACAGGCGCAGGATTCGTTTTACTAGTTGTCTGCCCATAGTCATTTCCTCGTGGGGACAGGTACCCGCTGGATCATTTGTTTCATCAATTCTGCCAGTGTATCGGCATTGGCATGGATGCCACCTTTGACTAACAGGCGATGCCCAAAAACAGCCGGCAGTATCCGCTGCAGATCTTGCGGTGTGACATACGTACGCCCCTCAGTCAGCGCTAAGGCTTTGGCGCCTTTCAAAAAGGCTATCCCGCCACGAGGGCTGATGCCCAATTCAATGCCATGATGCTGGCGACTGGCTTGGACCAATTGCAGGGCGTAGCGCGCGACTTGATCATCGACATAGACATCATCTACCAGCGATTTGAGGGCGGTGAGTTCTTCTGCATGCAAAATCGTTTGGATCTGTTCTAAACTTTGTTGACGCTGGCCGGTCAAAAGATCCAGTTCATCTTGGAAATCAGGGTAACCGATATGCAATCGGAATAGAAAACGGTCCAATTGGGCTTCTGGCAATGGGTAGGTGCCTTCATATTCATTAGGATTTTGAGTAGCCAAAACAAAGAAATGCGGGCTGAGCGGGTAGGTTTGGTTGTCGATCGTCACATGATTTTCAGACATGGCTTCTAACAGGGAGGCTTGGGTTCTGGGCGTGGTTCGGTTGATTTCATCAGCGAGTAAAACCGATGTGAAGATCGGTCCCGGTCGAAATTCAAATTGCTGGCTCTGGGCATTAAAAATCGACACCCCCAAAATATCATTTGGCAATAGATCAGGCGTGAACTGAACCCGTTTGTAGTCGCTTTGGATGGCTTTGGCCAATGATTTGACCAGCATCGTCTTGCCTACACCGGGAATATCTTCAAATAAAACGTGTCCGCCAGCCAATAAAGCGGCAACGGTCAACTGGATCACGTCATGCTTGCCCAGAATCACCTTTTCGACTTCAGCGATCAAGGCATTGATTTTTTGTAATTCAGCGGTCATGTAACAACCTCCTTGTAAGCTTTTCTTTTATTGTATCGGTTTTCAAAAGCTTACACAATTTTCTTGCAAAAGAATCAGTGACTTATTTCCGTTTGCCATGACCATAAATATGGGCAGCCATTTGATCGGCTTGCCGCAAGTTCCAAGCATCGGTACCGGGCTGGGCAGTTGCGGCTGTCAGCCAGTGGATACCTTCAGTCGGAATCCCAAAGCAATAGAGGCCCTCTTGGGGGTGTTCTTGGAGATCCAAACATTGATTGGTCAAAGGGTCAATGGCGACGGCGCCAGTATGGAAATCAGCGCCATTTGGCAAATGAAGAATCGCTGGATGGATCAATTTTTGTGCCAGCAAAGAAGTGAGCAGCGGATTGGCCGTGGCTTCGATCGCTGTTGTCGGAATCCGAGCTTCCATCATTTGGGACGCTTGATACGTATGTTGTGGAAACCCTTTGGCATAGGTCAAGAAAACATCGGTTGTTTCCACGATCATGTCTGGGCCTAATAAGGTCACGATCCCAGCTTCCATCAAGGCAATCAGCTCTCGCGTCCGCTGCAAGGGCGGCCCGATAGATAAAAAGCTGTTCAACGGCACAAATGATTGCCAAAATGATGCCTTTAGGTCTTGCGGCGACAGCAATTGATGACGCAAGACCACCCGCAATGGTTCGCGAAGATCTTTTAATACTTCTAGCGCACTGCTGACAGGACCGGTCAAATTACCCAGTTCAGCTTCTTGAAGATCCCATTTTAAATAATTTAGCAAGAAAGATTGGACAGATTCTGCGGCCGTTTTTCTGCTGAAGGGCTGTTCGAAAAAGGCCCAATCCCATATAGCAGCAGACGGAATGCCAAAATCGTGGAGGACAGAAGTCTGCCCATGCTGGTGGATAAAGGCTGTCGTGAAGGAAGCGATATCTGCAGGTGATCGATATTGTTTTTCCTTGAGATACTGCTGATAATAGACCAGTTCAACTTCTTTAGCCAAATAGTACAAGACGATGTCAGCGGACACTTGTTTTTCATTGATCCATGCGGCCAATCGCTGATCGGTCAAAAAGTGCGGCAGCCGTTGTTGGGTGGGTCCTTTTTGGTTTCTTCCTCGTGGATGATAGGGCACGCCGCGGTGAGAACCGGCGATGATCAGTGGTTCTTCCCCAGAAGGCTGATAATGGCAGCGGCCTTCTGTTTCAGTAAATATCCCGCCTCGTCCTTGGGTCAGTAAGGTCACATAATCAAAGAAAGCCAACCCCAGTCCGCGTAAAATCAAAGGCGTCCCAGGGGCTGCTTTGGAGAAATCAACATCTGCTGCATTAGCAGGGGGAGAATAGAATAGATGGTTTTGCTGGGCGAAGGCATCCAGTTCTGCTTCTTCCAGTGATAAGCGGGCAGCGCCATGTCCAGTTGCCAGAATGACTTTGTCCGCTATCCACATTTGGTCCTTTGTTTGGACAAGATAGCCGTCTGTTTCTTTTGTCACAGTGTGTACTTTGGCGGCGACATAGGTCAATTGAATCGTAGGGCAGCTGCCGACCAATTGTTGATAAAACCATTGTTGGTATAAGCCATAGACAGCCCGGGGGCAGTGGCCATTTGGATCGATGTTGTCAAAGAAAGCCAGTAACCATGGCGCATGTTGTTGGGCAAATGATTTTCCGATGCTGTCAGCCCATTCGTAAAGAGTCGGTCCCTTGACGACTGGTCCACCGCTGGTCAGGGAATCATCTGTAAAAAGGGTCACTTGATTTGTGACAGAGTTGATCAGCAAGTCTTGGTTTTGTGTGGTTCGCCACACAGCACCGGGGAGATCAGGATCGATCAAAATGATGGAAGCAGATTTCTGCTGCTGTTTTCCATGGGCAATCAACCGCTCGCATAAAGATAATCCCCGAGGGCCGGCACCGATGATTACGATTTGCAAGTAAAACACCACCTTTCAAGCACATTTGATAGCGTTAAGTATAGCGAGGGAAGGCATCAAAGTAAAGCAAGATGAGAAGAGGGGAGAGGGGAGGGAGGGGAAAGGAGAAAGAAGAAAGAAGAAAGGTTCAATGTGTCTTGCATCTGCAGCAGGGAATGAATCAGCCAATGCGGTAAAAAAATGAAGCACCTCTCAAAGTGAGAAGGATCTACTCACTTTGAGGGGCGCTTCAGCTTCATTATGCTGTTTTTTTATGACCTGTTGCTTAGGCTGAATGGATACGCATCTTTTGACCAGGTGCGGCTGCGAGGCACAACACCTAATTTAAAATCAATGCTGCCTCCAGCAATCAACTCTTGGTGGGTGAAGAACATTTTGTCTACGGGTGCATGATTGAGCGTGACCGCATCGACAAATAATTGTTGCGGTTTGTTTGGTGTACTTTGGATCGTTAAGATCTTGCCTGAAGACAATTTGATGGTTGCTTGATCAAATAAAGGCATACCAATGACATACTCCCCGCTGCCTGGTGTGACAGGATAAAAGCCTAGTGCATTGAAGAGATACCAGCCTGCCATGCTGCCGTTGTCTTCGTCTCCTGGGAAACCTTTGGGGCTGTCGTCAAAGCACTGGGTCAACAATTGTTTGATCAATGGCTGTGCCATTTCAGGTTTGCCGATATAGCTGAATAAATAAGGATAGTGGAAACTTGGCTGATTTGAGATCGCCAACTGTCCAAAGTCGATCGCAGCCATTTCACTCATTTCATGGATCTCAAAGCCATAACCTTCGGTCGTATACTGCGGGTCTTGGTTACACAGGT
Source organism: Enterococcus salsurae (assembly GCF_054784955.1). Lineage (NCBI taxonomy): Bacteria > Bacillati > Bacillota > Bacilli > Lactobacillales > Enterococcaceae > Enterococcus > Enterococcus salsurae. The sequence continues at coordinate 560,802 of NZ_BAAHWY010000002.1, read as the reverse complement.
CGATCAATTTTGCTTCAAATCGTTCTTCGCCGCCATGGGCATTGATCAATCCTGCAAAGTCATGATAGACAGCAAAACTGCTTTGCCACGCGCTGCCTTCTGCATAGTCTTTGCCCCAGCGATGCTGGTTGAAATCAGGACGGAAGCGGCCTTCTTTGTCTTTGGCCCGCATAAAGCCAGTTTCTGGATCGAATATATGCTGATAGTTCAGACTTTGTTTTTGATAATGGGCGATCTCAGTGTCAGCCACTTGTTTGCCTACTTGGCTGATACAAAAATCACTATAGCAATAGTCCAACGTGTGATTGACAGATTCATGGTAATCAAGAGGGACATAGCCATAAGTCAAATAGTCAAGGGTTCCTTGTCGACCATAGTTGCTGTTCTCGCTTTGCTGTGTCGCTGCCTTTTTCATGGCTGTCAACAATTCAGGCATCAAGTCAGGACGAATGCCTTTGACAGCCGCATCAGCAATCACTGCATCGATCAACGTTCCTGGCATCAGGCCTCGTTCATCTGGTGATAACCATTTAGGCAGAAAGCCGCTTTCTCGATAGCTGTTCAAGAAACCTTCCAACATTTCTTCCAGTTTTTCAACTGCAATCAGTGAGAACAGTGGATAAACGGTTTTATAGGTATCCCAAAAGCCGTTGTTCGTATAAAGCGGGCCTGATTTAACCGTTTTTGCCAATGTATCCCAGTGGACTTTGCGGCCATCTGCATCAATTTCATAGAAAGTCTGCGGAAATAAAAACAAACGGTAAAAATTATGATAAAAGGTGCTGACTTGTTTTTGATCATGATGGGTCAATTTGATCCGTGACAAGTAATCATTCCATTGGTCAGTTGCGGAAGCTTTGTAATCCGCCAAAGTCCAATTCGCTTCTCGCTGCAAGTTGACAAAAGCTTGTTCTTCGCTAATAAAGGATGTGGCAAAATGCACAGCTTCTTGTATTTCATCTTTAAAGCGAACGATGACGAAGCCTTCCTCACCGCTTAAAGGTCCTTCTAGCGCAACGATCGAACTGGCAAATTTACAGACAAAATGGAAGGTAAATTGATCATCTTCACAACCTGAGAAAACGATCAGCGTCGCAGCGATCGTCTGCGCATCGATTTGTTTGACCGTAAAGGTACCAGGGAAGGATAAGCCTAAGCCAGGATTCACCCCGCAGTTTTCGATAGCCAGCAGGCCGCCGTACATACTTGGAACGAGGGTGCCTGTAGATTGATAGCGTTGGGTCTTGATGTTCAGGTAGGCTGGATTGAAGCAGCTTTCTTCTGGTCGGTATGAACTTTGTGCGTGGAAGAGACTCAGCTCACTGACTGCACCATTCAACGGCAGCAGTGTCATGTGGCTGAAATCACCCATCCACGGGCTTGGTTGATGGGTGATCCGGAAACCTTGAAACGTCCGGTCCTCAGGATGGAACCACCAGCTTCCCCGCTGATTGCTGGTTTGCGGGGCGAAAAAATTCATCCCAAATGGGACCCCTGTATATGGCAAACAATTGCCATGAGAAAAACTATATTGATTGTCAGTGCCATGTCTTGTATCGATCATTGAAACGTTCACTTCAGTCACTCCTTTGGTTTGGTAGATTCTCTTATGATCAAAGATACCGCTACTAATTGGGCAGCCGGTTCTATTGATACGTGATTTTTTTCCCGAGCAGCATCTGTTGATTGATTGATTTGTTCGATGACCTTCAAACCAGCCAAACGCCCCATTTCGGCAAAATTCTGTCCGATAGTGGTCAAAGCTGGATCGACCAATGCAGCTGCTTGGATATTGTCGAAGCCAATGATCGAAAAATCAGCGGGTATCTGTGGGTGTTGGCGGATATGCCGCATGAGCTCGATGGCGACCAAATCATTTTCACAGACAGCGGCAGTGATTTGCTGGTCTTGGATATACGTCACTGCTTCCGTTAAAACTGCACGACCGTCATCCAATTTTGTCAAAAAATCGACAGATCGTTGCATTGTTTCAACATAGCCCAAATAACGTTTGCGCACAGATTGCGGATGATGACGACTGCCAAAAATATAGGCAATCCGCTGATGTCCTAATGAAAGCAAGTGCGCAGCGGCTAGTTGACCGCCCTCAAAGTTATCAGGCAAGATTGCTGGAAACGCAAAATCATGGAGTTGTTTGTCTAAGGTCACGACAGGAAAGCCATGCTGCTGACAAGTAAACAGCAGATCATAGTAAGAACTTGTGTTGCTGGCATAATAAATCATCCCGTCAAATTCCTGCATCAATTCCTGCGGAGAGGTCTTCTCTAAATAATCTGCCGGCGTCATCAGTAATTCATAGCCATACGCGTGCATGATTGGATAGATGCCTTCAGTAAAATTTCCTAGAGAAAGGTCGTTGGCAAATGGCAAAACAAAGAGGATCTTGCCTGTAGCGACACGACTTGTTTTTTGTCGAACGAAACTGCCGCTGCCTTGTACGCGATAAATCAATTGATTCTGCTCAAGTTCTGTTAAAGCCCGCTTTGAGGTGATCCGACTGACTTGATAGGTTTCAGACAACTCTTTTTCAGTCGGGACACGACTGCCAGGAGCCAGTGTGCCGGTCAAAATGGCATCGTGCAACGCATCGTAAATTTGTTTATATAGAGGCTCTTTCATACTCATGCTCCTTTTTGATATATCATATTCAACAGAATAGCATAAAAAAACAAAAATGAAAACCCTTTAATTTTTATAAAATTTAGCTAGACATCAAGATTAAAGATGGTTATACTGAACTCGTGAAATGATATATCAAATTTAAGGATGGTGACTTCATGGTCTACAAACAAATACCACAATCAGTCGCAACATTTATGGAAACGATTACCGAGAAATGCGGAGAAGAACACGCTGACTGGGCAAAAAACTTCAATGCTGCATTTGCCAATACTTTACTAACAACTGTCAAACGTCACGAAGATGGCACGACATTTTTATTAACTGGTGATATTCCTGCTATGTGGCTGCGGGATTCAACTGCGCAAGTACGTCCATATTTAGTGATCGCAAAAGAAGATGAAGATTTGGCTGCCATGATCAGCGGTCTAGTGAAGAAACAGTTTTATTATATCAATATCGATCCCTATGCGAATGCCTTCAATGAAACAGCCAATGGCGCTGGTCATCAAACGGACCATACGGAAATGAATGATTGGATCTGGGAACGCAAGTATGAGATCGACTCATTGTGCTATCCCGTTCAGCTGGCCTATCTGCTTTACAAAAATACCGGTAGAACCGATCAATTCAACGAGGATTTTGTCAGCGGTATCAAGAAAGTCCTAATGGTTTTCAAAACGGAGCAAGACCATGACGCATCCCCATACCTATTTGAACGTGATACTTGGCGCAAAGAAGATACCTTGACGCATGAAGGCAAGGGTACGCCGGTGAAGCCGACAGGAATGACTTGGTCAGGATTTCGGCCGAGTGATGATGCGTGTAAATATGGCTACTTGGTACCATCTAATATGTTTGCCGTGGTCGTTCTGGGTTATATCCAAGAACTATTTTCAAGCGTTCTGACAGATGAAACGATCGTTGCCCAAGCCAAAACTTTGCAAACAGAGATCCAAACCGGGATCGATACCTATGGCATGACGACCAATCAAGCAGGCGAACAAGTTTATGCCTATGAAGTGGACGGGTTTGGCGGTGCATCGCTGATGGATGACAGCAATGTCCCTAATCTGATTGCGGGACCGTACCTAGGGTATGGGACCATCGATGATCCAACCTATCTAGCTACAAGAAAAACGCTTTTAAGTACAGAAAATCCATACTTTTATGAAGGAAAATTTGCCAAAGGGATCGGCAGCTCGCATACACCAGAAAATTATGTTTGGCCGATCGCGATGGCGATGGAAGGGATGACGACGGCGGATAAAGCGGAGAAAAAACGCATTCTTGATCAATTGGTAGCGACCGATGCTGGAACCAATTTGATGCATGAAGGATTTGATGTCGATGATCCAAATCAATATACAAGAGAATGGTTCTCATGGGCCAATATGATGTTTTGCGAATTGGTCATGGACTATTTCGATATTCGGGTAGAAAAATAAAGAGAAGAAAATAGAGCAAGGAGCAATAGCGATGAAAAAACAAGTCTATATCGTTTCCCACAGTCACTGGGATCGAGAATGGTACATGCCTTATGAACAGCACCATATGCGTTTGGTCGAATTGATGGACGATCTTTTGTCATTGATCGACACCGACCCTGATTTCCATAGTTTTCACTTAGACGGACAAACGATCATCTTGGATGATTATTTAGAAGTGCGGCCAGAAAAAAGAGCAGCCGTTCAAGCAGCGATCCAACAAGGCAAATTGCAGATTGGGCCATTCTATATTTTGCAAGATGATTTCCTGATCAGTGCTGAATCGAACACCCGCAATATGTTGATTGGCATGGCTGAAAGCAAAAAATGGGGCACACCAGTGATGTTGGGCTACTTCCCAGATACCTTTGGCAACATGGGGCAAACGCCGCAAATGATGCTGCAAGCCAACCTTGAGAGTGCGGCATTTGGCCGCGGTGTCAAACCGATTGGTTTTGACAATGAAGTCTTGCCAGATGATCAATTCACTTCGCAATATTCTGAAATGCACTGGGAAGGACCAGACGGCAGTAAGATTTTTGGCTTGCTATTTGCCAACTGGTATTCGAACGGCAATGAGATTCCTGCAGAGAAACAAGCGGCCAAAGCCTTTTGGGATCAAAAATTGGCGGATGTAGAGAAATTTGGCGCCACCAATCATTACTTGATGATGAACGGCGTGGATCATCAGCCAGTGCAAAAAGATATCTCAGCGGCGATTCGATTGGCCAATGAATTATATCCGGAATATGAATTCAAACATGCCAGCTTTACCGAATACTTGGCAGCTGTGCAAGAAGATCTGCCAGACGATCTTGGTACCATTACTGGCGAATTAACCAGTCAAGAAACAGACGGATGGTATACTTTAGCCAACACGGCTTCTACACGGGTCTATTTGAAACAATGGAACACCCGCGTCTCGCGGCAACTAGAAAATGTCGCTGAGCCATTAGCAACGATGGCCTATGACCTAACACAAGACTATCCGCATGATATCTTGGATTTTGGTTGGAAGACCTTGATGCAAAACCACCCCCATGACAGTATTTGCGGCTGCTCAGTGGATGAAGTGCACCGAGAAATGATGCCGCGATTCGAAAAAGCCAATGAAATCGGCAAATACGTGGCTGAAGAAGCCCTGCGTCAGTTGACAGAAGCAATCGATACAACTGTATTTCCAGAAAATAGCCGTCCTTTTGTGGTCTTCAATACAGCTGGAACAGCGCGTTCTGGTCTTGTGCCAGTCACTGTTGAACTGGAGAGAAAGACCTTTAGAGAGGGCATGCCCAGCAAACTATACCAGGCATTGAAAGATAAACCGAAAAGCAATTATAAGGTGATTGATGCCGCTGGAAACCAAGTTGAAGCAATCATTCAAGAGGAAGAAGTATTATTTGATTATGACTTGCCAAAAGATGCGTTCAGAATCCCTTACATGAAACGCTTTGTGACACTTCAAGTGGCCGTTCAAGAGATGGCTGAATTTTCTTGGCAAACCTATGCCTTAGTGGAATCCGAAGCAGCTGGCTCAATGGCTGATTTGATCGTGAAAGAAGAGGGGCGGCAACTGGCGAATGCGCATCTGACAATCGATATTGCCGACAATGGCAGTTTGGCGGTCACCAATCATCAGACTGGCGATACATTTGAAAATCTATTGGTCTTTGAAAATGTCGGTGATATTGCCAATGAATATATCTTTAAACAACCAGAAGGAGATCAAGCGATTCTCTCCACTGCTTTCCCTCATCAAATCAACGTGATCGAAAATACTGACCTAGTAGGTGTGGTCGAGATTCGTCAAACGTTGATGATTCCCTCTGCGGCAGATGAACGTTTAGCAGAAGAACAAAAAGCGGTCGTTGATTTTCGATTCCGCAAAGCGCAGCGAAATCAAGACTTGGTGCCATTCACACTGACAACACAAGTACGTTTAGAGCGGGATAGTCAGCGAGTAGCATTTCAGACGACAGTCAATAACCAGAGCAAAGACCATCGTTTGCGGGCATTATTCCCAACTGGAATCCATGTTGATTTCCATGAGGCAGACAGTATTTATGAAGTGGTCAAACGGCCCAATAAGGTATCTAGCCATTGGGAGAATCCAACGAATCCTCAGCATCAGCATGCTTTTGCTAATTTGCATGATGACCATAAAGGGGTGACTGTGTCCAACTTTGGTTTGAACGAATATGAGATCGTGGATGATACAATTTGTTTAACGCTATTGCGTTGTACTGGTGAACTTGGCGATTGGGGCTATTTCCCAACACCAGAAGCGCAATGTTTAGGTCAACATACTTTTGACTATGGCATTGCTTTCCATGGCACGCCAGAAGAAAGATATGACACATATAAACAAGCCCAGGCAGCACAAATTCCATGGACCGCGGCACAAATTGCCCATCAAACTGGTACATTGGCACCTGCTGTGCACTATATCAACGCACAAGGTGATACGACAGCAATCACCGCATTCAAACGCAGCCGCAACCAAGACCAAATCGTCTTGCGCGGGTATAATTTGGCCGATCAAGAAACAGCGTTTCACGTACAAAAAGACCAAATGAACTTAGAAGTGCTGAATCTTTTAGAAGAAGGCACCGACAACATGCCAACGCAGACAATCAAACCTTACGAGATTCGAACGATTGGGTTAAAGGAGAGATAGCAGATGTATATTGGCGGGATTGAAGCTGGCGGCACAAAAATGATTTGTGCCGTCGCAGATGAAGCGATGACGGTCGTTGACCAAATATCCATTCCTACGACCACACCAACAGAAACGTTGACAGCCATTTTTGACTTTTTTGCGCCCTATCCCATGAAGGCGGTGGGGGTTGGGTCATTTGGGCCAATCGGTATTGATCCGCAACAGGCCAATTATGGACATATTTTGGCAACACCCAAAGCTGGCTGGCAGCAAATAGATTTGGTCGGTGCATTGTCCAGCCAATGGCCGGATACGGCAATCATTTGGACGACCGATGTCAACGCGGCTGCTTACGGAGAACTGCGCTTAGGGGCAGCCCAAGGCAAAAACAGCTGTGTCTATATGACGGTGGGTACAGGGATCGGCGCAGGAGTTGTCAGAGAAGGGGCATTATTCCAAGGAATCGGCCATCCAGAAATTGGGCATACCTTTGTCAAACGGCATCCAGAAGATAGCTATCAAGGGACATGTCCTTATCACCATGACTGCTTGGAAGGTCTGGCTGCAGGTCCGTCATTGGAAGGACGAACGGGGATCAAAGGACAAGATCTGCCAGCAGATCACGCTGTATGGGACCTGCAATCCTTCTATATCGGCCAAGCGTTGGTTAATATCACATTAACCTTGGCACCCGAGAAAATCATCATTGGCGGGGGCGTGATGAACCAACCGCATTTATTGACAAAAATCAAAGACGCATTTGTGCAGCAAATGGCGGGTTACATGGAAACACCACCTGTGGATGATTATATTGCCGCATGGGCTTTACCAAATCAAAGCGGCATCACAGGTTGTCTGCTGTTGGCGCAAGAAAAGGTGGGGCAGAAATGACGATCCACTTTCCCAAAGGATTCTGGTGGGGAGCCGCTGCCAGCGGTCCGCAAACAGAAGGCCGTTTGCCAAATGACAACAAAGGAACGTCCATCTGGGACCATTGGTATACAACCAATCCTGAAAAATTTTTCCAAGGTCAAGGCCCAGGACAAACCACCCAAGTACTGACGCATTTTCAAGAAGATTTGCGCTGCATGGAAGAAATCGGCTTCAATTCTTTTCGGACATCTATCCAGTGGAGCCGGTTGATCCCAAAAGGTCGAGGCAAAGTTGATCCAGAAGCGGTGGCTTTTTATCATCAGTATTTTGATGAGATGCTGGCACGAGGAATCGAACCTTTTGTCAATCTTTATCATTTTGATATGCCGATGGCGCTGCAAAATGAAGGGGGTTGGCTCAATCGAGAAACAGTCACGGCTTTTGGCGACTATGCCAAAATATGTTTTGATTTGTTTGGTGATAAAGTCAAACACTGGTTCACACAAAATGAACCCATCGTTCCCGTCGAAATGGGGTATTTGTACCAACAACATTATCCAGCAGTGGTGGATTTATCAATGGCTGTACAAGTGGGCTATCATGAAGCGCTGGCTAGTGCTTTGGCGATCCAAAAGTTCCGCCAATCTGCGTGTGATGGGCAAATCGGCATTATTTTAAATCTTACCCCCACCTATCCCAAAGACCCGCAGGATCCTGCTGACCAACAAGCCGCAGTGCTTGCGGATGCCTTTTTTAACCGGTCATTTTTAGATCCAGCCGTCAAAGGGACTTTTCCTAAGGAATTGGTGGCGGTCCTCGATGATTTAGGTATCCTTCCAGTCACTGAAGCCGCAGACTTGACAGTGATCCGCGACAATACAGTGGATTTGTTAGGTGTCAACTACTATCAACCTCGGCGCGTCCAACAGAAACGATCGTCGAAACAGGAACAGCGGCCAATGCCAGAAGATTACTTCGATTATTATGACTGGCCAGACAAAAAAATCAATCCGTATCGTGGTTGGGAAATCTACGAAAAAGGCATTTATGATACCTTGATCAATCTGCGAGACAACTATGGCAATATTCCTTGCTTTATTTCAGAGAATGGGATGGGCGTAGAAGATGAAGGGCGTTTCAAAAATGCATCAGGCATGATCGAAGACGATTATCGTATTCAATTTGTCAAAGACCACTTACGTTATGTCCATCAAGCAATCGAAGAAGGTGCGCATTGTCTGGGGTATCATATGTGGGCGGCTACGGACAATTGGTCTTGGTTGAACGCCTTCAAGAATCGTTATGGCTTTATTTCCATCAATTTAGAGACCCAAGAACGCACGATCAAGCAGTCTGGTTACTGGTTTAAAGAAGTGATTCAAGAAAATGGGTTTTAATTGCCCTTCATCAACAGTGCAACTATCCGCAAGCCTCACTGCGGGTAGTTTTTTTGTTTCTAAACACCTTTAATTTGTTTCATTTTACCTTTAGTTTGTTCATTCATTTCTAACCATGAAAGCGTTATTCTTATACCAGAAGGAGATGATGAAACGTGAAGAAAAAGGGTTTTTTGAAAAATGTCTGGCAGTATAAAGCGTTAATATTAATGGCTTTGCCTGGCGTCATTTGGTTTATCTTTTTTTTCTACATACCAGTATTAGCGAATGTGGTGGCATTTAAAGACTTCCACATTTCCCCCGATGGCTTTTTGGCCAGTTTGAGAGAAAGCCCATGGGTAGGGTTCGATAACTTTAAATTTTTATTTGCCTCGAATGATGCGTGGCTGATCACTAAAAATACCTTGTTATACAATATTGTCTTTTTGGCATTCAATCTCTTTTTTGCTATTGCATTTGCCATTATTATGAGTGAATTACGAAATAAAAAATTGGTCAAAGTGTACCACACGATGTCCTTGCTGCCATACTTTTTATCATGGGTAGTCATTTCTTACTTCGTGTATGCTTTCTTAAGCCCAGATAAAGGGATCATCAACCAATGGATCAACAACATGGGTGGCGAAAGTATCAACTGGTACGCCGATCCGAAATGGTGGCCGTTTATCTTCGTCTTTATGAATGTGTGGAAAAGTTTGGGTTACAACAGTATCATTTACTACGCATCAGTGGTGGGGATCGATCAATCCTATTATGAAGCTGCGATGGTAGATGGGGCCAACAAGTGGCAGCAAATCAAAAATGTCACTTTGCCGCAGTTGTTGCCAATGATTTCCGTATTATTGATTTTGAACATCGGTGGTATTTTTAGAGCCGATTTTGGCTTGTTCTATCAAGTGCCACAAAATTCCGGCGCATTGTATCAAGTCACAGCAGTATTAGATACCTATATTTATAACGGATTGACTGCCACAGGCGATTTCGGTATGACTGCCGCTGCGGGACTTTATCAATCAGTTGTTGGGGCATTGCTGTTGCTGGCAGCGAATTTGGTGGTCCGTAAATTAGAACCAGATTCAGCATTATTCTAGGAGGGTGAATCAAATGAAAAAGAAAGTAACCAAAGTGGAGATTCGCACCTTCAATCCAACGGTCAATTTGATTTTCAATATTGTGATCACCTTGTTCGCCATCTCATGCGTGATTCCATTTCTCTTTGTGATCGCCATCTCACTGACCAACGAAACATCGCTGGCAGAAAATGGCTACCGCTTTTGGCCGCAAGAATTTTCATTCGCGGCATACAGCTATCTCTTTAGCGGTCGCATGAGCGGGAAGATTTTCCAAGCATTTGGCGTGTCGATCTTTATTACAGTTTTTGGGACATTCATCAACGCAACGATGACATCACTGTATGCGTATGTGATTTCACGGTCGAATTTCCCTTTCAGACGATTTTTTACACTTTTTGCATTGATCACCATGTTATTTGCACCAGGAATGGTTGCCAACTACTTAGTGATGGTCAACTTGATCCAATTGAAAGATACGATTTGGGCATTGATCTTGCCGATGGCTTTAGGGCCTTTCAACATCTTGGTCATGCGGACTTTCTTCAAGAAAACTGTGCCAGACAGCATCATTGAATCAGCTCGTATTGATGGCGCAAGTGAAATGCGGATCTTTACATCGATCGTCTTACCATTGGCTGTGCCAGGTATTGCAACCATTAGCTTGTTTGCAGCATTAGGGTATTGGAACGATTGGTTCAATGCATTGTTGTATATTCAAAAAGATTCTTTAGTGCCTTTACAAGCACTTTTGATGCGGATCCAAAACAACTTGGACTACTTAGCCAAAAGTTCAGGCATGGCTGCTCAGATCCAAGGCGGGTTGGCCGCGTTGCCAAGCGAAACTGCTCGGATGGCAATCGTTGTTGTAGCAACGTTGCCGATTGCTATCACCTATCCATTTTTCCAAAGATATTTCGTAGGTGGCTTGACAATCGGCGGCGTGAAAGAATAATAGAAGTAGAGGGAGGAACAAAAATGAAATTGTGGAAAAAAACAGCATTTGCTGGTATGGCAGCAGCTACGGCTTTAGGGATGGCTGCCTGCGGCACTGGCGGGGATACTTCAGATTCAAGCACAAATGCGGATGGTGTCACTACTTTACTCATGTATCAAGTCGGGGACAAACCAGATAATTTTGATCAGTTGATGGAGATCGCCAACAAACGAATCGAAGAGAAAATCAATGTACGAATCGACCTGCAGTATATCGGCTGGGGCGATTGGGACCAAAAAATGAGTACCATCATCTCTTCTGGTGAAAATTATGATATTTCATTGGCATCGAATTATGTAGCGAATGCCCAGAAAGGCGCGTATGCCGATCTGACTGAATTGGCACCTGAATATGCCAAAGAAGCGTATGATATGTTGGATGAGTCTTATATCCAAGGCAATACGATCGACGGTAAATTATATGCTTTTCCTGTGAATGGCAATATCTATGCACAGCAAGTTCTGACCTTCAATAAACAATATTTAGACAAATATGATATTGACATCAGCGGCATCGAATCATACCAAGATGCAGAAGAAGTCTTAAAAACATTCCATGAAAATGAACCGAACATCGCTGCATTTGCGATCGGCCAATCCTACAACATTTCTGGGGACTATGATTATGTGATGGGCAAAGAATATCCTTTTGCAGTCAAATTAGATGGTGACTCAACAGAGATCATCAATCAATATGATGATGAAGAATTGATGGAAAACTTGAAATTGATGCACAAATGGTACAACGAAGGGTTGATTCCAACTGATGCGGCAACCAATACGACGGGTTATCCTTTGGAAGGAAATACTTGGTTCATGCGTGAAGAAACACAAGGGCCTATGGATTACGGTGACACGATCTTGACCAATGCGGCTGGCCAAGAATTGGTGTCACAACCAATCACCAAACAATTGAAAACAACGGCGCAAACACAAATGGCCAACTTTGTTGTCTCTAATGTGTCGAAGAACAAAGAAAAAGCCGTTGAATTCTTAGGCTTGTTGAACAGTGATGCAGAATTATTGAACGGCTTAGTTTGGGGCGTCGAAGGCGAAGCTTGGGAGAAAGTTGAAGGCCAGGACAACAAGATCCGCTTGTTGGACGGTTATCTGCCAAATACCCGGATGTCTGCTTGGAACACTGGGAACAACATGATCTTGTATACCCAAGAATCGATCACAGATGAGATGATTGCAGAACGTGATGAAAATATCGCCAATGCGGAAGCTTCACCACTTTTAGGCTTCAATTTCAAAACGGATAGCGTCAAAACTGAGATCACCAATATTGCCAATGTCATGAATCGCTACAAATCAAGTTTGACAACAGGGACGATCGATCCTGAAGAAAATGTACCAAAACTTGTGGAAGATTTAAAAACAGCAGGTTGGGATACAGTGCGAGATGAAATGCAAAAACAATTTGACGAGTATCTTGCGAGTCAAGAATAAACACGATTTCTGACCCTTGAGTAAAGGACTGGTCAAAGAGTGATTGCCAAGAACGACAGGTTCATGCAATCCTCTTTGCCCTTTTTTTTCTTGAGATTTTCTGAAAAAAGTCAATAAAAATAACATTGATGACATATAAAGTAAGTGATATTGACATTTGTACATAGTTTGATTAAAAGATTCTCAGTCAACTTGAGAAAGAATAGAAAAACATGCTACATTTTGAGTATTGAATGAATAAGGGAGGAATAATGAATGGAAGAAACAGCGAGTAGCGGATTGGTCAAAGGATTCCGCATGATATGGGCAATCATGAAATTGAACTTGTTTTTTGTAGGAATGACACTGGCAGGGGGCATCGTTTTTGGCATTGGTCCAGCATTTTATACAGTCAGTTCACTCATTGAGTCGGATGGCTTGGCCTATGAGGCACAAACCTTTCGCAAAAGCTGGCAGATTTGGAAAGCTGGCTTTTGGCGGGCAAACAAACAGTTTTATCTTTTTTTAGGACTGACTGCTTTCCTTACGTATAATTTATACTTAGCGACACAATTTCAAGGATTGATGTGGCTGGTGGTTTCTTTTATTTTATTCGTGGTCATTGGCTTATCGATCTTGCTCTATCTGCTTTCAGTCACGTTTGATGCGTGCTATGAGCTTTCTTTTGTCAACAATCTAAAACTGTCCTTCATCAGCTTATTTTTGCGGATGGGCACATGTTTAAAACTGATATTCGGCCTTGCGGGCATTCTCTTGATCACGTGGACCATGAAAGGTTTGCTGCTTTTTGGGACCTTTAGTTTGCTGCTATTGTGGGTCCATGGGGCGCTGAAACAAGAACGGGAATTGATTGAACGGGATTTGACAGATGCGTAAGCCGAAAGTCAACTTCTTGAAGCATGATTTTTTGATCAATCAGCTCATGCAACTGTATAGTTTTCTACTGATCCTGATGGCATTGGTGATTATGCTTGCCCTCAGTATTTATACAGGCATCGAGCGTTTCAATACCAGCAATCGTTTGGCTGAGAACAGCAGCATGCAATTAGACACCTACGTCAAAGAACGCAATGCAGTTGTTTCTTCGGTGCTGGGAGAGTTTACGACATCGGATACGGCTTTTGAATCGTTGCGCAACTATCTGCAGTTGTCTTTGCCAGATTACTTTTCTTATAGCAATGAGATTTTTCGTCAATCTGGACAAAGTGTCTATTTGCCGAATATTTTGTACCGATTGTTGCGAGAACACGCTGATATCGAAGAAATAATCGTCCAATTAGATGAAAGTGATGATTTGTTGATCGCTTCCCCACAAGCACCTTATGGGGGCAAACACAATGACGTACGGATTGATTTGGCGAATCGGTTGTATTTTGCCCGCCCAATCTCTCAGCCCAGCAACTATGCCCAACCTTTGGGGCAAGTGTATGTTGTGTTTCAAGCAGATACTGTGATGGCCAATCAAGCACAAGACAATCAACTGCATGGGGTGAGCAGTTTTTTGTACACCGCCAATGGGCAGCAATTGTTTCAAAGTGCTGATGGTCTGAGTGAAGAAGAAATACAACAAATCGATGATGTGATGGCCCGTGGACAAGGCGATGCTATATTGGACAAAGCGTATTATGTGCAGCGTCAGCAGACAGTCAGCGGCGAGATTTCATTGGTATTATTGTCCAAAAAAATCATCTGGGGAGAAATCATTCAAAAAACCCTAGTGATTTTTGCCATCGGGGCAGCGGTCATCGGTTTGCTGCTCTGGATATTGCAACGGACCTTCAAACGGTATACATGGCAAGTGAAGACGATCGTATCTGCTACCAAGGCGGTTAGCCAAGGAGATTTTAAAAATCAAATCGATACGAAAAATGTGCAACAAGAATTGAAAGAAATCGCAGAAGCGATCAACCAAATGACTGTCAGTATCAACGATTACATCGAGGATATCTATACATTGGAAATCAAACAGCGGGATGCGGATATGCGGGCGCTGCAGGCACAAATCAATCCCCACTTTCTGTACAACACGTTGGAATACATCCGCATGTATGCCTTGAGCCGCAACCAAGAAGAGCTTGCGGATGTCGTCTATGCATTTTCGGCATTGCTGCGGAATAATACCACACAAGAAAAGGTCAAAACCCTTGCGGAAGAAGTCGCTTTTTGTGAGAAATATGTCTATCTGTATCAAATGCGCTATCCAGACAAGATTGCGTATCATGTCACCGTGGATCCTAAATTAGCGCAATTGTATTTGCCTAAATTCACCTTGCAGCCTTTGGTGGAAAACTATTTTGTCCACGGTATTGATTATCAGCGCAATGACAATGCAATCAGTATCAAAGCATACAAAGACGAAGGGCAAATCGTGATCCAGATCAAAGACAACGGCAAGGGAGCCACTGCAGAAGAAGTTGCGAAAATCAATGATACTTTGAAAATCGCAGAAATCGAAAAACAAACCTCGATCGGCATCAAAAATGTCCATGAACGGTTACGCGGACTATTCGGCAAAGCGTATCGCATGGAGATCGATGCCAAAAAAGATGCGGGATTTTTGATCACGATCTATTTGACACCAGAGGCGCTCAAGAAAGGAATGACACATGTTGTATAAAGCAATGTTCGTGGATGATGAATACATGATCCTCCAAGGATTGACGATGATCGTGCCATGGGACGAGTTGGGTTTCGAAGTGGTTTATACAGCAAAGAACGCCTCCGATGCTTTGGCGTATTTGGCCAATCATACCGTCGATTTGCTGATCACCGATATCCAAATGCCAGAAATGAATGGTATTGAGATGATCCAACAAGCGCAAGATGCAGGCAATCAGTTCTTTTCGATCATCCTCTCCGGTTACCAAGAATTTAATTACGTGAAGCAGGGAATGGCTCTTGGCGTGCGCAATTATTTGGTCAAGCCCGTGAACAAAACCGAATTGCGCACTAGCGTCGCCGCAATCGCCGAAGAATTGGCTGCGCAACAGCAACTAGCCGCAGAAAAAGAGCTGTATCAAGAGTCTAGCTTGTTGCTGTGGCTCAATGATGAATTGAACGAATCTGAGTATCAGCATTTATTGTCCATGCAAAACGGCGATGTCAAACCACCCTACACCGTTATGCAATTTTTAGGCGAACCAGCGCAACTGACAACGATCAGCCGCTTGTGGCAAAAGGCAGACCAACCCTTCGTCCTGCCAGGCAGAATCGAGGAAGGGCAGCTGACAGTGATTGCTGTGGGCGAACGACAAAAAGTCATCGATCGCCTCAATCAAGTGATCGAAGAAAAGCAAGAAGCTTGTCAAGTGATTGTCAGCGAAACGGCTATCGCATGGGAAGATGTCTATCATGCCTATGAAAAAATCAAGCAAGTACAATCCTTGCAAAGTTTTTATCCAGATCTGTTTATGGCAGAACCAATCATTCCAGTATCGATCCTTGAACGAAATGAAGAGCAACCACTGCTTTCCTTTAATAAGGCCTTAACGATTGGTGATCGAAAAACGGTTCAATCAGAGTTGGATGATATTTTCGGTACACTGACCCAAGCGCAAACTGATCCAGAACATGTCCGCTATACAGCATTTCTTTTATTCAATGATATGTACCGTCAATTGCCTGCATTGTCTGATGAGAACCATGAGGCGATTTTGAACAAAATCAAAGAAGCGCAATCTTTGGCAGATCTGCGAGAATTATTTGATGATATTTTGCGGCTGGTCAAAAATAAACCTAGTCAAAAACGCTATTCTGAAATCGTACAAAAAACGATTCAGCTGATCGAAGAAGGATTCACCCATGATTTGACGGTCAAAGCTGCCGCCGAAGCACTCCATGTCAGTGTCGTGTATCTAGGTCAGCTTTTCAAAAAAGAAACAGACATGAGCTTCAACCAATATGTCAATCGTGTACGCATCAAACAAGCCCAAAAACTGCTTTTGCACACCATGCAGACAGTCAGCGAAGTCGGTGATTCGATTGGGTATAACAATACCAATTACTTTTCGAAAATGTTCAAAAAATTGACTGGTTTGACACCAAAGGAATTTCGCGATCAATATAGCCAACAATATGAATCGTTGGAATGATTGGGCATGATTCTCAAAAAAATGAATGAATACTTCAGAAAAGATAGTAATTTGACCGCTTTCAAGGTAAACTGAAATAAGTGATTTGAATGATTATGAGATGAAAAGAGTGTGATGTCGTGAAAGAATCAAAAAAAATAGGACAAGTTTTTTTAGGCACAGGGATGATTGCATTGGCGGTATCTTTGCTGATCACTGCGCATCAAGGCTATGATACGATCAGTACCTTTTTGTTAGGTATCTTAAACTTTGTAGAGAGCCCATTTTGGATCGCCAGTCTTTGTTTCAACTGCATTGTTTTGTTGATCGTTGCCTTGCTGGGCCGTGAAGAATTGGGAATCGGCAGTATCATCAACGGAATCGGTCTAGGATTACTGATTGGGATCTTTGAGCCTATATTGGATAAAATCTCAGTCCACCTGCCATTTTATTCTTGGTTGGCAATTATTGCCGCACCGATTTTATTTGGGATTGGCGCAGGCATCTATGTATCTTCCAACAAAGGCTCTGCGGCTTTAGAGGCGCTGACTGCCTTGATTTATAAACGGACAAAATTGACCCAAAAAACGATTCGTATCGGCTTAGATGCTGCTATGGTCTTGATTGGTTTTGCTTTGGGGGCAAGTGTGGGGCTAGGAACATTGCTTTGCATCGTCTTCATTGGTCCGATTTTTGAAGCAACATTGAAATTTCTGGCTGCTCATGCACCAGCTGAGGGATAAAAAAATGCGCACCCGAATTGTACACAAAAACAAAAGCATGATGGATCTGTTACACAGCCATCATGCTTTTGTTTTATATTAGAAATTTTTTTGATAATTCTGAATGTAAGCGCTATAATTATATTGAAACTATTTTCACAAAAGAGAAAGGCGGAATGATATGAACAGTGTAGCATTAGTGGAAGATTGGTCCAAAGAGAAAAAGCATTTTGACTTATTTATCGATGGCGAATGGACTTCGGGATCGGAAGGAAGAACTATCGACGCCATCAATCCAGCAACTGGCGAGGTCTTGGCGGAATTTGTGGATGCAACTGATACGGATGTTGACCGAGCCGTTGCGGCAGCCAATCAAGCCTTAACGTCTTGGCGCAAAACTTCCCTCGAAGAACGTTCGCGCTTATTGTTGAAAATTGCCGATATCATTGAAGAAAATACGGCGCACCTGGCGTTGATCGAAACATTGGATAACGGCAAACCGATCCGAGAAACAAAAGCCATTGATGTGCCGTTTAGTGCAGATCATTTTCGCTATTTTGCGGGTGTGATCCGAGCAGAAGAAGGAACGGCGCAGCTTCTCGGGGAACATACACTAAGTATCAATTTAAAGGAACCAATCGGTGTGGTCGGTCAGATCATCCCATGGAACTTTCCTTTTTTGATGGCTGCGTGGAAAATTGCGCCAGCTTTGGCTGCCGGTAATACCATCGTCATCCATCCGTCATCCTCGACCTCATTAAGTATTTTAGAATTTACCCGTTTGATTCAAGATGTTCTGCCAAAAGGCGTCTTGAATGTCATTACAGGAAAAGGCAGCAAGTCTGGTGAATACATGCTGCACCATGAAGGTATCGCGAAGTTGGCCTTTACTGGCTCGACCGAGGTTGGCTACAATGTGGCAAAATCAGCTGCAGCACGTTTGATTCCTGCCACATTGGAACTAGGCGGCAAGTCGGCGAATATTTTCTTTAACGATATGCCACTAGAAAAAGCATTGGATGGGGCGCAGTTGGGCATCCTCTTTAACCAAGGACAGGTCTGCTGTGCGGGTTCGAGAATATTCGTCCAATCTGGTATTTATGACAAATTTGTTGAAATGCTGGCGGATCGTTTCAAGCGTGTGCGCGTTGGCTTACCATGGGAGGAAGACACCCAAATGGGGGCACAGGTCAACGAAAAACAAGTCCAGTCGATCCTTGAATATGTTGACATCGGTAAGCGTGAAGGGGCGATCGTCAAAGCCGGAGGAGCGATCATCACTCGTGACCAATTGGCCAGGGGCTGTTTCATGGAACCAACATTGCTGATCAATGTGACCAACGACATGCGCATCGCTCAAGAAGAAATCTTTGGCCCTGTGGCTGTGGTGATCAAGTTCGACACGGTCGATGAAGTTGTAGAGATGGCCAATGATTCCATTTATGGGCTAGGTGGCGGCGTGTGGACCCAGAATCTGAATACGGCCCTCGATGTAGCCAAACGCTTAGAAACTGGGCGTGTCTGGGTCAACACCTACAATCAAATTCCAGCAGGTGCACCATTTGGCGGGTATAAGCAATCCGGCATTGGCAGGGAAACGTACAAATCGATGCTGGAGGCCTATTCACAAACAAAAAACATCATGATCGACACCAGTGATGCACCATCTGGCTTTTTTGTACAGTAACGTAACAAATAAGAAGTCATCGGAGATTCACGCTTGATAATGTATGCGCCTCTATCCATCAGAAAAAAATGTTCCTGTAAAGGAACGTTTTTTTTTATTAAAAAGGATGGCAGCACATAATACGAAGATAATCTAGCATAAAAGCGTGTTTTTTCCATGGTTTAATCGGCTAAACATTGCGTATACTGAGGGTATAAAGGAGGAACAAAATGAAAAATTTTCAAGCAACGTTGACCGCTTGCTTTGTGGGGTATATTGTTCAAGCGATCATCAACAATTTTGCACCATTGCTTTTTTTGACCTTTCAATCTCAGTATCAATTACCAATCACTCAAATCACCCTTTTGGTGAGTATCAATTTTTTGACCCAATTGTTGGTTGATTTTGCGGCGATTTTCTTTGTCGACCGCATCGGGTATCGTCCATCGATCGTGGCGGCACATGGCTTTGCTGCTGCTGGTTTGATTGGTTTGGCCGTTTTTCCAGCCATATTTCCCTCCCCTTTCAGCGGGTTGTTAGCAGCAGTGGTTCTATATGCAATTGGCGGGGGGCTTTTAGAAGTGTTGGTGAGCCCAATCGTTGAAGCCAGTCCAACTGACCATAAGGAAAAGGCGATGAGTTTGCTGCATTCTTTCTATTGCTGGGGCTATGTGGGGGTTGTCTTGTTGTCAACGCTTTTCTTTGCGGTTTTCGGGATCGTTCGCTGGCAGCTGTTGGCGATGATTTGGTCATTGTTGCCGATAGCCAATTTATTTGTTTTTATGAAAGTACCCTTGGCGCCAATCGTAGCAGAAGGAGCGCAGGGTTTATCTACGCGCGGCTTATTTAAATTAAAAACGTTTTGGCTGCTGCTTGTGATGATGGTCTGTGCGGGTGCGTCTGAACAAGCAGTCAGCCAGTGGGCTTCAACGTTTGCCGAACAAGGCTTAGGGGTGTCAAAAACGGTGGGTGATTTATCTGGCCCGATGGTTTTCGCCCTCATGATGGGCGCTTCTCGATTGCTTTATGGCCGTTTTGGCGAACGGATCGACCTCAAGCGCTTTATGGTCTTTAGTTTAAGCCTGTGCTTGATTGCCTATGGCATGATTGGTTTAGCAAAGATGCCATTGATTGGTTTCTTAGGCTGCGGGATCAGCGGTTTTGCAGTTGGAATTTTGTGGCCAGGTATTTTCAGCTTTTCGGCACAGTATATTCGCAATGGCGGCACAGCGTTGTTTGCTTACTTGGCTTTAGCTGGTGATCTAGGCTGTTCATTAGGCCCAGCTGTTGTCGGCAATGTCGTAGAGTGGTCCGGGGCGAGCCTGCAACTGGGGATTTTAGCGGCAGTTGTATTTCCGCTCCTGTTATTGGTCGCTTTGACCTTCTTGCACCGAATCAGCAGAACAGAACAAGTTCCCCTAGAAATACTGTCAAATCAAGATTAATTGAGTGAAGCAAGTGCTGATCAGATGAAAGCATTTGCTTTTTTTATTTGTCAAAAAGTGCTAGTCAAGCTTACAGCTATCCGCTATACTTTGACTAATTCAAGGTGAAGGAAGTGAAGGTGTGAAAAGTCAATTAAAAAAAGAAATCAGTTTTTTTGGGGCATTATCGACCGTGATGGGGACTGTGATTGGTGCGGGCGTTTTCTTTAAAGCCGCCGCAGTTGTGCAGCAGACCCAGTCAACCGGTTTGACGATATTGGTTTGGCTGCTTGCTGGTTTTCTAACGATTTGCGGTGGATTGACTGTGGCTGAGTTGGCGACAGCGATTCCTGAGACGGGTGGGGCTATTCGCTATATTGAAAAAATTTATGGCAAACTACCCTCGTTTTTGCTTGGTTGGGCGCAAAGTATCATCTACTTTCCTGCCAATGTCGCGGCTTTAAGTATTATTTTCGCGACGCAATGCATCAACTTATTTCATTTATCAAGCCATTATTTGATGCCATTGACGATCGTGACTGCAATCAGTGTGACATGTATCAATTTGCTGGGGACGAAAGCAGCTGCAAGGGTCCAGTCTTTTACCTTGGCGATCAAATTGATCCCGATCGCGTTGATCATTCTGGCTGGATTGATTTTGCCGGGTCAGGTGGAGGTTTCCCTTGTTGATTTTTCTTCAAACAATCAAGATTCAGTATTGGCAGGTATTAGCAGTGCTTTATTGGCCACGCTTTTTGCCTATGACGGTTGGTTAGGTGTCGGAAATGTGGCAGGAGAGATGAAACAGCCGGAAAAAGACTTGCCGAAAGCAATTATTTTTGGCTTGAGTTTTGTGACACTGGTCTATGTGTTGATCAATGTGGCTTTTCTCAAAACTTTGCCGATCGATCAAATCGCAGGGAACTTGAATAGTGCTTCAGAAACAGCGATGGCTTTATTTGGCGGCTTTGGCGGTAAATTGGTGACGATCGGGATTTTGATTTCTGTCTATGGGGCATTGAATGGCTATACCATGACCGGTCTGCGGGTGCCTTATGCGATGGCTTTGGCCGACGAGATTCCTTTTAGCCGGACATTTGCGACTTTGAGCAAGCGCACCAATGCCCCTTATGCGGCGGCTATCTTGCAAGTCAGTATTGCCTGCATCATGATTTTTTTGGGTACCTTCGATTTATTGACTGATATGCTGGTTTTCGTGATGTGGTTCTTTAGTGTATTATTGTTTATAGGTGTGCTGTTATTGCGCAAACGCGATCCCCACATGAACCGACCTTACCGTGTCCCGTTGTATCCAATCACGCCATTGATCGCGTTACTTGGCGGTTGCTTTATTTTGGTGATGACTATGATCACGACCCCAGGGCTCGCGATCATTGGGATAGGTGTGACAGCATTGGGGATCCCAATCTATTATGCAAAAGCGAAAGGAGCAATCAAATGAAGATTGTTGTACTAGATGGCTATGCGCTGAATCCAGGAGATTTGGATTGGCGGGAAATGGAAGCACTTGGCGATTTGACGGTATATGATCGAACCTCCTATACGGATCCTTCAGAAATCATCACACGGATTGGGGAGGCAACAGCGGTCTTCACCAACAAAACGCCATTGACCGAAGACGTCTTACAGGCTTGTCCGGAATTACGGTATATCGGCGTATTGGCCACTGGTTATAATGTGGTTGATCTAAAAGCAGCCAAAGCACAAGGAATCATTGTGACCAATATTCCGAGTTACAGTACGAATGCTGTGGCGCAAGCGACCTTTGCACTGTTGTTAGAAGTGACCAATCAAGTCGGCCACCACAATCGATCCGTCCATCAGGGGGATTGGCAGCAAAGCAAGGACTTTTCTTATTGGCAGACACCATTGACGGAATTGGCAGGCAAAACGTTAGGCTTGATTGGGTATGGTGCAATTGCTCAGGCAGTGGCAACGATCGCCCATGCCTTTCACATGCAGGTCATTTACTATAACCATCGGCCAAAAGCCCCACAAGCTGAGTGGGCCAAACAAGTCACATTAGAATCCCTATATCAAGAAGCAGATATCATCAGTCTGCATGTTCCGCAATTTCCTGAAACAGAGGGAATGATTGATCAGACGGCGTTAGGCCATATGAAAGATACAGCGATCTTGGTCAACACTGCCCGTGGTGGCTTGCTGGATGAAGCCGCTGTGGCACAAGCCTTGTCTGAAGGGAAACTCGCAGCGTTGGCAGCAGATGTGGTGTCGAAAGAACCGATAGCAGCGGATAATCCATTGCTGCAAGCACCGAATTGTTACCTCACACCTCATATCGCTTGGGCCCCAACAGAAACAAGACAGCGTTTGATGGCGATCGCTGTTGGCAACTTGGCTGCATTTGTCAATGATACGCCGCAAAATGTGGTTTCCTAAAAGCAAATGATCGATGGCTGAGGCCGTAGTCTATTTAGCGTTAGAGATGGCAGAATATTTTCTTCAAAAAGAAACAGCAATGTAAAAGCGCCCCGCGCCTTTTACATTGCTGTTTTTCTTATTGTTTACTCTTGTTCTGCTGCATAGGCCGCAGATTTTGTTCCTGCTTGACGCCCGAAAATAATGATATCTGCAACGGCATTTCCGCCGATCCGGTTATCACCGTGAAGACCGCCGGTGACTTCTCCTGCTGCGAATAAACCAGGGATCGTTTGATCATCTGTTGAGATGACTTCCGTATTGGTATTGATCTTGACGCCACCCATTGTATGGTGGATACCAGGGGCAATCGCGATGGCGTAGTAAGGACCAGTAGACAGGTCATGGTCCATCCCTGTTTCTCTGCCAAAAGACTCATCTTTGCCAGCAGCCACGCTGTCATTCCAAGTGGCAACTGTTTCTGCTAATGTCTCTTCCGGCATTGATAATTCTTCAGCCAAAGCTTCAATGGTATCCGCAGATTTGACTAGGCCTTGAGAGGCATAAAAGTCAATCGCTGTCACCCGTTCTTTGACGCCGGCATCAAACACTAACGTGGCTGATTTTTCTGGTAATGCAATAATGGCTGCCGAAACTTTATCACGGGTGTCCATTTCATTATAGAAGCGTTGACCGTCAGCGTTGACCAGAATCGCACCTTCACCGCGAACAGCTTCAGTGATCAACAATGATTTCGATTGATCGACGGTTGGGTGAATTTGGATCTTGTCCAAATCAACGGTTTGGCCGCCTAGTGCCTCGATCATTTTGATTCCATCACCAGTAGAGCCTTCTTGGTTTGTCGTCACATAGTCTTTTAGCTCTGGATCATATGCTTCGATCATATCCATGTTGGCACCAAATCCGCCGGTAGTGACAACGACTGCTTTGGCATCGATTGTTTTTTCACTGCCTTCGACATTGACGGTGACGCCATTGACTTGGCCATCAACTTCATTGATTTCTTTGACATCTGCATTCACGAAAATCGGAATTTCGTTCTCATGGATATTGCGCATCAAGCCGTCGACTAAATACTCGCCTACCGCTGAACCGTCTGTTGGGCGGTGGGTTCTTTTTTCGCTCATCCCGCCTGTGACAGTCAAGTTATCCAGTGTGATTCCCATTGAATCAAGCCAATCGATGGCTTCAGCTGAGTGATCAACAAAGTAGCGTAATAATTCTTTGTCATTTGTTCCTTTACCACCAGCCAATGTTTCTTCATAAAATAAGTCGTTTGAATCTTCAATTCCCTCAGCTTCTTGGAACTTGGTTTCTGAAGCATTCATACCTGCAGAAGACTTTAAGGTATTGCCGCCAGCAATCGGCATTTTCTCTAAAATGACTGGATTGGCACCGGCGTCTTTGGCTTGGATGGCTGCCGCCATTCCTGCACCGCCAGCCCCGACGATCACGACATCATAGCTGTCTGCCAACTCGCTAGGATCCGTGTACTCCTGACCAGATGCAGCTGAATTTGCATCTGTTTCTTCACTGCTGACAGCTTTACTGCTTGCGCTGCTGCTTGTTTGTGAATCAGCACCACAAGCGCTTAACAGCGTAAGTGCCCCGACAATTGCGAATGTTTTGCCCAATTTCTTCATTTTATTCCTCCTAAAAACTTTTTTCCAACTAATAGGGTACCATAAAACGACGGATATTTTTAAAATTTGTTCAATATATCACATGTAAATGAGAATATTTTTATTTTCTATCAATCTGAAAATAAACTCCCTCTTGCAAAACCAAATCAGTTTTGTATAATAGAGATAAGTTAGGTTAGCCTAAAAAATAAAATAAATAAACCTTAACTATAGAAATGGAGTGAGAATATGATTACTTTTTCATCGATATCTGCTACATACGATGGCATACATCAAGCAGTCGAGGCGGTTTCTTTTGCGACAGAAAAGCCATCGATCGTGGGGATTATTGGACCGAATGGGGCAGGGAAGTCGACATTTATCAAAGCGGCCTTGCAATTGATCCCGGCCACCGGGTCTGTCACAGCGGATGATCAGCCTTTAGCAGCATTTCAAAGGCGTATTGCGTATGTAGAACAAAAATCAGCGATTGATTATACATTTCCAATTACTGTCAAAGAAGTGGTATCCCTTGGGCTGTATCCGAATATGCGCTTGTTGCAGCGGATTCGTCCCACTCAATGGGCGCAAGTCAACACAGCTTTAGCTGCAGTGGAGATGACCGATTTTACGGATCGCCAAATTGGCGAGTTGTCCGGTGGGCAATTTCAACGGGTCTTAATTGCACGGACATTGGTGCAAGAGGCTGATTTCATTTTTCTAGATGAACCTTTTGCTGGTATCGATGCTGCGAGTGAAGCGATTATTGTGGCATTACTCAGACAATTGCGTGAGGCAGGCAAGACGATTTTTATTGTCCATCATGATCTAGGGAAAATCACAGAATACTTTGATGCGCTGGTGATGTTGAACCAACTCTTGATTGCTTATGGGTCTGTGGCAGATGTGTTCACGGATGCCAATCTAACACGTACGTTTGGCGATACGATCA
Source organism: Enterococcus salsurae (assembly GCF_054784955.1). NCBI lineage: Bacteria > Bacillati > Bacillota > Bacilli > Lactobacillales > Enterococcaceae > Enterococcus > Enterococcus salsurae. The sequence continues at coordinate 535,354 of NZ_BAAHWY010000002.1, read as the reverse complement.
TTGTGAAAGGCGGGATGTAGAATGGTCACAACTTTTTTTACTAGTTTAGGCACCTATCATTTTCTGCAGAATGCGTTGATCACAGCAGTAGCGATTGGCATCGTGGCGGGTGTGATTGGTTGCTTTATTATTTTGCGGGGCATGTCATTGATGGGAGATGCGATTTCCCATGCAGTTTTGCCAGGTGTTGCCTTGTCATATATTTTTGGGATCCATTTTTTTGTCGGCGCGATTTTATTCGGTCTGTTGGCTTCGATGATCATTACGTATATTTCTAATAATAGTTTGATCAAGAGTGATACCGCCATTGGCATCACCTTTAGTTCTTTCTTGGCATTAGGGGTTATTTTGATCGGGGTGGCCAATAGTTCTACGGATCTCTTCCATATTCTTTTTGGGAATGTCTTGGCGGTGCAGGATAGTGACAAATGGTTGACGATCATCATTGCTTTGGTGGTGTTGGCAGTCATTATTGTCTTTTTCCGTCCCTTATTGATTACCTCATTTGATCCAATGATGGCCAAAGCTTTTGGGATGAAAGTGCAGCGATATCACTACTTGCTGATGTTTCTTTTGACATTAGTCGCTGTGACAGCGATGCAAAGTGTCGGTACGATTTTGATCGTGGCCTTATTGGTGACACCAGCTGCCACCGCGTATTTGTTTACGAAGGAATTGAAAAAGATGATGCTGATTGCTGGCGCGTTAGGTGGTTTGGCATCTTTTGTCGGTCTGTTTATCGGCTACACCTTTAATATTGCAGCAGGTTCAAGTATTGTCCTGACAGCAGGTGCCTTCTTTGTATTCGGCTTTCTTTTTTCACCAAAACAAAAAACCAGTCCAGTCAAACGGTGGTCAGCAACTGCTGCTTTGGCCGTGGCAGTGATAGCTGGCGGCTTCTTCTTGGCAGAAAGCAATCATCCGTCTAGTCAAACGGAGGGCAAACTGTCTGTTGTGGTCACCAATTCGATCATTGCAGATATCACGAAAAACATCGCTGGTGACAAAATCGATCTGCACAGTATCGTTCCAGTAGGCAGAGATCCTCATGAGTACGAACCGTTAGCAGAAGACGTCCGATTGGCGACAGATGCAGACTTGCTTTTGTATAATGGATTGAATTTGGAAACAGGGGGAAATGGCTGGTTTACCAAATTGATGGAAAATGCCAACAAAGTCGCAGATCAAGACTATTTTGCCGTCAGCGACGGTGTAGATGTGTTATACCTTTCTGATGATGAAGACCACAGCAAAGCAGATCCTCATGCTTGGCTGAATTTGGAGAATGGCATGATCTATGCGCGAAATATCGCGCAGCGATTAATTGAAAAAGATCCTGATAACCAAGCCTACTATGAAGAAAATCTCAACAATTATTTTGCAGATTTAACGGCCCTGGACGAGAAAGCCAAAGCCAACTTTGCCTCGATCCCGGATGAGAAAAAATTGATCGTTACTAGTGAAGGCGCCTTTAAATACTTTTCTAAAGCTTATGGTGTGCCTTCAGCCTATATTTGGGAAATCAATACGGAAGAAGAAGGAACACCTGCACAGATCAAAGATTTGGTCGATCAGTTGCAATCATCTGAAGTGGCTTCCTTGTTTGTCGAAAGCAGCGTCAATACAAGACCGATGCAAAGTGTGTCCCGAGATTCAGGCATTCCGATCTATGATACAGTCTTTACCGATTCGATCGCCGAACCTGGTGAAGAGGGGGATAGTTATTATCGAATGATGCAATGGAACTTAGAGACTATTTATGCAGGGCTGACGCAAGAATAAACACCAGCCCCATCTTATTACCTAAAAAAACCAGCAAATACAGCATGCCTCCATGGGCAATGTTGTATTTGCTGGTTTTCTTTTTGACTTATTGGTCGTCTTTTTGCGGCACCAAGTGATAATAAATCATTTCCGGAGGCACCCCTAAGCGGGCGGGGATTTTTGTCATCCCAATACCGCTTGACACACTGAGAAGTGTCTCTTTCCCGAAAATATATAGACCATCCGTATAGGTGAGCGCGCCTTTGGTTTTCGCATAGTAAAAGGGCAAGCGAATCTGTCCGCCGTGGCTATGTCCAGACAAAATCAAATCATAGCTGTGGAGATTGGTGAGGCGTGTGATGTAATCAGGTTCGTGCAACAACAAAATCTGCCATTCTGCTAAGGTTGATTCATATGAAAAGTTGACTTTCGGACTGTCGATATCAATGCCAGTGATCGACATCGATGTTTTTTCGTCAGAGCCAAAGACCGATTCATTGTCCAATAGGGTGAAACCTGCGTTTCGAAAAACTTCTGCTACAAAGTAATGACCATCATGGAGATGATCATGATTACCCAAGACAGCCAATTTGCCCATCGGTGCCTGTAATTTTTTGAGTTTTTCGACTAATCGATTGGTGGAACGATGGGGCCATTTTTTGTAATTGTCGATCAAATCACCCGTGATAACGATCAAGTCCGGTTGTTGCTGGATCGTTGAACGGATGATGCGATTCAGGCGTCGCGGTTTATACCAGTGAGAAACATGCAAGTCACTGATATGGGCGATCACGATCGTTTCATTCTCTTGATACATATCATACGCTTTCGAAATATCCAGTACGGTCTGCTTGTCTTTTTTAATCAAATAATGGCGTTGAGTCAACCGATGGGGTTCTATGATAAAGGAGTATAGCAGCACGCCTATGACGAGGAATGCAAGGATAATAAGGGTCAGCATGGCGAGGCTCCTTTTTTGATTTTTCTCTTATCTAGCATAGTAGATTCTCGCACAAAAAGCAATCCAACAGTGCGTATAAATCTAAATAAAAGATGCCCAACTTGGGCTGGTCAATAAGCATAAAAAAACCGAAGAACGGCAATCAAGCCAGTGCTTCGGAACAAATCGTTGTTACTTCATTTTAGGAGATTTAAATAAACGTGCCTTATGTTTTTTCGGTACGAGCGCCATGATACAATCATAGGGCACCGTCATCAACGCCCAAGCCACACCTTTGCTTGAAGCAAACAGATAATTACGTTTCAAAATCAGATGGCCGCTTATCAAAGCACATGCGATACTACCGTAAAACAACCATTGGTCATTCCATGTTGTAAACTGATGCAATACAGTGATCAAGATAGGATAGCTGTAGAAATAAAGAGCCGATAGGACAAAGGTCATATTCTTGGTCAATTGGCGAATCGTCAATAAAAAGAATATGGCTGAAAGCAACAAACCTAAAGGTGGAAACAAGCTGACCAAAAACGAATAGAGGATCCCCCACAGGATCATGCCAGGACCTTTGACCAATGCGGCAACGATCAATAGAACAAAAAGGAATAAGAGCTGTTGAGAAAATGTCGCTGCAGTGAAAAGGGTGAACGTGCCGAGTATCGCCCAATGGGAAAAGGTATTTGTTTGATTGGTTTGCGGCACTTGCTGCTGCAATTTCAACCAAGTGGCAAAATTTGGAAAGTCGTGCTGGAATTCCCGTTTGAAATCCGGCCCAAATTGTCGGTGGGCATTTTGTTGTCGATAATATTGATAGCGCTTTTTCATCGTTGATTTGCTTCGGAAATCCGAATCCGTTGAAAAAAAGCGGCTGCCGATAACTTTTGATTTTTCCATGTTTACACCTCCATAGGTTTATCTACTACTCAGTATAGGAGAATCCAGGGGGAACTTCCTCCAACCTGAGGCGGATTTTTTACCACTTGCTGAAAGTTTCCTAAAGTCAGTGAAAAAAGCAACCATGATTCGTTTCTTAAAGTCGCAAAATATGCTAGAGTATAGGAGAACTAAGGAGGCTAATCATGATTTTTGATACCCATACTCATTTAAATGCAGAACAATTCAATGAAGATATTCCAGAAACGATTGCCCGCGCCCAAGAACTTGGTGTGACTGAGATGGCTGTGGTAGGGTTTGATCATCCAACAGTGGAAAAGTCACTTGCGTTGAGCAAGGAATATCCGTTCATTTATAGTATTATCGGCTGGCACCCTACTGAAGCGGGCAGTTATACGCCAGCTGTTGAAGCATTCCTCGAAGAACGACTGGACGTGCCAAAAGTTGTGGCTTTAGGTGAAATTGGCTTGGATTATCATTGGATGGAAGATCCCAAAGATGTGCAAGTGCGGGTTTTTCGCCGACAAATCGCTATCGCAAGAGAACGGGGCTTACCGATCAGTATCCATACCCGTGACGCGATCGAAGACACCTATGCAATTTTGAAAGAGGAGAAAGTTCAAGATATCGGCGGCATTATGCATAGTTTCAGCGGCGATGATGAATGGGCCAAGAAATTTCTTGACCTAGGTATGCACATTTCTTTTAGCGGCGTTGTCACGTTCAAGAAAGCATTAGATGTACAAGCGGCAGCCAAAATCGTGCCGCAAGATCGTTTGCTCGTTGAAACGGATGCGCCGTATCTTGCACCTGTTCCTTATCGTGGCAAACGCAACGAACCTGGCTACACCCATTATGTCGTCAATCAAATTGCTGCTTTGCGGGATCAGACACCGCAACAAGTCGCTGACTATACCAGAGAAAATGCCCATCGGCTGTTCAACATCGATGGCAACTAAGCCAAAGATCGAAGAAATCATTGTCGTCGAAGGCAAAGACGATACCCGCAGACTCCAAGAAGTATTCAATGTTGACACCATTGAAACCATTGGTTCAGCGATCGATCAAGGCATTTTAGATCAAATTGAATTGGCACAAGAAACACGGGGCGTGATCGTTTTTACCGATCCAGATTTTTCAGGAGAAAAAATCCGTAAAATAATCATGGAAGCTGTTCCTGATGCCAAGCATGCTTTTTTGCCTCGTAGTCAAGCAGCACCAAAAGGCAAAGGCAGCTTAGGTGTAGAACATGCGAGTCATCAGGCCTTGAAAGAAGCTTTGCAAAAAGTCGTGACACCAATCAATGACCAAGACGCTGCAGAGAACCAGCCGATCGACCGCCAATTGCTGTTGGCTTTTGGCTTGATTGCCGGACCTGGGGCGAAAGAGAAGCGAGAGCGGCTTGGCGATATTTTGCGCATCGGTTATACGAATGGCAAACAATTAGAAAAAAGGCTGGCAATGTTTCGGATCACAGAAGCTGAATTTGCCGCTGCGATGAAAATAGTGGAGGATGAACAATAATGGAAGAACGAGATATTGCTACCCCCTCGAGAACCAAAGAAATTTTAGCAAAACATGGATTTACCTTTAAGAAAAGCTTAGGGCAAAATTTTTTGACAGAACCGAACATTTTGCGCAAAATCGTGGATACAGCTGGAATCGATCAAGACACCAATGTCATTGAAGTTGGACCGGGCATTGGTGCACTGACCGAGCAATTAGCCAAACAGGCCAAACAAGTCGTGGCCTTCGAAATCGATGATCGGCTGATCCCGGTATTGGCTGATACGATGCGTCCTTATCCAAACGTCAAAGTCATTCATCAAGATGTCTTGCAAGCAGACTTGGCAACGACCATCAGCACAGCATTCGATCAAGTGCTACCGCTGAAAGTAGTGGCCAATTTGCCTTATTACATCACGACACCAATCATGATGCACTTTCTGGAATCCAATGTGCCTGTGCAAGAAATGGTTGTCATGATGCAAAAAGAAGTTGCTGATCGTATTTCAGCAGAACCTGGCACCAAAGCGTATGGTTCATTGTCGATTGCAGTCCAATATTACATGGAGGCCAAATTGGCTTTTATCGTTCCCAAGACTGTCTTCGTGCCACAGCCCAATGTTGATTCCGCAATCTTGAAATTAACCCGGCGTGAAACCCCAGCAGTGGCAGTAACGGACGAAAAAGAATTTTTCAAGTTGACCAAATCAGCCTTTCAATTGCGCCGCAAAACATTGTGGAATAATCTGCAAAATACTTATGGCAAAGATGAAGACACCAAAGCATGGTTGCGAAACAGCCTCGAAGCCAGCGGCATCGATCCTACACGTCGCGGTGAGACACTATCCTTGGCAGAGTTTGCTCGTTTGAGTAATGAGATGCTAGCGCGGAAATAATCTGCTTGACGCACATATTTTTTGAGGGAAACGATTGATTCGTTTCCTTTTTTTATTGACTTTAGACAATGACGTATAGAATCTAGTGTTGCGCCTCTTGTGTCTTGACACCTGAGATAAATACAGGTAGAATAAGCTCATTAAACGTGTCAAGACACATTGAAGGAGTTCGTAAAAAATGAAAAATCATTCTATTCGTCATTTGACCATTGCTGCTTTACTGATCGGGATGGGGATCGTGATACCGATGGTCATGCCCAAAATCGTGATCGGACCGGCGTCATTTACATTGGCCAGTCATGTACCAGTATTTGTTGCGATGTTTTTCTTACCAGCGATGGCAATTGCCGTCGCGTTAGGGACGACATTTGGGTTCTTTTTATCATTACCGCCAATCATCGCGTTGCGGGCGTTGTCCCATGTGATTTTTGCCGTGATCGGTGCCCTTTATTTGCAAAATCATCCAGGTATTTTGCTAAAAAAAGGCAAGCCGACGTTGTTTAACGGAAGATTACAATTGTTTAATTTGGTGATTGGGTTGATCCATTCCGTGATCGAGATGGGTGTGGTTGCACTCTTTTACTTTACAGGGAATGTCCCAGGGACTTCTTTTGATGGCAATTTTTACTATTTTCTCTTTGTCTTGATGGGCATTGGCGGATTGATCCATAGTTTGATTGACTTCAATCTGGCCTATTTTGTGGCTGGCGCACTTAGCAAACAATTTGAAATCAACGCATTCAAACAAGCGAAGCAGCGTTTTTTGAAAAAACAAAAAGAGCTGGGTTCATAAAAGCGTGGGGTTAGGACTATAAGATATTTTCTTGCATCAAAAAGGCAGAAAGGACGAGCAATCGTTCATTTCTGCCTTTTTTATCGTACGTGTTGCTTAAGAGAAAGCAAGTAGGTAAAGGAAAAAAAAGCGTGTTTTAGATAACTAGTTCTAGGATATAATATGATTGTAGCGCACATGAAGGAGAGGAAAGACGCATGGACATTCGAACCATTCAAACACAAGATGAGGAAGAAATTGAACAGTTGATTCGCGAAGTCTTTGAACAATCAGATCACGGATACAATGATGAAGCAAAACTAGTCACGAATATTCGCAACAGCTCAGGTTACGTGCAGGATTTAGAAGTTGTGGCAGTCACTGAAAGCGGGAAAATAGTTGGCCATGGACTGATGAGTCCATGTGAAGTAATCAATGAAAAAGGAGCACGTTTTTTTAGGGTTGGTGCTGGCGCCCTTGAGTGTCTCAGTTTCCTATCAAAGTAAGGGCATTGGCGGAGAAATAGTCAATGAACTTGACAAAAGAGCGCAAAAAGGGAATGACCGATTTGTCAGTATATTAGGTGATCCAACCTACTATGCTAGATTTCATTATGTTCGGGCAAGCAAGTATCAAATTTTTTCTTCTGCTGAAGTGCCTGATGAGGCATTTATGATCAAACCATTGTATGCGCAAGCGCTCCAGTCAGTTCAAGGCACATTGAGATATTCGTCAGCATTTGAACTATAGTACACAATGACAATCCATCTGAATAGGCGGGTCCATTTGTTTTCGGTATAATGAATAAAAGGCATGCAAGGAGGGGACCAATGAAGAAAAAAACAATTATGGCTATTGTTTCATGTTTGATCCTTGGTGCAGTCTTCTTTTGGTGTTTTTTTGACAGCGAGCAAGGGGCATCCCCTTTCATCCTTCAGCAGGATCAGTTAGTGGATGAAGCAGGAACGAGTGCCACATCATCAAGCAACGGGGAAACAGCAGAAGCGATTCGTTTAGATGTGCCGCTTGAAAACCAGTTTGATGAAGTGGCATTGGGCAATGGATGTGAAGTCACCGCATTATCGATGCTGTTGAATTATTATGCTATCGATACTGATAAAAACACCTTAGCCTCAATCCTCAACTATGTGCCTGTCTATGAAGAGGGCAGCTATCGAGGTGATCCCCGAGAAGGCTTTGTCGGGAATATTTATGGGGGCGATGCGGCGATGGGTGTGGATGTTGAACCAATCGCTGAAGTGGCAAAAAAAGTCGTACCAGAAGATGTTCAAGTTGTCAGCGGTCGTGATCGCAGCTTTTCTGAGCTTTTGACGGTCTTAGCATCCGGAACACCTATCTGGATGATCGCAACGTTGGAGCTGCAGGTGCCGACAAACGCTGATTTTTTCAGGTGGGAAACCAAAAATGGCCCGATCTATGTGACTGCGTTGATCCATAGCGTCGTCATCACTGGCATCGATGAAGAGACAATGTACGTCAATGATCCCTATGGTTACAAAGACCGTGCGGTCCGTAAAACGGATCTTGCTGAAATTTACGAGAAGATGGGGCAACAGTATCTTTATTTACAAAAATGAAAAAATGCTGAAAGTTCTCGTTGACAGTAGATGAAAAAACAATTATAATTTTTGAAAATTACGTATAGAATTTGATGAACGTTGAAGAGAAGAGTAGCAGATCGACGAAGGTACAGAGACTCCGGTTGGTGAGAAAGGAGAATGAGGCGATCTGTGAAGATGAACTCCGAGTTTTTTATTTGGTTCACGCCAAACAAACGGAATGCGCCCGTTACCGCGCCAAGTATCATAGTGTACTGTTGAGGTGTTATTTGTGAGAATAACACGAATGAGGGTGGTAACGCGCGTCAGTCGTCCCTTTTGCTGTAAGGCAAAAGGGGCGGCTTTTTTGTATTTTGTTCGCGCGATCGATCAAAATATCTCCCCCATAAGAAATGCACCATCAAAGCAAAAGGAGAGAAAGAAATGCCGATCATTATTCCCAAAGAGTTGCCAGCCGCGACGGTCCTGCAAAAAGAGAATGTCTTCGCTTTATTGCAGCACAAAGCAGCGCAGCAAGAGATACGTCCTTTAAAAATCGCCATCGTCAATTTGATGCCGCAAAAAATCGCTACTGAAAACCAACTGTTGCGCCTGCTTTCCCAAAGCCCGTTGCAAATCGAGGTCACGTTATTAAAAATGGCCGACCATGAAAGTAAGAATACCTCCTTGAACCATATGGAAAAATTCTATGAAGCATTTTCTGTGATCCAGCAGCAACGCTTCGATGGCTTGATCATCACTGGGGCGCCTGTAGAAAAAATGCCTTTTGAAGCCATTGATTATTGGCAAGAATTACAAGAAATCATGGCCTGGAGCCAAACCAACTGTACGTCAGTCTTGCATATTTGCTGGGGGGCACAAGCTGGACTTTATTACCATTATGGCATCGATAAAGTCAGGTATCCGCAAAAACTATTTGGTGTCTTTGAACAAGAAGTCACCCATTTTCATCCATTGGTTCGTGGGTTTGACGATGTTTTCTACACACCCCACTCGCGCTATACGGGAATTGATGAAACCAAGCTGCCACAACTACCACTAGAAGTATTGGCAGCTGGCCGAGAAACAGGACCGACCATGTTTGTTTCTGAGAATCATAAAAATGTTTTTTTGCTGGGGCATTTTGAATACCATACCACCACGTTGAATGAAGAATATTTGCGAGACATGGAACGGGGATTAGATACAGCGTTACCTAGCCACTATTTTGCGAACGATCATTTAGGTGGTAAAATCACCAATCGCTGGCGTGGACATGCCTCACTGTTCTTTAGCAATTGGATCAATGAAACCTATCAACGGACACCATACGATCTGACCATCAAACCGACCAAAGAAGGCTATCGGATTGGCAGTGAATTGGAGGGGAGAGCGCATATCAATGACGACTGACAGCTTTATTTCAGAATATGCACGTCAACGGACGCAGACCGATTCATTGAAGTGGGATCTGGTGGACCAACGATTTGACGGCAAAGATTTGCTGCCATTGTGGGTGGCAGATATGGACTTTGCAGTACCTGCTGCTGTGACCGAGGCATTGCATCGCCGTGTCGCGCAAGGGGCATTTGGATACAGCATCGTGCCCAAGGATTATGTCGCCGCGTATCAAGGCTGGCAAGAGCGACATTGGCAAACGTCGTTCCAGGAGGATTGGCTAAGGTTTTCCACAGGAGTGGTCCAATCATTGTATGATTTGCTTCATTGTTTCACAAAAGCGGGAGATGCGATTTTGATCCAGCCCCCTGTGTACTATCCGTTTTTCGATAGTATCAAAGATACCAAACGGCGAATCATCGAAGCACCATTACAAGCACAAGGCGATACATACCAAATTGATTTTGACGCCTTTGAACGCAAAATCAAAGAAGAATCGGTGAAACTATTTATCTTCTGTTCGCCCCATAATCCGGCAGGACGGGTCTGGTATGCAGATGAGATCAAACAGTTGCTGGCGATCTGCCAAAAATACCAGGTGCTGGTGATCGCAGATGAGATCCATGGTGATTTGATTCTACCGGGCCATCGATTTGTATCTGCAATGACCGTTGCGGCATCCCTAGATTTTGAAGGCGTGATCGTGGTCAATTCGCCATCAAAAACCTTTAATTTAGCCGGTTTGCTGCACTCGCATATCTGGCTGCCAAGTGAAACACTCCAGCAGCGATACGATGCATGGGCCAAACAATACAAACAGACAGAAGTCAATATCTTTGGGTTGACCGCCGCCAAAGCCGCCTATCAACATGGAGATGAATGGCTTGAACATATTTTGGCCATCGTGGCACAAAATGCGGAGACTGTGGCACATGGTTTGCGACAAGCGGTACCAGAAGTGCAGACAGCGCCACTTGAAGGAACATACTTGTTATGGATCGACATGCGCGGATTAGGCATAGACAATCTCAAACAACTGGTGCAAGACGAGGCAGGATTGGCCGTTGATTATGGGGCGTGGTTCTCACAAGCATATGCTGGTTTTATTCGTCTGAATCTTGCGACAACACCGGCGATCATTGCAGCAGCGTTAGATCAATTGATTCGATCTATCAACAGATACAAACAACAGATACAAACAACAGACATTTGAGGAGGATACCCATGACAATTGATACAGCAACATTTCTTGCACAGCTAGGCAATCGTTCAGACAAACAAACCGGCGCAATCAGTGCCCCCATCTATTTATCTACGACGTTTGCCCATCCAGAACTCGGTCAAAGTACGGGGTATGATTACACCCGCACCAAAAATCCTACGCGGGATATTTTGGAAGACGGCCTTGCCAAGTTGGAAAAAGGGGCGAAAGCGGTGGTGACCAGTTCAGGCATGAGCGCGATTGCCTTGATCTTTGACTTGTTTCCTAGCGGTAGTCGCTTCTTAGTTTCCCGTGATCTTTACGGCGGCAGCTTTCGTTACTTTGATGAATTGGAGAAGCGCCAAATCGCCACGTTTGATACCTTCAGTTCAATCGAAGAATTGGCTGCAAAAGCCGCGCCTGGTTTAACAGCGGTGTTTCTGGAAACACCGACCAATCCGTTGATGACGATCACAGATATTGCATCAACGGCGGAGGTTGCCCACCGATATGAGGCACTGCTGATCGTCGATAATACCTTTTTGACGCCTTTACGACAACTGCCTTTAACAGAAGGGGCGGATATCGTGATCCATTCCGGCACCAAGTTTTTGTCTGGACACAATGATATTTTGGCGGGCGTCGTCGTGGCGAAGACGCAGACATTAGGGGAAAGACTCTATTTTCTTGCCAATACGTCAGGACCTACATTGAGCAGTTTCGATACGTGGTTATTCATCCGCAGCTTAAAGACCTTGCCGCTGCGTTTTGAAAAACAAGAAACCAATGCCAAGGCGATCGTCGCCTACTTGAAAGACCATCCACTGGTCAAAGATGTGCTTTATCCAGAAGCTGGTGCCATGATCAGTATCCGTGTCCATGATGCGGAGAAAATCAGTGCCTTTTTGCGGGCATTAACGGTATTTACATTTGCTGAAAGTTTAGGAGGTGTAGAAAGTCTGATCACCTATCCAACGACCCAGACCCATGCTGATATCCCGAAAGAATTACGGGAATCATATGGTCTGACGCCGGATTTGTTGCGGATTTCGATCGGGATCGAAAATCCGCAAGACTTGATCAATGATTTAGAACAAGCGTTGCACGTGTTTCAATAAACCGATCAAAGATCAGTTCGGTATATGCCAAAAAATGGTCCATTTAATATGAAGTGATTTTATTGACAGTTTCAGTTGTATAGGATAAAGTTACACTACATATGAATGGTCATTCCGATGTCTTTGCGTACGTACTGTGGCTCTTCAATCGATTGTTTGAAGAAAGGCAAGGCGAATAGATGCGGATGTCGGCAATTGGTCTAGTTGCCATTGCGACATTCGTTCAAGGCAATTGGCTGATCTGAGGAGGGAACAAAAGGGGATAAAAGGAAGATGAAAAAATATTCGGTTCATTTGTCGATCGGCTTGGTTAGCTTATTGACGATTGGGGCACTGGCGGCCTGCGGCAACAGTAATGCAGCAGAGGAAACAACAGTGGTCAAATTGGGTGTTGTCGGAGAGCAAAATGAAGCGTGGGAACATGTTCAAGAAGAATTGAAAGAAAAAGAACATATTGATTTGCAACTCGTTAAATTTACCGATTATCGGCAGCCCATCGTGGCGCTAGAAGATAGCTCCATCGATTTGCATGCTGCCTTGACAGAGATCTTCATGGACAATGTCAATGAAGAAAGCGGCTATTCAAATACGACTATTGCTTATACGACATTGAATCCGTTGGGGATTTATTCGGAGAAAATCAGCGATATCAGTGCGTTAGCGGATGGCGCAACAGTGGCATTGCCCAATGATGTATCCAACGAAAGTCGCGCGCTCTTGTTGCTGCAAACAGCTGGCTTGATCACTTTAGATGCAGACAAAGGGTTATTGCCTACAACCAGCGATGTGACGGATAATCCGAAACAACTGAATTTCGAATTGTTGGATGCCAATCAAACCGCTCGGGCATTGACGGATGTCGATATTTCACTGATCAACAATGGTATGGCCGTAGATGCCGGCTTGATCCCGACAGAAGATGCGATTTATCTGGAACCAGTGGCAGATTCTTCTCAACCATATTACAATGTGATCGCCGCGCGTGCGGATGAAAAAGACAACGAAGTCTATCAAACGGTCGTCAAGTATTATCAGACGGATGAAGTCAAAGCAATTATAGAGGATGTAACAAAAAAATCGAGTATACCTGTATGGGAATAGGAAGTAGGATGGATATGAAAAATTGGAAAAAAGGTTTAGCAAGTATCGCTGTGATCGGGTTGGGATTCGCGCTCGCAGCTTGTGGTTTTTCAAATAGTACGGATGAAACGACAAATAGTTCAACCACTGCAGCAGCAGATGATTCAACATTCACTTATGCGATCAGTGGCGATCCTTCATCAACAAACCCAATCAATACCAGTGACCGCTGGGGATTGACTGTAACGAACATGATTTATTCACCTTTAGTTGCAGTTGAAGCAGATGGCACAACGAAAAATGTTTTGGCAGATTCGGTTGAAGCTGCTGATGATGGTCTATCTGTGACTGTTAAATTGAAACAAGACATCAAATGGTCTGATGGCGAAGACTTTACCGCAGATGATGTGGTCTTCACTTACGAACAAAAAGTCAAAAAAGAGAACGGCAATGCGGATTCATTATGGGTTGACGATCAGCCGATCTCGATCGAAAAAGTCGATGACTACACGGTGAAATTTGTATTGCCTTCACCAAGCGCTTCCGCAGTCAGCAATATCGCGACTGAAACATACATTATTCCTGAACATATCTATAAAGATGTAACGGATTTTTCAGTGGCAGAATTGCCTGAATCACCAGTAGGTACCGGTCCATATAAATTAAAAGAATACAAACGTGGCGAATACTTCACCTTTGAAGCCAATGAAAACTACTTTGAAGGTGCGCCATCGATCAAAAATGTGACGTTGCGAATCATTGAAAGTACCGATACAGCAAAAGTGGCCTTGCAAAAAGGTGAAGTTGATGCAGCGGTGGTCTTGCCTTCTGATATTGAAGATTTAGACGATTCTCAAATCACAGTCTATCCATACACCGAAAACCGGATCGGTTACTTAGGCTTGAACACCAATACTGATGAATTGAAAGATGTCAAAGTCCGTCAAGCCGTGTTATATGCCTTGAACAAAGATGAATTGAATCAAGGGGCGTATTTGAGTGACGAGTATTATGCCACACCATACTCATTCTTACCGCCAAATAATCCATATGTCACAGAAGATGTGGAAAAATATGACACCAATGTCGATAAAGCCAAAGAACTGTTACAAGAAGCAGGCGTATCAGATTTAACACTGAACATCGCCTTCACATCGACAGATCCAGCACAAACGATCCAGGCGACATTGATCCAACAACAGTTGCAACAAGCTGGCATCACAGTCAATCTTGAAGGTGGCGATGGCACAGCGATTTTCACTGAATTGAAAAAAGCGGACTCAACCAAATACAATCTATTCCTTGGCGGTTATATCATGGGGAATGATCCTGATTTGTATGCGCGTCTATTTACGACAGGTGGTGGTTCTAACTACTTCCAAGCCAACATTGAATCGATCGATACGTTGTTTGCAGAAGCTGCTGTAGAGCTAGACGCTGACAAACGGGCGGATCTATATGATGAATTACAACAAGTTATTGCAGATGAAGCCATCATTTATCCAATCGTTGACAACAAGAAAATTTTAGCGGTCAATAACCGAATCGGAAATGTAGAGGACGCATCTTTGATCCCAATCTACACTTTCGAAGATATGTCTAAATTGACGATCAAGTAATCCATTGGCTGTGATAAAGCGTGTTTATCACAGCCTTTTTTTGATGAACAAGAAAGTAGGTCTGTCATGTTCCAATATATTGCCAAACGAATCTTGCAAGCGATCCCCTTGCTTTTCGTGATATCGTTTATTGTGTTTTCTCTCATACATATCGCACCGTATGACGTGATCGACTCGATCACGACGCCCAACATGACGCAAGAGCAAGTCGACTTGCTGCGTCAACGTTATGGGTTGGATCAACCATTCTTGGTCCAATATTTCCTATGGATCAAAAATATCTTCACCGGAAATCTAGGATTTTCCCTGGTTTCTCAAAATAGTATCTCCTCCGAATTGGCTACGCGGATCCCGAACACGATTCGTCTGGTCTTGCCGGCTTATTTGACTGCATTGATCTTAGCCATTCTTTTAGGTTTATTGGCAGCAGCCAATAAAGGGAAAATCTGGGATCGGATCATTGATGCCATTGCTTCTCTGGGCATTGCGGTACCAACTTTTTGGTTTGCCATGATCTTGATTTATGTGTTCGGTTATCTGCTGAATATGTTTCCGATCATCGGGATGCATACGGTGGGCAAAGAAGGAGATTTTGGTGATTTTATTCAGCACTTTATCTTGCCCTATGTCACATTGACAGTGGCTTTTTTCCCTGACTTGACGAGATATATTCGCGCTTCAGCAACACAACAAGTTTCAGAAGACTACGTCATGGTTCAGCAAGCTTTTCATGCCAGTAAATGGCAGATTTTCAGCCGGCATATCAGCCGTAATATCTTGATTCCAGTCGTGACACAGATTGGCTTGGCTTTGCCGATGCTGGTCACTGGTGCGATTATTACCGAAACGATTTATGGCTGGCCAGGTGTTGGGCCATACTTGATGAGTGCGACCAAAAGTTTAGATTATCCTGTGATCATGGCCATCATGCTGCTATCTGCAACCCTGGTCATCATGGGGAATTTACTGGCCGATGTATTATACTCGGTGGTTGATCCTCGGATCCGTAAAGGGGGCAGCAAATAATGCAACGATTAAAAGCAATGAGAAGAACGATCCTGTCTTCTCCTGTCTATCTGTTTTCAGTGATCTTTTTGACATTACTGATCATCCTATCCTTGGCGGCGCCGTTGATTCCCATTGATCCCAATGCTACGGATGTCAGCAATATGTCACAACCCCCAAGTTGGACTCACTTATTTGGGACCGATGAAGTGGGGAGAGATTACTTTATCCGTGTGGTCTATGGCGGCCGTGTCTCCTTATTCGTTGGGGTTTTGGCGATGATCACTGCGACGTGTATCGGAACGCTGGTAGGACTGACAGCAGGGTATTTCGGTGGCTGGATCGACAGTCTATTGATGCGGATCGTGGATGTTCTTTCCTCGATTCCATGGTTGGTTCTTGTGATCGTATTAAGTGTCTTTTTGCGTCCTGGTTTGACCACGATCATCATTGTGATCGGCGGTTTTTCATGGATGAGCATCGCCCGCTTGATCCGTGGGGAAACATTGGCGGCCAAAGAGCGAGAGTATGTTGCCTATGGCAAATTTATCGGTCGTTCCGCCATCAGTATTATATTTAAACATATCTTCCCGGCAGTCTTACCAACCCTGATCGTGGCGGCTTCTGCCAGTATTTCCAGTGCCATCATGACTGAATCTGCCTTAAGTTTCCTTGGTCTGGGGATTCAGCAGCCTATGGCCTCGTGGGGCAGTCTGTTGCAAAACGCCCAAAACAGCTTGCAACGGGCACCGTATATGGCAATCTTACCAGGGTTATTCGTGATTTTTACCATTTATTCTTTCAATAATATTGGCGACATGATCAAACATGTCCTTCAAAGAGAGGTGTGACCATGACAAAGGAATTATTATCGATCAAAGGCCTTTCGGTCACCTTCAGTAATAAGCAAGGCCAAAAACAGTTGGTCAAAGATGTTGACCTGTCGATCCCCAAAGGGCAAGTGGTGGGGATCGTGGGCGAATCAGGCAGTGGCAAAAGTATGACCATGAAAAGTGTGATGGACCTCTTGCCCGAACATGTCAGTGATCAGTTTGACCATTATGAATTTGATGGGCAAGCCATCAGCAATCGTCGGAAATTGCCGATCGCGATGATTTTTCAAGATCCGATGACCTCCTTGAACCCGCTGCGAACGATTGGCTATCATTTAGTCGAAGTTATTCGCCGCAATCGATCGATCAGTAAGAAAGCGGCCCAAACTGCAGCAATCCAGGAATTGACCAAAGTGGGGATTCCATCACCTGCACAACGAATGAAACAATATCCCCATGAATTGTCTGGGGGAATGCGGCAGCGGGTGATGATCGCGATGGCATTGCTGGCCCAACCAGAATTGTTGATCGCGGATGAACCAACGACGGCATTAGATGTAACGATCCAAGCCCAAATCTTGGCACTGATCAAAAACTTGCAAAAAGAAAATCAATTGTCTGTGGTCTTGGTCACCCATGATTTTGGCGTTGTTGCTGGGATGTGTGATTATATCAAAGTGATGTATCAAGGACGCGTAGTGGAAGAAGGCACGACTGAAGATATTTTTTATCAGCCTGCCCATCCCTATACCAAACAATTGCTGCAAGCTGCGCATTTAGGGGACAAACAGGCCGAATTGAAAATCTTTGATTATCATGAGGTCTTACCAGAGACCTTGATCAAACAAGAATTGAGTCCAACACATCGGGTGTGGTTGAGTCAGGAGGCAGCAAAATGGAAGAATTGATTCGCGTAGAACATGCCAGTAAAACCTTTCGCAGCAAAAATTGGCGCGGGGTCCTCCAAGAAGTCCGAGCTGTAGAGGATGTGTCATTGACGATCCATCGTGGCGAAACACTAGGTTTGGTGGGAGAGTCTGGTAGTGGCAAAACAACATTAGGGCGCAGTATGCTTCATTTGGAACAGCTCACATCAGGTAAAGTCTATTTCGAAGGGCAGGATCTTGCGACGTTATCGAAAAGTGAACAAAAAGCAGCCTATCAAGCCATGCAAGTCATTTTCCAGGATCCTTATTCATCCTTGAATCCACGGATGACAGCTTTGGAGTTGGTGATGGAGCCTTTGTTGACCGACAGCAAGGAAGCCGCAACGGCGAAAGCCAAAGAAATTCTTGCAATCGTAGGCATCACAGGAGAAGATGTGCATAAGCTGCCGAGAAGTTTTAGCGGCGGACAACGGCAACGTATTGGGATTGCACGGGCAGTCGTCAATCGACCGGCATTTGTCTTATGTGATGAACCTACATCTGCGTTAGATGTGTCGATTCAAGCCCAGATCATTCAGTTATTGCTGCAGCTGCAAAAAGAATTTTCATTGTCCTATCTGTTTATTTCCCATGACTTATCTGTGATTCGTCATATCAGTGACCGGACAGCAGTCATGTATCAAGGAAAATTGGTCGAGTTGGCACCCACAGCGCAACTGTTTGAAAATCCACAACATCCGTATACCAAGAAGTTGTTAGCGGCAGCACCGATCGCAGATCCAGTGTTGGCACGAGCTGCGATGATTCAACCAGAAATCAATCAAAGTATTCAGTTGTCTGCGCATTTCGAATGGATCGAAGTCGCAGAGGGACACTATGTAAGGAGAGAAAAACAATGACAGTCGAAACATTAACGATTCATGATGGTAGAAATGAAAACGACAAATTTGAAATGCAGACGCCTACTGGCAACTGGATCCTAGCCAGAGAACAAGGCTATTCTCCAGTGCAAATGCTGGTCAGCGCTGTAGCAGCTTGTGGCGGTTATGTCTACCGTTCTGTGTTGGAAAACTCTAAAGTTGAGGCGCAAATCAGCAAAATCGAAGTCAGTTATGACCGGGATCCTGAGAAAAAAGCCGAGCCCGTCAGTGCCATCCAAATCAAGTTTACAGCTAAAGTTGCAGAAGCGGACCAAGAAAAAGCCATTCGCTGCTTGAAATTGATCTCACCCAATTGCCCGGTGATCCAATCGTTAGACCCAGCGATCAAGGTGACGGAAACTGTGGCGTTTGTTTAAGTCTTAAATAAACATGGATAGGGCTGATGACACGAGACGTTTTAGCAGCTTGATAGTCGAAGTAGCCGCAACAAAAGTGTTGATTGTTTGCTGAATTTTATATGGGATTCACTATGATCCTAAATGAGAAGTTTTTTATACATGTAAAAGGCGACATCAAATTCCTAAAGTATGGAAATTGGTGCCGTCTTTTTTTACATATATCATCATCCCTATTAGGATGATTTCGCAATTTGTTACTTGCGTAAAAATTGAAATTAGGTAAAATATAGTTAAAATAAAGTATTTTGTGCATGGATATATTTGTTTTTGTGATATTTTTTCGGTTTTTAACAAATGAGTCGTTTGCCTGAATAAACAAGTTACGGAGTGATTGGAGGAGAAAGCGTGAGAAAAGAGACAATGATAGCATTAGTAAAGGAAGAAATGATAGAGGTCTTGAAAAATCTGGATTCAAAAAATCTGTTCCATGTCTCAGAGGTTCTTGAAAGTCAAATAAATATCTTAAAAGCAGTAAGCAAAGGTGTCTTTTTTGAAAGCGCTGCAAAAAAAGAAGAGAAAAATGAAACGTTCCCTCTTAAGAAGATTGAACAAACAAAAAAGTCTGAAACAGAACAATCTGTCATCAAAAAGACCAAAGAGCGATTCCAAGAAAAAATACTAGATGATGGAAATATTATTCATGGTATATTTCATAGAATGCTCCGCGGAGGAACGGTTCACACAAAAAAAGAATTATATGTACCGGAATCCATCTGCCGGCAAATGGACTTCCATAATGATGACTTAGTAGAAGCAACATATTTGAAAACTGTCAAAAATAAACCTTATTATACCTATCGATTGCTTAAAAAAAACCCGAATCAATCAATCGAAAAAAGAGAAGAGATTACTGGTATTGCCATCAAAAAACATCTCGATCTTAAAAGACTTTATATCGAATTATCGAGACCTCAAGAAGATTTTCCAACAACTATTTTATTAAAAGATAATGACATTGATCAGTTTAACTTGAAAGAAGGAGACATCATTGATTATGTGTGTCATCCTGATGATGTGATGTTAGGGTGTGTCTTGTGGAAACATAAAGTAGATCCTTTTCCTATTATCGAAGAACAAAGCCACAAAGCAGCGAGTAAACGAATATCTCCGAAGAAAGCAAGGAGAGCTTTCTTGCCAATCTTTGAAGGACTAAACATTTTGACCGTTGGTGGAAATCCGTCTTTAACGGATTATCTCAAAGAAGAAATTGAAAAACGGTCAGGCAATTTTATAAGATTAAGAGGACACGAAAAACGACAAACAATGGTCGCTAAAATTAAGTCAGCAGATATTGTTGTTGTTTATACAGAGGCTATTAGCCATGAAGCAATGTACCTAACAAAAGATATATGCAAAAAGTATGAAATTGTTCATACTTTTACGAAGAATTGTGGAAAAAAACAATTTGTGAAAAGAATTTCTTCTTTAAAAAAGAAACTGCCTCAGAACAATTCATAGGTTATGGTCGCAATATCCAGACATGCGTCATTTTTTTTGGGAAACAGTTTGATCAATTGATACGCATCATCAATAAATAATATTTTCGCGGATCATCTCAATGTTCTTCACGAGTAATTTGCGATCAACACTTTGCAAGGCGCCGGCTTCCCGCAAACGCTGCATCATGCGATTGACACTACTGGCCGAAGTGATGCCGCAAAAACGGGCGATTTCTTCATTGGTGACTTCAAAGTCGATCAAGACTCCATCCGCCGTTTTGACGCCAAAGGTTTCGTATAGTTCATTGATTTGTGTACAAACAGCCCCATATTTACCATTCATCAGCATTTGCTGCATTTTCTTCATCGTATCCATCAAATTTTTACGGTAATACTCTTTGACATAATCTTGCAGCTGCCGATCATGGTTGACATCGGTCCAAAACTGATCGCGAACGATTTTGTATAATGCAGCTTCCTCCGACTCTACACGGACATTGAAGGGGGCTTCGACTTCTTGCGAGTACTCATCCTTGAAAAGAGAAACGATCTCGAAGTCATTGAGATAGCGCAAGTTGAATTCTCTACCTTCATGGGTCACCACACTCGTCTTGATAATGCCTTTTTTTAAGATATAGACATAACGGTCAGGAATACCTTCATAAGTCAAATAGCTTTTTTTCTTGCGCATGACAACAGGTATTGATTTTTTCTCAAGATACCTACTAAGTATTTGTTTATCCACCCAAACTGCTCCTCATCTATCATTGACTTTTTTCTGAAAAAAATCTGAAAGTTCTAATATTCTTGCTTTATTAAAAGACATTTCAGAGCAAAAAGCAATAACAAATGTTAATGTTTCTTGTTATTGTGCTTTTACAGCAACAAATGTGATTTTCAGAAAATTTCATATTCAGTATAGTTAAGTCATTCAAATGGGTAATGGGAGGGATCAAATCTTTACTGGATACGGGTCAAAAACGAAGGAGGAGAAAGCAGCACATGCAAGAAAGTCAAAACGAAAAATTATTTAACAAGGGATTTGTGACGATTACCATCATTAATTTTATTGTATTTCTTGTGTATTATTGTTTTGTCGTGATCACGGCAAAATTCGCCACGCAGGAATTAGGGGCAACGACTGCACAAGCGGGATTGGCAGCCGGCATTTATATTATTGGGACATTGATTGCCCGTTTGTATATTGGGAAAATTTTGGAATTGGTAGGACGCAAAGCGATTTTGCGCTGGGGAATTATTTTTTATGTCATCACGACAGCTGCGTATTTGATCTCATCAAATATCTTTATTTTAGAAGGGGTTCGCTTTTTGAATGGATTTGCTTATGGTACAGTGTCTACTGCCGCCAACGCAATCGTTACAGCATATATCCCTGCGTCTAAACATGGAGAAGGGATCAACTATTATGGCTTGAGCACGAGTTTGGCAGCCGCTGTCGGTCCATTTATCGGAATGCTCTTATTGCCAACGTTAGGCTTTCAATTTATCATCTGGCTGGCAACGATCTTATCGATTGGCACAGCGATTGCTTGTTTCGCCTTTCCAGTTGAGAATATTACATTGACGCCGGAGCATGCCGCTGAGTTAAAGAAATGGTCATTAAAATCTTTCGTGGAAACCAAAGTTCTCTTTATTTCGGCGATCGGCTTTTTGATCGGCTTTGCTTACTCAAGTGTCCTGAGCTTCTTATCGATCTATGCCAGTGATCTAGGGCTAGAAACTGCTGGGGCATTCTTCTTTGTGGTCTATGCATTGTCTGTCACATTTACACGGCCAGCAACTGGGAAATTGTTTGACCGTCATGGGGCAGATGCTGTGATGTATCCAAGTTTCATCTTTTTGACACTCGGTTTGTTTTTGTTGAGTATCACAGGCAATAGCGCCATGTTATTGATCGCCGGTTGTTTCGTCGGATTAGGCTACGGTACATTTATGTCCAACGGACAAGCAGTGTGTTTGAAAGAAGTGGATCCTCATCGGATTGGGGTGGCCTTATCAACCTACTTCATTGGTTTGGATCTAGGCTTAGGGGTCGGTCCATATGTATTAGGTAGTCTGCACGGATTATTGAACTATGCACAAATTTATATCGTGTGCGGCTTGATTCCAGTCGTCGTCATCGTCTTGTACAAATTGTTTTATAAAACAAAAAATGTTGTTGAAAATGCAAGTGTCTTAGAACAGCAAGTCAAAGAATCAAAATAAAATTGAGTGGAAAAGGGAGTTGCCAACCATGGATAGCAATCAGTTGATTATTGAAGCCTTGAACAAATTAGTGATAAATGTCAATGAACTAAATGAAGAAATGCATGCGATGAAACAAGTCACCACGAGTATGACGATCGAGCAAGTTGAGATCGATCATCAATTACGCGACATCAAATCAGTCTTGATCAACGACAATTTGATTGGATGATGTGATAAACTGAGACAAAATAAACCTTTCTCGCAGAAGATCTGATTGTGTTCGTCAATCAATTCTTTTGCGAGGAAGGTTTTTTTGTAAATGCGAACGATCAATGAAAATATTCAGAAAAATAAGTGGGAAAAATTGTCGCCAGCTTCCGTTGTGTGCTATAGTGTGTCTGGGTAGAAATACCTAATAAAAATCAGAGTAGGAAATAAAGCGTTAAGTGCTGAAAGGATGGGATGTTGCCTTTCGGACGAAGGACGGTTGTCCGCGGTTTTATTTTCGCATTCGCTGCATGTACTTGTAGCAACTCTAAAAGGAGATGCTCGTTATGAAAAGAAAAGTCGATGCACACATGATCGCGATCATGGGGCTTTTGATTGCCTTGATGGTAGTCTTGTCGCAAATTTTGGGCTTTGAAACAGCCTATATCAAACTCACTTTTTCCTTCGTGCCCCAAATGATCATGGGGATGTTATTCGGTCCATTTTGGACAGCCATAGGTTCCTCATTGGCGGATATCGCAGGAATGGTGTTATTTCCAAAATCAGCATACTTTTTCGGATTTACGATCAACGCCTTTGTCGGTGGGTTGATTTACGGGTTCTTTTTCTACCGTAAAGCAGTGACCCTCAAAAGAGCCGCGTTGGTGGTCTTGCTGAACACAGTGTTGATCACACTGATCTTGACACCCATTTGGCTATCGATGATGCTGAATATTCCACTAACAAGCTGGGCGATCTGGTCTGTGCGTTTACTCAAAGCCGTGATCATGTTCCCAATCCAAACAGCGATGATCTATCTCGTCGGTCGGGCTGTACCCTATAAACGATTGACCCGACGATTTATCTAACTGCCACAACGAATGAACCAACATCCACAAAAGCCGCCGATAATAATTCGGCGGCTTTTGATATACAGTGATTACTGTTCATTCCATGATCGAGCGGGCCATGTCAGTCAATTGATCGGCTAATTTGTCTTGTCCAATAAATCGCCAAATTACCAGCACTTGTTCAATCATCTCATTTCCGTCTGTGATATTGCCTTCAAATAGGGCTAATATACCTTCGAAATAACGAATCAGAATCCTAATCCGGTCATTATCTGGTGGTAAATCGACCGAAAGATAAGAAAGGATCATCGCTAATGCAGCCTGATTTTTGCGGTCAATAAACAAATAGGCTGCATTTGTCAGTAGCTTCGTATAAATTTGATACTGGTTATTCAATGTATTGTGAAAAAAGCGTTTCTTGCTTAATTGATCGATTTGATTCAAGATATACTCATCTGAAAAGAGGAACATCAAGTTGGTGAATGTCGTCAATTCAAACTTTCCCCAAGTGTCGATTCGGTTCAAATAGTCTTTGATTGTTGTTTCGACGGCCTGACTTTCTGGTGTGTTGTGACGTGGTGTCTCATCTTTGATGATCAAAAGATATTGACTGTATAATATGTAGAACATAAAATCATTGGTTGCTTCATAAGCTCTTTTAGCTTCTTCAATCAATGAATTTAGTACTGATGTATCTTGCTGGTAATAAGCTTGCAGCATTTTTCGAGATAATGTGATTTTCTCAGATAGAGCTTGATGATGTAATTGATACTCAAACTCTTCCAAGGTGACATTCATACGCGTCAAATAGGCATACAATGTGTCAAAAGCGATACGATGACCTTTTTGTTCGAATGTAGCTAATGTGCTGCGCTCTGAAATATCATGAGCTAATTTTCTTTGAGAAAGATTTCGCTCTGTGCGTAGCTGTTTGAGTAATTGATTTGCTTCCAATTGTGTCCCTCCTATAATGATATGTGGATGTGGACGAAAAAATAGTCCGTTTCATGTTCAATGCTATTTTCAATGTAAAATAGACGTAAGTCAATCTTTTCTGAGCATACTGCACCGTCGTTGATGTGCTTTGGTTGGGAAGTCAAAGCTTTGGGCGAATGATTGTGTTGGTTATAAAGTATAGTGAGGGAAGCAGATTGGCTTGAAATGACGAGGTCTAGCTAAAGACAGTAGGCTGGTTTCACATAATAATTTACTTCTTCAATCATTGCAACGTGTGAACAGGAATGATTGAACCAAAACAAGGTTAGGGAGACCATTAAGACAGTAGTCATGGTCCTCCTAGCCTTACTTTTGTATCCTAAAAAATAGGAATGGCTACTTTCGATTTTTTTTTAAATATTTATCCCAAAGAATCTCAAATAACGGAGAGATATCTTCGATTTTGGTTTTTTGAAACTGAATAATTTTAGCATCATTGATTTGCTGAGGGGACTTTCTTGAGTCAGAAAGATAAAAATCAAACACATTTTCACTATCATTTGCTATTCCATACTCAATGAAGTCGACATGCTCCAAGAAAAAACTTAGTTGCTGAATCACAGTGAAGTCTAAGGTAGGCAATAAGCCGATGCGCAACTTTTTCATACGAACATTTTGATAATATGGAAAAAGGAAAAAGGCTAAATAACTTGGTAAATGAGCTTTTCCGTTGTTTAACCACTCATAACCAACGCGACGACTATATTTATTAATGATTTTGCGGATATCTTTTTCAAGCCGTTCATAGTGTTTTTGATGACTAAGGTGGTAAAATTCATTCTGCAACCAAAGATTTATATAATGACCATTTATAGCATAAGTCAAATAGAAAATAAGAAAGATGATTCTTTTGATTTCATAGATTTTTTTTGCCTTCAAATCTTTTTCAAAGAAATTATGCAAAATGGAGTCAGTTAGTTCATTGATTAATTGTCTGAATAGTGGTTGACACTCTTTAATATTTTCAGAAAAATGATCAATGATATTGTCTTGGATTGAGGAACGATCTGTGTAATGAAACAAGAAAAAAATAAGGCCTTTCAAGTAATTTTTATGATAGAGAAATTGTTGATCATCATGTATAAATCTATAGAGGTAATCATCTAATTCGCTATCTAAAGGCTCATAAATATCATCGAAGCCCTTCACTTCTTCAATTTTATACCCTTGTGTGTATCTTAATCTAGATGTGATAAACATAATAAATACCACGTGCTGATGGGTTATAGACAGATGCTTTTGTCCTAGTGAAATCAAAATTCCTGCTTCTTTGCGAAAATCACGAAACAACATCTCCAATCTGCTTGGATCAATCAAGAGTAAAATATGGACAAGAAACAGCCGAATGTCAATTTCGTTTCCACTAAGTTTGATTTTGGATACATTCAGATGAATATTACGTTCATTTAAATATTCTTTTAATTTTTTTAATCCTCTGTTTACCGTTGAGCGGCTGATATACTGTTGCGCGGCAAATTCTTCTAAAGTTACTTGGGGTTGCGTTAATGATGTTAAGATCAATTGGAACGCCAATGTATGTTCTATTAGGTATTTGAGATACCTCTTTTCGCAGACTTCATCAGTAAAAGGAATAAGTTTAAACCCTTTTTCACAAAGTGTAATACCAAAAACCAAAGAAAGTTCATGTTGCATTTCCTCCAGTAAAGTAATGACTCCTTGATAAGACAATGTCAAGCTCTCTACGAGCGTATTGATGTTGGTCTGTCGACCAATACGTTGATTGAGTATTTTCAAAATAGCAATTTTTTTCTTATCATAATTGGTTAATAACAACTCTTCTATCATAAAAATCCCCCTCGCATAAATGTTATCATAAAACAAAAATATTAATCGATCAAAAAAATAATACATAACGTTTTTTATTTGAATAAAATAATGCTAAAAATTGAAGTTTATTTTTACTTTTCGTTATCTTATCTAGTGGATTATTAAACTAATGATAAATTTTTATTGATAACGAAGATGTCAGATGTAAACATCTAGGCTCTTATTTTGTTTTAATCTAGTTATTTAAAATCAAATAAAATATGGAGTTTCCTCCCCGAAAATGCCGTTTGCTAAAATTGTCCTCCGTTCTTCCCGTTGCTACAATGCTGAAGTAATGCCTATTTCAAAAAAGTAGGTTTATTGAAAGCTGAGGGGAGATTAATGGATAAAGGTAAAAATTATCGTATGGTAAGTATTGGCATTCTTCTTTTACAGTTTCTCATGAGTCTATTTGTTCTTCACCCAGTGTATGCATCTTCTGCATCAGTCAATGTGCTTGATCAGGATGCTGTGAGAATTGATGCACAATCAAAACTGGTAGAAGGCGATGCGACCCAGTGGGAGATAACCTATGACATACCGGAGGGCGCTTTTTGGTTTCAGGCAACTGCTGATCAATCAATCACCTTTATTGAAAATACAGGGTTAGAGAAGAAAGGTGAATGGTTTTCTTCAGAAGAAACGAAAAGCAATCAAAAAGGTACACTTGTGATGAAAACGAGTAATACCGTAAATCAAATCGATATTCAAGTGAAAGTAATCAAAACAGATCCTGCTCAGAGTGAGCAAACAGTAACGCTTTATGAATCTAGTGAACCTATTTCGATTCGTGCGCAGATAGAATCAGAAGAGCAAATAGAAACCGTTACTAGTCATGATATACAGTCTGACCAAAAGGAGAGGTCTGAACAAACTGATCCAGAAATGAACGATGAAACCATGGAGAGTCAGTTATCAAAATACGGGGACGATCGTTCTTCGGATGAACCCCCTAATCAAAATGTTGAAGAAACAATAAAAAATGATGCTGAGTATTCTGAAAATACGACTATCAAAGCACGGGCTTTAGAAATTATACCAGCATCTTTGACCGATAGTGCAGATCCTTTTAAGTATGATACAACAGCGGAAGGTACGTTTCCAAACCAGCATACGAATAGCTATCTAAATAATAACAGCTCATCATATATCCAAAATTATAATTTTGAAAAGAACATAACAGAACAGGATTCAACTACAACAAATGCTTATGGGGGCAATCAAACTTTTGAAAATGGTTATCATGAATACGAAGACGCGTATATCAAAAAAATCGTCTTGCCCACTGAAGACCCAAATCAGTTTAACATCCAGCTGGATGTTATTGGTAAAGCGTTAAAAACAAGTCAACCAGTAGATATTGCATTGGTTATCGATAAATCTGCCTCAATGAGAGAAACACTAGAAAACAATAAATCACGCTGGCAAATCATGAAAGAAGCAGTCAACGATTTTGCAGATAATTTGCTGACCACTGAAAACAACGACTTAGTCAGAATAGGTATTACCTCTTTCGGGTCAGCGAACAATGGCTCTCAAAATATACCGTATGCAGAAATTCAAAAATTTAGTGGTGGCAGTGCTTTTACGAGTAATAAGTCATCCTTAACTAATAGTTCAATCATTTCAGCCGGCAACGCACCTGAAAATTCAGGCACACCAACTTTTTTAGGAATTGATGCTGGATATGCAATGCTAACAAGTACGAAATATCAAGCACGTAGTAATGCTGTCAAAGTATTGATTGTATTGACAGATGGGGATCCCACTTTTGCACCCAATGATGGATACAATCAATTAGCCAACAATATTTTATCTTTGACTAATACGAGCACATCAATGGTTGATACATACAATGCAAGAATAAACAATACGAATTATTTTTCAGGGAACGGAACCACATCAGCTATCGCCTCAAGTGCAACAGCGACAATTTCTCATATGAACAAAAGATTTGCAGAAAATAATACCAAAAATGTCATCACTTATTCCATAGGTTATACTACAGGATCAAATGATGTCTTAAAGAAAATTGGGAAAGATGGTGCCTATCAGGCAAATAATAAAAATGAATTACTCACTGTTCTGGGAAGAATTTCTTCCAGTTTTAGTGCTTCTGTTCAAAATGCAACCATCAATGATCCTATGAGTGACTATGTCAAGCTGATTCCCAACTCTGCCAAAATAACCGCTATGTATATGACTGATACAAATTTGGTGACGATCGATGCATCGAGCACGAATTTTCCTGACTATGCAAAACAAGTATCCTTAGATCAAGCAACAGCAAAACTGACAGTCTCAAATCTTTATTTATCCGAAAAAGACAATCTAAATCAAGGAATCCGTCTGACCTATACCGTCGAATTAAAAGAAGCCTATCGAGATGGCTTGTTTTACCAAACAAATCAGAATACTTATTTATTGAATCGCCAGTCAACAACAAGTACAAGCGAATACTTGCATTTTGCTATCCCATCGATCCGTACAGAAGTGACAACACGATCATTTAAAGTCAGGAAGATTTGGCAAGATCAAGATAATCAATATAGATTGCGTAAAGACATCGTAATACAGTTGCAAGAAAAGGCCGGCAATGAGTGGAAAGATGTCAACGGCAAAAAAGTTCTACTTTCAGCAACAGCTTCTAATGCAGAACTAATAACTACATTTTCAAATTTACCTAAGTATAAGAATGGGCAATTGATCACCTATCGTTTAGTAGAAAAAATTGGTGATCAAAATAGAGTGGACGGGTACGAAATGCCAAGTTATTCAATCTCGGAAACGATCGATACAACGACACAATTAGAAGTGACCAATACCTTATTAACCAAATCGATATCTTTGACTAAAGTTACTGAGGAAGATCGACCTTTAAGCGGTGCTTCTTTCGATCTGTATGTAGAAAGTAGGCCAAATGACCCAATTCAATCACAAATATCGGATGGGAATGGAAAGCTGACTTTTAAAGATCTACCCATTGGGAACTATATCATCAAAGAGAAATCAGCACCTAACGGATATCAGAAAATGGCTGATCTGTATGTTGAAATCATAGATAAAGACGGTTCATTAAGTATCATAGGATTGCCAGAAAATGCTAAGTTGGTCAATCAGCGGTATCCTTTCGAAATCAATCTCAAAAAAATGAATGCTGACCTTTCAACGCCACTGCAAGGGGCCATTTTCGCATTATCTGGGGATGGAATCGACACGATTCAAGCAACATCTGATGACAATGGACAGCTGACTTTTTCGACACAAGTTCCAACTGGTGTTTATCAAATCAAAGAAATTACTGCACCGCAAGGTTATCAACAGTTGGAAGGGTTTTGGCAAGTGCATATCTTAGATGAAACTGAAAGCTATGTCCTCTCACCAGAGGGCAAAAAAATCAAATTATCAAGTACTTTTGATGAGGAAAAATCAGCGTTTATTTTAAAAGAAATAACAGTTGTAAACGACCTTAATGACTTCCATCTCAAAGTAACCAAAGTCGATCAAACCGGCCAACCACTGGCAGGTGCGACTTTTAGATTGACGAATCATGATGACATCGATTTAACGATGGATAGTAGCAGTGAGTCCACTTTCCATTTCAAAGGTTTGCGATCAGGAACTTACGAATTAACTGAAACAAAAACACCAAGTGGTTTTCAAGGATTGAAAGTGCCTATCATGATTACGATTGCTGAAGACGGAAAGGTGATGGTCAATGACCAAATAACTTCTGTGGAGTTAAGCAGTACAGAGAATTTGATTTTACTCAGTGTATCAAATCACGCCATACCAACACTTCCCCAAACAGGTGGTAAAGGTGTCACACCGTTTATTGTTTGTGGAACACTATTGATAGTGGGAACGATTGCTCCATGGATCTACCTGAAACGGAGGTGGAGGGCATGAATACATGGCGAAAAATATTGGTTGGGTGCTTGTTTTTTCTATTGACTGTGTTTGGTTGTAGTCAGTTTGCCAATGCAGTCGAAACAAAAACCGATGAAATAGTCACGATCACTTTGAGAGATATCCTGATGGAATACGAGGAAAGTGACGATCAGCAACACACGATGGGTGAAGAATTATTGAAGCAATTTCAAGGAATAAATGACGAAACATTTGAACTCTTTAATGTAACAGCTGAATGGATGGAGTTTCTTAAAGAACAGTCACCAAATGACATTGCCAGTGATCATATCAAACAGCTATTTGCGGCAAATATATCTAAAGACATCGATAGTCTAACAGCCGAAGCAATAGGAACAACGCATACAGTTAATGGGGTGTCTGGACAACTTGATTTTGAGGTAAGGAGTAAAACCGAAGGACATGATAGTGCATTTTTGATTCAACCAATAAATAAAAACAAAAACCCGATTTTGATCGTTTTGCCCATCATCAATGAGGATGGCAGTGCATTGACCCACATTTTTGTCTATATGAAAAGTCTGAGATCAATGGATGTCCCACCTGCTTTGACAAAAACGATCGTTGATCCAAAGAACAGTTATCAATATGGAGATAAGGTCAACTTTGAGACCCAATTGATCATTCCTTCGACGATTATGGAAGCAAAAAGTTTCCTACTCACTGATATCCCTGATGCAGGGGTATCGATACTTCTCGATACGATTGCAGTAGATTCTACTACAGGAATTCCTTCTGATTCCTATACGATTCGACAAAATGGACGTGGTTTTTCGATTCAATTTTCACCAAGTGCGCTGAAGAAATATATAGGTCAAACTGTCACTATTACGTATCGAATGCAAGTTGAAGATAGTCAAGTTCAAACAACATATTTTGAAAACCTAGCATCATTGTATCTAGACGATCATCTCATTTTGGAAGCGAAAACTGGCGTATATATCGGCGGTAAACACTTCATGAAAATTGATGCAATCAGCAAGCAGCCGCTTCAAGGTGCCGCATTTTTGGTCAAGAATCATGTGGGTGCCTACTTGATTAAGAAAGAGGGTGGCTATCAATGGGTGAATGGCGTTTCTGAAGACAATCGTAAGTATTTAGTGAAATTGGTTTCTGATGACAATGGGTTATTCTCTGTCAATGGATTGCAATATGGCAAGTATTTGCTTGAAGAAGAAACTGCACCTAAAGGATATATCAAAAGCAATCAAGAAATAACTTTTGACATTACAAAAGGAACATATGAGGCTGCTGATCAACTATTACATGTGGTCAATAAAAAGGCAGCACAGCCTCAGGCAGCAAGTCCGTCCGGAAACTTACCGCAGACCAATGAGCGGGATGATAAAAGAATAATGTTTTTAGGGGTTTTTGTGGTGCTGCTGATTGGCAGTATCCAAATTAGTCGAAAAGAAAAGGAGTAAAGAAGATGAAAAAATTGTTGGTAAACTTATTATTATTCATTCCAATCTTATTATGGGGGCAACTTAGTCTAGTCCATGCAGCAGAACAACCAGAAACGCAAAAAATCACATTACACAAATTGGTTTTTGATACGATACCCAAGGAACAACAAAATACGGGGGATATCATGTCCTGGGAAAAGTCGCAACCATTAAAGAATGCTGGATTTACAGCATATGATGTCACAATAGATTATTGGAAAGTATATAACGAAACATCAGGAAGCCAACCAGTTAAACAACGCGCTGCCGAAACTACTGTGAAAGGTCTTCAATCGACTAGTCTGAAAGCTTATGTGTTCGATTTAACAGATGGCAGCGGATTGACTACTATGAATCTTCCAGTTGTATCTAATGATCAAAATGCAGTATATCTTTTTAAAGAAACAACCACACCAAACGGGGCAATTGCAGAGAAATCCGTTGATTTTGTGGTAGGATTGCCAGTGATTAACAGCGATGGAGCAAACAAAGAGAATGTCCATCTTTACCCTAAAAACCAGTATGAAACAAGCACGATCCAATTGACAAAGTATGGTGTGTCTATTGATGAAAAAGGGGAAATACAGGCACCCGAAGTTTTACATGGCGCAGCATTCATTCTAAAAGAACGCGATGGAAATTACTTTTCATCCGAAACCAATACTTTTGATGCAAAAAAAGAGGATGCCACAGCTTTTATATCAGATGTAAATGGTCTTGTTCAAGTAGAGGATTTAATTTTGAAAGATAATGCAGTGTACGAATTTATTGAAATAGACTCAGAAGTTGCAACGGAAGCGAACCAAGGAATAGCGCAAGAAATATATCATTTTAAAACGAACCCAGCAGTTGTTGTGCATACAGTTCGTGATAAAGAAACCTCATCATTGAAAATTACGTATGATTACTATGACGAAAATCAAAAACTAATTTTGGGAAGTGATGTAGCAGAAGCCTATAACTATAAAGTCCCCGAGCCAGTAAAAACAGTGGATGATGCTGATGTAGATATCGATCAAGTATTCACTTATACAATCAAACAACAGATTCCTAAGGACATCGCACGTTATTCAATTTTTCAATTAGTTGATACGCCAGATTCTTCGCTAGTTTTGGTTTCAACAGCAACTGAAATTGCCGACAGTTTAACTATAAATGATGAGATTGTCTCTTCAAATCTAGTCGATATAAAAACCGAGGGTGTACTGACCTTTACTTTCACCCCCACTGAATTGATTGCTTATCAAGGACAAACAATCAGCCTGACTGTCAAAATGAAGTTGAAGCCAGGAACTGATATGGGTAAAGAAATTGGCAATAAAATCGAATTGAACAATGATTTTCATTTAAAGACAGATGAAGTATCTGTCAAAACTTACGGAAAAACATTCAAAAAAGTTAACGCTGATACCCAAAATCCATTGGCTGGAGCGGAGTTCAATGTCAAAAAAAATGACCAATATTTGGTGTTAAAAGATGGTAAAGTTTCTTGGTCTAATGATCAAAACCAAGCACACACTTTCATATCTGGAGAGGATGGCGCAATCACTCTTTCCGGAATAGCACAAAAAGATGAAAACGATCAAGTAATCATGTATCAGTTGGTGGAAAAGAAAGCACCAGATGGATATGTCCTGCCAAAATCTGCCTGGGATTTCCAAGCAGATAATGGTGTTGAATCAATGCTGCTCACAAATAAGCTTGAAGGCAGCTTGCCACTGACAGGCGGTATGGGTATTACAGTATTTGTGATAACAGGCATTTTGATCATAGGAACAGCAGTTCTATATTTTTCAAAACGAAAACACGCATAATGTTTACATGTTAGCTTATTATAAAAAAAATGAACAGACGACACACAAGTAATAGAAATGGTGTCGTCTGTTATTCTTTAAGGATCTCGACGAAAGAGAGGTGAAAGATATGAAAAAAAAATGGCTCGATATGGTTATGGCGCTAGTCTTGTTGATAGGCGTCGCCATTGTTTCTTATCCTTTCATACATCGTCAAATCAGCGATTATCTTGATCAACAGCTGATTGCCCATTATCAAGCAGAAGAAAGTAAAAAAAATGAAAAAGATGTTGAAGAAATGATAGCATTGCAAACAGCAGCAAATAAACAAATCGCTGCAGATAAAGTTGCGCCTGGTGTCACAGCGTATAATGAAGCACTCTCCAGAGAAACAAAGGATGCAGAAAAGAATTATTACGAAAAACATATCATTGCCGTTCTAAAGGTTCCAGCGATTAGCCTAGATTTGCCGATTTTCGATCAAACAAATGAACTCTTTTTAAGAAAAGGCGTTTCACTTTTAGAAGGCAGCAGTTATCCGATTGGTGGCACTTCGACGCATGCAGTCCTTTCCTCTCATCGTGGCTTGCCTGAGGCGACCTTGTTTGATCGATTACCTGATTTGAGCGAAGGCGACATGTTTTACATCGAAATCAATCAAGAAACACATGCCTATGAAGTGGATCAAATAAAAGTGATTTTGCCCACAGAAACAGATGACCTTCTCGTGGTAGATGGAGAAGAATATGTCACATTGCTGACTTGCACCCCATACATGGTCAACACGCACCGCTTGCTCGTTCGGGGACGAAGAGTGCCCTTCACAGCAGAAAATCAAACAGAAATAAAAAAACAAAAACAAAAAAGGAGTAATCATTGGTGGATCTGGTTCAGTGTGTTCTGTACATGTTTGTTTATGCTTTTTTTACTTACAATATATAAAAAGCATACAAATAATCGCGCATTTAAACGAGCAGAAATAAAAAGCAAAGATTGACCAGTCATAGATACATTGAAGTCGACTAGGCATCTTAATTGATAAAAAAACAACCTGTTGTTAAACTATAACTATCATAAAGAACAGGAGGATGGAAGAATGAAAAGAGGATTTAGAAATTATTTAGGCGCAGATGAGCGTGAGGCAGGTTATAATTTGTCTTGGGGATCTATTTTTGCAGGTGTTGTGACGTTTATTGCATTATTTATGACATTGTCACTGATTGGTTCGGCAATCGGCTTTGGTATGGTGGAACCGACATCAAATGATCCGTTATATGGGGTAGGAACCGGATTGATCATTTGGACGATCGTGACATTTGTCTTGGCATTATTTGGTGCCGGATTCGTGTCAGGTGTTTCTGCACGACGTATTGGATTGGTGCACGGTTTCTTGACATGGGCAACCAGTATGATCGTCATGGTGGTCATGTTGTCTTACTTAACTGTAGGTGCGTTTTCATTGGTTGGCTCATTATTGGGCAATATCGGCTCAGCAGTAGGTAGTACAGTAGAAACCGTCGCTGGTGGAACGGCAGATGTCGCTTCTAAAGCCTTTGATGAGATCACTGGAAATATGGAAGACATCAATACAGATGAATTGCAAGCCAATGTCAATGAT
Source organism: Enterococcus salsurae (assembly GCF_054784955.1). NCBI lineage: Bacteria > Bacillati > Bacillota > Bacilli > Lactobacillales > Enterococcaceae > Enterococcus > Enterococcus salsurae. The sequence goes on along the minus strand of NZ_BAAHWY010000002.1, from coordinate 500,211 downwards.
GTATTAGAAGATACCGATGTAGCGGAGTTGCAGCCTGATTACTTGCAAAACCAATTGTCAGATGCAACAGATGACATCACGGAAGCCGGCAAAGAAATTGCCACAAATCCTGAGAATGCAGATCAAATCATTGATGATCTATCTACCAAATTACAAGATCGTGCGACAACGATTGGAGATGCAGTTGATGAAGATGCCATTTCAAATGCAGTCGCGCAAAATACTGATTTAAGCCAACAAGAAGCAGATGAAGCGACACAAAATATCATCGATGGTTTACAAACAGCATCAGATGAAGCGCAACAACAAATCGAAACAGCCCAACAAAATCTTGAACAAGCCAAACAAGAGATTGATCAAGCAATCGAAGATGCTAGACAAGCAGCAGATGAAGCAAGTGATACAACCGCACAAGCATCTATCTGGGGCTTTGTAGCAATGGTTCTAGGGTTAGCCTTGACCTCATTCGGTGGAATGATTGGTGCCAACTTGGTAAAAATAGCTGATCATGAGAATCGAATCTAACCACTTGTTTCGTTCGTCTTATTAGCGGAAGATCTTGATAGGAACATCAATGTAACAGACCGTTTGGTCTTGCGTTACATTGATGTTTTTTATTCACTTGAGAGAAAAGCCTTATTGACTGGTAAGAACTCTCATGCTACACTGGCTCTGAGGATTGTTACCGCTTTATGTGGGCTATACCTATTTTTTGTGTGAACAAATCTAAAAAAGAATAGGATTGTAAGTATGAATGTAACAAAAGTGATCAATAACAACATTGTGATCTCTGAGAACGATGACCAGCAAGAATTGGTTGTCATGGGCAAAGGCTTAGGTTTTAAGCAAAAACCGGGTGATTTGGTCGATGAAGCCAAAATCGAAAAAGTATATCTCAGTACACAAGAATGGAATGTCACAAAACTAACGCAGTTACTTTCGTCAATACCGATCGAGCAAATACAGGTTGCGAATGAAATCATTAGCTTCGCCAAAGTTTCTTTAGGGAAAAAATTGAGCGAAAATTTGTTTCTCACGCTGACCGACCATATCAATTATGCGATCGAGCGCTATCAAAATGGAATGGAGATCAAGAATGCGCTTCTGTGGGAAATCAAACGATTTTATAACCATGAATTTTTGATTGGAAAAGAAGCGTTATCGATCATAAAAAACCGCTTATCCGTTGATTTACCGGAAGATGAAGCCGGATTCATCGCCTTGCATATCGTGAATGCAGAGCTTGATATGGGACAAGTGAGTCAAGTGTCAGAGATGGCAAAAATCATTCAACATATTTTAAATATCGTCAAATATCATTTTTCGATGGAACTTGATGAGTATTCATTGAATTATGAACGCTTTGTCACACATCTTAAGTTTTTCGTCCAACGATTATTCAGCGGAACAAAATTAGATGATGCAGGGACTGGCAGTTTCATTTTCATGCTAAAAGATCGCTACATGAAAGAATATGCATGCGCGTTAAAGATCAGCGAGTATATCCAAAAAGAATTTGGACGTCCGTTAGAAGAAGATGAATTGATTTATTTAACCATTCATATCAAACGAATAACTAGCGAATAGGATTGTTACTGGCTTGCCAGGCTATACCTAAATAAACTCTTATAAGAGTTTATTTAGGTATTTTTTTATGTTTTTCACACAGGAAACATACAACGAATTGGAGGAAAAAGAATGAATTACAAAGATTTAGCCCAAACGATCATCAATCAAGTGGGTGGAGAAGACAATATCCAAGGGTTGACCCATTGTGCAACGAGATTACGGTTCAATTTAAAGGATGATCAAAAACCTTCTGAAGAAATTTTAAAAAGTACACCTGGTATCATGGGGGTTGTCAACAAAGGCGGCCAGTATCAAATCATCATTGGGAGCGATGTTGGAAACGTCTATAAAGAAATCACCAATCAAACCCAACTAACAAATGAGCAGCCAAACGAAGAAGATGATCGAGGCAGAGTTGCCAAAATCATTGACACGATCACTGGCATCTTTACACCGATTCTACCAGCTATTACAGCTGCAGGAATGTTAAAAGCGGTCTTATCATTGCTTGTGGTTTTCAATGTATTAACCGCAGAAAGTCAAAGTTATCAAATTTTGAACTTCATGGCAGATGCTGCATTTTATTTCTTGCCTATCCTTTTAGCGGCTTCTTCTGCGCAGAAATTTAAAACGAACATGTATCTTGCGATGATGCTCGGGGGAATCTTATTACACCCTAATTTCATCGGAATGGTCACTGCTGTAAAAGAAAGTGGAGAAGGGATCTTCTTATTTGGCTTGCCGATTTCACCAGTAACCTATTCTTCTTCCGTTATTCCGATCATTTTGAGCGTGTGGTTCATGTCTTATGTGGAACCAATCGCAGATCGAATTTTTCCAAAAGCTATCAAGTTTTTTAGCAAACCATTGATAACGATTTTTGTAGTCGGTACAGTGGCACTTGTGGCGTTAGGACCTTTAGGCTATATCATTAGCGAAACAATTTCTAGCGGGATCCAAGCGTTGGAAAACGTAAGTCCATGGATCGTTCCTTTATTGATTGGCGCCTTTACACCTTTATTTGTTGCAACCGGGACCCATTATGGCTTGGTACCGATCGGCATCAACAATCGTATGACCACAGGATATGATACGGTGATTTATCCGGGCATGCTGGCTTCTAACGTGAGTCAAGGTGCAGCTGCGATTGGTGTAGGGATCAAATCTAAAGATTCAACAATCAAACAACTGGCCTTTTCAGCAGGTCTAACAGGACTATTTGGGATTACTGAGCCTGCGCTTTATGGTGTCAATCTTCGCTTCAAAACGCCTTTGTATGCAGCAATGATCGGTGGCGGTTTTGGTGGATTGTTTATGGGGATCATGCGTGTAAAAAACTTTTCAGGTGGATCTCCCGGCTTGCTTACTTTACCAAGTTATATCGGGGATGACACACTTTCACATTTGATCAATGCGGGGATTGGCGCTGCCATCAGTATAGTGATTACCCTCGTAGTTACCCTGGTGCTATATAAAGATCCATCAGAAAAAACGGAAGAAAAGAATACAGTGCCAACTGAAAAACCAACACACAACTTTAGTAGTGCTGAAATCAAAGCACCTATGACTGGTGCGTTAAAAAGTTTAAAAGAAGTAAATGATGGCATGTTTTCCGAAGAGATTTTGGGACAGGGCGTTGCCATCGAACCAACAGAAGACACTGTCGTGGCACCATTTGATGGCGTTGTGACTGCAATTTTTGATACAAAGCATGCAATTGGATTGACGAGTAAAGATGGGATAGAATTGTTGATCCATGTAGGCATCGACACTGTGAAGTTAAATGGTCAAGGATATCAGTATCAAGTGGTGAAAGGACAAGAAGTTCAAGTAGGCGAAACATTGATCAATTTTGATCGCGCGTTTATTCAAGCCCAGGGATATCAAGTGATTACACCAATCGTGATCACCAATAGCGCAGAAGTCGGAGATGTTTTAGCTGCCAACGAGGGACCAATTGTCAGAGGACAGCAAATCATTAAGGTCATCGGCTGATAGTCGAGTAGGAGGGTGAATCATGGGATTTCCAGATAATTTTTTATGGGGCGGCGCGACAGCTGCCAATCAATGTGAAGGCGGCTATGATAAAGGCGGCCGAGGATTAGCCAATGTAGATGTCATTCCAACCGGACCTGATCGCCGCGCGGTGATTACTGGTAAAAGAAATATGCTCAGCTTTGAAACAGAATATTTTTATCCGGCAAAAGAAGCAATAGATATGTACACGCATTTTAAGGAAGATATTGCACTTTTTGCCGAAATGGGCTTCAAGACCTACCGGCTTTCAATTGCATGGACGAGAATTTTTCCCAAAGGTGATGAAGATACACCGAATGAAGAAGGACTGCAATTTTACCAAGATTTGTTTCAAGAGTGTCAAAAATATGCTATTGAACCACTTGTGACCATCACTCATTTTGATTGTCCAATCCATTTGATTGAAGAATATGGTGGGTGGCGCAACCGAAAAATGATCGATTTTTATGAAAAATTATGTCGGGTCATTTTTGAACGTTATCAAGGATTAGTCAAGTATTGGCTAACTTTTAATGAAATCAATATGATTTTACATGCACCTTTTTTAGGTGCTGGGTTAACTTTTGAACCAAGTGAAAATGAAGAGCAAATCAAATATCAAGCTGCGCATCACGAGTTGGTGGCTAGTGCGCTAGCCACTAAAATTGCACATGAAATCGATCCTGATAACCAAGTAGGGTGCATGCTCGCGGCTGCTAGTTATTATCCATATAGCTGCAATCCTAAAGACGTTTGGGAGAGCAAGCAAAGTGATTGCGGCAATTACTTTTTCATTGATGTCCAATCAAGAGGCGCATACCCTACGTATGCTTTGAAAATGCTTGCCAAAAAAGGCATTACGATTGAACAGTCGAAAGAAGATAAAGCGTTGCTTAAGGCGCATACAGTCGATTTCATTTCATTTTCCTACTATGCATCGAGAGTGGCTGCTTCCGAAGATTCTGATGTTCAAAAAACTGAAGGCAATCTTTTCCCAACCATCAAAAATCCATATCTAGAAGCATCTGAATGGGGCTGGCAAATTGATCCTCTTGGTCTCAGAATCACAATGAACGATTTATATGACCGATACCAAAAACCCTTGTTTATCGTTGAGAATGGATTAGGGGCTGTGGATCGCCCTGACGAAAATGGTTTTGTGGAAGATGATTATCGGATTGCTTATCTAAGTGCCCACATCAAAGCGATGAAAGATGCCATCGATGAAGATGGTGTTCCATTACTAGGATACACTTCATGGGGCTGTATCGATTTGGTGTCGGCAGGAACCGGTGAAATGAAAAAACGTTATGGCTATATTTATGTCGATCGTGACAACGAAGGCCATGGTACATTTAAACGTTCAAAAAAGAAATCTTTTTATTGGTATAAACAAGTTATCGCAACCAATGGGGAAGACCTCGCACAAAAAGAATAATCGTTCGATGAAGAGAACAACAAGACTCCCACTACGAATAGGTAGCGGGAGTCTTGTTGTTAAAGGGCTGGATCATGGTTGTCTTGTTCATCAGCCATATGCTGCTTGATTGGCAGCAACAAGACCACGGAGGTGCCTTCGTTTAAACGAGAGTGGACGGTTAAGCCGAATTTCGGGCCATACAATAGTTTGATTCGTTGGTCGATATTGTCTAGTCCGATGCCGGAATAATGGTCAAATGTTTGATTTTTTTGTTGCGTATCAGCTTCATTAAAGCCAATACCATTATCGATCACCTCGATCTGCAATCCTTCTTTGGTTAGACGAGAAAAGATTTGGATATAGCCCATCACTTCATCCGGAAAGGCATGGAGATAGGCATTTTCGATGATGGGTTGCAAGATCATCTTCGGTACCAGACTTTGCTCCGCGCCTTCATCTGTAAAGACCGTAGACTTGATTCGATCGCCGTAACGCACATTCATCAGTACAAAATAGTCTGTCACAATCGCCAATTCATCTTTCAATGGCACGATTTCTTCTCGTTTAAACGTATGCCGCAGCAACTGAACAAAGCTGTCGATCGCTTGGGTTGCCTTTTCTTGTTCATTTTGCCAAATCAAAAATTTGATCGCTGTCAGGGTATTATAGACAAAATGCGGTTGAATCTGCATTTGCAGCGAACGAATTTCAAATTTGCGTTTATCCGCTTCGGTCACCATTAAGTGATCGACATAAGAAGCGAGGTCTTCCAACATCAGATTATAGGCGCGACCGAGGGCACGGGTCTCATAAGTACCAGATAAGGTCACTTTTTCGCTAAAATCACCTTGCGTAACTGCTGGGATCTTATCGATCAACTGATAAATCGGTTTGGTGATTTTGCGGATGATCCAAAAAGCAAATAAGCTAAAAAGTAAAATACTGATAAAAGAAATCATGACGGCTGGTTGGATCAGTTTCATATTCCGAACCAAATGGGTTTCATCCAACACATCATAAAATGTAAATTGATAAGAATATAGCGGCAATTGATTGACGCTGGTTGCCGTTTTTTTAGCCACCAAAGCAGGATCAAAGCTTTCGCCTAAATATTGTTTTTCAGAACTGGAGAGCACTTGGTTGTCACTGTTGACGATATAGACGGCATGAAGCTGGATATTGAGTAACTGACTGTAAATCGACGCGAAATCTACCTCTTTTAAGAAAATCATGGCATAGCCAAAAATGGTGTTGTTTTTGATCAACTTCCGTACATACATGAGCCCAGGATAATCGGCAGTCGAGGTACTCAGACCCGCTTCTAAAAAATAGTATTGGCTGATCGCAGGATCAGTATTGATCTGTTCCACGAAGCTGCTAGACAAAAAATCTTCGACTGATTGATTTCGTACCGCATCATTTTGAAAGAACGTTCGGCCATTGACCCCAATCAGCACTAAATTGGAGGGAATATCTTGAAACAGGGAGCGGGTGTCTTGTAGTTGATCATTTAATTCCAAAATGGTACGTCCTTGATTTAATTCCCCTTTTAAATAGCTTTCTACGGCTTTGCTTTCGTCCACGACATCAAAGATTCGATTGATATTGTCATTCAATCGTTCATAATCTTCCTGGATCTTTTCTAAAAGAAGTTCGTTGGAACTTTGGTAAGAAGCGACATAGGCATCTTTGGAACGACCGTAAATCACAGCGACGGTTAATAGACAGACACTGATCACGCCAACGACAACAAAAAGAAAGATCCGGGCAAACAACTCATTTTCTTTGATCCAATTGCGCCATTTCATAGTTGATTCATCCTACGGTATTTGGAAGGCGTCATTTGAAATTCTTTTTTAAAGATACGAGAAAAATAGCTGATATCAGAATAACCGATTGCCTGACTGATTTCTGATAGGTTCAAATCAGATTTGACTAGCAGTTCTTTGGCTTTTTCTAGACGAATGTTTTTCAAATAATCTGAAAAGCTCATGGTTAATTTCGAAGACAAGAACGCAGACAAATATGTGTAACTGAAATGAAACGTGTCCGCCAATTCCGACAAAGACAAACTTTTCATATAATTGTCATGGATGAATCTTTGGATCGATACCAATAGATCGTCTTCATCTAATGGCGACAATGGGGTCAGTTGTTCCCGGATCGCTTCGATGGTCTTTAGCAATAAATCAGAGAAATCTTCTAAGTACCTAACTGTGGCAACTTCCCGCAAGAATTGATGCTTGATCTGACTAAAAGCCGCTTCATTTGGAAATTCTTCTTCCAAGCGAGAAAGCAATGTGTAAAAAATACTGCCGGCTTGTTGTTTTAAGACACCGGGTTCAACATTTGAAATGATCATCTCATTAAAAAATTCTTCGATGCGGGCGATACCCAACAAGAAATTGTTATCTAGTAATGCCCGCAAGAATTTCTTTGTATCAAATCGTTCACTTGTCAGGTATGGGAATAATTCATGCTCAGATACCAAGCGCTGGCGCTTATAAAAAAAATATTGACCGCGGCTTTTTTCTTTCAATTGTAGGTAGGATGTCCGCAATTGATCAATTTTGTGAAAAGCATTGCTTAAAGTAAAGAATGCGTCTGGTTCGGTATAGGTCAACTGCAGCAAACATTGTTTTAAAGATGCGCCAATGTCAAGATGCTGTGGTCCACATATCAATAACCCAGCATCGTTGTTGCTCGTGCGAAAGGGCAATGTCCGTAATTTTGGCTCAGATTGCGCGAATTCATTCAGGGCATGAAACAGTTGCTGATTTGATTGGAAATGGCGCAAGTTTGTATAAAGCAGCTGATAATCTGCCGGTGTAAGGGTTGGGTTCAAATAAGCATCTATCGGTTGAAGTGATTCTTCATAGCCGGCCAAATAACGGTTCAACGCCTCTTGTAATTGTGTTTCTTCGGAAATCGATCCTTGACTATGACTGATTTTTTTGGCAATTTTGCCGAGTGTCTGCAATAAGGATGCCGGTGTCAAGGTTGGCTTCAATAAGTAATCAAGGGCACCATTCTTAAATGCTTGACTCACATAGTGAAAATCATCATAGCTGCTCAAAACCAGAAAATGGACCTCCGGGTATTGCTGTTGGATCACTGTGGTCAACTGAATGCCGTCCATTTGCGGCATTTTCAAGTCGGTGATCACAATGTCAGGTTGCAACGTTTGAATCTGATTTAAAGCTTCTTCCCCGTTTGCCGCATCCCCCAGCAAACGGAAGCCTTCTTGTTCCCAGCGAATCATATGTTTCAATCCATCACGGATCGTCGCCTCATCATCGACGATTAATACTGTATGTAAATTAGCCATCAAAAATACCCCCTATTTCTTCTATTTTAATATAAACGCTTTCAAAAAAGATAGCTATTGGTAAATTTTTTCTTTTTTTGGACAATTTTAGTAAGCTCTTTCAAGGTTATTGAATGCGGTTACAGATTCGATGTATAGTAAGGATGTAATAAATAAGGAAAGAGGGATAGAAATGAAAAAATTGATAACTTCTATTGTAACGGCAGCAGCGCTTTTGACTTTGGCGGCTTGTGGCAGCAGTGGATCTAGTTCTGGAGATTCGGGTGGTTCTTCTGATAAAGTGACTGTTTGGGCTTGGGATGAAACCTTTAATATCAAAGCAGTAAATGAAGCCATCAAAGTATATGAGAATGATGATGTCGATGTTGAAGTCGTGACGATGTCACAAGATGATATCGTGCAAAAACTAAATACCAGCTTGGCTTCAGGGAATACGGATGGCTTGCCAAATATCGTTTTAATTGAAGATTACCGTATCCAAGGGTATCTATCCTCTTATCCAGATGCATTTAGTGACTTGACGGATATCGTCAATGAAGATGATTTTTCCAGCTATAAATTTGCGGTCAATAAAGTTGATGATGTGATTTATGGCGTGCCGTTTGACAGTGGTGTGGCTGGATTATTCTACCGCACAGATTACTTAGCAGATGCTGGGTACGAAGCAGCTGACTTAGAAGATATTACCTGGGATGATTTCATCCAAATCGCCAAAGATGTCAAAGAAAAAACTGGCCATCCAATGATGTCGCTGGATCCAAGTGACTTAGGCTTGGCACGGATCATTATGCAGTCTGCTGGTGAATGGTATACCGGTGAAGATGGAACAACAGTAACGATCAAAGACAATGAATCCTTTAAAGCAGGATTGAATGTATTGGCGACACTATTGAATGAAGGTTTGGTTGAGCAAGTATCTGATTGGGATGGCGGCGTCAACGCGGTACAATCAGGGAATACCGCTTCTGCACCAACAGGCGCGTGGTACTCAAGCACGATCCAAGGTGCTGAAGATCAAAGCGGCAAATGGGCGATCGCACAAATTCCATCTATTGCAGGCAACAGCAACTCGGTCAATGCATCCAGTATCGGCGGTGCCGGCTGGTATGTCATCAAAGGTGTGGATGGCGAAGACAATGCCAAAGACTTCTTAGATAAAACATTTGCATCGAACAAAGAATTGATGGGTACGTTGGCAACTGAGATTGGGTTAGTATCGACAATGAATGCCGCTGAAGAAACAGAAGAATATACTTCTGGTTTGGACTTCTACGGTGGTCAAAAAGTCTTCCAAGACTTCTCTCAATGGTCACAAGAAATCCCAGCTGTAAACTACGGCAACCATACCTATGCCATCGAGTCTGTCTTGACTGAAAGCTTGCAACGGGTCATCAATGGCGAAGATATCGATAAAGTATTAGAAGATGCACAAACACAAGTAGAAGCACAGATTGCAAACTAATCGAACAACTTTGCAGAAACTCGTGAGCAATCGCGAGTTTCTGTGTTAAGGAGGAAACACCATGAAAAATAAATCAAAAAATTGGTTTGCCAATGGCAATGCATTTATCACATTACCGGTTATTTTGATTTCAGCATTGGTCTTTATCCCAATGATCTCAGCGTTATTTACATCTTTTCAATCAGGTACACCAACGGCCATGACCTTCAACGGGTTGGGGAATTATCAGCGAATGCTAACAGATTCTACCTTTAAAAAAGCCTTTGGCAATACGTTTTTATATTTATTGATCCAAGTGCCGATCATGCTCTTTTTGGCATTGGTCGTGTCGAACATACTGAATGACAAAAAATTAAAGTTCAAAGGATTATTCAGAACGGCCTTGTTCTTGCCTTGTATCACCTCGTTGGTTTCGTATTCATTGATCATGAAAAGTTTGTTCTCAGCCAATGGCTTGGTCAATAATTTCTTGACTCAGATCAATGTGATCGATACACCGATCCAATGGTTGACCGACCCATTTTGGGCTAAAGTCTTGATTATTTTTGCCATTACTTGGCGCTGGACCGGTTACAATATGATTTTCTTCATTTCTGGCATGCAAAATATTGAACCTAGTATCTACGAAGCTGCGGAAATCGACGGTGCCTCAAAATGGGACCAATTTTTCAAGATCACGATTCCCAATTTGCGACCAATTATTCTTTTCACGACCATCACTTCAACGATCGGTACCTTGCAATTATTTGACGAAGTCCAAAACATCACAGGCGGCGGCCCTGCAAACGCGACGACGACATTGTCGCAATATATCTATAATTTGAGTTACAAGTTTACGCCAAACTTTGGCTATGCCGCAGCGGTTTCCTTTGTGATCGTGATTGCGATCGTGATCTTGTCGATCATCCAAACCAAAATAGGAGGGAAAGAAAATTGAAAACTTTATCACTAACACTCAAATATCTCTTTTTATGTATCCTGGCTTTCATCTCGATTTTCCCTTTTGTGTGGATGATCTTAGGCATGACCAATCAAACCTTTGATATCGTTGCAGGGAAAATAATGATTGGTGACCAATTGGTCATCAACTTCCAAAACTTATTTGCCTCAGATCTTAATTTTACCCGTGCCCTTGGAAACTCCGCCTTCATCGCTGTGATCACGACGATCTTTGCGCTGCTCTTTTCATCGATGGCAGGGTATGGATTTGAAATTTATCGAACCAAAACCAAAGACCGTATTTTCAACATTTTGCTCTTGTCGATGATGGTGCCTTTTGCGGCATTGATGATTCCCTTGTATCGGATGTTCAGTAAGCTGAGCGGCACACCAATCGGGATCAACACCTTTGCTGTTGTGATCTTACCGTCTGTATGTACTGCGTTCTTGATTTTCTTCTTCCGGCAGAATATCAAAGCTTTTCCGAAAGAATTGGTGGAAGCCGCTCGGATCGATGGATTGAACGAATTGAGTATTTTCTTGAGAGTCTATATGCCGACAGCCAAAAATACCTATGCGGCAGCAGCGATCATTACATTTATGAATAGTTGGAACAATTATTTGTGGCCATTGGTTGCTTTGCAATCACCGGACAAACGGACAGTGCCACTGGTTCTATCGGCAATGGGTGCCTCGTATACACCAGATTACGGCATGATGATGTGCGGGATCGTGATCGCTACTTTGCCGACAGCCATTATTTTCTTTGTTCTGCAAAAACAATTTGTACAAGGCATGCTAGGTTCTGTGAAATGACCATGACAAAACAGCTGGAAAGGATATCCCATGATTACATTTGATCAAACGAATCATATTTTTCATTTAAGCAATGGGCAGATCAGTTATGTGATGCAGATCGAAGAAGGCGGCAATCTTGCCCATATCTATTATGGCAAGTATCTGACCCATTATTCTGGCGGGTATCGTTATCCCCGCATTGATCGGTCTTTTTCGCCAAACCCGCCAGGAAGTAAAGACCGTTTGTTTTCATTAGACACAATGATGATGGAGTTTCCCGGTAATGGCTTTGGCGATTTCCGCGAAGCAGCCTATGACATTCGGCATCAAAACGGCAGCCACGTGACCCATTTTGTCTATCAAGGACATGAAATCATGCAAGGCAAACCAATGCTGGCTGGCTTGCCTCAAACCTATGGAGATGCTGACGCAATCGAGACTCTGTGCCTGTCCCTCATAGATGAAACGGCCAAACTGGAGCTGAAGTTGTCTTACTCGATTTTTTCTGATACCGCAGTGATCGTTCGTTCTAGTCAGCTGATCAACCACCATGAGCAGCAAGTGCGGATCGAACAATTCGCCAGCCAATCGATCGACTTTCCCAATCGTCCGCTAGATTTGATTCATCTGCATGGTGCATGGGCACGGGAACGTCAAATGACCCGTGAATCGATTCAGATCGGCACCAAGCGCTTGGACAGCAAACGAGGATCCAGCAGTCATCAGCAAAATCCCTTCAGTATCTTAGCCGATCCGCAAACCAACGAAGTCCAAGGCACATGTTTTGGTTTTAGCTTGATTTATAGCGGCAGTCATGAAACGGTCATTGAACGAGATCCCTATCAGCAAACGAGAGTGATCATGGGGATCAATCGTGACCATTTCAATTGGCAGCTCAATCAAGGAGACATCTTCCAAGCGCCTGAAGTTGTGCTGGCATACAGTGATCAAGGATTGAACCAATTATCCCATGTATACCATGACTTTTATGACCAGCATTTGATTCGCGGCAATTTCAAAAACAAAGAGCGGCCCATCTTGATCAACAATTGGGAAGCCACTTACTTTGATTTTGATGAAGATAAATTGGACCACTTAGTGGACGAAGCCAAAGCACTAGGCATCGAACTATTTGTGTTAGATGATGGCTGGTTTGGTCAGCGGGAAGATGATCAGACATCCCTTGGTGATTGGTTCGAAAACGAAGGGAAATTGGCCTCAGGGCTTGCAGGATTTGCCAAGAAAGTCAAAGACCGCGGGCTGCAATTTGGGTTGTGGCTAGAACCAGAAATGGTTTCTGGCGATAGTGAATTGTATCGCGCCCACCCTGAATGGCGCTTAGAAGTCCCGCAGCGCCAACCAGCATTGAGCCGCAGTCAATATGTGTTAGATTTTTCCCGGCAAGATGTCCGTGACCACATCTATCAACAGTTGCAAAAGCTGTTTGATCGCGTGCCGATCGACTACATCAAATGGGATATGAACCGCAATATGTCCGATGTCTATTCCTTGCTGCTGGACCCAGCCCAGCAAGGAGAAGTCGCCCATCGCTATATGCTAGGGTTGTATGACTTTCTGGAAAAATTGACAACGGCCTATCCACAGATTCTATTTGAAGGTTGTTCTGGTGGTGGGGGTCGGTTTGACCCAGGTTTCTTATATTATATGCCGCAGATTTGGACCAGCGATAACACCGATGCCATTGCTCGGCTGAAGATCCAGTATGGCACCAGCTTGGTTTATCCACCGTCAACCATGGGGTCCCATGTGTCAGCCGTGCCGAATCATCAGACCCATCGCATCACTGATCTTTCCATAAGAGGACACGTGGCGATGTCAGGATTATTGGGGTATGAACTAGATCTGACCCAATTGACGACAGCTGAGAAAACAGCCATCAAAGAGCAAATCCATGTCTATAAGCAACATCGACACTTGCTGCAATTTGGCAGATTTGTCCGCTTGCTGAGCCCTTTTGAAGGCAACGATACAGCCTGGATGTATATCAGTCAGGATCGATCGGAAGCTATGGTCTTTTATTTCCGTGTGTTAGCTGAAGCTTCTGCGCCATTGGTGACATTGAAATTGCAAGGCTTAGATGTTGAGAAACAATACGCTTCCGACTTAGGGATCCAGGGTGGGGATGAGTTGATGCAGATCGGCTTCTATGTGGATCCGCACTTGGCAGGAGACTATGCTTCTCAGATGTACCATTTCAAAGCGATCGATAAGCACGAGATGTGAGCAGACAGTATCAAACATGTGCATAACTAAAACAAGGACTGAAAGGAAGCTTTCAGCCCTTGTTTTTGGTTCTTTTTTTCAGATCACTGAAGGAGTGTCTGTGATGAAGTCCAACAATCGATAGAGGATACGCTTGTTTTCTGCAGGCACCTCTTGCATCAAAATTGCTGCAGGGTCTTGCTGCAAAGCATTCTTGCTATCCGCTGCGTAAGCCCCATCGTTGATGACCATTTCTCGCACATTCTCAACCAAGGGTTCAAAGTGAAACTGCAAGCCAATGATCCGCTGGTTCAGGATAAAGCCCTGATTGGCAACCAGGTCACTGCGAAACAGCCGCTGTGCATCATTCGGTATCTCAAACATTTCTTCGTGCCAATGCAAGACGGTCATTTGATCTGGCAGTTGCGGGATCACCGATGATTCAAGATAGACTGGTGCCCAGCCTACTTCTTTATGGGGGGCTTTCGTTACGGCATATCCGAGGGCTTTGACGATTTGCTGTGCGCCATAGCAGGCCCCAAAAATTGGTTTATTTTGCTTGATCAACGCCAAAATCAGTGATCGTTCTTCACTGATCCATGGCAGTGGATCATTTGGGCTCATGGGGCCACCCAAAATTACTAAGAAATCAGTTTCATCGGCAAGGGGCAAGACACCGTTGAAGTGGTAAGGATGGTAGATGAAGACCTCATGACCATACGTTTTTGCCCAATCCATGATTGCGCCAGGCCCTTCGTTTGGTGTATGTTGCAAAATGTTGATACGCATAGTTGTTCCTTTCTTATCGACGGCAATGTTGGCTGCGGGTTTCGCCTGCAAGTACCCGTTAATGTTGGCAGTGTAGCATGAGATCCAGCCAAAGTCAAAAGAGCTGCGACGCCTAAAAGCGGAGAAAGAATCTTTTCTTTTTTCACCAAATAGGCGTATGATGAAAACAAAGGATGGTTGTTGTTGGTTGAACATGAAGGAGGCGGTCAGATGGACGGTCATACATTGGCTGGTGAACCAGTCACAGAAGAAACATTACTAGCTGGCGGGTATCGAAAATACCATGGCGAAGCGATCGATGTCTATTATAATAAGTAAATCTGCATCCACAGTGGCAACTGTGTACGAGGAAATTCCGCTGTGTTCGAAGTTGGAGGCAGACCCTAGATCATGCCAGATAATGGCGAAGCACCGCAAGTAGCGCAAGTGATCCATACTTGTCCAAGCGGCGCCTTAAAATTTGTCACGAAGGAGCAATCATGATGGAAATCGTAGAAGAAAAAAACCGTTTTGCTTTAAAAGACGGCGACAAAGAAATAGGTGAAATGACCTGGTCAGATGCCGGAACTGAGCGCATGATTATTGATCATACCTTTGTTGATCCTAGTTATCGCGGACAAGGACTAGCGGAAAAACTTGTCGCCAAAGGGGTAGAAAAAGCCCGTAAAGAAAACAAGAAAATCATTCCCTTGTGTCCATTCGCCAAGAAAGAATTTGAACAAAAATCCGAGTATGGGGATGTGTGGAATCGATAATCGATGAAGCTCAACAAAAGAAGTCTTTACCTTTTTGCTGGTAAAGACTTCTTTTGTTTATGAAAAATAATGTTGATGAAACGCAATATGCCGTTCAATAAACGAGGCAATCGTGAAATAACTATGGTCGTACCCTGTTTCTGATTCATAGCGCACAGATGCGCCAGCTTCTTTGGCAGCTGTCAGAAAATCAGTCTCAACTAGTTGGGTGTCATAAAAATCATCCGCTGTACCTTGTGTGATCAATATCGGCGGTGGCGGTCCATCAACGTTGGCCACCAATGCCGTCGCATCCCATGCTTGCCACTTGGTCTGATCTTCTCCTAGATAGGCAGTAAAGGCTTTTTTTCCCCAAGGAACGACCGACGGATGGCTGATTGGGGCAAAAGCGGAGATGGCTTTAAAACGTGCTGGATTTTTTAATCCCAGAATCAAGGCACCGTGCCCCCCCATAGAATGACCCATGATACTTTCTTGACCGGAAAAATGAGGAATCAAGTCATAGACGATGGCTGGCAATTCCTTGGTCAGATAATCGTACATATGGAAATGTGCTTGCCAAGGCGCTTCCGTGGCATTCAGATAAAATCCAGCCCCTTGGCCTAGATCCCAATCTTCACTATCCGCAACATCTACGCCTCGAGGAGAGGTATCCGGCATCACAAAAGCGAGGTTCTGCTGGGCGGCATATTTCTGGAACGCGCCTTTTTGGCTGAAGTTATCATCGGTACAAGTCAATCCTGCCAACCACCAGATCAAAGCAGTTGGAGTAGCGGCAGTTGCAGCTTCGGGTAAATATAAACTGAAGGTAGCTTCAGTTTGTAAGGTTTCAGCATAATGACGATACTTGATCTGCAGACCGCCGTGACTTTTGTGTTGTTCAATTATTTTTAGACGCATGCATCGTCGCCCCCATAGGTCAAGATCGTACGGATCGATTCACCGGCATGTAATAAATCAAAAGAGGTATTGATCGCATCAAAGTCAAGATAATGGGTGATGAAAGAGTCTAAATCAATGTCGCCAGCCATATAATCTTGCACCATCCCTGGCAACTGTGAACGTCCTTTGACGCCGCCAAAAGCGGAACCTTTCCAGACCCGACCAGTCACCAATTGAAAAGGACGGGTAGCAATCTCTTTGCCGGCACCAGCGACACCAATGATAATGCTCTCGCCCCAGCCTTTGTGACAAGCCTCCAAAGCGGAACGCATGACATCGACATTGCCGATACATTCAAAGCTGTAATCGACGCCGCCATCAGTCATTTCCACCAAGACCTCTTGGATGGGTCGATCATCGTCTTTAGGATTGACGAAATCAGTGGCACCCATTTTTTGCGCAAGCGGCCATTTGTCAGGATTGGTATCAACAGCGATGATGCGTGTAGCATTGGCTTTCTTTAATCCTTGGATCACAGCTAGACCGATGGCGCCTAGTCCGAAAACTGCGTTGATTGAACCGGATTCAACGTTGGCAGTATTTTTGACTGCGCCTAAACCAGTGGTCACACCGCAACCAAAAAGAGCGACTTTGTCTAAGGGGGCACGTTCATCGATTTTGACTACATTGATCTCGTTGACCACCGTATACTCGCTAAACGTGCTGGTGCCCATATAATGATAAATCGGTTGACCTTGGTAAGAAAAGCGAGTGGTTCCATCTGGCATCAAGCCCTTGCCTTGCGTTTCTCGCACCGCGGAACAAAGATTTGTTTTGCCTGATAGACAGAATTTACATGTGCCGCATTCTGCAGTATATAAAGGAATCACGTGATCGCCAACTGCGACCGACGTAACGTCAGAACCTATTTTGACGACGACCCCTGCGCCTTCATGGCCTAGAACTGCGGGAAAGACGCCCTCAGGATCATCCCCCGATAGCGTAAAGGCATCCGTATGGCAGACGGATGTATATAATATTTTGATCATCACTTCTGTGGCTTTCGGATCGGCCACATCGATCTCGACGATTTCTAATGGTTTGCCGGCTTCGAATGCTACGGCTGCTTTGCTTTTCATATCACATCGACCTTCTTTCAAATAATAGTATGCTTGTGTTCAGTATAACGGTTGTGTCAGATGATTCAATACTGACGAGTTTGTCACTATCGACAAAAGATGGTATAGTGCCTATCATTGGCACATACCCATCACATGTAGAGAATAGGAGAAAACGATGTATCACTATAATGACAAAGAATTTATCCATACCAAAGACCTCGCCATGTATGTCATTGGTGGCAAATACAAGATTGCGCTGATTTGGGCGTTGCTGCAGCAACCGGTTTTGCGGCTGAGTGAGATCCATCGTTTGCTGCCAGCAATCAATCAACGGATGATCATTCGCCAATTAAGAGAACTAGAACGAGACCAAATCATCACCCGTCAGGTTTATCCAGTCGTACCACCCAAAGTCGACTATCGTTTGACGGAGATTGGCTTGTCCTTAAGACCAATCGTCGAAGAAATCTGTCAATGGGGTGATCAGTACTGGGCAACGGTGGAGGGCACCCCTGATTCCACTTTACCAGATGAGGCAACATAAAAGAAATATACGGACGGCGGGTACAAAAAATCACTCTTTGCATGGCGCAAAGAGTGATTTTTTTAATGTTGAAACTGGGCATGGTACAAGCGATAGTAATACCCTTGCAGCGCCAATAATTCTTCATGGGTGCCTTGTTCTACGATTTGGCCAGCATCCATGACCAAAATCTTATCGGCGGCCCGAATCGTGGACAAGCGATGGGCAATCACAAAGCTGGTTTTGCCTTGCATCATGCGTAAGAAAGCATCTTGGATTTTTTTCTCCGTCAAGGTATCGACTGAGCTAGTGGCTTCATCTAAAATCAGCATCGGCGGATTTGAGATCATTGTCCGGGCAATCGTCAGTAATTGTCGTTGTCCGTCAGAGATTTTAATACCTTGATGTCCAATTGGGGTATCAAGTTTCTCTGGCAAGCGCATGACATATTCATACATATAGGCACTTTTCAGCGCAGCATAGATTTCTTCGTCGGTGGCATTCGCCTGCCCATATTGCAGATTCTCTCGTAAAGAGGCATCAAAGAGCCACGTGTCTTGCAAAACCATCCCGAAACTTTGGCGTAAATCTTCTCGTTTCAGTTGCCGGATATCGATACCATCGATTCGGATCGATCCTTTGTCCACATCATAGAAACGCATCAGCAAATTGACCAAAGTGGATTTCCCAGCACCGGTCTTTCCGACGATGGCGACGGTTTCCCCTGGTTGGGCGGTAAAGGTAAAGTCTTCGATCAATTTTTGGTCTGGATCATAGGCAAATGCGACATCTTCAAAATCGATTTTCCCTTTGATCGATGTTAAAGCATGAGATTCTTGGTCATCAGCAGATTCTGGTTCTTGATCCAACAAATCAAAGGTTCGAGCCAAGCCAGCAAGTGCTGTTTGGATTTGGGTAGTGATCCCGGACAATTCGATGAAGGGTTTCGAAAATTGCGTCGAATAAATCGTAAAACTTGAGATGACACCGATCGTAACCGATCCCGTGCCAGAAAAGAACAAAAATCCGCCGACGAACCCAACCGACAAGTAAGCCAAATGATCCACAAAGCGAGAGAGGGGATTGGTCAATGAAGAAGAAAACTGGGCTTTTTGCCCGCGGACATTCAAGTCTTGATTGATGGTTTCAAACTGTGCTTGATTGATTGCTTCACGGTCGAACGCTTTGACGATTTTTTGGTTGCCGATCATTTCAGTCACAAAGCCTGAAATCTCACCGACGATCTCTTGCTGCCGAGCGAAATGAGATTGGGAAGTTCTTGTAACGACCCAGTTGACCAAGAAAATGATCGGTGTGGATACCAAGACGACCAGCGTCAACGGAATACTCATTTGGCACATCACGATCAAGGCAATCAAAACCACAGAAATCCCCGAAAAAAGCTGGTTGAAGACAGCTGAGACAGCAATCGATATATTGTCCATATCATTGGTAAAACGACTGACGATATTCCCATGTGATTGTTGATCGTAATAGCGCAAAGGCAATGTATTCAAATGGGCGAATCCTTGCTTACGCAAATCGGCGACAGAAAGATAAGCCACCCGATTGCCTAACCGTTGGATCAGCCACTGACTGATCACGGTCACCAGCATCACACCGCCAAAGAGCAGCAGAATCCGGAAGAGCGCATTGAAATGGACTTGGTCAGCACCAATCAGCTGATCCACCCCTTGACCAATCAAATAGGTCATATAGACACTAGAGACACCGGCAGCGATCCCAAGGACCACAGCAGTCCAAGTTTCTTTATGGTAGGCACCTAAGTATGGGAAGTAACGGGCCAAAGCGGACCAATCAATGGATTTCTTTTTCATTTGTCTTCCTCCTCTGCTTGAGATGTGACGATTTCTTGGTAGGCTGTCGATTCAGCCAATAAGGTATCGTGGGTTCCTTTGCCAACAAGTTTCCCTTGGTCTAACACGAGTATCTGCTGCGCATCTTGGATCGAACGGACCCGTTGGGAGATGATGATCACGGTGCCCCGCAAGTTTTCTTTTAAGGCCATCCGTAAATCAAGATCTGTTTGATAGTCTAAGGCACTCAATGAATCATCAAGGATCAAAATGTCTGGTTGGGCGATCAACGCTCGGGCAATCGTTAAGCGTTGTTTTTGTCCACCTGAGAAATTTTTGCCTCCTTCAAAGATCGGGGTATCTAATTGCTTAGGCAATGCTTCAACAAAGTCGCGGCTTTGAGCGATAGCTAACGCCCGCCAACATTCTTCATCGGTGGCATCGGTTTTGCCCCACTGCAAGTTTTCGCGAATCGTGCCAGAAAAGAGGACCGCTGTTTGCGGCACCATCGCAATTTTTTGCCGCAATTGCTGTAATGGCCATTTTCGGACATCTTGGCCATCCACGATCACTTTCCCAGCCGCTACATCATAAAAGCGGGGAATCAATTGAGTCAAAGCAGACTTACCGCTTCCTGTTGGCCCAGTAATACCCAATGTTGATCCAGGCGTCACTTGGAAGTCGATGTTTTGCAGCGCCAGACCGTAATCTGCTGAGAAACGAAAATCGACATGTTCAAAACGAATCGCACCAACATTGTTCTTCGGTTGATCTAAAAAGACTTCAGAGAGTTGATCATCAATTGAAGGTTCTGCATCCAATACCTCGTTGATCCGAGAAGCAGAAGCCGCGGCACGGGTAAAGATGATGACTAGATTCGACACGACGATCAACGCCAACAGCATTTGGTTCATATAATTGACCAAGGCCAGTACTTGTCCTTGCTGCAAATGACCAACGTTGACTTTGAACCCGCCGATATAAAATAACCCAATGATGGCGATATTCATAATGAAGGTTGTGGCCGGCGTGAGCAATGCCGATAAATTGGTGACCCATAAATAAATACTGCCCAGATCATCTGTTGCTTCATCAAAACGTTTGGTTTCGGTTTTTGTTCGCGCAAATGCCCGAATCACGCGAATACCGCTTAAGTTTTGGCTCACTAGTTCATTCAATTGATCGAGTCGCACTTGGACTTTTTGATAGAGAGGAACCGTTTTTGAAATGATCCAAAACAAGACAATACAAAATAAGGGCAACACCAATAAGAAAATCAGACCTGCTTGCCAGTCAATGACAAAGGCCATCACCACCGAGCCAATACTCAAGAAAGGCGCACGAACCACTAAGCGAATCAACATAGCCAATGCAATTTGCATCTGATTGATATCGTTGGTCATGCGGGTGATCAGCGTATCTGTGCCAAAAATATTCAGTTCATTATGTGACAGCGAATTGATTTTCGCCATCAAGCGATTGCGCAGCTCAGTACCAAATCCCTGAGATGCCACCGATGCATAATATTGACAAATCACGGCACAGATCATCCCAATCACTGACATCGCAATCATCCATAAGGTCATTTCCACGACTTTGGACCAATTGTTCTGACGTAACCCTTCATCTACTAATGTCGCCATCTGCAACGGCAAAACTAGCTCGAAAACAGCTTCTAAAAATTTAAAAAACGGACCAAGGATGATTTGTTTACGATAATCCTTAGCATAACGCAATAAACCTAGCATAATTGCCTCCTACACGATTCATTTCTACACCCACAGGTGCTTTTTATTTTTTGCTCCTTCATTTTTGCGCCCACTCAGCAGCCAACAGGCCAAAGACCAAGCTATCTGTCCATTGGCCTTTATTCCACCAATCCTGGATAAAATGAGCTTCTTCCCGCATGCCAATGCGTCGACAGCAATTGGCAGAAGGGGTATTACGGGCATCTAATGTTGCTTGGATACGATGGACCTGCTGCGTGCTGAACAACCAATTGATCAATAGCTGGAGTGCTTCTTGCGCAAAACCTCGACCAGAATAAGCAGGATCAAAGGCATAGCCAATCTCTACACAATCAGGTTGTCCTGTCCGCCAGACGGATAGATCGCCAATGACCCGATGATCGTATACCACCGCTAACGAGAGCGCCGTCTGATGGCTGAGGCGCTTTTGGACACACTTTTTCTGAAAAGCTTCAGCGCTGTTGGCGGACGTCCAGGGCTCGTGCAAAAGGTACTTGCACACAGCAGGCTGCTTGTAAAGTTGAAAAAGTGTGTCCTCATCTTTAGCTTCAAACGTTCTTAAATATAGTCGTGTTCCTTTAATCTTATCCATGGGCCCTCCTATTCTTCAGTGCTATCTTATCACAGACGATGACTAGGTAAAATACAACAGCCAAAAGCAAACGCTTCATTGAAAGATTTGGTTGGATGACTAAAAAATAATGGGAATAATCAAACAAACAGCTGCTCACAGCGTGAGAGAAACCGCGGCTGCCATTGACCCAACGTCAAAATAGTCAATGGGAATTGGAAGCGATAGCCTTGATTGGCATAAGCAAAATGCCATGTGGCAGTAGAAAGATGACGCTGTAATTTGACCTTTTTCATGTCTGACAAAGGAATCACCTGGGCATAAAGTACTTTTGTTGAAAAAAGATTCAGCGATAATATATGTAATTGCTGGTCATTCAATACGCACAAGCACCGACTGGAAGGTGCATTGAAAGATTGCCAAGTGCCATATGCAATTGCGGCCCCGTCAGTGATATACGGTGCCGCAAGGCGATGCAGCCCTTTTTTTGTGAGAAAAAACATGCAACACACTCCTTATCTTTTAATACGTTAAACAGCGATAACCCGGAAAGGGAAAACTGAATCTGAATCAATCATCTACTTGAAAAAAACAAGCGTACTTTGATAATAGCAAGAAAATCAGAATGCAACAAATGAAAAAAACTGTGAAGAAAGCCTGTCTCAACGAGATCTGCAGCGATATTCGTGTCTAGGAGACGAATATTCTAAAAAATAGGTTGCGTTATTTATTACAATCGCTTCAAAAATACACCGTTAAAATGATAAAACTTCTTAAAAAAATAGGCGTATACTAAAAATTCTGGTACAATCGGGGAGAGCAATTCAGGAGAAATGAAGGAGGCACTATGGATAGAAAGACGAAATACAGCCGAAAACGAGCAACTAAAAAGCGAGATAAGCGACGAATCATTATAGGTATCCTACTTTTTGCGTTAGCAGGAGTCTTTTTATTTGCAGGGTATACGTATTATGCGGCCAAAAGCTCTGTCGATAAAATGTATAAAGAATCTGCAGTGATCACATCCAATAAAAAAAATGAAGACAATAGTCTCCAAGCTTCTGATGTCGATGGCAAGTTTGGCATCTTACTGATGGGGGTCGATAATGATGCGGAACGTGAGAAGACGGAACATTTAGACAGTACCCGGGCGGATAGCTTGATCTATATGGTCTATGATGGGGAAAACAAAAAAATCGATATGGTGAGCATCCCTCGAGATGTGTGGACCAATATTTATGATGGTACAGGGAATGGCACGATCGTCAGTACTGCCAAGATCAATAGTGCCTTCGCGATTGGTGAAGAAGATGCAACGATTGAAACCGTTCAAAATTATTTACAATTACCAATCAATTATTACGTCAATATCAACTTTACCAGTTTTGAAAAAATCATCGATGCCATTGGCGGTGTGACCGTTGATGTGCCCTATGATATCAACAAAAAATACACCTCCGACAACACAGGAGAAACATTGATTCCTGAAGGCCGCCAGTTGCTAAATGGGGAACAAGCCTTGATTTTTGCCAGAATCCGTAAAATGGATACCGACGTAGACCGCGGCAATCGTCAGCAAGAAGTCATTGAAGCGGCGATCAGCCAAGCGCTGAAAATCAACAATGTCACCAAATACCAACAAATTCTTGATTCCGTGAGTGAAGATGTCAATACCAACTTTAAGTTTGAAGACTTGGTTTCATTGGCAGGGAATATGCTGTCTGGATTTGACATCGAAAAACATACCTACGAATGGTACGATGGCACCTCTTATGATGGCCAATCCGTTGTCTACATCCAAGATTATTCTTATACTGAGGTGCGCAATGATATGTTGAAAGCACTCGGTCAGCTGACAGATACAGAAACGGGTACAGAAACCACCACAACCGATCAAGGCACTGATCAAGAGTGGGGAACTGAATCGTCAGACACTGGAACAGATTATAACTATTAAACAAAGGCCCGCAACACCGATCGGTGTTGCGGGCCTTTGATGCTTCAATCAACTTTTGCGTAAATCAACCCCTCGATCGCCTGTTCGATTCGAGCGAGATCACAAGCAGAAAGAGACGCTTCGATGATGACTGTTTGCTGATGCACTGCCTGCGTTGCTTCGACTTTATGCGTACCGATGATCAAATCAGCTTCTTCTATATGTTCCATGAAACGAATTTTACAACGATCAAAGAAATGACCCTTGACCCGCTCTTCAATATAGTGCTTCATCGTCATAGGGACATAAGAATGATTATATAGATGGATTTCTGGCAAAACATGCTGAATCGGAAAGAGGTAGACGCAAAGCAACAAATTCGTTTGCTTGGCATAGTGTGTATCAAACTCAGGATGTTGCGTCACAAATATTGTCCAGGCGCCTTCAAATGTTTTGGTATAAGCCGGATACAATCGTTGGATGTTTTGATAATCATTTAAGTGAAACAGTTCGAACAAAGCATCATCTAATCGAAAAAAGAGATTGGCCAATAACTGTCTGTTGATCTGCGAAATGGCACGGCTGCGCTCGCTTCGGATCTCACCAAAGACTGTTTCAAATGCAAGCAGCCAACTTTGGCTGGCGGCGGTCTGTGTCTCATTGATCGTTTTTGGTAAATTGATATCAAGGCTGAAACCAGCCCAATCCGCAGATAAAATCGCAATAAATAGAAAGGACCAGTCATCCGGTGACCAATGGCTTAAAAAGGACGGTTTATCAGGAATCAGCATATCTTGATAAAACAGCAGTTGTTGGATAGGAAGTATGACATGTTTCCCTCCACGTATGGCTGGATCAGCAACGAAAAGCAGCATAGCCAAAATCGTTTCTTGGTGGCTGTTCGTCTGTAGCTGCAACTGCTGGCTGACTTGATGCGCCAATGTGTTGTATGGCTGTATGTCCACAGAAAATGGCAGACCTGCCAATGTCCGATGGATGTAAAAAATCAAACTAAAAGTCAAAATTCGGATGTGGTGTTCAGGCCCATGCAAACGAATCGTTTTTGAAAAAGTGAGCCGCAAATCATAAAAAGCCATTTGCTGATTGATGTCTTTGATCCGTCTGCGCAATGACGATTCACTGATAAAGAGCGTGTCGCACAGGTCACTTGTCGGTACATTTCTTTTGATCAGCATCGTGATCAAGATCAAATAACCCGTGTCTTTCGACATAATCATGTTCAAAGCGTCATACAGATTGCCATCACGACTATACAAATGAACTCCGCGGTGTTTGTTGATCTTCAGGGATAATTCCTCGGGGTCAAAGGCGTCCCGAATCTCTTCCAGTAGTTCATTCAATGCTTTCTTGACAACATATTGATTTGCATAACCAATCTGCGCGACCAAAAGCTGAGTGGGAACAAAGTCGTGGTGATTATTTAAAAGCAGCAGCAGGTCTTTTTTTACGCGCGTGTGTAAGTGCAATCCAAGTATAGTTATCAACTCCTTAAAAAAATACAGTCTGACATAATAGGCTAATTATAAACCAAATCACTCAATTAAGATGGTTTGACGGGATCAGAACGATGGTCAGAAAACGAATAAATGAAACCGGATTTTTGGACATTTATTCACCAAAACAAGTGCTGACTAACCGTTCATCCATTCCTGGTTTACCATTTAGCGGTACAGAGAATATCGGACAAATAAGTCAGAAGATAATAGGGTCGATAGAATTTTCGATAAAAAACTGGTGTTTTGTTATATTTTTTTTGAGTTAGATCAAACATTAATGCGCAATAGTACCGTGAATATGGCCGTGGTGGTATGCTTGGATCAAAGGAAAAGGACAAACAACGAGAGGAAGTTCTCTTATGGAAAAACAGCAAACACAACAAGCCCGCAGTATTGTACTGCTAACACATCTATTAGGGTTTATCGTCAAGTTGATTGGTTTTTTGTTCAGCGGCAGTGCCGTGCTGATGAACGAAAGTATTCATAGCATTATCGACTGTTTGAACCAAGGGTTGCTGGTAATCGGCGAAAAGCGTGCCCGGCGTGGTCGCAGTGACCTGCATCAATTTGGCGAGGGCAGAGCGATTTATTTCTTTAGCACAGTGGTGGCGATGACTGCTTTTTTAGGTGGTGGCTTGTTGGCGGTCGTTGAAGCTGGCCGTGATTTGTTCGATCCAGGCCATGAAGTGGAACACATCCAGTATGTCATCGCCATCTTGTTTGTTAGTTTGTATATAGAAGTGACCGCTGTACAAAGTGGTGATCAGGAAATCAAAGACGAAAACACCCAGCGCGTGCCGTTGCTGCATTTTTTGAAAGACAGCCGTGATGCCGATTTATTGCTGGGTTTTACCGAAAATCTATTTGCTTTAGCCAGTGTCGTGATCGCATTGGTGGGCATCTTGTTGACAGCAGTCACAGGCAACGCTGTCTTTGACTCCCTCGGCGGCATCTTGGGCGGACTGTTGTTGTTGCTGGCTGCTGTTTTTTTGGCGCGTGAGTTTTATAGCTTGTTAATGGGAGAAAGTGCTTCACAGCAAGATTTGGCCAAAATAAAGACTTGCTTCACACGACCAGAGATCGTCAACGTCAATGACTTGCGTACCTTACACTTGAGTACCGATGAACTATTGATCGTGGCAGATGTTCTGCTCAAATTAGAGGCGCCTCTGGAACCCCATGAGCTGATAGATGATATTGAAACGAACATTCGAAAGGTCATGCCGCAAGTGAAAATCTACTGTTATATCGAAACGGAAGAATTGTGAGCGGTTTCTGTTCACTCATTTGCTGGCAATGGTACAAAAGGTGAAAAAAGCAAACTCTTTTACATTCGGAAATGGTATACTATTTCCGTGCATTTAAATCAAGACATCGTCTTGGACTGGTTCGAAAACTTCCCAGGTTAAAAAACTAAGTATCTCTCAAAGATTGGAGGTTGGAAATAAATGCGAAAAGTGATTATCGATTGTGATCCTGGTATCGATGATACGCTGGCATTGATGTTGGCGATCAAAGCCCCAGAGATCGATGTGGTGGCGATCACGACTGTCTGCGGCAATGCGCCGGTAGACATTGGCACCAAAAATGTGATCAAATGCTTGGAACGCTTGGATCGTTTGGATATCCCGATTTATCAAGGCGCAAAGCAACCCTTGAAACAGCCCTTTATCAGCGCCCAAGATACCCACGGGATGGACGGCTTAGGGGAAACGAATAGGCCAATCAATAGCAGCAAAACCATTGAAGCCCAAGGGGCAGCCAGTTTTCTGGCGCAAACATTTGCCCATGATGTGCCGATTTCAGTGATTGCGCTGGGTCCATTGACCAACATTGCGACCGCCCTGCAATTGAATCCGGACATGGGCCGTCATATGGACCGCTTCGTTAGCATGGGGGGTACGTACAAAAGTCATGGCAATTGTTCGCCCGTCGCTGAGTATAATTATTGGTGCGATCCCGATGCCGCTGCGTTGGTTTTTGACAAGTTAGGTACTTGTCTCGAAATGGTCGGACTTGACGTAACGAGAGCCATCATATTTACGCCTACGCTGATTGAGTATTGCTGTCGAATGGATCCTGATACAGGAGGCTTCATGCGAGATATCACCCGTTTTTATGTTGATTTCCATTGGCAGCAAGAACGCATTCTCGGCTGCGTGATCAATGACCCGCTGGCGATCGCGTACTTTATCGATGATACCTTATGTCAAGGGTTCGACAGCTATACAGCTGTTGAAACGAAAGGACTCAGTCGCGGACAGACATTGGTGGACCGCTATGATTTTTGGCAAAAAGCTGCCAATAGCAAAATAATGACTGACGTCGATTCTCGTCAGTTTTTCAAGAAGTTTTTGACCGTTCTCTTAAATGCACACAAAGAAACGATCGAAGCAGATCTAGAAAAACTACAGATGGGATGATCAATAATGAAACAAAACAAACACACACTGTTCAACGTCAGAGTCCTCACGTTGATGGCACTTTCGATCGCAATCAACTTTTTAGGCGGAACCATTGCCCTTTGGTTAAGATTGCCAATTTATCTAGATAGCATCGGTACGATTTTTGCTGGCGCGCTAGGGGGACCAATCATCGGTCTGCTGACAGGATTAAGCAGTGGCGTTCTTAGTGGTGTCACAACAGATATCTTCTCGTTGTATTATGCCCCCGTTCAAATCGTCACTGGGGTGATGGCGGGTCTATTATTGCGAGGCAAAATCATCAAAAGAGGCTCTTGGAAATTACCAGGTTTGGCCTTGCTTGTCTCACTGCCAGGCACAGTGGCGGCTTCCTTTATCACTGTCCGTTTATTCGGGGGAATCACCTCTTCGGGTTCTAGCATGATCGTTCAGGTGCTGCACGGTCTTGGGTTGAATCAAATCCTTAGTGTGATTTTGGTCCAAGCGGGTACGGATTATCTGGATCGCTTGTTGTCGGTCGCTGTCGTTGCGGCTGTCGTGTTTTTGTTACCAAAGCGCAGTACCTTCTTCACACGCGCTTAAAAGAAACGACGCATCGTAAATGGATGCGTCTTTTTTGTGCATATTCTTGGGGAAATAAGGCAAATATGTGTGAATCATCATCAAAAACAGCAAATTAATATTTTTTTTTGGTGTTTTTTTTCTGGTATAATTGAGATATCCTGATTGCATTCTCTATGAAATGGCACTGGCTGTAAGATGTAACCTTATGAATCACAACATGCCTATGAGATTAAGTGATAGGGTGCCACGTTCCATCTAAATTCCTTGTTCCTATACAGGAATGTGTGCGCTTTCTTCTTGCGGGTCAGGTCATGATCAGATACGTAACTCATGTTTTTTTACTTATATTGTGAAGCAAAATTATTTACCAATACCCTTGATCCATGATAGGTTAAGAGTAAGCCAAATGATTTTTTCACAAACCGATTGTGTCTTTTTTAGGAACAAGTATTTGTTGTTCTTTTGTAGCTGATGCGCCCTTGCAGGACCCAATGACTCCAAGCACAAGTCCGTCACTTTACTTGAAGCCATTTTTTGCTATGCCTAAATCAGTCAACGATCGGTTCTGATCAACCATGCCAAATATAAAAGGAGGAATTTGATGGAAAAATTTTACCAGCAAACGACTGAAGATACCTTGCAACACTTTGAAAGTGACCGACAACAAGGGCTAAGCGGGAAGACTGCCAGCCAACGATTAGAAAAATATGGAGAAAACACGATCCAGCAACAAGAGTCCCATAGTGTGTGGGCATTGCTGTGGGACAATGTGAACAATTTGATTGTTTACTTGTTGATCGCAGCCGCGTTACTCTCTTTTGCGATGGGGGAAACCATTGAAGGAGTTGCCGTACTGATCGCCGTTGTGATTGCTGTGATGACAGGGTTCATCACTGAATTGCGGGCGCAAAAGTCGATCGATTCCTTGCAAGACATGATTTACACTACCGCAAAAGTGATTCGTGATGGAGAAGTGACCGAGATCGAATCGGCCCACATCGTACCAGGTGATATCTTAGTCCTAGAAGAAGGCGACGCGATCGCAGCCGATGCCCGTCTTCTTGAAAGCAGCAATTTTGCGTCGATCGAGTCCGCTTTGACCGGTGAGTCAGAAGCCGTTGACAAAGATGCAAAAGAAATCTACGACGACGAAATGCCGTTAGGAGATCGTCGGAATGTGGTGTATGCCGGTACGGCTGCAACCCGAGGCAATGCCTATGCCGTTGTCACAGAAACCGCAATGGAAACAGAAGTCGGCAAAATCAGTGATATGCTGACTGGCGACAAGAAACGCCGGACGCCATTAGATATCGAATTGGACAAATTGGGCAAAGCCATCATTATTGCCGCACTCTTTGCTGCAGTAGCAGTCTTGATTGCTGGGCTATTGACCGATCAGCCTTTCGTGGAAATGATCCATATTTCGATCATTCTCGCAGTGGCAGCGATACCCGAAGCCATGCCAGCTGTTTCAACGATCACTTTGTCTCGAGGCATGCGGATCATGGCAGAACACAAAGCCTTAGTCAAATCACTGTCAGCCGTTGAAACGTTAGGGGCCACTAGTATCATTGCCAGTGACAAAACAGGCACGTTAACAGAAAATCAAATGACTGTCGCTGAAATTATCCTAAGCGATGGATCAACCTATACCGTATCAGGCAACGGCTATGAGCCAGAAGGTAAATTTTATGATGCAGATGAACAGGAAATCAATGCCAAAGAGACACAAGCACTGCATCAAATGATCCGCAATGGCGCCTTATGTACCACAGCTTCATTACGAGAAAGTGACGGACAATACGAAATATTAGGCGATCCAACCGATGGCGCCTTTGTTGTCTTAGGCAAAAAAGAAGGCATTGACCGCCAAACAGCTGAATCAGAAGGATTGCAAAAAATCGCTGAAATGCCTTTTGATTCAGACAACAAATTTATGGTGACAGTCTACGAAGGCGAGCAACGGACCTTGATTATCAAAGGCGCGCCAGATGTCTTGATCGAGTTAGCCCACGCCGATAACGAGCGGACGAAGGAATTGGAAGACTACAATAGTACGTTGGCTAGCCATGGCCAACGGGTGATTGCAGTCGGAAGAATCGATGATTACCAAGGTGGTACCGAAGAAGCTGATTTACGGGAAGCTTTGCAGCATATCGAGATCCAAGGGTTTGCAGGCATCGTCGATCCGCCCCGGACAGATGTCAAAGAAGCAGTCAAAGTGGCGCAAGAAGCCGGGATTCGTGTGAAAATGATCACTGGGGACCATCCACAAACTGCATCCATGATCGCCAAAGAAATTGGCTTGAAAGACTATGATAAAACGATGACCGGTAAAGAGATCGATGATGCTGTCGGTCAACCAGGCTTCAATGAACGCATTGAAGAAGTGGCAGTTTTTGCCCGTGTCTCACCTGAGAACAAACTGCAATTGGTGGACGCGTTAAGAGAAGAAGGTGATATCGTATCGATGACAGGTGACGGTGTCAATGATGCCCCAGCCCTTAATGGCGCCGATATCGGAATCGCCATGGGGATTCGCGGGACTGAAGTGGCCAAAGAATCGTCAGATATGATTTTGACTGATGACCGTTTTGGTACGATCGTTGATGCCATCAAAGAAGGACGGATCATTTTTGACAATATCAAGAAATATGTGTCTTTCCTGTTCTCTTGTAATATGGTCGAGATCGTGACGATTTTCTTGAGTGTCATTTTCTTGATGCCGATCCCGATCCAGCCTTTG
This sequence comes from Enterococcus salsurae, assembly GCF_054784955.1. NCBI lineage: Bacteria > Bacillati > Bacillota > Bacilli > Lactobacillales > Enterococcaceae > Enterococcus > Enterococcus salsurae. The sequence goes on along the minus strand of NZ_BAAHWY010000002.1, from coordinate 469,064 downwards.
CACATCCTGTTCTTGAACTTGGTGATCGATATCGCACCGGCGATGGCGTTAGCTTTTGAGCCAGCAGAAGATGAGATCATGCAACGGCAACCACGATCAAAAGAAGATAGTTTGGTCAATAAGCGATTCTTAGGACGGATCATCTTGAGTGGTGTCGTGATCGGGCTAGTCGCCTTTGGCTTTTTCACCTACTTGATGCATACCAACCATGAATTGCAGTATGCCCAAACAGCGACCTTCACCTTTATGGCAGTCGCACAATTGATGCATATCTTCAATGTGCGCAAGAGCAGCGGCTTTGGCTTAGACAAGTCTTTCTTGAAGAACAAAGTGCTTGTAGGGGCGATGCTGTTATCTGTCGGCTTACAGTTGTCGGCTGTCTATGTGCCAGTGATGAATCAAATTTTAGGGACGATGCCAATCCAAGCAGGAACTTGGGGAATCATCTTTCTTGCCGCCGCCATCTCTACCTTGGTGGTCATGGGCTTGAAGAAAGCTTTCCAACTGAAATAAGCACCACAGCAAAGACGCCGCAGATTGAGTATTTGCGGCGTCTTTGTTGATGTTTTTGCCAAAAAAATGACAATATCCTTTACAAATCAATTGGAAAAGCTTATCATTGATGAGTCAACAGTTGACAAGTCAACGATGGAAGGAGCCTGTGACAGATGGATTTATCGATGCTCAGCGACATGCTTTATCAATTGAAAATCGCCAATCAAGAACTAACTGCCGCTTTTGAGAAAGAAACTGGCTTTAGTTTGACCCGTTATCAACTGCTGCATGTGTTGCACGCACAAACACGCTGCACACAGAATCAGCTGCAAGCAGCATTGCGGATCGATAGTGCGGCAGTCACCCGTCATCTAAAAATATTAGAGGACAAAGGATTCGTCACCAGAAGCCGCAACAAAGACAATAACCGTGAAATTTTTGTCGCATTGACGGCGAAGGCCATCGATGATCTCGCTGCTTGCAACGACAAGCATGCCCAAGACCAAGAAGGCTTAGGCATCCGATTGACAGCAAGTGAAGCACAGCAATTACAAGGATTACTCACCAAACTTATCCAATGAAAGAAGGACAATAGCAATGACAGAATATAGCAATAACAATTTCGCAGATATCACTTTCGGTCGGAAATCCGTTCGTGTATACGATGAAACATACAAAATCTCCCATGAAGAAATGTTGACCATGATCCAAGAATCAACGACCGCCCCATCTTCAGTCAACATGCAGCCATGGCGCTTTGTCGTAGTAGAAAGCGAGGAACAAAAAGCCAAATTAAAACCGTTGATCCGCTTCAACGTGCGACAAAATGACACTTCATCGGCCATGGTCTTGATATTCGGCGACCTGCAATGTCATGAATTAGGCGAAGACATCTACAACAAAGCTGTAGCAGAAGGCAAAATGCCCGCAGAAGTCAGAGATCAGCAATTGGCAGCAATCATCCCGCATTACCAAAACCTAACGACAGCACAAATGAATGATGTCGTGAAAATCGACGCCAGTTTAGCAGCGATGCAATTCATGCTAGTAGCTCGTGCCCATGGCTATGAAACCAATCCAATCGGTGGTTTTGAAGCCGATCAATTGGCAGAAGCATTTGGTTTAGACAAAGAACGGTATGTGCCAGTGATGATCTTGTCAGTTGGGAAAGCCAAAGAACTAGGTTATGAGTCCGTACGTTTAGACGCAGCACAAATCACCACCTTTTTATAAAATCAGTATTGGAGGCACAGACAATGGAAATCATCAACGCCGTATTTTATATCAAAGAAGACCAACGGGCAGCATTTATGGCAGCTGTTGAACCTTTATTGGTTTCTGCTAGAGCAGAAGCAGGCTGTCACGGCTATCATCTCTACGAATCGACGGAAGAACCCAATCGCTTTGTAATGGTGGAAAAATGGGCCGATCAAGCCGCAATCGACGCCCATAACCAAACAGCAGAATTGCAACACTTATTTAAGAAAATGCCTGAATTTGCAGCCAAACCGACTGAAATCACGGTCACCCATCAAGGAGAATAAACATGAATTTACTTAGCTTGATACTCATCGTTCTTGTTGCTGTTGAATTTTTTTATATTTTGTATCTAGAGACATTTGCTACGACGTCAGTCAATACTGCAAAAGTGTTCAATCTGAAGAGGAATGAAGGCAGTCAGCCGATCGTACAGACATTGTTTAAAAACCAGGGGGTCTATAATGGCTTGATTGGTGTTGGTTTATTATATAGTGTCACCTTTGCGCATGCCCAATTGGAAATCGCTCGATTGTTATTAATTGGTATCATTTTAGTTGCTGCATACGGTAGTCTGACCAGCGACAAGAAAATCATTTTGACCCAAGGCGGCTTAGCAATATTGGCATTGATCACGACTTTTTTCTAATGTTTGCTGTCTCATTTGGCTGGAACCAAGAAATAAAACTGAGGTGACCCATGATCCAAATCAAGCAAATCACAGAAGCAACCCAGCAAGATATCCGCATCAAAAACCAGCCTTTCAAACTTTGGGGCAAAATGATCCCGACCTATATCAACGAAACGTGGAACCATTCAATCGAGCGGTTACCATCTGACCAAATAAGGGAGATGTGCTTTCCGGATGAACAGTATGACTATCAGCAGATGCAGTCTAATACCGTCTTCTTCGGTGCTTATGATCAAGACACATGTATTGGATTAGCGGTGGTGCAGAAAGGTTTCTTCAACTACGATTACGTGTATGATCTGAAAGTTGATCAAGCCTATCGGAAGCAAGGCATTGCCCAGATGCTGATAGAAGAAGCTGCTGCATGGGCCAAGGATCATGGCAAACAGGGATTGTATACGATCGGGCAAGACAACAATGTGTCGGCCTGTTTGTTCTATCTGAAAGCTGGTTTTCGGATTGGCGGTCTGGATACTGAAGTCTATCGTGGCACGGTTCAAGAAGACAAGAAGGATATTTTGTTCTATCTTGATGCTAAATAAGCAAAAAAAATAAGCACTAGGCTTATTTTTTTTTGCGGAATAAATCTTGATCTGGGTCTGTATAGTAATCTGGATTCAACTCATCATCGATCGATACACCGAACAAGGAAACCAGGCTAGGCACGATACCCAGCAAGCCAAGAACTACCGCGATGGGCAGATAGATCTTTTTCTTCTTGTACCAAGGTTTTTTTTCCATAAAGCACACACCTCTCTTAGTCAAAGACAAGCAACATTAGTTATTTGAGTTTTTGTGCCGAAGACGCTGATAAAATTTGACCACTAAATCGATCGCAAAGAAAATAGCAAGCAACATCAAGAATTGATTGAACATCTGGATGATTGGTAATGAACCTATTGTATATGTGCCAAACAGGATGTCTATGGCATAGTAAACGATGATGAAAACCAAGGCAGTAAGGATATTGCGCATGATATTGTTCATGAGGACCTCCTAGAATATGTGACGTCTGTTCAAAGATTGATGATACCGTTCACAATTGGCGGCATCATAGGAGAAAAGACAGTGCCGCAACCATAACGATGATCCCTATGATTTCACACAACGATTCAACCAAACGACTGCTGTTTTGTAGAAAGATCGGATAAACTGGTTTGCCACTCAACCAAGTGCTCCCACCATAATCCGGTGGATAAATTGAATTGAACAAAGTACTGATCATTGCCAACGCAATCCCTTGGCTAAAGTCATCAGCAGTGATCAAATACAGCGCAAAGGACAAAACCAGCAAATGGGTGATACGCAAATAACGCACATGTTTTAGTGTAATAGCCACGGAACAGCCTCCGTTTCTTTGGTGTGTTTAAGTTTAAAAAATTATGTTAAAGATTATAAATGAATAATAACAGAAAAACCCGAATAAACAATCTAAATCATTCCATGTGACAAGAATGATAGCGGAAAGACAAAAAAACGACCCACCAATAAAGAGGTCGTTTCGCAAAAGAATCATGATGATCGAGGTACCTTTTCACAAAGAAAAATGATACGATAGCAGTATCAACGGTTGTCTGGACGCAAGCTTGTGGCTGCGAACAAGGCCTTGACCAAAATCGGGGTCAAAATCGCAGCAGTGATCACTTCAGAAACCCCATTGGTCAAAGCAATACCACCTAAAGTCACAAACAACGCGGACGTATCAACACCGTATGTGTTGGCCACCAAACCGGTATATAGAAGGCCCATCAGGGATAGAACCAATACCGTATTGGTGATCGTGCCAAAAATCGCTGCCACGATCGAAGCTGCCACCACTTTCTTGGTCTTCTTATAAATGATCGTGAAGAGCAGACCTGCGACCAAGCCAACCAAGACCCGTGGCACCACCGAAATGATCGGATTGGTGAAAACCGCGATATCCAAAGGCGTGGTAGGGGAAGTAAACGCACGGAAAATCGTGAATAAGCCCCAGATCAAGCCGATGAACATGCCATCTTTGGTTCCCAGAACAACGGCCGCTACGATGACCGTCACATGGATGATGGTTAAGCTTGTGATTCCAATCGGGATATACCCGAGAAAGGGAACCATTGTTTGTAAAATAATAATTGCAGTCAGAATGGCACGAATCACCAACCGATACGTTTTGCTTTTTGTATTCATAGGAACACTCCTTTTGATATAAATGACACTCGTGTCATTTAGTGGTAAAGTGATTATACAATAGAATGACACGTGTGTCATTAAAAAAGTTGCGAAAGGAGAAAGATGTGCATGACACATGCTGAACCGGTGAAAGCGAAAGACAAGAAACAACAAAAACGCGAGTCCATCATTGAAAGCGCGAAAGTCGTATTCAGTAAAAAAGGGCTGATCGATGCTACCATGAAAGATATTATCGAAGAATGCGGCATTAGTCGCGGAGGAATCTATCTTTATTTCAACTCAGTAGATGAAATTTTTTTGGCCGTCATCGAGCAGCGTTCTCAGCGCAAGTTTGATGATGTGCGGGAGATGATCACGGCGCAAGTGCCTTTTGAAACGATTTTGGACAAATATTTTGCGGATCATCGCGATCGCTTGCTTCACAGCATCTCCGATAGTATGCTGCGGGCAATGTATGAATATTACTATACCCATAAGACAATGGCATCGCGTTCACTGCAAGAAGCGCAACTGACCGAAACCAAACGGACGATCCATGAGATTTTCCAAGTCGGTGTCGCTCAAGAGGTCCTGCGCGATGAAGACCTAGAAATCATTGCTGAAAACTACATGTTCGTGATCGAAGGGCTAGGGATCCTGGCATTGACCGGGCATTTGAGTCAAACGACCATCGACAACCAAATCGCTATGATGCGTCGACTCTTGCCGTATCGCGAATAAAAATAAAAAAATGCCGCTATCTGTTAGAAACAGATGGGGCATTTTTTGTGCTCAGCTTGTCATCCTAGTGAAATCTAGAACATGATTTATTTATTGTTTGACGACATTATTTGCTGGACGCTTTGTACGCAAAGCAAGATGCAAGTAGGGATCAAAGGATAAAGACTAGAAGAAAAACCGTTTAATTTATTAAATAACGTGTATTTTATAATGTAATCAAATTGTTAATCAGCGCTGATTGGGTTTCGTTGAAATATGTGTTAAACTTATAGATGTCAAAATGATTTAAAAAATTCTTTTATTTTGAATTAAAGGAGGAAAAATGAAGAAAAAACTCATCACTTCTATCTGTTTGTGTGGTTTGACACTGACACTTTTTGCAGGGGCAACAGACGTGTCAGCGACTGATTTTGATCAAATGATCCAACAAAAAAATAACGAGATCCATCAATTGCGGACACAACGTCAAACAGTCCAGCAACGGATCACGGATCTCACGAACGAGATTGCTACGATCAATCAAGAAGCACAAGGGTTATTGGCAGAACAAGAAGCTTTGTATACAGTGATCGATCAATTAGCAGAAGATATCGCAGAATTACAGGTCAGGATCGATAAGCGTGCGGCAAATATTGAAGAACAAGCACGGGAAACGCAAGTCAATGGGAAAAGTGATCAATTGTTGCATGTTGTTTTAGATGCGGATTCTATTAGTGATTTTGTTGGTCGGCTTCATGCCATGACGACGATCGTTCGGGCGAACAATCAATTGATCACCCAGCAAAAGCTGGATCAAGAAGATTTAGCACGTAAACAAAGCGCGTCTAAGGACAAAGTGGCTGTGCTCCATGCGACGCAAAGTCGTTTAGAAGCGCAAAAAGGGGAAATCGAGGGGAAGCAAGCCGACCTCAATGTTGAAGTCAGCACGCTGGCTTATCAAGAGTCGTCAAAAGAAGATGAAAAGCAGCAGCTCAAAGCAGAAAAAGAAGTCTTTGAGGCGGAGCAAGCGCGCATCCGGGAAGAAGCCGCTCAAGCGGCCGCAAGGCAAGCCCAAATCGAAGCGGCACAGGCAGAACAAGAAACTAGTCTGGCCGTGGTTGATGTAGTTGAACCGACTGTTGAGGAAGACATGGACGCAGCTGGAGCAGATCGTGATAGGGCTGCCGACACGCTAGAAACTGTGCAGCCTGCGGCACCAGCCGACACACCGCCAGTTGATGCGCCTGAAGAAGCACCTGCGGCACCGGCAGGACCTACACCGACACCGGAACCGGTCGTCCAAAGACCAGCAGCACCAACACCGGCACCCGCGCCTGCAGCCAATGGATCCGCAATCGTTGCCGAAGCCTATAAGCATATAGGCAAGCCTTATGTATGGGGTGGCAAAGGCCCAGATGCATTCGATTGTTCTGGATTTACCCGTTATGTTTACTTGCAAGTGACTGGGCGCGATATTGGCGGTTGGACTGTCCCGCAAGAATCAGCTGGTAGGGTGATCTCTGTAGGCGAAGCCCAAGCAGGGGATCTTCTGTTTTGGGGCAGTGCCGGCAGTACCCATCATGTGGCGATTGCGCTTGGCGGCGGACAATATATCCATGCCCCAAGACCTGGCCAAACGATATCGGTGGGTTCAACCAGCAATTGGGCACCTAGTTTTGCAGTACGTGTGCACTAGTACCAACAAGAAACGATAACGGTCAAACACTGTTGTCGTTTTTTTTAAATCATCATAGACAAAAAGGAGTAAAAAATGGAAAGCAGAAAAACAATCAAAAAACGACTCAGACGACAGAAAAACAGCATCTTATATAGGAAAGGCATGGCATTGACAACCATTTGCGCCACGACGATTCCCATGGTACCGTTGACTGTTTTTGCCAATGAAGATACAGACCCAGCATCTCGTGTCCATGTGGTCGAACACGCTGCGGATGATAGCAGTCTGCAAGCAGAAGAGGCAGTACTGAGCCAGCCAGAACAAGACGTTGAGATAGAGGAAACCGAAGATGATCTGTCAGAAGGCGATCAAATCCGCGCTGTGGTGGAAGACGATACACCCACGACAGATCCAGAGATCATGCCAGAAGATTTCCCTCCTTTAGTGGAAGAAGATCAATCGATGGTCCAAGACCAGCCAACAGTAGATCAGGGGCAAGTATTGCCTGCGGAAGATTTGACCAATGCCCGTTCTGCCAATCCGCAAGCCTTTATTCAGCAAGTCGGACCGATGGCACAGCAAGTGGCCAGTGCCAATGATCTCTATGCATCTATCATGATTGCGCAAGCGATTCTTGAATCTGGTTGGGGCCAATCCCTGCTTACGCGCCAAGCCAATAACATGTTCGGCATCAAAGGCAGCTATAATGGCCAATTTGTCGAGATGAAAACACTGGAAGATGACGGCAAAGGCAACTTATATGAAATCGTCGCTCGCTTCCGCAAATATCCTTCCTTACATGAGTCTTTTGAAGACAATGCCCATGTATTGCGGACAACCTCCTTTACACCAGGCGTGTTTTTCTATTCTGGTGCTTGGCGGTCGAATACCTCTTCTTATCGGGAAGCAGCCCAATGGCTCCAAGGTCGGTATGCTACAGATACAACCTATGCCAGCAAGCTGATCAACTTGATCGAAACCTACAACTTGACCCAATATGACAGTGGCAGTTCTGGCGGAGGCAATACTGGCAGCGGCAATGGCTCAACCAATAACCAGGAGACAGCCATCAACCAGCAATTTCGGACCACAGCCGCTTTGAATATCCGTAGTGATGCCTCGACAAGTGCCAGTATCACCGGTTCTTTAGCGAACAATGCAACGTTCCAAGCTGTTGCCAGCAAAACGGGTACCAGTGTCAATGGCAATACCACTTGGTATCGGATCAATGGACGCGGCTGGGTCAGTGCTGCGTACGTTACGGCTGTCAATAACAACCAAAACAACCAAGAAACAACGATCAATCAACAATTCCGCACGACGGCAACCTTGAACATCCGTAGTGATGCCTCGACAAGTGCCAGTATCACCGGTTCTTTGGCCAGCAATGCGACATTCCAAGCTGTAGCCAGTAAAACGGGTACCAGTGTCAATGGCAATACCACCTGGTATCGGATCAATGGACGCGGCTGGGTCAGCGGTGCTTACGTAACAGCAGTGAATAACAATACCAGCAACAACCAAGAAACAGCAATCAGTCAACAATTCCGTACGACGGCGGTCTTGAATGTTCGGGCAGACGCTTCTACGTCTGCGCGGATCACCGGGTCACTGGCACGGGCAGCGACGATCCTAGCCACCGCCCGCAAAACCGGCACCAGTGTCAATGGCAACACTACCTGGTATCGCATCAATAATGGTTGGGTCAGCGGTGCATACTTGCAGTCTGTATCAAGCAGCACCAATTCCAATAAAACGTATACCGTCAAATCAGGCGACACGTTATGGCAAATCGCCAACAGCAATGGTATTTCTGTGAATCAATTGATGTCATGGAATAATCTTAGCAGTTCATTGATCATGGTCGGGCAGCGTTTGGTCGTGGCGAAATAGCATAACTAGAAAAAAAGGAATCGACCAAGGCGGCGATTCCTTTTTTATGACAGAAAACAGTGAATCACATAGGTATCTCACCGAAGAAGAGGTATACTACTTCTATACCTATCTGTTGCAATACAAATGATGTCGTATGTAGGAGGCACCCATGCAAACATTTAATGTAATCGTCTTATTGTTCTTTATGTACAGCTTTATTGGCTGGTTATGGGAAACGATTTATTGTTCCTTGAAAGCCGGGCATTTTGTCTATCGCGGCTTTTTGATCGGTCCGATCACGCCAATCTATGGATTTGGTATTCTTGGTGTGGTCTATTTATTGAGACCCATCCATGGTACAACCGTTGGCTTATTCGTTGCCGCAGCACTATTGGTGACCGTTTTAGAATATGGCACCAGTTACTTGCTGGAACGGTTCTTTCACGCCTCTTGGTGGGATTATAAGGATGTACCTTTCAATATCAATGGTCGCGTCGCACTGCCTATATCGATCTTTTGGGGCGCATGCTGCGTGTTGATCGTCCGGGTAGTGCATCCCGTGCTTTTGCACCTGGCAGCAAATGTGTCGTTGACGATCGGTTTTTTATTGCCAGTGGCCTTGTTGATGCTGCTTTCCTTTGATTTGGGCTTGACCCTTGCCAACATGGCTGGATTCCAACGGGCTGTCAAACGAATGGAACAGGAACTCGAACGTCAAAAAGCGTCAGCGGACCACTACATCGAAGCCATGACGGACAAACGCCAGAATTGGCAAGAACGGCTGCAAAAAGTGCCAGCGGAATGGCGCGAGTTGAAAGAAACCTTGCCAAAACTCAATTTTCAACAAAGAAGAATGCTAAAAAACTTTCCACAACTCAAAGTAGAAAATATTACAAATCTCCAAGAACTCAAAAGTTTTATCGAAGAATTACGCAAAAAATAAGCAGTTTGTTACAATTTTGTTACAACGGCAAGAGAATGATTCATGCGATGATCCTTCACTTACTTGACCGTCTTTATAAAAATTTTACATTTATCCGCATCACTAGCTGATTTTGTAATAAATTGTAAAATCTCTGCAACAAAACTCCCTTGCTTAATTTGTATAATAGAAATGTTGGAAACCAAAGTGAAAAGTGAGGGAATTTTTTGAAAGCCAAAAAACTAAGAACAATGATCGTTGCCTTCGTGGCAGCAGGGACCGTTGCTCCGATTTTTGCGCAGGCTGAATCATTGGAATCACTGCAAGAACAAGAAAGTACCATCATGCAGCAAAGCCAAGCAATCAGTGCGGAAGTACAAATCGCTTTAACTGATGTCAATAAAACTTACAGTGAAGTAGAATCGCTAAAAGCGCAAATCGCAGAAAACGAAGACACACTGGCTCAAACCAAATCAGATATTGCCACCGCGCAAGACACCATTGAGAAGCGGGAAGCTGTCGTTGCAGAACGAATGAAAGACATCCAAGTCAATGGCGGGGCAACACGCGACTGGACAGTCTTGTTGGAATCAGCCAATATCCAAGATTTCATCAATCGCGCCTACGCGATGACCATGCTCCAAAACTTAGAAAAAGAAAAAATCGAGTCCTTGTCTAACGAGAAAGAAAAACTAGAATCGCTGCAAGATAAAGCCGAAGCTACGCAAACCAGCTTGACTGCTGATCAACAATCTTTGGAAGAACAAGCCAAAGCGTTATATAGCAAAATCAGCAATTTGCAAGCACAATTGAAAGAAAATGAATCAACCTTGGCACAGATCGCTTCTAGCAAAGAAGCTGAAGAATCACGCTTGGCTGCAGAAAAAGCAGCAAAAGAAAAAGCGGCTAAGGAAGCGGAACAAAAAGCCAAAGATGAAGCGGCAGCTGCTAAAGCTGCTGCCGAAGCCCAAGAAGCTGCCAGCAACAGTTCTTCTGACAATGCAGGATCATCCAGCAGCAGTGCTTCTTCAAGCAGCAGCACATCAAGCAATACGTCAAGCAGCACCAACGAGTCATCCAGCAGCAATACCAGTAACACCAGCGATACCAATAATATAGGATCAACCAGTGGCAAGACGATGACGATGGAATCAACCGCTTATTCGTATGCTGAAGCAGGCGCAAGCTATTTCACTGCCAGCGGGACAGACTTGCGGAAGAATCCGATGGCGGTTGCTGTCGATCCAAGCGTGATTCCTTTAGGCACACTCGTGAATGTTGAAGGCTACGGTGTAGCTTTGGCGCTTGATACAGGTGGGGCGATCAAAGGCAATATCATTGATGTGCATTTTGATAATAAAGAGCAATGCATCCAATGGGGTCGCCGCCAAGTCAAAGTAACGATCTTAGATTAATCAATGATTGTAGAAGACCTTTTCTAATGGGTCTTCTTTTTTTGCGCAATAAAAGAACCGACTTAGCTACCTGAAAATAAATTGGGATATACCAATTATATGGTTGCACTTTATTTTTTTATTTCGTCACAGGCTAGATGTGAGGAAGAGAGTAATCACTGGCACATTTAATATGTGAAAAAGCATATTCATCTGAATAGATAACCCTAGCTCCGTGTTGGTAAGCGAATTCAATGTGGGTAGGATAACGTCATCAATGTGCATAAAATGAGAGGGAATAGTTGGTTACATCCGTCATCAATGGAAAATGAACATCTATCGCATGAAAAAAATATTAAAATAGATTGACTTTTTCTACAGTACATTTTATATTCACTTTGTTGTTGTTAAAAAATAATCTAACTAAGAATCAGGCTGATTGCTTAATTATTTATTTTCGGCTATACAACATGGTATTTTAGTTCCTTGTTTCGCGAGAGCAATCAAAGCGATGAAGGCGTGGAGGGGGAAATCAACGTGAGAGTAAAGAAGAATGATTTTGATAAACTGATGTATCAAGCAAAGTATCTGAGCTATTATTATTCGCTATTGGTCAATGATCAGTTATCCAGTGATGAAGCAAAAGCGAACGAACAAACATTGGTTTTCCTTGTCGAAAATGAGATTGCGCGTCAAATAAGAAAACGGGCCAAATACAGCAAATTGTTGCGGTCTTACCGCATTGCGCCAACGGATGAAGCATACCTTGCGCAGATCACCCGCGTCACCGATTTTTTTGCACACTTAGAAGCCGATAAGTTGATTCCGAAAAATTATCTGGATGACTAAAGGCATTTGGGAAGTAAAAAGGAACCGAAAGCCTTCGCATAAATAAATAACCTAATCAATTTTAATGGGTTTTATAAACAAATGTCATTGACAATCTCAAACGAACAACATAAAATTTATTTGATTCCACAAAATAAATTAGTGATTAAATAAATATGGTAAAAGAAAATTTAATCTTCTTGGAAGAAAGAGAAGGTTTGGTGGAAACAATCCATATAATAGGTAAGAAGTAGAGCGTACGCAAAGTTAAAATCAACGAAAAATAGTGTGTAAGACCGCTACTCGTAGGGAAGAGCAAGGATAACACGAGACGTTGATACAGCCCGTCAGCTTAGAAAGATCAGGCACAAGTGATTCTTCACATATAGCGCATCTATCTATCTAATGCATGCAACCAGATGGACTATTTTTTTTGGTTTATTTATAACAAAAGTCATACAATTCAAGCCGAATACTATTCAAATTACATACGGTTTTAATAGAAATATCACAAATAACCTTTCCTTGAAGGCTGTTTTCTCTTATAATAATATAGAATTGCCTTGTCTTTTTTCTGGACAATGAAGGCAGATTTTTTGTTTCAGCACAATTGAATTAGGGAGTGTGTTCATGGGAAAGCCGTTATTTAAGACTTTGACCGTTCTGATCGTGGGTATTGGAGCGGTTGCAATCTGTTTGTTGGGATACAGGCAGAATAACCAAAAGCAATACGAGCAGCGGGTGGCTTATGCGCAAACAGCCATTGCCGCAGAGAAAGACAGTTTAACGAGCATTGCTGATGAAATCAGCCAACTATACAGCAATGACGACCAAACTTTCTTAAAGAAAGATTTGACTGAAGATGATGTATCCAAACTGGTCGCTAAATTAGCAGCAGTCAAAGTTTCCGCTGATGACTATGGCATCGAAGATGATGCGCTTCCGAGTGAATCGACAGAGATCCAAGAGCAAAAAGCGGCCTTAGATGACCAACTGAAAGATGTAGAAGCGAAAATCAAAGTCCAATCTGCAGCTGATGCATTGTTCACAAAAGGTGTCTCAAACTGGCAAAAAGCCGAAAATGATGTCATCATTAAAGGAGACTTGAAAGATACAGATGTCGGCAATGTCCGAGAAAATCTGAATTTCTTCGATGACAGCGCTTGGAAGGAATTGGTAACAACCTACTTAGGCTACGCAGATGCCCAATTAGATCGTATTGCAAACTTAGATGAAAGCTTCAAGAGCATGCTGAAAGACGATGTCGTGACGAGTGAAGTCACATTGGATAAATACCTAGCCGTCGTTGACAGTATCAGCCAAGTCCGTAACGAAGAGTTGAAAGAGAAATACACCAAATTGGCAGATTCAATCTCAACACAAATGGGCTATGGCTATTACAGCAATACGACCACATCGACAACCACAGAGACCTATTCTGACACCTATAGCGAATCAGATACAGGGACGGATACAGGTTACTAATTGATAGGTATTCAATGGAGGAAAAAACATGTCAAAAGGAAAAAAGATTTTTTTGATTATTTTCGGAATTGTGGCAGTCATCGTGATCGGGATCGTCGGTGTCGGCGCGAAATTGTATATGGATCTTTCAAGTTCGATCCAGAAGACCTATGAGTCGGTAGAGCGGGATCAGGATGAAACCAAACGAGAAACAAAAGTTGATTTATCTCAAGAAGAATCGTTTTCTGTCCTTCTAATGGGGATCGACACTGGAGATTTGGGCAGAGTCGATCAAGGACGTTCTGATACAATAATGGTTGCCACAGTTAGTCCAGAAGACAAGCAAACAACGATCGTTAGTATCGCCAGAGACACATACGTGGATATCGTTGGCTATGGCACCCAAGACAAAATCAACCATGCCTATGCTTTCGGTGGTGCTGCAATGTCTATGAATACCGTTGAAAAATACTTGGATATTCCGGTTGACCACTATATCTCCATCAATATGGCTGGTTTGAAGGAACTAGTTGATGCTGTAGGTGGGATTGAAGTAAACAACGATTTGACATTTTCACAAGATGACTATGACTTTACAATTGGAAAAATAGCTCTAGATGGAGATCAAGCATTGTCTTATTCAAGAATGCGTCATGAAGATCCGAATGGTGATTATGGCCGACAAGAACGTCAGCGTAAGATTGTTGAAGGAATTGCCAAAAAAGTACTAAGCTTTGATGGTGTCAGTCAGTACCAGAGCATCTTAACCGCCGTAGAAAGCAATATGAAAACCGATATGAGTTTTGATGATATGCGTACGATTGCCCTCAACTATCGAGATGCCTTTGGTACCGTCAAACAAGACCAATTGCAAGGTGAAGGCTTCATGCAAGACGGCATCTCTTATCAACGTGTCAGTGATGATGAACTTGCTCGTGTACAAAAAGAGTTGAAAGAGCAATTGAACTTAGATAACGAATAGGAAAGTGGAGAAAAAATGGAAGAAACGATTAGTTTAAAAGAGATTTTCGAGATTCTACGCAAACATATCACGACAATTTTGATTTCAATGTTTGCTGGACTAGCATTAGCAGGAATTGCCACATTTTTTGTGATTACACCAAAGTATAGTTCACAAGCGCAATTGATCGTGACACTGCCTCAGACTGAAACAACCAATGCGAATGACGTCAATACAAATTTGCAAATGATCAACACCTATAAAGATATGATTGTCAGTGACTTAGTATTGAATGAAGTCAAAGATCGTTTAGAGACTGAAAACAATGTGAAGATGACTGCCGGGGAAATTGGCGATGCTATTGCAGTTAATCAATCACAAAACTCGCAAATGTTCTCCATTCAAGCGACAAGTACAAATGCTGTCACTGCGCAACAAATTGCCAATACGACGTCACTTGTATTCCAAGAAAATGCTAAAGATGTCATGAATGTCGATAAAATTTCGATCGTCTCAAGTGCGGTAGCAAGTTCTTCACCTATATCGCCGAATAACAAACTGAATTTGGCTATTGGATTGGTTTTAGGCATCATGGTAGGGGTTGGTTTGGCCTTCTTATTAGAATTGTTAGACCGAACAGTCAAAGATGATAAATTTGTCACTGATACACTTGGCTTCACAGTATTGGGAACTGTGCCGCAAATGACACAAAAGGAATTAAACGCAACGATTCAAAAGAAACCTGCGGCACCTTTGCTAAAAAAATCCAATAACGATAAAACGGCAGAATCTCGCCGTAGCCGTTCAAGAGTATAGGAGGAAATCATTATGGCTAAACAAACAGAACGTAAAGGGACAGAAACACATGCGGTCAGCTTGATCACATTGGTTGATCCTTCGTCTCCTATCTCTGAGCAATACCGGACGATTCGAACCAATATCCAATTCGCTTCTTCAGCAGATCGACAAATTAAAACGATAGTCATCACCTCATCTGGTCCAGGAGAAGGGAAATCAACAACCTCAGCGAACTTGGCCGTTGTCTTCGCCAAGTCTGGTCAACGGGTGTTACTGGTCGATGCAGATATGCGCAAACCAACAGTATATAAAACTTTCAACTTGAATAATGTAAGTGGACTAAGTACGGTGCTTAGCACATCAACAGGTGTGCTTGAGGTAGCTCAAAAAACAGTTATTGAAAATCTGTCCGTTTTAACAAGTGGACCAAAGCCACCTAATCCTTCTGAGTTGCTAGGTTCAGCTCGTATGAATCAAGTCATTGAGGAATCGAAAAATCTGTATGATGTAGTCATCTTTGATATGCCGCCTGTAGTTGCTGTGACAGATGCTCAGATCATGGCTTCTAAAGCAGATGGTACTATTGTGGTGGTGAGAGAAAATATTTCTCGCAAAGAGTCTCTAAGCAAAGCCAAAGACTTGTTAAACATGGTACAAGCGCGTGTCTTAGGAGTTGTCTACAACGGTGCAGAGCACAGCAAAGATTCAGGATACTATTACTATTACGGAAATTAATGGATAGGGGACAAGTGAAATGATCGACTTACATTGCCATATATTACCAGGGATTGATGATGGCGCAGAAAATTTGGATGCCAGTATTGCGATGGCTGAGAAAGCCATTCACCAAGGCATTACCCACATTTTGTGTACACCGCATCATAACAACGGAAAATATAGCAATCCTAAGTCGGAAATCATTTCACTGGTCTCTTTTTTGCAATCAGAATTAGATGATCGCAACCTTCCTTTGACGCTAATGGAGGGGCAAGAGGTTCGGATCACAGGGGATTTGATTGAGGATATACGACAAGATAATATTCTATTTACAGATTTGGACAACACGTATATTTTGATAGAATTTCCTACAATGGAAGTACCAATCTATACTGAACAAGTATTTTTTGAACTCCAGCAATTGGGTAAGATACCGGTGATCGTTCATCCTGAAAGAAATGCCCATTTTAGGAAGGACCCTAACCATTTGATTCCTTTTTTGGAGCAAGGTTGTTTGGCACAGCTTACGGCACCAAGTTATGTGGGGACATTTGGCAAAGATATTCAAAAAACGGCTAAAACCATGGTTGAACACAACTTGGTTCAGATGATGGCTTCTGATGCTCATGGCGTAAAAAAACGTACTTTTTATATGAAAGAAGCTTATGAACAGATTGCCAAAGATTTTGGACAAGACAAAGTGAAAAAAATGCAACAAGTCGCCAAAGACTTGATCAACGGGGATCCAGTAGTGTATCCCTCATATATTTCGGTAAAAAAGAAAAAGTTTGGACTATTTTAGGGGGCTTTTGGGTTGTTTGAGTTAACAAGACGAAGAAAAATCGCCACATTGATTCTTGTGGATTGTTTGTTATTGGTTATTGCGAGTATTGCAGCGTATTTCTTTATGAAACCATTTGTATCAGTTCCTATGTCATATATGTGGCAATCTATTTTGTTCATAATCGTTTTTTATTTGTTTTTTGGTTCATTTTTCCGCGTCTTTTCACGAATCAACCGATACACCAATCTTAGTGAAATGATTGCGATATTTCTAGCATTGACTTTGAGTGCTCTGGCAAGCATTATTGTGTTCTTCTTTGGAGAAGAAAATTACAGTTTGCGCATGGTCACTTTTAGCTATTTTTTATCCCTTTTTTTGATCATCACTAGTCGCTTAGTGTGGCGATTATATATTGAGAAAAAAAATAGTCACTATGGAGAAAGTGGTTCTGCAAAGAATACGTTGATCATAGGAGCGGGTGAAGGCGGACGGATTCTTTACAACAGTTTCTTAGGCTCGAAGACAGCGAATGAAATCAATGTGATTGGATTTGTGGATGATGATCCTAACAAAAAGAATACCTATTTGTCTGGCAAGAAAGTATTAGGTTCAATTCAAGATTTACCAAACCTTATCAAAAAATTCGATATAAAAATGACCACGATTGCAATTCCCTCTTTATCTAATAAAAAGTTGCGAGAAATCTTTGAAGCAATCGAACCGTTGCATGTGAAAGTCAATACTATGCCTTCTATGGAAGAAATTGTTTCTGGAAAAGTCAGTATGTCACGATTGAAGAAAATCGATGTTGTTGATTTATTGGGGAGAGATGAAGTCCAATTAGATATCGAAGCAATCAAAGATCAAATTACGGATAAAGCCATTTTAGTCACAGGTGCAGGTGGGTCTATTGGCTCAGAAATATGTCGACAAGTGATTCGTTTTAATCCTCGCCAATTGATTTTGTTAGGGCATGGAGAGAATTCTATCTACTTAATTGAACGGGAACTAAGAAATACATTTAGACAAACGGAAACGCAGTTGATTCCTTTGATTGCAGATGTGCAAGACCGAGAAAGAATAATTGAGATTATGAATGAATATCAACCAGATATTGTCTATCATGCTGCAGCTCATAAACATGTACCTTTAATGGAATATAACCCTAGAGAAGCAGTGAAAAATAATATTTATGGCTCAAAGAATGTCGCTGAAGCCGCAAAACAGGCTAAGGTAAAGAACTTTGTTATGGTCTCAACGGATAAGGCAAATAATCCGCCGAATGTCATGGGCGCAACGAAACGCATTGCAGAGATGATTGTGACGGGATTAAATGAAGAAGGTTGCACAAAATTCTCTGCCGTTCGCTTTGGGAATGTACTAGGCTCTAGAGGAAGTGTGATTCCAGTCTTCCGCGAACAAATTGCGAAAGGTGGTCCTATCACTGTTACTGATTTTAGGATGACACGGTACTTCATGACGATCCCTGAAGCAAGTCGCTTGGTTATCCAGTCAGGGGCACTGGCTAAAGGTGGGGAAATTTTCATTCTGGATATGAGTGAACCTGTGAAAATCGTTGATTTAGCCAAAAATATGATTCGATTAAGTGGATATAGCGAAGATGAAATCGAAATTATTGAGACAGGGATTCGACCTGGCGAGAAATTGTATGAAGAATTACTTTTAGACAAAGAGCGAAACGATCAAGCCGTCTTTGATAAAATATTTGTGGGGAATATTACAGGATACTCAATTGAGGAAGTCCTTCGGTTCGTAGAGAATTTATCTGAAGATAACCGACAATTAGCCAAAGAAATTGTAGCTTATGCCAATGCTTCAAATAAATAGGAGTGAGTAGAGTGTATCAAAAATTTTTCAAACGGGGTATCGACTTTGTTTTGTCTCTTATAGGGATCATTATGTTATCACCTGTTTTGATTGTTATATGCATTGCAATCAAATTAGATAGCAAAGGACCAATTATTTTTAAGCAAAAAAGAATAGGAAAAAACAAGACCCATTTTAATATTTATAAATTCCGGACGATGAAGATTGACACACCAAAAGAAATGCCTACCCATTTGTTGGAAGACCCTGATATATTTATTACAAAAGTAGGCAAATTCCTGCGAAAAACAAGTTTAGATGAGCTGCCACAATTGTTTAATATTTTAAAAGGTGAGATGGCTGTCATTGGTCCGCGTCCGGCATTGTGGAATCAATATGATTTAATTGATGAACGAGATAAATATCAAGCGAATGCTATCAGACCAGGTTTAACTGGATTAGCTCAAATTAGTGGTAGAGATGAACTGGAAATTCATCACAAAGCTAGTTTTGATGGATATTATACGAGTCATTTATCACCCTCGATGGATGTAAAATGCTTTTTAAAAACTGTGATATCAGTTTTTAAAAGTTCGGGAGTTGTTGAAGGTGGTACAGGAATGATAGAAAAGGAGGACATTGAGTGAAACGAATCTTAATAACTGGAGCAAATAGTTATATCGGGACCTCCTTTGAAAAATGGATGGAACAGTTCGGTAGTGAATATCATATTGATACTCTTGATATGCATGGTGAATCATGGAAAAAGAAAAATTTTTCGGTGTACGATTCAATTTTTCATGTTGCTGGAATTGCGCATTCAGATGTTTCAAGAGTAGATAATGAGATAAAAAAATTATATTATCAGATAAATTGTGATTTAACCCTTGATGTTGCAAAAAAGTATATTCGTGATCTTGATGGTAAATCTGGTCAGTTTATTTATATGAGTTCAATAATCATATATGGTGAGGGATCAAGCGTTTTAAAAAAGCGGGTAATTACACCAGATACAGCGCCTAACCCATCAAACTTTTATGGTGATAGTAAATGGCAAGCAGAAGTAAAACTCAATGAATTAGAAGCAGAAAACTTTAAAATTGCCATTTTAAGACCACCAATGATTTATGGCGAAGGAGCAAAAGGTAATTATAGACTGTTAGTGAAAATTGCACAAATTACATGGTTTTTTCCGGATATTAAAAATGAACGATCTATGCTGAATATAATTACCTTAAACAAATACATCAAAGATTTAATTGATTACAAGAAAAAAGGAATTTTTTTTCCTCAAGAAAAAGAGTATATAAGAACCAGTCATTTAGTTAAAGAAATTGCTAAAAATAATGGAAAATCATTAAGACTTTTTACGGGATTAAATTGGGTAATATACATTTTAGGATTCTTCCCTGGAAAAATTGGAAGACTGGTGAATAAAGCCTTTGGGAATCTAGTATATAGTCGTTGACAATGGAAGGAACTTAAAATGAAGAAAGCTTTAATAGTAGCTTCAGTAGCTTCAATGATAGAACAATTTAATATGGAAAATATACAGATTTTACTTGACTCAGGATACGACGTAACTGTAGCTACTAATTTTATTAATCCCGGTACAATAACTAAAGAAATTGTCAAAGAATTGAAAATTAAACTTACCAGTAAAAATGTAAAAATGATTCAAGTTGATTTCCCACGTGGATTTGGGTCGTTGAGACGGAATATGAAAATTATTTCTAAGTTGAAAACTATTTCTAAAAATAACTATAATTTAGTCCACTGTCATTCTCCTATTGGTGGGGCATTAACTAGAATTGCGTTTAAAAAGTCAAGAACAAAAGTCATATATACTGCACATGGGTTTCATTTCTTTAAAAATGGGCCAAAATTAAGTTGGTTTTTGTTTTATCCAATTGAAAGATACCTTGCGAAATATACGGATATTCTTTTAACAATAAATAGCGATGATACAAAGATTGCAGAAAACTTTAGTTCAAAAAAAGTTATCCAAATACCTGGTATAGGATTCGACTCAAGTAGGTTTAACAATAAAAAAAAATCTAAAACATTAGAAGAGTTAAATTTAGATAATATTGAAAATAAAACTATTATAGTATCTATTGGAGAATTAAACAGCAATAAAAATCACATTACCGCTATTAGAGCTTTATCTGAAATCGATAACAATTTTCTTTATTTAATAATAGGGAAAGGTAATAATTCTGAAGTGTTAAATTCTGAAATAAAAAACCTAGGATTAGACAATAAAGTTAAACTGATGGGTTATTGTGCCAATGTAGAAGATTATCTAAAAATAGCAGATTGTTCAATTTTTATTTCTAAAAGAGAAGGACTAGGAATGGCCGGATTGGAAAGTTTAGCGAGTGGAGTACCACTAATCTCGAGTTGGGTTGGGGGGGTTAAGGATTATACTGTAGATGGCTTTACGGGTTTTACAGTAAATGATCCAACGAATGTTAATCTAGTTAAAGCAGCGATTAATAAATTTTTATCATTAAGCGAAGAAGAACGAAAAAAAATGTCTGAGCAATGTATATTATCTGCAAGTAAATATTCAGATACAAATGTAAATAGAATAATGCTAGATATTTATAATAGTTTTGACCAGTAAAAATAATTGGAGGTAATTACTTGAGTTTACCACTTGTATCAATAATATTAACAGTTTATAATGGTGAGAAAACTATTTTGAAAACATTAGAAAGTTTAATTTCTCAAAGTTATTTAAATATTGAAATAATTATAGTTGATGATATTTCAACAGATGACACAAAAATTATGATTAAAAATTTTATCATTAGTAATGAATTACAAAGTAAGGTACGATATTTTAGTACACCAAAAAAAGGTAGATCAACATCATTAAATTATGCTATATCTCAGTGCAATGGAAAATATGTTGCAAATATTGATGCAGATGATCTAAGCCATCCCAATCGAATTGAAAAACAAGTAAAATTTTTACAAGCTTACCCCGACATTAGTTTAGTTGCATCAAAAGCATTAATAATTTTTGAAAATCAACTTCCGCAATGGGATAAAATTGATTTATTTAATTATAAATATAAAAAAGTCGATAATAAAATAAAATATACAAATCCAATTTTACATCCATCTGTTATGATAAATATGGAAAATATGAACAAAGATAAGTTTCACTATAATGAAAGTTTAGATAAAGTTATAGATTATGATTTGTGGCTTAGACTTTTTAATGAGAATTTTTCTATGGTAATACTAGAAGATGAATTAGTTGCTAAAAGAATTCATAAGTATCAATCGTACGAAAATAAGAAAAGATTTGATTATCTTAAAGCTATTAGAAAAGTACAATTGGATAGAAATGATAATCTAACTTTAAAAGAAACAGTTTTTATAAACCTAAAGTTTTTATATGGGGTATTACCACAAAAATTACGTATGAAGATAAGAGGGCAAATTGAATAAAAAATTAAATATACTTTTTTTAAATAATGATTACAAGTCGGGCGGACTTCAACGTGTCTCAAGTTTGATTGGCAAAGAGTTAGCTAAATCAAATGAAGTGCATTTCATCTCAGTTTATGGAAGAGAAAATTTTTATAATGTAGATAATTTCGTTTCTATTTATCCTATGTATAATGATTTTTTTCAAATTTATGTTAAAGCAAAGAAGTCCTTAAGATATTTCGAAAAGAAATTTAATTCTTCTTCCGTTTATAATCCTTCAAATTATATGAGGTATGAACTAAATAAAGTATGTGATTTTATAAAGGAATTTAAAATAGATGTAGTTATTGTAAGTGGTCCAAATCTTATCTCAACAATTCCTTTCATAAAAAAAAAAAATGATAATATACGAATAATTTCATGGATACATAATAACTTTGATATATATAAAAATAAGTATGCTAAAGATTTTTGGGATGCATTTAAAGAGGGAGTAATTCAATCAGATAGAACTGTATGTTTGACTGATATAGACTCTAACTCTTTTCAATCTATTAGTCCTAATATAATGAAAATATATAATCCTTTAACGATAGGAAATTCTGATTTGTCAAGTTTAAAACTAAAAAATATAGCTTTTTCTGGAAGGATTGCTTATGAGCACAAAGGAATTGATTTATTAATTGAAATTGCGAAGCATTTGAGACCTGATTGGACTATTTCAATTGCTGGAGGCGGTAATAAAAATCAAATATCTAGACTAAAAAAAGATATATTAGCAAATAATCTAGAAAAAAAACTACTGTATTTAGGAGAATTAAATTCTGAAGATATTAAAAGTCATTATTTAAACTCTTCTATTTTTATTATAACCAGCAGATGGGAAGGTTTTGGCTTAGTTATTCCAGAAGCTATGAGCTATGGACTACCTATAATTTCGTTTGATCAAATTGGATCGAATGAAATTTTAGAATCTGGAAAGTATGGAATTTTAGTTCAAAATGGAAATACTAAAAAGTTTATAGAAATATTAAATAAATTTACTGTTGACACAGAGTTAAGGAAAATTTATAGTCAGCTCTCATTGGAAAGAGTTAAAAATTTTAATGTAGATAGTATTATAAATAGTTGGCAAGATATGTTAAATGAGGTCAAAAATGGAAAAGAATAAAGTTTCAGTTATACTTCCAGTATATAATGTTGAACAATTTATTGAGAAAACTATAAATTCAATTCTAAACCAGACTTATTCTCATTTAGAGATAATAATAGTTGACGATGGTTCTAACGATAATACTGGAGAAATTTGTCAGAAGTTCAAACATTACGATAATAGAATTCAATATTTTTACAAAGAAAATGGAGGAGTATCAAGTGCCAGAAACTTCGCATTGACCAAGATAAGAGGACAGTATACATTGTTCATTGATGGCGATGATTTTTGGCCTAAATCTTACGTTGAAGATTTGATTAATTTAAAGAAAAATAACAAAGAACTCTTAGTAATGACAGGAATTGATAATATTAATCTTAAGAATAAGAAAATATCGGAATATCCCATTGTTGATAGAAATACGATAAAATTTGATTATTACCATTTATTAAGAACAATTTTACAACCTGGCGGGTGGGGAGGCTATCCAGTAAATAAACTATATGATTCTAATATTATAAAGAAAAATAAGTTGATGTTTAACGAAACACTTCATTTTTGTGAAGATCAACTTTTTAATGTTAAATATATACGGTTTGTTGAAGGGGCCGCTATCTCCTTAACTTCTTCAAATTACCAGCGATTAGTTCATGACAATAGTATAGTAAATTCAAGAGGGAAATCACAATCTTATAATTTATTGTGGGAAGATGTTTTTGAATCTAAAAAACTTATTCATGATCTAGTTAGTAAAGATCATAAATTAACAATAAAACAAAAAAAAATTTGTTTAAATTGCAATCTTTATGCTTGGAAATTAGAATACAATACATTAAGTGATGCTGCAAGAAAATGTAAATTTAATAGTAAAGTTTTAAAAATAAATAGAATCTATTTATTAGAAAATCAAGTTTTTAATAAAAGATTTGATTTTGAAAATTGGTACTATTCAGATAAACGCTCGAAAAGATTATTCGGATTTTTTATTCCAGAAAATATAAAACTAATATTAAGGAAGTAGGGACTAGATTGAAAATTGGCATATTAACTTTTCAAAATGCTACGAATTATGGTGCGATATTACAAGCATATGCATTACAGAAATCCATAGAGTCTCTGAATTTAAATTATCAAGTTGAGATTATAGATTATAGACAGAAGCAGTTAGAGAAACAGTATTCGCCAACATTTTTTGACAAATCAAGTGGATTAAAAGGTATAATTAGGTTTACATTATATTTTCCTTTGAAATTCAGGAAGAAGAAAATTTTCAATAAATTTATTAATGAAAATATAAATTTAAGCAAAAAATTTTTAACTAAGTATCAAATTGATAGTTATGACTGTTTTTTTGTTGGAAGTGATCAAGTATGGAACTTAGAGATAACCAAAAATGATTCAGCTTACTTACTTGATTTTGTTGAAAATAATAATGATATAAAAAAAATAGCTTATGCTGCAAGTATAGGCAAAAATGATTTAAAAGATAATGAAATCTCTTTATTTGAAAAATATATCCCGTTGTTTGATAAAATTTCTGTCAGAGAGGGATATTTAAAAAAAATTATAAATAAATTCACAATTGTCGAAGTTGAAGAAGTTCTTGATCCAACCTTGTTATTAAATGCAAACAGATGGTTAGAAATTACTGATATCAATAAATATAAAGGTCAGAAATTTTTATTGGTATATGCGCTAGAAGATAATTTAGAAATGAGAAAAGTAATTACTAGAATATCTGAAAAACTAGATTTAGAAGTTATTGAGTTGATAAAATCAGGAGATTCGTTTGCTAATAAATTCTTTCCCCGTACTATTTTTAGTCCTCAAGACTTTCTTTCATTATTTTATAATGCTACCTATGTTGTAACAAATTCTTTCCATGGTACAGCATTTTCTGTTATCTTCGAGAAAAATTTTATTACAGTACCACATACGACAAGAGGATCTAGAATGATTAATTTATTAAATATGTGTGATCTAAGTGACAGACTTGTAACAAAATTTGATGAAGATTCCATAAATAATTTAGTGTCCAATCCGGATTTTAAAAATTGTAAAAAGTCTTTAGATTATATGCGTGCACTTTCTCTAGACTTTATAAAGGATTGTTTAAATGAATAAAATTGATATATTGGTACCTAATAGAAAAAAATTTGATTTTTTAAATAAATTTAGTATAATACTTATTACTTTTTTCTTATATTTTTGGTACATGTTCTCATCTTTAACCCAAATGATTTATCTAGGATGTATTTTACTGATTCTGATATTTGATTCTATAATTAACAATAAAAAAATTATAATTAAAAAAACTACTATAGTAATGTTTTTAATAATATTTTTTTTGTGTTTTAAATTGTTTTTCGATAGGTTCCAATCTAACTCCCTTGTTTCTCTGATTTTTTATATTCTGATTTTTATGATAAAAATATTATTAGATAGCAATAAAAACTGGGGAGATTATTTCATTAATTGTAATCTGTTTTTTTCTGCTATCCATGTAATATTTACATGGATAGCAATATTTGATACTAATTTAGTTTTAAATATCAATAGAATATTGTTATCAGGATCAACATATTGGAGTAATAATGGTCAGTTTCTTAGAGGCACAAATCCTGGTATTACAGGTCAAACTGGACAAAATGCTTTCTTTATTTGTGTATTTATTATCATAATATCTACAAAAATTTTAGTGAACATAAAAATTAATAAAAAGCAACTATTTTTCCAATGTTTTTGCATAGCACTTGGAATGATTGCACTAATGACAACAAGTAAAAGAGGACACTTAATATCATTAATAATTTCTCTTTTTCCAATATTGTTTATTTTTTTTAAAGAGCAGAAAAGCTATAGAAAATATTTCATTTTTATTTTATTTTTAATTATATCAGGCAGTATTATTTTTTATAATACTGAATATTTTCAGATTATTTTAGAGAAATTTGATCAATTAAATGATTCTGGAGACTTAACAAATGGGAGATTAGAACTTTGGAAATATACATTTACCTTGTTTAAAGAAGCTCCAATTATAGGTGCAGGGTTTGGGGTAGTAAGATCTGTTTTCAATATGGAGACACATAATATTTATCTCCAGCTCCTAGGCGAAACAGGTATAGTAGGTTTCATTTTATTTTTAGCTCTATTTATCCTTTTTTTGAAAAATAGCTTAAAGAAGTATAAAAGCAAAAATCATGCTATTTTAATTTCTCTATTTATACAAGTTTTCTTCCTATTATATGGTATGACTGGCAATCCATTATTTGATTACGGATTCTTTTTATTATATATTACCTTTTGTGGAATAGCGGAGGAGGAAAAGCTAAATGAGTAAAGGAAGAACAAAGATTTTTGCTATTAATTCTTTTTATGCAATATTAAATCAATTGATAATTATTGGGGCAGGATTTATAATACCTAAATTTATGATTATGTATTATGGTTCCGAAATTAATGGTCTTGTTTCTTCGATAAACCAGTTTATTGCTTATTTTAATGTTGTTGAAGCAGGTCTTTCTAGTGCGACAGTATTTGTTTTATATCAATATCTATATAATAATGATCATGAAATGATCAATAAAGTTGTATCTACTGCAAAAAAATATTATTTTCAAGCTGGCTATTTATTTACAGTTTTGGTGATTGTATTAGCTTATACTTTTTATTTAAATTTACATGTTTCGGATTTAAAACCTAGTTTGGTATTTCTATTAGTATTTCTATTAGGAGCAAGAGGTTTCTTAGATTTTTTCTTAATGGCAAAATACAGGACTTTGCTTACAGCTAATCAACAAGTTTTTATTATATCTATTGCAAATTCTATTTATACTATTCTAAACTTACTGATTATAGTTTTTATGTCAATTGGACAATATAATATAATTGCAATATACTTATTGTCATTAATTCCTTTATTTATTAGAAGTTTTATTTTGTATTATTTTGTTAAAAAAAATTATACTTATATTAATTACAATCTTTCGCCTGACAAAAACATTATTAAAGCCAGATGGGATGCATTATTTCAACAAATACTTGGAATGATTCAAACTGCCGGTCCCACAATTATTGCTACATTTTTTCTTACCTTAAAAGATGTCAGCATATATTCAGTTTATAATATGGTTATAACTGGTATTAATGGTCTTTTTTCAATATTTACTAGTAGTTTGTCATCAAGCTTTGGGAACGTTATAGCAAGTAAAGATTTAGTTTTATTGAAAAAATCCTATAATCAATTTGAATTTGCTTATTTACAAATTTTAGCTGTTGTATTTACAACAACTGGACTAATGTTGTCACCTTTCATTTTCTTGTATACAAAAAATATTACAGAACTTAACTACAACATACCAAGCCTTGCTTTGCTATTTGTAGTAAATGCGTTTATTTATAATATAAAGACACCCCAAGGTATGTTAATTATATCAGCTGGTCATTATAAGGAAACAAGGTGGAGATCACTGACCCAAGGATTAATATTAGTCATTTTTTCAAGTTTATTCGTCAATGTATGGGGATTGAATGGTATTCTTATAGGATCAATTTTGTCTAATTTGTATAGAGTTATAGATATGTTTTTTTATGTCCCTAAATATATTACTAAATCAACAATTTATAGTTCTTTAAAAAATATCACTTTGATGTTCTTAAATACATTTATAACCACATGTTTATTATTGGGATATATTCATAATAAAACCTACACTAGTTGGATTGAGTGGATATTGTCTTCTCTTATCTCGGTTTTTGTTAGTTTAATTATTTCTTTTATTATTTCTATTTTATTTAATAAAACTGTGAGTTCTGAAATTTTATCAAGAATTAAATTGATCTTTAAATAAATACATAAAAAGGAGGATTCTAATGAAATTAAGTATTTTTGGTTTAGGCTATGTGGGACTAGCAAATGCTATTCTATTATCTCAAAAATCCAATGTTTTGGCCTATGATATAGTTGATTCTAAAATTAATATGTTAAATGAGAATATTTCCCCTATTGAAGATAAAGAAATTAAGGATTATTTAAATAAGAAATCTTTGAACTTAACTTTTACTAAGACATTTGAGGATGCAGTAAAATATGGAGATTACTTATTAATAGCAACACCTACAGATTATGATGAACACAAAAATTTCTTTAACACGACAACAATAGAAAATGTCATTGAGAAAGCTTTAGCTATTCGACCTGACGCAACATTCATTATCAAGTCAACAGTTCCTGTTGGATATACGGAGGACATTAAAGCTAAATTTAACAATGAGAACATTATCTTTTCACCTGAATTTCTCCGAGAAGGCAAAGCGTTATATGATAACTTGCATCCTTCGAGAATTATTGTTGGTGAAGTGTCTGATAGAGGTCAAGAGATTGCCAATTTGTTCAAGGAGAATGCATTAGATGAGGATGTCACTGTATTATTAACTGACTCTACTGAAGCGGAAGCGATTAAATTATTTTCAAATACCTATTTAGCATTACGTGTAGCGTACTTTAATGAATTAGATACGTATGCTGAATCTCGTGGACTGAACAGTCGCCAAATTATTGAAGGTGTAGGTTTAGATCCGCGAATAGGCTCTCATTACAATAATCCTTCCTTTGGGTATGGCGGTTATTGTCTTCCAAAAGATACCAAACAACTTCGTGCAAATTATGAGGATGTTCCTAGCAATATCATCGGCGCAATTGTAGATGCCAATACAACGCGTAAGGATTTTATTGCTGAACAAATCTTAGCAAAAAAACCGAATATTGTTGGTATTTATCGATTAACAATGAAAGCAAATTCTGACAACTTCAGATATTCATCGATTCAAGGAATCATGAAGCGTATCAAAGCTAAAGGTATTGAAGTTATTGTGTATGAACCAACATTGGACGCAGAAGAATTCTATAACTCAAAAGTGATCAAAGATTTTGATGAATTTAAACAAATTTCTGATGTCATTGTAAGCAATCGTTTTGAGGATATCTTAAAGGATGTAGAAGACAAAGTGTATACAAGGGATATCTTTAACGACAATTAATATTGTTTCTGGAGGATGAAAAATGAAAAAAGTTCGCAAAGCTGTCATTCCGGCAGCAGGTTTGGGCACAAGATTTTTACCAGCAACTAAGGCGATTGCCAAAGAAATGTTACCAATCGTTGATAAACCAACGATCCAATTTATCGTTGAAGAAGCAATTGCTTCTGGTATTGAAGATATTTTGGTTGTAACAGGCAAGGCTAAACGACCTATTGAGGATCATTTTGATTCGAACTTTGAGTTAGAATCGAATCTCTCTTCAAAAGGAAAGAAAGAGTTGTTGGCATTAGTTGAAGAAACGACTGGTATCAATTTACATTTCATTCGTCAAAAAAGACCATTAGGGCTGGGACATGCAGTATTGCAGGCGAAAGCTTTTGTTGGGGATGAACCATTTATCGTGATGTTGGGTGATGATATCATGGTAGATGACACGCCGTTAACGAAACAATTAATTAATAATTATGAAAAAACGACAGCATCAACATTGGCAGTGATGAAAGTACCTCATGAAGATACGTCTAAATATGGGATTATCAATCCGAATGAAGAAGTAGCAGCTGGCTTGTACAATGTCAGCAATTTTGTTGAAAAGCCTTCTCCTGAAGAAGCACCAAGTGACTTGGCGATCATTGGTCGTTACTTATTACGCCCTGAGATTTTTGATGTCTTGGAAAATCAAACGCCAGGAGCTGGTAATGAAATTCAATTGACCGATGCCATTGATGCATTGAACAAAACGCAACGTGTCTTTGCCCATGAATTTAAAGGCAAACGTTATGATGTTGGAGACAAGCTAGGCATGGTTGAAGCGAACATTGAATATGGGTTAAAACATCCAGAAATCAAAGATGAGCTTCGCGCTTATATTAAAAATTTAGCAGCAACATTATAATGGACAAACGATCAGTTCTTACTGATCGTTTTTTTCTTAAAGGGGGAGTTCGATGCGTCGGACATTTTTGATCATTGCCGCAGGAATGATATCTATTATCGTTGGCTATGTCATCATCCATTGGGTCGCATTTCCGACCTTGATGCATTATCCAAAATTAGCAGGAGCAATGTCGCGTTATAAGTATACAGAGTGGACATTGATTGGTTTCTTATCAAGTAGTCTTTGGTTATTTTATTTACAAGTGCTCTATCGGAAAATATCTGTCATTTATCTATACCTTGTTTACAGTGTTTACTTGTTTCTGTTGTTCGTTGTTTTATTTGCGAAGGCATCACATTACCGTGCCTTTATTGCGGATCCTTTTGATTTCTTTGTGAGGGATCGGCGTGTGCTCACGGAAGCTGCCTTGAACATGCTATTCTTTATTCCGCTGGGTGGGTTGTATGCGGTGAAGGCTAGGTTTTGGGAGTTTCTAGTGGTCTCATTACTCACGATTATTGGCATCGAGACGATTCAATTTGTTTTCTATATAGGAACTTTTGCGGTTAGTGATATATTATTAAATTGGCTTGGGTGTTTTGTTGGTTTCGAAGCATGCAAATGGTTGAAACGATATATGCATGTGATGTAAGGAGGTACATATGAATATTTTAGTGACAGGTGGGGCAGGATTTATTGGTAGTAATTTTATTCATTTGCTTTTACAGAAAACAGAACATCGAGTGATCAACTATGATTGTTTATCTTATGCAGCAAATCCTAACTATTTAGAGACATTGAATGAATTAGATCGTTACACGTTTGTATTAGGCAATATTACGAATCAAGGGTTAATTGAGGAAGTGATACAAAACTATGATGTGGATTGTATCATCAATTTTGCTGCAGAATCTCATGTCGATCGCTCGATTACGGATGCTTCTTCGTTTGTCCAGACGAATGTGGTAGGAACGACCTGTTTGTTGGCCAGTGCTAAAGTCCATAATCTGAGACTGATTCAAATCTCAACGGATGAGGTATATGGAAGTCTTGCTACAGGTTTTGCAAAGGAAGATGCCGTGTTAAATCCAAGTTCTCCTTATGCAGCGTCAAAAGCAGCTGCTGATCAATTCGTCATAGCGTATGGCAAAACCTATGGATTGGACATCAATATCCTTCGCGCTGCCAATAATTATGGTCCCAGCCAATATCCGGAAAAGTTGATTCCATTGATGATTAACTGTATGCAAAAAGGTAAGCCATTACCTGTATACGGAGATGGTCTACAACAAAGAGATTGGTTATATGTTGATGATTTTTGTCGGGCTATACTTTTGGTACTGAACAAAGGTATAGCAGGAGAAATATACAATGTGACGGATCATCAAGAAAGGACAAATTTAGCGCTTATTCATGACTTGAAAATATATGGTAGGTTTGAGACTGCACAGACAACATTTGTGACAGACCGTTTAGGTCATGATCGAAGATATGGCATGGATAACACAAAAATCAAAGCGCTAGGTTGGCAAGCAAAAGTAGATTTTGCTAGTGGATTGAAGAAAACTATTCAGTGGTATTTGGAACGTGTGAAAAATTAAATGATCATTTGGATAAATTTGAACATGATATAGAGCAACTAAGAAACAAGTTATCATTTTTTTTGTTATGTAAAATCGCTAATGTTTGGAGAACAAAGAGTAAGGTACACTTGCAAGTATTTTATACAAAAATCTTATAAAGTAGTTTTACATAAGATTGCAGCCTGAAGTAGTTCTTTGACTAGCTAGTTTTGATGAATTGCTTATCAGATTAAAAATTTCGCAGTAAAACTTAAAATGTGGGCGTGAGGAAATAGATGAACAACTTTAGCTACATTATGATTCATGGCTGAGTTATAATTCCAAGCCTACATTTTTTAACTACCCTTGACATAAAAAAGGAGATTAGCTAGTTTGATTCAATTGCAATACATGGAGAATCGAAGAAAGTAACATAACATAATACATAATAAGTAAAAATTTCTTGACAATTCTTCCGGGTTAACCTAATATGAAATCGAATACAAAAAGGGGTAACCCAAAAAAAGGAGAGAGTTCAATGTTCAAGTCAGATGGGTTGATAATTAAAAATTTGGAGAAAATCAATGCAAAACTTGATAGTTTCACGGCACTTAAAATCTTAACGTCAGGGTTGACAATGATTTTACCTGTCATTATTGTGGGTGCATTTTCTTCGCTCTTTGCTAATTTTCCAATAGATTCGTATCAAAGGTTTATTATTGATTATGGAATCAAAGATATTTTTGCATTAGGAGGCCAGTTTTCTACCAATATTATTTCTATAATTGCAGTAATGAGTATTACTTATGCATATGTTACTAAGTACGATATCCATTCGGTAATCCCGAGTATCCTTTCTGTGATTGCTTTTTTCGTGATAACACCATTGGCTATTGTGGATGAAACGTCTTACATTGGTTTTGAATGGTTAGGTAGCGCTGGCTTTTTCGTAGCTATTCTTAGTGCCTTTACTGTTGGGTATATCTACACGAAGATGATTCAAAATCATTGGGTTCTAAAAATGCCGGAGGCTGTACCGAGTATGGTCAGTCAATCCTTTGCTGGGTTATTCCCTTCGATCGTGATCGTCATCTTAGCGATGCTTGTTCGTTTCTTGTTTTCTCTGACCACATTTGGTAGTATTCATCAGGTTGTTTTTACGCTCATTCAACTCCCAGTTACAAATCTTGGTAATTCCATTTGGGCACTCATCTTGATTACCTTGCTTTCTCGGTTATTATGGATGATTGGCATCCATGGGATGCTGGTTTTGATGCCTATTTTGCTCACTGTGTTTATGCCCTTAGATTTGCAAAATTTAGAGGCCTTTAATGCTGGGGAGCCACTGCCTAATATCGTTGGCTTGGCCTTCTGGATTCTTTGTACATCAATTGGCGGTGGCGGTGCTACTTTAGGATTAAATATCTTAATGGCGTTTCGCGCCAAAAGTGAACAATATCAAACCCTCGGAAAACTCTCATTGCCTTCAGGAATTTTTGGAATCAATGAACCATTGATATTTGGTATTCCGATTGTCTTTAATGCTCTGTATGCGATTCCTTATATATTCGCACCAATCATTAACTTAATTATCGGCTATGTGGTGATCAAATCTGGACTTGTTCCAGCGCCATCAGGTGCATCCATTTTAGGGATGCCAATTCCTATCTTTTTTGTTGGTTTATTGCAAGGAAGCTGGAAATTAGGTATATTGCAAGTATTTTTTCTCCTAATTGATACGTTAATATATTATCCGTTTTTTCGCGCAGCGGATGAGACAATCTACAAGAAGGAAAGACAACATGAATAATAATCACCGTCTTGATTTGATTATTAGTGCAGATGATTTTGGTTTGGTTCCTAGTGTGACTGACGGTATCTTGCAGGGAATGTCAAATGGCTGTATTACAGAAACTAATTTAATCGCAACATCAGCTTATTGCGTAGAAGCAGCAACGACTGCCAAACAGCATCACTTGACGCATATGGGGATTCATTTAAATTTAGAAATTGGTCATTCTTGTTTTGATGGATCTGCGCTACCTAACAATAAATTACCAAAAGGATCATGGATCTATTACAATTGGGTAGAAAAAGAATTTATAGCGCAATGTGAGTGTTTGATTAGACAAGGAATCACTCTTTCGCACCTCACTTACCATAAAGATATCATTACTGATGTAAACATGGCTCAAATCATTGCTAAGATAGCTAAGTTATATAAAGTCCCTATCCGTAGGGTGGGCAATCAGAAATTAAATGCTTATTTGACCAACTTGCAGATAAATATGCCAGACATAAGAATTGCCAATACTGGTGGAATAGACTACTCCTTCACATATCTACGAGAAAAATTGCACTTGGTTAGTAAATCGACTCCGAAGGTCGTTGAAGTGATTTGTCATCCAGGCTACACGTCTGAAATCCTTAGCCATATTTCTTCACTGAATGTAGGTCGATTGCAAGAACTGAAGTTATTTACAGATCCTAAAACTATTTGTATGATAGAGGAGGAAGGCTATACATTACAAAATTATTCGATTTTGGGAGATAAGTAAATATGGTTCAGATAAATAAGTCAAAGGTCATTTTTGAAGATTTGAAAAAGCGCATTCTTTTAGGGGAATTCGATGACGATCAAGTTTTACCCATCGAAAAAGAGTTGGTTATTGCCTATCAGGTTTCTCGTAATACGATTCGTAAGGCGATTCGTCAATTGAATGGGGAAGGTCTGATTTACAGTAAACCAGGAAGTGCCAATATTGTCCTACAAAGAGTATTTGTGGAAGACGTACTGATTAATTCTGGTAATATGGACCGCTCGACAATCATTCAAACGGATCAAATCAACACAAAAGTGTTGTCTTTAAAAGTGGTCGTCGTCGATGATGCGCTCGCTGCGCAATCGATGTTTCAAAAAGGGACAAAATGTTTACATGTGGTTCGACTGAGAATAGTCAACGGTCAGCCAGGGATGATTGATGACAGTTTTTTCAAATTAGAGGTGGTCTCAGGATTGACAAAAGAACTTGCGGAAGAATCGATCTATCATTATATTCACTCCATTTCACATCAGAAAATCATCGGCTCTCGTCTTGTGGATAGAATCGTTTTAGCTACAGATTTTGATAAAACACATTTGCATCTTCAAAAAGAAAATTGCATAGGATTGACACAAAATTGGTCATATTTAGATGATGGTCAAATATTTGAATACACCGAAATTCATTTTTCACCAGAACAGTATGTTAGAACGAGATTTGTTACGCAGAATATCTAGATGAATCAACAAAATTCAAATGAACTTCTGTTTGTATCACTAATTATTCACATGATGTGTCAAAAAAGCGTGAAAAATAATCAAAAAATATGGAAAATTCCAATTTAGAATCAATTATATGAGAATTTCCCTTGCTTTCTAAATCGGGTTTCTATACAATGAAGTGGAATAGAAACCGAATACAAAAAAGGCACCCCGTATTGAAGTTGGAGCTCCAATACGAGGCCTTGAAAGTCACAACACCTGACTAATCAAGTTGCCGTAGTCAATACCCTAAGGTATCGACCTGTTTATTGTACCTAATATTCTATTCTTTTTCTAGTAGAAAAAGGAGAATTTATGAGGTTTTTACGGGTTTCCTTATGTTCATTTTACTATGTCAAAGGATTGGACAGTTGTCCAGTCCTTTTTTTGCGCTTTAAACTGCAAAGTGAAAATAACGAGGGTCAAAACAACACTTATCTTAAAAAGAGAGTATCGGCAGGCCTTGGTTTCTATTATTGGTTTATCAAACCTATTTTGTCCTTTCAAATTGTTTCGTTTTCATACTCTGATTTTTGTAAGACTAACACTCAATAACTTCATTTTATTTTTTGTTCCATTGATTTTATTCATTGCAAGTCTCTGTGTTCAATTTGGATCGTTTATTGATCACACGCATATTATAAATATCAGAAAATATCAAATGTACTACAGAAAAATAGTCAAGAAAAACTGGATACTATTCATGTTGTATTCCTTGTTCATTGCATTTCTTGTTTTTTGTACACGTATCTTGTTCATGAATCGATTATCTGTTATGATAGTTCCTTTCGCATTAACGAGCTGTTTTTTGGTAACTAGTATGCTCTTTGTCTTATTGCTTTCAAGTGACGTAAGAGCAATTCAAATCCCGTTTATGAAGAAAATAGAGTGGTCATTGATGATCAGTTATCGTTTGCCTGTAGTCACTATTTATAATACTGCTTTGATAGGGCTAGCCATTTTTTTGACACATTATTTTTCATTTGTGTATCTCCTTGTTTTTAGTAGTGCGGTGAATTATGGCTTATATCGCAATTTGACTAGGTGCTTTTCAATGGATAGATTTTTCTAGGAATATTTGCAACGTAATGATTTCATCAAGTAAAAAAGCGCATTAGGCAATTGACTAGGTGCTGAAACTGTAGTGAAATCAAGTGAGTAGAATTTTTGTCATATGATCGAACGCAAAAAGAACCAGATAAATTTCTGGTTCTTTTTGCGTTGTGCCTATGGTTCACTTACGCGTTCCTCGGAACTTTGTTCTACATTCATAGGCGTAAATGGGCGAGTGAGGGGGATCAGCGAGATCTCTTTCTGTGCGTTCGTGATAGATGTCAATGTACTTTTCCATGAATTTGCCGCGCTTACTTGGGATATCTGCATAGCAGATGTTCTCGATCACTCTGGCGATGTCTTTAGAATAGGACAAGTTTAAATACTCATAGAGACTCATGTCTTCTTGAACGATCGTAGACGTAAAATCTCTTTTCATGATGCCGTGGGTCATAAAACTGTTGTACATATTGTTTCTTATGCTTCGGGACTCAATGGGTGAGCGAAAGCTGAGCTTGTTGAACAGATGGACAATGGTTTCATGGGGACGGGTTGAGATATCAAGGATACTAGCGGGATTGAGCCAAATAGTTTT
Organism: Enterococcus salsurae; assembly: GCF_054784955.1. Classification (NCBI taxonomy): domain Bacteria; kingdom Bacillati; phylum Bacillota; class Bacilli; order Lactobacillales; family Enterococcaceae; genus Enterococcus; species Enterococcus salsurae. Next base: position 432,472 of record NZ_BAAHWY010000002.1, on the reverse strand, counting down.
TGGACTTTGGGCATTGGTTAAAGGAAATAGACTGTACTCGCTATTGGCAATCGGTGTCTTGTAATGTCTCGTTGCAGAATGTTCCCGCAACAGCAGATTGATGGTTTCTTTGTAAATAGGCTGATCGAAATGGTGATAGTGACTCAATATCATACCACTAATGGTGGAGGAGCGATGGGCAATCAATGCCATACGGTCTTCATAGATCACTAGGCAATGTTCATAGTTATAATACGCAAGAGGAAGAATCAGATAAATCGACTGGTCAAAATGAACTTGAGGTGTCGGTGACAACGATTGATCGAAGGAATCAGCAATTTCTGTGGAAAGTGGCAGCAGCAAGTGAGGCAGCAGTTCTTCAACAAGTTGACTGTAGTACATTTTTTTGCACATGACATCACTCCTCAATAAACTTTATCTTAACTATAAAAGACCTCACGTTATTTTGCAATAAATAATCAAAATTCGTTATAAAAATGCAGAATTCAGATTATTTTAAATTCTTTTTGTCTGTTACGCTTAGGGTACCGCGCGGAAACAATCGTAAAGGAATGGATGATCGATGGATGTAGAGAAACTGATCAAGGATTATGAAGGTTTATTTCACAAAGTGTTGATGCGGGCAGGTGTATTCCGCAGCCATGCTGATTATGAGGATTATTTGCAAGAAGTACGGATCTTGTTTTATCAACGGGCCCAATCCTACGAGGACGAGGGATCATTTCGCGTAGCTAACGAGATTGGCTATTTGTTTCATTTTTTGCTATGGCGCGTGATTGATCTGCAACGAAAACAAACCCGACAGAACAAAGCGATACCGGTATTGTTGGCACAGACTGAACCGCCAATGGATGAACCGCATCATGTGATCGAGCATGACCTTTTGTTCTTGCAGTTTTGGCAGCAATTGTCTAATAAGGAACAAATGATGTGGGTGAAATACCACAGTCGATCCGACAGCAAGCAGAAGCGTTACTATTATCGGAAGCAATTGCAGGCGGCATGGGAGATGTTTGTTGGTGGTGATTAGAGGTGGGAATCTCTGGAATTCCTCTATTTAAAGTTGGTTCATGGGGCAGAATGGTTTATGATGGAAATGACTATCAGATTCAAGCATATGAGAGCGGTTTATTTGAATAGCAAATAGTTGGGGAGGGGTCTGTTTTGCTAAAAAAAGCATTATTTATCTTCTTGTATATATTGTGGCGTGGTATCGCCATCAGAGGTATTCCTTCTGATTATGCACCATATGTAATGCGCTACCATCAATTAGGGGCCAAGGTATTGCTGGTTGGCATGGGCTTCATTCTTTTCCATAAATATTTATGGAAAAGTTTAAAAGGTATCCATCTGCTGGACCAGATCAAAATATGTCTTGCCGTCATATTGGGGATTATAATGACCATTGGATTGATCAATGTCATTCTCTTTCATCACAGCAATCCATTTGTCTTCAATTATCCGGTAGCAGAAAGAACGCCTCAGTTTGTCTTTCTCGCATTGATCGTTGCCCCTATTTTTGAAGAATTGTTTTATAGATATTCCATCATCTATCTTGGTGAAAAACGCTGGTTGCGTAGACTGAGTGTGGCAGCCAGTGTGCTGCTCTTTGCCTTGAGCCATATGGCCAATGTGGGTGGCAATCTCTTTGCCTTGTATCCTTTTTTGGTTATTGGCATATATCTGACAATGGCTTATTTGTGGAAGAAGAATATTTGGTCATCCATTTTTGCCCATATGGCGTATAATCTGACGGTGATGATATTGGCAGTGGTGATGGGTTAGCTTAGGGGATGTTTCCTTTAATTTGAGCATATTTCTTCTAAATTTTTCGAAAATTTGACATGAATTTGAAAAAACTTGCTATTATTCTGGTGTAGGTAAAAGGTGTTGGTCCACCTCTTACAAAATTACTGCGGCAGTGGTTTATGGGTTAGCTTAAAGGATTATTCACTTAAGCTTTTTATTTTGTTTGCAATCTTGGCGATCATGTTGATGATCGTCACGATTGCTGGTATATTTGCAACATATTGTTTCGGTAGCATAAATAATTTAGGCATATTTCATCTAAATTCTTCAAAACTTTGACATGAATCTGAAAACTTGCTATAATTCAGGTGTAGGTAAAAGGTGGTGGTACACCTCTTACAAAACTGCTGCGGCAGTGGATATGTGGTAGCTTAAAGGATTATTCCCTTAAGCTTTTTATTTTGTTCGCAATCTCGACGATCATGTTGATGATCGTCAAGATTGCTAGTATATTTTGCAACATACTATTTCAGAACGTAACCTTTCCCATTCCACTGTGATTCATTGGCATCCCTCCTTACAACCAATGTTTTACCCAAAATGATTGGAAGGTTGAAGGGGACACCACGACCGAGCACTACTACACCTGAATGATAGCGAATTTTTATTCCATTATATCATATTTTATTTATTTTACGTGACTAAAATATCGGTATTTTTAAATATTTATAGTGAAAAGAGACTCCAAGAAAAGCCTCAGACTGAAGCAATTACGTCAGCTTGAGGCTTTTTTATTATTTTTCAGTCAATTTCATCAACTTATTGGTTACAATTGAGAGAAAATCAAGTCATTGATTCCTAAGTCATTCAAAACATATAAGAATAACACGATAGCATTGATCAAAATCGAAATGATCAATCGTGCATAGCGAATTGAGAAGTAGCGGTATCCGATCGGGGATGTTCTAGCATATTTCTTTCCATGATAGGTCAATGATAGCCACAACAAGACTACAACGATGAGTGCTTGAATGATCAAGCCAAAAAGGTACAAGTTGGGATTTTGTGTCTGGATGTAAAAGAAAAATAAAGCAATCACATCAATCAATAAAGCAATCAATGGCATAATAACACATCCTTCACCTAGTAGTATAATAACATATAAAGTGAGCAGACTCACGAGGGTAGAATTGGTAAATAAGAAATATCACTATAGATACATCTATGTTCATTGCCGACTCTCAGTCAAGCTCTAAAACCTTTATCTATCAAGGGCGCAACCTTTTTTTCGGAGGGTTGAGAAATAATAAACTTTAAAATAATAACTGGCCTTGTTATGATGTGTAGCAAGAATCTTATCTGTTGTTTTATAAAATATGAAGGAAAGAGGAAATAGTTATGAACAACGTAGATTGGATGCAGTAGATAAAGAAGGGGGATAGGGATTCATAGGTAGACTGACTTATGGCCGGCAGAGAAATGTGTAATGGATAACAGGATGAATTTTTTTTGAGAGGAAACGTTTCTAAATGAATGAATATATTGTTGGATCAACTAAAGAGTATTTATTATTGATGCGTAATGGGATCGATGTCACAAATCTGAAAGAGAAATCAGAAAGCTTGTATAGGTATTGGTGTAGATGTGAACAGCGTATTATTCAAATCACAGAACAAATCAGCGAGGACAATTTTTGGTACAACCTTTGTGAATTGATCGATTTAGACTCGAAGCTGTGTATAGTGAAAAGTTTGTATACACAAAAAGAAAAATTCGGTTTTTTTGATACAATTTCCTATGAAAAAATCATTGAATTCAGTCATACAGATTCTGGTTTTTTTAATCATGAAATGTGTGGATATAATTTGAAAGAACAAGGCCATTCATCCATCATTTTTTTTGCACGCAACATGGCTGCCAGTAAACAAATATTCCTAAAGGAACGTAAGGAACAGACAAGTGTTTAAGTATGCCCTTTTTTATCCATTCTTTTGAATAATCTTCCTCCAAAGACTAAAAAAATCGATGAGACATAATATAGAACATTACATTTTCATACATGCACAATACACATGAAGCGAAACTTCTTCAAGTGCATTGTGCATTTTTATAGAATTGTTGACGTTTATGTGAAGTCGTCGAATAGGAAATTTCACAGTAAAGTGAAAAAATAACGTTGTTCCCTTATCGCAAATTGTTTAATCTGAAAACTATCAAAGGAATGGAGGAATCAAAAATGAAGAATGTTCGGTTACTTAGTTCGGTTGTTTTAGGCAGTATGTTATTATTGGCACCATTATCAATAGGTGATGCGTCGGCGCAAGAGTTGACACAAACACAGTCTGTGAATGTAGTAGAAGATGTCACAGGGATTATTTTGAGTGATGGGGAAACACTGAGTGATTACGGTGATACCATCACAATGAATTCAGGAGAAGAAGTGTTGGAAGGTACAGCAGGGCGCTCTTCAGTTGCGGCGACATCTACATCGACAGTCAAAACATGGGTTGCCTTTCGGACAGCTGTCAATAATCCGAATGTCGGTGTGATCAATGTTTCAAGCAGTTTTAATAGTGGGCTTCTGAAGTTAAATACGGTCAATCGACCATTGGTGATCAATTTCATCAATAATTCAACGATCAATATGAATGACAACCATTCAATGCATGTCGGGTATGGTGGCTCTGTCACCTTTATGTCGAATTCAAATGCGCCAATCATTACAAATGGCAATCAAATCAAACAACCTTTCGTTCGAGGCGATTGGGGTTCTAGTGTAACTTTTTCAGGTAATGTTGTAGTTGGAAATAACAATACACAATCTCGTCAACATCCATTTATTCGAACAGCAGGGTCTATTCAGATTCCTTCGGGTTCAAACGTTGTCATAAATGAAGCAATTGAAACCAATCAATTGAATATTGTCAATTATGGTAGTTTGAATGTTCGGACCAGCCAGTTGACACCAATCGAAGTCACGACGAACGGTCGCTTGAACGTAGGACAATATGGCTCACTGATCGCTACTCACAGTGGGACTAATCCAGTGATTCGTATGGCGGGTTCTGGTTATTTCTTGATCGATAATCCGTACCAAATTCATTTGACACAAACAGGTACGGGTGCAATGTACAGTCCATTGGTGCATGCACTGGGAACGAATATTCAAATCAATGCGGCAAGAAATGCCTTCTGGACCAACAATAATTTCAGTTGGTCACCATCACAATATTGGACCGCACAGCTTCAAGCACAATTGACAGCTGCTAACGGAAGCCAAGTACTTCAATCGAACCTTACCAGTTTCACACAAAATTTCTTGGGCTTCCAGGGTTATAGAGAATATTCAGCAGGTATGGGTGCGCAGCAATTTACGGACACATTCCCATTAACAGAATCACGTTAAAGGAGCATCTATTACTTGTTCAAAAAACGTCATTGCATCAATCATTGCAATGACGTTTTTTTGAGATATTTATTCGGGCGAATGATAGTAATCGGCATGTGCTTTATCAACGATTTGATATTGATTCATGATTTTTGGATTCAGTTGTTTGATCAAACGATTCCAATCAGCCGCATCAGGAATCGTTTTGAACAAGAGACAGTCAGTGACATCTCTAAATTCTCTCATATGCTCAGGATAATTGGTGACCAACAAATCAATGTGATTGTTGATCAAATAGGACTGATTGACCTCACCGGAATGTGGATAAAAAATGCGATGATGTACGTCGAAATATTTGTCAGACAATGCTTCAATAAATTGAGTGATGTTATTGTTTCCTTCGAAAATAAAAGCGATATGTTGTTTTTTTCGCCAATATCTGAGGCGAATCGTTTCAATATAAATAACCAAGTTGGAACAAAAATCAGTCAGATACGCTTTGGAATATATAGCCAAATAATTGGTGTTATGTGCAAGAAATTCATGATAGCGTAAAAATTCATTTGGAAAAATTTGCTGGATGAATAAGTTGATATCCTCGGTATTACGATTGGCAGAAACGGACATGCATTCTTTGAGTTTTGCCGTTGTAAAAAAGGACTCCAAAAAAATAAGGCTACGCTTATCGTGCTGAGGTGATAGTGCAAGAAGTTGTGCAAAGTCATTGGTCAATGCACCGATGTGAGACCAATGATTATATGACAAGCAGAATTTCTGTTCAATCGTGACATTGCTTAATTTTCTTTGGGTAATAATGCTCACAAACAAAAAAATCAGTTCGTTTTCAGAAAGTTTCAAGTCATAGTACTTATCGATCACTACGTTGATTTGCTGAAAATGAAACAATTGTACACTATGTCTCAGTGCATGATGCAATTCTTTACTGATCACAACCGTATGTCCTTGGAGATAACGTTCTAAGGTAATGTAGAGGAGATAGGTATACAAGGAGAAAGACGTATTCTGATAGCTTTCGTTCTCGAATAAATGACTCATTTCATTGACAGCTTGGTGGGCAGCAAGTGAGGGGAAAACGGTGTGTGGTGTAATTTTTGACTCGTAAAACAACGTACAAAAGAATTTACGAATATCGGCTTCGTTTCCAATGATATTGACCGGATCCTTGCTTAGCCTAAGGTCGAAATGCGTTAATTGATCTTGGAGATTACTTAAATATTTTGCCAAAGTTTTTTTTGAAAGATATAGTTTATCTGACCATTCATCTAAAGCATGTAATTCTGAGAAAAAAATGCTTTCAAGAATAATAAATAAAGGTTCGTTTGACAACAAAGCCGCCTTTTTTTCTTCGTAGGCAGTCACGGACAGTTGGATAAGAACATAGCCATGATGAGTGGATCTCAGCAGGATAGCGTCTTGGAAATAATCACGAATGTGATGGACATCTTTCCCAATCGTTCTTGATGTACTATGCGAAATCTTTGCCAATTCCGTCGCACTGCAGACTGTGCTTTTTTCAAGTGTATTCAACATCTTCAACCATCGAACAGTTGTTTTATTGGTCACAAAATTTAGTTGAAAATTTTGCAATAGTGAAACTCCTCTACTATGAAATTAGGTTAATGAGTTATTTTTAAAAGGTTTTTACCTACAAAAATTCACTATGATTATATCAAATCAGTGGAGGTGGCTAAACGCATGTAATTGCACAGAAATATGAAATTTCTTATTTGATAAGGTGTACACTACATTCTAGAATGATAAGTGTAATTAGTATAACTACTGTTCCAGTGACAAAAAGCGTATGCGGTTTGTGTTATTTTTTAAATGGTGGTTTATTATATTACGGAATGTGTTTAGTCAAAGGGGGAAATATGAATGTGAAAAATAAACTGAGGTGTTTGTTTTATGCACTTCTACTATGTTTTGGGGTGATCTTTTGTGCAACACCCGTTTTTGCTGAGGAAGAATCGGTCATAGAGACCAATGGCATTGTCAGCTTCTATGGGGAGGTCGACTATGAAGGAGATCCTAAGCCAGAACCGCCTACAATCCAGGTTGTAATGCCGAAGGATGATCAAAAGCCAAAGCAGCCTGATGGTGGATCAAGTACAAAACCTGGCGGAAAATTGCCCCAACTGAACCAAATCAGTAATGTACTTTGGTTGGTCGGCATTATTTTTATTTTATTCGTCACACGAAAGGCATTAAGGAACAAAAAGAACAATGTCCAATTACAGTTATCCAATGAAAGAAACATAAGAACGAACTAAAGGAGAATGAAGAGATGAAATTTGTAAAACTAGCAGCAGTATCGGCATTAACAGCAGGTTTAGTAGGTGGCAGTATCGTAGCGCGTGCTGCGGAAGAGGATCGGTCATTAAACACAGAAGGTACAGTAGAATTCCGTGAGGCCGATGATGACAACAATGAAACAGTTGATCCAGAACCTGGACCAGAAGAAGTGATTATTCCTGGTACCCAACAAGGTGCGTTTGCCATGGCATATGTAGGCAACTATGACTTTGGGACCCGTCCGAATTCAGCATTGAATCAAAGTTACAATGCAGCGGCTTGGTGGTTTGATATTGACCCAGATTCAGAAGATTATCCAGAACCTGATATGGATGCTGATTGGGTAAATGAGGCAGCGGGCACAGCTGCACGTCCACAATTTGCACAAGTTAGAGATTTGCGTTCTGAATTGACGGGCTGGGGCTTGTCAGTCACACAAACTGATGATTTTAAGGCAGGTAGCAGAGTATTAACGGGTGCGCAAATCACTTTCAAAGATGCATCTGTACAAAATACAAGCAATGAAGAAGACGCGCTTACCGTTCATAAGAATGGTTTCACGTTAATGCCTAAGGTAACAAGAACGATCATGAGTGCTTCTGAAGATAATGGATTTGGGTTAAGTACTGTGATGTGGGGATCAAAACAAAATTTTGATTATAAAGATCTCGATGTTAAAGGCCATGCATCCAATCCTGCCGTTCAATTACATGTACCAGGTTCCACACGTACCTATACAGATGAAGCATATAAAACAATTTTAGACTGGACTTTGACAAGTACACCAGGAAATATCGTTGAAGATACTATCTAATGTGTGCTAAGAACAATCGATGATCACAACACATAGCAACAGTGCAATGTTCGTTTGCATTGTTGCTTTTTTTGAAAGGGGAATTTTTTTTTACATGATGAAACTACTGCGTATTCCGCTCGTCAAAGTTTTACTCTTTATTGTCTGCTTTATTGGTGGAATAGTGAGTTTTTCTTCAGATGTTTTTGCAAATGGGGAACTGAATTTCAGTGTACGCGCAGTCCCGCCGGCAACACAATTTGGTGAGGGCAAAAGCTATTTTGACGTGGAACTATTGCCGGAAGAAACAGAGGACTTGGTTTTGGTGATACGAAATGTCCGAGACCACCCCATCGATGTCAATGTGACGGTTCATACTGCCTACACCAATGTACATGGTGTGGTGGAATATGGTGCGGATAGTAAGGAACCAGATCCAACCCTTGTCCATGAGATGAAAGATCTTTTGGCACCGCCAAGTGAAGCCATCACATTTGATGCCTTTGAAGAAAAAGAAGTTGTCGTCAAGCTACATATGCCTAAAGAAGAAGTCACTGGATTGATGGTTGGGGGCATCAGATTGTATGAAGAAACGGAAGATGATCCGGAAGACGATGCGGATAACGGGATGGTCGTCAAAAATACATTTTCATACGTTGTGGGGGTTGTAGCAAGCAATTCTCGCACCCAAACGATAACACCGGAGCTTGAACTCTTGACTGTATTTGCGGATCAGCTCAATTATCGAAATGTCTTTAGTGCCAATATTCAAAATTTCTTGCCGACATTTACCAATGAATTACAGGTTGAAGCGTCTGTTCGTCTGGCAGATTCTGATGAAGTATTGTATGAAGCTGCTGAAGAGAAGATGCAAATGGCGCCGAATTCCAATTTCAAATTTCCAATACCCTTGAATGGCGCGCGTTTTGTCAGCGGTACCTATGTGCTGGATATGACAGCACGTTCTGGAAAGAATGAGTGGACTTGGGAAGAAACTTTTGAAGTCACCGCGGAGGAAGCGAGAAGACTGAATCGGTCAGATGTCTCAATTGAACAAACCAATTGGTGGTGGATCATCGCAGGTGTGACCCTTGGTGTGATCATCATCTGGCTTGCCTACAATACTTACAAAAACAAGAAACTTTTAACACAAAGTCAAGCAATCGATCATGGTCCTCTTTCTGAGAAAAAGAAATCATAATAAGGAGTAAGCCTATGAACCATAAAGTACGGAGAAGGGTCACGAAAGCAACGCTCACTGTGTTAGCGATCTCTTCTCTAGGAAACCCAATAGTAGCAATAGCAGAAACGATAGATTTTAATGGGTTATCTTTCAATCTTATGTCAAATCAAGCGCAACCTGTCGAAGACACGGCAGCGGCTTCTTTTTCGTTTGCACAGAATAGATTCATTGTCACGAAGAACGAAATTACGACGATCCCATTTCAGAGCACGGTGGAAGTCAATGAAGTTTCCTTTGAGCTTCCAGAGCATGTGGACATGCGTGAGGATGATTTGCCATCTAATCTAAAGGCATCCAAGGACCAAGCAACCAATCAATGGACGTTGACTGCAGCTGAAGCCACAAAAACATTTGCTTTACCAGTGGTTTTTGCTGCAGAAGGGTCATTTCCTATCACAGTAGGCGATGGAGAAACCACTGTTGATGTTCGTTCAACAGACACAGATTCTTCAAGCGAACAACTACAGGCAGTACCAGAAAATGATGCTGCGCCAGTCGTTGAGGGCAGTGAAGTCCTTGCGAATCGGCATGCGGTACTGTTTGATGGCAGTTCGAGAACAGTGGAAGACCGTCCCGGTTTTATGGAAGCACTTTCTGATCAACGTGTGTCAAAAATCATATTAGGAAAAGATATAAATATTCAATTCATTGTTAGTTCTGAAAACTTGGATATTCAGCGGCCGTTGATTATTGATGGCCAGAATCAATACACCCTCAATCTAGGAACTGCGCAATTACGCTTAATGAATACAACAGAAAATAAGACACTTAGACTCGAAAACATCTTTCTAGACAAAACTGATTCGGCTGCTTATATCATCAGTGAAAATGCCGCTGAAAACTGGGAGCTTCAATTAGCTGGTATAGCGAAATCTCGATCTAGTATTCAAAATTTTAGAATTGCGACAATCCCGGGAGCAACAACGAGAATCACAGATGGTACAAGTATGTTTGCGAGTACGGTTGATCTGAATGGGGCTTTCATCACGACCAAAGAATTTATCATGGAGAACAATGCCAAGATGGAACTTTCAAGTGTTCAACATACGGGCTTGGCGTTTACAAGAGAAAATGCCAAGCTGACTGTTACAGACGGTGCGCATTTGCATATGAAATTAGACGGTCGATCTGCGCAGCAAAACGCCGTTCAATTTACGCAGCAAAACGCAACACTTGCCATTCAAAACGGCGGTAAAGTTGACATTCAGGCCGAGGGTTCAGGTTCAAGTACGTCGAATGCCACTTTAGGAAATAATATTGCTATGAGAGGTGCGCATTCATTGATTGAGATTGATGGAGGAGAACTTGTCACGACCAATACTGGTAGGCATAACATCATTTTTGATGGAGATACTTCTTCTCTTTCCGTTTCAAATGCGGGTATATTAAAAACACAATCTGGTATAGCAACATCTATTCATGGAGGGAAAGACGAAAATTCTTTGCTCTTTGGGACAGACGCTACTGTAGAGATTGTTACGAATAGCGGTAAAGGCATTCATCTTTTGGGTCGTAAATCAGACATCCACATTCAAGATGCCAAAAACGTCTCTGTGAAATCCACCTCAGGCGATCGTATCGCAATGTCTGGTACTCTGCCTGTTCTTCATATTGAAAATAGCCATGTAGACTTGACCTCAGATACTGGAGCCGGAATTATACTCCTTTCAAATGAATCCGAGATGATCGTGGATAATAGTCAGCTCAGCGTAACGAATACTGGAAATTTGACTAACGGGATGAATCAATTTGATGGCGAGCAGTCAAGTTTAAAGATTATGAATGGATCTATTGTCAATATGACGGGGGCACTGACAGGAACGAACGTTGCGAATGGCTTGCTGTTGTTTAGAAAGAAAGATGCCTCTGTTGAAATCACGAATGAATCAGAAGTGAATCTAACCGTTACGAATGGGTCAGGAAAAGGCGTGCAAGTGATTCAAGAAAATGCCACTATCGAGATCAAGCATGCGACAGTAAATGTGGAAACGAATAGTGGTTTTGCCATCGATCTTAACAGTGATCATGCAAAAATCATGCTGGATAACGGACAGCTGCATACAACATCTAATCATGCAGGTCAGGCCGTTTCTTTAAAAGGCTTAGAGGCTAGACTTGCTTTGGACAATGAGAGTATTATGTCTGTGTTTAGTACAGAAAGTGACAAACCCAATATTTTGATAGAGGGGATGAAAAGCGGCATAGATCTATCAAATCATTCCAAGCTGTCTGCAACATTACCTAGCAGTGATAGCACAACGTCGATTGATCTAACGTCAAAAGAAGTACAAAAAGAACATACTTCTAGTGATAGGAACTTCATCTATGTATTAGGAGATAAAACATCCTTCAATGTATCTAAAGGTTCTAGTGTTGATATTGACCTCACTTCTGGAATTAAAAGAGGGATAAGGTTGCAAGGTGATGACGCTTCATTTGAACTATCTGAAGGCGCTGATGTGCGTGTTGCGACGCAGTCTGCGACTGCCATCCAGTTAAACGGTAATCGGGTGAAAATGATAGCTAAAAACGAAGGTACGCGTTTAACGGCTTCAAGTAATTATGTTGCATCCATCTTAAATGGTGTATCTACTGTGAAGTTAGGGGAAGAAGATGAGGACATCATTGCAGAAAAACCAATTGTCGATCTTTCAGATGGCGCAATGGTCGAGTTTTCAGCGAATTCCTCCTCTGCAATGGTAGTGCAAGGACTAGATGGGCAACTGAATGTACGGAGCGGCGCAAACTTTTCACTGGAAGCGGAAGCTTCAGGGGAGTTGCCAGGGGAAACTGATTATAATGATCGTAATGCCAATGCAACGTTAAGATTTATGCGCTCTGGTGTAAACAATACAGGCACGACCCACGGTGGCTATCGCTTCAATATAGATGGGGGTGTGATGTCCGTTACCAAAAACGGTGGAAATCCTGGGGGATCTGGACAAATGGCTCCTGCGATCCGCATGTGGGGCAGCGACAATCAAGTCAAAGTCAGCAATGGAGGACGCTTCTTGATTGTGAATGAAGGTAGTGGTATACCCCATGACGGCAACGCTGGTGGCGGCAATCAAGGGATTCACTATACATCTGGTACGAAAAATGGATTTACGGTGACTGATCCTGGATCGGAAGTCAGAATTTATGCCGACTATGGTCCAGCGCTTGATATGAGTGAAGCCAAAGTTGCTGGTACGATTGGCCCAGCGTCAGGCAGTGGGGAAGATGGTGGTGATGGTCGTATCGAAGTCAACAATCTTGGTTACTTTGAAGCGGTTGGCCGAACCGAATCTGAAAATGCTGGGATCTTCCGTGGAAAGATCACGGAAATCTACTTTAACAATCCATTGTTCATGAACTACCGAAACAATCGTGTTGGCGGTGGAAATGTATTTAGCAATGCGGCAGGCTCTATTCTAGAAGCAAAATCGAGTGATTTTGCTGTGTGGAAGAAAGGGGCCGATTTGGATGGTGATCCTCACTTAGCTTATAGCAATTTGGATTATACCTTCACAGGCTCAAATTTAGCGGTGCTTTCTTCGATTGAACCGCAAGATGGATTTGATTTTGAAGCATTTGGTCAATCTGGAATGGCTTCTTATGCCCGATTGAGCTCAAATAATGCCCGTTGGTCGATTTTGACTGAACTAAGAGTGCCGACAAATGCAGATAAAAAAATCCATGGGCAAGTCGACATGCCGGTTGGGATCTATGATTCTAGACCTGCATGGCAAGATGAAGTCAAAGTCACTGTTGAAATCGAACGCAATGGTGAAACGATCCAAACGTTTGAAACATTTACCCAGGGGCACACAAATGAGCGTCCTGGCATCAGCATTTACGGTGAAGCAGCACGTGGTGGATTATTTGAAATAGAATTGGATGATTATTTGCAAGCTGGAGATGTTGTCCGCGTCTCCGACTTAGAGGTAATGGCTGGCGCCATTCAAGATGGCTTTGAACATATATTTGATGTGGATGAGGTCACTGTCTTTCCAATCGTTCCGCCAACACCCGCTACCTTTGCAAGCGCAACGATACCAGCAAATGCTGCGGTGTTAACAGGAACAACGGATAATCCTGAAGTCGAGATTACCATCACCCATAATGGACAGCCGGTCACGATCGATGCGATCGACGTGAGAGGGTCTGACAATCAATTTGCGATCCCGATTGATCACCTATCCCTATCGGTTGGTGATGAGATCCAAGTTTTCTTGCGTGATCAACATGGTTCTGCGCTGCGTGCAGGTGTTGTTGCACCGCCAATTACCAACAACAATATAGGAAATATCAACCCTGTAGAAACACTTGACTTTAGAGATGCTGCGTTCCCACCGGCGACTACCTTGATTGTCGGTGAGATGGTTGAAGGTAAACTTACGATCGATAGAGCAACAAATTGGGACTTTGGGCAACATCCGTTAACTTCTAGAGCAACGACTTATGATGCCTTGCCGTTCTTAACGCAATCAGGTGAGGAAACAGCCACACAAGCAAACTTTGTTCAAATAACTGATGCTAGAGCGACATCAGAAATATCGAGCTGGAGTTTATATGTAAGTCAACGTAATCAATTTTCAAGTACGAATGACACGGATAACCACGAATTGACTGGCGCACAATTAAGGTGGAAAAATGGCCGTGTGCATTCAAGCGCAGGACAATCAGCCAGTGAAAACAACTTTGGTATTGTACGAACGAGTGGTAAATTATTGCCAAGCGGCGATAGTATTCAATTGATCAGTACGAATATGAATAGCGACAAAGGCACATGGTACTATAGTTTTGGAGATGAGACAACGAAAGACAGTAGTATTTCTTTAGAAATACCTAGTGGGTCAAAGACTAGAGGCGCACGATACACAACAACGATCAATTACTCATTTAACGCTGTCCCTCCAGATTGTGTCGAATAATAAATAAAAGGATTTCACGGACATTCAGCATGAATGTTTTGTGAGATCCTTTATTTTTTATTCGAGTGAGGGGGCAAAAATAAGAATACGCTATCAGATAGAAAAAAGTCTGATAACGTATTTTTTTAAGTGATAAATGCTTTTTTTATACGGTTTAAGTCATTAGCAGGGAGGAATCCATACGGGGGAAATTGTGCAAGAGATTTGGATTTATTCGTTGTAGGAGCCTTGCCCAATCCGTAGAATCAGGAACTGTTTTAATTAGAAAATACTCTAAATTTAAAAAAGGCAACGAAAGATATTCATGGTAGTTCGTCACTAAGAGGTCGATTTGCTGATCCTTAATATAGGATTCACATAGCTCGCTAGGTCCAAGAAAATGAATATTCTGCAATTTTCCAAAATATTTTTTGACCCAAGAGGCGATATATTGATTGATATATTCATTGCCTTCAATCGCGAAAGCAATATTCAATGTCGTATGCCAATACTGTTCTTTGATCGTTTCTGAGTAAAGTGTCAAACTTGTGCAAATGTCATCTAATAATGTGTGATGAAATAAGGTACTAAATTGTTGGCTCTTTTGTAAAAATATTCTGTTTTTTTGATAGGCATAGGGAAAAATGGCTTTGGCATAGTCATTTGTGTCTTGTATGTTTTTGATGCTGTTTTCAGACAGTAAACAACGCAACTTGATTGATGTAAAGAATGACTCCAATAGAATGAGATCCTGCTTTTTATTCAGTGAGTGGTCGGTCATGTTTGCGCGAAATTCTTGGGCAAGTCTTTTTATTTCCCCCCATTTATTATATCGTAAGCAAAAGGATTCTTCTTGTTGAGGACAATCGACAGTCCTGCGGCAAAGAATCGAGATATACATAAAAACGATTTCGTCTTCTGGTACAACAAGCTGAAAAGTTTCTTCAATGGTTTTGACTGCGGGTAAATTGTTGACATATTCCGGATCTTGCTGGACCAATGCTTTTAATTCTGGATGGATGGTCACCTCCAAACCACAAAGAATCCTTTCAATGGATAAATAGAGCAAATAGCTAAAGAAACCGAAGGATGATGCTGTTTCTTCCGTTGCTGCAAATTGATTGCTGATTTGAAGAACAGATTCTTGGACAGCGATGGATGGAAAAACGGTGTGGGGGGTAATGTCTGACTCATAGTAAAAGGCAAAATAAAAGTAGCGGATGTCAGCTTCTGAACCGATTAAATTCACGGGATTTAGATCTAGCGTAATATTGAATGCTTGGACTTCTTTCGTGATGCTTTTCAGATATTTGATCATCGTACTTTCAGACACATGAAAATAATCTGCCCATTCATAGATTGACAACAATTCATTAAAAAACATGCGTTCAAGAATAACAAACAAAGGTTCATCTTCTAAAATGCTGCTTTTTTTATCAATGTATTCTTCGGCATGATATATGTTTATTGTATACCCTTGTTTAGATGAAATAATGTTTGCGGCTTTGCCCAAATAGTCTCTGAGATAATTGATATCTGTAATGATTGTTCGCGCTGTGTTTTTTGTAACCGTTGTTAATCTTTGGGTAGAACAGATTTCATGGTGTTCTAGCTCATTTAATATTTGAATGAGGCGCAATTTCACTTTATCAGATACAAAATTTAACTGGAAATTTTTCAATCGATCAGATACCTCCTATGTCAACTATTATAAATATGAACAAACTTTAAACCCTTCATTATGTATTAAACCTACTTTTGAGAAAATTGACACATTGATTTTAAATAATCCCGTAGTTTTACATGTTGAGTAACAATATTTGTTGGAAATTACATGTAATGCGTCAAATTACTTCAATTTCTAATATAATAACAAATTTTTTTAAAAATAAATAAGTGTGAATTTCATGTAACTCTGAAAAAACTGATTTGAAGATATGGGGTTGAAATGTATACTATTATTTCTCCTATTTGAAGCATGAGCAGGTGAGAAAAAGCAGTAGGGGGATTGAGGGCAATTCACTATAAAAATGATTAGTATCGTTGGTAAAGATACGTCGATTATGGATATCATGCAGTGAAAAAACTGATGTATCGTTTACTTTTTGTTTTGGATTCATCAGATTCCAGCAAACCATGGAATCAGCTTATTCTACGTGAAATTTTTATTTTATCAACACTTTAAAGAATCACAATCCTCAACCGATTATAGAATGTGATACGTTGAATTTAAAATTGCCTCTGGCAAACAATTTGATGTATGCTTGTCTAGTCGTTTTGGCTGGTATACGAATAACTTGAAGGTTATCGTCACTGTTGAAACAGATAGTGGTGTGACAAAAGAACTGGTTTATGATTTGTAATATATAGCTATATCGTTTTTTCGTTCTTTGTCATTACAGTAGTTACGTTTTATACTTATTATAATAAGAAAAAAAGGAGTGAAATCGTTATGGATACTGTTCGAACAAGTAAACAAGGAAACGCTGTGATGGTTACACTGGCGAGTAAATTTGAGGTTCCAGAAGGCAAACCATACTATATCAGTAAAGCTGATGATGGCACGATTTCTTTAATTCCCAAAATAGTTGATTATTTTGTAAGTGCTCAACCAGGAGAATATGTGGATGAGGAAGATGATATGGCAAGAAACTTTAGCATTAGTGATACTTTGTTAGATGGTGAATAGCCTAGAACAAGGAACACTCATTTATATTAACTTTGATCCTTCAAGAGGAAGCGAAATAAAAAAAGAAGACTTGCAATTGTCATTAGCCGTGATGAATACGCTTTGAGTTCACGTCTAATTATCGTCTGTCCAATGACTAGTTCAGGTAAAGACCGTCCATACTTTGTAGATATCCAACATGAAAAATTGAAAGTTGGCAACAAAGTTAATACAAAACAGTTATATACAATAGATTAAAGCCCCCATGGCGGACGCAACGTTGAGGTGTTAGGCAAAGTGTCGAAAAAAGAAATGATAAACATTGCACAGCATGTGCTACTAAATTTCAATTTTGGTTTATAGAGAAACCCTATAGAAACAAAGAACCAGCAGACCGTTTTGGTCTTGCTGGTTCTTTGTTTCTGGGGAAAGTGAAAGAAACTGCGTCAAATGAAGGGTGCTAAACGTCTCATCCGGCAAACAATGCCCATAATGCCTCAAAATCTTCTTGATAACTTTCCTTATCCCAACGTTCCGCGAAGTATGGATTATGGAAATAGGTGAAAGCAGTGATAACCGCGCCACCGTTTTTCTTAGAGGGGAAATCAGAGGCATTGGTTCATCAGTTGAGTTTGGCTAACCCGATGGAGCGTTTAGGCGAACCAAAGGATATTGCGGAAGCCGTTTATCATGTGATCGAAGCGAAGTGGATCAATGGTCAAGTGGTGTTTGTCAATGGTGGGATGGCGTAAATCTATCTGGGGTGTTAGTGGTAAGCGGTGACTATTGAAATAGATAGAAAATGCGCCAAACCAACGACACTGGAATCAATGGATTTTGATTGTGCATGAACAGTGAAAAACGCCAAGTGACCGTATACCGCCCCATGTCAGGCATACGGTCACTTGGCGTTGATAATGGTTGGTTAAGTGCGTTTGATTTCTCCGCAAACTTCTCCATGATCCACAGTTTTGTCTTGTACTGTTATCTCGCTGATTTGGGCTTGTTCAATGAAAGCCACGATGACGGTTGGATCTTTCTCACAAGCTACGATCTTATCAAAGTCTACTTTTACCAATGGTTCTATTGTTGTGACATGTTGATTTTCCTCAACGAGGATCGTGAATGGTTCGCCTTTTAGTTCAACGGTGTCTAGTCCAATGTGAATCAAATAATCGATGCCGGTCTTGCTTTTGATATTGATGGCATGTTTGGTTGGAAATATCGTTGTGATTTTTCCAGCAAGGGGTGCATAGATCAGGTAATCATCTGGAATGACGGCAAAGCCGTCACCTAGCATTTTTTGTGAAAAGACGGGATCATTGACATCGGAAATTGCTGTCACTTTTCCTGTACAAGGGGCATAGAGTTTCTCTGTTTTTTTCTTTTTGAACAATGACACTGCAAAAACCTCCTAATTATCATGACCTAGAATTTGATTGATTTCTTGGCTGAGCAGATCTGCTTTGCCGCCGAATACTGCTTGAATCCCACCGTTTACTTCAAAGACTGCTGTTGCACCCAATTGTTTGATGGCATCTTTATTGACGACTTGACCATCCTTTACCGCTACCCGTAAGCGAGTCGCACAGGCTTCAACAGATTGAATGTTCGGTTCTTGACCTAGGGAATCAATGATGATCAGTGCTTCTTCGTGCAACGTCGAATGATGGCTTGGTACATGTATAGCGCCTACAGTGTCATCCTCAAGCATTCCCGGTATGGCAACCTTAAATTTATTGATGAAGAAGGTAAAGACAAAGAAGTAGACAATTGCCCATACTAGACCAAAAGGAATGAGTTTCAACCAATTGGTTTGATCATTTCCTTGCAACACGCCGAACAATAGAAAGTCGATCAGTCCGCCAGAAAAGGAATTTCCCACACGAATATTCAATAGATCTGCGAAATAAAAGGATAGCCCGTCCAAAAATGCGTGAATAACATACAACCATGGTGCAACGAATAAAAACATATACTCGATAGGTTCTGTGATACCAGTAAGGAAAGAAGTCAAGGCACCACTGAAATACAGTCCACCATTTTTCTTGCGATTCTCTTTGGGAATTGCTCGATACATCGCGTAGCATGCTGCAGGCAAACCGAACATCATAGTAGCAAATCTGCCAGCAAAAAAGCGCGTACCATAGGTGAACAAACCTGTATGATTTGGATCAGCCAGTTGTGCAAAGAAAATATTTTGCGCCCCAGATACAGTTTGGCCAGCGACCATTTCGGTTCCGCCTAAAGAGGTATACCAAAATAATGGATAAATCGTATGGTGCAAGCCAACTGCACCTGTTAGACGGAGTAAGAAGCCGTATAAAAAAGTCCCCAAACTGCCCATTTGCGCAATTTGTTCCCCAGCAATCACCAAGCCATTTTGAATTGGTGGCCAAATCAGGTAAAAGAAAGCACCAATCACAATGGCAGCTAGACTTGAAATGATAGGAATGAAACGAGAGCCGCCAAAGAAGCCTAAAAACTGCGGCAATTCAATTTTTCGGTAGCGGTTGTGCAAGAAAGCGACAGTTCCGCCAATGGCAATCGACCCTACGACGCCGGTGTCCAAGGTGGCACCTTCCGCAGGAAAAAGTGTCAAAAAACCACTGATCGTTGCTGTATAGACCAAATAAGCAACTCCACCAGCCAGACCAGCTGTTCCTTTATCCCCATTGGCCAAACCTACTGCAATCCCAATCGCAAAAATCAGCGCTAAGTTGGCAAACACAGCATTGCCTGCAACGCTCATAATCGTCAAAATCGTATGCAGCCATGGTTGAGATAAAAACGGATACGCTTGAACAGCGCTCTCATTTGTTAACGCACCGCCCAATCCTAACAACAAACCTGCAACGGGTAAAATAGCAATCGGCAGCATAAACGCGCGCCCTAACTGTGAAAATTTCTTAAACATTTTTTTCTCCTCCTATTTCGCTATGTCAGTTGATCGATAAAGCGTTTTGCGATTTCTTGTGGTCTAGTGATAGCCCCACCAACAACAATGCCTGAAACACCAAGATCTTTGATTTGCTTTGCTTCCTGAGGGGAATGGATCTTTCCTTCAGCAATCACGTCAATCCCTGCTTGTACCAGTTGTTGAATCAACCGGATATCGGGTCCATTTTGCTGTGGACTTTCTTCGGTATAGCCACTCAAGGTTGTGCCAACAAAGTCTATCCCAGCTTGATGGGCATTTAATCCCTCTTCAAATGTGGAAATGTCGGCCATGAATAATTGTGCAGGATATTTGTCCTTGATTGCTGCGATAAAGTCGTTGATCGATAAACCGTCATGACGCTTGCGCATTGTGCAGTCAAGCGCAATGACTTCGACACCAGTCGACACCAGTTCATCGACTTCTCGCATCGTTGCTGTGATAAAAGGCTTCTCAGGAAGGTAATCACGTTTGATAATACCAATCATCGGCAATGAAACTTGCGCTTTAATCGCCAAAATATCTCTGACCGAATTTGCACGGATGCCAACGGCACCAGCCTGTTGCGCTGCTAATGCAAAATAAGGCATCAGACTTTCTTTTTCCGTATAAAATGGTTCACCGGGTAGTGCTTGGCAAGAAACAATTAGGCCCTTTGAAACAGTTGCTAAAAAATCATGTTTGTCCATACTCCTTAAAACTCCAATATATAATTTATTTTGGATAATATATCCGAAATAAATATAGCACGCGCTTTCATCCTTGTAAACCTAAAAATGGATAATTTTGGAGATTATTTTTTATTAATGGAGTATAATGGAGTGAGAATAAATGGGGATGAAGGAGTTTTATATGCATATTGTTTATCTGATTAGAGAGCACTATCCGTTATTGACGAAATCAGAAAAAAAAGTGGCCGACTATATTTTAAGTGCCGGTAAACAAATTATTTACAATACTATGAGTGATATCAAAGCGCATACGAAAGTGGGAGATGCAACAATTATCCGTTTTTGCCAAAAAATTGGTTTTTCTGGCTTTGCTGATTTAAAAATTGAAATTGCGAAAGAGGACTTTTCGCAAAAACAGGCGCAGCCATTAACGGGAAAGTATTACAATGAGATCGCAAGCAATCTTACAGAAGTACTGCGGGCGACAGTGGGATTGTTGAAAGAAGACACTTTAGATGCGGCAATTGCATCTATCGGTCAAGCTGCCCACGTCTATATCTTCGGGGTTGGGGCGAGTGGCAACACATGTCAAGATCTGGAAAGTATGTTTCTTCGGGTAGGGATTCAAGGCAAAGCAATCACGGACCCCCATTTTCAGGCACAAGTGGCATCATTGTTAACAGAAAAAGACCTAGTCATTGCTTTTTCTTTATCTGGTAAAACGAAAGATACTTTTGACTCTATCACTATTGCCAAGAGCAATGGTGCGAAGGTGATTGCCGTCACCAACTATATCCATTCGCCAATTGGCCGTTCGGCAGATTTGGTTTTACAGACAGCCATTGATGAGTTTCTGAATGGTGGTTCACTGGCGGGGAAGGTCTCACAACTGTATATTTGTGATCTGCTCGTGCAAGGTTACGAGAAAAAGAACAACATCAATGCCATTGAACTAAGAGAAAAAGTGTTGCGCTCGATCCTTGATAAAAGCATTGATTGATGTGATGGATCAAGTAACAAAAGAGGTGCTGCTATCCTTATTGGATAGCAGCACCTCTTTGTTCATATCTCGATCGGTCTTCACTGATCAAGCATAAAAGAAACGAATCAAGATCCCGCCTAGAATCAGCACGATTGCGCCGCATAAACGGTTGGCCATTTGGGCGAATGCGATCATTTCCATTCTTTCGGAAGCGGATAACACAGCGATATTGCCGGTTCCACCCATGGAGTTGTTGATCATTCCTGCACCAATCGATGTTTCAACAGGATACATCCCCAATAACCAGCCGAAGAACCAGCTAGCAGCACCCATGGATACGACACTTGTCAGACAAAGTACGACAAATTGCCAAGTAAAGGCAGAAGCCAGTGTGGACAAATCAATCAAGGCCAAACCAATCCCAGCCAATACAGCATGGGTCAAATTGGTCATGATCACATTGTTGAACATGACCACGGATTCTTCCAGTTTTTTAGGGACAATGTTCAATGCTTTCAAAATAAAGACAATCACGATCATAAAGGCATATTCATGGATTTTAGGAAAAAAGTTGCTTAAAATCGCGCCAACGACCAATAGTGAGAATGAAAACAGCATCCCAACCCCAATTTGTTGGGCATCGAGGGTGATTTTTGGTTTTTCTAATTCTTCTTTGGTGGCATTGATCAATGTACCATGACCGTTATATTTGGTTTTGGCAAAGACTTTTGAGATAAATAAGGCACCAATAATGGCAAGAATATTCCCGAAGGTAACAGCCGGAGCCAATTGCGAGAATAGCGCAGCTTGATTGCCGTTTGCTAAGCCATCGGCATAAATTTGTGAAAGTGGTGTGATTCCTGCGCCCATACCGCCAGACATCATGGGTAAGGAGACATACATCACAGAATCAGCAAATCCATTGCCCAAGAGCATCCCCACTAAGCCGACCGCGAAAAAGCCAACCACCATTGTGATCAAAGCAACTGGTATAAATTTAGTTGAGGCTTTGACCAGCAAATTGCGGTTCATGCCCAAGATCGAGCCGCAGATCAAAGCGGCAATGTAGAAATCAAGGAAACCAAAACCGTTGCCCATGAAGTCACTGACAGCGTCAATGACTTTATCGGGTACGATATTGAAGGAGGCTAAAAGCGTAGCACCTAACAAGGTGAAAACTGATCCCCCGCCAAGATACGAATTCATGATCGGTAGTTTTTCACCGATGAAATACAGTAGATGACCCAAAGCAACGAGCAATATGGTGATACCAACCATATTTAATGGCAGCTTGTCTAAAGCGATGGCACCAAATATGACCACCATGAAGAATAGATACAAGGGAAGACTAATTCCCGAAATCGTCATCGTTTTTAATTTTTTCATTGTTCAGACCTTCCTAGTATGTTGGATACCATTTCAAATTTTGAACGGCTTTGGCCATGTCTGTTTCTTCTGATTGGGCCAAGCCTTGTTCTTTGGCTTTATTTGCTACTGCTTCAGCTACTTTGATCGATACATCAGCGACGTATTCGAATGGGGGCAATACAGGTGCACCTGGTTGGTTCAAATCAACCAAACCACTTAATGAATGCGCAGCGGCACCAATCATTTCATCAGTTAATAATGATGCTTCTGATGCCAACATACCTAAACCTAATCCTGGGTAGATCAACGCGTTGTTTGCTTGACCGATTTGGTAGTCAACCCCTTTGTATTGAATCGTTCCTGAAGGGACACCAGTGGCAACAAATGCTTTACCGTCAGACCATTCAATGACTTGTTCAGCAGTTGCTTCCAATTTTTTGGTTGGGTTAGAGATTGGGAAAATCACTGGACGTGCTGTGTTTTCGCACATTGCTTCCACAACTTCTTTGGTAAAGGCACCAGCATGGGTGGATGTGCCGACTAAAATCGTTGGTTTTGCGACGTTGATCACATTGACCAATTGTGTCATATCACCGGCATTTGCGAAGTCTGCGCGTTTTTTGGCAAATGGTTTTTGAGCTGGTGTTAGATCGGACATATCATCGAATAAAAGACCTTGTTTGTCAACCATAAAGAAGTGGGTATAGGCTTCTTCTGCTGAAAGTCCTTCGCTGACCATTTCGGCATGGACACGGCTAGCGATACCGGCACCTGCTGAACCGCCGCCATAGCATAAGTAGACTTGATCGGTCAATTTTTCGCCAGTGATATCTAGTGCACCGAAGATACCGCCGAGAACGACGATACCTGTACCTTGGATGTCATCGTTGAATGTTGGGATCGTTTGTTTGTATTTGTCCAAAATCGTGGCAGCGTTCGAACGGCCAAAGTCTTCCCAGTGCAAGTAAAGTTTAGGGAACATTGATTCTGCAGTTTGTACAAATTGATCGATAAATTGATAGTAGGTATCACCATAGACACGTTCTTGACGGTTGCCAAGATACAAATGATCGTCTAACAATTCTTTTCTATTGGTTCCTGCATCGATCACGATAGGTAAAACAGAAGCAGGGTCGATACCAGCAGCAGCTGTATAGATCATTAATTTACCGACAGAAATATCAACACCTTGCACACCCCAGTCGCCAATACCTAGAATGCCTTCCGCATCTGTAGCAACGATCAAGCGGATGTCACGGTCGCCGGCAGCATTTTTTAGTGTTTCTTCGATATGTTCTGGATGGTTGATATCTAAGTATGCAGCATATTGAGGATCAACGAACAAGCGGCTGTAATTTTCGATCGTATCCGCAATTGTTGGATCGTAAACGATTGGATTGAATTCAACAATATGTTGGTTGAACAAATAATAGAACAATGTCCGATTGGTATTGAAGATTTCCATCAGGAAGTGACGTTTTTCTAAATCAGAATCTTTGGTCACATATTGCAAATACGCTTGTTCTGCTTGTTCTTCGATGGTTTGAACATGGGGTGGCAGCAAACCGATCAAACCTAGTTCTTTACGTTCTGCTAACGTAAAAGCTGTTCCTTTGTTTAAAAATGGGTTATTTAAAATATCATGTGCGTTCATTATGTTCCTCCGTGTTGTCTATTTTTGGTCATGCGCTCATTTCCATTTGCTACTTTAATCCTTCCGCAGAATTATAGTCAACTTACGGTGGTATAATAAAAATTATTTATAACAAAACAACTTTTATGTTAGAATGAGCGCAATCGATCAAAGGAGAAATCAGAAAATGAATATACGTGATTTAGAATACTTTAGTGCCTTAGCTGAACTGCTGTCTTTTACGCAAGTAGCACATAAATTTTCCGTGAGTCAACCAACGGTCAGCTATGCTGTCAAACGCTTGGAAGAACACTATGGCTGTGATTTGATTGCGCGGGAGGCTTCTCATCGATCCATCGCATTGACCAATGAAGGGGAAATTTTGAAGGCTCATGTGCGCTATATTTTGGATGAATTTGTGACGCTGGATCGCGCCATTGAACATGCCAAAAACAACCGTACCCATATCGGTTTTCCACCCATCATTCGTTCTAAAGTTTTTTCGAAACTGTTAGATGATAAAGAAATCATTCGTTTTATTTCAAATTTTCATTTGGTTTCTGGAGGATCAAATGAGTTGTTTTCGAAATTATTATCTGGGAAAATCGATTTTAGCTTGCTGGGCAGCGTCAATCCGCTGGTTCATCCAAATCTCCATGTGAAGTTACTGCATCAACAGGAATTTTTTATTTTTGCGTCAAAAGATAATCCATTAGCGGCGCAAAAAGAAATTTCCTTCGAACAAGCAGCCGCATATCCGTTTATTCTTCTGGAAAAAGGCTATACACATGGGCTAGCTTTTCAGAATCTGGCAGAGAAGTCGTCAACGAAACCTGAAGTCCAATTTTATTTTTCGGATGTTCAGACGATTGGTCAGCTGGTAAGGTCCAATGTTGGCATCACCCTGATGACTGATTTTCCCGCGTTTCAAGAGATGGATGGGTTGGTCAAGATTCCTTTGGTTCCTGAGGACAAAGAAATATTTTATATCCAATATGCGTATTTGAAGAGTGCAGTGCTGAATCAAGATGTTCAGAAATTGATGGGAATCTTAGATGGATTGTCTTGGACAGAAGAGGAATAGTGGGCTGTCTTGGTGAGTGAGGTCATGCTGCTTGCAGTACCCAATGAAGGGAAAAGTCGATGACGCGCAGTAAACGGCTATCTAACCCACACATTCTGAGTGAATGAGCGCAGAAAAAGCCAAACCTGCCAATAGTAGGTCTGGCTGTTGTGCAGACAATAAATTTCCTGTAATTGCTAGACACGGATGTTTTCTTTATGAAATTTTCATGGAGAGTGTGAGGTTTAATTTAATAGGTCAACATGATTGGAAGAATAGGCAATTTACAAATGAAAGCGTTTTTGTGAAATAAAAAATATGATTAGACGAAAATAATGAAATGCCCTAAATAATTGTAAAAAAAGTACGTAAGATATGGTTCATACAAAATGATATTTAGGATTTCGCTCATTTTTCATGTGTAAAAATGAACAATGTTTGGAATTTAGCCTTTTGATTATTTTTTTTAATTGATTAAAGGCAATGGTTTCTATAGACTTGTTCTTATGCACAACGTGTGTCATTGAATCTTGATATTTGCAAGGTTCAACATTTGGTTTGTGTTCAGGTAAATTTTATGAAAGGAGGATATAGTTCTTGAATTGGTAGGCTATCGCATGGTTTGGAAAATGGAGGGATAGAGATGAAAAAAATTGAAGCTTGGATGGAAAAAAGTCTGATGCCGATTGCAGTAAAAATTGGTAATGTTAAGGGTTTGATTGCGATTCGTGATGGTATTGCGCTTGCGATGCCTTTGATTATTATTGGCAGTATTTTTCTGATTATAAGTAGTTTTCCAATTGCTGGTTGGACCGATTGGCTGGCAGGATTGTATGATGGGCGCCTCTTAGCGATGTTTAACCATGTGGTCAACTCTTCATTTGGGATTATGGGGTTGATTGCTGCTTTTGGGATTGCTTCCGGTATGGCCAAACAATATAATGTTGATGGTGCGAGTGCTGGCGTCATTTCAATTTCTGCTTGGTTGATTTTGACTCCGAATGTGATTGCTGATGCTGGGGAAGGTATTCCAGTTAAATTTATGGGCAGTCAAGGTATTTTTATTGCGATTGTTGTGGGACTGATTTCTGCTTGGATCTTTCAATATTTTGTCCGGCGTAACATTGTCATCAAAATGCCTGAAAGTGTTCCTCCGGCAGTTAGCCGTAGTTTTGCTGCATTGATTCCTGGCACAGTGATATTATTACTTGCATTTATAGTCGCATTTATGATTGATTTATCCTCATTTGAAAATGCCCATTTATTATTAGCAACAAGTTTGGCTGGGCCTTTAAGTTTCATTGGCGGCACACTAGCTGGGGCGATTCTTACGGTATTCTTGAATAGCTTATTCTGGTTTATGGGAATTCATGGCGGGAATATCGTTGGCTCGGTTACTGGTCCTATTTTTTTGGCCAATACGGATGCCAATCGCGTTGCCTTCCAGAGTGGACAAGAGTTGCCGCATATTTTAACTTCTCAATTCTTTGATATGTTTGCTTATATTGGTGGTGGCGGCGCAGTCTTAGGTTTAGTGATTGCATTGATTTTCTTCGGAAAGAGTGCGCAATCTAAAGCATTAAAACCCATCGCTGCTGTGCCAAATCTCTTTAATATCAGTGAGCCGGTCATGTTTGGTTTGCCGGTTATGTTGAATATGACCCTTTTGATCCCTTTTCTTTTTACACCAGTTGTCAATGTAGTGATTGCTTACTTTGCCATGAGCGCGGGATTATTGCATAAAACAATCGGTGTAGCAGTTCCTTGGACAACACCACCCTTGATCAGCGGTTTTTTGGCAACGGGACACATTTCAGGTGTGATTTGGCAGATTATTTTGATCGCTGTTGATGTATTATGTTACTTGCCTTTCTTCCTGATCATGGATAAAGCGCAGCTAGATAAAGAAATCAATTAACTTATAGAAAGTAGGCTCATTATGGTAAAACGATTATTGAGTGCAACAGCAAGTGAAGTTGAGAAAATGACCAAAGACGAATTAAAACAAAGTATCAAAGCGAGCGAAGGACGCATCATTTTATCAGAGAATGTCGTATTGCATCCGCCGTTAGAACACAACATTACCTATAGCGAATTTGCGCGGGCGTATGGTGCTGATATGATTTTATTAAATGGATTTGATACCGCTAATCCAGTTGTTTTAGGGATGTACAATGAAAATGCCGCTTCAGAAATCAACAGTACAGGCAAAGAGCATTTGATTCGTGATTTAAAGAAATTAGTCGGTTTGCCGATAGGATTGAATTTGGAACCTGTTGATCCGAATGCGCAGATGGCTGAGGACAGAACTGAAATCGCAGAAGGCAGACAGGCAACGAAAGAAAGTTTTGAGCGAGCAAATCAACTGGGCTTTGACTTTATTTGTTTGACTGGAAATCCTGGGGTGGGGGTTTCAAATGAAGCAATCATCGGCAGTATTGCAGCGGCCAAAACACATTTTGATGGCTTGATTATTGCAGGGAAGATGCATGGAGCTGGGGTCAATGAGCCTGTGGTGGATCAACAAACAGTCGAGAAAATCGTTTCTGCAGGCGCAGATATCCTTTTGGTTCCTGCCATCGGGACAGTTCCAGGGATTTCGGAAGTTGTTTTAGCGGATGCCATTGGGTATGCGCATCAACATGGTGTGTTGGTGATGAGCGC
The DNA here is from genome assembly GCF_054784955.1 of Enterococcus salsurae. Lineage (NCBI taxonomy): Bacteria > Bacillati > Bacillota > Bacilli > Lactobacillales > Enterococcaceae > Enterococcus > Enterococcus salsurae. The sequence continues at coordinate 404,104 of NZ_BAAHWY010000002.1, read as the reverse complement.
AATTGGGACAAGCCAAGAAAGTGCTGATCCTGAAACTATACGAGAAATTGCTTTGCGAAATAAGATCTTAGGCGTCGATATCCAGCATATCGGTGATGCAAATATGGGCATCTATGGAATTGAAAACATCGAAGTATTGTCGAATACCATTCGTGGAAAGCGACACACAGCAGCAAGGTTCGCGCGGTCGATCAACAGATAATAAAATAAGCATGGCTAGAACGTTAACTGGACGGTAGACAATTTCTACTGTCTGGTTTTTTTCTAGAGCCATGCTATTTATATTGAAAAAATTAATCTGCTTTTTTTTCAGGCACAAAACTTTTGCGTACGACTAGTTCTAGCCCCAACAAAACTGTTTTGGTGATACTTCGCGGATGGACGATTTGATCTACCAGCATATCAATTGATGTCTTAGCGATTTCTTCCACATCGATGCGGAAAGTGGTTAAAGGGGGAGAAACAAATTTAGCGATGTCATTGTCATTGACGCTTATCAATTCTAGTCGATCTGGTACAGTGATCGAATGTTCGTTCAGGGCTTGCAATACACCTACGGCAATTGTATCAGAGGCGACGAAGATGGCTTCTGGCAACTCTTCCTTTAGTGTATTGATCATATCGATAGTCAACTGGTATCCTTGGCCAACCGTGAACTTTCCAGCTGAGAAAATATAATTGTCGTTCAGTAGATCTTTTGTGCTCAGTTTTTGACGAAAAATAATTTCGCGACTATCTTGTTCTTCTTGATGTGTATTGGGGTTTAAAAATGCACCGCCAATAAAGCCAATATCGGTATAGCCTTTTTCTAGAAAAAGATCTAAGGCTTTTTTTGTGATTCTGTCAGTATCAGGTTTGACCGTATCAAACAATTCTGGCTCGGGATTGATTTCGAGAATAACGCCAGCTGAACAAACAGATTTAAATCGACGCAACTCTTCTCTGTCAAAAGAGCCGATCCCGATAAATCCTGAAACTTGTTTGAGTATTTCTAAGACCTGATCTTCATGGGTAATCAATTGAATTTCTAGATTGTTGATTTTGGCATATTTTTCTAAAGAGATTCTTAATTGGCGAAAATAAACATCTTGTAGTTCCTCTTGTTCTGTAAGCCAGAACACAACAGCGATTTTTTCAAGAGTGGTTTTTATTTTTGAGCGATCGTACCCCAAAGCAAGCGCAGTATGGATAATCTTCTTTCGTGTTTCCGGTGTGATAGAGAGAGAGTCATCGCCGTTCAACAACCGAGAAACAGTGGCTTGCGAATAGCCTGAGTGTTCCGAAATTTTTTTGATGGTTACCATGGTTTTTCACCTCGAGACTTAGTATAGAGGATTTCACGCAGGAAGTAAAGAAATTTACTAAATAGCTTTACTTGGATTACATTCAATTGAAAATTTCTTTTTGTCTAAGTGGGATTCCTGCAATGTTTGCGATTTATTCAGCGAATAATTAAATAAATTTACTAAATATATAAAATTTATATAGTAAAACTATTTACAATTAAAGTAAAATAATTTATTATTAGAAATGAAGATAACGGTTACATAAAATAAAGCAAAGGTGGATGGATATGGTAAGAAAAAGTTTGGGAATTTTATTATTAAGTGCAGCAGCATTGGGACTAGGGGCATGTGGACCGCAAGGAGATAGTACAGATACTTCTGGTGCAAAGGTGGCCAACAACAACGATTATGACTTATTGGTTTGGGAAGACCAGGATAAATCAGCTGGTATCGAAGATGCTGTGAAGCAATTTGAAGCAGAACATGATGTAACAATTAAAGTTGTAGAGAAAGCTTATGGAGGGCAGATCGAAGATTTACGATTAGATGGTCCAGCGGGAACTGGCGCGGATGTGATCACCATTCCTGGTGACCAAATTGGTACTGCTGTCACGGAAGGGCTACTGAAAGAATTGGACGTGGACCAAGCAACACAAGATATATATACCGACTCTGCGATGCAATCACAAATTGTTGATGGCAAGGTGTACGGGTTGCCGAAAGCCGTTGAAACCCAGATCCTTTACTATAATAAAGCATTGATTTCCGAAGAAGATCTCCCAACGACGACGGATGAATGGCGTGAATATTCGACATCTGTGGCTGGAGATGATCAATTTGGGTTATTGGCATTATGGGATCAAATTTACTATGCCCAAGGTGTATTGAGCGGGTACGGTGAGTATGTTTTTGGCGCCAATGATGATGGTGGATTCAATGCAGAGGATATTGGGTTAGCCAATGATGGCGCCATCGAAGGTGCCGAATACATTCAACAATTCTATGATTCCGGTGTATTTCCTTCAGGAATCGTGGGCGAACAAGGAATCAACGTGTTAGACTCATTGTTTACAGAAGGAAAAGCCGCAGCAGTCATTTCTGGCCCATGGAATTTGGCGCCTTATGAAGAAGCTGGGATCGATTACGGGGTCAAGGAATTACCTTTGTTGGGGAATGGTGCGCACATGGGTTCTTTCATTGGTGTGAAAAGCTATAATGTGAGCAGCTACTCTAAAAATGCAGAATTAGCAGAAGAATTTGTCAAATTTATCAGCAATGAAGAGAATACTAAAGTTCGTTATGAAAAAACATTGGAAGTACCAGCGGTTGAAGCATTGGCTGAAGATCCAACAGTCAAGGAAAGCGAGAGCGCAACAGCGATTGCTACACAATCTCAATATGCTGAATTGACACCGGGAATTACTGCGATGAACTCTGTTTGGGAACCGATTGATGCTGCCTTACAAACGATTGCGACAGGAAAAGATGAGCCGAAAACAGCCTTGCCGCAAGCCGTTGATCAGATCAAATCGGCAATAGAGGCAACACAAAATTAAAAGATATGGCGGCGGAATCCGTCGCCTTTTTTTAGGGGGCATAAAAAATGGACCAACACAAAAGTTCTTATGGAAAGAAGGCCATGCTTTTCTCTGTAATTCCAGGTCTAGGACAATTCTATAATCATCAGAAAATAAAAGGCGCGTTATTTCTGTTCTTTTTTGTGATGTATGGGGTTGTCTTCAAAGATTTATTCAATATGGGACTTTGGGGCATGATGACATTGGGCGTCGAGGTGCCAAGAGATAATTCGATTTTTCTGCTGGCAGAAGGTTTAGTCGCATTAATCGTGATTGCATGTGGTCTTTTCTTTTATTATTTGAATTTGCGGGATGCGTATAAGAACGGCGAATCAAGAGACAACGGATTAAAGGTCAATTCGATTAGAGAGAGTTATCAAGCTTTACTTACTGAAGGATATCCATATCTTATGAGTAGTCCAGCGTTTTTCTTGTTGCTTTTTTCGGTCATTTTCCCAATTCTGTTTAGTATTGCGTTGGCTTTTACCAACTATGATCTATATCATTCCGCGCCAGCCAACTTAGCTGATTGGGTAGGTTTTGATACGTTCAAGAAGATTTTCACCGTTGATATTTGGCGCGCAACATTCTTTAATGTGTTGGGCTGGACGGTGATTTGGACCTTAGTGGCTTCAACGCTTCAAGTGGCGATTGGTATTTTCTTAGCCGTTGTCGTTCATCAAAAAGAATTGCGATTCAAAAAATTCTTCCGAACAATATTGATTTTACCGTGGGCCGTTCCTGGCTTTGTAACGATTTTGGTTTTTGCTGGTATGTTTAATGATAGTTTCGGTGCAATCAATCAGTCGCTTTTAAGTTTTTTCAATATTTCAGCTATCCCATGGCTGACAAGTGTGAATTGGACACGACTGGCGTTATTAATGATCCAAGGCTGGTTAGGCTTTCCGTATATTTTTATTGTTACAACAGGAACTTTGCAATCAATTCCAGATGATTTGTATGAAGCTGCGACGATTGATGGAGCATCAGCCATTCAAAAATTCCGCAGAATCACACTACCACTGTTGTTGTATGCAATGGCGCCAATTTTAATTACTCAATATACGTTTAATTTTAATAACTTTAATATCATCTATTTGTTCAATTCTGGTGGACCCGCGGTTCCAGGTTCTACAGCTGGCGGAACGGATATATTGGTTTCGTGGATCTATAAACTGACCATGCAAAACAGCCAATATGCACTGGCTGCTGCACTAACGATCTTGTTGTCGATTTTTGTGATTGCAATTGCACTTTGGCAATTTAGACGCACCAATTCATTCAAGGAGGTGGATTAATATGAAGCAATCGAGTTTGAAAAAACAACGTATAGTACGATTGACGTTGTCGTATCTACTGCTGATTTTAGTCGTAGTCATCATCATTTATCCACTCTTGTGGACGATCGGAGCGAGCTTCAATCCGGGGAACAGCTTAGTGAGTACCCGCATGATTCCGGAAAATCCTACCTTTGGGCATTACATCAAATTGTTTTCTGGAGAAAATGAACTTTATTATGGACAGTGGTATCTGAATTCTTTGAAAATCAGTGTCTTCACCATGCTGTTTTCCTTGGTTTTTGTGTCGATGACGGCTTACTCGTTCTCTAGGTTTCGTTTTTCTGGGCGGAAAAACGGCTTGATGCTCTTTTTGCTTTTGCAGATGATTCCGCAATTTTCAGCGTTGATCGCAATTTTTGTTTTAGCTCAGATGCTTGGATTGATCAACAGTCATTGGTTATTGATCTTAATATACGTTGGCGGACAAATCCCGATGAATACTTATTTGCTAAAAGGATATTTTGATTCAATTCCAATTGATTTAGATGAGAGCGCCAAAATCGATGGTGCGAGCAATACGCGTATTTTCTTGCAAATACTGATTCCCTTGTCGCGGCCAATGTTGGCTGTTGTGGCAATGAACGGATTTACTGGCCCATTGGGGGACTTTGCACTTTCTTCAGTGCTGCTTCGGGACCCATCATACTATACTTTGCCGATTGGACTATATAAGCTCGTGACGGATAAGATGGGTGCTAGTTACACGACCTTTGCGGCAGGAGCGATTTTGATCAGTATTCCCATTGCACTCGTGTTTATTGCATTACAAAAACATTTCGTTTCTGGCTTAACTGCTGGGGGAACGAAAGGATAGGATGGCGACATGGAACAAAAAAGATATGATTTAGAAAAGCGCTTTTTGCATGGAGGAGATTACAATCCGGATCAATGGTTGGACTATCCTGAGATATTGCAAAAAGATTTAGAGCTAATGGATAAAGCGAATACGAACACATTTTCATTAGGTATTTTTGCTTGGAGCACCCTAGAACCGGAAGAAGGGGTCTTTCATTTTGACTGGCTGGATCGTGTAATGGATAATATTGCACAAAAAGGCGGAAATGTCATTTTGGCAACCCCGAGCGGTGCACGACCTGCTTGGCTATCCCAAAAGTATCCTGAAGTATTAAGAACGAATGGGCACCGAGAAAAGATGCTGCACGGTGGTAGACATAATCATTGTTTTTCTTCACCAATTTATCGGGAGAAGGTTGCCATCATCAATCGGAAGCTAGCAGAACGTTACCATGATCATCCAGCGCTATTGATGTGGCATATCTCAAATGAGTATTCAGGTGAATGTCATTGCGACTTGTGCCAGGAAAACTTCCGACTGTGGGTGAAAAATAAGTATCAAACTTTAGAGGCTGTGAATCAAGCATGGTGGGGACCTTTCTGGAGTCATACCGTGACTGATTGGGCGCAAATTGAATCTCCTTCACCTATTGGAGAGATGCAAGTGCATGGATTGAATTTAGATTGGCGCAGATTTGTGACAGATCAGACGATTGATTTCTATGAACATGAAATCAAAGATATTCGATCTTTATCACCCAATGTACCGATAACAACCAATTTCATGGCGGATACGTATGATTTGATCCCTTTTCAAAGTTTGGATTATGGGAAATTTGCCAAACATGTCGACATCATCAGTTGGGACTGTTATCCAGCGTGGCATAACGATTGGGAAACGACTGCTGATTTAGCAAGCAAAGTTGGCTTTATCAATGATCTCTATCGTAGTTTGAAGCAGCAGCCGTTTTTGATTATGGAATCAACGCCAAGTGGTGTCAACTGGCACGATGTCAATAAAACCAAAAGACCTGGGATGCACTTGTTGTCTTCGATGCAATTTTTAGCACATGGCTCTGATAGCAACTTGTATTTTCAATGGCGAAAGTCTCGTGGTTCTTCTGAAAAATTCCACGGTGCAGTGGTTGATCATGACAATGATGAACACAATCGTGTCTTCCAAGACGTTGCAAAAGTCGGCGCATCGTTGGAGAAAATAAAGGAGATCAAAGGGAAAAATATCGATGCTAAAGTAGCGATCATATATGACTGGGATAACAACTGGGCGTTAAACGATGCCCAAGGTTTCGGCTTAAAGAGCAAGCGATATCCAGAAACCCTGCAAGAGCATTATCGTTATTTTTGGGATCATGATATAACTGTAGATGTGATCACGCCAGATCAGGACTTGAGCAAGTATCAACTTGTGATTGCCCCGATGCTTTATTTAATGACGAAGCAAACAATGGAAAAATTAAACGCATACACAAAGAAGGGCGGAACGTTAGTTTCTACATATTTGACGGGCTATGTGAATGAAACGGACTTGGCCTATTTAAATGGGTGGCCACAAGAACTCAAAGACTTATTCGGGATCGCTGTCAAAGAAACAGATACGTTATATCCGAAGCAAAAGAACAAACTTTCATTTGCTGGAAAAAATTATGATGTGCATGATTATTGCAGTATCGTTGAAAATCAAGCTGCAGAAGTGCTAGCCACATATCAAGATGATTTTTATGCGCAAAGTCCAAGTGTCACAAAACATGCTTTTGGTACAGGTGAAGCCTATTATATTGGTGCTCGCACCACGGGAGATTTCTTAGGAGCGTTTTATGGCAGCATAATCGATTCGTTGGATCTGGCTAATCCATGGGTAGAAAAGAGCGATCCTAGTATTTCTGTGCAACAAAGAGGCGAGAATCATTATTTTGTGATGAATTTTTCAGAAGAAAGTCACGAAATCATGGTTGCATCAGAAGGTGTAGATTTATTGAAAAATGAATCGACCGTCCAACACATTCAGCTCGTACCCTATGAAGTCAAAGTGATTCGAACGAATGCTGAATAAATATAATCTCAAAGGATCTGAAATGTGTGCATTTCAGGTCCTTTTGTTTATTGACTGTCCTACGATTCTTTCCTTGAATAGTAAAGCAGATCGTTTTGATGTGAAATCTATCCAGAGGCTGTGTTCCTATGATGCATGTCATACATAACCCATTGACTTCGGTGAGTGAATTAAAAAATCACCCAATAAAAGCAATGAAATGTCCAAAAATAGTGGAGATACAGTATATATTTTAACTAATAATAAAGATGTTAGCTTATCTTGAAGCTGAACTTCGAATGTTGAAGAATGATACTTTTATACAGGTGAGGAGGTTCGTGGCCAAGAAACTATCGAAGCTGATTTGTCCGATCTTGTAGACGAGTGGGCTTAAAGAATCAACACAATATGGATGGAGATTCCGATATATTAATATTCTTCAACTGCTAAAACATTTGATTTTGATAATCGAACGAAGTAGTAAAATACGTATCAATTGTTCGCTAAATCTCACGAGTATTTCACCATTATCCTAGTAATAGAAGTTTTGTAATCTAAAAGACGACATCAAATTCCAAATATCAGGAAATTGATGTCGTCTTTATACTTATATCACAAGTTCTTTTTTTGACATCCTTTTCTCGCCTATTGTAAATAGGTAATATCCAGTACTTTGAAACCATAAAAATTAATCTTTTACAACGTATGATTGAGTACAAAAGTCTTCCTATTTATGAGACAAATGTTGATGAAAAGTATGCAATTTAATTTGCAAAATCTTATGTTTATAATTCAAAATTATTTTTTTCCCATAAGCTGTGTAAAAACATAAATAATTTTATTTTTTCCACCAGTAATATTCTCTAGTTCTTCTTCAGATAGTATGTTTATTTTAATAGATTCTTTCATCCATTACTTCCTCCTTAAATCAATTTAATTTTATATAGTTCAAGTTTTTGATAATTTTAACTAAAGTTAACAAATAATTTTTTTCACTAATAAAGTCCAACGCAGCTATTTTAAATTTAAAGATACATTGGTAGCTGTTTTTTTCACTTGTCAATATTATAATATTCCCTTTTGAATCGATCATCCGTACATTAACAATCATGTTTAAGTTTGTATCAGACATATCAGACCTAATTAAGTATACATTCTTTAAAGTTGGTGGAAATAATGTGTATGATTTTTTTGCTAGCACGTTCACAGGGTATCTTTGAATAAGAAAAAAAAAACGTATAATGATTTGCAGAAGTGCTCTCTCAAATGAGTAATTGCTTATAATTAGAACATTCATTAAAATAAACTAAGCTTAACTAACGCTTAGGTCTCCCCCCTTTCTTATGGAAAGTGTATATCAAAATTCAATTTGTAAGCAGTTCAAAGTAGTAATTGGTTGCTTAAACTATGTAATTGGTAGCTAGACCATTTATGGTCAGCAATGAACCGTTCAAGTATTTTCTCTTACAGTAGTAATTAAATCATATAGAATAGATATTAACTTCAGGAAAAAAATATAATAACAACAGTTTATGAATATTCAAAATAATCTAAGTAGATGTTGTTATAATTCAATTTATGTACAGAGCAGAAGAGGGAGCACTCAAATAATTCTTTTTTTACTCATTTTTAAATGATTTAGGGAATCAAGTTGCATTACAAAGTCGACATCTGTTTAGTGCTCTTTAACTGTAACTTTTGAACTTCTATCGATTTTCATGAACTTGATAGATAGGAACATCTTGTTTATTAACAGAATTTACAATGTTTTTTTGCTACTTATGTATTTTTCTAAGCCTACTCTGTGCGAAGACTAAATATTCAGAATATGTTTATCCATGGACAAACATATTCTAACTACTTTTATCAAGTAAGATACAGACCGTAAATTTGCTCCTGTTGATTATTAGGTTATGGAGAAAAGGGAAGTTTTTTTGATACATTTATTCATAATTTTAGCGTAAAAAAAAGGTGTTCAAGGAAAAGTAAAATTGTGAGAGGATGAAATGTAATGAGGGATTATCTTATTGTAAAGAATCGAAATGAATTTAAGAGAGTTACTATTTCCGAAATTGCTAGTATAGAGATTTGCAGTGAAAAAGAGCATTATGTTATTGTAACTAAATTGAATTTAGAAAAGATCCGAGGAATTGGAAGCTTGAATAAAATTGAAATTCAGTGTTCTAACTCATTAGTAAGGTGTCATCGAAAAACTCTGATTAATATAAATCAAATAAAAAAAATTGATGCTGCAAAGAGAGAGTTGACACTTAGTAACGGTTCCCAGCATACAATTTCTAGAAGACGTTTAAAATATTTAATAGTTTCTTGGCTAGATTTGGAGAATACTATCGTTTAAAATGGAGGTAATATAGTTATAAAAATAAGGAGAAGTTACTTTGAATGAGCATAGCGAAATGGTGCACGCAGTGATTGGGATACTTACGTTGTCGTATGTGAATATTCGCGTATTTTACCTAATAAGCCAAATTAAAATAAGTTTTTTTCTCTATGTTTTTTATATTTTGTATTCTTTTTTAGTGACAGTTTTATTTGGAGAAATTTCGTTTGTTTTCCGAATTGTATTTTTTTTGGTGCTTGGTCATGTTTTATCAAAGAATAAGCAAACTATACAGTTGTATATATTGTATGCTATATACACTGTTCTTTCCTTAAATGTGTTATCTACAGTTTTCTATCAGCTAATAAAAATGTTCTGGAAAGAAGGTACTCTCTTTCTTGGTGGCATAACTTGGATAGATAGCTTATTAATCCCCATGTTGGTAATACTAGCTGAAACTTTGATATTTAAGAATGTACAGTCCATGCTTGAAATTTTGAGAAATAATTTGGTTCTTCAACAAAAGCGTTCTTTTTTATATCTAACATATTTTTTATTAACCGGAGGTTGTCTACATTTTTTAGGATACTTATTTAAAGAAAAGCCATTGTTTCTGGTGATTGATATTGTGCTTTTTGTAGTGATAATTCTATTACTTGAATATTTGAATACAGTATCTAGAGTATTTCTAGAGCAACAATTGTCTGATTCAAAAGATAGACAACTTAAAGAGTTAAATGATTACGCAATAGAAATAGAAATGCTATATAGGGAATTACAATCTTTTAGACATGATTATGCTAACATCTTAATTAGCTTACAAGATAGTATTGAAAATAATGAAATAGAAAGTATCAGACATGCATATAAAACAATAGCCTCAGGTTCATTCCGACTAATCAACCACTCTAAATACGAGTTAGGTAAGTTATCTGATATTAAAATAACAGAAATAAAGAGCTTACTATCTAATAAAATAATTTCTGCGTTTGAAAATGATATTCATGTCAACGTGGAAATAGAATCGGAAATAAAGGTGATTTATTTTAGTTTATTTGATTTTATAAGAGTAATTTCTGTTCTTATGGATAATGCGATTGAAGCTGCATTGGAGTCGGAAAAACCAAATATCTCAGTAATCTTTTTCGAAATGTCAGAAAAAAAAGAGCAATATTTTATTGTGAAAAACTCAACTTTGGATGAATCCGTTAATTTACGAAGCCTACAGCTTGGATATTCAACCAAAGGAAGTCACCGAGGATTAGGATTAGCCAATATTAGAAAAATACTTGAACAGCATTATAATGTTAGATTAGAAACTGAAACAAGAGATTTTTTTTTCAAACAGACGTTGATAATAAAGCAAGAAAATGATGTTATGGGGGAGTAATTTAATGAGTGTATTTATACTTGAAGACAATATACCTCAACAGCAAAGATTGAAAAGAATTATAGAATTTTTAATACAGAAGAATAATTGGAATTGCAAACAAGTCATAACTTTTTCAAAACCTGAAAGATTGTTAGACGCTCTTGCTGAGAGCGTAAATGATCATATGTTATTCTTGGACATACAGATATCTGAAGATAAAAAAGCTGGCTTGAAATTAGCTAAAAAAATCCGAGAAAGTGATTCGTATTCAAGTATTGTTTTTGTGACGACTCATTCTGAATTATTAAAACAAACATTTGAGTATCAGGTTTCTGCATTAGATTTTATCGAGAAAGAGCAGTCGAGCACAGCGTTGCAGAAACAAATTGAGAGCAATTTGGAATATTTCTTTAATCGAATGAAAAGGAGTGTTGCAGCGGATGCATTTAAAATAGAGACGACTCAAGCAAGCTTTCAAGTCCCATTTTCTGAGATTTATTTCTTTGAAACAAGTGATAACACTCACAAAATTACACTTGTGCTAAAAAACAAACAAATCGAGTTTTATGGATTTCTTAAAGATATAGAAAAAAAAGATGTGCGTCTATTTAGATGCCATCGATCTTACATTGTTAATCTAGAGAACATAGTTGAAATTAATAAAGTAGATAATTTTGCTATTTTCCCTGATGAGACTAAATGCTATGTATCTAGGCGGAAGGTTAAAAAAATTATACATGCTTTGAATAGTGTAAGTCCATAGTAAGTGAGTTGCATTTGAGTTTATAATTTAGTAGCCAAATAGATGTCTTTTATCAAAAAAAGATATCTATTTGGCTATGTTTTATCAATAGTTAGTGTGCGTATCAATATATGCGTCAATGCAGCAATAGATAATTAATACATAAGGTAGACTAATAAGATTGAAAAAAAGACTACTGAAAGATAAAAGATCCGAAGTTATTAGTCCAATAGAATAAAATAGGAAAATATAAACTAAAATTTTTTTATATTTGGTCAATTTCTGCATAGTATATAAATCACTACTTTCCTCGATTAGCGATATCTTTCCCAATTGTATATCCTGCCATAAAAAGTCCTAAGGCGAGGGATGCTGCGATACCACCTTCGATTTCTTCAAGTTCATTATTTGTTAATTCTACAAATTCTAAATTTTTTTTCATATAAACTCCTTATCTGTTTACTAAATAGCCTACCCCTATACCAGCACCTACAATGCCAACACCTGTAACTACTTTTTTTACAGTGATTCCTGCAACTATGGTAGTTATAATGGCACCGCCTTCAATTGACTCCAACTCACGTTTTGACAATTCAGAAAAGGTCTTCATACGTATTCCTCCTTAAAATCTATATTGTAATACTTGCGCAATTTATTACATATCCAATGTTACATAATATAAGGAATAAATCATAGAATATATTAGTAGATGGTCGTTTTTCTTTACCAAATGGTTTTGGAGGACCGTTTGCGCCGTCATGACTACCATTTATGATATAAATGTCCTAGTGTCAAATGTTTTCCTTTACTGTATTTGTAAGGAGGTAGTAAAAATGAAATATCGTTTCTATACAGCCCAAATGGATAGTCGTGATTGTGGAGTAGCTGCACTTTCTATGCTTTTGAAAAAACATGGAACATTTTTATCGCTAGTGAAGATTAGAGAACTTGTAAAAACTAATTTAGAAGGAACCAGCGCTCTAGGTATTGTTGAAGCAGCTAAAGAAATTGGTTTTGAAACAAAAGCAATACAAGCAAATATGAGCATATTTGAAATGGAGAACATTCATTATCCATTTATAGCTCATGTAGTTAAGGATGGACAATTGTTGCACTATTATGTTGTAACAAAGCAAAAAAACGACTATGTCATAGTGGCAGACCCCGATCCGCAGGTTAAAGTTGTGAAGATGAAAAAGGATCAGTTCGAATCTGAATGGACTGGAGTGGCAATTTTTATTACACCAACACCAGATTACAAACCATTAAAAGACAAAAAGAGTAGCTTGGCGAGTTTCATTCCAATTATTGTTAAGCAAAATAGACTTATATTAAATATTATTATTGCTGCTTTTTTAGTCGCAATAATAAATATATTAGGATCGTATTTTTTACAAGGGTTGATAGATAATTATATACCAAATCAATTGAACACAACATTGGGAATTGTTTCTTTTGGATTGATTGTAATATATCTATTTCAACAAATCTTGAAATTTAGTCAGCACTATTTGATTGCAATCTTAGGACAGAGATTAACAATAGAGGTAATGTTGCCATATATTAAACATGTATTAAGATTGCCCATATCATTTTTTGCAACGAGAAGAACAGGAGAGATTATTTCAAGGTTTTCAGATGCAAACCAAATTATTGATGCTCTAGCAAATATTATTGTTACTATATTTTTAGACATCGTAATTATAATAATCGTTTCAATAGTTTTGTTGATTCAAAACATCCAACTTTTTTTCATAACAATGGCTTTTATACCTGTATATGGATTGATTATATTTCTGTTTGTTCACCCGTTTGAACGGATGAACAATGAAGTTATGCAAGCTAATTCAATAGTGAGTTCAGATATCATTGAAGACATCAATGGTATTGAAACAATTAAAGCACTGTCTAGCGAAAGAGATCGATATAGTAAAATTGATAAAGAGTTCGTCAAATATCTTGATAAACTATTTACTTATATAAAACTTGAATCTTTGCAAAATGTCATGAAGTCAGGAGTTCAGCTTACATTAAGTACTTTAATATTGTGGGTAGGAGCTACATTTGTCATATCTAATAGGTTAAGCTTGGGGCAGCTAATTGCATACAACACTTTGTTAAATTACTTTATTTTACCTTTAGAAAACATTATTAACTTACAGACTAAAATTCAAGCAGCTAAAGTTGCTAATAATAGATTAAATGAAATTTTTCTTATAGAGTCTGAATTTGAAGCTCCTGTTGTGAAGCCTATGCTTTCCTTGATAAATGGTGATATTATCTTTAGAAATGTATCTTTCAAATACGGACACGGTAAAAATATTTTGAATGATATTAGTTGTAATATACAGCGGAATTCCAAAATTTGTATTTTAGGGAGTAGTGGCTCTGGGAAAACTTCAATGGCTAAACTGTTAGTTAACTTTTTTGAAGTAACTGAAGGGCAAATATTGTTAGGGGAGACTCAAATAAAATTTATTGATAAAAAAAAATTGCGACAAACGATAAATTATTTACCTCAACAACCATATATTTTTTCAGGTACAATCTTAGAGAATCTAATGCTCGGAGCACCTTCTGATACTACAATGGATGATGTTATTGTCGCCACAAAAACCGCATCTATTTATGAATATATCGAAAAATTACCATCTGGTTTTTTAACTGAACTCACAACGGATAGTACAACATTGTCTGGTGGGCAAAAACAAAGAATAGCCTTGGCTAGAGCTGTGTTATCAGATGCTTCAATAATGATATTAGATGAAGCAACAAGCAACCTGGATCCAGTCACTGAGAAAAAAATAGTACAAAATTTAATATCTCTATCAAAGAAAACAATCATCTTTGTTACACATAGTGAAAGAATTGCGCAATATGTTGATAGGATTGTAGTTATTAAAGAAGGTAAAATTATAGAGAATGGAAGTTTTAGAAAATTGGTTGAAAGTAATGGAGCGTTTTATAATCTTTTTATAGAGGAGGATCCTACGTGAATGATGACATATTTGAGAGTTCAGAATTTTATAAAAGAAGATATGCTAATTTCTCAACTATTATAATTGTTCCTTCATTTATTTTGTTTATTTGCGTTATGTTTTTTCTTTATTATGGTATTAAAGAAACAACATTAAAAAGTTCAGGTAGAATTGAATCCAATGAAACTATTGTAACCATTCATTCAAGTAATTCAACAGCAATACTTGAAAATTATTTAAGTGAAGGGAAAGAAGTGAAGGAAAATGATGCATTGTTAATATATGAAAATTCTGTCGAAAAAATTCATTTGGTTTCAAAAAAAAATGAATTGGAGAGACTGAAAAATCAGAAAAAAGACCTTATAATAGCTAAAGAGTCAATAATCATTGATGAATTGATATCGAAAATTGAAAAGCCCAGATATAATGATATTATTGAACAATATTTTGTGAAACGAGATATAATAGCGAATGAAGTTTTTCAAAGTGAGCAAGATATATTAAGTACTAATGAAAATATAAAATCTATTAGATCGTCTATAGAAGTCGAGATTAAGAATATCAATACGAGAATTGGAGAGTATGAAAAATTGAAACAAGCTATTGAAAAAGAACAGACTAGCCTTAGTAGCGATCACTCTCTGTATTGGTTATATAAGAATTATCAGAGCCAAATGCAATCTGATCATGATGATGAAATGAAGGCATCTATAATTGTTGAAATTGAAAATTCAATTTATCAGTTAGAAACATCGAGAGCTTCGCTAAGTATACAAGAATCAGGAGTTGGGCCAATGAGGGTTGATGATGATAGTTTAGACATCAGATTAGATTCTTTGAAAAAAGAATATCAAATGTTGCTGAGCACCGAAGAAACTAGCCTAAACAATGAGATATTTGATTTAGAGACCCAAATTGAAATTCAAAAGGAACTCGAAAAGCAATCAGTATTATTTTCACCAATAGACGGGATATTGCAACTATCAGATGGGGTAGAAGGTATGTCAAGCATCCCCGAGGGAGCTATAATTGGAAAAATCTACCCTAAGATCACTAATAACTCAATAATTAATATAGTGTCGTATGTAAATTCGAAAGAGATTGCTGATTTAAGAGAAGGTAACCTTGTAATATTTAAAATTTTCAGAAATTATTCAGCCCCATTTGAAGGTGAAGGGGTAATTCAAATGATATCAACATCGCCTGAGGTTACAGAGCAAGGGAATTATTATAGAGTGATTTCAAGATTACATGGTAATGATATAGGTGATGTTCGTCATGGACTTGAAGGAGAAATAACTTTTAAAATAGGTGGAAAAACATTCTTTAACTACTATAAAGATAGGATTCTAAATAGATTTTCTTATGATTAAGGCATTTATGAATCTTTTTGATATAGATTGGAGCAGAAATAATAATAGAGATACAAGTATATGAATTTATGGGAGATAGTAATCTTATTGATGACAAAATATACGACTTGAAAGTGCTTCGTGTATTAGTGTAATCTATATAATATCATCATAAGAGAATACAAGATTTCTATGGACGGTTGATTAGTTCATATTTAAAGCGCTACATATTGGCTCTTTTTTATTCAACTAAGGCGGTTATATACACGACTTGGTCTGAGGTTTAATGAACAAGTTTAAAAAATTTCAGAAAAAAAGTTGAACAAATAAACTCTTCTTCACACAAAAAAGTAACTAGCCGTCTTAAAGCTAGTTACTTTTTTTCATGTTCCCTCGTAGTAAAAAGATAGACATGATACGATGAAAAGGAACATAGCAGAAGAAAAGGATCATTATGTATAAAGGAGGCAATGCTTCATGCAAAAACACATTGATTTAACTAGGGGAGGATATTTGGATTTATTCTTATTAGCGGATCTGAACCACCATTATCCATTAAAGAAACGTGGCTTGGTCATGGTGATACCAGGGGGTGGTTATCGCTTTACGAGTGATCGCGAAGCTGAGTCAATCGCATTGTGGTTCAATAGTATCGGCTTGAATAGTGTGGTTTTACGTTATCGAACGGATCCGTCTATCCAAAATATTGTGCAGCATGCACTGTTAGAAGCTACTGAAGCAATCCAATATATACGTCAACATGCGCAGGCGTGGTCTGTCAATGACCAATGCATAGGGGTTTGCGGGTTCTCCGCTGGTGGACACATAGCTTTGCAATTGGCAACAAAGCGGCGTCTACTGGCAAAATCGCAGTTGATTGCAAGTGATGATGCGCTTGTTCAAGTCGACTTTGCTATTTGCGGATATCCATTGGTCTATTATACCCAGTCATTGATTGACAACCAAGCTAGTTATGAAAATGAGCAGCTGTCAACACTCTATCAGCGCTACTTCGGCAGTGAAACACCAAGTGAAGATCAGTTGGCTGCCGCAAATCCCATACACTTTTTGTCTGAAGAGACACCACCATTATTTCTATGGCATACGGCTGAAGATGAAGTTGTAGATGTGCAGCAAACCCTTGACTTAGCCAGCGCGGCGCATAAACACCGTGTACCAATCGAAGTTCATATTTTTGAGAAGGGAATCCATGGCATGGCTCTCGCAAATGAAGTGACCGCTTTACATGCAGATGATATCGATCCAGCTGTGGCAGAATGGACTACACTGTGTGCCACTTGGTTACGAAGACATACAAAAAATAGTGAATGAACATGAGAACGTTTTAAAAAAAGTACATTTATAGTATAATAGTAGAAAAAGAACGAGGTGTTGGATATGGACAACAAGTTCACCGGTTATTTTGCCAAACGAAAAAAAGCCAAACTTGACCAGATGCGTAAAAAGAATTGGGATTTGACGCAACAAGGGATCAATCCTCATAAAGGTTGGGGAACGATGGTCGATACTGGATCTGGCGGCTTGAACAATATGAATCGGGACAATCAAGCACAAAATTTTTTGAGTAAAGAAATCGACAACAAACAATTTTTCATCGAAGAAGCCAAACAGATTCGAAAAAATTAAGCGGACTTGATGCAACACGGTCTACGATATGGCAGAAAGAAGGCGCACGATGTGGCGAAAACTCAAAAAGATGATTGACGACCGAAGCACAGCCAAGAAAGAGCGGTTGCGCCGTAAAAATGCTGCTTTACGCGCGCAAGGCAAGGAACCTTTGAAAGGCTGGGGCAAAATGGTGGATTCAGGCTTTGGCGGTTTGAATAAAAATGACACGGCAAGTTCTGCGAAGATAGATAATATCGCTTTTCGTAAACATCAAGCAGAAGAGATTGGGCGGGAAAATAATCGAAACAATCAGTGAGATTAGGAATGAACTGTAAAGCACTTCTAAGCGTTACAATGCGATAAGTAGTTTTAAGGATATTACTGAAAAAATAAAGCTGACAAAGTATACACTGGTTTATTAACGCTTACGTGTATATTTTTTGTCAGTTTTTTTTCTACCGCAAACAATCTTTCACATAATATAATCATATGCTAGATACTGTAAAATAATGTCAAAATTCCCATAAATGCAACTTACATTCCAATAACTGTATAACAATTTGTTTACAACGAGATAACATCTGTTTGCAATCAGATGTTTTTCTTTAGATTCTGCCCACAAATCATCTAATTTCCTTTATCCTGTGGAGAGTGAGTAAAAGGAAAAAGGAGAACATATGAAAAAGACATTAGCATTTGCGGGTTCCTTGATCTTGTTTGCTTTGCCATTGGTTGGGCAAGCAGAAGAAACAGTGGATCAAAAAATCCAACAGCAAATAGATCGTATCAATGATATCAAAGGAAAATCTGCCTCTGTCGAAGCCTACAAGCAAGCAACAGAAAAAGAAATCCAACAAATAGAAGCGGAAATCGCTGCATTATTTGACGAAAAGTCAACAACTGAGCAGCAAGTCAATCAAATCGTGCTAGAGATCCAAACATTAGAGGAAAAAATTGCCAAGCGTACCGAAACATTGGCCAATCAAGCGCGGGATATCCAAGTGTCAGAACCATCTAGCAATATGATGGATTCACTATTGACAGCAGAATCTTTTGGCGAAGTGATTCAACGAGCCATTGCCTCTGTCACGATCATGAATGCCAGCAATAGTATTGTGGAACAACAACAAAAAGATATTGAAACCAGTCAAGCATTGGAAGAAGAATTAACTGCAAAATTAACAGAAATCGACAACAATACACAAACTGTTGAAAAGAAACAAACCGAATTGGCAGATATCCATCTGAATCAAGAAGTGGAGTTGGCGGCGTTAGCCATTTCATTGAATGAAGAAGAGGGAAAGAAAGCTGATTTAGAAAAAGAAAAAGCTGAAGCTGAACGTAAACGGGAAGCTGCTTTGAAACAAAAGGCGGCAGAAGAAGCGCTAGCTAAAGAAGCTGAAGCCGCAGCCAAAGCTGAAGCAGAAAAACAGGCTGCCTTGGAGGCTGAAGCGGAAATAAGTCAATCCAGACAGACACAAAAGCAATCAACGAACACGGCAGCAAAAACAGAAAAAGCAATTGTCTCGACAGTACCAGTGAAAGAATCAGGCGAAAACGATTCAACTGAAACTGAAACACCAACGGTTGCGAGTGGCTGGTCGATGCCTGTGGATGCTGTCCACATTTCCAGTCGTTTTGGTTATCGCTCTGATCCAACGGGTTCATCGGGCAATCAGCATAACGGGATCGATTTTACTGGTGCCAGCGGCACACCGATTTATGCGATGCAAGCAGGTACGGTCGTTGAAGCTGGTTATGGTCCCTCAACTGGAAACTACGTCGTCATCAAACATGACAATGGCATTTACAGTTACTACATGCATTTCAATCAATTGCCTGCAGTTTCTGTCGGTCAAAGCGTGTCAGCGCGCCAGTATATTGGTGGCATGGGGACAACAGGCAATTCGACTGGTGTTCATTTGCACTTAGGTATGGCGACTGGGCTATGGTCAGGATTCTTTGATCCGGCGATTGAATTAGGTCTTTAGCATATAGAAAAAAAACGCTCCTAATTTTTCCGATGTCGCTGAATATAAAACGCTGTTTAGCTATTTTAAGATTTATAGTGCTAAATAAAGGTTGTGACATAAGTTAGATAGTTGTGCTCCTCTATAAAAATATTTGTAGTAGGACAAATGTCACAGCCAATTTTCCTTAATTGATTTATTCTATTTTATCGCATTTTACCCAGATAAATCATTTCGAGTTTCCAATAAATCCTTTCTTCTAATCTTCGGGAGAGTGTAAAATATTTTGTGTAAATAGAAAAAAGGAAGTCCCTTCTGTAGAATAGAGTTACCACAACACATTCACAGAAAAGAGGACTTCCATATGAACGATTTTACTACAGAAATTCTAAAGACTCTAGCGAACAAAGGCGATTTGAATGAATTATTCCGTGTCCATTTGGAAAAAGCTGTCAATACGCTTCTCAAAACGGAGCTAACGGCTTTCCTCGATTACGAAAAGTACGATCGCATTGGTTTTAACACGGGTGATTCTCGTAACGGCTCCTATGACCGTACGGTCAAGACCGAGTACGGGGAACTTCATCTCCAGATTCCGCGCGACCGCAACGGCGAGTTCAAGCAACAGACTGCTCCTGCTTATAGACGGACGAATGATACCTTAGAGGAGACCGTCATTCACCTCTTCCGAAAAGGTATTACCATGTCGGAAATCGCAGACTTGATTGAGAAAATGTATGGGCATCACTACACGCCCTAAACCATGTCCCATATGACTAAATCATTTACGGAAGAAGTCACTTCATTTAAGGAACGTGAGCTTCATGACCGTTATGCCGCTATTTATATGGACGCAACCTATATCCCTTTAAAGCGGAAAACCGTCGCCAAGGAAGCCATTCATATCTCAGTTGGCATTCGCCCGGACGGTTCAAAGAAAGTGTTGAGCTATGCGATTGCACCAACTGAATCTATCACGATTTGGGAAGAGATTTTAATAGACATCCAGGAACGTAGCGTGAAAAACGTCCTCCTTTTCATCACGGATGGCTTAAAGGGGATGGCAGGGGCCGTGCAGGGGTTTTACCCCAAAGCCCGTTTTCAACATTGCTGTGTGCACGTTTCCCGTAATATCAGTCACAAAGTGCGTGTCGATGATCGTAAGGAAGTCTGTGATGATTTTAAAATGGGTGTATCAAGCGTCATCTAAAAAGGCGGCGTTGGAAGCACGTGGTGCTTTTGCGGAAAAATGGAAAATCAGCTATCCAAAAATGGTGGAATCGATTCTTTCGAACGATTACCTGCTCACTTTCTATGATTTTCCATTAGCCATACGCAAGAGTATTTACTCTACGAACTTGATTGAATCCTTTAATAAGCAAATCAAGAAATACAGCCACCGCAAGGAACAGTTCCAAAATGAAGAGTCGATGGAACGTTTCTTAGTCTCGTCTTTTGATACTTACAACCAAAAATTCCTAGGTCGCAGTCATAAAGGTTTCCAACAGGCCGAAGGCGAGCTCGAACAAATGCTGAGTCAACCGATGGAGAATTAGAAACAATCTACAGTAGGAAAGAACCATTTACACAAAATTATTGACGCTCCCAGAAGGACTAGATAATCTCATAAGGTTATCCAGTTCTTTTTTTCTAAAAAAGCTATACATTTTGAAAGAATAGCAAAAAATCGCTTAGATTCAATTCTTCCTGATAGTACATATTTGTAAATAGTTGTCTTTATTCAATGCATCGATAAACTATTTTGTTCGAAACTCCTTTTGTGCCTACAATAATAGTAGTAACTTGACTTGGTGATACCCCTTTCCCAAGATAAAAACCAATATACATGCTTTTAGTGGTATACTTTTTGTATTATCTTCATTGAGCGAAGTTGAAAATAAAGAGGTGGGACAATGAATGTTGAAGCAGAAATGACTCAGTGGAGTCAAGAGTTGTGTAGAGATATGACTAAGAAAACATATGATTCATCCTTATTTACGACTGAAGACATTGAAAGATCTTTTTCTTTCAGTCGTACACAGGCAAGTCGTTTGGCAAATCAATTAGTTGATAATCATGTATTATTCAAAATAAATACACGACCAGTACTTTTTGGTCATCGGGAAATGTTTCAAGAAAAGTTTGATATTTTAATAGATCAGAAGATTAATTCTTTGAAAGAACTGTCAGAAATCATTGATAAAGTACCAGTGAATCGAGTTTTTGAGAAAGTGATTGGTTTTGATAAAAGTTTAGCAGAACCGATTGAACAATTAAAAACAGCTGTTTACTATCCAGAAAACGGCCTTCCTGTTATCGTAATGGGTGACACAGGAATTGGAAAAAGTTTTTTTGTACAAATTATGTATGAATATATGGTGAATGCGCAAGTATTATCTGAAAAAGCGCCTTTTAAAATATTAAATTGTGCTCAGTATTACAATAATCCCGAACTATTATCCGGTCTATTATTTGGATTTTCTAAAGGGGCGTTTACTGGTGCATACGAAAATAAAAGCGGTTTATTAGAAGATTCAGACGGGGGGTTGCTTTTTTTAGATGAAGTACATCGGCTAAGTGCAGAAGGACAAGAAAAACTGTTTACTTTTATGGACAAGGGTACTTTTTCGAGGATTGGTGAATCAAAGGAAAGAAAGGCATCTGTTCGGTTGGCATTTGCGACCACAGAAAAAAAAGATCAATTCCTACAAACCTTTCTTAGAAGGATTCCTATAACCATTTATTTACCAAATCTCAGTGAGCGTACAATATTAGAGAAAAAAGAAATTATCACAAAACTTTTTCAAGTTGAAAGCAAACGATTGGACAAACAAATAGTTGTGAGTTCGCAAGTAATGTTTATTTATCTGAACACAATTTATTCAGGAAATATTGGGGAGATTGAGAATGCAATCAAATATGCATGTGGTAGCGCTATCTCCCGGTGTGGATATTCTGAATCTATCAATATTACCATCAGAGATTTACCTTCCACAATGTATAGCTTTTCTCGTAATAAATATACCCAACATTATAATGAAACAGAAGATTACATTTTCGACGGGAATAAACACACATCTTTGGAGAACAATATTCGTCAAGACTTGGATGCATTTACTCAGCGATTGAATCAAATTTACCTGTCTCAAGACCGCACTGCGAGCCAAGAGAAAATACGATCTTTGATTGATCAACAAGTTGTAGAATTTATTGACCGAATGATTTTTTCGAATTCCAAAAAAGAGACGGTTGCTTTGGAAGAGTTTGTTATACAGACGATGCAAGAATTATTTCGAGATATTGAATATCAGACATTCTTTCAGTATGATGGTAGTTTCGTTTTATTTGTTTCACACTATATATATAAATACATGTTACGATCTACAGATGCGAATCAATCTTTAGAATTTTTATTAGAAGACTATATTTCTCAATATTATGCGAAAGAAAAGCAAATGTTAAAGAAAATTTTTCCTGAAATTGAAAGACGTTTGGATATCCATTTTGACTCTTTGGATTTGGATTTATTCTCACTTTTTTTCTCTACACAAAAGCATGTCAAAAATAATAAAGATCTCGATGGACTGATTATTGCGCACGGTTTTGCTACTGCTAGCAGTATAGCAAATGTATGTAATCGTATGTTAGGGGGGAAAGTGTTCACAAGTTTTGATATGCCTATTGAAGCATCAATTCATGACATTTCGGCAAAAGTTGAAGAGTACATAAGGGAAAACAATACGAATAAAGGGTTAATAATTCTTATCGATATGGGTTCTTTAAATATGATTTATGACTTGATGAAAAAGACAGTTTCAGTTCCAGTGCTCTGTATGGATCAATTAGGTACATTGATGGCATTAGAAATTGGCAATATGGTTCTTCAAGGCCTATCAATAGGAGAAATCGCGGAAAGAATGAAAGAATCTAATACACCGAATGTTCAATTATTTGAACCAAAAAATGATCGAAAGAAAGCAATCATTACCACATGTTTTACTGGAATAGGTACGGCTATTCAGATTCAAAAAATGCTCTCAGATTGTTTAGATGGTCTGCTTGAAATAGAGATTTTTCCAATGGAGTATAATGAATTGATCAAGCAAGGAATACCTGAAACTATCTCTCAGTACTATGATTTACTGGGCATCGTTGGTACGGACGATCCTTCATTAACAGGAATAAATTTTACCTATCTTGAAAACATTATTTCAGGAGAAAATATTCAGCAAATCACAGAAACTTTTGGTGGCATGCTAGATACAAAAGGCCGGGAAATCGTGAATGATCGAATGGTTAAAAACTTTTCTCTCATTCGTGTATTGGAGTCTTTAACGATTCTGGATACTCAAAAAATAATGGAATTAATTGAAGTACTTATAGTTGAATTAGAAGAACGTTTGTCACTAAAATTGAAGAATGCACGAAAAATCGGGTTGTATGTTCATATTTCTTGTATGATTGAACGTCTGATTCGTCAAGTAGAAATTACTGAGTTTTCAGATCTCGAGTCATTCGTTTTTGTCCATCAAAGAGAAATAAAAACCATCAAAGATGCAATTAGTGTGCTTGAAACCACATATAGTGTGCAAATACCTTTGCCAGAAATCTGTTATATTCATAATATTTTGTTTTTAGATTGATAGGACAGCTTTTTTTAGCGTGCCAATAGTTGGCACGCTTTTTGCTTTACTAAAAGTGTAACTAGGAGGATGATGAGATGAAATATTTAGTAGCGACTCATGGTACATTTTCACAGGGAATTGTCGACAGTTTAAAATTAATTGTGGGGGAGGAGGTAAGGATTGACTTTTTTTCAATGACAAAAGATAAGGCAAGTGATGTCGCTGAAAGAGAGACAAGCGAATATTTAGATAAGAATCAAGGTGAATTGGTGGTTTTGACAGATGTTTTGGGTGGTAGTGTGGCCAATTTGTTTACCAATCATTTGTTACATGGGTATAACTTTCAGCTGGTAACTGGTGTGAATTTACCTATGTTGCTCTCATTGATTTTATCCGAAGAGGCGTTGACCTATTCAGTGGATGAATGGATTCAAAATGGGTTAGAGGAAGGTAAGAATGGTATTCTTCATATAAACCAATTAATCTTAGAACAAGGAGGACAAAACAATGACGATATCTTTAGTGAGGATTGATGATCGATTGATTCATGGACAGGTTGCATTTGGTTGGACAACTTCTTTAGGAGTCAATACGATTTTAGTAGTAAATGACGAAGCGAAAAATGATCCTATGAAATCTATGGCCTTAAACTTGGCAAAACCCTCGAATGTTGTGTTGTATATTCGCGGTGTAATGGAGTCTGGAGAAATTGTTCAAAAATTTGCAACATCAAAAAAAAGTAATGTATTGGTTTTAATTAAAAATACTGAAGATGCGCGCAAACTAATTGAACACTCTGGTGGTGTGATTGACTCGCTCAACATCGGGGGCTTACGTTATGAGGAAGGTAAAAACAAAATTACTGATCTTATAGCAGTGGATGAACAAGATATCGAAAATCTCAAATCCATTCAAGAAAAAGGTGTTTCAATAGAGTTTCGCATGTTGCCTCGGGATAAGAAGAAGTTGTTTTCAGATTTTAGCTTTTAGAAAAGGAGGTTTTATAATGTTTGTTCAAGCAACAATGTTAGGGTTGATTGCTGGTATTGGCATATTAGATGGTAGGATTTTTGGTCAAATGATGTTCGATCGCCCACTCGTTACTGGACTATTGGTTGGATTGGTTTTAGGTGATGTAAAGACTGGTATTATCATTGGTGCACAACTTGAATTGATTTGGATGGGGATTGCCGGCATAGGGGCATCCACACCGCCAGATGTTGTGACCGGAGGGATTTTGGGAACTGCATTTGCAATTTTATCCAATAGCGGTGTTGAAGTTGCGTTGGCATTAGCGGTACCAATTGCTGTTTTGGCTCAGACACTAGGTGTTTTGGTTCGAATCATCAATGCTTATTTTACCCATAAGGCAGATAAATATGCGAAAGAAGTAAATTATAAAGGCTTAGCTTTATGTATGTGGGTTCCAGTTTCTCTCTTTTTCTTAAGTACATTTTTACCAACGTTTTTGGCAATTCTATTCGGTGCAGATAAAGTAACAGGCTTAATTGAAGCAATTCCTAAAGTTGTATTGGATGGATTATCTGTAGCCGGAAACTTACTTCCAGCAATTGGATTTGCTTTATTATTAGACATGCTCTTTTCTAAAAAAATGGCACCATTTTTCTTCTTGGGGTTCTTAGCAGCTGCTTACGGAGGTCTAAATATCACAGCTATTGCGTTGATTGGTGCTTGTATCGCAGTGATTATACACTTCTATATCGAGCAAAAGAAAGAGAATGATCCCAGTGCTCCAGATAATTTAACGGAAGGAGAGATTGATTTTGAATAAGGTTGAAAAAAAGCAGTTGAAAAGTGTGTTCTGGCGATCATTTGCACTTCAAGGAGCCTTTAATTATGAAAGAATGCAAAATGTAGGTTACATGTATGCGATGATACCCGTCATCAAAAAACTTTATACCAAAAAAAGTGATCAAGCGGAAGCTATCACACGGCACTTAGAAATATTTAACACGACGCCCGCAGTTGTACCAACAATCATGGGCATTAGTACTGCGATGGAAGAAGAAAATGCGAATAATCCAGCCTTTGACGTACAGTCAATCAATGCTGTGAAAGCCTCCTTGATGGGTCCATTAGCCGGTATTGGGGACTCTATATTTTGGGGAACTGTCAGAATCATCGCTGCTGGTATTGGCGTATCGATTGCAAAAGATGGAAATATTTTTGGACCTATACTATTTTTGATTTTATATAACTTACCTAACTTTTTAGTCAGAATTTTCGGATTGAAGCTAGGATATCAAGTTGGAGTTAATTCTTTAGAGCGTATTCAAAAAGAAGGATTGATGGACAAAATTATGTCAGTAGCAACCATTATTGGTTTATGTGTTGTTGGCGGCATGGTAGCGACCATGCTAAATATCACAACGCCATTGACTTGGAATATCAGTGGTGCAGAAATTGTTGTTCAAGATATTCTGGATCAAATATTGCCTAAAATGTTGCCTTTGGCCTTTACATTTGGTGTTTATAAATTGTTAAAGAAAACAAGTATAACAAAAATCACGATATGCATCATTGTTTTTGGGATTGCGGTTCATTTTATCGGAATATTATAATATTGGAGGAGAATACGAATGATATCAATAGAAGAATATTTACAGGAAACGCCTAAGAAAATGAATGAAATCATAGAAAAAAGTGAAGCGCTATTTGCAAAAATAAAAACGGAAAATATTGATCATATCTACTTAACAGGATCTGGGACAAGCTATCATTCCGCGCTGCAAATGGCACCACAAATGCAGAAAATTTTGCAAATTGAGGTTACTGCAGTCTATCCGTTCATGATTACTGAAAGTACTTTTTTGGGAAATACACAAAATACGCTCGTTGTAGGTATTTCTCAAGGAGGAAGTTCTTATTCGACTTATAACGCAATGAAACTAGCCAAAAGTAAAGGATGTATCACTGCATCAATGGCTGGTGAAACGGAAGCTTTTATTGATGAGATGGCAGATTACATTTTAACGGTATATTGCGGTCCTGAGAAGGCGGGTGCGAAAACGAAAGGTTTCTACTGTACGAAATTGAATCTTTTACTAATGGCTTTGTATATTGGACTAGAGAAAGGAACAGTTTCCTTAGATAATTTCGACAAACAGATCAAGTTTGTTAAAGATACTGCCAAACAATTTGATGGTGTTTATAATCAGTCTTTACAATGGATTACTGCAAATCAAGAACAGTTAGTTCATGCAAAAGAAATACGTATTACAGGACCAGCCACATTATATGGTGATGTGCTAGAAAGTGCACTTAAACTATTAGAAACTATGCGGTGTCCAGTAAGTGGTTATGAGTTTGAGGAATTTATTCATGGAATTTACAATGCAATCAATGAAGATTCGATGGTATTTATTCTAGATAATGGCGAAGAGCAAAGATCGACAAAAATGAAGGAAGTTTTATCTGAGTGGTCAGATCATATTTTCTTGATTACAACTTACGAATCAGATAAAGCTGATCTTGTTTTGCCAGCTGCTTCAGAACCATCCTTTGCAACATTTACAAGTATTATATTGTTCCAGCTTATTTGTGCAAAAATTCCGCAACTAAGAGGCGTCGATCCTTCAGTTCCGAAAGATCCTCAATTTCATATGAAATTAGGTAGTAAAAAATTTAATCATTGATTTCATTACTGAAGTTTTAACAAACAAATCAATTTAAATGGAGAGTGAAATAAGATAGTTAGTTTCGTCCTCGATAAAAACAAAATGCACTCGAAAATATTGGTTCTACAACTTTTAGTGTTGGTGGGAAATCTTAGGATTTCCTACCAACATTATTTCTTTATAAAAAAGTATAGAAAAAGAGATCCAATTGGTAGAATTTAGTCGTCTAAAACAAATTGATTATAAGTGGCGTTTTGTAAATTGTACGCTAGCTTTATTTGAACATTCATCATATGATTTTCTTTTATGCGCATGAAAGTAGTGTCATGATGGGTCTATTAATAGCTATTTTTGTCACCTGTAATAGGAAACTGATCTTGATGTTCAATCAGCATTTCTCGTTTTTCGTTTAATTTGCATACTTGACTTTTTAGCGTTCGGAGCTTTTTTTTGCGGGATTAGGCGAAATTTGTTTCGTTGACTTGGTTTCTTTTTCAATTTCATCCATTCTCAGTTCCGGCTATTGTACATGAACAAAGCCAAAATCAAGGTTGGCTCAATAGACTATAGTTGATTCATATCTGTTGTCAGCAGGCTATGTAAAAATGAACAGCAATATCAATAGATAGAAGAGGCAATCTCCGAGAAGTGGCCACAGCACTTTCTTAGTAGATTTAGAAAACAGAAAACAGTCAATTGCAAATAGCAAGATCACTGTGGATAAAGCATACGACAAGGAGGGCTGTTGCCAGATGATGTAAATGACATTGCCAATCAATGCACAAAGATAGGCACTATACGCAAGGCGATAGTTTTGCGGAATCAATCGAAGATTTCCTAACATGGGTTCACTTCCTACAAATAGTTTTACTTGCATAGTATCATGTATTATTTATCAAGACAATAAAAAACGACCAATAAAATATTGATCGTTCAGATTTATTCGATTATCGCCAAAAAGTCGTCATGTCTGCTTTGTCTGCCAAATTAAAGGCAATCATCTTAAAAATCAACGCTTCATCAATTGATTGTGTCCATTTGATACGAAAAATATTGTCGGTATGACTATATCCCGCTGCCTCGATTTCAGAGATGAATTGATTCAAGCAAGCTGTTTCTGGAGACACTGAAAAATGTGGTTTTGATACACTGATGCCTAATATAAATGTTTGATGACTTGTAAACATTGGTTGTCCCCATTTGATAACAGGCTGCAGATCAGGAAATTCATCCAATATATGTGAAAATAAAGTCCGCAGTTTATCTTGTTTATCATGTTCTGTGATCTTAGCAAGAAATGCTTCTAAATCTTCCATCGTATACACTCCTTCGACTGACTGTCCTTTTAGTTGAAGTGTACGTGGTGAGCGATCAAAAGGCAATTAGAACGCATGTTATCGATTGATTGCAAGGGATTTGTCAGCTTTTGCTGGCAAGATAGCCTTTGATCAAGAAGTTTTCACGATGGTAGAGGTCAAAGGCTTGAATGAGTTTGAAAGGAATCGTTTGTTTTGTATGGAACGTGTAGTCTTCAAAGTCCAATAAATTCAAGACAATATTTTCTTGGTCTAAGAGTGCGATTGTCCCTGTGAATACTTGATCTTCATAGGTGAGGATGTTGATGAGCTGTTTTTTTTGTAATAGTTGATTGAACAGCGCAAAAATCGTGTCAAACCGTTGCTCATTCAATTGGGCCTCAAGCTGATAAGGATCGAATAATTGATGTTGCTTATTATAGTCAATATAGTAAGTAAACGCGTCAAGATAGGCAGTATTGTCCTTTAGCAAGGTAATGTCCTCGACTTTTCGCAGCTGGATACTTTCTAAAGAACCAGTCAAATTGATGGAGTTGAAAATAAAATAGCCTTGGTCAAGTGGTTGAATGATAAAGCCGACTGAAAAATAAGGATCTTCGATTGCATCGATGTCCGCTGTATAACACTCGACTAATTTGTGTTGATCATTGACAAATGCAAATGGCTCAGCCATTTAATAAACCTTCTTTCTACAGTCTATTTGGTGAATAGATCGGGATGTCGTTCCCTTATTATTAGCATAGCAAAATCTGTCAAATAATCAATCTCTTCCAGAGAAACAATAAAAACAGTTTAAAGTAATCGGTTGCAATTGAAAAATTATATGCTAAAATAGAACTTGTTCGAACAAGTTGTTGGGCGAACATCTGCAAATAAATTGAAAGGAGGAAATGAAATGAAAAACAGCAAACCTGTTTATAGTCTGAGCAAACAACAAGTTGCCCAAAATAGTATGCGCTTTAATCGATTTATGTTCTTTCGTTATGTAACTGCACTTTTTTTCTTCGTCAATCTTTATTGGACAATCTTGAGTATCGCCCATTGGACAGTTGCTGGTATGATTCCAATCCTGCTAATGGCCATGGACGGCTGTATTTTGGTGGAGCAAACACAAAAATATTGGCAGCAATCGAATCGTTTGAAGGTGACCAAATGTGGTCTATGGATACAAGTGGTGATTAATCTCATAGGAGTTATTTTCGCATTGATAGGACAAACACAGTATATTGTCCCATTTATGAATCAGACAGGGCGTTGGCTCTTGCTTGGTCTGTTTACGCTAGGTCTGCTGATTTGTTTATATGCACAACGCAAGATCTGGTTGATCGAGCATGATCAAGATAAATATTTAGCATATTTGAAAGCGTTTGAAGGAACGGGAGGAAAATAAGATGGATACAGAAAATAATAAAATGTTTGACTTTTTAGATCGTTACTTAATGGGACCAATGGGGAAAATCTCGCAATTGAGGATCGTACGAGGTGTGATGGCTGCCGGTATGGCATCGATCCCTTTTACGATCGTGGGATCAATGTTCTTGATCATTAGTGTTTTACCTCAAAGTTTTCCAGCATTGGAAAGTATTTGGGCGGCTTCTTTTGATAAAATTGAAAGCTTATATATGCTTGGTAATACTGCTACGATGGGGATTTTGGCGTTATACTTCTGTTTAGTTTTTGG
The DNA here is from genome assembly GCF_054784955.1 of Enterococcus salsurae. Lineage (NCBI taxonomy): Bacteria > Bacillati > Bacillota > Bacilli > Lactobacillales > Enterococcaceae > Enterococcus > Enterococcus salsurae. The sequence goes on along the minus strand of NZ_BAAHWY010000002.1, from coordinate 373,412 downwards.
TTATGAGTATACGAAGATCCAGGCACAAGAGGAAAAATTGGTTCTTAGTCCAGTCAATGGTGCTTTATTGTCTATGATGGCTTTCTTTATGTGTTTACCGCAATTGGTTTTTGAAGGCGGTATGGCTACATTGGTCAATGTTGTCTCAGATGATCAAAAAATCATCGATGGTTGGGAGATGGCAGGTGGTGTAACACGTCTGGGTACAACAGGAATCTTTACAGCGATTATTATGGCGATAATCGCAGTCAAAGTCTATGCATTTTGTGTAAAGCGCAAGATTTATATCAAAATGCCGGAAACAGTACCAACTGGTGTTTCAACATCATTTACAGCATTGATTCCGACAGCTCTGATTGCATTGATCGTCATTATTATCAATGGTGCTTTGGTAGGATTAGGTACGGACATCTTTAAAGTGATTGCTGTCCCATTTAGTTTCGTTTCTGGATTGACAAGCAGTTGGTTAGGCTTATTGGTGATTTACTTCTTTATGCATGCTTTATGGATCGTAGGTATTCATGGTGCAACGATCGTAACATCATTTTTAACACCAATTGTTTTATCCAATATGGTAGAAAATCAAAATGGTGCCAATATCGCTTTTGCAGGTGAATTCAACAATAGTTTTGTAACGATCGGCGGATCAGGTGCAACTTTAGGTATGGTTATCTTTATTGCGTTCTTTGCTAAGTCGGCACAATTAAGTGCTTTAGGAAAAGCAGCGATTGTCCCTTCATTCTTTAACATCAATGAACCGATTTTGTTCGGTATGCCTGTAGTATATAACCCTTATACAGCGATTCCGTTTTTCTTGGCGCCAATGGTTTCGATGTCAGTAGCATATTTTGGTATTTCTTGGGGATTTGTGAATCCTCCAATCGCTCAAGTAGCTTGGCCGACGCCAATAGGACTTTCCGGTTTTATCGGTTCTGGTGGTGACTGGCGTGCGTTCGTATTAGCTTTGATCTGTGCAGCGGTGGCCTTCTTGATTTGGTTCCCATTCATCAAAATGTATGATGGTAAATTATACAATGAAGAACAAAACAAAGCGACAAATATCTAATTTGAACAATTCAATCCGAAAGCCGGCTATCAAAAAAATAGCTGGCTTTTTATCTGGAAATCGTGTACATATTGAGTAGTAGAAATAAGGGAGCGAGGAAAATGGAAAAACCAACGATCGATCAATTGGTGGCAGAATTGATTCGAGGAATAGATAGTCATGATCTAGCAAATGATGCAGGGAAGTTGCCCAGTGAGCGTGAATTGTTGGCGCGCTATGCGGTTTCTCGGTATACATTGCGCCAAGCGCTGAATAAATTGAGCAAAATGGGCCGGATCTATCAAATGCAAGGACGGGGTTCATTTGTCAGAGCGCAAACGGATCCTGCTGCTTTGAAACAAGGTGAGCTAGGCTCCAATGAAGATTTGACTCGAGGGGAGAAGAACATCCAGACTGTTCAGTTTCTTAAGCGCGAGGTCACCAGTTCAGAAGCGCTGTTCTTGCCAAGCCAAATACAATTTGCCTATGATCAGCGTTTTATTGAAGTGCAACGCTACCGCACATTGGATGGTCAACCTTACTTGATCGATCATTCTTATTATCTTGCTGACAGGGTCGGGCAGATGTCAGATGAGATGGTACAAGGGTCGATCTTTGAAGCACTGGCTAAAGAAAAGCAGTTGGAAGTCGGTTTCATTGATAAATTTATCGAAAGTGGCGCATTAACTGCAGCACAAGCAGCATTCTTTCACTTAGAAGCAGGCATGCCCACATTGATCGTACGGGATGATAGTTACCTCAAAAATGGAGAATTGCTGGCATTCTCAAAAATTTACTACGACTATCGGTTGGCCACACTGTATATGCACAAAAAAATAGTCAAATGAACCCTGCTTAAGCAGCAAAGTTCGAATCTTTGTTCATTCCTCTTGTTCATGATAGACTTAAAAAAATCATGAAAACGCCTTTATTGAAGCGAGGAGGAACTACAATGGCACTTCCCAGCAAGGAACTTAAAGTGCATCAAGTGTTCGAACGAATTGCACCGCAATATGATCCAATGAATAGTCTGATTTCTTTTCGTCTGCATAAGCATTGGCGGAAAGATGTGATGAAGCGTATGTCTGTAAAGAAAGGCAGCGACGTCTTGGATGTTTGCTGCGGCACAGGAGATTGGAGTTTGGCCTTGGCAAATGCTGTGGGTCCTTCTGGTCACGTGACGGGGGTCGACTTTAGTGAACAAATGCTGCTGATTGCCAAAGAAAAAAATAGCGCAGAGGATGCAGCTGCCATCGATTGGCAATTAGGCAATGCAATGCAGCTGTCTTTTCTCGCTGATCAATTTGATTATGTGACGATCGGGTTTGGTTTACGGAATGTCGCAGATCATCAGCAAGTCTTACAGGAACTATACCGCGTGGTGAAGCCTGGCGGTACCGTGGTTTGTCTGGAAACATCACAACCTGAAATGATGGGATGGAAACAACTGTTTCGTTTTTACTTTCATTATATTATGCCTTTTTTTGGCAAGATTTTCGCAAAGAGCTTTCAAGAGTATGCTTGGCTGCAAGAATCTGCCAGATCATTTCCCGCCAAAGAGCAGTTGCGGGCTGATTTTGAGGCGGCGGGTTTTCGGGATGTGCGCATCAAAAGCTATGCAGGAGGCGTCACTGCTATGCATATGGGAACTAAGTGAAAATCCAAAGAGATAAATCAATCAACCATTGAAGTCGCTGCGCGCGGGCTTCGGTGGTTTTTATTTATCCTTCTAAAGATGGATAGACAAAATAGTTGTTTTGCTCAATAATGAACTATAGGGAAATGAAAGGAGAAAAGTGATGTTTATTGACTTTATGCAATTAACCATCTTATTTGGATTAGGGATCTTGGGCACCAACGTATTGTTGGCGATCCTGCAAAAAGGCAAGAAGAAACCCATAATGATCTTGACGATTGGCGAGCTGCTGATTTTAGCGGGGATTATTTACGTAGTGCTGCCAAGCAAAACACTGTCTTCGATCTTATGGATCAATTTGATCGGTGTCTTAATGGCAAGCATGCTTTTATGGTTGTTGGGATACATTCAATCCGGTCAGCTTGGAACTGAAATCAAAAATGCCAAACAAAAGAAAGTAGTCAATCCGCCGAAAAAATCAATGACTTTGGCACCTCAATTATTTTGGCTGGCTATTGTTGCTGCATTGTTATTAGGGGGAATCAGTGGAATCACACGCATTGTGTCTACTGAGTCAATCTATGCTACGATTCCAGCAAAGACCGAAGAGCAGGCAGAAACGCTGACGTCGACGAAAGAAACGCCGATAGCGATCGCGCCTGATACCGCAAAACGAAAAATGCTGCAAAAATTTTCAGTGATCCCCAACTCCAATATGTTCACGTTGGACGGGATCACAGCACAAACCATCAATGGCGAATATGTCTATGTGGCCACGCTGGAATACAATGGGTTTTGGAAATGGTTCAAACTCAAAGAAATTCCCGGCTATTTTAAAATCAGTGCCACAGATATCAATGCTCAACCTGAATTTGTCAGCAAACCGTTGCACTATACACCTTCAGCTTATTTCAATGAAGATGCTGGACGAAAAATCTATGCCGCTTTTCCAGGTTATGGCGCATTAGGCACGATTAATTTGGAAATCGATGAAGCAGGGAATCCATTTTATGTACAAACATTGTACAAGGAATATGGTGTCACGGGTTTGATGCATTTTGATCATTTCAAAACAGCGGTCTTAAATGCTGAAACCGGTGAGGTCAACCTTTATGATAGTGAAAAAGCCCCAAGCTTTATTGATGCGCCGATCACTTCTGCGGCAGCCAATCGCTTGAATGAGTATTATGGCCGGTATAGCCAAGGCTGGTGGAACCAATTTATTTTCGGTGCGAAGAAAGATGTCAAAATTCCAACAGAAAATGGCATTTATGCGTCTGGTCAAATCACCCCGATGTTGAACAAAGACAGTGAATTGATGTATTTCACTGATTTCACCAGTGATGACAGCAACCAAGATTCTGCATTAGGCTACTCTTTGATCAATGCACGCACAGGACAACTGACCTATTATCGCGATACTGATGTAGGCATCATGGATAGTGATGGCGCCATCTCGATTGCGTCTAAAATATATCCTGAGAAAAAATGGAAAGCGGAAATGCCTGTTCTGTATAATATCGACGGTGTCCAGACCTGGATCGTTTCATTGATGGATTCAAAAGGAATCTTCAAGAAATACGTCTACATCAATGCTATTGATAATGATATCGTCATTGATGCGGATACGGCGCAGACTGCCCTCGACGCCTATCGCATTGAGCTAGCTACCAGCGGCAGCAATAATCAAAGCAGTGATCCAGCCAACATGGCTGAAAAACAGGGCACCGTACAACGGGTCCAATTATTGACGGGTACCAGCCAAACGGTGATCTCCTTCCTATTAGAAGATGATCCCATCATCTATAGTGTCAATATCAATAACTCACCCTACGCACAATTCTTGCAAGTCGGCGATCAAGTGACATTCCAAGCCAATGTGACAGCCGATATGACCGCGGCAAGTATTGAGTCACTGACGATTGAAGGCGTACCAGATAATCAGTAATGTTGTTCATGGCTATAATATAGAGCAGTTAAAAAGTCGCCTTTTTAACTGCTCTATTTTTTTGGAGTTATTATAACTCCTGCTATTTGCATGTTAAGACAACCAAAAATGTTCAAAAATGAATATTTTGATTGTCGAATTTTGACACTATACAAAGTAAAAATACATTGTGGACCCAAATGATAATATGAGAAAAAAATAATCTTGATTTAGACTTAAATATCTTTTTTTTTAGCCGATAGCATATTTGTGTCGTTTGGCTTTTAATTGGTAAGATATTTTGAATGATGGATCATTGTGTTAAAGATAGATAAATACTTTTAAATCAGTAGTTAGATAGGTTGGATAGCTATTGGTTGTTATTCAATAATTGCAGATCGTCAAGCCTAAGGATGATCCTAAGTCCTAGATTTTTACACATTTATTTCGAAAATGGTTAAAATTTAAACTAGTTTACTAAATAAACGTAAGTTTTTTAATCAAATTCTAATGTAATAAAAGATGAATATTTAATGCTTTATTGTATATTTTTCCGGAATGAATCCATCACTGAATTTCGTTTTTATTTATCGTTATTTTAACCGAATAAATCACAGCAATATTTTCGAGAAAACAGTGTATTTTTATGATTCCGTTCTCACTTGTTGAATTTAAAGGTCTATGCACAGTTTATTTGCCAGCTAAATAAATTTTAAAAAACATATCGATCGCAAAATAGTTATAAAGTATTTTTTTAAATGGTTGAATTTTAATAATTATATGTACCGATAAATTATTCGTCTTGTATAAAACCTTTATTGTGAATATTTTGTCTAGCGTTATAAAATTAAAAATGCTGTTTTTCCTTGTTGTCATAAGGTTTTTCCTTTGCTATACTTTAGAACGTTGAGCTTAGAAGACACATAAAAAGGAGAATAAAAATGTTTAATCACAAACAACAAAAAGGCGAAGGAAATGCAAAGCGCAAGAGCAACCGTTATTCAATTCTGATGCTGGCACTTATTTTTATCGGGTTTGCTACTTACGGCACATATGCTTATTTTACAGATAGTACGAGTGTGGGTTCTGAAATCAAATTATCGACTGGTACAGTTAGTTTGGCTAATGATACTAAAAGTGATGAGTGGGAATATGGTCATATCGCGAGTTACAGTGAAAATAAACAAATTTCTAATAAAAAAGGAAATTATTTTAGTAATGCGCAACCCGGTGATACGTTTACGTTAACCAAAACTGTACAATATACAGGTACCTTAGATGCAAAAGTATTTTATACAGTTAGCCAGGATCTTCAAGACCAATTAAAAATAAGTGGAATGAGTATGAACATTGAGGTATTAAGCGGAAAAGATCAATCGACAGCAACAAATATATCTGGCAATAAATTTGCTATCTATCCGGATGAGTATATTTTCATAAGCATAGTCATCACTATTGATCCTCAAAGTGCTGAAAAATATGGTGATTCGACAGGTAGAAATATGGTTTCCAATAGTTTTGATTTATCAAAAGCTTCTGAAGCCATTAATATAACTGTAGAACAAAACACAAATAACTAATTTTAAAAGGCGGGCAAAATATGCGGAGGCAATTTCATTTGTCAGCGGTCATTTTGGCCGCTTTCTTTTGTATTCTATGTACGTTTCCAAAAGAAGTACAGGCTGTCTTTATGGATGAGAAAACTTTTTCTGCTGATTTGTCGTTGCAATTAGGGATGTTGTCGATGACGCTTGAAAATCAATCTACAACGAGCCAATCTTTTGCGTATATAGGAGAGAATCAGGTTCACAATGTAAAGGTGAAAAACACTGGAACTTTAGATGGGAAATTGACGTATTCGATCGTTTCTGCAAAGCTCGGGGATCAGGTATTAAGTGAGGCGCAAATTGCGCAATATCTAGCCATCGATTCTCCAACCCAAAAGGAATCCATCAAATCGGGAGAGGAAAGAACCCTGCAATTTTCCATTAAACAAATGAAACAATGGGACAGCACCAAACCATTGATTGTTGAGGTCAAAGTGACAATCAGTCAAGCCAATACTGATTCAGACACGATAGGCTTTCTTGATTCGGATAACGTACAATTTTCATTCAAAAGTGCAAGTGAAGCAGTCCCGATTTCGTCATGGCCTGAAAGTCTGACATTTAACCAAGCTGGATATGCAGTAGGTCAGCAGTTGTATTATAGTAGTGTAAATAATCAAATGACAACAGTGGTTCCTGGCATTATTTATTATCAATTCAAGACGGGTTCAAAATTAACTCAAAATGAACAACTTGAAGAAATAAGCAACATAAAAGCCAAAGTATCTGCACTACAGGGAAACAATTACATTGTTGATAAGATTGCTTATATTGAAAATAAAGGATTTGTAATCCTGTTGCGTGTCCAAAGTAGTACGGGATCCATGGCATTTCAAGTGAAAGGAATCCAATTCAATCAATCTGGATCAGAAATTTACGACTTTGGTAAACCACTTATCATAGAATCTGATGTGCTAAATAATGCATTTGTTGATCATTCTTTGTTATCAAGTCAAGTGGGAACAAAGTATCAGATGTTCAGTATCACTACAACCAACACCTTTGAATCGGGTCTTTCAGATGTAAATATTGAAAAATATTTACACGATAACTACACGATTGAATTTTCTGGCGAAGATAAGGAAGAATTTGACGTCACATTCCCAACATCAAGTACATTTAGTATCAAACAGCTTCATGATCAAGCGGATAAGTCAGCAAATTTGATTTTTAAAGATAAAAAAACAAATCAAATAGTTTTTTCAAGAAAAGTTGAATCCATAGAACAAGATGATTTTTCGACCATCTATCTTTCAAACTTATCCAGTGATTTCCAGTACAAAGTAATTGTGAGTAAGAAAAATTATCAGAATAACTTGTTAGAATATACATCTGACTTATATATGAAAATCCCTAAAAATTTTCTTGTCAATTATTATATGCAATCTTTTCTAAATGATAATGGTTTGAGTAACTGGTCAGTGACATATAGTGATGATATGAAATACCTCAAAATTTCTTTCAATTTTAGTGTTGAGTCAGTTCAAGATCCAGAAAACTTTTATTATGGAAAAAATATATCATTTATAGGATATAAGTATGGAATTGGTCGAACAGGTTTTTATCCTTACGTAGTTTTATACAACAAAAATTTGGCATTTGAGCAAAATAATCAAACAGCTAAAGTATCTAGTGATTCATTACAATCTCAAAAATTAGCAACAAGCACAGATGCAAGTGACACCATAGATTCTAATGAATTGAAACAATCAGAAAGTACAGATTCCAGCGAAACTACAGAAAGCACCACGAATGAGTCTATAAAGCAATCCTCGGAAACGAGTAGTGGCTATCAACCAGATGCTTCAACAACCGAATCAAGTGAACCTACCACCAACCAAACCGAACCAAGTCAGGAGCCAGAATGAAACTGAGAACAATCACCAATAGTCTGCTAACTATCTTAACCGTCATCGTTTTATTATTTGTTCTATTAAATGTCTTATCTGCGCCGCAAGGCAAGGGGCTTTTGGGCTTTAAAGGCTACACTGTCTTAAGCAACAGCATGACACCGACATTTCGCGCGGGGGATTATGTGATTGATCGGATGGATGATTTTGACAGTATCCAAGAAGGGGACATCATTTCTTATCAGGCAGAAGACCAAACGATTGTGACCCATCGTGTCATCGAAAAGTCAGCGGAATCTGCGACAGTCCAAGGAGACCAAAATGAGACACCTGATCAAGAAGCGGTCACAAAAAGCAATTATATTGGCAAGAAAATCATGGTCATCCCTTTTTTAGGCACATTTATGATGAAAATGCAAAATCCCTTAATTTTTCCTTTACTCTGTGGTCTAATTGCGCTATTCTTTGTTTGGTCATTTTTTAAACGAGATTGACACGACTTGTAGAAAGTAGCGAAGTGTTGGGTGAAAAGAGAGTATAAAATCGTTGTGAGTATCTTGTTATTTGCTGCTGTTACAGGTTTCTTTTATTTGCTTAAAGTGCAAATGAACGAAAGAAATGCCGATAATCAACATTTGTTGTCTACCGCTGTGTTGAACGATGAAATCAAAGAGGATATTTTTCGGACCGATTTTTTTGAAAGGTCTACCTATACCGAACCGATGACCAAAGAGGATTTTGTGGATGAGGCAAAGAGTGTCGCAAAGACAACGCGTTCGCCGCAAATGCTGCAATTGACCAATCTGACTGCTTTTGAAACAAAGGATCAAAATACGCAGGCCGAGTTAGAGAGTGTATCGATCGCCATCATCAAACAAAGAATGTATTTGCTGTTAAAGGAGCAATATCTTTTGTTGGTACTGCGGCCGAACACTGCTGCTGATGTTTTTCAAATCGATGGCACAGGGCAGGTGGGGTTAGCTTCAAAAACCATTCGTTATGACATGACAGTTCTCAATGATCAGCGTCCTGAAGAGTTTTTGTCCTCATTGCCGGCTTTCGTTGAAAAAGTTCAACTGGAGAATGGTTTGGAAACCTATGAAAGTCGGGTTTTTGTGACCAGCAAATGGGGGCGTTATTTGTATAATTCAACCAAACAAAATCAATTGATCAGAGTTGAGGAGATATCTTGAATAGAATAAACATGGTGTTGCGTATCCTTTGGTCCCTTTGCGGTACGCTTGTAGTAGCAGCGGTCTTGTTGCTGGCGGTGCTGAACTTTCTTTCAAAACCAGAAGGCGATGGGTTGTTTGGGTATAAAGGGTATACCGTGATCAGCGGCAGTATGGAACCCACCTTGCGGGTGGGAGATTATGTCGTTGTGCAGGCGGAAGATTTTGACCAGCTGGCAGTAGGCGAAATCATTACTTTCGAGAATGAGGGCACGATGGTGACCCATCGGATTATTTCCATCACTGATGAAGGCATCCAAACGAGAGGCGACCACAATACAGTCAATGATATGAAACAGGTGACTGAGGACAAATATGTCGGTCGTTTGGCCTTGCATATCCCTTATTTAGGGCATTTGATGATTTGGATGCAAAATCCGCTGATCTTTGCAGTGGTTTTGGGCTTGATCGCAGTCAGGATCGCCTTCTTGCTCCTTTGGAAACCTGAGGAAAAAACATATGACTAAAAAAATAAGCATGGATGTATCAGGCGTGTAAAGCTGCCTAGATCATCCATGCTGTTTTTTTTGTTCTATAGACTGCGCCATATCAGTGCCAATGCGCTGTATACCAAAAGCAATGCCAATACTAAGTTGACCCAGTAGGTATATTTTCTTAAGATATGTTGGAATAATGCCCCGAAAATCGTCCAGCAGGCTGTGAAAATGAATGCAACCAGCGCTAACAGCAGCGAAAATGAAAGGAGTGCTGTCGGTGTTTCGTAATTTGGCAAGATGAAGGATGCGTACACGGTGATTCCATAGAGCAATGTATTTGGGCTGACAAATTGCAGCAGCATGCCTTGAAAAAAGATATGTTCCTCTTCATCAGTAGTGGTTTCTGATTCGGCCTTACTTTTGATGGTCTGCCACGCTAGAAAAAGAATATAGACAGCGCCGATCCAAACCATGACGGATTGAAAGCCGGGAAAGACGGTCAGCAGCAAACGGCTGAAAAAAGCACAGATGTTCATCACGATCAAAACTCCGACAAAGATCCCCCAATTAAACAAAAGACTTTTGCGCAGGCCATATTTACCGCCATGGGCCATCGATAAGAGTGCATTGGGGCCAGGGGAGAAGCTGGCCACGATGATATATGAAATAAAACCTAGGATATTTGTCAAACAGAGCCACCTTTCTTGCTATCTAAATAATATTTATTTGGTGATAGTATGTTTTATTATTTTTAGAACGTATTCAGAATACAATAGCATTAAAGGACTGCGTCGTCAATTCGCGGGTTTCTCTGCTTCGACATGCCCGAATGATTGGCACGACTGGACCTGACTAGAGAAATCAAAAACCGTATGACCAGCAAGACGGTTTCGTTTTGCGGGCATACGGTTCTTTGTTTATTTGTCTTCTCTCAAGACGATATTGGTATACAACCAGACGGTTAAGCTATAGTAAATAGCATACAACGCAATAAAGATACTGAATGGCACCCATAATTTGTCATAAGGATCCCGCATCAATGTGGTGAACATCTTTAGTCCAAACAAGACATGAATCATTCCCAAGATACCAGGGACTAAAAACAACACGCCGATTTCTTTTCTGATCGATTGTTTCAATAAAGAAGTTCGCGTACCGATTTTGCGCAGCATATTGTAGCGAATGATGTCGTTGTTGGCACCAGATAAGATTTTGAACATCAGACAGCTGGCTAACATCGTCAAGAAGGCGATGCCTAAGAAAAAGCCCATGAATTCGAAACCAGAGAACATGCCGTTGTAAGTGTCATATACAAAAACCCGTTGGCTGAAATTGGCTTCGATGGGTTCAGCTGTATTGTCTGATTGATTGGCTTCTGCTAAGGTGTGCAGCGCAGCATAACTCTTTTCAAAATCGGCGACTTGAATCAAGCGCAAACTGGTTTCTGTTGCTTCAATTGCTGCAAAATCGCTGAGGGATACAAGGCGGATTTCTTTGCTTCGTTGTTCCGCAACTTCATATTCCCGCAAGGCATCTTGCGCAGTTAAATCTTCGGCGATCACGTCACCAGATAAATGTTTATATTGACTATCCACACCATTTTCGTCATATTTTGGTGCCAGCAATGGGTGTTCGTTGAACTGTTCTTTGACATAATAGACCGCATCGTCTGTTTCTTTTTGACTATAGATAGTATCAAGGGTAGGGTGTAAGTCCGCGACGGATTGGGCATCCGCTTTTTGGGCATTGTTCAAAATCAGGTCGTAAGGCGCAACGGATTTGGCCATCAAAGGAATTTCATTTTTGAACCCTAATCCAACAGTCAATGCCCCTAAAGCCAGAGCAAACAGCATGGCTGCCATGGAAAGCATTTGTGTATAATCGCGGATACGGAAACTTAATTGGGAAAAGGTAAAGTTGTTCAATTTTTTCATGACGATCGTATCTGATGCTTTCAGGGCCGACAAGACCGCAATCAAGACCGATTTGAAGACCAAGTACGTTCCTAGAACGATCGTCACTAAGGCGGCACCAATGCCAATCAATTGAAACTTCATCAAATCACTCATCATGTAATAACCAAACGCCAATGAACCGATACCAAGAATCGCTTGTAAGAAAAGCCAAATGGGCCGTTGTTTCAACCGCGCTGGCGTACTCGTTTCTCGTAATAAGTCTAAAATCGCTTTTTTGGTGATCGCAGCGGCATTGAAAATAGCTGCCGCAAAGAATAGCAGGGCGAAGAAGATCAATGTCACCAACAATGCTTTGCTGCTAAAAGCTGCATAATGAGTAATCTGCAGATTCAGACGGCTGACAAGCAGCGCATTGACGCCATGGGCAAGGCCCATGCCTACGATCGAACCAAGGAGTGTGGCTGCGAAGCCTACCAGAAAGGTTTCGATAAAAATCATTTGGGCGATTTTGCGTCCTTTGGCGCCGAGCATCATAAACATGGCATAATCTCTTTGGCGCATCGCCATCAGAAACGAATTGGCGTAGAGAATATAGGCAAAGGTGATAATGCCAAGCAACACGGAACCAAAGCGAAAAATGAAAACAATCGTGCCTAAAATCGAGTTGCTGGTCAAAAATGCTTCATTGCTGGCCATTGATTCAAACATATAAAAAATCGCAGAAGCCATGACCAATCCCGAGAACAACACGATATAATCTTTCAAACGTCCTTTGATACCAGTAAGTGATAATTTCCAAAGCATAGTGTTTCCTCCTTACTGTTCCAAGTTGCCAAGGATGACAAGGATTTGTCGATAAAAATCTTCTCGGCTTTGGTCATGTCGTTTGACTTCTTGATGGATCGTGCCATCTTTGATAAACAGGATTTTCTGGCAATAACTTGCGGAAAGAGGATCATGGGTCACCAATAAAATCGATACTTGATCGTTGGTATTCAGATCATCCATCATATCCAGCAAGTCTTTGGCGCTTTTAGAGTCTAAAGCGCCTGTTGGTTCATCAGCGAATAAAATCGTTGGTTCTGTGATCAAGGCGCGCGCAGCTGCGACCCGTTGTTTCTGACCGCCAGAAATCTCTGAAGGGTATTTATCCAGAATTTGGCTGATGGATAGTCGTTGCGCAACTTGTGCGATGCGTTGTTTGATCACTTTAGGTTTGACCCCTTGTAATGATAAGGGGACTGCGATGTTTTCTGAAGCGGTCAAGTTTTCCAAAAGGTTGAAATCTTGGAAGATGAACCCAATCTCGCGGCTGCGAAAGTCGGCAAGGGCATTGCCTTTTAATGTTGTGATGTCACTGTGATTGATTTCGATTGAGCCAGTGCTGGGACGATCTAGTGTCGATAGAATATTCAATAGGGTCGATTTTCCTGAACCTGAAGCACCCATGATGCCGATAAATTCGCCTTTTTCAACCTCAAATGTGACCCCTTTTAAGGCTTGGGTCTGTTTTTCATTGCTTTTGCCGTATGTCTTGGTTAATTCACGTGCTTGAATGATTGTGTCCATGTGCTGATTACGCTCCTTTTAATTGATCCAATGCTTTTGATGGGATGTCCGATGCTTGGACTTCTTCGTAGCTAGTGACACCTTTTTTTTCGTTCCAAGTGATTTTCAGATAAGCTTCTTTGCGCAAAGGTCGATCTTGATAGGCTGTAAATGACAATGCCTTGCTTTGGCCGTCTTCATCATAGCCGGTCAACGCATAGGCATATTCATTCACGATCGTGCCATTGCTATCTTGTGATGTGCTTTTTTCTCCATTGGTGGTGACTTGGACATAGTAACTATCTCCACCCATCACGATTTTTTGTGCAAGTTGTAAGCCGCCGAATACAACAAGGACGACAACTGCTAAGCCAATCAATACTTTTTTCATGATTTATACACCTCAATTTAGATTATGGTGAAAGTATAACGCTGTTTTTCAGAAAAAGAGTGGGAAAAATCTATCAAACAACTTTCACTTTTGTCACAAGGCACAATCAGTAGATATCGGAAGGGGTGTCAGCTGAATCTGCACATTGGCAGATAAATAAAAGAAACTGATAGGACATGCGTGATCCTCATTGAGAGTCGCGCATGTCCTATCAGTTTCGTGTGTAGGTGTAATCAATTGCCTCGGCCATATGTTTTGCGAAACAGATGAACAGTCAAGAAATCATCTTCGTAGACGATCGTGGCTTCATCGATCATCAAGCCTAGCAAATAGTAATCTTTTTCTTCGTGGATCGTTTGATGGCCACCCAGTAATTCTACATAATAATTTTCCAATGTAATATCTCGCGGGGTGTTCAGCATATCGATAAAGTGTTCCAGATCTGCGGGCCTTTCAGGACACGGGCCGCAAACTTTCGCTGTAAAACCGACGTCTTCGAAGGTCATTTGACTGGTGATGTCCGTACAGTCATGAGAGAGGAAATACGTGACGACCTCATCTGCGATGCGCCGTGCGCGTTCTTTTTCAATCATTTTTTTTCCGCCTTTTTAGTTGTTTGATATCATCTAGTAAAGGTACCATAGCCGCTGCCACAAATCCACTAGAAAACCCATTATTGTACAGATTTAAGCCACCGTGAAGATAGGTGATATTGGTGACCAATGCAGCATGCGTGATGCCGGCAATGATGCCCGCGATTGGCCCGTAATAGCCGCTGATAGGGGCTAAGCTGGTGCCGAAGATAGCAGTCAACAGCAGATTGAAGGTCGACACTTCTGCTGTTAAACCAAACTTAGAAGCCAGCACCACGCCAATCAAGATAGGAATGCTGTTTTTCAGATGATTCCCGAAGGCGCCAAAGCCGATGACCGTCAATACAGCACCCAGCAACGGCCCAGATAGTTGGCCTTGCATGAGAAAGACAAAAGCAAGCATCAGAAACCCCATACTGGCCATATTGATCAGCGTCAATCCAAGACCGTAAATCGTGACAAAGTCAGTCATCAATTTGCCTGAGGTGTGCAGTAAGTCTGGAAAACCTGTCAGTGATCTTTCGTTCAAGACGTACCCAGTGACAAACAGCAAGCAGCATATCACTGCAATAAAAATAGCTAAAAAGAGGTGATACTCGGTGGTCAACGCGCTTTGTGGATGGACTTCTTGACCGAAGAGGCGCAAAAAACTAGTAAAAAACATCGTGACGATCCCGGTCGCAAAGCCAATGTTATACAAAGAAAAACCTTGATGAAATTGCAAGAACTGTGCCGCCAAAGGAGGTAAGATCAATCCTAAGCCGATTCCTGTTACATAGCCTAGCAGCATTCCCGCTGGCGCCGGCAGTCCTAAGCCAAAAGCGAGATAACTAATTACTGGGGAGGCTGCACTACCGAATAAAGCAACCAAAGAAAACTGATTGACAGGTTTCCGATGAATATATGCATATAAGTAAACCCCTAGAGGGATGGGAATCGAATTAAAGAGATTTTTACCAAAAAAAGAAAATCCGGAAAGTGTTAAAAACGCCGCAATCATCGGGCCGGTGATAACAGTTCCTTGCTTCTTCGCGATCAATACGGTCAAAAGCAGCAAGAGACCGCTGTTCAAGAAGGCACTGCCGAGATTGCCAACTGCAAAATAATCAGAGATCAGATTGCTTGGCGACGTCAAAATATTGAAGGAACCGATCAAAAGGTCCCGCGGTGAGGATAGACAGCCAAGGAGAATCAGAATACCGCTGTAAACCAATAAAATACGCTGTGTCAGTAATTGGCTGCGTGGTGCAAAAGCTTTCGAAGTCGTTTGAAGAATCACTTTTTTTTCTGCCATAAATACCTCCTTCAATTCATGGTATCACACTAGCGGAAACGAGAATAGCCGATAGAACAAAAATATCTATATTTCTTTTGCGATTAAATAACATGATTTTTGTTAAGAAAGCCAAAATAAAGTCGATATAATGTTATAGTACGGAGTTGGTGATAGAGAATGATAGCAACGATCTCAGAAATTTCACCATTCAATAAAAATTGATTTTTCACAAATCTTTAGTGAAAAGCAAAATAAAGATTACAAAATGGGTTCCTGAAAACATTATACTTTTTAGTGTCAGTAACAATCCGACATAATGGAAGAATGAACGTAATCAGAAAACTTGCGATTATAAAGGAGAATATACGATGTTTCCCGATTTTCTAAACAAACCTGAAAAGCGTAAATTTCTATTTGTCCAACATTTAGAAAACCAATCTTTATTGAATGATGATAAAGAAGCAATGATGCACACACTAGGCTTGTCGAGTTTCCTCTTTTACAAAACTGTTGATGAACTGAATGCCGATTTTATCGTATTTGGGCTGCAAGAGAATATGGAAATCCAAGTAGAGGGCCCAATCGTTCAATTGATCTACAAAGGGATGACACATGCTGAAATACTTTTTACATATTACTTTGAACAATCATTAAAATATTGTATCTTCAAGGAATGTTTTTTTGAACAGTTGGTCTCTATTTATGATTTTGCGGAGCGGCATTATTTCAGCCACAATCCAGTATACAAAGAGTTTAAACTGCTGCAGAAAATTTTATTACAATATGGCATCAAAATCACCAAAGATTTCCAATTGGTTGGCGATGAATGGGCCATTAGAGAATTTCTGTTTATCTTCTTTTTGAGCAGTAAGGAGACAATACCTACCCTTTTTCCTGCAGCTACCCGAGAGAAAGTCAAAAGCTTTGGCTCACTCTTTGATGATCCTGCTGTACATTGTGCACCGGATGCACGAATGACGGTCAAGTTGTCGCTGATCTTGCATATCATTACGACACGATTTAAAAACGGGCATCATTTAGCCAGTGCACGACCAAAGGGACGCATGGTTCCAGTATCTCCCGCTTTGCTCAACAAAATCACGCAGTGGGTCCATTCGATCAATCCGCTGCAAGAAACCCATCTATGTCAAATCGAGGCAGAAGGTATCGCCCAGTTCATGATAGCAGAAGGATTGATCGACGGGGCATTCTTTGCTGCTGCTGGACGCCCAGAAATCGCTGAAATGAATCAACATTTTTTTGATCATTTGCTGGAATGTTTTTCGATTGGCACGGAAGACTTAGCCAAAGTCGAGCAAGAATTATACCACATCCATTATATCTTTATCAGTTTTCATCCTTCAGCACAGTGGCATTATACTGAAGCCGCGATTGATTATTTGATCGAGGATTATCCCGAATTCGATGCTTTTTGCAAAGCTTACATCACGTCGACCCTGCATCTTGATATGGCTTGTCCCAGCAGCCAGTATTTATTTCATCATTACTTGTCACTGCTTGTTTCAGTTGTGACACTTGAAGAAATCGTTGCACCGATTAAGATCTGTCTTGATTTTTCCTACGGGGAGAAATACAACCGTATTATTGCACAGCATATGAAGCACGCCATCGATACCCCCTACATCTGCAACGAAGTGTATGTGTGGATACGGAGATCATTCTTTCAGATACCTTGAACAAAGATACGAGAGCTGTCCAGTCGTGATGCATTGGTCGACATCACCTAAGCAGTCAGATTGGTCTAGTTTGAAGGCGCAAATCCGTCAAATCAGCCGAGACCGAACCAACCAAGCAATCGAAGCATTTGCCGCACATAAAGAAATTTCTTAAGAAAATAGTCTATTATGGTTTAGCTTCCGACACGGATGGATGAACTGTAATAGGCTTTTTTGTCAATAATTTCACCCTTCGGTGAAAATATTGAATAAAGGCATTTGTAGATAATTGTTATAATTCATTAAGTATCTCTAGTATTTTCTAATCATATCATCATTGTTTCGGTTTTGTGCAGGATTGGGGAATGCTGAGGGGATCAAATAAGGAGGAACGCAATGAAGAAAAAAATTTTTGGTGTCGTTACATTATGCGCAACATTGATTTTAGGTGCTTGCGGGTCAGGGAATGAGGCAGGAACAGATTCGACGAGTTCAAGCAACGCAGCTGAGGAAAGCGAAGGACTGGTGTTTCCGATCAGTACATCTAATGATGATGAACCAATTGACGGCGGTGTTCTTGAAGTCGCAGTTGTAATGGATACCCAATTCCAAGGGTTGTTCCATACCGAATTTTATCAAGATGCGTATGATGATCACTTTATGTCACCTACCCATGAACCATTATTCTATTATGACAGCGATTTTAAAATCGTTGATGGCGGTCCAGCTGATTTGGTATTAGATCTAGATAACAATAAAGCAACGATTACCCTTAGAGACGAATTGAAGTGGGCTGACGGTGAAGATGTTAGCGCAGAGGACCTTATTTTTTCATATGAAGTGATTGGGCATCAAGATTATACTGGTATTCGGTATGACAATAACTTTACCAATATCATTGGTATGGAAGAATATCATGCTGGTGAAGCAGAAACGATTTCTGGAATCACAGCAATCAGTGACAAAGTAATCGAAATTGAATACAAAGAAATGCACCCAGGAATGATGCAATCTGGTGGGGGTGTGTACGGCTCAGCCTTGCCAAAACATACTTTTGAAGGTATTGAAGTCGCAGATATGCAAAGTAGTGATCCAGTTCGGAAAAACCCGATTGGCTTCGGTCCTTATGTGATGAGTAATATTGTTGCAGGCGAAAGTGTCGAGTATTTGCCAAATGAATATTACTATGGCGGCAAACCATCATTGGAAAAAGTTGTCTTTCGTGCTGTTCCGTCAGCATCGATCAATGAAGCTTTGAATGCCAGACAGTTTGACTTAGTTTATCAGATGCCAACAGATACGTATGACTCTTATAGTGATACTGAAGGGTATGAGATGCTCGGTCGGATGCAAAGAGCATACACCTATATCGGTTTTAATCTAGGCGTCTTAGGAGAGGATGGATCAGTAGAATCTGATCCAAATGCCAAAATGGCCAATAAAAGCTTGCGTCAAGCCATGGGCTATGCAATGGACAACAATGCAATCGGGGAACGCTTCTATTATGGGTTGCGAACGCGTGCCACTACATTGATTTCACCAGTATATGGTACCTTGCATGATCCAAGCATCGCTGGCTATGACTACAATATGGAAAAAGCAAATCAACTTCTAGATGATGCAGGATTTATTGATGTGGATGGCGACGGATATAGAGAAGATCCAGATGGAAATCCACTTGTAATCAACTTTGCATCCATGTCAGGTGGCGAAACCGCACAACCATTAGCTGATTATTACATCCAACAATGGCAAGAAATTGGGCTAAATGTTGAATATTCAACAGGTCGTTTAATCGACTTTCAAGCATTTTATGACAAGTTGAAAAATGATGATCCAGATATTGATGTGTTCCAAGCGGCGTGGTCTACAGGAAATGATCCATCACCAACTAGTTTGTGGGGACCAAATTCTGCCTTTAACTACACACGTTATGCATCAGAAGAAAATACCCGTTTATTGGCTGCAATTGATTCAAACGACTCATTTGATGAAGAAAAACGTAAAGAGGCATTTGATGCATGGCAAGTTTATGCAGCTGAAGAAGCATTTGCCATTCCGACTCTTTATCGAAATGAAGTATTACCAATTTCGAACCGGGTAACAAACTTTACTTGGGCTTATGAAGTAGATCATAATCCATGGGGAACCATCGCTGTGACAGCAGAAACAAGATAGACATGGCTAACAAGCGTAAGTTTTTGCGCTTACGCTTGTTAGATTTGAATTGTTAGTCTTCTCAAGGTAGGAAGAAAGCAAAATTGGTCTACCTTGAAAAATAAATTTAAAAACGTTTGCAAAAAACTGTTGACATTCCTTTGCAGATTGAGTAAGATAATCACAACAGAGCGCGAGAGTGTTCTGATAACTGGATTCGTTACTGTTCGGCAGGCAAGACCAGAGGAAAAAAGTGCGTTGATTACCCATGAGAATCTTTCTCGGGGTTGTACACTTTTTTGCTTTGGTCTTCTTTTTTTACTCAATTTTTTTGTTGAATAAAAAAAGGACCGGTTCCAAAGTCAATGGATCTTAGTCGTCGCTGCAGCTGTGCAGTTTGAAAGGGGAGAAGACAAAAAGGGAGTGTTTTCAATAAAAGGTTGGACCCGTTCGTCGATCTTTTGAATCATCTGTACAACATTAAAGATTGCTTAGACAGATTCAAATAAAGATCACCCAGGCAACAATGCTGGTTACACTGTTGTCAAATAGATGCCATAGTGCATCATGAACGGCATAGGACAGGAACCTTCGGCATAAACAACTCGCCTGCTATGAATGAATGTGTTTATCCTGCGAGAATTGCTGATTAAGGAGGATTGTTCGTGAAAATAGTCAAAAGGATCAACAACAATGTTGTACTCTCGAAAGAAGAGGAAGTCGAAGTGATCCTCATGGGGAAAGGCATCGGTTTTCAAACAAAACCCGGTGATTTGATCCCGCCAGAATCAATTGAAAAAAAGTATTATCCTGAAGACGACTTGACTGTAGAGCATATGTCGAAAGTCATGACAAAAGCCAATGAAAAACAAATGGCCGTGATTTATGAAATCGTTCGTATCTTTCGGGATAGTATTGAAACCGATTTCAATCCTAACGTGTATTTCACATTGATGGATCATATCTTGTTTGCCATCAGCAGACAAAAGCAAGACATTGTCTTGACCAATCCCATGCATTGGGAAATCAAAAAAATCTATGCCAAAGAATACGCGGTCAGTGTGCAAGCGGTGGACTTGATTCGCCGGGAACTGTATCCTGATTTTTCACAAGAGGAAGCTGCTTTTATTACGCTGCATTTTGTGAATGCAGAAATAGAAAAAAGTGCCAATCAGAGTGCCTTTGAGCACACAGAACTGACAAACAATATTTTAAGGATCGTGAAGTACAGCATGAATATCGAATATGATGAAAATTCATCTTACTTTCAACGATTTGTGACCCACATTCGCTATTATTTGATTCGCCAAAGTCAAGGTACGGAAGAACCAGTGATGACCAATCCAATGATTGCATTGGCTTTCAGTAGTTATCCTAAAGAAAAAGAAACCGCAGATTCAATCAAAGACTATTTATATGAACAAAAAGGTTGGCTAGTCAACGATATGGAATTGATGTATTTGATTCTTCATATCGGCAATCTAGCAGCCCATTCAAAAATATCATAAGAAAATAAATGGATTCGTTACAGTTCGGCTGGCAAGACCTGCACTTTCTTACAATACGTCTAGGGGCAGACTCTTTTTTTGGAGCGTCTGGCACCAAGGGTAGATTGTAATTTGCTGCTGGTCTTTTTATTATCGAAAAAACACACAAAAGGAGCAATTAAAATGGCAAAATATACTGAGTTAGCACAAGATATCTTAGACCACGTCGGTGGCAAAGAAAATGTTTCATCTGTTAAACATTGTGTGACAAGACTGCGTTTTCACTTGAAAGATGAAAGCAAAGCAGACACCAACTATTTGCAAAAACGCGATGGTGTCGTGACTGTGGTCAAAGCTGGCGGCCAATATCAAGTGGTTATTGGGAACCATGTGCCAGATGTCTATGAAGAAGTTTTGAAAGTCGGCGGGTTAGCGGACGGTGGTACAGTTGATGTAGATGAAGGAGATGGGCCGAAAGGCAGCTTGTTCGATCGCTTTATTGATGTCATCTCAAGTTTGTTCCAACCTTTCTTAGGTCCTTTGGCAGCAGCCGGTATCTTAAAAGGGATCACTGCGTTACTCGCTGCAACGGGCATGGACGCAACCAACGGCATTTATGTCGTGATGAACACATTAGGCGATGGCTTGTTCCAATACTTGCCAATGATCCTTGCAGTGACAGCGGCGCGTAAATTCAAGATGAATGTCTATACAGCATTGGCGATTGCTGGTGCGATGGTTTATCCAGGGTTGTCAGACAGTGTTGCAGCAGCTAGCAAAGTCTTTGGTTTGACTTTGACCTTACCAGCAGGCGGCTACTACAATAGCGTCTTGCCAGTGATCTTAGCTATCTTTGTTGCTTCTAAAATTGAAAAATATATGCGTAAAATCACACCAGATGTGGTGAAAATGTTTGTTGTACCTTTCGTAACGATTTTGATCACCGTACCATTGACCTTCTTCGTTGTTGGACCAGTAGCCAACACAGCGTCAAGCTGGATTGGTATTGCGTTCCAAGCAGTCTATGACTTTAGTCCAATCGTCTATGGTTTTGCTTTAGGTGCGTTGTGGCAAGTATTGGTAATGTTCGGTTTGCACTGGGGGCTTGTACCTTTGGCAATCATGGATATGGCGCAAAATGGCCATTCAATCATCTTGACAGCCGCAGTATTGCCATGTTTCACACAAACAGGTGTGTTAGCCGCTATTTGGTTGAAAACCAAAGAACCTAAAGTCAAACAAGGAGCAATGCCAGCCTTGATCTCTTCGATCTTCGGTGTGACTGAACCTGCTATCTATGGCTATACGCTACCAATGAAAACACCATTTATCGTATCTTGTCTTGTATCTGGTTTTGTCGGCGTCTACTTATCAATTTTCAATGTAACTGGTTATGCAATGGGTGGTATGGGTATTTTCTTATACCCTGCGTATATCGATCCTGCAACAGGCAGTTTCCACAGTGTGATCCACTTAGCTATCGGTACAGTCTTAGCGATTGTCGCTTCATTTGTCATCATGATGTTGTTGAAAGTTCCTACATTATATGCAGATCTTGATGCACCTGTTGATGTACCAGTGACACCAGCTGCACCTACACGCACTGTATCAGCTATCGTCAAAGATGAAACCATCAAAAGCCCAGTTTCAGGCCATGTTGTCGCTTTAGCAGATGTTGAAGACAAAGTATTCTCTTCTGGTGCCATGGGCAAAGGCGTTGCCGTTGAGCCAGCTACTGGCGAAATCACGGCGCCTGCAGATGCAGAGGTCAAAATCTTGTTCCCAACGAAACATGCGATTGGTTTAGTGACAGAAGACGGCACGGAATTGTTGATCCATATTGGCATGAATACCGTTGAATTGGAAGGCAATCATTTCACGTCGTACATCAATCAAGGGGATAAGGTCAAAGCTGGACAAAAATTGATTTCATTTGATGCAGAGGCGATTCGTTCTGCGGGGTATTCTCTTTTAACACCAGTGATCGTGACCAATTCAAATGATTATTCAAACGTACTAGCGACTGATGCCGCAGATGTTTCAGCCAATGATAATTTGATCGAAGTTGTAAAATAAATGATCAACGGTACGAGGCCATCCCTTTTCAGACAAAGTTCTTTGACAGGATGGCCCACGACCGATTAATAGAAAAGAGGCCATGTAATGACTGACAAACAGTTTCCAAAAGGATTTCTATGGGGTGGGGCAACAGCAGCCAATCAATTTGAAGGGGCATGGAATGAAGGCGGTCGTGGACCGGCAACATCTGATACAGCCGTAGCCGTGAAACCCGAAGACCGCAAAAATATCGAAGACTTTGCGGCGCCGATGACGAAAGAAAAAATCGAATTTGCCTTGAACGATCAAGATGGCTTATATCCTAAGCGCTGGGGCTCAGATTTTTATCACCGTTATAAAGAAGACATTGCGTTATATGCGGAAATGGGTTTCAAAACCTTCCGTTTATCGATCGCTTGGTCACGTATTTTTCCAAATGGCGATGATGCGCAGCCAAATGAAGAAGGTCTGCAATTTTATGACAATGTCTTTGATGCGTGTGCAAAATATGGGATCGAACCATTGGTGACTTTGTCCCATTACGAAACACCAATCGGCATCGCGCTGAACTACGGCGGCTGGAAAAATCGTAAAGTCATTGACTTGTTCGTGAAATACGCAGAAACTGTCTTGACGCGTTATAAAGACAAAGTCAAATATTGGCTGACATTTAACGAAATCAATATCATGGGGATTTCCGGCTATGTTGGCGGTGCCTTGGTTTCTGAAGATGGCACCCAAAACCTATCGGATATGTATCAAGCAGTGCATCATCAATTTGTTGCCTCAAGTTTAGCAACAAAATTTGCCCATGAGATCAATCCTGAAATCAAAGTAGGGATGATGTTGGCACGGATGCAATCGTACCCAGCAACACCAAATCCAGCAGATGTCATGGAAGAAATCAAAAAAGACCATGAGAACTTATTCTTCTCGGACGTACAAGTACGCGGGAAATATCCAGCTTATACCAAACGTTTCTTCAAAGAAAACAACATCGAGGTAACATTTGAAGACGGTGATTTAGACATTTTGGCACAATATCCAGTTGACTTCATGTCCTTCTCCTACTATATGAGTTCGATCGCGCGCCACAATCCGGAAGCAGGCGGCGATTCAGCAGCCGGAAACTTCTCATTAGGTGAATCAAATCCGTATTTGGACGCATCAGACTGGGGTTGGCAAATCGATCCAATCGGCTTGCGGGTGACGCTGAACAACTTATACGATCGTTACGAAGTGCCTTTGTTCATTGTTGAAAACGGCTTAGGGGCATTAGACACAGTTGAGGAAGATGGCTCGATCCATGATTCTTATCGGATCGAATACCTAAAAGCCCATATTGAACAAATGTATGAAGCAATCGAAGATGGGGTGGAATTAATGGGGTATACACCATGGGGCTGTACAGATTTAGTATCCGCTTCTACTTCAGAAATGTCTAAACGGTATGGTTTCGTGTATGTAGATGCCGATGACGAAGGCAACGGTTCATTTGACCGTTCCCGGAAAGATAGTTTCTTCTGGTATAAAAATGTGATTGCCTCAAATGGCAGCAGCTTATTTGATGAATAAATGATGAGAAAGCCGAATCCTAGATTCGGCTTTTTTTGTGCAGATAAATTGGTTTTTACTTTTAATTGTGACAGATTAAACAGATTGATGTTGAATCGTGTAATGCAGCTGTCGCTTGTTTGATAACTTAAGTAATAGAATCATGTGAATATTTTTCACATGATCCGCTTTCAAGTGAGAATAATGTGAAAAAATGATTTTTTTCCTCGATTAATGGATAGAAAAGAGTTTGATTGGCACGTATGAATCTATTGAAGGAGTGGAAAAATGTGGAGCGTTTATATAAAGCACGTAAACCAATTTTCTTGATGATGCTGGGTTTGCTTTTGTTTCAATACGTAGCACCTGTGGCAGCAGTAGCGGAAGTATTGATGCAAAAAAATGCGCAAATGACACTTGTCGAAGCAAAGAAAGGGGAAGCTGACAACCAAATTTCCTTGTCTATCGACATTGAAGCAGGGGAAACTGCAGAAAATCTGGAGATACAATCCTCAGAAAAGATTTTTTCCAGTGTGGCTTTTGCTGATACAACGACGACGGATACAGTTTCTCTTCATGACACACAAGACAACATTCGCTTATCCGTACAGCCAACCGACGAGAGTGGAAGTAAAACGATCTTATTGACGATCAAAGACGGCACTTCCCTCAAGAATGGCACCGTCGATTTCACCTATCAAGATCAGACGATCTCTTATCGATTATCTGATCAGTATGTGGCTGCAGACCAGACAACCACAACGACCAGTGAAGCGACAGATCGAACAGATAACACTACCTCTGAATCCGACACGACAACGCCTTCTAGCGAAGAGTCCAATCGGTCAGATAGAGCAGCTGTCTCCTCAGCAGGCGCCATCTTCAAAGTGGTAGATGAAACAGGTGCAACTGTAGCAGAAAATCTGGCAACAAATGAAGCCGGTCTAGTTACAGTGGATGACTTAGCACCAGGACAGTATTCATTTGTAGAAACCTAAGCACCGACGGGTTATCTGATCAATGACCAAGCCATCTCCTTTGAGATTCCTAATTCCGCAATCGAAGCACCCGCAGTCGTGGAAGCAGGGACAATGATCGATTATCAAGGCAGTGCCACATTATTGAAGACTGATGAAGACAATACGCCTTTAGCAGGCGCCATCTTCAAAGTGGTAGATGAAACAGGTGCAACTGTAGCAGAAAATCTGGCAAAGAACGAAGAGGGAATTGTTGCAGTTGATGGCTTAGCGCCAGGACCGTATTCATTTGTGGAAACCCAAGCACCGACGGGTTATCAAATCTCAGATGAAGCAATCAAATTTGTGATAGCTTCACATGCAGCGGGTCAACCAACTGAAGTGGATGCAGGTCAACTGATCAATCATCTAATTCCAAATACACCGAATACACCAAATACGCCTGAGAAACCATCAGGGAAATTACCCAAAACAAATGATACCAGCAATCGTTGGTTGGCGTTGATTGGGGGAAGTATCGTGGTATTAACAAGCACCGCAGGTTTCTACTTCAATAAAAAACGAAAAAGCTAATGCCTGAAACAATCAAAAAGGTGCTGCATCCTTTCCATTGAGGATGCAGCACCTTTTTATGTGGGGGTCAATTATTTCCTTGCCAAAAATCCGTGATTGCGCCTTTGGCAGCACTCGACACAATATGAGCATACTTGCCTAATGCACCACGAGAATGCAGGGGCGGAATCACTAATTCGCTTTGACGGCGAGCCAATTCTTCTGCCGATACATCCATAGTCAATTCCTTGGTATCTTGATCGACGATCACGGTGTCCCCTGTCTTGAGCAGTGCGATAGGTCCGCCATCTTGGGCCTCAGGCGCGATATGCCCCACGACCAGACCATACGTACCACCGGAAAAACGACCGTCAGTCAGTAATGCCACGGTTTCACCTTGACCTTTCCCAACGATCATACTGGATAGGGAAAGCATTTCCGGCATACCAGGCCCACCTTTAGGTCCGACATAACGGACAACGACCACATCTCCATCAACGATCTCATCTGTCAACACCGCATCGATGGCTTCTTCTTCTGTATTAAAGACTTTGGCAGGTCCGACATGTCGTCGGACTTTCACGCCAGAGACTTTGGCTACTGCGCCGTCTGGTGCTAAGTTGCCATGTAAAACAATCAAAGGCCCATCTTTGCGTTTTGGATGTTCTAATGGCATGATGACCTTTTGACCAGCTTTTAGGGAAGGGACTTCTGCTAGATTTTCAGCAATCGTTTTGCCCGTTACGGTCAAACAGTCACCATGGATAAAGCCATTTTCGTAAAGATATTTCATGACCGCCGACACGCCACCGACTTCATAAAGGTCTTGGAAAACATATTGACCGCTAGGCTTGAGATCCGCCAAATGTGGGACTTTCGCTTGGAAATCGTTGAAATCATCCAACGTCAAATCAACATTCGCTGCATGGGCCATCGCCATCAAATGCAAGATGGCATTTGTTGAGCCACCCAAAGCCATGACCACAGTGATTGCATTTTCAAAGGCTTTGCGGGTCATAATATCCTTAGGGAAGATTTGTTTTTTCAACAGTTGCAAGACTGCTTCACCGGCTGCTTCAACATCTTTTAATTTTTCTTCAGTGATAGCTGGATGGGAAGAGGATCCGGGCAAACTCATGCCCATGGCTTCGATGGCGGCTGCCATCGTATTCGCTGTATACATCCCACCACAACCGCCAGGGCCAGGGCAGGCATTACATTCAATCCGCCGTACTTCTTCTTCCGTGATGTCTTGGTTGTTCCATTGACCAATCGCTTCAAAGACAGAAACCAAATCAATGTCTTTCCCATCTAGGTTTCCTGGGGCAATCGTCCCGCCATATACGAAGATAGCGGGTACTTCCGTGTTGGCGATCGCAATCATACAACCGGGCATGTTTTTATCACACCCGCCAATAGCAACAAATGCGTCGCAGTTGTGACCACTGACGGCAGTTTCTACGGAATCAGCAATGATATCGCGGGAAGGCAATGAATAACGCATTCCCGGGGTGCCCATGGCAATGCCGTCGGCCACTGTGATTGTCCCAAATTGAACTGGCCAGCCCCCGGCGGTCACAACACCTTGTTTGGCTAGTCTTCCTAAGTCGTGGAGATGAATATTGCAGGGGGTATTTTCAGCCCAAGTACTGATCACGCCTATGATAGGTTTTTTGAATTCTTCGTCGTCCATACCTGTGGCACGTAACATCGCTCTGTTCGGTGATTTGACCATATTGTCATAGACATGACTGCGAATGCGGATATCTTTATTTGTTTCTTCTGTCATCGTACAGCACTCCTCTCGATAAGACCCTTCAAGTGTTTTCCTTCTATTTAACCTTACTTTCGCGAAAAGCGCAATCATTTTCGAAAGATTGCGAAAATTCTAAGAAAATCCTTGTTATTTTCCTTTGTTCATGGTCAAATAGAAGATAATTATTTGAGAAAAGAGGACTTCGCCATGTCAAATGAAATCATCATGAACCCATTAGCTGAAGCAAATCAATCAGCGATCATTGAGAAATTGGAGTTGGTAATGGATCCAGAGATTGGATTAGATGTCTACAATTTAGGCTTGATTTACCGCATAGATGTCAGTGATCGTGGTATCTGCACGATTGAGATGACATTTACAGGTGCAGGTTGTGGTTGTATTGATTCCGTTCCAGCAGAAATGCAAGCTCGTTTGGGTGAACTGCCATTCATCGAGACGGTCAACGTGCAGGTTGTTTGGTCACCCGTATGGCAACTGACCAGAATCAGCCGCATAGGACGGATTACTTTAGGGATCAATCCCAATTAGTCATTTGGATATTTTTCATCAAAAGAATAAATACAATTTTTTCTCGTTCCTCTTGAAATGAAAGAGCGCTTTCATTATTATAAGAGTAGAAGTCGATCTCCTGTAGTAGATGCTCAGTCATCGGCTTTTTCTGTTTTGATAAGACTGGAGGCGTATCCGTGAGAATCCCGACTGTTGTTGAGCGTAAAATGCTCATGATCTCTAATGATCCGTTATTTCAAAAAATAGTAGAAACGTGTATCGATGTCTTGAATCAATATGAGTTGACGATTCATCCGCAGCATTGGCAATTTTTTTTGGTTCATTTAAAGGAATTAGCTGAACGGGTGATCCATGATCAATGGGATATCGCAATGGTGATTGACCAATTCCCACCGGTGTCAGAACAAGCCATGGCATTAGCCAAAGAAATCGGCACGGTGTTAGATGTCATCCCAGAAAGTGAGCTCCATTTGCTGGCGGTCCATCTTGGATTGGCCATCTCGACAGAAGATGATACGATCGGCGCAATTTCTGCCGAACCCTTTTTGTGAGTCTAAATGATGACGAAGCCGAACGATCTGATTCGGCTTTTTTTTGTGCATTCTTTGAGAAGAGGTGCGTTTTATTTCCTTTTTCTATTTTTTTCCTCTACACTTTTTATTAGAAGGATAAAAATTACTTGCTACACACAAAACATTAGGAGGAAATGGACAATGTCAGAAAAAATCAGCAACCCATTAACCAAGTATTACAATGGTAAGTTTGAGAAACAACCCCAAGAAGCACCCGCGATTCAAGGGAAAATGCAACCAGTTCCCGATTGTGGTGAAGAAAGTTATACTGGTTCAGGAAAATTAACCGGCAGAAAAGCCTTAGTTACCGGTGGTGATTCCGGAATTGGCCGGGCAGCAGCGATTGCTTATGCCAAAGAAGGTGCTGATGTTGCGATCAACTATCTGCCTTTTGAAGAAGATGATGCACAGGAAGTCAAAGCTGTGATTGAAGCAGCCGGACAAAAAGCTGTGCTTTTACCAGGTGATTTAAGAGATGAAGCCTTTACCCGCAAACTTGTTCATGATGCGGCAGCTGCTTTAGGCGGTTTAGATATTTTAGTATTAAATGCAGGGAAACAACAAGCCGTGCAAGACATCAAAGATTTGACCACAGAGCAAATCAACGATACCTTTACGATCAATATCATTTCGATGTATTGGACTGTCCAAGAAGCATTGGATTATTTACCGGCCGGCGGGAGTATACTGACTACGACATCGATCCAAAGTGCAGAACCTAGTGCGCAATTATTAGATTATGCAGCAACGAAGGGCGCAATCACATCGTTTAGTAAAGGCTTAGCAGCACAATTAAGTGAAAAAGGGATTCGTGTCAATACAGTTGCACCAGGACCGATTTGGACCCCATTACAAATTTCAGGAGGACAACCACAATCAGCCATTCCTGAATTTGGTCAAAATGAATTATTGAAACGTGCTGGTCAACCTGTCGAATTGGCTTCAGTCTATGTTTTCTTAGCATCTGATGAGGCAAGTTATGTGACTGGTCAAGTTTACAGTATTACTGGCGGTTCATTTTTTGCATAATAGTATCGACTATCTAAGTCCTTTGTTTGAGAATGTTTTTTCAACAGAGGGCTTCCTTTTTTATTCCTTATATATTTAAATGTGCTAAAAAAAAGTAAAGAAAAGATTAAATTATTGCTAATATAGATATTTTCATTGCCATTGACCTGTGAAAAATGTATCCTTTCATCGAGAGATTAAATAACTAAATACTTGTTAGGTGAGGCTCCTATACAAACATAAGCTATTGCGCAGAAACGTCGAAAGACGCCAATGTGTAAAACAGGAATTGTCGGATTAAGGCTTTTCATAAGATAGCTAAGACTTGTCTTTACGTTGTATAGTGTCAAAACTCGGACGATGAGGGGAAATAGAGACAAACTTCTTACTCACAATAGAAGTTTGTCTTTTTTTATCAGTTGGTTTTTATTTCCTGTTTAAAATAACGTGCGTTGGGTTTCGCCTGCAAAGAGTATCAAGCAACTATCTCTTTATACTAGCCACTCAAGATGATTGGTAAAAAGCAGGGGGAACTAAAGATGAAACGTCGTTTTTTTAAAAGTTTTGTTTTAATTGTCTTATCTTTTATTTTGGTATTGGTCACCTTTGTGACTACGGAATTCAGTTTGGCTTATCGCAAAACAACGACCAAATCCACTACACCACAGCAAACCACAGCTTCAATGAAAGAAACAGTGAAAGATATACCAGATGTGATCCAAGTCACTTTGATTGGTTCCGATGCCCGCAGTGCAGATGAAAATGGCCGCTCTGATACATTAATGGTGGCACAGTACGACACCAAAAAGAAACAAGCGAAGCTGCTGTCGATCATGAGAGATTGCTATGTCACGATCCCAGGTTATGGTGAAGAAAAAATCAATGCAGCATATTCTTTTGGTGGTGAACCATTGCTTACGCAAACGTTGAAAGATACCTTTGATCTTATACCGGATTATTATATGGTATTGACGTTTGAGGAATTTGAAGATGCAATCGATACACTTTTTCCTAAAGGACTGACCATCGATGTGGAGAAAGACTTGACTGTAGACAAAATTCATTTAACCAAAGGTGAACAGAAGCTGAATGGGCATCAAGTTTTGCAATATGCCCGTTTTCGCAAAGATGAGGAAGGGGATTTTGGACGTGTCCGCAGACAGCATCAAGTCATGGAAGCAATTGCTGAACAAGCCAAAAGCCTTTCGGTCATGACCAGAATCCCTAAAGCTGTAGGCAAGATTTTCGGACAAATCGATACCAATTTACCAGTTTCAGTGATGATCGATGTCTTAATGGATTATCTAAAAGGGGATACTGGGGACATTGATGCCTTGTCGATTCCAGTTGATCATTCATGGGATTTTGCTGACGATACGCCAGTTGGGAGTGTATTGACGATTGATAAAGAGAAAAATAAAGAAGCAATCACCGCTTTTTTTAATGATGACCAACGGGAGCAAAGTGATTCAGTTGGCCAATGACGCGTGCTGCCACTGACATGGATGTATGAAAGTACATCTTTGGTGGACAAGTCTATTCTGTTGAAGGTATTGTTTCCGTAGCGTAAAAAAGCCCTCTCGCATGAGAGGGCACAATAGTAAAGGAAATCCTCAATCAATTTTGGCGTTCTTTGGCGATTTTGAGAACCAAAGAGAAGGCTGCTAGCGCGAAGCCGCTATATTTGACGAATTTTTCAAGTGAAGCGATTCGCTGTGCTTTTTGCGCTTTTTTGGTCGTGCCAACAGTCGTAGTATGTTTTGTTAAATGTCCCATTTTTTATCCGCTCCTTCTTTTTGTCTATAAATTTATTATACCGGCAAACTGTCAGAATGTCTGGAAATATGCTGAAGGAGTCAATTTGCTTCGCATGCACAAAACAGTATTCTCATATTTTTATTGAACTTGCCCATTAATTGATAAAAAAAACGGCCAGCAACATGATATAAATAATGAAGAACGAACTATTCCTGAAAATTGACGGAAAAAGCCGTTTATTGATCAAGACGAAAAATATATGTATCGAGTTTGCTGTCGATATAAGCAAAAGGATGTAAAAATTGATGGATAAAATAAAGTTATTTATGAATACAAACCACTACTTTGAACAGATAATCTCACGACAACTGCAAGTGAATGAGCAGCGAGTTGACTCCCTAATAGGACAATACATCGTAGAGTTGAAGAAAAAGTTCGAACAAACCTTATCGGACATCAATGGACAAAATTTCTGGTCTGTGTATCCAATTTTAATGGGATTGGATACGCGCTTTGTTTTGTTGGACTCTTTGTTGTCGATCATTGACCTCGATTTGGCAGAAGAAGAAGTCATACAATTGGTCGAAAAAGACTATCTGACCATTAACAAAGAACTTTGTGGCTATGCGATGAATGAAACACCCCATGAAAGTTTGATTTTTACGATTATATAAGCGTAATCAAAGGTCAAAAATTAAAATAACTTTAATATTATTCAAAATGATGAAAAATACTTTTGAATATAGGTTAAAAATAAGTTATTATAAGTGTAGTTAAAAAAGATGTGCCTAAAACGGTACTTAGAATGTCTATCATAAAGGTGGTCATTTATTCTTGAATGAGGAAGAAGGGAATTTGGAGGAGGATTTTATGGATTATTTAGATTTTTCAAAGAAAGAGTGGGAGGTTCTGGTTCGCTTTTGGTCAACCTCTGAACCACTATGTTGTGCGGAATTTAGTGAACGATTTGGGATGAATCGCAACACTGTCTTGGCGGTCATCCGGAAATTATTGAATCATGGCATTTTAGAGATTGAAAGCATCAAGATGAGCGGATCCGTTTTGGCTAGAAGGTTCCAACCCGCTGTGACTGAACATGATGTCTTTCAACAATTGCTGACAGGCGATCAGCATCAAGCTTTGATCAAAAATGTCATTCAGTCAATTGATTCTCCTGAAGTTTGTCAGGAACTTTTAGTACTGATTGAAGAGGCCAAATGCGACAAACCTTCATAAACCCATTTTCTATGATCTATCGTGCAGTGGCGTGTTTGGATAAATCATAAAAAAACTATACCTTTCTTTCCTCTGATAGAGAATCGAAAGGTATAGTTTTTTCGTTATATGTCACTGCTGCCCTGAACTAATTTACCTGCCAACATCTGTAATGTGGCTGCTTCCGTTGCGGTCAACGGAAAGAGGGCAAGTAATTTTTGGGGAATATCTGCAGCTTTACTCTTTAAAGCACGTCCTTCATCTGTCAGTGAGATGACGACCATGCGTTCATCTCGTTGATCCCGTATGCGATCAAGCAATTGTTTATCTTGCAATTTTTTGAGTACAGGTGTCAGTGTCCCTGAATCTAAGCATAAATGGCTGCCTAATTCTTTGACAGATAAGTCGCCATGTTCCCATAAAACCAACATCACAAGATATTGGGTATAGGTGATGTGCAACGGTGCCAATAAGGGTTTATACTGCTTGATGATTTCCTTCGATG
This sequence comes from Enterococcus salsurae, assembly GCF_054784955.1. Taxonomy (NCBI): domain Bacteria; kingdom Bacillati; phylum Bacillota; class Bacilli; order Lactobacillales; family Enterococcaceae; genus Enterococcus; species Enterococcus salsurae. Next base: position 340,148 of record NZ_BAAHWY010000002.1, on the reverse strand, counting down.
CAGCATAAAGCGAGAAGCAGAGCTGATTTTCTAATGCGAGTGCATTGAAGGGTGTTGTGTCATTCAATGCGGTGTGTCTGTCTTCAGACATGCGAGATTACGCTTCGACAGCTTTCACTGTCACGTCGATATTGCCAGCAGTTGCTTTTGAATAGGGACAGACAGTGTGGGCAACTTCTAACAATTCTTGTGTTTCTTCTAAAGACAATCCTTCAATCGAACCTTCAAGTTCAACACCTAAAACAAAACTTGATTCACTTTCTGCATAAAGAGAAACTTGTGCAGCCACAGTTGAAGCGCCTTTGATGCCTTTGCTTGATTTGACTAAGTCTAACGCACTGTTAAAGCATGCAGCGAAACCAGCAGCAAATAATTGTTCAGGGTTTGTGGCATTTTCAACACGTTTGCCAGGAGCTGCGATATTTAATTCAAGTGAGTGATCAGGGCTATGCACTTCACCAGAACGGCCACCAGTATTGATCATTTTTGTAGAATACATTTTTTTCATCAGATAATCACTCCAAAAGTTTATTTTTAACAATTTAATTGTACGCAATTTAATTCTTATTTGCAAATGAACTGCTCAGGTTAAGCGTGAAAAGAATCAAACAAAAAAGAACCTTAGCGAGCTAAGATCCTTTTTGTTTGATTCTACAGTCAAGACGGAGCTAGGGACGGTTGATTGGTTTATTATCCACGATCAAAAGAGCGATCATGACATATCCCAGCCAACTATCTCTAGAGTAGAGCGTGTAACGGGGTTGCCATACAGCGGCATATTTTTGCTTGTACTCACGTAAGCCTTCAAAGGAATAGAAGCGTGAGCCAAAGTTATAAATCAAATAGGCGATGCGTTCTTGAATAAAACTCGATCGGAAAGTACCTACATTGGCAAGGGGCGCCATGCCCAAATCGAAGGTCTGTTTGCCAGCTTCTTGGAAATAGCCGAAGAGTTGGATAAATAAGTAATCCATGGTACCGCTTGGCGCAAGCTCTGGGTCATAGCGCATCAAATCAATAGAGGCAGTTGATTCTTGATAGGTTGGCATGAAAGAAGCAAATGCGACCACTTTCCCTGATTGATTACGGACAACTGCTACAGGCGCCTGATCGAGGTAAGATTCTGAATAAAAACCTAGGGAAAAGCCTTTTTCTTTTCGTCCATCTAACCATTTGTCGGATACAGCTTGTAATTCGCTAAAGACTTCTTGCGAAAAAGGCGGATGCAAGATATCGAAGGAGAAACCTTCTTTGGTAATTTTATTGTTGAGGGCACGTTGCCCCTTCATCCGTTTGCCTGATAAAGTGAAGGTTGAAAGATCGACCAATGCTTTTTCGCCAAATTTGATAAAGTCATAGCCAAATTCATGCAGCAGTAGCACGATCTCTTCGCTTGTTTCATAAAAAACGGGGAGATAATGCCATTGATCCATTTCTTCAATAAATGCTTGAATGGCTTCAGGAAAATGCGCCCTGTTGCCGGAAGGATCCCCCATGACCAAACACTTATTGTTGCACGTCGCAAATTGGAAAAAGACTTCAGGTTCTGTTTCGTTTGGATAGTAAAAAACTTGTTTATCTTGCAGAAAGACAAGATGACTATCACTGTTTCCGCCATAGGTCTCCAACACTGAGTGAATGGTTTCTAGTTGCGGTGCAACGCCAATTTGATGTTTGCGTCCCATAAGATAGCGTGCGAAAAACATCACGGCGAGCGCAACGATCAGGATCGCAACGAAGCCTTGCAGCCAAAGTTTTTCCGAAGGGAACAATAGAAAATCAATGTTGTGATGATGGGGACGACCAGAAAGGCGAGGCATGTTATAGATCCCTATCACGACATACATGATCGTCAATGAGCCCATCAGCAAACCGTCGATCGTTAATGCTTCCCATGAGTAAACGATTTGCTGACGGAATAATTCCGTCTTAGATAGAATGATCATGGCCAATAGAAGGATCAAATACAGCATAGTCGACAAGCGGAAGCCGCCGATAAATGCGTAAATGATCGTTGCACCTATCAACGTAAGCGTCGGGAAGTAAGCTCTTTTAACTCGAGCAGAGATGCCTCTGCCAGCCACAATGAACAGATATCCTAGTATGATGCTGGGGTATTGCATAATAAAGTTCAGACGTATTGGGTTGAGATGTGCCAGCCATTTGATGTGCTCAAAGGCATCAGGAATCGTGGCAGATAAAACCAACATCGTTCCTGTTAGATACAACAGAAATACATCAATTTTGTGGACAATCTCCAAACCCAACTCTTTGGGTAATCCAGCAAATCGGGTATTAAAAGATGTACCAAGCGTTTTTGTGAAAAAAACGATACCGATCAAGAATGGAAGCACATAGTAGAACAAGCGGAATAACAACAGCCATGCGATGACAGTTTCTTTAGGAAGTTGAAAGGTGCTCATCCCCACGATCATCATGATATCAAAGCTACCTAATTCCCCGGGAATCATTGAAACGATCCCAATTAGCGAGGCAGCGATAAATAAAGGCAATAATTGCCAGACATCAACATGTATGCCCATCAACCAGCCAATCGCAATAAATGAAACAAAAACACCAGCCCACTCAAATAAAGAGGTAGCAATTAACAGCAAGCGATCCTGTTGCTTCATTTTACCTAAGTAACTGTTTTTTTGTGACAAACTCAGCAGATAAACGATTGGGAAGTACAGACTGCCCCCCAATAACCAAATCCAGTATTGTTGAATAAAAGGAGATACTGGATAAAAAAGCAAAAGAAGCAAGCCAATCAATGAAAGCATAGACAAACCGAACATCAAGTATATAAAGATTTTCGAGAGTGCCTTTGCCACATCGGCGCCTTTTTTTTCTTTTCCGTAAAATTGTGAGCGCAACCCAACACTGATCAACCCGCCAAACCCAGCAAGGTTATTCAAAGAATTGATCATCCAACTTGTTTCAAAGAGATACGGTTTTGGCAGTTGTTGTTCTAATATACGATTGAGAACGATATCGTAACCGATCATTGGCAGCACACAGAGCAATCCAATCACAGCCATCAAGAATAACCGGCCAATCGATAAGGTAGCAAAAATCGATTGCAGGTGATCGATAGAGATTGTTTTACTTAAAGAAAGGATCTCAGATAGGACGATCACACCAACGGTGATCAAGAATAATGTTTTTACTATTTTCTGTTTCTTTTTGATCCATTGTAAGACGTTCATGTCAACCTCCAACTTTTTCCAGAAAAGACAATACTTTTGTATTGAATACTTGCGGATTTTTTCGGGCAAAGCTATGACCTTGGCCCTTGACGACCATGAAATTTGCGCTCGATATACTATTAGCGATATAGAATGAATGGGATAATTTGATTGAATCACGCTTGCCAACTAAGATCAATGTTGGTACAGTGATGTGATTCAAATCTGTCGTCGTCAAACCAATTGGCCGAAAGAGCAAGCCTAAGATCGGCAAAAAGCCTTTCATCCCTTTAGAAAATGGCGCACATAGCCAAACGATTAGATACTGGATCAAACTGCCGATTCGCGAAAGCAGCCGAACCCCTTGTGGTTCGGTATTGCCTGAATTCAAAATCAAGCAGTGGACATATTCAGGATAGCGGTGACAAAAGACCATCGCTAAATTGGCACCATCACTAAAGCCTAGTAGAGAGATCTTCGTCAACTTTTCTTGTTTGATAATGGCCATCAAATCATCTGCCATAATAAAGAAATCCATTTTCTTTTGTTGATTGGTGGACTTGCCATGTCCGCGGCTATCGATCAAAAACAATTGATGTTGGGCACTGAGTGCAGCAATCTGATGTGAGAAAAAGGCGCTGCTACCACCGTTGCCGTGCAACAAAAAGAGTGGGTCTCCATGACCAATTTTTTCATAATAAAGAACAGAGCCGTCTTGCAAAGAAGCATAGCATTTTTCTACTTCCATTATTTCACCTACTTTATATGAGTATACCTTGAATCCAGTCGCTATCACAAATGAATATCAGCATATTCTTAGAAAAATATCTGGTTTTTTTCAATCAGCACAACGTTAAACAAACCATCATTATTTGAAAATATATTCAGAAAATTCTTTACAAATGTAAGTAAGTTGTCTATAATTTCAAGTAATCAATTGAGAATGATTTTCATTTAGGGGGGTAAACAGCGATGTCAACAATCATGGATGTCTTAATTATCGGCGGTGGACCGACTGGCTTATATGCTAGTTTTTATGCAGGGTTACGCGACCTATCTGTTGCGATCTTTGAAGCACAAGCAGAATTAGGCGGTAAAATCAATTTTTACCCTGAGAAGATGGTCTGGGATGTGGGTGCTCTGCCCCCAACCAAAGGGAAGAAAGTCAAAGAACAGTTGATTGAACAAGCGAAATTATTCAATCCAACTGTCTATACGAAAACCAAAATCGTTGCCTTAACGAAAGAAAATGATTTGTTCTATGCAGAAGATGATTTAGGCAGAACACATGTCGGCCGCACCGTACTGGTCTGTATTGGCGGTGGTGTGGTTTCCCCACAAAAATTGCCTTGTTTCATCCATAATAATGTCGATGATTTTATTCATTATCAATTTCCTGATCAGCAAGCCATCAATGGCAAACATTTGGTGATTTCTGGTGGTGGCGATGCGGCTGTTGATTACGCGATCGAAGCTGCTTCTTATGGCGCGAAGGTTACTTTATGTTATCGTGGTGAACACCTGAAAGCCCATGAAGCACAGGTCAAGAAGTTAAACACGGAAGGTATCCATGTGATCATGAATCATACCATCGATGGTGTCAATCAGGCCGATACTTTCAATATGATCTTGACGTTGAAAAATAGTCAAACGCAAGAACGCATTGATTATCTTTGTGATCATCTGTTGATCCAGCATGGTTATGATCGCGACAGTGCATTGCTTGATCGAGTATCCTTTGATCTGGCAAAACATGAAGATTTTTATTTAAACTGTGACATTCCAACGAAAACCAGTCATCCAGGTGTCTTTGCAGCAGGGGATATCCATTATTTTGCGGGTAAAGTCAATTTGTTGGCAGGTGCGTTTCAAGATGCCGCACAAGCAATCAATCAAATCAAACATTATCTTGATCCAGCAAGTGTACCGCAAGCAATGGTCTCTTCTCATAATGAAAAATTCAGCGAGATGAACCACCAATTGCTGGTAAATGAATAGGTCAATTGAATCTTATTTATTCGGTAACAAAAGTGATATGACAGCGCCTTGTTTTTACAGGAAAACAAAGGCAGTCCTGCCATATCACTTTTTTTTGGTAGTAGCGATGCTGTAAATTCGTGCAACGAGAAGTGAATGTTTGCCATTCCTAAATGATTAATTCTCTCAAATAAATGATGCAACGGTTGAAATTTTCAGTTATTATTTTCAAGTTGACTAATGGAGGGATAAGATGAATCAAGCAAGGTATGAAGAATTAAAGAAGGCTGAAAAAGGCGCCTTGATCAGCATAGCCGCTTATATAGTGGTATCAGCTGCTAAATTGCTGATAGGACGTTTTGCCAATTCAGAAGCACTCTGGGCGGATGGGTTGAATAATGCAACAGACATTATCGCGTCCATCGCTGTGTTGATTGGCTTGCGGGTCGCACAAAAGCCAGCGGATAAAGAACACAAATACGGCCATTGGAAAGCTGAAAATGTTGCTAGTCTTGTGACATCTTTGATTATGCTGGCCGTGGGTGCGCAAGTCTTGATTTCATCTATTCAAACGATCATTGCTGGTGAAACAGAAAGTCCAGATATGGTTGCAGCTATCGTCGGGATCGTCTCTGCAATCCTGATGTATGGTGTCTACTTTTATAATAAAAATTTGGCTGCTGCAGTCAAAAGCTCGGCACTTTTAGCAGCTGCCAAGGACAATCGCAGTGATGCCTGGACCAGTATAGGCACGGCAATCGCTATTTTCGCTGCTTCATTTGGGTTAGGTTGGCTAGATAGTCTGACAGCAATCGTGGTGGCAATTTTGATCTTAAAAACAGCCATCGATATTTTTCGCGAAAGTGTTTTTTCATTATCTGATGGATTCGATGACGCTTTGGTCCTGCAGTATGAGCAAGCCATTGCGACATTGACGGAGGTCATGTCGGTCAAATCGATTCGTGGACGGATGTATGGCGCCAATGTCTTTGTGGATGTGGTGATCGCGATGGAGAAAACATTGACCGTCGAAGAAAGCCATCGAGTGGCGGATGAAATTGAACGCATGCTAGCCGAACGATTCCAAGTTTTTGATACGGATGTGCATATTGAACCGGCCTAGGATCGTCGCTGGAAGATAGCAATAAAAACTGCCAACTATCGTCAGAGAGGCTACTAGTTGGTGGTTTCTTTTATCTGGATATTCAGTTCTATTGAAAGTCTTTTAAAAGACGCTACAAGTAAAGTGGTTTCAGTCAGGCACATGGCCATTTGGTCATTCTTGTGTTCTGTGTCGAATGTTTAACCTGCCAGATATAAAAAATAGACTTATACTAAATGATTATATTGCGTATACTAGACTAAAAAGTATAAGGAGAGGTGATACATCCGTGCTAAGTAAAACAATCGTGCAATCTGATCAGGACTATCAAACTTTAATGGATTTGATCCAACGGATTTGGCCAGAAGTATTTGAACCAATCATTGGCGCAGCACAGGTCAATTATATGCTGGCACACTATCAATCATTAGAAGTGATCACAAAAGAGATCCAAGCAGGTGCAGTTTACTTGATTTTAGAAGAAGAAGGGCGACCGGTGGGCTATACGGCATACGAAGAAACCGATGCGCAACTCTATTTAAGCAAATTGTATTTAGATCACACGACAAGAGGAAAAGGCTATGCCAGTGCTGTCTTTGACTGGTATGAAACTTTGGCTACAGGAAAGACGCTGCATCTGAATGTCAATAAAGACAATCAACAAGCTATTGCTGTTTACGAACATCGAGGATTTGTGAAGGTCGGGGAACGTGTGGCAGATATAGGAGCGGGTTTTGTGATGGATGATTATATTTTTGAGAAGCGTTGTTGAGGCGATATTGGTTGTATTAAAAAAAAACTAAACAAATCAGATTCTTGTGCGTATTAAATACTCGTTATTTGCGTCTGTAATAGGGATGCTGCTCATAACTGATGTTATGAGCAGCATCCTTTTTATATGGATAGGAGATACTATTTTCTCTTAATCCTAAAAGTTTTTTAAGCCTATAGTATGTGGATATATCTGTTGGAAAGGGCTCAATGAATAGTTTAAGGAGATCCTTGCCTGTATGAATGACTATTTAGATACGTGATAAATACCGTTTTGATTATTATCTATTCATGTGACAAAATAAAATGAGATTGGTCTGAATTTGACCTCCACTCGTTAACTGAGCAGATATCGTAACGCAAGATGTACATCTAAAGGATAAAAGAAGGACTGTGACAAATGAAAAAGATAGCTATGACAAAAACCGCTTTCAATGGAAGCGCTTGTCGTAATTCCAGAACGTATACTATAGATGTCAGGAGGGGAAGAGATGAATGAACGGATCCGGGATATAATCACCTATTTGATCAAAAAACCAGAAGCAAAAATGGCAGAGTTGACGAATGCACTCTCCTTGACGAAGAGGCAAATAAATTATGCGATTCAACAGTTTAATGCAGAACTTTCTCTGAACAAGATGCCAGAGATTAGCAGAAACCATACGGGAGATTTTATGATTCCTTTGGAGGTACTGAAAATTTTTACAACGAGCATCACTGATGATCAACTTTCTTATAATGAGCAGATATTCTCCGAAAATGAACGTGCAGCATGCTTGATTTGTTACTTATGTACAAGAATTGACTATATTAGCATGGATCACTTAACGGATTTACTCATGGTCAGTCGGAATACTGTTCAAGAGGACTTGAAAAAAGCAGAATGGATTGTGAGCAAGTATGCTCTATCAATACATTATGATCGTAAAAGCGGATATCAATTGAGAGGTTTAGAAAGAAGAGTCTTGCAGTTGCTTTCTGATCTTGTAAAGCAATATGACTTTCTCAGAAAACTTGAAATCAAGCAACTGTTGGCACCAGATGTTTCCGAAGAAGATGTCATACATTTGATACATAATATGGAGCAGATGCTTCATCTAAGTTATTCAGATGAATCAATCGATTACTTACAGGTTTCAATCAGATTTTCTTTACAAAGAGCTATACGACAACCGACTAACGATGAAGTTCATATTCAAAAGGAAATCTCAAATACGCCAGAGTTTAAATTCTTGAAAGTCCTATTGCAAGATACAGAATGGTCAACAGTCAATAGAAGTACGCAATCATGGTTGACTTTATTATTCTTGACATCAAATATATTTGAACGAAAAACAACGCAAACTTTTGACTCGGATCAAATATTGCGTCAGTTGATAGATGATATGATTACGAATTTTGAGAGCCAGACACTGATTGAGATTGAAGACCGGGACGTGTTTCAACGACGAATACTTGGGCATTTACGTCCTGCTTGTTTTAGGATCAAGTATCAATTAAGTCTAGGCGTCTATTCTTTGGATAGTTTAGTTCAAGATAGTAATCATGCTATCTTGAACGGTTTGATGAAAGAATTGATCATTCCAATTGAAAATTGGTTGGGACAAGCATTTCCTGCTGATGAATTAGAATTGTTGTCGTATTATTTTGGCTATCAGTTAACGAGCCCTGGGAACACGATGCTGCAAAAACCGCGAGCAGTTGTGGTTTGCGCCAATGGCGTGATGGTATCTAAGCTTATGCAAGAAAATTTAAAGAAGTTGTTCCCTGAACTTCATTTTTTGGCTTCCTTTTCCGTACGAGACTTTTATAGATTTAGTTCTGATTATGACCTTGTGTTTACAACAACAGCTTTAAAAAGTGACTTGCTTCAGTTTATTATAGACCCAATCATGACGTACAAAGAACAAATCAGTTTGAGATATCGGGTTCTTAAAGAGTTGGGTCTGAATGAGATTGACCGTTCAGTAGATGAATTGATGAAGATTATACGTAAATTCAGTAAAGTTAAAGATACCAAAGCGCTGATAGAGGAATTGGAATATTTTTTATTAAGAGAAAAACAGGATTCGCCTTTGGAAAATACCAAAGTGCTACCTGCATTGACAAATTACCTAAAACCGAGTTTTATTACGATCGTTGATCAGCAGATTTCTTGGCAAGATGCCGTTTCACTAGCCTGTGAACCGTTGCTGACCCATCAAATAATTGACCAAACCTTCATCGTGGATTGTTTAAGACAGATTGAAGCTGAGGGGTATGCGGGTTATTTAGGTACAAACACTTGTATCCCTCATACAACAATTGAACATGGAGTCATGAAAGATGGCATCAGTTTACTAGTGTCAAGAAAGCCTATCGAGTTTCCCAATGGCCAATCTATTTCCTTTATCTTCCCATTGTCTTTTTATGATTTAACGAAGCACTTGAAAGCGGTGAACCAATTAGCAGCTTTTAGCAGTAATCCACAGTCAATGGACACAATATTGAAAGCACCTGATACAAAAGCCATTTATCAAATATTAAGGCAGATTACTTAAGGAGGATTATGATGAATAGAATAGATTATCCCCGCTTTACGATTATTATGCGAGGATATACGTATGAACAAGCGGATGCAATTTTGCGCGCAATAAAAGGTTATGAACAATATTTCGCAGTTGAGATGACATTGAATACAGATCATGCGCTGCAGCATATCAGTAGGTTGAATGATAAGTATGGTGAACAAATTTTGATTGGTGCGGGTACCGTCAGAACATTAACCGATGCCAAAGCAGCAGTTGAAGCTGGCGCAAAATTTTTATTAGGACCGCATACTTTCTCTCAAGAAATGTTGCATTTCGCGAAGGAAAACGAGGTGATAGCTGTTCCCGCCGCAATGACTCCTTCTGAAATCAATGACATGTTTGATCATGGAGCAGATATCGTTAAAATTTTTCCGGCAGCTGTTGTGACACCTCGTTTTTTCTCAGATGTCCAAGCACCCCTAGGAGAACTCCCATTGATGGCTGTTGGTGGTATTTCCATCAATAATGCACCTGATTTCTTGGCACAAGGTGCGCGCTATTTAGGTTTTGGATCAAATCTTTTCAACAAAGAAGATTTAAATGCTAGAGATGCAAACGGTCTGGCTGCTTCATTACAAACGATTGTATCTTTGGTTTAAGGAGGAAAAAATATGGATGTCGCATTAGATGAAGAACTTGTTTTTCGAAATATACACGCAAATTCAAATAAAGAAGTATTGTCTTTTCTGGCCAATCAACTATATCAAAAGGGATTTGTTGAGGAATCATATATTGAAGCAATTCAGATGAGAGAAAAGGAATATCCAACAGGTTTGCCTTCAACTCAACCGATCGTGGCGATTCCTCATGCAAACTATGAACTTGTACATCATACAACATTGGCTATAGCAACACTAAAAAATCCAGTTGATTTTCATAATATGGAAGACACCGCGTCATTATTGCCTACTCAGATCGTGATCATGATGGCGATCGGCGAACCACACGGACAAGTAGAAATGCTTCAAAAAATCGTCAGTATTATTCAAAACGAACCGCTAAGAAAACAAATGATAGCAGCAGAAACAGATGACGTACTACTCAATTTATTAAAAAAGGCGATTGCCTAAAAAATAGGAGGAAAAGAAAATGAAACGAATTTTAATTGCATGTGGAAATGGGATTGCGACATCAACGGTAGTAGCATCTAAAGTAAAAGAGTATTTGAGTGAACATGGGGTTGATGCTTCAACAACACAAACCAAACTGATGGAAGTACCAAGTAAGGTACAAGATTATGATCTATTAGTCACTACTGGACAATTTGAAGGTCAAACAGGAGATGTTCCAGTGGTTAAGGGCATGCCGATTTTAACAGGAATTGGAGCCGAACAAACGATGGAAGAAATTTTGAGTTATCTAAATTAAAAAAAGGCGTAAGGAGCGAATACAATGAATATTGTAATGAATGTGTTTAACTTCTTTATCGAGGCAGGTCCTACTGTGATGCTGCCAGTTATCATTACGATCATAGGTATGATATTTGGGCTTAAGATATCTCGTGCATTCAAATCGGGGTTGACTTTAGGTATTGGTTTTGCAGGAATTAAACTGATTCTAGATTTTATGACAACAAATGTTGGACCCGCATCTAAAGCAATGGTAGATCGTACAGGCGTGCAATTAGATGCGTTAGATGTAGGTTGGGGATCAATTGCTGCTGTTACATGGGCTTCGCCAATTATTGCTATCTTGATCTTTGCTATCTTGATCGTAAATGTTATTATGTTGATTCTTAAACGGACGCAAACTTTAGATGTTGATATTTGGAATTATCATCATATGGCGATAGTAGGTGTAATGGTCTATTTTGTGACTAAGAATGTTGCTTTAGGTGTTGGAGCGTCTGTTGTAATGGCTATTGTTACATTTAAAATGTCAGACTGGTCACAACCATTGGTTGAAGATTTTTTTGGAATTCCTGGTGTATCCTTGCCAACAGTTTCTGCGCTTTCTTCCTTAGTAATTGCATGGCCAATGAATTGGCTGTTAGATCGGATTCCTCTTTTTAGAAATTCAAAATTCACTATCAAAGACGCCCAAAAATATCTTGGATTTTTTGGAGATTCAATGATTATGGGTGGTGTGATCGGAATTGCTATCGGATTTTTGGCAGGTTATGACATCAAAGCAGTACTGCAGTTAGGGGTCAGTATGTCAGCAGTATTGGTCTTAATTCCTAAAATGACTTCTCTCTTTATGGAAGGATTAATGCCAATTTCTGATGCAGCACAAAAATGGTCACAAAAAAAGTTCAAAGGTCGACGCTTATTTATTGGTTTAGATGCTGCTGTCGTGGTGGGAAATCCAGACGTGATTACAACAGCGTTGATTATTATTCCTTTAACGATTGCTACAGCACTAGTGTTACCAGGTAATCGCGTATTGCCATTTGCAGATTTAGCAGTGGTACCATTTCGGGTCGCCATGGTTGTAGCACTTACAAGAGGAAACTTACTAAAAAATATTGTGATTGGTTTAGTAGTTACTGCTTCATTGCTATGGTGTGGTTCTGCAACGTCACCAATCCTAACCGAGATTGCCAAACAAGTCGGTATAGATCTAGGCTCTAGCTCAATGTTGATTTCTTCATTCGCGGCTACATCAATGATTCAAAGTTATTTAGTCTTCTTAGCGTTCACCTATAATCCTATGATTGGTATTCCTATTTTGTTACTTGCTTTTGGTGGAGTATGGTATTTCTTTGAAGGTATTAAAAAGATCAACCGTGAATCTGTAATTGAACAAAATTAAGCAGTTGCTTAATTGAATACCGAAAGGGGACACAGGAATTGAAAATATCTAAAATAATAGTTTATAAAGTGAAACCTCGCTGGATTTTTGTCAAAGTTTCGACGGACGAAGGCATTGAGGGATGGGGAGAGATGATCTCCGGTACAAAAACTGAAACGGTGGTAGCAGGTGCTTATGAAATAGGAAATCGTTTTTTGTTGGGACAGAACCCTTTCGAAATTGAACGTTTATTTCAAATCATGCATCGTTCATTTTTCAGAGGTGGACCCATTCATGGGACGATTGTTTCCGGTCTGGAGATGGCTTTGTGGGACATTAAAGGAAAAGCGCTGCAAGTTCCTGTATATGAACTATTAGGCGGCGCAGCGCGGGACCGAATCAAAGTTTACTCATGGATCGGCGGTGATCGACCGAATGAAGTAGTTGCACAAGCGCAAGACCGTTTTGACCGTGGCTTTACTGCAGTGAAAATGAACGCAACTGAAGAACTTCATTATATAGATTCCTATGAAAAAGTTGAAGAAGTAGTTGAGAGAGTAGCATCCATACGGGATAAATTCGGCTATAGTCTGGATATCGGAGTTGACTTTCATGGCAGAGTGCATAAACCCATGGCAAAAGTTCTGGCGAATGCTTTAGAGCCGTATCATCCAATGTTTCTCGAGGAAGTTGTATTGCCAGAAAATGAAGAACATTTCAAAGAAGTCGCACAAGCAGTGGCAGTTCCTTTGGCAACAGGTGAAAGACTTTATACGAGATGGCAATTCAAGTCGATATTTCAAGCAGGGGCAATTGACATCATTCAACCAGATGTCGCTTTATGTGGTGGCATTCTTGAAACCCGCAAAATAGCTGCGATGGCTGAAGCTTATGACATTGCTGTAGCACCGCATGCACCATACGGACCAATTGCTTTAGCAGCTACACTTCAAGTCGACTCTTGTACACCAAACGTCTTTATTCAAGAACAAAGTTTGGGTATTCACTATAATAAAGGGTTCGATCTTTTAGATTTTGTTAAAAACAAGGAAATTTTCCAATACAAAGATGGGTATGTCGATTTGCCGCAAAAACCAGGTCTAGGACTTGAAATGGACGAGGAGCGGGTGAAAGAAATTTCTCAAGAAGGATTAATATGGACAAATCCACAATGGAAAAATTATGATGGTACTATCGCGGAATGGTGATATAGGAGGCAGATAAAAATGGCAGAAGCAATCATTGTGGCAGTCTTTCTCGTTTTGCTGATTTTTTTGCAAATTCGAGAACAGCAGCGAATCATATTGGCAACAAAGAGAAGCAGGATCAAACAATTTCTTGCATTAACATTAGCGATGATGATCTTGATCGTTTTCTGGCCAGAACTATTGGCAGATCAAATAAAATTGATTGCTTTTGCCATATTGATTTGCGCAATTGGTTTTCTAAAAGATGGATTGGCAAAGGAGCATTTGGTAAGATTCGGGATATTGAATGGCGACTATCATCAATATATCAAAATTGAAATTGAGACCGTAGGAGAAGGTCAATCCTTTGTTACATTTTATAAAAGAAAAAATAATCAGTTTTCATTATTTTTTGATGTTTCTACAGATGTTTTAAAAAATTACTTTAATCAATTGGGTTTAAAAGAAAAAGTGGTAACAGATGAAACATTAGGCAGTAAAAAGCAAGCGATAGATGTTAGTTGAAAAATAGGTTGGTGTGGATGCACACCAACCTATTTTTTTAGAGATGAAGAGAGGTTCAAACAGTGCTTTGCTGCATATTTATTTAATCAATGTTTCTGCTTTTTTCTCAGGGACCACCCATAAAATCAAAACAAGGCTATCCATGATGATCACAGATAATGGGTGGATCAGCCAGCCGAAAAGCAAGGCCAAACAATTGATGAACAAAGTGAAATAAAGTTTACGATATCCTTGAAACAGCTGCAAAAGGCCCTGATTTTCTGGATTGGCTTTGACTAAAGTACGCCCCAACAGAAAATAACTGAAGTCGGTCAATAGTATAACGCAGCCATATAGCATCTGCGGTGCAAGTGCCGTCGGATACTCGCTGAACCACGAGGTGACAAAGGGAAACAAGGTCAGTGCTAAGATCAGCAGATGATTGCTCCATAAAGTCCACCCATTGATTTTATCCACGATTTGAAACAAATGGTGATGATTGTTCCAATAAATAGCTAGCATAATGAAACTGATCAAATAGATAATGAATTGATGTTAGACGCCAAGAAAAGCAGCAAAAGTATCCCCTTCAGGTTGGTGAAGTTCGAGCACCAGCAACGTCATCATGATTGCGATGACTGCATCAGTAAAAGCTTCGATGCGATTTTTAGACATAAAAGGACTTCCTCTCATTACATATACCGTCAGATTTTACATCAAATAGATACAGGTGTCTAGTTGTTTTCAGTTAGCGTGAAGCCTCTGGCTGATCGTTGATCAATCCATATAGAAACAAATCGATCGCCGGCGCCATTTGATCATGGGCTTGATTGACATCCAAATGCGCAGCCAACAAAATAAACAATTGACTCGTGGCAAATTCTGGACTAACGCCGCCGCGAATCTTGGTTTCGCTAGATTCAAATAAGGTGACGATCGGTTTTTGATAATTTTCTTTCCATAAATGATACAGTTTAAATGAGGTTTCTTTAGATACGGAATGCTGAATATCATTCATCATCATATAAAAGTTGACAGGATGACGTCTTTTCAAAAAAGCAAACATGTCATAGATTTTCTCTGCGAGTGTGAGGTTCGGATCTTTTGAGATTCGCCAAAGATTGACCGAGACTTCTTCTGATAAAGTTACCATCACTTCAAAATAGATGGCTTCCTTGCCTTTGAAATGATAATAGATATTGGGTTGTTTGATGCCTAGTGCATCAGCGATTTGTCTGGTAGAAGTACCGTGATACCCTTGCTGCATAAAAAATGATTCCGCGACTTGTAAAATTTGTTCGTACATCAATTGACCTCCAGATCAGCTTGTCGCAGCATTTTTTTTGCTGAAAACAATAATTGTAATTTGCGTTGCTTAGGCACAACTTGCTTTTTGTCAATGACTTGATAGTGCTGCTTGCGTATCACTTGGAGAATCTCTTTGTAGATCAGGGCCGCAGCCAGCAATGATTCTCGACAATCTTGATCGATCAAAGGCATCATGTCAAAGGAAGCATCGTATAGTGATTCAGCAATCGTCGGTTCATATTCCCATAGATCGATAAAAGAAGCAAGTTGATTTCCCAGAGACAAATCATTTTCTCTTAGATTAAATTTGGCCAATGTTTCTTTGGGCAGGTAAACCCTACCCATACGGAGATCTTCACCGATATCTCGTAAAATATTCGTGCGTTGCATCGCTTCTCCTAATTGCTTGGCAGGTATTTGAATCGCATTGGCATGACTAGATAAAATAGGCAGCAGCATCAATCCGACACTGCCCGCTACATAATAACTGTAGTCAGACAGATCTGCTTCTGATACGGGTTGTTGAAAGGACAGATCCTGTTCTTGGCCGGTCAATAAATCAAAGAAAGGCTGATATGCCAAATCAAAGGTGATGAAAGTGACAGCTAAAGCGCGCCAAATCGCATGATCAGGATCAGCGTCGTCAAGATACAACGTTAAACGGTCCTGATCGGAGGCAGCATCTTTTAACCGTTGCAGCTGTTGCGACATGTTCGCCAACAATTGCGGATCATGATACTCATCCACGGCATCATCGGCACGACGGCAAAAGGCGTAAACTGCATATACGCTGCGGGCTTTGTTTTTTGGCAGTTGCGAAAAGGCAGTATGAAAATTTTTCGAATGTTTCTTGATGATCGCTTCGCAATAGGCAAAGTCTTGCTGGTAGTCATCAAAATCGATGGGCATGTTAGCGGTCATCTTTCAACAGCTCCTCTACAGCTAGTTTGGCACTTTGCATCACGATCGGCACCCCTGCGCCAGGGTGGGTGCTGCTGCCGCAAAAATAGAGTCCCTCTGCATAGTCGAATTTGTTATGCGGGCGATAATAATTGCTTTGAGCCAAAGTTGGCTTTAGACCAAAGGTAGCACCGTTAAAGGCATTGAAGCGACCTTTGAACGTTTCTGGTGTATAGATGTCTTCAAATACGATATGGTCTTCGATATCATGATAAGGCGTCTTCTCTTTGATCAAATCAAGCACTTGTCGACGATAGGCTTGAATGACTGTATCCGACCAATCATTGAATTTTGACAATTCAGGTACAGGCACCAAGACATATAATCCTTCTTGACCTTTAGGTGCCAAAGAAGGATCCATTAAACTTGGCCGGTATAAATAGAAGGAAGGATCTTGCGGCAATTGCCCAGCATCGAAAAGATCATCGACATTTTTCTTGAAATCATCGGCAAAATAAATATTATGCAAAGCGGTTTGGTCATAGGTTTTGTCCAATCCAAGATAGAGCAAGAAGCAAGAACAGGAATAATCCATCGCGGCAATTTTTTTATCCGTATATTTTCCGCGTTTTTTCTCATCAGGAAGCAGGCTAGACATGGCATAAGGAAAATCAGCCCCACATACAACAGCATCGGCATCAATCATCTTGCCGGCAAGTCGAATACCTTTGGTTTGCTTGTTTTCAATCACGATTTCTTCTATTGGACTGTCATAATGGATCGTACCACCAAGTTCTTCGGATAACCGCGCCAGGCTGTCCGCCAGTGTGTACATACCGCCTTTGATAAAGTAGACGCCATACATCAGTTCGATCATGGGAATAATCGTATACAATGATGGCCCTTGATAAGGGGATACGCCGATATATAAGGTTTGGAACGCCAATGACTTGCGCAAACGATCATCTTTGACAAATTTTGAGATTGAGGAATAGGCATCACTAAAGGTCTTTAGTTTCAACCCTGCCCACAAAGACTTCGGGTTGTAAAAATCCCGCCATGTGCGAAATGATTTGGTGATGAACATCTCTTTGGCAATCACATAGCGTTTATAAATATCGGCTAAGAAGGCGAAATACCCTTGGGCATCTTCTTCTGAGATTGCTTCAAGTGATTTGGTGAGTTCAACCAAATCATTAGAAAAAGAAAGTGATTCCTGGTCTGAAAAATGCAAGTCCAGCATCGGATCGACTTTTTCCATAGGGATGTAATCATCTGGATCGACTCCAGCAAATGTAAACACTTCTCGATAAATCTCTGGCATCATGACGATCGTGGGACCAACATCAAAAGTAAACCCTTGGGCTTGGATTTGATTCATTTTGCCGCCCGGACGGCTTTCTTTTTCATATACGGTGACTTGATAGCCTAATTTTTGCAAACGGACGGCGGCAGATAAACTGGCGACACCCGCACCGACAACAATAATCTTTTTCATTCGAACTCCTTTGATTGATTCGTTGAATCAACAGATTTTTTTTGATGCGTCTGTTCTGTCAGCACACCATCCTCCATGACGAGCACGCGATCACAATAATCGATCAGGCGTGTATCGTGGGTAACCATGATGGTGGCTTTTTCTTTTTCTTTGGTTTCTTTCGCAAGGATCTCAACAACTTCAATGGCTTTTTTAGAATCTAAGCTCGCTGTGGGTTCATCGGCCAAAATGATCGTAGGATCATGGTAGAGTGCCCGTGCGATGGCTACGCGTTGACGCTCACCACCAGATAATTCTTCGGGATATTTATTGACCAAATCAGCGATCCCTAATTGTGCGAATAACGCATCACTACTCTGGGTTTGCGTATTTTTGCTGACTTTATCGACTAATTGTAATTGTTTTTTGACTGTAAGGAAAGGCACAAGGTTTGAAGCTTGCAAAATAAAGCCAATTTCTTTAAAACGGGTTTGGGCGCGCTGTTTTTCTTTCTGGTCACTAAAGGATTCATTATTGATCAAGACTTGTCCTTTGGATGGTGCTTGCAACCCGCCAGCAATGGTCAAAAAGGTGCTTTTACCTGATCCGGATGGCCCGATAATAGCAATAAATTCACCTTTTTCAACGGAAAAATTGGTTTCTTTTAATGCTTCGATCTGAGTATCTCCATCTTTAAATGATTTTTCTACTTGTTTGAATTCGATTGCGCTCATATGCTTCCTCCTATCCAATGGCTTTCAACGGATCAATTTTGACGATGGTGCGTACAGAAAAGAAGGCACCGATCATAGCGATCACGATCATCAGCATACTTAATATGACATAAAACAACCAATTGATTTGAAAGGGCACCGATGCAGGGAGCACTAGGGCTGTGCCGACTGTGACCACGACACCTGCAAGCACACCGCAAGCCGCTAGTAAGAAAGTTTGCGCGATAACAGAAAATGAAATATAGCGGCTAGAAATGCCTTGAGCTTTCATGACACCAAAGATGTCGGCTTTTTGCATCGTTAAGACATAGATAAAAATACCAATCACGATCGCTGCAATCACGATCAAGAAACCAATCATAAAGCCGAAGGTCAAAACTTGGGCACTGTATCCAGGTAATTCGTTGATGAAATCACTGATCGAGGTTGCGACGAGGTCGTCTGGGAGTGCATCGATATCCCCGCGAATCACAATGGCATTGATTCTGGCTTGGTCACTATCGTCTTGCGTTTCAAACCGGATTTCCTGATACGCACCAATCGAGGTATAAAAGACAGGCGCCACATTGAAACGGGCATCTTCGGTAAAGCCCACGATTTTCAGTTCTTTATCATTGCCGGCCAATTGAACAATATCGCCAATAGCAAGTCCATACTCCGTGGCCACACTATGATCGGCGACTGCTTCATCATCTGAAGAAAATAGCTTTCCCTCAGTGATCGTTGGTGTCAAAAATTGATCTGGATCAATGCCGAAGAAACTGACATTGATTTTTTCATTCCCGTCTTCTTTGGTCACGACGCCAGCAGTTTGAGCCAGTATGGCTTTTTCATCGGCATCGATCTCATCAAAGGTGCTTCGGGGGATCATGGACATATTCAGATTATCATTGGCTTCCTCCTTCAAAACGATTTGCGAGGCATCCCATTGATCAACAGCCGTCCGATTGTCTTGTGCCAACCCATAGGCCAATCCTGTCAGAAAAAAGACGAGATAAGCAATTAAAAACATGACCCCAGCAACCAGGGCATAGCGTAATTTCGAGTGACGAATTTCATTGATGGCCAAAAACATACACATTCCTCCTAAATTTTATCAATTGATAAAATCACAATAGCATGTTGGCCAATCTATGAGAAATAAATTGCTTGAAAAATCAAAAAAACGGCGACCGATTTACTTGTGTCATTCATTAAATATAGATTGTTTTTTTGCTATGAAGCTGAGATAATAAATTTAAAAAAAGGAGGGGTTTAAATGAAAAAATCATGGTTGGTTCTCTCTATGTTGTTTGTTTTCTTCGTCACACCGATCACGGGTCAAGCTGCTTCAAATCCTACAGTCGATTACCAAAGTTCTTTGCAAAAAACGGGGTGGCAAAGTTGGAAATCAAATGGAACAACTTCAGGTACAACTGGTCAAAATAAGCGCCTAGAAGCAATTAAGTTGAAGATCAGTAATACGACAGTCAGCG
Source organism: Enterococcus salsurae (assembly GCF_054784955.1). Taxonomy (NCBI): domain Bacteria; kingdom Bacillati; phylum Bacillota; class Bacilli; order Lactobacillales; family Enterococcaceae; genus Enterococcus; species Enterococcus salsurae. The sequence continues at coordinate 320,222 of NZ_BAAHWY010000002.1, read as the reverse complement.
GCAAAATTGAATACAAAGCCTATGTTCAAAAGCAAGGCTGGGACAAAACCTATCGGGCAAATGGGACAGTCGCGGGGACGACTGGCAAAAACTTGCGTATGGAAGCCATCCAGATCCGGTTAACTGGAGATCTAGCCAAAAAATATGATGTATACTATCGCGTCAATATTCCACAATATGGCTGGCTAGGGTGGACCAAAAATGGCGCACAAGCTGGTAGTTCTGGCTTAAATTTTCAAATTGAAGCCATTCAGGTGAAGCTAGTCAAAAAAGGCAGCAAGGCTCCCGGGAGTACGACCAATCCATTTCATAACGGGACCAAAAAGTATGTTGATGCAAAAGGAAATGGCACCATCAAAGGTTCTTCTGCCAAAATTTTTCATTTACCAGGCGGTCAATATTATAAGCAGACCACCAAACCGGTCAAATATTTTAAAACCGAAGCAGAAGCTGTCAAAGCCGGTTATCGACCAGCAAAATAATTCAACCAGTCTGCGGACTGGTTTTTGCGTGTATTCTTTGTTCATTTGTATATAGAGAGAAACCAGACAGCCAATCAAGATAGCAGTCTGGTGCAATCAGTGATTAAGAAGGTACCAATAAGTCACCAGCGATTCATTTCAAGTGATTTTTTAGTTTTTTCTTTTAAGGAAAAATCTAAAGGATCGCTTTTTTTGAGTTGCTGATAGATTTCCCTGAAACTCGTTTCAAATGTTTGTGGATCATAAATCTGTTTGGTGATATCCGCTAAACCTGCGCTGTTTTTTTGGTAAGGTAGCCAAAGTTGGAATCGACGATTTACGACATATTTGTCGGCGATATACTGATAGGCTTCTTGCATCAAATCATCCACATGGTCTAGCTTTTTCACGCTGATTGCATACGTTAGGGTGCGGGTCAAAATGCGTTTGAAATCTAAATCTCGGTCTGCTTCAGCGATGATCTTCCCATAGATAGATCTTGGCTCAGTTGGCAGTGAGGCACGGTGGTCTTCCACCGCTTCGCCAAGCATCTGTAATTGGCTATCAGAAAAATAGCGGCATAAAAAAGCATCTGCCAGCACGATTTCTTTTGATGTTGTTTCGTGATTTTCTCGCCCGTTACACAGTCCGATATCGTGATACGCGGCAACCGTATAAACCATCTCTAAATCGACAGTTAAATCCGCTGCAATAGCGAAGCTGTTTTCGATTACTTGATACACGTGCGCTGGAGAATGGCTGGAATCAAACTTGAGGTAGATTGGGATAATCGTCTGTTCGATGTACGTTTTTAATTTTTGATCGATCATAAATCAACACCCTCTGAGCTGGTCATCCCGAATGGTGCACGGCAAACACCGAAGTCGGATCCAGGAGATGATAATTGTTGTTTCAGCCAGGGCAAATAACTGATCGTATGGGTCGGATCTCCCGTGGCTGCGGCTGTGATGCGTAACCAAGCAGGGGCGTGAGGATCGAGAGTTTTCCTTTCCGCAAGTTCTTGCCAGCAATCGATGATCTCCTGCGGGCAGAGATTGCCTGCCATTGAGGACAAACCGCCAAAGCCTAGTTGAACCTTTTCGATCAAGCCTTGCTCACCGCCAGCATAAAAGCGAAAATCAGGGGAAAGGTGAGGTTTGATCGTCGGGATACGTTGGATATCTCCTGCTTCTTTCAAACCTACCACCAATGGCTCTTTTGCTAAGTCAAACAGACTGTCATCATGCAAGTCGAAACCTGTGCGACGGGGATTGTTATACAAGATGACGGGCTTGTTTGCGGTAGGGATGACTCCTTTCGCATAAGCAAGCGCTTCTGGCTGGGTTGGACAAAGATAAGGAGGAAAACCAAGAACGATGCCGGCAATCTTTGGTATCTGAGCAATATGTTCAGCAAGTTTTTGAGTATCTTGGTATCGAATTCCAGCTACGCCAAAAAGTAGTTCAGTATCATGGGCAAACATCGTTTCAGATGCAAGCGCATCGACCAAATCAATTTTTTCTTCTAAAGATAGGCTATGTTGTTCGCCAGTCGATCCGCAAACCAAGAAAGAGCGGATCCCTTGGTCTTGTAAATGAAGCATATGAGCGATAGTCTTTTGGCTGTCTAGCCCTTCATTTTTGTCAAAAGCAGTAGGAACGGCAACGTGTAACGTGTGTGTCAATGGGTTCATTAAAATCACCTTCCATAAATCAGTTTGTATCTTCATGCCAGTGTATCAAATATTGAATGTTTCTAAAAGAAAATAAAAAAATATGATTGCGGTTTCAATTGATACGTGTTATTATGCATTTAATAAACAGGCATGTGACTGGTAATGCAGGCAGGACCTATAAAGCAAGAAGAACCGCTGGGTTTTTCGATTGTTTTATTAGGTGCTGTCTGTTTTTTTCTTTGTTGGGCCGACAAAGAAAAAAATGAAAGAAAAGGAGAATGAAACATGGATAAAAAGGAAACGGCAAAATCCGTCGTTGCGTTGGTTGGCGGGAAAGAAAATATTGCACACTTGGAACATTGCTCAACTCGGTTGCGCTTCACATTGAAAGATGATGGATTGGTGGAAAAAGAGCAATTAGAAAAAGTTGATGGTGTGATCGGCGTACGTCAAAATGTTCAGTGCCAAGTGATTATTGGCAATGACGTTGTTGAAGTCTATGATGAAGTGATGCAAATTTTGGGTCATCAATTAGATCATAGTGATGAAATAAAAGGCAAAAAACAATCATGGAGTGCGATCTTACTTGATTTTATCATCTCGATCTTTCAACCTTTGATTCCAGCAGTTGCTGGGGGTGGTGTATTAAAATCAATGTTATTATTGGCTTCATTGCTTGGTATTTTAGACAATCAAAGTCAGACCTATCAAGTGCTGAATTTGATTGGTGGGGCCCCTTTGTATTTCTTACCGATATTGGTGGCAATGACTACGGCGAATAAGTTGAAGGTCAATCAATTGGTGGCAGTTTCTGCCGTTGGTGCCTTGATATTACCAGATATGACAGCGATGCTGACTGAAGGTGCAACTTTTGTGGGCTTTGATTTGCAAAATATTGCTTATGCATCACAAGTATTTCCAGCGATTTTGACGGTCTTGTTTTATGCGCAGATTGAAAAATGGTTTACGAAGTTTTCGCCAAAACCGATTCGTATTTTCTTTGTGCCAATGATGAGTTTGCTGATTACCGTGCCGATTGCTTTATTGATCTTAGGCCCATTGGGTTTTCAAGTCGGGACCGTTTTTTCTGCGATCATTATCTGGCTATATGAGCAACTAGGTTGGGTTGCAACTGGGTTGCTGGCTGCTGTATTGCCTTTGATGGTGGTGACTGGTATGCATAAAGCGATGATTCCATATGCCGTATCATCCATGAGTGAACTTGGTGCGGAACTGTTGTACTTGCCGGCTTCATTGGCGCACAATATTGCTGAATCAGGTGCTTGTTTTGCAGTAGCGATTAGAACCAAAGATCAAAAACTCCGCTCAACAGCAATCTCAGCTGGTATTTCAGCACTTTTTGGTATCACCGAACCAGCTTTATATGGCGTCACGATATTACACAAGCGGGTGTTATACGGTGTGATGGCTGCTAGTTTGATTGGTGGTACAACTGCGGGTATTTTTGCGATTAAAGGTTTCGCATTAGTTGGCCCAGGACTTGCAAGTATCACGATGTTCGTTGACGAAGCAAATCCTATGAATTTAATTTGGGCATTCGTTACCCTAGGGGTATCATTTGTTGCTTCGTTTGTTTTCGTATTGTTCTTATTTAAAGATAAGGTCATTGAACAAGAAGCAAATGTCTATACAAAATCAGAAGTATTAGCCAAACCAGTTTCTGGACAAGTTATTTCATTAGCAGAAGTAAAAGATGATGTCTTCTCCAGTGGTATGATCGGGGAAGGATTCGGGATCATTCCTGATCATGGGGAGTTGGTAGCGCCAGAAGATGGTGAGATCACGATGTTGTTTGAAACGAATCATGCAATTGGCTTAAAAACAAACAATGGGGCGGAATTGTTATTCCATATTGGGATAGATACGGTTCAATTGGAAGGAAAATATTTTTCTGCTGCAGTTAGCACCGGTGATTTCGTGAAAAAAGGACAACCTTTGATTCATTTTGATCTTCAAGCCATCAAAGATCTAGGCTATGATACAACCGTCATCTGTGTGGTGACCAATAAGGAAAATTTTGTCATTGAACCAATTGATCCTTCGACTGGAAGTCCTGAAGAAGGTGTGCTTTCCATTGCACCAGTTCTATGATGAACAACCTAAATCGAAAATGATACAAAAAGGAGAACTTCAAATATGACGAATAGTGAATTTCCAAAAGACTTTCTATGGGGCGGGGCTATAGCCGCTAATCAAGTAGAAGGTGGGTGGAATGTGGATGGCAAAGGGTTATCAGTTGCTGATATTGCCACGTATAAACCTACTGTAGATGTCAAAAATTTTGCTGCGCATATGGGCGTTACTGTGGCGGCAGTCAAAGAAGCGATAGCCGATGAAACGGATACCATTTATCCAAAGCGCAGAGGTATCGATTTCTATCATCGTTATAAAGAAGATTTGGCGCTTTTTGCAGAGATGGGTTTCAAAGTTCTACGCTTATCCATTGCATGGACGCGGCTATTCCCGACTGGAGAAGAGCAGACACCGAATGAAGCAGGCGTTTCTTTTTATCGAGACGTCTTCAAAGAAATGAAACGCTTAGGGATCCAACCCATTGTGACCTTGTCTCATTATGAGATGCCATTAGCGCTTAGTTTAAAGTACAATGGTTGGGTTGAACGAACTGTGATCAATGATTTTGTTCGTTTCGCCAAAGTTTGTTTTGAAGAATACAAAGACTACGTGACCTACTGGTTGACGTTCAATGAAATCGATAGTATTCATCGTCATCCATTTACCACAGCTGGGATCATACCAGAACAGAGTATCCCAGGACAAGAAGAACAAGATATTTATCAAGCACTGCACCATCAATTTGTTGCAAGTGCTTTGGTGACAAAAGCAGCCCATGAGATCAACCCTGATAATCAAGTAGGCTGTATGATGACAAAATTGATGACCTATCCCTTGACCTGTGCGCCATTAGATGTTGAACTGACATTAAAGAAAAACTTAGAGAATGACTTTTACGCAGATGTCCAAGTGAAAGGCGAATATCCTCGCTTGATTGAACGTGATTTAGAAAAAAGAGGGATCCATATTGCGATGGCACCTGAGGATCGCACTATGTTAAAAGAGCATACGGTTGATTTTCTTTCATTTAGTTACTATATGTCAATGGCTGAATCGGGAGATCCTAATGCTGAACGGACACCTGGCAATACCGTTCTAGGTGTCAAAAATCCCAACTTGCCTTCTACGGAATGGGGCTGGCAAATTGATCCCAAGGGATTGAAAATTTCATTGATTGAATTGTATGATCGGTATCAAGTTCCTTTGATGATCGTAGAGAATGGAATGGGTGCAGTAGATGTGCTGGAAGATGGACAAGTACATGATCCTTATCGTATGGACTACTTCAAAGCGCATTTTCAACAAATGAAAGAAGCGATTGATGAAGGCGTAGATTTGATTGGGTATACGAGTTGGGCACCAATCGATTTGGTCAGTGCAGGCACATCCCAAGTGTCCAAGCGTTATGGATTTATCTATGTTGATGCGGATGATGAAGGAAATGGTTCTTATGACCGTATCAAAAAAGATTCATTCGACTGGTACAAAGCAGTAATTGCAACAAATGGTGCTAATTTGGCAGATTAATCGGTGAGGAGCGTAGCGGCATGATCCAAATCAAAAAAGTTTTAAATTCAAGTGTCGTTCTGATAGATAATCAGGGGCAAGAGATGATTGCTTTAGGCAAAGGAATCGGTTTTGGCAAAAAAGCTGGAGAAAAAATCGATGATTCAGACATTGATCAGGTTTTTCTGCCAATCACCGAAACAAAATCTAGCCAGTTTGCTGCTTTGGTGGATGAAATTCCATTGCGTTATTTCGAAATGACGAAAGACATTGTTCAACTTGCGGAAAACTACTTGCCGTATACGCTGAACTCCACGATTTACTTGACGTTATCAGATCACTTGCATTTTGCAGTTGAAAGGCAACAAAAAGGATTAAGCGTCACCAATCGCTTATATTGGGAAATCAAAAATTATTATGCTGCAGAATTTGAAGTTGCAGAAAAAGCGATGGCGCTATTGGCGGAAAAATATCAGATAGTTTTTCCGGCAGAAGAAGCATCCAATATTGCTTTTCACTTGATCAATGCGCAATCTGGAAATGAAGAAAATCAAGATGGGTTACGCAAGGCCAAATTGATCAGTACCATAGTCAATTTGGTACGCTATGCCATTCAGCAAGATGTCAACACGAATTCGATCCATTATAGCCGGTTTATCACACATGTGCGCTTTTTTGCAGATCGCTTCTTTCTGAATGATCTCACTCATGAAACAGACGAAGGGCTATATAGACAAATGTGGGCTTTATATCCCAATGCAATGGATGTAGCAACCAAGGTCAAAGCATTTTTAGACCAAGAGTTCGAAACAAAGATACCTGAAAATGAAATTGTCTTTTTAGGTGTGCATATCAATCGCTTGATGAATCATTCAGCCATTGATAAATAAGCAACAGACCAGTAACCGTCGATACTGGTCTGTTTTGTTTTTCGACTCATGTCATATTGATATCAAAAGAACTAATTCCACCTGAATCAATCGTTGAAGGGGTATTCTTTATGTGCCGGGATGACCCCGCGTACACCGCCCCGTGGTTGAGGGACGTCGCCCTCATAACGTGGGATCAGATGGCAGTGACAATGAAAGATAGTTTGTCCGGCAGCTGCACCGCAATTGAAGCCAATATTGTAACCGCTTGGTTGATAAAGATCGTCCAGCAACAATTTCACCTCTTCAAGAAGCCGGCTGAGACTATCTTTTTCTTCTATGCTTCATGCAAAATAATCGGTACGATGCGCTTTAGGGATCAATAATAAATGTCCTTTAGAAACAGGATAACAATCGAACATGACGAAAAAAGTCTCAGATTCTAGCAACGAAGATTGGTTGGTACAAAATGGGCAAGTCATAATAGCCTCCTTTCAATAAATGTTGGCACACTTCTGATCATAGTATAGCAAAAGCATCGTGATTAAAAGCAACCTATTAGAAAAAATAATCCGCTTTCTCTTGACTTAGAGTCCACTCCAAGCTGTATGCTGAAGTTAACACTAAAGGAGGGTCATATCAATGGATTATATCAAATTAGGCAACACAGGATTGGATGTATCACGTTTATGTTTAGGGACAATGGGGTTTGGTGATCCCAACAGTGGGTTTCATGAGTGGGTATTAGAAGAAGAGGAGAGTCGGAAAGTCATCAAGAAAGCCCTTGACTTAGGCATCAATTTTTTTGATACTGCCAATATTTATTCTTATGGTGCCAGTGAAAAAATCGTCGGCAAAGCATTGAATGATTTTGCGCCCCGTGATGAAATCGTGGTAGCGACTAAATTGTTTTCAAAAATGAAACAGGCGCCAAACAGTGGCGGTTTATCAAGAAAAGCGATTTTCTATGAAGTGGAACAAAGTTTGCAACGGCTGCAAATGGATTATATCGATCTGTATATCATTCATCGTTGGGATTATCACACACCTATTGAAGAAACGATGCAAGCATTACATGAACTCGTGCAATCGGGCAAAGTTCGTTATATCGGGGCTTCTGCAATGTATGCATGGCAATTTGCCAAGGCGCAAGCGGTGGCAGACAAGCATGGATGGACCAAATTCATTTCGATGCAGAATCATTTGAACTTATTGTATCGGGAAGAAGAAAGAGAAATGATGCCGCTATGCGCTGATCAAAAGGTCGCAGTTACACCATATAGCCCGCTGGCAGCTGGACGGTTGACCAGAGATTGGGATGCTGAAACGAAGCGCTTCTTGACAGACAAAACGGCCCATGAGAAATACGACCATACGCAGGATCAAGACCAAGAGATCGTCCGTCGTGTCGCAGAAGTGGCAGAGAAACATCAAGTCAAGCGGGCACAAGTTGCCCTGGCATGGCTCTTGCAAAAAGAACAAGTGGCTGCACCAATCATCGGCGCGACCAAAGAAAGCCATTTGTTGGATGCACTGCCTGCTTTGGAACTGCAACTGACAGCGGATGAAATCATGTACTTGGAAGCACCTTATCTTCCCCACGCGGTGGTTGGTGCGGTATAATCTAGAGGATGAGAGACGATTTCAAAAAATGTTGAGAAACCGGAGGGATTTGAATGAATATCAAACAAGTGAGTGAATTGACAGGTGTTTCCGCAGACACCATTCGCTACTATGAAAAAATAGCCCTGATCCCGCCAGTCAAGCGTAATAAGAATGGTGTGCGGACCTTCGATGAAGAAGATTTAAAGTGGATCAAATTTACCAGACAAATGCGCAATGCTGGTTTATCGATTGACGGATTGACACACTATCTGGCGTTGTTCAGTGAAGGGCGACAGACAGTTCCTGAACGGAAGCAACTACTAGCGGATCAAATCGCCGTTCTAAGAGAAAAAATCAGCGACATGACAGAAGCTGTCGAACGTCTTGAATTTAAATTGGCACACTATGATGAACATATTTTGCCAACAGAAGAGCGCTTGCGCCAGCGAGAGGCAGTCGCTAAACTGTCGAAAACAGAAAGGACTTAAATGGGTAAGATAGCGATTATAGGTGCAGCCAGCAGATTAGGTCGTGAGATTCGGCAGCAGGCGCAAGATATCTGTATGACGGATCTTGTCTTGTATGATGCACAGCCAATGACTGGTCCAGCAAGTGAACTTGAACAGGTAGCACAGTATCAAGGACAATTGACTGCACTGCAACCCTTAGTCAAATGTTTGCGTCATTGTGTTGGCGTCGTCTTGCTGGATATTCAAGATCCCAGAGCAACGTTGCGGATCATCGAAGCGATGACCTTGTTAGATAAACAACAGTTAGTCACGATCACACCAGACATTCAATCCGTTCAGATTGCCATGAGCCAGTCATCTCATCATGTGCCGATGAATCAGGCATGGAAAAGAAATATAGAGATGTCCGTCCAATTGTTAAAGGAGTCTGATTTATTGGTTAAATGCATCGATCCTCCTTCTTATGACGAACAAGTAGGCAACGATAGACTGATCTCTTTGATCAGTCAACGATTTATCGCAGAAATCATGGGATTGTTAGAGGCGTCATCTGAATAAAACACAAGAATCAAATTTTTCAATGAAGTATGAAAAATTTGATTCTTTTCTTTGTTGCATTTTTGATAGAATGATGGGAAGCATTATTATTGCTTGATCATAGATGAATCGGAGGCGCTCTGGATGAATGCAATACTCAAAAAACAAAGTCTGATCTTATTAGGTGTCTTTTGGATCTGTCTGGCATTGAATTTATTCTTACTACCGCATAGTATCGCATCTGCTGGTGTTGGATCGATCGGCTATTTGATCGAAACAGGCTGGGGCATCAATCGACATCTGATCGTTTGGTCCATCAATCTCCTCATGATGCTATTGACTTATTTCTTATTGGAACGTCGCGTCTTTGTCAATACGCTGATTGGCAGTTTGAGTTTCCCAGTGATGCTGGCACTATTGCCTGAATTGATGTTGATTCGCTTTTACGGCGTATCACTGGTCTTGGGCAGTTTCTTTTTTAGCTTAGGTATTTACTCACTATATCGCATCGGTGCATCAAACGGAGGGGTCACGATTCCACCATTGTTGTTGGAAAAGTACTATCGCATCCGCAAGTCCACAGGTGTGATGTTGACGAATGCGGTCATCGTATTGTTGAATCTCCTGATATTTTCATGGAAAGAAGCGCTGATTTCCGCCATCTCCATTTACCTGATCGCCTTCTTCATGCGTACATTGTTGAAGATCGAACAACGACAGCAAAAATCTTTGCCAGCTGAGAGCAAGAAAACCGCAAAAACGACATTGCCTGTGGAGTAAGCAGGACAATGTCGTTTTTGCGATTTTTTACTCTGTGAGCAATTTGATGTCCAATCGGTAGTTCCATAAAGTACCGTCAATGCATTTGTTTGATATAATAAAATGGTACCTTGATAGCGGAGGTTATACAATAGATGATTTGTTCACTTTAACGAGTAACAGTGAACTTATGGTTGTTTTTGGACTGTAAGATTTATTGGAAAGGAAGAGAATCAAGGATGAAAATAGTGGCAGCAATAGATTCTTTCAAAGGGAGTGCCACATCAGAAGAACTGAATACAGCTGTATTGCAAGGATTTTCTGATGCGGTTGACAAAATTAATCTGCCAATCGCTGATGGCGGAGAGGGCACAATGGCGGCAATTCATGCCAGTTTAGGCGGTGAATACATCGAAGTAACAACGCAAGATCCGTTAGGCAAAGAGATAACCGCTGTTTTTTTACTGACGAAGTTCAATGGAAGAAAAATTGCCGTGATTGAATCAGCAGCAGTGATTGGGATCAATCTTGTGGAACAAACAGATGATACTACATTGAATGCTACTTCATATGGCTTAGGAATCATGGTTCGAGCAGCTCTAAATAGAAATGTACAGCAAATCTATCTGACACTAGGTGGAACAGCTACTTCCGATGGCGGCTTAGGCTTTCTGCAAGCAATCGGTGCAGTGCTTCAACCAAAGCAGCAAGTTGAAGCAAATCCATTGCTTTGGGCGGATACGATCGATTTTACAGGACTTGATGCCCGCCTCTCATCTGTTGACATGATTGGCTTAGCCGATGTGACAAATCCATATTTGGGAGATAATGGATTTACCAACGTTTTTGGCCCCCAAAAAGGTGCATCAGCTGCAACCATTCAACGATTGAATCAACGAGCAGAAAAGCTGGTTGCACAACTAGATGACAGAAAGAGGCTGAATTTGGCTAAATCTGGTTCAGGCGCAGCTGGAGGATTGGGTGGCGCCATTTTACTTTCTGGAGGTCAACTGCAGTCTGGTTTTCAAACGATTGCTGCGATGATTGGTTTCAAAGACAAAATCGCACAAGCAGACATGGTCATAACTGGTGAAGGGCGTATCGACCATCAGACAGAGCAAGGGAAGGTGCCCTTTGGCGTGGCCACGACGGCCCATGAGTTGGGTATCCCAGTGATCGTCATATGCGGATCAAGGCAAAGTGACATTGGGGAAATCGATCAACTCGCATTGGCCGTTTTGAGTATTCAGCAAGGACCAATCTCATTGAAAGCTGCAATGGACCATGAGGAAACGTTGAAGAATGCTTATTTGACTGGACGTGGTATTGCCGGTATCCTCGAGGGCATGACTGAAGCCAAATAGATACACAAAAATAGACGACAGCATCTGTTTGTATACGTAAAGCAGGTGCTGTCGTTTTTTTACAATTGTTCTATCGTTTAAATGGCAATTCGGCTTGCGCGTCGATCTCTACTTTAAAAGAAGGATCAATCAACCCAGCGACCACGACTAGACTCATCGCGGGCTTTGTCTCACCTAATATGTCAGTAAATGCTTCTCTTAATCCGCTTAAATCTGCGGCATCAGTGATGAAAACCGTCATTTTTCCAATGGAAGACCAATCGATCTCATGTTGCTGCAAGATGATTTGAATTTTGTGCAACACAATTTTCGTTTGGGTATAGATATCGTCAGGTGTTTCAGCTTCTTGTTGTGGTGTTTGCCCCGATATAAATAGTATAGGCCCGTGGGCAATGCGTGTGTCAGAATAGATTGCGATACGAACAGCTCCTTTTTTGTAAAATGAACATGAATTTTCTCAATTGTACTGGATTTTTCACAATCAAACAAGAAAGAAACTTGCGAGATTTGTGTGATTGCCCACGTCCCATGAATTTAAGTCTTTCATGAAATTATCGCCAATATATTTTTTCATTCCTGTCGTATACTTTTATCAAGTTATAGAAATCGATAGGGAGGAAACAATACGACGTGGTATAAAAAAACGACACTTGAAATTATAGAAGCATTGCAAACGAATCAAAATGGGCTAACGCTAGTTGAACGAGCGCATCGTTTGGCTGAACAAGGTGAAAATGTCATCAGTGAGAAACAACAATTGCCCAAGTGGCGCAAAATCAGCAAACATTTCACTGACTTACTGATGGTGGTCCTAATGGTAGCAGCAATACTCAAAGCTATTTTAGGTGATTTCGCTGAGAGTGGGATCATTTTTGCCGTCGTAGTCATCAATAGGATCGTCGGGTACTGGCAGGAAAGAAAAGCAGAGGCTTCTCTGAATGGCTTAAAGCAAATGATGGGGAAGGAAACTACGATCTATCTTCATGGCCGCCGCAAAAAAGTCCCCGTTGCTTCTTTGGTAGCAGGTGATCTGGTGGTCTTAGGTCTAGGAGATGTTGTGCTAGCCGATCTGCGGTTGATGGAGACCCACGACTTAGTGATCGAGGAGGCGATTTTGACGGGGGAGTCAGAGACAGTCCAAAAGCAGCACCACATGATCGACGGGGAGGCCATCATTGGCGATCAGTACAATATGGCTTTTTCCGGTACCCACGTTGAGAGTGGATCATCGACAGGTATTGTGGTTGAAACCGGCGATCGCACACAAATTGGCCAAATCAACCAAGCACTTCAATCTGTTGAAAGCCAAGAAACGCCACTAATCAAAAAAATGAAACAATTGAATCATCAGTTGTTCCGCTGTATCATCACTTTGGTGCTCTTCTTGATTTTCTTCACAACGTTCCGCTATGGTTTTGCCTTCAGTGGATTGTTCTCATCGGTGATTGCCTTGATCGTGGCGATGATTCCAGAAGGATTGCTTGCCGTACTCACGATGATTTTGTGGATGGGGGTCAAAGAGATGTCTGAACAACAGGCAATCATCAAATCAATGCCTTCAGTGGAAACTTTAGGGGCGATGACTGTGATTTGTTCGGACAAAACAGGTACCTTGACCAAAAATCAAATGACAGTCGTTGACATTCTCAGTGCTGAGGCAGACAGTCTTGAGCGAATAATCGATATCATGACAAATTGCCAAGACATCAAACAAACGCAAACACAAACGGCAAAAGACTTGGTAGGGAATCCGACAGAAAAAGCGCTTTTGCAATATGCAGAAGCTTTTGATCGTCCATTACAGCCAACAATCAGCCAACTGCCTTTCAGTGCAGCATACAAATATATGGCGACCTTGCATCCGATACAAGATCAGCAGCAAAAAGCGCTGCTCTTTGTCAAAGGTGCGCCTGAAGTCTTACTAGATCAAGCCACACTGACGGATCAAGAAAAACAAAGTTGGCTCGAGCGCGGTACAGCATTAGCCAGCAAAGGCCAACGGCTGATCGGTTTTGCTTACAAAGAAGTTGCGACTGACCATGATTTGACCCATGCCTCTATTAGTGGTCTGACTTTTACAGGTATTGCCGGTATCATTGACCCTCCGAAAGAAAGTGCGATCCAAGCAGTCAAAGACTGCTTGCAAGCTAGAATCCAAGTCAAGATGATCACTGGTGATCATGCAGATACAGCGCAAGCGATTGGCAAGCAAATCGGATTGAAACACACAGATCGAGTGTTGCAAGGAATCGATACCGATCATATGTCAGAAGCAGCATTGCAAAAACAGGTCAATCATGTGGATATTTTTGCCCGTACGACACCGGAACATAAACTCAAGATCGTGACTGCTTTACAGAAAAATGGTGAGATCGTCGGCATGACCAGAGATGGTGTCAATGATGCGCCAGCATTGAAAAAAGCCGATATCGGGATCGCAATGGGGATCAAAGGCAGTGAAGTCACAAAACAAGCCGCCGATATGGTCTTGGCAGATGATGATTTCCGAATGATCGCCCATGCAGTCAAAGAAGGACGCAGGATCTATGACAATTTAAAGAAAACGATTCTGTTTTTCTTGCCAACGGCATTTGCACAGGGATTGATCGTGATTATTGCCATGCTGCTCAACCGTCCTTTGCCATTGACATCTGTCCAGATACTTTGGGTCAATATGGTAACGACGATCACGCTTTCTTATGCATTGGGCTTTGAGCAAGCAAGTAAAGATGTCATGCATCGTCCGCCCCGTGGGATTGAAGAAGGTATCTTGTCTGCGTATAGTTTTTTCCGGATCGCGTATGTGTCGTTACTGATCATGATTCCAGCCTACTGGTTAGCGATCCAATTTGACGCGGCAGTCTTACAACAAAGTATTTTGCTGCAAAACATTGTGATTGCACAGACCGTGTATCTGATCAATTGCCGTGAATTGTTGGCGCCGGCACTTAATCGCGGCATGCTGAAAAATCGCGCACTGCTCCTGTCATTTGCAGCACTGATCGTCTTGCAGGTCATCGCACTCGCGACGCCTTTTGGGCAGAAAATACTAGGTGTGCAACAACTGAGCCTGTGGCAGCATGTCACGATCTTTGCGAACGGCTTGCTCTTGTTCACGGTAGTTGAGGGGGGGAAATGGCTGTCTGCCAAATATCAATGGCGGCAAAAACCCGCTCCTGCCAACCTAAGTTGATCTAAGGAGCGGGATCAGTGATTATTTAATTGCTCAACGATAATTCAAGTAGTAGCTTTGAATGAGTTCAGTCACTTGACTGAGCTCATTTTTGGTGGGCACCATTGAAAGATAGTAGATAGGACAATCCGCTGCTTCAATAGGGAAATTAGATAAAATAAAGTCTGCATCCACTGAAGATGTGGCATCCAGCTGACCAGGTTCAACCGTTTCTAATGCTATGCGACGACCGAGAAAATCTTTTAATTCATGTAAAAGGTAGACTTTCCATGCTGGTTCTCCTTGAAAAACAAATAGACCTTTCGCAATGATTGGATCAGCCTGTAAGCGGGCTTGCTGAATCAACAAACGTATCGTTAGTGCGATGGATTGCTGTAAATTCGCTGTTTTCGTAAAGTGTGTATCAATGAAGCTTTGGATCAATGTATCGATGGCAGCTAGTTGCGGATAATTAAAGTCGCGAATATCCTGATATTCTAGTTGAAATTTGACCGATAGTTTCCTCGATTCTTGCACTTTGATCAACAATAACGTCAGATTATCAACCAATCTTGTCTGCTGGATCAATGCGAGGTGCAAAGCATCATCGATCGAATCAACAAAATCTTTTGCTTGCGCATAGATCGGTGTGTAGGACAAAAGCGCTTCTTGGATCAGTGGTGACCAAAGATTGTTATAGTTCCAGCTTTCCAAAAAGCAGTAAAAACTGAAAAAATGTTCACTCGTTTCAAGATAGACACCTTCTTTCTCGTATAAAGAGAGCAAAGGCTGTTGGAACAGTCCAAAAAAACGATCGGATGTATCAAAAGGAAAGTCATCAATGCGGCAACTTGCTTTGATCCGAATCGTGTTGATAAAAAACCAACAGGTACCAAAGACTTGTTCCACATCAATCTCAATCGCTTGTTTGCCTAACACGGCCAAAAAATCGTAATAATGGCTTTCATGAATCGTATATTCAGAAAAGAAATAATTGTTATGGGTATAAGGCAGCAGCAACGGGTGATAGAAAAGCCGCAAATTGATTTCGTTGCCGTCAACATAGATTTTGCTAGCAGTCACGCGAATCCGTATGGAGAAATCGACTAAGGTTTGATTGATTTTCAACGTATGACGTCGTAATGTTTCGAGAGAAATGCCATTTTCTTGGGTAAAGGCTTGTGTGCCAATCTCTTTTGCGAACAATAGCGCTTTAAGTAAAGAAATCCCAATCGATTGAGGAAAGAAAATTTCCCATAGCTGACTGACCGGTAATGAATCGGAGGCTTGCAGGGACAGTCCATTGTTGTCGGCAGCCAATAACCAATTGTCAGGCAACTGCTGACGAATGGAAATGATGTCAGAAAAAATCGTGCGTTCCGTTGTATGAAGCAGGGCAGCCAATTCTTTGGCAGTGATTTGCTGGTGATTTGCCAAAGTTTCTAAAAGCAAAATTTGACGCAACAAATCTTTTTCGGTAATGCATTTTTTCATCATCTCATCCATGATGCTCTTCCTCTCTCTATCACAAGTCCTTGCATATTTGCTGATATCTTACTATTGATTTTAGCTGAAAAGAAAGCCGATTGCTATTTCTATGGAAAGGTTTTTGAAAAAATTGCTCAAAAAAAAACGAATTTTAGATGATGGCGTGCAAAGGCTTTGCTGAAGGGTATAAAAAAAATCCAACGTTTTATATTGGATATAAACAGTAGGATCATAAATTTTTCTTCATGCTGATCGGCGTGGTTCGTGGTACAAGCGTACAGTTGGTAACGGTTAAAATCAGTTGCTTGCAATATCTGGAGCGATAGCATAACATGGATTGAGCAGCTTTCAGCTGCGAAGATGGAGCGCTATCAGGAGATTTATTGGGGAAGTCTTTACGTGCATCCTGATAGCGCCCCTCTTTTTTTCATTTTAGCATTATTCTTAGATAATATATATTGTAATATAGAGAAAATGTCTGTTAAGTTTTATGTGAATTTGCATATTTTAAAAACCTCGGCTGAAATAAAGACTGATTGCCAGATCAAAAAGCGCTTAATTGGCAAGATGAAGAAGTCAATGATTATCGTAATGTACTTATGTACGGTATTGATCAAATCACAAAAAAACATCCCAATATTTACTACACTAATTAATGAAATTCATTCAATTACATAAAAAGGAATCAGCAGTATTCTCACATATATTTTTTACCAAACGCTTAAAAACAGATAATGACGAAAAAGATCTTTTTTATGGGATTGTGGTAGAAGACCTTGAACAAGAAAGGCAGAAATGACGATAAAGTTCGTTCATTACTGCCTTTTTAGTAAAATAAAAGAAGCGCAGGTAGCTGTCTCTTCATCAAACATTTGATCCTGAAAGGACCAAAAATATGCCTATCTGTTTTAACAGCGCTCCAGTCATTCCAGATTTATTCACTCCATTTTGTACAAAAGAGAATCATAGCACTGTTTTTATTGACAAAGATAGTTGAATCTCTCCAGACCTTTTGAGAGATTCAAGGATAGCAGCATAAACCACCGCAGGACAAAATAGCACTATACTAATTTGCTAAATTGCCAATAAATCGGGCTATCTAAAGCATTACCTTCAACAGGGGCACCTTCTTTCACCCAGTATTCAAGTCCGCCAATCAATTCTTTTACATTATAGCCTTTATTCAAAAGTCGGGATGCTGCTTTAGTAGAACCATTACAGGATGGCCCCCAACAATAGACGACAATCTTTGATTTTATTTCAGAAGAAGGTTCTTTGATCATACCGTTTGGACAAGAAATAGCCCCGGGGATATGTCTTTTGGTGAAATCTTCTTCACTTCGTACGTCCATAACAGTATAATCAATTAATTGGTGATAAAAATCAAAAGCCAAATCAGCAATATCGGTTTCACGTGCCAATTTTTGACTATAGTGATCAGTTCCTAGCGGTTTGTTTGGAAATACTTGGGATACATATCTTGTCATAATAAATCATCCTGCTTTCTATATAAACTATACATTTAGTATAATAAAACATCGAAGCAAATAGTAACGAACATTTGAATATAATCTATCGAAAATATTGAAAAAAAAGGGCGGATCATGATGAATATCGTATATTTAACATCATTTTATTATTTGGTAAAACTGGGGTCAGTCTCCAAAGCTGCAGAAAAATTAACCTACGCCCAAAGCACAGTCAGTTATCATTTGAAAAGTTTGCAAAATGATTACGGTCTTTTATATGTAAAGAAAGCTGGAAACATTGATTTAACCGAAAAGGGGCAACTGATCTTTGAGTTTATAGAGGAGTTTATAGAAAAAGAAGAAAAGCTCCAAAAAAAATCAATCACATACAAGATACTCTACGAATTGGAACGATATCCAGTATAATGGCGTTTATTTTGACAGAAAAGTTGGCAGGTTTTAGAAGAAACAATCAGCATTTAAAAATAGAAATCGTTCTGAAAGAGGAGTCCCAGTTGATCGATATGCTGTTAAATGATCAGCTAGATTGTATCTATATTTTTGATGAGAAAATAGACATCGCAAGTGCGTATTCAGTCTCAAAGAAAGAAGTGCCTTTTGATATAATTAGTAAAGGGATGCTGGACATTGAACACTTAGATGAATATCGAATGATTTTGACCGAAAAAAATTGTTCCTATCGCGCAGCTTTTCTAAAAGAATGGACATTTAAAGAAAAAGTAGTGGTTACATTATCTCTTGAAAGTCCCAAAGAAATCATTCGTTCCTTGTAAGCTTCGAATGAAATGGCCTTTTTGCCCCGCTATGTTACGGATCAATTGCCTAATGCAGTATTTGATCGTCAAGAACTAATCTTAGATACACCGTTTTACTTACAATTTATTTACGATTCAAAAAATAGTCTGGCAGTTGATTTTTTCAAGAAAGTGATAGTAGAAACATAACTAGTTTTTTGAATCATTACTTCCGTTGCTAAGATTAAATCTGATACTCTTGGTTTTATCAAATCCGAAAGGACGACATTTCATTGTTATATGATTTCTAAAAGTTCTGGCAGACAGCTAAACGCTGTATTACTTATGGCTTATTGGATACTTGTGGAACAAGATTATTTTCGTCACATTTATTCGGTTGAAAACCTAATAAGCAGATAAAATGTACTTAAAATGTGACGCAAAGAATGTCATGTTTTGCATACGAAATGCAAACAAAAACCGCTAGAAATCAATATTCCTAGCGGTTTGTATATGGTTCGTAAATTAAAATAACGTCACAGGAGGGATTCGAACCCCCGACCGTCCGCTTAGAAGGCGGATGCTCTATCCGGCTGAGCTACTATGACAATTCAGCAACAAATAACATTATAGAAAAAGGGCGAGGCAATGTCAAATGCTTTTCGCCCTTTTTTCTGATTTTCTCCAAAAAAGCTTATTTTCATCTATTTGGTTTCTTCGATATCTGGTAAATCGACCACTTCAGATTCTTTGGTGATCAAAATGACACCATCGCCTAAAGGCACTAAAGTCGAGGTTAATTGCGGATGGGTCATCACGGTATCTAAAAACAGATTTAATTTGCGATGGATCGCCCGCTGGCCGCGAGGGATCTCTTCGATTGGTTGTAAGATCGTTCCTGCTTGAAAGATATCATCCACCATCAAGACGCCACCTTTGCGCAAGAGGCGCAAACAGGCCGGAAGAAATTCAATATACTTTGATTTTGCACTGTCCATAAAGATAAAATCATAGGGACCGCTCAAAGAAGGCAAGATATCTGCAGCTTGACCTTCCAATAAGGTGATCTGTGCCTCGTTGTCTAATCGTGCATAGGTTTCTTTGGCCTTGCGGATCATCACATCAAAACGATCGATCGTTGTGACGTGGCTGTTTTCGACGATGTTGGCCATTAAACTGGAAGAAAAACCAATGGCGGTACCGATTTCTAATATTTCTTTTGGCTGGAGTTGACCCAAAAGAAATTGCATAAAGACCACGGTTTCGTGGGGGATGATCGGCACTTCTTTTTCATGGGCATCTTGTTCTATTTTTCCCAGTTCCCCGGGTAATTGTTTTTGGTTGTTACGCATGTATTCCACTAGTTCGGGTTTGACTACTGGACGATGCATCATTTCATTTCGCATCTTCATCCTCCTCAAATATTGCTGCTCTTCATTATACGAAGAACCAACAGGAAGTTCAATCTTTTCTCACGTTTCGAAAGGGTAAAAAAACACCAGTCATTCGACTGGTAGGATAAAGGGGTGAAAAATATTTTTGGGATACATATATCATAACTGATGATTGTTTAAATTCGGTTAAGATAGTGTGAAGATATCAACAGTAAATACTAAATTTTTCCGCAGTTGATGCTTAGAAATCAAAAAGGGCCCAAATAGGTGTCACATGATCTCTTTTAATCGTAATATTCAGAAAATTCGGTAAAAAGACTTGACAGTTTGATGGAAGCTTGGTATGGTCATTACAAGAAAAACGGACAGGTGACGGTTATGATCAAACAGACGAAAAACGCAGCAGCATTTTTATTATTATTATCGTAAGGACTCATTCATTTTGCCACCCATTCTCAGGCATTATTTGAAGAGTCCTATTCGCATTGCATGAAGGTCAACCCTTTATGGAGTGCTTTTTTTATACCTTTTTCGACCATAGATCACCAACCGTTTCCCATGTCCTGTCTAAGAATTGTGAAGGAGGAGAAGTTTTATGAGAAAGATCCAATTTTTTGATACATCATTGCGGGATGGCGAACAAACGCCAGGTGTCAATTTTAACACGAAAGAAAAGGTGCAATTGGCTTTGCAATTGGAAAAATGGGGCATTGATGTGATTGAAGCAGGATTTCCTATCGCCTCTGACGGTGATTTTGAAGCAGTCGAAGCGATCGCCAAAGCTGTCACGAAGATGACAGTTGCGGGGTTGGCACGTTGTCAAAAGAAGGATATCGACCGGGCGTATGAAGCCTTGCAACATGCTGTTGATCCTCAGATCCATGTATTTTTGGCCACTAGTGCGGTGCACCGTGAATTTAAATTGCATATGACCAAAGAAGAAGTCATTGCATCGATCAAAGAACATGTGAGCTATGCGCGGGCGCGTTTTGCTAAAGTTCAATTTTCTCCTGAAGATGCGACTAGAACGGATAAGGACTTCTTATTGGCAGCTGTACAAACAGCAATCGATGCGGGGGCAACGATCATCAATGTGCCAGATACAGTTGGGTATAGCAATCCGACAGAATATGGCGAGATTTTTGCTTATCTGATCAATAATATCAGCAGTGACGAGAAAATCATTTTTTCCTCTCATTGTCATGACGATCTGGGCATGGCGATGGCCAATGCATTGGCGGCAATTGAAAATGGTGCTGACCGTGTTGAAGGAACTATCAATGGGATCGGCGAACGTGCTGGAAATACAGCACTAGAAGAAGTTGCGTTGGCATTGCATATTCGCAATGACTTCTATCACTGCCAGAGCAACATCAAATTGGCAGAAACGAAACGTACCAGCGACTTGATCGCCCGTTTGTCGGGTATTGCTGTACCGAAAAATAAAGCCATCGTTGGGGGCAACGCCTATGCCCATGAATCGGGGATCCATCAAGATGGTGTCCTCAAGAATCCAGAAACGTATGAAATCATCACACCGCAATTGGTTGGCGTCAAGACCAATTCATTGCCATTGGGTAAATTGTCGGGTCGCCATGCGTTCATCGATAAAATGACGCATCTGGGCTATCAATTTGAGCAAAAGGAAAGTGATGCATTGTTCAAACGGTTCAAAGAATTGGCGGATAAGAAAAAGCAAGTCACTGAACAAGATTTGATTGCCCTTGTTGCTGACCAAGGTCGGGGGGCTAATGGATACGAATTGGACGCTGTTCAATTGCAATATGTGTCCAACGGCCATCAAGGTGCCGTGGTTTCCATCAAAAAAGAGGAAGAAACCTATGTTGCTTCAGCCATCGGCTCCGGGAGTATTCAGGCGATCTATAACTCCATCGATCAAATTTTTGCACAGCGGCCAACGTTGTTGAATTATGAAATCACGGCGCTGACAAGTGGTGAAGATGCCCAAGCAGAAGTCCATGTCTTGATCGAAGATGATGAGAGCCACGAGAAAATCAGCGGGATCGGATTGGATTTTGATGTGCTGCAAGCTTCGGCAAAGGCATATGTGCAAGCCAGTGCTTCGCTGAAGAATCGAGGTGTTCTGGTGTGAAAAATATCGTTGTTTTAGCAGGAGATGGTATTGGCCCTGAAATCATGGACAGTGCATTGCGCGTCTTGAACGCAGCGTCCGGTACGGACGGAGCCGCATTTTCATTCGATCATCAGCCTTTTGGCGGCGCAGCATTGGCGATAGGGGATACACCACTGCCAGCGAAGACCTTGCAAGCATGTCAGGAAGCCGATGCGATCTTACTAGGCGCGATAGGCGATCCCCGTTGGGAGAAAGCAGCCTATACGCCTGAACAAGGCCTGTTGGCACTAAGGAAAGCATTAGGATTGTATGCGAATATTCGCCCCATCAAAGTTGTGGATGCTGTGCTGCACTTGTCACCGATCAAAGAAGCAATCGTCAAAGGTACGGACTTTGTGATCGTGCGGGAATTGACCAGTGGCATTTACTTTGGCGAAAAAGCCGAAGAAGAAGATATCGCCTACGATACCAACCGCTATGCACGGGTTGAGATTGAGCGGATCATCCGTCAAGCGTTTACGATTGCCCAATCACGTCAGAAAAAGGTGCTCTCCATCGATAAAGCCAATGTATTGGCCACCAGCCGGCTGTGGCGACGGATTGCTGAGGAAGTCGCCAAGGAATTTCCAGATTGTCAGCTCACACATCAATATGTCGACTCAGCAGCGATGAAGATCATGCAACAACCAACTGCTTTTGATGTGATCGTGACGGAGAATCTGTTTGGTGATATTTTGAGTGATGAGGCTTCGGTTTTACCCGGATCGCTAGGCGTCTTACCAAGTGCGAGTCATGGCGTCACTGGGGTTTCATTGTATGAACCGATTCATGGATCGGCACCGGATATTGCAGGGAAAAATATAGCCAACCCCGTTTCGATGATTTTATCAGTCGTTATGATGTTGCGAGAATCTTTTCAGATGGAGGCGTTGGCCGCAACAATCGAAACTGCTTGTTTTGCTACGATGAATGCAGGCATTTTGACACAAGATTTGGGCGGCGATGCAACGACGGATCGTTTTACTGCAGCGGTGATCGCGCGGCTAGGAGGAAAGCAAGATGGGAAAAACGCTATTTGATAAATTGTGGGAACGCCATGTCGTGACTGGTGAAGAGGGTGAAGCGCAGCTGCTTTATATTGATTTGCACATGATCCATGAAGTGACATCGCCGCAAGCATTCGAAGGATTGCGGGAAGCTGATCGTCCGCTGCGTTGTCCTGAGAAAACCTTTGCCACGATGGATCATAATGTGCCGACACAAGATATTTTTACGATTTCGGATCTGGTGGCCAAAAAACAAATGGATACTTTGCGTAGAAATTGCCGCGACTTTGATGTACAACTTTGTGACAATGGCTCTGCAAGTCAAGGGATCGTGCATATGGTTGGGCCAGAGGTTGGTTTGACCCAACCCGGCAAAACCATCGTTTGCGGTGATTCTCATACTGCCACTCATGGCGCGTTTGGCGCAATTGCTTTTGGGATTGGGACGAGTGAAGTCGAGCATGTATTTGCGACGCAAACCTTGTGGCAAATGAAGCCCAAACGAATGGGCGTCCAGATCACGGGTGCGCTGCAACCGGGAGTGTATGCAAAAGATATTATTTTGGCATTGATTGCTGCTTGTGGAACGGATTTTGGTGTAGGGTATGCGGTGGAATATTTTGGAGACACAGTTCGGTCGCTAACGATGGAAGAGCGGATGACGATTTGCAATATGTCGATCGAAGGTGGCGCCAAAATGGGGTTGATCGCACCGGATGACACGACTTTTGCCTATGTGAAAGGGCGGGCATATGCTCCTGACGACTTTGATGCGGCAGTGTCTGATTGGCGTACGCTTTATACCGATGAAGATGCCACCTACGATGCTTTGCTTACGTTGGATGCGTCACAATTGGCGCCTTATGTGACGTGGGGCACCAATCCTGAGATGGGGGTGCCTGTCACAGGTGTTTTTCCGGAGATACAAGACCACAACGATCAACAGGCCTATGACTACATGGCACTGCAGCCTGGTCAACATCCTTCTGAGATTCCAATTGAATACATTTTTATTGGATCATGTACCAATGGCCGTTTATCTGATTTGCAAGAAGCTGCTTCGATCTTAAAAGGACATCGGATCAAAGAAGGCGTGACAGGTATCGTCGTACCAGGTTCCCGTCCGGTGAGAAAAGCCGCTGAAGCCATTGGATTGGATCAAGTATTTATAGAAGCGGGGTTCGAATGGCGTGAACCTGGTTGTTCTATGTGTTTAGGTATGAATCCAGATAAAGTACCTGAAGGCGTTCATTGTGCATCGACCTCGAATCGTAATTTCGTTGGGCGGCAAGGGAAGAATGCACGGACGCATTTGTGCAGTCCAGCCATGGCTGCTGCTGCAGCTATCCATGGGCACTTTATCGATGTGAGAGAAATCGTAGGGAGGCGGGAAGATGAAGGCTTTTACGCAATTTAAAGGTACCACGATGCCTTTGATGAATGACAATATTGATACGGATCAAATTTTGCCGAAGAATTATCTCAAACGAGTGGAAAAGACTGGTTTTGGCGAGTTTTTATTTGATGATTGGCGATACTTAGCGAAGCGGAAGCCCAATCCTGATTTTGTGCTCAATTTTCCCGAATATCAAACAGCCTCGATTTTGATCGCTGGTGATAACTTCGGTTCGGGTTCTTCTAGAGAGCACGCGGCATGGGCACTATTGGATTATGGGTTTAGTGTTGTCATTGCTGGCAGCTTTGGCGATATTTTCTATATGAATGCCACCAAAAATGGGCTTTTGCCAATCGTTCTACCATTGGCAGTGAGAGAACAGCTGGCGGCTTTGCCCCCAACGACTGCTATTTCTGTGGATCTGCCATTACAACAGGTGACCATCGAGAAGAACGTGTATCCCTTTGAGATCGATGCTTCATGGAAACATAAACTAGTCAATGGCCTGGATGAGATTGGCATAACATTGCAAGAAGCGGACAAGATCACTGCTTACGAGCAGACGATCCCGGCTTATCGTGCGTAGTGGAAGGCACCAAAAACTTTTTAAGCCCACGCCAGTCTTTTTCAATTGTTTCGGCAAGAGTACGATTGTAGAAAATGGCTGCCGGGTGATACATAGGTACGATCTGATAGGGTTTATTTGTCCAATGATAACCCGACCCTTCGCTATCGCTTTGTTGGATCGGTGATTGGATCAATTGGCCATGATAGTTTTTGATGACGATTTGATTGCCTAATAGGCGTTGCAGACCGATGTTGCCGACAGTAACAATGATCGGTGGATCAATTTGTTCAATCTCATAATCCAAAAGCGGCGCATGGAGCATGACTTCTTTTTTTGTCGGCGTGCGGTTGGGATGTACGATCTCATGGGCACCTGTTCGTTTGTTGATCCGTTCTTTTGTATGATAAGGTCGGCTGCGCACGGCACTGGTGATATAGACGTCTTCTCTGGTCAACCCGGCTAATGCTAGCGATTTGATCAACTCTTTTCCAGCTTGGCCGCTGAAAGGAATGAAGTTTTCGACTTCGGTTCGCCCTGGCGCTTCACCCACGATCATGATCTGAGGATCAAGGGGGCCTTGGCCAGGCACAAAACCTTCCAGAGGAAAGGCTTTAGATGATTCTTGGATCGGATAGGCCAATTCTTTTGGGTAGTTCATAGGCTGTCTCGTCTTCCTTTCTTATAGAAGAAATCTTTAATCATTCAAGTCATGAAAGAAAAGATTCTGTATTTTTTATTTTTCTGCATTGACAATGCCACGGTATTTTGATAAAGTTAGACTGTTGTAATTGTGGACTCCACAGCTACAACCGCACAGAACAAGTATTAAGTACGAAAGTCACTTGGGATGGCGAGTCTAAGTATATCATAAGGAGGTGCTGTAGAGCATGTACGCAATTATCAAAACTGGTGGGAAACAAGTGAAAGTTGAAGTGGGTCAAGCAATCTACGTTGAAAAATTAGACGTTGAAGCTGGCCAAAAAATTACTTTTGACGAAGTCATCTTAGTAGGTGGCGAATCAACAAAAGTAGGTGCCCCAATCGTTGCTGGTGCAACTGTTGAAGGTACTGTTGAAAAACACGGCAAACAAAAGAAAGTCGTGACTTTCAAATACAAACCTAAAAAACATTCACACCGTAAACAAGGTCACCGTCAACCATACACAAAAGTTGTTATTGACGCGATCAACGCTTAATTCTGACGAAAAGCAGGGTAACGAATATGATCAAAGGGACATTCAAACGCAATGACTCTGGTCGGATTGTTTCTTTTGAACTTGCTGGACATGCCCAAGCAGGAGAATACGGCAAAGACATCGTCTGTGCTGCAGCCTCGGCATTGGCAATCAGTGCAGTAAATGGGATCGACGCTTTAGCAGGCATTGCGCCTAAAGTTGAAGCGGAGAATGAACAGGGTGGTTATCTTTTGGTAACATTACCGGCTCGTTTGACCCAAGAGCAGTCGAATATCTCACAAATTCTTTTGGAGAATTTGCTGATCGGCTTGCAATCAGTTCAAGAAGAGTACAACGATTATATCCAAATCAAAACTACTAAAGAAAAATAGGAGGTGCATCTCATGTTGATGAAAATGAATTTGCAATTCTTCGCTCACAAAAAAGGTGGGGGTTCTACGTCTAACGGACGTGACTCTCAATCAAAACGTTTAGGTGCGAAACGTGCTGACGGTCAAACTGTTTCAGGCGGATCTATCCTTTATCGCCAACGCGGTACGAAAATTTACCCAGGTGTAAATGTCGGTATCGGTGGAGATGATACTTTGTTTGCTAAAGTTGACGGCGTTGTTCGTTTCGAACGTAAAGGCCGCGACAAAAAACAAGTATCTGTTTACCCAGTAGCGCAAGAAGCTTAATAATCAGAACGCCCGGATACTTTCATGTAACCGGGCGTTTTTTTAAAATAAAAAATGAAAGCGCTGTAAAATAGCGCGTTAAGGAGAAAGTAGATGATCCAGTTAAAAGAAATCAATCAGTCGAATTATAAAACTTGTATTGCTTTGAAAACAGCAAAGGAACAAGAGGATTTTGTTTCGCCAAACTGGTATTCGCTGTTGGAATCTGTATTTGAGGCGCAAAGGCAAGCGTTTGGTCTATACAATGAAGACGAAATGGTGGGCTTTGTGTTGTTTAGTTATTATGCTGCCGATGAAGATTATCCGAAAGATTCTTGGTGGATCGAAAGGTTTATGATTGGTCAAACGTATCAAAACCAAGGTTTTGGCACCCAAGGGTTAGTCGCGTCAATCAAGTGGTTCCTTGACGAAGTGCAAGCCAAAGAACTGCGTATTTCTTCAGTTCCAGGTAATATCATTGCAGAACAACTGTATGAGAAACATGGTTTTGTCAAAACTGGAGAACAGGTAAGTGGCGAAACCGTTCTTCTACGCAAATTTTAATGTTGCCAAGCATTCGCGTTTATTTATCATCGCGAATGTTTTTTTATTCACAATGTAAAAATTGAATTTAACAGAACCTTTACACGTTGCTAACCTAAAATGCAAATTGCTCTGATAGGATTTTCAGTGAGGGCGAATGGGAAATCAGGTCGTTTGATTCTGTTTGATTGAGAAAGACTACACGAGTTATCGTTCGTGTTTTACGAACGATTAAAAAAATATAACGGATATAAAATAAAAATCGGTTGTTTTGTTGTGTTTTTTTTCTTATAATCAGATAGGAAAGTTCGGTATTTCATTTTGTTCTATTTTTAGTTGAAAAGGGGAAAAGTAATGAAAGTTTGGAAAAAAGCGGCAACACTTGGATTAGGAATGGCAGCAGCATTGACATTGGCAGCGTGCGGCTCAGGAGATTCTGCTACAGATGCTTCTGGTGAAGAAAGTTATGTACCTGAGGAGCTGACTGTTCAATTCGTCCCATCTCAAGCGGCTGAAACTTTAGAAGCCAAAGCAAAACCATTAGAACAATTATTAAGTGATGAGTTAGGGATTCCGGTAACGGTAAGTGTGTCGACCGACTATAATACGATCGTTGAAGCGATGGCTTCAAAACAGGTGGATGTTGGTTTCTTGCCGCCAAATGCGTATGTATTGGCGCACGAACAAAGCAATGTGAAAGTATTGTTGCAAGCACAAAGATACGGGATCAAACAACCTGGCGGTGAAGCAACGGATGAATTGGTAGACAGCTATCGTTCAATGATCGTTGTGAAAAGCGACAGCGGCATCAAAGATCTTGAAGATTTGAAAGGCAAGACGATCGCAACCCAAGATGTGACTTCTTCTGCAGGATACGTATGGCCAGTAGCTGAGATGCTGAAAGCTGGTATCGATATCAATTCTGATGTAACGACTGTTCAAGTCAAAGGACATGATCAAGCAATTCTTTCTGTATTGAACGGTGATGTGGATGCAGCATTCGTGTTTGAAGATGCCCGCAATACGGTGAAAAGCGACTACCCAGAAATCATGGATGAAGTCGAACCAATGTACTTCACTGAGCCGATCCCTAACGATACGATCAGTGTCCGCAGTGATATGAGCGAAGAATGGGACAAAAAGATCCAAGATGCTTTCATTGCAATTGGTCAAGATGAAGAAGGCAAGCAAATCATCTCTGATATTTATTCACACGAAGGCTATGTCGTTTCACAAGACAGCAACTTCGATATTGTTAGAGAGTATGCTGAACAAGTAGGTCAATAATCTATCCATAGCTCGGAAAGGGTGCCGGTTCTTGAGGTACCCTTTTCGAATGTAAGGCGATTTTTTAACAAAAGAAAGTAGGAGAATCATGGCAGTAGAGAAAGAAACGATTATTTCATTCCAAAACGTGACGAAGCAATATCCAAATGGTGTTTTGGGGCTGAAAGATCTGAATATTGATATTAAAAAAGGCGAATTTGTGATTGTCGTCGGCTTATCAGGTGCCGGCAAATCAACGATGCTGCGTTCGATCAATCGTCTGCATGAAATCACAAGCGGTGAGATTTTGATCGATAATCAATCAATCACGAAAGCCAAAGGAAGATCCCTGCGTTTGATTCGACGAGACATTGGCATGATTTTCCAAAGTTTCAATTTGGTGAAGCGTTCGAGTGTCTTACGTAATGTGTTGACAGGAAGGGTCGCTTATCATCCGACGATCAAAATGCTGTTTGGTTTGTTTCCGCAAGCGGATAAAGAATTGGCCTATCAATCCTTGCAACGGGTCAATTTGGCAGAAAAAGTCTATACCCGTGCTGATGAATTATCCGGTGGGCAGCAACAACGTGTTTCCATTGCTCGGGCATTGACGCAGGAGCCGAAAATCATTTTGGCAGATGAACCTGTGGCCTCTTTAGATCCTTTGACAACAGAAAAAGTCATGGATGATTTGAAACGAATCAATCAAGATTTAGGGATTACGATCGTCGTCAACTTGCACTCGGTGCAATTGGCGAGACAATATGGTACCCGGATCATTGGCCTGCGCGATGGCAGTTTGGTCTTTGATGGACCTGTCAGTGAAGCTACAGATCAACGCTTGAAAGAAATCTATGGCAGTGAAATCATGGAAGAACAAGGAGGAGAAGCTTTATGATGACCAACACGTTGCCGAAACGCAACGGTTTATGGAAAAATGTCTTATGGCTGGCAATCTTCCTTATGGTTCTTTATGTCAGTGGGTCGATCTCTGGTGTGGATATGCCGCGCTTTTTTGGCAACATGGGCCAGATGAATATCATTTTGCAAAAAATGGCGCGTCCAGATTGGGCATATGCTTCGGTGATCGTTGAGCCGATTTTGCAGACGATTCAAATGGCGATCGTTGGTACGACCTTTGGCGCGATCGTTGCGCTGCCTTTTTCATTACTGGCTGCGCGAAATATTATGACCAATGATTTCATTAGCGGTATTTTTCGTTTTGTTTTGAACATTATTCGTACGATTCCTGATCTGATGATGGCGGCATTGTTTGTCGCAATTGTTGGAATCGGTCCAGTAGCCGGTGTGATTTCGATCTCGGTGTTCTCATTTGGGATGATCGCGAAATTGTTTTATGAATCGATTGAAACGATTGATGAAGGACCTATCGAGGCGATCACTGCTTCCGGCGGGTCAAAATTTGATATTATTCGCTATGCGGTGATGCCGCAAGTGATGAGCCATTTCTTGAGCTACTTGCTCTATGCGTTTGAAATCAATATTCGTGCATCGACGATCCTAGGCTATATCGGTGCTGGCGGAATTGGGGTCTTTTTGCAACGCTCGTTGAGTCAGTTTAGATATGATCAAACGTCGATTATTGTTTTGGTGATATTTGCGGTTGTATTGGTGATTGATACGATCAGTAATAGATTAAGGGAGCGATTAATATGATGTTACCTGCTGAACCAAAACAAAAGAAGGTAAGAAATTGGCTGATTGCTGGTGTGTTGATTCTTATTTATATATGGGCATTTTCGGGTATTCCGTTTAATGGTGTCAAAGACAATGCCGGGCAAATCGTTGGGTCGATTTTTCAAGGGTTGATCAATCCGGACTGGGATTATGTCTATACCGGCGATGGAGAAGATTTGATCAGTTTGATGATTCAAACGGTGGCGATTGCCTTTGTGGGGACATTTATTTCCTCTTTGCTGAGTATTCCGTTTGCCTTTTGGGCTGCGCGAAGCAAAAATAGTCCGCGTTTGTTGTCTGGATCTGGAAAAATCGTCCTCACAGCCTTTCGAACATTCCCAGAGATCGTATTGGCTATTATGTTTATCAAAGCTGTTGGCCCGGGTTCTTTTGCCGGTGTGTTAGCAGTAAGTGTGCATTCGATTGGGATGTTGGCCAAACTATACAGTGAAGCCATCGAAAATATGGACAATGGTCCTTCTGAATCTGTGATCAGTGCCGGTGGAAATCGTTGGGACGTGTTGGGATTTGCCACACTGCCGCAGTTGATTCCTGAATTCTTGTCCTTCACCTTGTACCGCTTTGAATTGGCCGTTCGTTCTGCTTCGATTTTAGGGATCGTAGGGGCTGGCGGGATCGGTACGCCGATGATTTTCGCCATCAATGCCCGTTCATGGAGTCGAGTGGGAATCATATTATTGGGTATCGTGGTGACTGTGACTTTGATCGATTTTGTTTCTGGTCGTCTGCGGAAACGGTTGGTTTGATCGATACTTTGCACATTGGCTGTTGCCAATGTGCTTTTTTCGTGGTGTCAAAAAAGACAAGCTGCTGCTGATTTTGCTATACTTGGTGTAGCACATACTATTTCTAAGGAGGTTGTTTTTATGAAAGCACTATTGATCGTGAATCCTAGTTCTGGCGGAGAGCAGGCAAAGGAATATGAACAACAAGCCAAAGATAAGCTGGCTTCTTTTTTCGATGAGGTTGAAGTCAAGCATACAGAAAAGGCGGGAGATGCCACGCAGTTTGCCTCTGATACCGTTGGTGCTTTCGACAGTGTCTTTGCAATGGGCGGGGATGGTACTGTGAATGAGGCCATCAGTGGTCTGGCTCCCCATGAGGATCGACCGGCTTTCGGGTTCTTTCCTCTGGGTACAGTCAATGATTTGGCTCGGGCGTTAGCGATTCCCTTAGATCCTCAAGAAGCAATTGATTCTTTTGACGCTGCGCATTCACGGAAAATCGATATTGGACAGATCAATGACGACTATTTCATGAATGTCGTGGCGATTGGTATGATCCCGGCAGCTATCAATCAGGTGGATGTGGAAGAAAAAACGAAATTAGGTAAAATGGCCTATTTCGTTTCCGGATTACGTGAAGTCCGAAAAAATGAAAGTCATCAGTTTGAGATCGACCTGACGGCAGCAAATGAAACAAAGCATGTATCGATCGAAAGTAGTACCTTGATCATCGGCTCATCGAATAGCGTGGGTGGTTTTGAATCCTTGTTGCCTAAAGCCAGTACCAAAGATGGCAGGTTGCATTTGATTTATTTGAAAGACAGCAATTTGTGGGAAACGATCAAGAGCATTCCTGAATTGCTCAAAGGGGTGTCGGAATCAAACGAAGTGTTAGGGTATGAAACCTTTGAGCGAGCCACGATCTCGATCAAAGATAGTGGCTCGATCGAAACCAATGTTGATGGAGATGCTGGGCCGGAATTGCCAGTGACCATCCGAATAGTGCCGCAACATTTACAAGTTTATTGCGGGAAAGAAAAAAATGACGTGTCATAAATATTCCGTGAAAAAAAAACAATCCCTTTGTCGGATTGTTTTTTTGATTCAAAAAGAGTATACTATTGAAAATTTCGCGAAAAGAGGGATCTCATGGATATACGTTCAGCGACAATAGCAGACGCCCAAAGCTTATTAGACATTTATGCTTATTATGTACTGCATACACCAATCACATTTGAAACGGAGATACCAACCATAGAAGATTTTAGTGAACGGATCCGGACAATCTCAAGCAGATATCCTTATTTGGTCGCCGAAGAAGCGGGCCACATATTGGGTTATGCTTATGCGACAGCTTATAAAGGGCGGGCAGCCTATGATTGGACGGTGGAAGTCACTGTTTATTTGGATCAGTCCGCACAAGCCAAAGGGATTGGGACTGCTTTATATGATGCCTTAGAAAATATACTTAAAGCGCAGCACATCGTGAATTTGACCGCCTGTATCACTGGAGGCAATCAGCAAAGCGAAGGATTTCATCAAAAACGCGGTTATCAACGGGTAGCTGATTTTAAAAAGGTTGGTTATAAATTCAATCAATGGCATGATGTAATCTGGATGCAAAAAATAGTGCAAGAATTTCCTGAGGAAGTGCCACCGTTTCAACCAATACATGCGTTGCCAGGACACCCATAGACATATGAGTGTCTTTTTTTTCTGAAATGCATTATTCTTAGGCTAAGTTGGTTGTTGTTCGTGTGAAAGATAGCATAGATGTGCTATTTTATATAAAAATTTGCTTTTTTTAGAAAAAATGATTAAAGTAGTCAAGTGGAAAAAAACAAGGAGGCGAAGCTGTTGGGGAAGCGAATTGAGCGTATTTATCAATATATAGTTGAAAATACAATGAGCGGCTTAGGAGAAAAGAAAGGGTTGTCGACATCTGAAGTCGCTGATCATTTAGCGATTCAACGCAGCAATGCCAGTAAAGACCTAAATCAGCTCGTCAAAGAAGGCCGCGTCCAAAAGAGTGACACACGGCCTGTTCGTTATTGGGCAATCGTCAATGAAAAAGCGCCTGAGAACTACGTACCTAGTTATATGGAAAATCGCCCGCAACGAGAGAAAGCGCATCCGCAACGTGTACCTGCCGTCAAAAACAACCGCGATATTTTTTCGACGATCATTGGTGCCAACGGCAGTATGAAGAATGCGGTGGAGCAAGCCAAAGCAGCGATTCTATATCCGCCTAAAGGGCTGAATTGCTTGATCACTGGGCCAACAGGTTCAGGGAAAACCTATTTTGCCCATGCGATGTTCCAATTTGCCAAAACCAATCAAGTGATCGCAGACGAAAAAGAACTGATTGTCTTCAATTGTGCCGACTATGCCAATAATCCAGAGCTGTTGATGAGCCATCTGTTTGGTTATGTCAAAGGGGCTTTTACGGGTGCTGAGCAAGAAAAAGTTGGGATTATTGATCAAGCGGATGAAAGTATGCTGTTTCTGGACGAAATCCATCGTTTGCCCCCAGAAGGACAGGAAATGATCTTTTACTTTATGGATCATGGCACGTTCAGTCGTTTAGGGGAAACTGGCAAAAATCACCAAGCCAATGTGCGAATCGTTGGGGCAACGACGGAAGATCCCAATTCGACATTGTTGGATACATTTACCCGAAGGATCCCCATCAATATTCAGTTGCCATTCTTCGAAAAAAGACCTGCGTCAGAAAAAATCGAACTGGTCCGCGTACTGGTTGGTCAAGAAGCAACCCGTATTCAAAGAAGTATCACACTGACAGAAGACGTGGTCAAGGCGTTGATTGGCAGTGTCAGTTTTGGCAATATCGGCCAGCTGAAGTCTAATGTCCAACTGGTTTGTGCCCGCGGTTTTTTGAATCATATGCAAGCTGAAGAAATTGAAATCGAGTTGATGGATCTGCCTGAAGGCATTCGTTCAGGACTGATCGTCTTGGGCAATCGACGCAACGAATTGGCGGAGTTGTCGAAAACATTGGCGCCGAAAGTCAGTGTGCAGCCAAATGAGAATTTGAACGACATTCAATCGGATGCCTATGAGCTGCCGTATAACCTATATGATATTATTGGCGACAAAGCGGCATTGTTAAAAGCGGATGGATTAGACCAAGAAGCAATCAATCATTTTATTTCAACAGATATCAATGTCCATTTAAAATCTTTTTACAAAGACCATGGGTTCTCCTTCAATTCTGTGAATAAGCTCAGTGAATTTGTCGATCAAAAGGTCATCACAGTGACGAACCAAATTTACGAGATGGTCCGGAATCGATTGCAGGTAGATTTTCAACAGAACTTTATTTATGCTATGAGTTTGCATATCAGTTCATTCTTGAAAAAAATCCACTTAGGTGAAGAGCGCCAAACCAATGATAATATTCGGCAAATGGTGGCCGATTACCCCGAAGAATTTGCAGCGGCTAAAGAAGTGCGGGCCTTTATTGGCGACAGTTTTCGGGTAACGATCCCTGAAAGTGAGTCTTACTATTTAGCTGTATTGCTTGTTTCACTGAGAACGACGCACTCATCAGGCAAAATCGGTGTCGTCGTCGCCGCTCATGGCAATAGTACCGCCAGCAGTATGGTTCAAGTCGTGAAGCAATTGCTGGAAGTGGATCAAGTCACAGCTGTGGATATGCCATTGGATATGCCGCCAGCAGTTGCCTTGAAAAAAATCGTTGAAAGTGTGAAACAAGTCAATGATGGCAGCGGTGTGATGCTGTTGGTCGATATGGGCTCATTGGCAACCTTTAACAGTGAGATCCAACGAGAAACAGGGATCACGGTTCGTACGGTCGATATGGTCACTACATCGATTGTTTTAGAAACGGTACGCAAAGCTTCAGTGATTGGCACAGATATCGATCAACTATATGATTCATTGCGGAAGTTTCGCGGCTATGGCGTTGTGACGAATGAGGAGCCTGCGCAGCAAAATCATCATCCAAAAGCGATTTTAGCCATTTGTGCTTCTGGGAAAGGGACGGCGCAAAGAATCAAGGAATTGATTCAAAGTTCATTGTCAAAAAGACAAAACCAATCTGTCGAAGTTGTGACACTAGCTGTTGCAGACTTGCGCTCTGAATTAGAAAGTATCCAACAGCGGTACCAATTGATCGCATCTACAGGAATCGTTGATCCGCATATCGACGCGCCGTTCATTTCTTTGGAACGCTTTATCGATCAAGATGTCGATCAGCTGCTAGATGATATCCTTCTAGACAATGAGTTGAGCTATGAAGATGAGGTCCAGTTGGATGACCAACGGTCCAAAACTATTTGTATTGGCTACTTAGAAGAAAACTTTACCTATATCAATGCCAAGAAAGTGGTTGATCCATTGTGGCAGTTTAGTATCGAGTTGATTCGTGACTTAGAGCTGAATGATGCCCGCCAAGGATTCCAAATCAATTTCGTTTTGCATACTGCCGGGATGTTGGAGCGCATTGTCTTGCGTCAACCATTGACGGTTTCAACTGAGGAGCTAGCAGACATGTATCATCATCCGCAATATGAACAGTTACATGTACATGTTCAATCTTTTGCCCGTTTGATGAACTTAGCGATTCCCGATGCAGAGGAATACTATTTGTTGGCCCTCATCAAGAATCATCAAGAAAAAGAACTTTATTTGAAATAAAAAAAGAATACAGATACACTAAAAAAGATACACTTTATTATAGTGTATCTTTTTTTAGTGTATTGTTCTATTGTTGATTCTTAAGCTTTTTACAAGATTAGTGTATTGATAAAAGTTGGCACGCAACTTGCTTATATATAAGTGGATACAGGAGGTGATCGAAAAAAGAACGGATCCTCAAATTGTTCAGCGGATCGATGTAGGAGGTTTTACAATGGGAATGGATATACGTCTTGCCCGGATCGATGACCGTTTGATTCATGGTCAAGTCGCCACAGCATGGTCGAAACTGACGGGTATCAACCGAATCATCGTGGTCAGTGATGAAGTAGCCAATGATCAATTGCGCAAGTTTCTTTTGAAAGAAGCTGCACCGCCAGGAATCAAATCAAATGTCGTAACGGTAACGAAAATGCTTGAGGTAGCACATAACACATTATTTAATACTCAAAAAGTCATGTTATTATTTACTAACCCTCAAGATGTCGTGACCCTCGTCAAAGGTGGCATTCCAATTCACTCAGTGAATATTGGTGGAATGAGTTTTTCAATGGGAAAACGCATGATCACAAACTTTGTTTCTGTCAATGACCAAGATCTTGACGCTTTGCTCTATTTACAAAAGCAAGGCATCGAAGTCGAGATTCGTAAAGTTCCAGCTGACCGCAAAATTTTTTTGAAGGATATTTTAGAAAAAGAAAGTAGTCACTCTTAATTTTTCGTCGTTGTTTTTTCGTTCAAATTCGTGTCACAATGTTCAATTTTGAAATAGGAGGTAAAAAGATGGTAGGAATTATCCTAGCAAGTCATGGAGAATTTGCAAACGGCATTTTGCAATCCGGTTCAATGATTTTCGGCGAACAAGAAAACGTTAAAGCTGTTACATTGATGCCAAGTGAAGGACCAGATGACATCAAAGCAAAAATGCAAGAAGCGATCGCTACATTTGACGACCAAGAAGAAGTATTGTTCTTAGTTGACTTATGGGGCGGTACACCATTCAATCAAGCCAATAGTTTGTTTGAAGACCACAAAGAAACATGGGCAATCGTGGCAGGTATGAATTTACCGATGGTGATCGAAGCGTATGCATCACGTTTTTCAATGAATAAAGCCCATGAAATTGCGGCGCATATCGTTGAAACAGCGAAAGAAGGGGTCAAGGTCAAACCTGAAGCGCTTGAACCAGCAGAAGCTGCTGCACCAAAAGCGGTCCAAGATGACCAACCAAAAGGTTCACTTCCTCCTGGAACTGTTCTAGGTGATGGCAAAGTCAAAATTGTTTTGGCACGTGTCGATTCTCGCTTGTTGCACGGTCAAGTTGCGACAGCTTGGACAAAATCAGTCAATCCTTCACGAATCATCGTTGTATCTGACGCAGTTGCTAAAGATGATTTGCGTAAGAAATTGATTGAACAAGCAGCGCCTCCAGGCGTGAAAGCAAACGTGATTCCGGTAGATAAAATGATTGAAGTTTCTAAAGACCCTCGTTTTGGGAATACAAAAGCTTTGCTATTATTTGAAAATCCGGAAGATGTTCTGCGTGCAGTTGAAGGCGGCGTTGATATTCAAGAAGTCAATGTTGGTTCGATGGCGCATTCTGTCGGTAAAGTTGTTGTAAGTAAAGTATTGTCAATGGGAACTGAAGATGTTGCTACATTTGAAGAATTAAAAAATCGCGGCATTAAATTCGATGTACGTAAAGTACCGAATGACTCAAAAGACAACATGGATGAAATCTTACGCAAAGCAAAAAATGAATTAGCAAACAAATAGAATTGTATTCAACTAAATAGGAGGTCTATCATGACTATTATATCTATGGTATTAGTAGTACTCGTTGCCTTTTTAGCTGGTATGGAAGGAATCTTGGATGAATTCCAATTCCACCAACCACTAGTAGCTTGTACATTGATCGGTTTAGTGACCGGTAACTTAGAAGCATGTATCATCTTGGGTGGATCATTACAAATGATCGCTTTAGGTTGGGCAAACATTGGTGCCGCTGTTGCACCAGATGCGGCTTTAGCATCTGTGGCATCTGCAATTATTTTGGTATTAGGCGGACAAGGTACTGCCGGCGTTGATACAGCAATTGCTGTTGCGATTCCTTTAGCAGTAGCTGGTTTGTTCTTAACAATGATCGTTCGTACTTTGGCTGTACCAATCGTTCACTTTATGGATGCTGCAGCTGAAGAAGGCAATATCCGTAAAATTGAAATGTGGCATATCGCTGCAGTTGCTATGCAAGGGGTACGTATCGCGATTCCTGCAGCAGCATTGTTAGCAATCCCTGCACAAACAGTACAAACATTCCTAGAATCTATGCCTGCATGGTTAACTGATGGTATGGCTATCGGTGGTGGTATGGTCGTTGCCGTAGGTTATGCAATGGTTATCAACATGATGGCAACTCGTGAAGTATGGCCATTCTTCATTATTGGTTTTGTGATTGCGGCAATCTCTGAATTGACATTGATCGCTATCGGTGCATTGGCAGTAGCTATCGCATTGATCTACTTGAACATTACCAAAATGGGCGGATCATCTAATGGAGGCGGCGGCGGAAACACTGGCGACCCTCTAGGCGATATCTTGAATGACTATTAGAACCGAAGGAGGAGAAAAAAATGGCAGAAAAAATTCAATTAAATAAAAAAGATCGTTTAGCCGTAGCATGGCGCTCTACCTTCATTCAAGGTTCATGGAACTATGAACGTATGCAAAATGGTGGTTGGGCATTCTCAATGATTCCAGCAATCAAAAAATTATACAAAACTAAAGAAGACCGTGCCGCTGCATTAAAACGTCACTTGGAATTCTTTAATACCCACCCATATATTGCCTCACCTATCTTAGGTGTAACATTAGCGTTAGAAGAAGAACGTGCCAATGGTGCGCCAGTCGATGACGTAGCAATCCAAGGGGTTAAAGTTGGGATGATGGGTCCTTTAGCCGGTGTCGGTGACCCAGTATTCTGGTTTACAGTTCGTCCGATGTTAGGTGCATTAGGCGCTTCTCTGGCTTTAGGCGGAAACATCCTAGGCCCAATCATCTTCTTCTTGGCATGGAACATCATCCGTTGGGCATTTATGTGGTATACCCAAGAATTCGGTTATCGTGCCGGTTCTAAAATCACTGATGACCTTTCAGGTGGATTGTTGCAAGATGTAACAAAAGGTGCGTCTATTTTAGGGATGTTCGTCTTAGGTTCACTTGTACAACGTTGGGTGTCTGTATCCTTTGCACCAGTTGTTTCAAGAGTCCCTCTTGATGAAGGTGCCTACATCGATTGGGCAAACCTACCTTCTGGTTCAGAAGGCATAAAAACTGCCTTAGAGCAAGTAGCCGAAGGTCGTGCGTTGTCGGATGTTAAAGTGACTACACTGCAAAACAACTTGGATCAATTGATTCCTGGTTTGGCTGCCTTGCTATTGACACTTCTATGCATGTGGTTATTGAAGAAAAAAGTTTCTCCAATCATCATCATCATTGGCTTGTTTTTAGTCGGTATTGGTGGACACTTGATCGGATTGCTATAATCTTTTCAAAACGAAGTGCTTGGGGTGACCCAAGCACTTTTTTACATATTCGCCAAATGACGAAAAAACACGTATAATATAGCCAAACAAAGAAATGGAGCAGACAACAGATGGTACAATCTTTGAATACAAAAGTTGATTTGACAATCAATGCGACCTCGTTTTTAGGTATCAATGAATATGGCAAAATCATGATCGGTGATAATGCCTTTGAATTTTATAACGATCGTGACAAACGAAAATTTATTCAGATCCCTTGGGAAGATGTAGACTATGTGATTGCGTCTGTCATGTTCAAAGGGCGGTGGATTCCTCGCTATGCCATAAAAACGAAGAAAAACGGTACCTACACCTTTTCTTCCAAAGAACCAAAAAAAGTCCTGCGTGCCATTCGCGTGTATGTTGATCCGGATCATATGGTGCATTCTCTCGGCTTTTTCGATGTGCTGAAACGGGCATTTGTACGCAGAAAATAACACGTAAGCATAATTTTTTTCAATCATCGCTTCCTATGGTACGCTAAGAGTGTATAAATGAAGGAGGTGTTCCGATGCACTTTTTATGGACATTGATCGTCGGTGCAGTCATCGGTTCAGTCGGTGGTGCAATCGCTGGTGAAAAACGCGGCTGTATTTTTGACATCGTAGCTGGATTGGTAGGCGCTTCTATCGGTCAAGCATTATTTGGTAATTGGGGTCCCCAAGTGGCTGACATGGCCATTGTACCTGCTATTATCGGCGCGGTTATTTTCGTCGCAGTGGTTTCATTTTTCTTTGGACGAAAAAAATAATTTGATGCAAGAGCATTTTATCTTTGAAGATGAAATGCTTTTTTTTTGTGACTTTTTTTCGCCTGGCACGTATAGTAAATGTAAAAGGGAAGGGGCGTGTAGGGTGAAATTGGATCAATTCGAGGGGATCTACAACTTGTATGGGAGAGAGTGCTATTTGTATGCCCTCTATTTCACTAAAGACACTCACCAAGCAGAAGACTTAGTCAGCCAGGCCTATTTAGCGATCCTTAATGCTCTTCCCTTTTTACGTGAAGATCAAATCAAATATTATTTATTCAAGACGATCAAAAATAGATTTATTGATGGTCAGCGAAAGGACAAACGGCATCAGTTATGGCAACGATCAGCACGCACACATCTGGCATCAGAAACGGAGGGAACACAATTGGACGTTATGATCAAAGAAGAAGAAAGAAGGTCATTGTTTCGATCCATTCATCGTTTGCCAGAAGATACACGAGAAGTGATTCTGCTCTTTTATTTTATGGAATTGTCCATTGATGAGATCGCTAGCTATAAAGAATGGACCTATACGCAAACCAAGAATCGGCTATATCGCGGACGGCGATTACTAAAGGAGGAACTATTACATGAATCAACCATTTGATTTCAAGGAAATCCAACTGCAAGTCAAAAAACAACAGCGGCACCGCAATTTAGGGCTAGTCTGTGTGATCACCTTGATCGTTTTGTCGGTTATTTTTGGCGCGCCCAGACTTGTCGATTCTTTTTTCTATAATCCCAAAAGCGGTAATCAGCTGTCGGATGTCGATAGTTATATTATCAATCGACAAATCAATAATGAACTGACAACACAAAATCAAAGTCTAAGCCGCTATGAGATCAATGCAGAAGGGTATGGCAAATATGCGGTGACTGAAATTTATCGAAATTTAGCTCAGAATCAAACAAATACGAAAACCTATACAATCAATCGAAATCAGCTAAAAGAAACACAATTATCAATACCAGAAATGACTGATTATTTATTTGAGCAGCGTTTCCGGAATTCATCATCTGATGTATTTACTGAAAGTGAGTTACATAAAGAACTGCTATTGGCGAAAGTCAAAGAACTGCCAAAAAGTACCGATATCATAGCGACGGTCATTTTTGACGAGGATTTGACATTAGATGAGTTAG
Organism: Enterococcus salsurae; assembly: GCF_054784955.1. NCBI lineage: Bacteria > Bacillati > Bacillota > Bacilli > Lactobacillales > Enterococcaceae > Enterococcus > Enterococcus salsurae. Next base: position 279,236 of record NZ_BAAHWY010000002.1, on the reverse strand, counting down.
CAGAGTGGCAAATGTATAACTTGGGTCAAGGAGAAGTGTTATGGACCGCTGTACGCAGCGAAGTACCGACTGGCAATCAAGATTATCAGCCATTAGGCTTTGCCAGTGTTTATAGCGGCGTTTTGCCGAGTGAACGACAGATTGACCAATCTTATTTGGAGGAATTTCCCTTTCTCACACATGGTAATGCCACCAATGCACAAGAAATGAACTATTCAGAAACCGAACAGCAAGCAGCTCATTTTACATCAATGCTGCATTTTCTACAGACGCAAACTGACTTTCTGGCACTTGAACCAGCCTATGATCGAGAAATCATATCTTCCGAACAGATTGCTGACACACTTTCATACGTAGGAGAACACGGAGTCAATACATATGGGGTATCTATACGTATCAATGTGGATCAACTGATCGCTTTATTGGAAACCGGAGAGAATGTGTTGGCGGTCAATGTAACGGAAACGACTTTATTTAATTATTTTCGATGAGTGAAGTCGGACAGGTTCTTTTTTCAGAAAATGTTTACATTCTTTCCGCTTTTTCTTGAAGTTTGCTATAATAAACAAGAAGTGTAAAAGAAAGGTTGGAAAATATATGTTAAGAGTTGAGAAGTTAAGAGAAGCAATGCGCAAAGAGTCTATCGATGGCTTTTTGATCACAAGTCCATATAATCTGCGGTACTTGACGAATTTTACTGGGACCACTGGTCTGGCAGTCATTACCTTGAACAAAGCATTTTTTGTGACTGACTTCCGTTATACAGAACAAGCAGCAACACAAGCTGTGGGCTTTGAGATCGTGAAAAATAGTGGGCCAATCTTCGATGAAGTAGCAACTATCTGTAAAAATGAAGAAGTCAATGTTCTGGCCTTTGAAGAAAGTTACGTCAGTTTCTCTGATTATTCAGTGTTGGAAGATTTGGTTGAAGAATCTTCATTGGCCCCAATTTCAGGCATGATCGAAAATTTACGGGAAGTCAAAGATGAATCAGAGATTGCGTTGATTCAACAGGCTTGCCATATTGCTGATCAAGGATTTGAGCATATTCTTAAAATGGTTCGCCCAGGAATGACAGAGATCGAAGTAGCCAATCAATTAGATTTCTTCATGCGTTCATTAGGCGCGACAAGTGTATCCTTTGATACGATCGTTGCCAGCGGATTACGCTCAGCAATGCCTCATGGCGTAGCTAGTGAAAAAGTCATTGAACAAGGTGATTTGATTACCCTTGATTTTGGCTGTTACTATCAAGGGTATGTATCAGACATGACGAGAACTTTTGCCGTAGGCGATCCTGGCGATCAATTAAAGGATATCTATAAAATCGTATTAGAAGCACAAGAAAAAGTGTTGGCTGCAGCGAAACCTGGGATGACAGGTATCGAATTAGATGCTGTTGCCCGGGACCATATCGCTTCTTATGGCTACGGGGAAGCCTTTGGTCATTCAACTGGTCATGGCATTGGTTTAGAGATCCACGAAGGGCCAAATGTGTCATTCAGAGCAGATAAACCGTTTGTCGTCGGTAATGTGATCACGGACGAACCGGGTATTTACTTGCCAGGCATTGGCGGTGTCCGAATCGAAGATGATTTACTGATCACTGAAACAGGCAACAAAGTATTGACCCACGCGCCCAAAGAATTGATCATCTTATAATCTGACTCGCTTGTGAACAGGAAATTCATTGAGAAAAGTGGGTTATTATAGATTATCCGCTGAGAAAATGATAAACTAAAAACGAGAATAAACCTCTCTGCAAAGCGCAAATGGCAATCACGCATGTTTCGTCAACAAATGAAGTGTGAAGTTGCGTTGCTCATTTCAGCAGATGTTCAAAAATGGAGGCAAAACAGATGAACGAAGATAAAAATCTAGTCTTAGACGCTAGTCCTGAATTGGGTGAAATCGTGATCGCGCCTGAAGTCATCGAAATCATTATTGGTATCGCAGCTTCTAAAGTAGACGGTGTCTATGGTATGCGTGGTACATTCGCCAACAGCGTGACTGAGCTTTTGGGCCGTGCAGCCCATGGTAAAGGTGTCTACCTGACAATCGACGAAACAGGGATCAAAGTCGATCTTTACAGCTACATGACTTATGGTGTTTCTGTTCCTAAAGTGGCGATGGAGATTCAAGAGCGCGTGAAACAGCAAGTCTTATTTATGACAGATGTACAGTTAACTGAGGTCAATGTCCATGTTGTCGCTGTCGTACCAGAAAAAGTGGATTTACCAGATATCGAAGAATTATTCGGAAACGATGAGGAAGAAAATGAGTAAAGAATTATCAAGACATGACATTCGGAAAATGGCGTTACAAGCATTATTCCCACTAGACTTCAACAAAGATTTAACCAAACAAGATGCAATCAGACACGCCATTGAGTTAGAACATCATGAATTAATCGATGAAGAACAAGAACATTTTGTTCCTGCCTATTTGGATCAATTGGTGGTTGGTGTGTGTCATTATAAGGAAGAATTGGATCAAGTGATCCAAAGCCATTTGAAATCCGGCTGGAAGATCCAACGTCTATCCAAAATGGATGTGACGATCTTACGTATTGCATTGTATGAAATGACCTATGTGGACAACGTGCCTAATCGAGTAGCTCTTAATGAAGCCATCGAACTTGCCAAAACCTTCAGTGACGATCAATCACGGAAATTTGTCAACGGTATTTTGTCGACAGTCAATCAAGAATTTTCTGCTGAAGATAAAACGAAAGAATAATGCTGAAACACCTTGATAGAGATATCAAGGTGTTTTTTTATAAATACAATTTAATTAATAAATGTAATTGCCGCTATTATTTATCTTATATTGTGTATTATTTTATCAAAATTGAACAAAAAGTTGACTTTTTGTGTTCTTAAAGTTTTAATTGGATAAGAACAAAAAAAGGAAGTGGTTAAATGATTATCAAAGGGAAAAGTGAACAAACTGGGTTGCAAACAATTTTTACAGCAAAGAATCAACCGAACACAACTGTAACAATGGGTTATATTACTTTATTGCCAGGAGAACATATTCCGGAACACGGCTTCTCCAGACACGATCAAGATGAATATTCTTATGTCATCAAAGGTCAGGCGCATACAGTACTAGAAGATGGGCAAGATATTGTTGGTAAAGAAGGAGATTTCCAGTTGATAGCGGCTGGGGAAGGGCACAAAAATTATAATGATAGCCAAGAGATCGCAGAACTCATCTGGATACTCGTTGATTCGACCTACACAAATGAAGTGAAGGAAGGTGATCACCATGAAAAGTAAAAAAGGATATGTTGCTTTGCTGATTATATGTATTGTTACCGTACTTTCTGCATGTGGGGGAGAAAATACAGAAAATTCGAACGATGTAAATGGGGAGCACATCATTCGTATGATGTCTTTAAGCGAATTGACTTCGTTGGACCCAGCGGCAATGTTAGATTTTCCTGATGCGATCATTCAGAATGCATCCTTTGAAGGTTTGTATTTTCTAGATGAAAATGATGAGGTCCAGCCAGGCGTCGCCAGTGATATACCTGATATTTCTGCTGATGGTAAAACCTACACATTCACCCTCAGAGAAAACGCCAAATGGAGCAACGGTGATGCGGTAACAGCAGCTGATTTTGAGTATGCTTGGAAAAGAATGATTGATCCCGAAAATGGATTTTTGTACAATTTTTTGATGCACGACTTAATTGAAAATGCTTCGGAGATCGCAACTGGTGAAATGGATCCAGAGACATTGGGTGTTCGCGCCGTCGATACTTACCTCTTGGAAGTTAATTTAACCAATCCAGCACAGTATTTTACGTCTTTAATGGTATTCCCAATTTTCTTTCCTCAAAACAGAGAAGTGGTTGAAACTTTCGGGTCTGACTATGGTACCAACAGTGATAGTATTGTGTTCAATGGTCCTTTCATTGTAGAAGATTGGCAGCAATCGCAAATGGACTGGCGTTTGAAAAAGAATCCGACTTATTGGGACCATTCAACAATTCCAACCGAAGAGATCCATTTTCAGGTTATTAAAGAAACATCGACTGCGTTGAATCTTTTTGAGGATGATCAATTGGATGTGGCAATAGTAACAGGTGAGATCGCTAAGCAGATGCAAAACAGTGAGACGTTCCAAAGCTATCCCGCAGCAACAATGGATTATATTCGTCTAAATCAACAAAGAGGAGGGCAAGCAACGCCCCTCGCAAATGAGAACCTCCGAAAAGCATTGGCATTAGGTATTGATAAAGTTAATTTGATCACTAATATTATGGCCGATGGTTCTAAGCCGTTAGATGGCGCCATCACAGAAGGATTTGTGCGTAATCCTAAAACTGGGGAAGATTTTCGCTCGGAAGCAGGATCTCTGATGCAATATGATCCTAAGCAGGCATTATCTTTTTGGCAACGGGCACAAGAAGAGCTAGGAGAGTCAATTACCCTCGATTTGCTGACAACAGACGACAGTGGATATAAAAAAATGGGTGAAAGTTTACAATGGGCATTGGAGGATCTTTTTGATGGTTTGACGGTCACGATGCGTTCAATGCCAGCAGAAGTTGCATTAAATACAGCTAGTGAAAGTGATTATGATTTGTTTTTGATTTATTGGACGCCAGATTATCAGGATCCCTATTCGACGTTGAAAATGATGTATAGTGGCAACAATCGGCATTATTCAAACCCTGAATACGATCGCTTACTCGATGAAGCTCGATTCACTTATGCTTTAGAACCAGAAAAGCGCTGGCAATCAATGATTACAGCTGAAAAAGAATTGATGGAAAATACGGCTGGAATGATCGTACTTAGTCAAAATCAAAACTCAGTCCTTCAAAAGTTGACAATCAGCGGGTTGAATTACCATACTTTTGCCGCACCTATGTCGTTGAGAAACGTCACGAATGATTTAGAATAAATGCGCTTTTTGTAAAATAAATGTCTTGTCTAGAGAGCCTGTCGGTTTGAGAGGTTCTTTATTCAATTATCAAACATTTAACGATGTTTTTCTTTTCAGAAAATGCTATGATAGATAGCATAAAGTCTTCAGTCCATCAGGCTGCAGTCTTTTGATGAATTCAAATAAAATGATGGTTTATCAGGTTGGAGGAATTGTCAGAATGGCTACATTGATCAATGGAAAAGAATTAGCAGATAAGATGCAAAGTGAATTGAAAACAGAAACAGCTGGGTTGAAAGAACAAGGCATTACACCAGGGTTAGTCGTATTGCTCGTAGGCGAAGACAAAGCCAGTCAAACCTATGTCAAAAACAAAGAACTGGCTGCAACAAAAATTGGCATCCACTCTCAGGTAGCCCGTTATTCTGAAACAATCAGTGAAGAAGAATTATTGCGTGAAATAGAAAAATATAATCTTGATGAGGCTTTTCACGGAATTTTAGTCCAACTGCCTTTACCTAAACATATCAATGAAGAAAAAGTCCTTTTAGCAATCAAACCAGAAAAAGATGTCGATGGATTCCATCCGATGAACCTCGGGAAACTATTTGCTGGTGTACCTGATCGAATTCCGTGTACGCCTTATGGTATCATGAAGATGTTCGCCGCTTATGGCATTGAACTTGAAGGCAAAAATGCCTTAGTGATCGGCCGCAGTAATATCGTCGGTAAACCGATGGCGCATCTGCTGCTTGCTGAGAATGCCACAGTCACGATCGCCCATTCTCGCACAAAGGATTTGCCAGCATTGGCAAAACAAGCCGATATTTTGGTTGTCGCTATCGGGCGCGGTCATTTTGTCACGAAAGAATTTGTCAAAGAGGGTGCGGTCGTGATTGATGTCGGCATGAATCGTGATGACCAAGGCAAACTGATCGGTGATGTAAAATTTGACGAAGTAGAGCCAATCGCCAGTTATATCACGCCTGTTCCTCGGGGTGTAGGACCTATGACGATCACGATGCTGATGGCACAAACCATTGAAGCAGCAAAGGAGCAATGAAAAATTTAAATGGCACAAGAATATCTCACAGTCACGGCCTTGACCAAATATTTAAAACGCAAATTTGATGCAGATCCCTATTTAGAGCGGGTCTATTTGACGGGGGAGATCTCTAATTTCCGTCGGCGCCCCAATCATCAATATTTCAGTTTAAAAGATGACGGAGCCAAAATATCGGTGGTCATGTTCAAAGGTGCCTTTGATAAATTAAAGTTCCAACCTGAAGAAGGCATGAAAGTCATGGCTATCGGCCGCATCACCTTATATGAGGCCAGCGGCAACTACCAGATGATGATCGAACACATGGAACCCGACGGTGTAGGCGCATTGTATCAAGCTTATGAACAATTAAAGCAAAAACTGTCAATCGAAGGGTTGTTCACTGCGCCGAAGCAGCAATTACCGCGCTATCCTAAACGAATCGCTGTCTTAACAAGTCCCAGCGGTGCAGTGATCCGCGACATTATCACAACGACTCAAAGGCGTTATCCAATCGCAGAAATCGTTTTGTTTCCAACTGTTGTACAAGGCAGCAAAGCCGCGGATGATGTGGTTAAAAATATTGCCCGCGTGGAAGCAGATGGACAATTTGATACGATGATCATCGGGCGCGGCGGCGGGTCGATCGAAGACTTATGGCCTTTCAATGAAGAGCGGGTAGCGCGGGCTATCTTTGCCGCAAAAACACCGATCATCTCATCAGTTGGTCATGAAACAGACACAACGATCGCCGACTTGGTGGCAGATGTTCGGGCAGCAACACCGACAGCAGCAGCTGAATTGGCGGTGCCGGTATTGGCAGAAGAAATCTTGCGGATCGAAGAAAAACAAGCACGCTTATCGCAAGCTTTTATGCATCTGATCCAGCGCAAACAAGAACGGTATCAACGAGCCATCGGTTCTTACGTCTTTCGACAGCCGGAACGCCTATATGAAGCCCAATCGATCAAGCTGGATCAATTGCAGCAACGCATGAATCAAGGACTGCAATCGATGCTCTTCGACAAAGACAAACAAGCAAGGCAAATCATTCACCGTTTAGAGCAGCAACAACTGCAAAACCGCATCAAGTCTGCACAACAAGAAGTTGCTTATCTCTCACAACGTTTGAGTAAAAGTATGCAGGATACCTATGCGGCGAAAGAAAATCGGTTGTTGCAAGCCATCCAATCCCTAGATTTATTGAGCCCACTAAAAATCATGGGTCGAGGTTATACCTATACGACCAAACAAGCGCAAGTGGTACGATCGGCTGCGGACCTGACAACGGGCGATCGATTGCAGATCCATTATCAAGATGGTCGAGCAGAAGTTGAAGTAATTACGATTGAAGGAGAAGAAAATGGCAAATCCAACATTTGAAGAATCATTACAAGAATTAGAACAAATCGTTACTCGTTTGGAACAAGGGGATGTCCCTTTGGAAGAAGCGTTGACCGCTTTTCAACAAGGGATGGTCTTGAGCAAGCAATGTAAAGATACCTTGAGCAATGCAGAGAAGGCATTAACAAAAATGATGACTGATGCAAATGAGGAAGTCGTTTTTGATGAGGCGGGTCAATGAGCAAGTTAACAAGATTCACCAATGAACAAGCCCCACATATCGAGGAGGTCATGGTGCGCTTCGTCACCGAACAGACCAGTGATCCTCGCCTTGCTGAGAGTATGCTATACTCGATCCATGCTGGCGGCAAGCGAATCAGGCCTTTGCTGCTGGTTGCGACAGTAGCCGCCTTTGACAAGCCAATTGATTTACCAGTGTATCAATGTGCGGCAGCCTTGGAAATGATCCATACGTATTCCCTGATCCACGATGATCTTCCTGCTATGGACGATGATGATCTCCGCAGAGGCAAACCGACCAATCATGTCGTATACGGCGAAGCATTGGCGATTTTGGCAGGTGACGGTTTATTGACCGCGGCATTTCAACTATTGTCGATGGCAGATATCGAAGCCGACAAAAAAGTCCTTTTGTTGCAACAGTTGAGTCAATCGGCCGGTACCAAAGGCATGGTTGCGGGACAAGCAGCGGACATCCAAGGCGAAAACCAAACACTGACATTAGATGAATTGATGGCAGTCCATGCCCGGAAGACGGGAGAACTGATTCGTTTTGCCGTGGTGGCGGGAGGCGTTTTAGCCAATCAATCAGAAACCATACTTCAGGAATTGGACCAGTTCGCACAGCATATCGGCTTGGCTTTCCAGATACGTGATGATCTTTTAGATGTCATCAGTACGACAGAGGCGCTTGGGAAAGTTGTCCATCGTGATGACGCATTAGCGAAAAGCACCTATCCAGCATTGTTGGGTCTGGAAGGAGCCAAAGCTGCGTTAACAAAAGAATTGGCACTGGCCCAACAAATTTTGGCGCATCTAAGCGCATATGGGCAATTTGATCCGACGGTACTTTCCGCTTTTATTGAACGATTTGAGGTTGAAGAAAACCAATGAAAAAAGAACGAGTAGATGTATTAGCAGTCCAACAAGGTCTGTTTGAAACAAGAGAGCAAGCAAAACGTGGTGTGATGGCTGGTTTGGTTTATAAAGAAAGCAACAATGAGCGCTTAGATAAGCCAGGAGAAAAGATCGCCGCCGATACCTTATTACAGATCAAAGGGAAAAAACTCCCTTATGTATCCAGAGGGGGCCTCAAATTAGAAAAAGCCCTCAAAATTTTTGATTTGAATGTGCAAGACAAAATCCTTTTAGATATCGGTGCATCTACCGGTGGGTTTACAGATGCTGCCTTGCAAAATGGCGCAGCCAAGAGTTATGCACTAGATGTCGGGTACAATCAGCTGGCATGGAAGCTACGGCAAGATGAGCGGGTGATCGTGATGGAACGGGTCAACTTCCGCTATGCAAAAGCGACGGATTTCCTTGAAGGATTGCCAGAAGTGGCGACGATCGATGTTTCATTTATTTCCTTAAAACTTATTTTGCCGCCGCTTCATGAGATTTTGGTGGCTGGCGGTGATGTGATGGCATTGATCAAACCGCAGTTTGAAGCAGGTAAAGAATCAGTTGGTAAGAATGGGATCGTACGCGATCCCGCAACGCATCAGCGCGTAGTAGAGGAAATTATCTCATTTGCTGCCGAAACGAAATTTGATGTGCTAGATCTAAGCTTTTCGCCAATCACTGGCGGTGAAGGCAATATTGAATTTATCGTGCATTTGCGTAAATCGGATACGATAGGCAAGACGGATGGGATCGATATACCGGGCGTTGTCGCACAAGCCCACGAAACATTTCATCATTCGAAATAATCAATCCAAGAGAGTGGACATTTAAGGTGTCGGCTCTCTTTCTTTCTGAGTCAAAATAGGATAAAATTAATAGGAATTCACTCAGGAGGAACAAAAGATGAGAAAAAGAGAACGGCATCGCCTGATTACCAGACTGCTTAACGAACAAGATGTTCAAAAACAGGAAGACTTTGTTGGATTATTGCAAGAACGCGGCGTTTCAGTGACACAAGCAACCATATCACGGGATATCAAAGAATTAAAACTCGTGAAAGTACCTGCGCAAAGTGGCGGCTATCGATACAGCATTCCCCAAGAAACAACGGAAGATGTATATGGCAAATTAGACAAAATATTAAAAACTGCTTTTGTTTCAATCGATCGAATGGATAAATTTGTTATCCTCAAAACATTGCCAGGTAATGCTTCGGCGTTGGCTAATTTGATCGAGAAACAATATGTCAAAGAATTGTTTGCTACACTAAATGATGATGACAATGTCCTGATGATCACCAGAACCGAAGAAGATACGGATCGTTTGTTCAAAGATTTTCAAAGATATATCTGAAGCACAGGGGAGTGGCAGAAATGTTATTAGAACTTTCAATCCAAAATTTTGCGATCATTTCAAATCTGCACCTTTCGTTTCATGAAGGGATGACAGCACTTACCGGCGAAACAGGTGCCGGGAAATCGATCATTATCGATGCCATGGGCTTATTGGCAGGCGGCCGCGGGTCGAGTGATTATTTGCGTCAAGGCGCAGATAAGTGTCGCTTAGAAGGTATTTTTGAATGGCCATTGCAACCTGAATTTCATTTGTTGGCAGAAGAACTCGGTATCGATGAAGAAGAAGTGTTGATCGTGCAGCGGGATTTTACACAGTCCGGCAAGAATCTTTGTCGTGTCAATGGACGGACGGTCACCTTATCCGTACTTAGACAGATTGGGCTTTTTTTGGTCGATATCCAAGGACAAAATGAACACCAAGAATTGCTGCAGCCTGAAAAACATTTGTCTTTATTAGATGGTTTTGGCGATGAGCAGTTCAAAACTGAATTGGCAGTGTATCGAGGGGCCTATCAATCTTATCGCGCATTAGAAAATCAAGTGCGTACCATCCAGGAAAATGAACAATTATATGTGCAGCGGATGGATATGCTGCAATTTCAACAAGAAGAAATCGCACAAGCAGCGCTGGTAGAAGATGAGGAAGAGCAACTGGTGGATGAGCGGGAAAAATTGATCAACTATCAAAAAATCGTTGATGCATTAAGTCAGAGTTATGCTGCCTTGTCCGCCGAAGAAGCCAATAGCGTGGATGGAGTGAGCCTGGCACTGACAGAAGTCCAAGGGATCGCCCATTTAGATCCTGCTTATGAAAAAATCAGCGAAACGATCCAAAGCGCCTACTACTTGCTGCAAGATGCAGCGGCTGATATTTCACGGCAAGCCGACAATCTTGAGCTAGATGAAGGACGTTTGGAAGAAGTGCTCTCTCGCCTTGAAACGATTCGTCAATTAAAACGCAAATATGGTGAATCAATCCCTGTCATTCTGGCTTATTATGACAGTATCAGCAAAGAAATCAGTGAGTCTGCTTATACTGAAGGTCAATTAGAGCAATTAGAGGCAGAATTGGCGCAAAAAGCAGACGAAGTTTGGCAACTGGCAGAAGAACTTCATGTGAAACGCAGAGAAGCCGCGCATCGCTTAGAAAAAGAAATCGTTCAAGAATTAAAAGAACTTTATATGGAACATGCCCAGTTTGACGTGCGATTTGCCAATAACAGCAAACAACTAACAGCCAATGGATTTGATGTGGTTGAGTTTTATTTGACGACCAATCCAGGGGAAGGGTTGAAGCCCTTGGTTCGCGTAGCCTCAGGCGGCGAACTCTCCCGCATCCTGCTCGCCTTGAAATCGATCTTTTCTCGCAAACAAGGCATTACGAGTATTGTATTCGATGAAGTGGATACCGGCGTCAGTGGTCGAGTTGCTCAAGCAATCGCAGAGAAAATTGCCAAGATAGCGGCTCATTCGCAAGTCTTATGTATCACCCATCTGCCTCAAGTAGCTGCAGTAGCTGATAACCAATACTTCATCGAAAAATCCATTCAAGACGGACGAACAGAAACCCATGTTCGTAAACTGGCGCAGCAAGAACGAGTAACTGAGATTGCTCGGATGTTATCTGGAGCGGAAATCACAGATTTGACTGTAGAACATGCGAGAGAGTTGTTGTCACAAGCACATCAATAATCAACAAAAAATAGTAGGACGTGGACACATCGGTTGGTTCGATTCAACTAAAAAAACTGATGTAGCCAGGTTCTTTTTTTATAAGGAGGACAATTGTGAAAAAAAGAAATAAAATCTTGATCGGCGTGATAACCGCGTGCATCATTATAGGTATCGGCGGATGGTTTGGTTGGCAAAATATTCATTACCCACCAGTTGACGAAGCAATACAAGCTGTAGAAAAAGCAGAAGACAAAGGAGATTTTCTTTATTTTGCCGGAGATGAGGCAAAGCCGCTCGTCATTTTTTATCCCGGCGCATTAGTCGATGCTGAAAGTTATAGTGTCTGGGCTTCTGGTGTAGCAGCACAGGGTTATGCTGTGGCAATCGTCAAGATGCCCTTTGATTTGGCAGTGCTGGGCGGCAATCGTGCCGCAAATGTCTTAGATGAGGTGGCGCAAACCACTTATGTGATAGGTGGACATTCATTGGGCGGGGTCATGGCTAGCCGATTCGCGGCCAATGAGGGGGACGGACATGAACAAACTTTAGCCGGTGTGTTTTTCTTCGCCAGCTACCCTGATGAAAAAGGCTCCCTTGCTAAAAGTGATCTGCCTGTTCTGTCATTGATTGGCAGTCAGGATCAAATCGTCAACCATGAGAATTGGCAATCCGCAAAAACGTATTTGCCTGAAACGACGCTTTATCAAGAAATTGATTTAGGGACTCATGCAGGGTTTGGTACCTATGGAGAACAAAGAGGCGAAGAACAAACAAGTTTAACCAACGAAGAACAGCAGCAAATCATCGTTGACAAGATGACAGCGTGGTTATCGTCTTTAGAAGAATAAAAAAAGACAGCAGAGGAAGCATGAATGCTTCTTCTGCTGTTTTCACTCAACACACATTGTGGGGAAATGTCGGTGAATGGACGAAAACATTGAACATAACATAAAAATGCTTGATATTGGGGAAGCAAAAATAAATGTAGTGTTCTTTTAAAATCGTTTTCTAAGATAGTATAGCATATATTAGAACTATCATGCACAAATTTACCTTTCGAAATAAATGTAGATTTTTAATTTATTTCGTTATTTTTATACTGAAGTAATATTGGATTAAAAAAACTGAAAACCGATGGTGTCGAAAAAATAGCAAATAATAATTCTCATTAAATTGAAGAAATGGTAAAATGGAAATAATTGGTTTGATAATTATTTATTCTCACAGAGAACAAGGAGCGTTATGATGAAAAAAAGTAAATTATTAGGTCCTGTCATCGGACTAGTTATTCTATTATCAGGTTGTGCGAGTTGGGCTGATCGTGGTGAATCCATCACAGCCGTCGGTTCTTCGGCTTTACAACCTTTGGTGGAAACGGTCGCAGAGGAATTCCAGAATGAAAATCCTGGCAAGTTTATCAATGTCCAAGGGGGCGGAAGTGGGACAGGATTGAGTCAAGTGCAAGCGGGTGCTGTCGAAATCGGCAATTCTGATCTATTTGCAGAAGAAAAAGATGGTATCGATGCAGATGCATTGGTCGATCATCGTGTAGCTGTAGTTGGGATCACGCCAATCGTCAATAAAGGGGTCGGTATTACCGATATCTCAACCGAAGACCTAAAGAATATTTTTCTCGGAAAAATCACCAATTGGCAAGAACTAGGCGGCAATGATGTACCGATCGTGATCCTGAACCGCGCCTCTGGGAGCGGCACAAGAAGTACCTTTGAAAAGTGGATCATGGATGGAGAAACGGCGATTGCTTCTCAAGAACAAGACTCAAGCGGGATGGTTCGCTCCATTGTCTCGGATACACCAGGTGCCATTAGTTATGTCGCATTTTCTTATGTGACAGATGAAGTCAACGTTTTATCGATCGACGGGGTAGCGCCAACAGATGAAAATGTTACAACCAATGAATGGAAAGTATGGGCCTATGAGCATATGTATTCAAAAGGTGAGCCAACTGAATTAACAGCAGAGTTTTTGGCATTTATGCTGTCTGATGAAGTGCAAGAAAATATTGTTGGTGATTTAGGCTACATCTCTATTTCGGCGATGCAAGTGGAACGAGATTGGGAAGGAAATATTGTCAACTAATCTTTACACAAAATTTACAGAAGCTTTATGTGAAATTGATGTTCAAGCGATAAACTAATGGTTGTGAATTCAGTTTGATTTTTGAGGAGGAATCCCTCGTGGAAAATGTAAAAGAAGTGTTAACCAAAAAATCGAAACGTGCCAAAATGGAACAACGGGGCAAAATCATCAGCTTTTTATGTATTGCATTGATTGTTTTGGTCGTCATATCGATTTTTTACTTTGTAGCTAGCCGTGGTTTGGCAACCTTCTTCGTTGATAAAGTCAATGTCTTTGACTTTTTATTTGGGACAGAATGGAATCCAAGTGCTGTAGGTGCAGATGGCCAGCCGCTCGTTGGGGCTTTGCCAATGATCGTCGGATCATTTGTTGTCACATTCCTTTCAGCCATCGTTGCGACACCATTTGCAATTGGTGCTGCAGTCTTTATGGTAGAGATCTCACCTAAAAATGGGGAGAAGATTTTACAACCGGTGATCGAGCTGTTAGTCGGTATTCCATCTGTTGTGTATGGGTTTATAGGTTTATCTGTGGTGGTACCTGCAGTACGTTCTGTTTTTGGCGGTACCGGATTTGGTATTTTGGCTGGGACATTCGTGCTATTCATCATGATTTTGCCAACAGTGACTACGATGACTGTTGATGCCTTACGTTCGGTGCCACGGCACTATCGTGAAGCATCCTTAGCGTTGGGTGCCACACGCTGGCAAACGATATACAAAGTCGTCCTTCGTGCGGCTGTACCCGGCATTTTGACCGCTGTCGTCTTTGGCATGGCGCGGGCTTTCGGGGAAGCTTTGGCGATCCAAATGGTCATCGGGAATGCTGCCTTGCTGCCAACAAGTTTGGTTACGCCGGCGTCCACATTGACTTCGATCTTAACAATGGGGATTGGGAATACAATTATGGGCACTGTCCAAAACAACGTGCTATGGTCGTTGGCATTGATTCTATTGTTGATGTCCTTGCTATTTAACGTTGTGATTCGGTTGATTGGTAAGAAAGGAGCCTTGAAATAATGAATGCAAAACGTTCAGATAAAATTGCAACAGGCGTCTTGTATGCAGTTGCAGGAATCATTGTATTGATTTTGGCTTCGCTTTTGCTTTATATCCTGGTCAGAGGGTTGCCGCATATCAGCTGGGAGTTTCTGACTTCTCCTTCTAAAGGCTATCAAGAAGGCGGTGGTATTGGGATTCAGCTTTTTAACTCCATTTATTTATTGTTTGTGACAATGGTGATCAGTTTTCCTATTTCTATGGGCGCGGGTATCTACTTATCAGAATATGCAAAGAAGAATTGGGTGACGGATGTTATCCGGACCTCCATTGAGATTCTAAGTTCGTTGCCTTCAGTCGTTGTCGGTTTGTTTGGTTTCTTGATTTTTGTCATCCAATTTGGCTATGGCTTTTCGATCATTTCTGGTGCGTTGGCACTTACGTTCTTCAATTTGCCTCTTCTGACGAGAAATGTAGAAGAATCCTTACAAGCCATCCACTATACACAACGTGAAGCAGGTTTGTCCTTGGGACTTTCTCGCTGGGAAACAGTGACCCGTATCGTTGTGCCCGAAGCGACACCAGGAATTTTAACAGGTGTGATATTGAGTTCCGGACGGATCTTTGGGGAAGCAGCTGCCTTGATTTATACCGCTGGTCAAAGCGCGCCAGCATTAGATTTCACCAACTGGAACCCTTTGAGCGTATCCAGTCCAATCAGTATTTTTCGACAAGCAGAAACATTGGCTGTTCACATTTGGAAAATCAATACAGAAGGTACGATGCCAGATGGCGTTCAAGTCTCAGCAGGGGCTTCAGCTGTGTTGATTATCGCAGTATTACTATTCAACTTTGGCGCTCGTGCAATTGGCAAACGATTGTATCGCAAAATGACGTCGGCATAAGGAGCATAACAGTATGAATGATTATAATTGGGATGAGCGCAATATCATCACATTTGATCGACCTGAAGATATCGCATTGTATACTGAAGATCTACATGTTTGGTATGGCACCAATGAAGCCATCAAAGGGATCGATCTGCAATTTGAAAAAAACAAAATCACTGCATTGATTGGGCCTTCAGGATGTGGTAAATCTACCTATCTGCGTTCCTTGAACCGAATGAATGATGGCATTGCCAACACGAAAGTTACTGGCAAGATCATGTATAAAGAAGTCGACGTCAATACCAAAGAAGTGGATGTCTACGAAATGCGCAAGCGGATCGGTATGGTCTTCCAACGTCCGAATCCTTTCAGCAAATCGATCTACGACAATATCACCTTTGCTTTGAAACGGCATGGAGAACGCAACAAAAAGAAATTAGATGAAGCAGTGGAAACAAGCTTGAAACAAGCAGCATTGTGGGATCAAGTCAAAGACAGTTTAGATAAAAGTGCGTTGGCACTATCTGGGGGACAACAACAACGCTTATGTATCGCCCGCGCAATTGCGATGAAACCAGATATCCTATTGCTGGATGAACCTGCCAGCGCATTAGATCCGATTTCTACAGGTACTGTGGAAGAAACGCTGGTCAATTTGAAGAACGATTATTCGATCATCATCGTGACCCATAACATGCAGCAAGCAGCACGGATCAGTGATTATACAGCATTCTTTTACTTAGGGAATGCCATCGAATACGATGAAACGAGAAAAGTCTTTACTCGTCCTAAAATCAAAGCAACAGAAGATTATGTATCAGGTCACTTTGGCTAATCAGATCCGATCAGTAAACGGAGGCAAAGCAATGGCAGAAGAAATCATTACATCAAAAGATCTGCATTTATATTATGGAAAAAAAGAGGCCTTGAAAGGGATCGATCTTTCAATCAATAAAGGAGAGATCACTGCGATGATTGGGCCGTCTGGTTGCGGTAAATCGACTTACCTGCGCTCATTGAATCGGATGAACGATTTGATTCCTGGTGTCACCATCACAGGAAGTGTCGTCTATAAAGGCAAAGACATCTACAGTCCAAAGCAAGACATCGTTGATTTAAGGAAAGAAATCGGCATGGTCTTCCAGCAGCCAAATCCATTTCCTTTTTCGATTTACGAAAACGTCATTTATGGGTTAAAATTAAAAGGTGTCAAAGATAAAGAGCTATTGGACAAAACTGTGGAAGAAAGCTTGAAAGCAGCGTCAGTGTGGGAAGATGTCAAAGACAAACTCCATCAAAGTGCTTTGTCCCTCTCTGGCGGGCAGCAACAACGGGTGTGTATTGCCCGGGTGCTTGCCGTGGATCCTGAGATTATTTTGTTGGATGAGCCGACAAGTGCATTAGATCCAATCTCTTCAGGTAAAATCGAGAACACCTTATTGGCGTTAAAAGATCGTTATACAATGATCATCGTCACCCACAACATGTCGCAAGCTTCTAGAATCTCTGACAAAACAGCCTTCTTTTTAGACGGTAATTTGATTGAATTTAATGACACCAAAAAAGTTTTCTTAAGTCCAAGCAAAAAAGAAACAGAAGATTATATCTCAGGAAGATTCGGATAGGAGGAAAAGGGATGTTGCGTACACAATTTGAAGAAGAATTACTGAATCTGCATAATCAGTTTTATGAAATGGGGATGTTGGTCAGCAACGCGATCCATAAATCAGTCCGGGCGTATGTCAAACATGATAAAGAGATTGCCCATGAAGTGATTGAAAATGATGAGGCAATCAACAATATGGAGATCCGTTTAGAAAAGAAAAGTTTTGAGATGATTGCTTTGCAACAGCCGGTCACAACAGATCTGCGGATGATCATCACAGTCATGAAAGCCAGCTCCGACTTAGAGCGAATGGGTGACCATGCAGTTTCCATTGCCAAATCAACGATTCGTGTCAAAGGGGAAACTAGAATCGCAGAAATCGAGAAAGAAATTTCCGATATGTCTGATTATGTCAAAAAAATGGTGGACAACGTTTTGGTTGCTTATGTCAAAACGGACCAAGATGATGCCCGGATGATCGCCCAAATGGACGAGCGGGTCAACGAATACTATCGTGATATTTATTACCAAACGATCGAGAGCATGAAAGCCAATCCGGAAACCGTGGTGAGCGGAACGGACTATCTCTCAGTGGCGCAATATTTAGAACGAATCGGTGATTATGTGACCAATATTTGTGAATGGATCGTTTACTTAGCCACAGGAAAAATCAGTGAATTGAATACCAATCGGACAGAAATGATTTGATTACGCATATAAGCGTTCAGAAGGAACATTGTCGATGACAGTGTTTCTTTTTTTGGTAATGTAAAGATAGCAGACATTTGGGATCAAGGAAGATCTTTTCCCTTCTAAACCGACCCATACCGCAGATTGAGCGAAAGTTGGTACTTAAGACCTATGACATGTATCCGCAAAAAAGGCATAATAGGTTCGTAAGCTAAACATGCAATCACACATTTGCTGAAGGAGGCAATTTCCATGAACGAAAGAGAACGTATTTTGGATCTAGTAAAAAAAGGTGTGCTTTCTACAGAAGAAGCCTTAGATTTACTGGAAAGTATGGCAAAAGACAAAGATGAAAAGCAAATCAATAAAGCTGCAGCTGAAGTGACCGCTGATAAGACAACTGATATTTTTGAGGAAGTTGAACCAACAACGTTAGATACCGAGGACTTTGATGGCGAAGAAAAACTACGTCAAAACGAAGCGCAAGACAAAGAAAATTTAGAAAAAATCTTAGACAGTTTAGCCACTGATGCCAATCAAGCATCCGCTGAATTAGATGAGATCAATGTTGAGATCGCAGGCTTGAAAGAAGCGTTGAAAGAAGCACAAGAAACATTGATGCAACTGAATACCAAAGAAGAGTTGGATCAATTATCCGAAGATGAATTGGCATCAAGACAAGAAGCTGAAGCAACGATCGCAGGACTGGAAGAATCCTTAGATGCATTGACTGAAGAAAAAGCAGCCTTAGATGCAAAACTGAAAAATATACGCAAAGACCAATGGTCACAAACAAAAGAAAAAATCACGCAAAAATTAGATATCCCAGAAGACTGGAAAGAACAAGCGACCGATACCATTAATCAAGTGAGTGAAAAAATGGTTGACGCAGGTAGTCACTTTGGAAAATTTTTGAAAAAAACCATGCGGACGGTCACTGAATCTGTCAATGAAAACATGGAATGGAAAGATATCAATCTGAAAGTCCCAGGCGTCGCAGCAACAAAATTCGAACATACATTTACGTATGAAGAAACAGACGCAACCTTGATCGATGTCAAGTTGGCCAATGGGAACGTCACTTTTGCAACATGGGAAGGTCCAGGCGTAAAAGTGGATGCGAAAATCAAACTATATGGTAAAATGGAAGCTGCAGAACCCTTTGATGCTTTTGAAGCAAGAAGTCAAATCGATGTGGATGACGAACGTATTTCGTTCCAAATCCCTAACAAACGGATCAGGGCAGACCTAGACTTCTACTTGCCAAAACGTACGTATGATCATGTCGCAGTCAAACTATTGAATGGCAATGTGATCTTCAATGATTTAGATGCAAAAGATGTATATACGAAATCAACAAATGGCAATATCGATTTTCGTCAAGTCAATGCATCAATGCTGGAGATCGAAGGTGTCAATGGCACGATCACAGTGCGCGAAGGCGATATTTTAGATGCGATCATCGAAACGGTCAACGGAGATGTGACGTTAATGGCGACACCGCAAAATACGGGCATCTCATTGGTCAACGGGAATATTCGTGTAACGTTCAAAGACAACACACTGCAAAAATTAAATGCCAGTTCAGTCAATGGCAATGTCAAAGTCGCTTTACCAGATGGTATCGGTTTTGAAGGACTTGCCAAGACAAGCTTAGGCAGTATCAACAACCGTTTGATGGATGCTGAAATCGTTCGTGAAAAGAAAGAACGCTTGAATCAATTGCTGCAATTTCGTCGGGTTGCTGACAAAGTCGCACAAATCGATCTATCCACAACGACTGGTAACGTGTTCATCAAAGACACGGACAAATAAAAACAGGTCTCTAGTCGATCATCGAAACGAAGAAGGAAGGTGTAGATAAATGAACAAAAAATTAACAAAATCAACCAACAATGTTGTGATAACAGGTACTTTAGGTGGACTAGCAGAATACTTGGGCATCGATCCAACCATCGTTCGCGTGATCTATGTCTTTCTATCTTTAGTGACTGCTGCATTTCCTGGCATCACGCTATATGTCATTTTGGCAATCTTGATCCCTTCAGGACGTAAAAGCACGAATGGCTATGGCCATGACAACCAATATTACCAAAAGAACAATGACAAAGAAAAAAGTCGTCCCCGCAAACAAGAGGAAAAGGTAGAGGATGAGGACTGGAGTGACTTCTAGTGTCTTATTTTCAACGATTGATCATGAATACTTTGACATTTGTGGCATTGGCAGTGCTATTGCCCAATATGGTTCATGTGCAAAGTATTCTGACTGCAGTGATCGCTAGTTTTGTGCTATCGATTCTCAATGGACTGATCAAGCCGATATTGACAGTGATCTCATTTCCATTGACACTACTGACATTTGGTTTGTTCAGCTTTGTGATCAATGCACTGATGTTGAATCTGACTTCTTATTTTGTCGGCGCTGCAAGTTTTGGTTTCTCTTCATTTGGCGCAGCAATCTTGGTTGCTTTGATTATGTCAGTCATTAATATGATCGTCACTGAACATCATATTGAAAAATACTCAAATTAAAAGACGTGTTGACTTCTCACATCGAGCGTATCGATGTGAAAGCCAACAACGTCTTTTTTTTTATGCTAATTGTGATTCAGGAATATTGGCCAAAAATTGGTCAACTGCGGATAATGTATCATCCAAAGCACCTTTTTCAAAAGGTGAACGTAAATGTGCCAACGATAAGATTTCAAGAAATGTTTTCGTACCGCCCACTTGACAGATAGCTAGATAATCTTGCCAAGCCGTTTCGTCTTTGGCAACAATAAATCGATACCAGAATTGAAAAGCACAGACTTGTGCCAGTGTGTAGTCGATATAATAGAATGGTGATTGGAAAATATGGCCTTGGCGGAACCAGTATAGACCGCGTTCTAAATCAGGCATTTCCGTGTAGTCCCGCTCAGGGCAGTATTGTTTTTCTAAAGTACGCCAACACTGTTTTCGCTGCGCCGCTGTCCACTCAGGGTGTGTATAGACTTCTTGTTGGAAATGATCCACCAAGACACCGTAAGGCAAGAATTGCAAACTGCTCGCTAAGTGGGCAAACTTATATTTGTCGGTTTCTTCTTCAAAAAAGCTTTCCATCCATGGCCAGGCAATAAACTCCATCGACATAGAATGAATCTCGCAAGATTCAAAGTTCGGAAATAATATTTCCGGCTCCTTGATCCAACGGGAAGAAAAGGCTTGGAAGGCATGACCGGCTTCATGCGTCAAGACATCGACATCTCCTGAAGTGCCATTGAAATTGGCGAAGATAAAAGGAGATTGATACTCTTGGATGAAGGTGCAGTAGCCGCCAGATTGCTTCCCTGTTTTGCTAAGCAGGTCCAATAAATCATGTGTCACCATAAAATCAAAGAATTCACCAGTTTCTGGTGACAATTCTTGATACATGATCTGGGCCTTTTCGACCAATTCTTCAGGGGTACCTTTTGGTGTAGCATTTCCTGTTGGATACACCAATGGTAAATCGACATACGTTGCATGTTCAAGTTGATTACGTTCTGCTTGTCTTTGATAAAGCTTTTGAGTGATTGGGACCACTTTTTCTAGAATTTCTTGTCGATAGGTTTCAATCATCTTGCGGTCATAATCCCAGCGATTCATTTGGGTATCCGCAAATTCAACGTAATTTTTGAATCCTAATTTTTGGGCAATCTCAGTTCTGACTTTGACCATGTCGTCGTATATTTGATCGAATTGGCTTTCATGATCAGCAAAAAAGGCCGTTTGCTTTTCGAAAGCAGCAAGACGAATCTGACGGTCTTTGTTTTCTGTGAATGGGCGCAGTTGTGCCAGTGTATATGTCTGGCCTTGGAAGTCGATCTGAGCAGAAGCGATGAGTTTTCCGTAATCTGAGGCGAGTTGGTTTTCTTTTTGGAAAAGGCTGATCAATGATTCATCGAATAATTTGACGCGACTCTCTGCGAAAAGAAACAAGGTTTCTGGATATAGTTCTTTTAATTCATTCAATAAAGGTGAAGACAACAACGCTTGATAAAATTGAAAATCTAGTGCTTCGAATCGGGGTTGATAGTCATTCCAGAAGTCATCTTCTGCTTCGTAGAAGTGATCATTGGTATCGATCGAATAACGAATCGATGCCAAATTCGCTGCCGTATCGATGGTCCCTCTTAATTGATTGAGTGTATCAACGGCCTCTTTTGCTGAAGATAAAGAGGACGCTTCCTTTAAGGCATGAAGTGCTTGGGTGTAAGTATCTTGGTAAGTCTGAAAATCTGGTCTTTGATAGCTATAGTCTGCAAATTTCATTTATTTCCCCTCCTTGGAACAATCATACCATAAATCAAAAAAAGAATGAGGGTCAGTTGAAGGCGAAGGTAGTATCTTTTCTGATACAATGATAAAATAGAACAAGAATAGCGTGATCTACATACGCGAACAAAGACAACAGTTTGGAAAAGAGGGAATCAAATGGCAGAAACAGTCAAAGTCAGTGCATTGGCTGAGGCGTTAAAATTAGAAATCATTGAAGGCAATGAAACCAGTTTAGAGCGAGAGATTTTTACCGGTGATATCTCACGTCCTGGTTTAGAGTTGACGGGTTATTTTAATTATTATTCACACGATCGTTTGCAGTTATTTGGCAGTAAAGAAATCACCTTTGCTGAACGGATGATGCCAGAAGAACGTCTGATGGTCATGCGGAAAATGTGTGCAGAGGACACACCAGGATTTATTGTTTCCAGAGGCTTGGAAGTGCAAGCAGAAATGATCCAAGCTTGCCGGGAAAATAATATTGCCTTACTGCGTTCACCCATCTCCACTTCACGCTTACAAGGGGAACTCTCTAGTTTCTTAGACGGGCGATTGGCCTCTAGAACGAGTGTCCATGGTGTTTTAGTGGATGTATATGGCTTAGGCGTGCTGATCCAAGGCGATAGCGGTATTGGTAAAAGTGAAACGGCCTTAGAACTGATCAAGCGTGGACATCGTTTGATTGCTGATGACCGAGTGGACGTATATAAACAGGATGAATTGACATTAGTTGGTGAACCACCGAAGATCCTGCAGCATTTGATCGAGATCAGAGGGATCGGGATCATTGATGTGATGAATCTTTTTGGTGCTAGTGCTGTGCGAGGCTACATGCAAGTGCAAGTTGCGGTTTATTTAGAAGCATGGGCCAAAGACAAAAAGTATGATCGTTTAGGTACCGATGATACAACCGTAGAGATTGGCGGCGTAGATGTACCGCAGATCAAGATCCCTGTGAAGACTGGGCGAAATGTAGCCATCATCATTGAAGTGGCGGCGATGAATTTCCGGGCTAAAACAATGGGCTATGATGCAACCAAAACATTTGAGAATCGGTTGACACAATTGATCGAAGAAAATTCTGGGAATTAAAAGGGGTTAAGTAGATGTTAGCTTTAGTAAATCGTGTGGCGTTTGAATTATTTGGTTTGCCAATCTATTGGTATGCCATCATCATCGTTTCTGGGGTCATTATTGCGATGTGGCTGAGCACCCGTGAGGCTGTACGAGTAGGATTAAAACCAGATGATGTGACAGATTTCATGTTGATCGGGCTGCCGGTGTCGATCATTGGTGCGCGTTTGTATTATATTATGTTTGATCTTCCCTATTATTTGAATGATCCAGGGCAGATATTCAATATTCGTTCCGGGGGGATCGCTATCTACGGTGCATTGATTGCGGGAGGAATCTGGTTATACTTTTTCTGCCGACGCAATTTCATCTCGACATGGACTTTTTTGGATATTGCCGCACCTAGCGTATTGTTGGCGCAAGGAATTGGTCGTTGGGGAAACTTCATGAACCATGAAGCCCATGGTGAGGAAGTCAGCCGCGCCTTCTTAGAAAGATTGCATTTGCCAAAGTTTATCATTGACAATATGTATATCGATGAAGCCTATCGCCAACCAACTTTTTTATATGAATCTGTCTGGAATACACTAGGGTTTATCGTATTGATCATTTTACGTAAAAAAACAGGGTTGTTGAAAGAAGGAGAAGTCTTCTTAGGCTACTTGATTTGGTACGGTTTTGGCCGTTTCTTTATCGAAGGAATGCGAACAGATAGCTTGTACTTGTTTGGTGACATCCGCGTGTCGCAAGCTTTGTCTGCATTGTTATTTATTGGGGCAATCGCTGTGCTGATCTGGCGGCGTAAAAAACAAGCATTGAAAGACTATAATCGTGGTTATGGAAACAATCAATTTCTAATCTAAGAGTTATTTTGGTTGAAATATGCTAAAATAATGAGTGGCATCAATTGTAGTAATTTTATGAGGAGGTTTCCATAGTGAAACAAAAAATAGCCGTTTTAGGCCCCGGTTCATGGGGAACTGCTCTGGCAAAGGTCCTTTCTGAAAATGGACATCAAGTAACGATTTGGGGCAATAATCCAGCCCAAATCGATGAGATCAACAACTATCATACAAATCGTCATTATTTGCCTGATTTGAAGCTTCCGCAAAATATTGTCGGTTGTAAAGAAATGTCAGAAGCAATCACAGATGCAGATGCCGTCTTGTTTGTGGTACCGACAAAAGCGATTCGCGCAGTGGCACAAGAATTCACTGCAACTGTCAAAAATCAACCAATGATCATCCATGCATCCAAAGGATTGGAGCAAGGCAGCCACAAACGGATCTCTGAAGTCTTGGCAGAAGAAATCAGTACCGATAAGCGGAAAGACATTGTCGTGCTTTCAGGCCCTTCTCATGCAGAAGAAGTGGCGGTCCGTGATATTACAACGATCACTGCTGCTTGCGAAGTTGCTGCATCAGCAAAATATGTACAAGATTTATTCATGAATGATTATTTCCGTATTTATACCAACAATGATGTGATCGGCGTTGAAACAGGTGCGGCTTTAAAAAACATTATTGCGATCGGTGCCGGTGCGATTGCGGGTCTTGGCTTTGGTGATGATGCCAAAGCTGCGATCATGACCCGCGGGTTGGCTGAAATCAGTCGATTGGGTGTTGCGATGGGAGCCAACCCACTTACGTTCATCGGTTTAAGTGGCGTGGGTGATTTGATCGTGACTTGTACCAGTGTCCATTCACGTAATTGGCGTGCCGGCAATTTACTTGGCAAAGGCCATAGTTTAGACGAAGTGTTAGACAATATGGGCATGATCGTCGAGGGTGTATCTACCACCAAAGCTGCCCGCGAACTTGCAGAGGCTTTGTCTGTGGATATGCCAATCACCGAAACGATTTATTCCGTTCTTTATGAAGGCAAAGACATTCATCAAGCAGCCAAAGATATCATGCTGCGAGATGGAAAAGTAGAAAACGAATTTACAATGTAAAGACATTATTGATGGGACAAAGGAGCGAATGACATGAAAGTAAAAAAAGCAGTGATTCCAGCAGCCGGATTAGGGACCCGTTTCCTGCCAGCGACCAAAGCAATGGCAAAAGAAATGTTGCCAATCGTTGATAAGCCGACCATCCAATTTATTGTAGAGGAAGCGTTACAATCTGGGATCGAAGATATTTTGATCGTTACTGGGAAAGCCAAACGACCAATCGAAGATCATTTCGATGCCAATTTAGAATTGGAAATGAATTTAAAAGAAAAAGGCAAGACGGACTTGTTGAAACTTGTGGAAGAAACCACAGATGTCAATTTACACTTTATTCGTCAATCACATCCAAAAGGCTTAGGACATGCGGTACTGCAAGCCCGTGCGTTTGTTGGCAATGAACCCTTTGTTGTGATGTTAGGGGATGACTTGATGGAAGATGACATCCCATTGACCAAACAATTGATCGATGATTATGAAACGACCCATGCATCAACGATTGCTGTGATGGACGTCCCCCACGAAGATACCTCTAAATATGGGATCATCGATCCTGGGATGCAAGTAGGAAAAGGTTTGTACAATGTGAAGAATTTTGTTGAAAAACCAGCGCCAGATAAAGCACCAAGTGATTTAGCAATCATTGGTCGTTACCTTTTGACGCCCGAGATTTTTGATATTTTAGCGAATCAAGCACCGGGTGCGGGCGATGAGATCCAATTGACGGATGCCATTGACACACTCAACAAAACACAACGTGTCTTTGCCCGTCAATTTACAGGCAAACGTTTTGATGTGGGTGATAAGTTCGGCTTTATGAAAACCAGCATTGAATACGGCTTGACACATCCTGAGGTCAAAGACAATTTGAAAAAATATTTGATCGATCTAGGAAAAGAATTGGCTGCTGAAACTTCAGAAGTCAAAGCGCAACCTGCAAAACAAGACAAGCCAAAAACCAAAGAATAACATAGATATAAAACAGGGTTGATACAGCCCTGTTTTATATAAACGAAATGAAAGCGGATTATTTAGATTGATTACTGTCTTTTATTTGTCGAAAAGAGTTCAAAATGCTATTCTTAGTATAAGTAAATTGGGAAGGAGCCATTCTATGACAGGAGGAGAAATTGCTGCACTGATCGCAGCGATCGCATTTGTCGTACTTGTCGTCTTTGTTGTACGATTATTGATGCAAGTGAGCAAAACAATGACCAAAGTGGACAAAACGGTGGAAGAAGCCAATACCACGATTCGTGTCATTACCAAAGATGTCGATATTCTTTCAAAGGAAGTCGAAGGACTACTCGTAAAAACGAATGCGCTTTTGCAAGATGTCAATGGGAAAGTCGCAACCATCGATCCATTATTCACCGCAGTGGCAGATTTAAGTACCAGTGTATCTGAATTGAATGTGTCAGGTAAAAACTTGATCACACGGGTGGGCAGCCTAGGTCGCACGACAGCCAAAGCCACTGTGGCTGGCAAAGTGGGTCAAACAGCGATGAAATTCTTTAAAGACAAAAATACCCAAAAATAAAAGGAGGACTTTACATGAGCAAAAAAGGTGGATTTTTATTAGGAGCGATCATTGGCGGAACAGCAGCTGCAGCTGCGGCACTTTTGCTGGCGCCAGAGTCAGGTAAAACGTTACGCAACAAACTTGCCAAACAGGCAGACGATCTTTTAGATAAAGCATCAGATTATGGTGATCTGGCGAAAGAAAAAAGTGCTGATCTGGTTGATATTGCGAAAGACACAGCTGGTAAATTAAGCGAACAAGCATCAGATTTTACCGGTTCGCTCACAGGAAAAGTCGAAGATTTGAAACATTCATCCGTCGACACATCCAGTGATACGGTGGAAGAATTGAAAAAACAAGCGGGAGATTTATCAGAGCGTTTCAAAAAATCTGCGAAGGATGTCAAAGCCGCCGCTGCTTCGGATAAAGAAGATGCGGATGATACGCTGCAAGATATCATCATAGATGCCAAATCAACAGCTGCTGACATGAAAGACACAGTTAAAGATGGTGCGGATGCAGCGAAACCAATCGTTGACGATGCGAAGAAAGAAGGCAAAGCTGCCGCTGCTGATTTGAAGAATGAAGCAGATAAGGCCGCGAATGATGCAAAACAAACAGCGAAAGCAGAAGCAAAAGACGCCCAAGCTGACCTCAAAGATGCAAAAGAAGAATTAAAAGATACCCTAGAAAAAAATAATCCTGACGCATAATTTATTTTTGTTCAGGATAAACAGACAGATCAACGTGATTGCCACGTTGATCTGTTTTTTGTTATTTTTGTGCGGCGCGATCGATTTCCCAATCACAAAGCTGATAGAGCCATTCTTTTAGGTCTGAAAAGACAAAGCCGATGGCATCTGCTTGCGTGGTGTTGATCGAGTAATCAGGTGTCCCATTATAAGGTCCCTTCACGCCATTCTCTGCAAATAATGGTACTTTGCCAGTTTTAGCGGTAGCGTACGCAAAGATTTCTTCTATGGAGATCGTTCCTTTAGACGCACCATTGATTGGCCCTGTAAAGTCACTAGTTCCTAGAAATGCCAAGAAACGTCCAGCTTCCTCCGCGTCAACGAAGGCCATTTGATGCGTTAAATTGTCGATGGCCATTGGTTCTTGCTGTACGAGTTTGTCAAGATAGAAGGCAAAACGCTGGGTATAATCTTCTTGCCCGACAACATAGGGGAAGCGAACAAATACTGCTGATAGATCAGGGTATGTTTTAGTCAGAATCGATTCGACGGTCTGTTTGCCCTCGCCATAGGGCAACTGATTTGATTCAGCTAAGCGGATGTCATATGCCTCAGGTTTAAAATCACTTTCCTGCAAATTCGGCTGTAATACGGGATATACCGACATAGAGCTGGTCACGACATAGCGTTTTGGGGTGACATGCTGTAGTAAATGAGCGACATCATGTGCGCTGTAAGCAATATTGTCAAATACAATATCATAGGTTTCTTTCGTCAAAACTTCTTTGATACTAGATTCACTGGTCCGGTCGAAGACCAAGCGCTTGACTTGCTCCCCAAATGGATCAGCTGTCTTTCCTCTGGTAGCGATGGTTACTGCGATTCCTTGTTCAAGTAAAGTATAAACCAATTGTTTCCCAAAAAAACGTGTACCGCCTAGAACCAATGCTTTCTTCGTCATATAAACCTCCTGATCGATTCATTTTATTAAGATAAAATTTGTAATTCTTTTGTTGTCTTGGTGAAAGGCACACAGCCGTCTGCTGTCACGTATAC
Source organism: Enterococcus salsurae (assembly GCF_054784955.1). Classification (NCBI taxonomy): domain Bacteria; kingdom Bacillati; phylum Bacillota; class Bacilli; order Lactobacillales; family Enterococcaceae; genus Enterococcus; species Enterococcus salsurae. Next base: position 250,898 of record NZ_BAAHWY010000002.1, on the reverse strand, counting down.
ACAATCTTCGATCCGCACACCGACTTGATTTGGTATATAAATACCTGGTTCGATCGAGAAGCACATTCCTTCTTGGATCACCAAATCATTGCCAGTGATCAGTGAAGGGAATTCATGGACAGTTGTTCCGATACCATGTCCTAAACGATGATTGAAGTATTCTCCATAGCCATATCCGGTGATGACATCGCGGGCGATCGTATCTAGTTCACCAGCAGTGATCCCTGGTTTAACAGCCGCTTGCGCAGTTTGCTCGGCTTCTAATACGATATCATAGATTTTTCGTTGCAGATCTGTGGGTGTTTGGTAAGCCACGGTACGGGTTGCATCACTGCAGTATCCTTTCCAAATAACCCCTAGATCAAACAAGACCAATTCATTGGCAGTGATGCGGCGATCGCCAGGTACACCGTGGGGACTAGCTGCATTATCGCCAGCTAAGACGGTTGTATCAAAAGACATGCGGGAGACACCACGTTTTTTCAATTCATATTCGATTTCTGCGACAATCGCAGCTTCACTGACGCCTTCTTTGATAGCAGCAAAGCCAATCTCAAAAGCAACATCAGCCCATGAACCTGCTTCAAGCAACGTATCAATTTCGCTCGCTGTTTTGGTCAATTGCATTCTTTGGATCTCTGGTGTCACATCTAAACTGAAATCAGTTTGCGGCAAACGTGCATGCAGCGCTTCATACCGTTCAACCGACAAGTCATTTTTTTCAAGTGCCAAACGGGTCAATGGATAGCGGGAAGAAAGTTCTCGGCAAATTTTATCCCAAGGGTTTTCGCTGTCTAAATAGCCAACCACATCAAATGGCCAACCACTATTTTTGGCTTCTTCGACCTCAAGTGCAGGGGTAAATAAGAAAGGGTCTTTATCGGGAGAAAGAAATAAAGCCAATACCCGTTCATGAGGATCGCTCTTGAAACCTGAAAAATACGCAATCGTGGCAGGATTGGAGATATAGCCTGCATCAGCACCATTTTCTTTCAGCCATTGATTCAGCTCTGTAATTTTCTTTTTATTCATAGAGAATTCCTTCTTTCACGTAATATATCTTATTTTAACACGCTTTGTAAAAGATTGGACTAAGAACTCTGGGAAATTAGCTAAGTTTTCATGAAAACAAAATTAAAACGGTTGCAAATCTGATAAAAGTTTGCTATTCTATCAAAGAAATGTAAATAAGATTTTCTGAAAACAGAATAAGGGAGATATATCATGGAAAAACAAACAATTACAATTTACGATGTTGCAAGGGAAGCAAATGTGTCAATGGCAACTGTGTCACGGGTCGTTAACGGCAATCCCAATGTAAAACCAGCAACCCGTAAGAAAGTGCTAGAAGTGATCGATCGCTTGGATTATCGTCCAAATGCTGTTGCTCGTGGCTTGGCAAGCAAGAAGACAACAACTGTCGGTGTCATCATTCCGGATGTCAGCAATATGTTCTTTTCTTCTCTTGCGCGTGGGATCGATGATGTAGCGACCATGTATAAATATAATATTATTTTGGCAAACTCTGATGGCGATACAATGAAAGAAGTCAATGTATTGAACAACTTGTTAGCAAAACAAGTAGACGGTGTGATTTTCATGGGTCACCGTATCACGGATGAGATCCGCGGCGAATTTTCACGTTCGAAAACACCTGTTGTTTTGGCTGGTTCTATCGATCCTGATGAACAAGTCGGCAGTGTCAATATCGATTACACAGCGGCAACCAAAGATGCTGTTTCATTGTTGGCAAAAAACAACCAAAAAGTTGCGTTTGTCAGTGGTGCATTGATTGATCCAATCAATGGCCAAAACCGTTTGAAAGGGTACAAAGATGCCTTGAAAGAAAACGGTCTTGACTATTCTGAAGGCTTGATCTTCGAAGCACCATATAGCTTTAAAGAAGGTTTAGCTATCGTGGATCGAATCATCAACAGCGGGGCAACTGCAGCCTATGTTACAGACGATGAATTGGCGATCGGTATTTTGGATGGTCTTTTAGACAAAGGGGTCAAAGTACCTGAAGATTTTGAAATCATCACAAGCAACAATTCATTATTGGCAGAAGCAGCACGTCCACGTCTTTCAAGCGTGACACAACCATTATATGATATGGGTGCAGTGGCGATGCGTTTGTTGACAAAAATGATGAACAAAGAAGAAGTGGAACAAAAAACCATTATCTTGCCTTACGGTATCTCAGAAAAAGGCTCAACAAAATAAGTAGCCTCATTTTAAATAGATTCTCGCTTCGTCTCAGCGGGCTGCAAGTGGTCAATGATCACTTGCAGCGGTTGAGATGAAGCTTTTTTTTTGCAAAAAAAAAGCTGACCAGCATCTGCTGATCAGTCATTGTTATTTTCGTTATCATTCGTTTCTTCTTTATCTGCATCCTCGTCGTCCTTTTTTTTCTCAGTTGTCGATGAATTGCTATTGGTATTCGTTGGCGTCGTTGTCGTTTTTGTGGTCTTCGGTGCGATTTTTTTCCAATAATTGCTGTAATTGGCATCTGAACCGCCGATACCAAAATCAAAGCTGACTGTACTTGGCCCACCTGTTGCCCAATAAGAGGTCACTTTGGAAGATGGGTTGCTAATACTGGTCTTATCAACTGTCACACTTCCTCCTGGCAATGTGCCAGTTGCTTTGGATACTTCGACTTTTTTGACATCGCTTGAAAGTTTGAATGTCTGGTCGACACCGAACACGTCTTGGTTGGTTTGATAGATCCGATTGATCAGATAAGCCATATAGTTGGCAGTTCTGGTACCGGCTGTATTATCGGTTCCTTTATTGTCATCGCGACCCGCCCAACTACTAATGGTGATCGATGGGGTAGATACCACGAGCCAAGAATCTGAATAATCATTGGTGGACCCGGTTTTGCCGACCCAATCTGCATTGCCTAAGTTATAATCTAGCCCACTGATGATCGATTTGAAAGAGCTTGTCTTTTGTTCATCGATCACGCTGCGCATCATATCATTCATGATCGAAGCGGTAGCTTCAGAGTAGACTTGCACGGGATTTGATTCATGTTGGTAAAGAACTTCACCATCGTTATCTTTAATGGATTCGATGATATACCCTTCTTCGTAGACACCATGATTGGCTAACGTCTGGAAACCATTCGTTTGCGTTGCAACGGTCACATCAGTTACTCCCAGAGGCGCTGATTCATACGCCCAGCTGTTGTCTTCGGGATAATTCATTTTGCTTAGGTAGTTGGTATATGAATAGAAGTGATCACCTTCGGCTTCCCACAGGTCTTGGAAAATATTGGTCGCCGCTATATTACTGGATACTTCTAATGACTCTCGGATCGACATAAAGGTATTCGTACCGGTATTGGTGGCATTGGCGATCGTTTCCCCGGCATTTTCCCCCGTGCGCCATTTAGCGGCATAGTCAGATACCATTGACTCAGAGCCAATCAATCCTTGTTCGATTGCTGGTCCATAGACGAGCATTGGTTTGATACTTGATCCGGCTTGACGCTGCGCATCAAAGGCATGATTGAATTGATTTTCACTATAATCACGCCCACCGACAAAGCCTAAGATTTTCCCAGTCGCATTGTCCATCATGACGTTACCGACTTCGATGGTCGCATCGCCCCAGTTGTCCAGCATATAGCCATATTTATCCACTGCGTCTTGCATTGCATTGTAGATGCCTTTATCGATGGTAGACGTCACAGTATAACCGCCATTGACTAGCTTTTGCTGCGCCAACTCTAAATATTTTTGGTAGGTTTCATCTTTGGCGTATTCTTCATCACTGACTTCGTCATCTTTCGCCAATTGTTGCGCGATGATATCTTTGGCTTCATTTAAGACGGTATAATATAAGAAGCTTTGATCGGTTTGCTCGATCGCTTGCTGTTGTTTAAAGTCTTGCTTTAGATCATAATTGATGGCTTCTTCATATTCCTCTTTGGTAATATCGTGATTGCGATACATACTGAAGAGAACATAGTCCTTTCGTTCTAAACCAGCAGAGAGATTTTCTTTGATCTCGCCTGTGTTGGTATAAGGACTATAAACGATTGGACTTTGCGGCAGTCCTGCAATAAAAGCCGCTTGCGGCAATGATAGATCCGCCGCATTGACGCCGAAGATTCCTTGTGCAGCTTCTTGAACGCCGGCAATGTTTTGTCCTTTATTGTTACGGCCAAAAGGTGAGATATTCAAGTACATCGTGACGATTTCGTCTTTACTGAAAAATTTCTCAACTTCCATTGCCAGTAAAATCTCATTGGCTTTTCGTTTAAAGGTGGTTTCACTTGTTAAGATCTGTTGTTTGACCAATTGTTGCGTCAGCGTTGAACCACCACTGCCGCCAAAACCTGTTGCTTCAGAAAGCAATGCACGAACGACGGCTTTTGGCACGACGCCATTATGGACATTAAAATATTCATCTTCTGTTGCAATGATCGCTTTTTTCAAATAATCGGAGATCTCATCAGAATTGACAGATGTACGCATCAAATCTGAGCGGATCGTAGCGATTTTACTGCCATCTGAATAAGCCAATTGCGAGGTTTCGGTAACATCCGTTAATTCTTTGGCCAATTCGTCTTTTGATGGTGCAGCGGTATCTTCTACGAGATAGGCAAAGTAGCCGGCGCCGATCCCCAATGCCAAAGAGCCGCCCAAAATCAGCAAGGAGATGGCAACTAAAAAGAGTGAATGAAGTACACGTAAGCTGATATTGACATAGAACCAACCGCCATTTCTTTGCTTCGTTGTTCTGGTTTGTTTGTTTTTCTGGGACAAAAGAGTCACCTCATATAATTTAGTTTATATTCCGTTGTATTATAGCAAAAATCGGCTTGCTTGAATAGCACCCTAATTTTTCTACAGCAAAATACGATAGATGGAAGGGCGCTGATTGTTCTTTCTTCTTTATCTGATGACTATTTTCTTCCTGTCATGGATTTTTAAGGCGGATTTACGGTTAACTCTTTTCTTTCACTTATTTTTCAGTTAATATGAACAATGAAGCAATTATTTAGGAGGAAAATACATGAGTACAGACTTTTTTGAAGAACTGAAGCTTCGCGGCTTGGTTCATCAAACAACAGACGAAGCGGCATTGACCAAACAATTGAATGAAGAGTCTGTGAAATTATATATTGGGTTTGATCCCACAGCTGATAGTTTGCATATCGGCCATTTATTGCCTATTTTAATGTTGCGCCGTTTTCAACAGAATGGCCATGTGCCGATTGCGCTCGTGGGCGGCGGGACTGGGATGATCGGTGACCCTTCATTCAAAGACCAAGAACGTCAACTGAACACATTAGATACAGTATTGGCCTGGTCACAAAGCATCAAGAGCCAGTTATCACGTTTTATTGATTTTGATGATGCAACCAATCCAGCTATCATCGCCAACAATTATGAGTGGTTAGGTGAATTGAAACTGATCGACTTCTTAAGAGATATTGGTAAAAATTTTACGATCAATTACATGATGAGCAAAGAAAGCGTCAAGCGCCGGATTGAGTCGGGGATCTCTTATACTGAATTTGCGTATCAATTATTGCAAGCCTATGATTTTCTGAATTTATATGATGAGCATGGCTGTCTGCTGCAATTAGGCGGGAGTGACCAGTGGGGCAACATCACCTCTGGGATCGAACTCTTGCGCCGTGAGCGGGAAGTTCAAGGGTTTGGCCTGACGATGCCATTGATCACCAAAGCGGATGGTACAAAATTTGGTAAAACCGAAGGGAATGCCGTTTGGTTAGACGCCGAAAAAACGACACCTTATGAATTTTATCAATTTTGGATCAATACGGATGACCGTGACGCAGTCGAATTCTTGAAGTTCTTTACTTTCTTATCATTAGAAGAGATCGCTTCAATCGAAGAAGCTTTCTTAGCAGCACCTGAATCACGGGCTGCGCAAAAAGCTTTAGCCAAAGAAGTAACGACTTTGGTTCATGGTGAAGCAGCTTATGAGCAAGCGGTCCATATTTCTTCTAGTTTGTTCAGTGGTGATATCAAAGAATTGAACGCAGAGGAAATTGCGCAAGGGTTCAAAGGGGTACCTGCTTATCAAGTAGATTCGGCAGATGATTTGACATTGGTTGAAATATTGACGACAGCCAAAATCGAAGGATCGAAACGGCAAGCCAGAGAAGATATCCAAAATGGTGCAATCTATATCAATGGTGAACGTCAACAAGATCTAGCATATGTATTAACCGAAGCAGACCGTATTGGCGGCAAATATGTCGTGATTCGCCGTGGCAAGAAAAAATATTTCTTATTAACATTTTAATCAAAAAGCGAACCAAGTTTCTGGTTCGCTTTTTTTCACAATAGGACTAAGGGAGGACAGGAAGTAGATGGGGCAGATCATTCTCAATGTAGTAGGCCTTTTTAGTATGATTTTGTTGGGGTTTGCCATGAAGCGTATCGGTATATTATCAAAAGCCGATGGATCAATCCTTTCAAAAATCATTCTTAATGTGACCTTGCCTGCTGCCATTATCTTGAATTTGGCTCAGATGGAAGTCCAAATCAGCGCTTTGAGCCTGATCGTGATTGCTGTAGCGATTACGATTGGACAAATAGGTATTGCTTTCATGATGACCCGAAAAGACAGCAATGCGTTGCAGCAATTTGCGATGTATTGTGGTTCAGGTTTCAATATAGGGAATTTTGCGATTCCTTTCGCACAAAGTTTCTATCCATTAGGTATTCCATTGATCTCATTGTTTGATATGGGCAATAGTATCATGTTGGCTGGCGGAACAACAGTTTTGATCGAATATTTACTAAAGAAACGGACAACATTTGAACCTGGAAAAATCATCTTGAATCTGCTGCGTTCGCCGACATTTACCGTCTATTTAGTGATGTTGGTCATTCGCAGTGTGCGTTGGCAATTACCGTCAGCCTTTATAAGCATCGTACAGCCGATTGGTTTAGCCAATACGTTTTTGTCGATGTTTATGATTGGGTTGTTTCTAGATTTTCGTTTGCCAAAACACACCACCAAAACTGTGGTCAATATTTTGGCCTTACGCTATGGGTCGGCATTTGTGTTGTTTGGCTTATTTTATCTGCTGCCGCTGCCGACACTGCTTAAGCCAGTTCTTTGCTTGCTGGTTTTTGCCCCTATTCCACTGTTTGGTGTAATCAATTCAGTTTTGGCTGGAATGGAAGAAGAAGCCGTGGGGTTTGTGTCCTCAGCGAGTTTCTTGATCAGTATGCCATTGATGACGATGGTCCTGGTCTTGTTCGGATTGGCCTGAAAGATGGGCATCAATGAGCAGAAAAATCGCCAAACTTGCAGACAACTGCAACAATAAAGAAGTTTTGATTTTAGGAGGACATATAGATGTTGATAGGTTCACATGTTTCCATGAGTGGAAAGAAAATGTTATTAGGCGCGGCAGAAGAAGCAGCCAGTTATGATGCTTCAACCTTTATGATTTATACAGGAGCTCCGCAAAACACACGACGTAAGCCAGTGGAAGAGATGATGATCCATGAAGGTCAAGCCTTTATGGCAGAGCATGGGATGTCTAATATTGTTGTTCATGCACCTTATATCATTAATCTGGGAAATACGATCAAGCCTGAGAATTTCGGCTTTGCAGTGTCGTTTTTGAGAGAAGAGATCCAACGTGCACAATCGTTAGGGGCTACACAAATCACGTTGCATCCAGGGGCTCATGTGGGAGCCGGTACGGAAGCTGGTATCAAGCAAATCATCAAAGGTTTGAATGAAGTGCTGGACAAAGAGCAAACGGCTCAAATCGCCTTAGAAACGATGGCTGGCAAAGGAACAGAGATTGGTCGAACGTTTGAGGAGTTGGCGGCAATCATCGATGGGGTGACGTTGAATGAGAAATTATCTGTGACCTTTGATACCTGCCATACCAATGATGCGGGCTACAATGTGAAAGAAGATTTCGATGGCGTATTAGATGAATTTGATCGAATCATCGGCTTAGACCGCTTGAAAGTCGTGCATGTCAATGATTCAAAAAATCCCCAAGGCAGCCACAAAGACCGTCATGCAAATATTGGTTTTGGTACGATTGGATTTGATGCCCTGAACAAGATCGTGCATCACGAGAAATTGGCACAATTGCCAAAAATTCTTGAAACTCCATATGTTGGAGAAGATAAAAAGAACAAAAAAGCCCCTTACGGTTTTGAGATTGCAATGTTGAAGCAGCAAACATTTGATCCAGCGTTATTGGACAAAATTCTGCAAGCTTAAACATGCATGTTGGCGGACCAATCGATCAAACAAAAGTCCCAAGACTGGTTTGGCCAGCTTGGGACTTTTTTATGTAGCAAGAAATGATGAATATGTAATCGTTAGTCTAAAAAAAGCGATAGTTCAAGGATGCAACCAATAAGTGCGGGAGATTTTTCTTCAGATATGTGATAATGAGATGAACAGGAATAAGGAGTGAAGAAGATGAACATTGGTGAAAACATTCGTAAGTTTCGTAAAGTTCAAGGTATGTCACAAGCAGCATTAGCGGAGCAAATGTATATTTCTAGACAATCAGTATCAAAGTGGGAAAATCAAGAAAGTCTGCCTAGTATTGAGAACTTGATTGTATTAAGCGGTATTTTAGAGATATCCTTAGATGAGTTGATTACTGGAGAAGCCTATTTGCATTTCCCTTATATGTTTGGCAAATTGCGCCATCAAAAAATTGCTGCTGGATACATACTATTACCAACATTTCTTATGTTGATATTTTTTGCTGTCGCTATCAAATATCCTTCCCAAAGCCTTGTTCTAGTTCTATCTGGTATTGGTATCCAACTTTTCTTATATCCACTACTTTTGATCATACAACCTTTTCAACTCAGTCGCATGTATACCTATTGGCAATTGACGAAAACAGGGATTCGTTGTCCTATTTATCAAGAAACGAATCAATTTAAATATCTGTTGCCGATCAAAGGCTTATTCAAACGTAAAGATCAGTTGATTCCTTATCATGAAATCACGCAGATATTGATTGAAGCCGAGGTGTTCCCTGTTGATCCCTCAATTGGGACAGGGATAGTTAATGCCTATACACCTCGAATGCTATCGATCATGTATGAACCGTTTCAACTCGTTCTTTCTACGAAAAGCGGCAACCAATATAAACTAGATCTGCAAGCATACTATCAGGCAGATTCACCTGAACGAGAGGTGCTTTACAGTATTTTGCTGTTTTTAAAAAGAAAACAAATCGTGATAAAGGATCCACAGCAATTGCTGATTACGATCAAGCAAAGAGGATCGATTACTGATACGTTATACGGTCTCAAGAACAACTAAAGAAACCTTGGACGTCTGCGTCCAAGGTTTCTTTTTTCAGATCAATTAAAATTTCTTCGCTGCTGCTGCAACACGTTCTAAACCTTCAGCAACGATCGCTGCTGTTTTTGATGGATCAGCATTGTGGCCTTCAATGATCACTTCTTCAGTGATCGTCATACCGAACATGCCACCGAATACTTTTTCCATGAAGGTTACAGCATTTTCCATGACACTCATTTCGCCTGAATAAACCCCACCACGGGCATTTAATAGGACGATTTCTTTGTCTTTCAATAGTTGATTCATTGAACCATCTTCATTATAAGAGAAAGTGAATCCTGCTTGGAAGATGTAGTCGATGAACGTGTGCAATGCTGCAGGGATCGTTAAGTTCCACATTGGGAAAGCAAAGACGATCGTATCGGCTGCTGCAAATTTATTCATCACATCTTGACGAACTGTCATCAATTCTTGTTCTTCTTGATTCAACGCTTGTTCTTGCGCTAATTTGCCAAAAGCTTCAAATAACGTTTGACCAATATAAGGCATTGGTTGTGCATAGACATCAAATGTTACAACCTCTACATTGTTTGTGTCTAAGTTTTCAACGAATGTATCGAACATTTTCGCTGATACGCCATCAGGGCGATTGTTTGCTTTAACAACTAAAATATTTTTCATGATTTTCCACCTTTGTTTAAATGTAAGTATTGTCACAAATGATAGTATACTATAAATAAAAATCTCTTACAATAAATAAGTGAAAAGATGAAGTTTTTTTTCAGATTATTGAGATGAAATTTGCTAAAATATAGAAATAAGGAGGGGTAGAATGAAGATTTTTATTGTAGAAGATGATCAATCGCTGGTCAACATGATTGGGGATCAATTGCAAAGATATGCGTATAACACTTTTGTTCCGCAACGTTTTGATGCGATTTTAGCAGAATTCGATGAGATTCAGCCTGACTTGGTACTAATGGATGTCAATTTGCCTTATTATGATGGTTTCTATTGGTGCCAAAAAATACGCGAGCGTTCGTTGGTTCCCATTTTATTTATTTCAGCACGCGATGGCAATATGGATCAAGTGATGGCATTGGAATATGGTGCAGATGATTTTTTGGTCAAACCTTTTTCCTATGAACTATTGCTGGCAAAAGTCAAAAGTCATATTCGGCGTGTTTACGGTGACTACGCCCAAACTGACCGGGCCCGTCAGCTTAAAGCTGGCCCGCTAGTTTATTATCCAGAAGCGTTGAAAATGCTCTGTCATGGGCATGAAGAACTGTTAACCGTCCGGGAAGGCGAACTGCTTTCATTGCTGATCCAGGCCTATCCTGAAATGGTCAAACGAGAAAAAATATTAAATAAATTATGGGACGATGAGCGATTTGTCGATGACAATACATTGTCTGTCAATATTGGCCGTTTGCGCAAGAAGTTGACCAATCTGGGCATTGATGAACCGATTCAAACGATTCGCGGGAAAGGCTATGCGCTGTCATTGACGGGTCATGATCAATGAAGCTATTCTTAAAGGTTCATCTGCCTTGGCTGCTGTTGGAAATTGTTTCTCTTGGTTTGTTGATTCTTTTGATTTGGTTGGACGGGTACCGTGATCTCGGCATTTTAATTTACGGGGTCAGTTTGATTCTGTGCTTGACGATTGTTTTTTTGACCATCGATTATCATAAGAATCAAGGCTTTTATGGCTATCTGGAAACTGGGCATATGCAAAAAAAAAGTGCTGGTTTCATCAGTCGTACCTTACAAAGACATTTGCATGTTGAACAGCAGCAAATGCAGCAGCAGTTAACTGCTGTAGATCAGCATTATCAGACGCATATCAAATTTATGCATATTTGGGTGCATCAAATGAAAACACCTGTAGCTGTGCTGGCTTTGATGGCAGAGAGCGACCAGTTAGACAGCGATGATCTATTGGCGGAAACCGATCGTTTAAAAAGCGGATTAGCGACTGCGCTGAACTTTGTCCGGTTGGAAGATTTTAAAGAGGACTTTTTGATTGAAACATTGTCATTGGCGGCAATCATCAAAGAAAGCATTGGTGAACAAAAACGTAGTTTCATCCGACATCGTGTATACCCAAAAATTATTGATCAAACCGACTTTCTTGTGACAACAGATAAAAAATGGCTCCAAATCATGTTGTATCAGTTAATCAGCAATGGCATCAAATATTCAGATCCAGAAGGTCAGCTTGTCTTTGCGTTGGATGCTGAACATAATCGTCTAACGATTTCTGATGCAGGTTGCGGGATCCCTGACAGTGATTTGCCCCGGATATTCCGGCCTTTCTTTACTGGTGAAAACGGGCGCGCATTAGGTGAGGCCACCGGAATGGGCTTATATTTAGTCGATATGATCAGCGAGCAATTGGCGATTTCAGTCGCAATCACATCCACACAAGGGATAGGGACGCGGGTGGCCTTGACTTTTGAACAGGGGTGAAAAGAGGATTCCTTACAAAAGTGTAAGCTTTCTATCAGAGAATCGATAACTGAGAGCGGCGTTTCCTGATACACTGAGTACAAAAGGAGTGGTCAAGATGGCATTGTTAGAATTAAAAAATATTCACAAAACGTATACTGGCGAAGTTTCAGTTGATGTGCTGCAACAAATCGATCTAAAAGTTCCGGAGGGAGAATTCATTAGTATTATGGGCCCCTCCGGAAGCGGCAAAACCACTATGTTGAATTTAGTGGCTACGTTAGACCAGCCAACTTCAGGCACCGTCATCATCAAAGGCGAGCAGCCGCTAACGTTATCAAAAGAGAAGTTGGCACGCTTTCGCCGGCAGCAATTGGGTTTTGTTTTTCAAAATTACAATCTGTTGGCACCTTTAACTGTAGCCGAGAATGTGATGCTGCCCTTAACGCTAGATCGGGTGCCAGTCGGGGAAATGCAACAGCGTTGTGCCGCATTATTAGATGAGTTGGGCATCGCGGAGAAAGCGGAGAAACGCATCTATCAGTTGTCTGGCGGGGAACAGCAACGTGTAGCCATTGCTCGGGCCTTGATTCATCAGCCTGAATTGTTGTTGGCGGATGAACCAACCGGTAATTTGGACTCCAAAGCGGCCAGAGATGTGATGGAGATCTTGAGTCGAATGAATCAGCAACGAAAAGTCACCACTATGATGGTGACCCATGACCCGTATTCGGCTAGTTTTTCTGATCGGATCGTTTTTATCAAAGATGGCAAACTATATAACGAATTGTATCGCGGCAGTGACCAACAACAATTTTATCAAAAAATTCTTGATGTTTTGGCACACTTAGGAGGGCGTCGTCATGAATTTCAGACAGTTGATCATTCGTAACCTTCGCGGCAATTTCAGGACCTATGCGGCATATTTTATCAGCAGTACTTTTGCGGCAACGGTCTTCTATATTTTCAGTTTGCTGCTATTTCACCCACAGTTAAAGAAAGATTTATCTTCTAGCAGCGGGACGATTTCCGCATTGTCGAAAATGGGCTTAACAACGGCGTTGGTGGTCATCGCTATATTGTCGTTATTGTTTCTGTGGTATACCTTTGTCGTATTTTTGAAACGCCGTAAGCGAGATCTCGCGATTTATTTGATTTTGGGAATCAAAGAAAAAGACTTGCGCCGTCTATTGTTTGTTGAAAATGCCTTGCTTGGTACGATTGCAACGATCTGCGGTATTTTACTCGGCATTCTGAGCACGAAATTACTGCTGCTGATCGCCCAGAACGTCATGCATCTAGATCATGGATTGAACTTTATTGTGCCGCCTTTGGCTATCCTTTTGACAGGAATCGTGTATGTTGGTATTTTTTTGGTGATTTCCTTGATGGCAACAAGCACGTTGCAAGGCGATCAAATTGTTTCGTTGATCAAAGAAAATGAAAAACCGCGTCCTGAGCCAAAAAGTCATTGGGGGTTAGCCATACTAGGTATTCTATTGCTGCTTGCAGGCTATGGATCTGTCTTTTACTTTAGTGTGCAATCAACCACATTACTTAGCTTATTGTTGGGTGTCGTCCTGACTGTCGCAGGGACGATGTTGAGTTTTCATCAGTTCAGTGTCTTCATCTTAAAACGGCTGAAGAAACGCACCAGTTTCTTACAAGGTACAAAGATGCTGACCATTAGCGAATGGCTGTTTCGAATGCGGGACAATGCAGCCATGTATAGCTTGATCACCCTAAGTACATCGGTGGCCTTTGTCGGCATCGCGGTGATGATGGCCATTGGCAGCACCAGCTTTTCTTCGATCCAAGGGATAAGTGTGGCTTATTTTTTCACCCATTCAACTGCAGACGCGCCAGTGATCGAAGACAAAGTCGCTGAGATCAATCAGATGATCGAAGCAGAAGGCTATCAAACGAAAACTGCAACAGTGGACCTTATCTCGGTCTATATCCAACCAGATAGCCCAGAACTGGCTGAAGATGCTTTTTTCAGCAGCAATGGCTTTTCTGTCATGAAAGAAAGTGATTATCAGACATTGATGACACAAATCGGTGAAGAAGCGGAACCAATCGAACAAGATCAGCTTCTTGAATTAAGTCCGAATTATTCAAGACGTAAAGAACTTTTGTCTGTGCCACAGTCTGAAAGAGAAACGCGCCTGCCAGTGGAGATTGGCATCAATAGTATCAAAAAAGGTGAGATGACTGTTGTACATAGTCCCTCAATGCTCTCTTTAAATTATTATGGACTTGCTGTGGTGACGGATCAAACCTTTGAAGACTGGCAAACAACGTTGGTCAAAAGTGGCGATGCAGATAATTATGGCTTTACTTGGATCGATTATCCCGAATGGGCGGATAATCCAGAATTGGTATCACGTATAAACACACAGTTGGACCAAGAAAATGCTGACCAAGAAGAACAGATGGGCGCATTGTATGATGCATTAGGTGACCGCGTAGATGAGATGACAGACGAGGACTGGGCTGAAGCCACAGCTGATATTTCACCTTATGTGACGTATGAATCAAAGTATCGCACTTTCCAAGAAAATCGGCAGGGCAATGGCATCATCTTAATGATCACCATATTATTAGGCGCAGTCTTCTTTATCTTTTCTGCATCGATCGTCTATTTCCGTCTCTTTGCTGATTTAGACAAAGACGGCGCCTATCATCGCTCCTTGCACATCTTAGGCGTGACACCAAAAGAAAGACATACCGTGATTCGCCGGCAGCTGCAAGTGATGTACTTTCTGCCTACATTGATTGCTTTGCTGCATTTTGTTGTGGCGATGGCGGCCTTGAATATATTGGTTGAATTACCAGTCTGGCAGTTTTACTGTAAGATTGGCGGCATGTACGTCATTTTCCAAATCATCTTTTATCTCGTTTGTTTGCTGCGCTATCAAAAAGATATCGATCGATATGCAGATCCATCAGACATATAAGCAAAGTCAAGCTGGAGTGCTTCAATTCCTGCTTGACTTTCTTTTTTGACAATGTCATGGTAGATATAACTAAAAGATTATTTTCTCGTAAACAGTTTTATCTATTCTGTCTGAAAAAAGGCAGAAGAAAGTGAGGGTAAACATGACTGAAGTATTGATGTTACAGGATGTTTCCAAAATGATTGGCACGAAACGGATTATTGATCAAGCCTCTTTTACAGTAGAAGCAGGCCAGATCGTTGGCTTACTGGGACCGAACGGGGCGGGGAAAACGACCCTGATACGTATGATCGTTGGCCTGATGAAGCATAATACGGGTACGATCACCATCATGGGCCATTCATTAGATGGCGATTTCAAACAAGCGATTGCGTCTGTTGGTGCGATCGTGGAGAATCCAGAGTTCTATAATTATATGACCGGGTATGAGAATTTACAACAATACCAACGGATGGCTATCAAGCGAGGCTCTACAGCAGAACTAGATGCCTTGATCGCTCAGGTCCATTTAGACAATCATATCCATCAAAAAGTCAAAACATACTCTCTTGGCATGCGCCAGCGTTTAGGCGTTGCGCAAGCGTTGATCCATCAACCCGATTTATTGGTCTTAGATGAACCGATGAACGGGCTTGATCCGAAAGGGATGCGGGAATTTCGCGAGATGCTTCATCAGTTGCGGGACCAAGGTGTATCAGTGCTTGTTTCTAGTCACCAGCTTAGTGACATTGAACAAATTGCTGATCATTTGATCATTGTTCAAAAAGGCAAAATCACCCATCAAGTAGCGATGACAGACTTGAAAGAAAGCCACAATCAATTAATGATCAAAACCGACAATGATGCGTTGGTCGAATCATTGCTCAGGGAACAGCTGCAATTGGAAGTCACACACCAGGCCGATGGTTTACGTGTGTCGTTAGTAGATGATATCCGTAAAGATATTGCGGTATTGATCGTCAAACACCAGATAGGTTTATTAGAAATGAAACTTCAGCATTCCTCCTTAGAAGATACCTTCTTGGCGTGGACTGAAGAAGGGGGGCTTTGATATGTTGACATTGATTGAAAATGAATGGCTGAAATTGGCTAAAAAGAAATCAACGTGGATCATGCTGGGTCTATTGGTGCTGCTCACGTTTGCGCTGACGTATGTTGTGCGGATCGGCAGTGGAGATATGAAGGCCAATGACCTATTTGTTTCATTAAGTGAAATGACTTCATTTTTGAATCTGATCGTAGTCATCGTGGCTGCTTCTTCAGTAGCAGAAGAATTTACAAGAGGAACGATCAAATTTTTATTGATCCGTCCATACAAGAGAACACAAATATTGGCGGTCAAAGCCATCAATATCATCTTATTTGCTAGTTTAGGTACAGTTTGTTTGCTGCTCAGCAGTTTGGCCGCCAGCAATCTTTTTCTTAGAGCGGAATCACCATTGGCAGCGACAGACTTCAATGGGTTACCAGCACTCGTTGTGGCGTTGGTCTATGCTGTGACCAATTTATTGTTGATTTTATTTTATGCGGCGCTGACGATGTTCATTTCTGCTGTTATCCGTTCGCAAAGCTTGGCTGTCGGTTTAGGTGTGGGTGTGCTATTTGGCAGTAGTATCATCAATTCATTGATGTTGCTTGCCCTTGAAAAATACCCATGGTTGAAATGGAATCCATTCAATATGATGAATATCCGCGGGGCGATCCCAACACTTTTAGGCAACCCGCAATGGTCAATGGACATCAGCACTGGATTGGGCTACTGGGAAATGGCTGGCAGCTTGCTAGTGTATAGTTGTTTGATCTATCTTTTAACAAATTGGTTGTTTAACAAGAGAGATGTCGCATTAAACTGATGTCAGGAGAGAAAGTTTTTGGATAAATCCTGCTTTCTCTCTTCCTTTTTAGATTTTTTTCTAGTAAAATGATTCATTGAGAGTACAAGAGAAAGGAGAGATTTCAGATGAATGTAGGAATCGTGATTGTGATCGCAGTTGTCGCACTTTTATTGGGCGCTGTAGGCGGCTTCTTTTTGGCGCGCAGATATATGCAAGATTATTTAAAGAAAAATCCTCCCGTTAATGAGGATATGCTTCGTTCAATGATGATGTCAATGGGCCAAAAACCTTCTGAGAAGAAGATTCGTCAAATGATGCAGCAAATGAAAAACCAAAAATAGGTTTTTATCGAAAACGGGCTGATTTTTTATCAGCTCGTTTTTGCGTGTGTTCAGGTTGGTCACGCCAGTCATTGGGTCTAATATTTGAACGGATTTGTGTGGGAATTTTCGGAAAAATGGCACGATTTTGAACATCGTGCAACGGGAGAAATGGAGAGTGTTATGTCAATATTTAGAAAACTAGGGTGGTTCTTTAAAGAAGAAAAAAAACATTATATGTTAGGGGTCTCAGCGTTGGTCTTAGTGGCCATCGTTCAGTTGGCACCGCCAAAAGTCATTGGGATCATTATCGATGAAATCGCTGATCAAGATATTTCAATGCAGCGGATTTTCTTTTGGGTGATGATTTTAGTCCTTTCTGCGATCGCCCAGTATGTCTTTCGCTTTATATGGCGGACGCATATTTGGGGAAGTGCTGCGCGTTTAGAAAAAAGCTTGCGTCGCCAGCTATTCACACATTTTACCAAGATGGATCATACTTTCTATCAAAAGCATCGGACGGGGGATTTGATGGCCCATGCGACCAATGATTTGAATGCGATCCAAAATGTTGCTGGTGCAGGTATTTTGACGTTTGCCGATTCGTTCATTTCCGGTGGCGCGACGATCATTGCGATGGTGCTCTTCATTGATTGGCGCTTGACCTTGATTGCTTTGTTGCCACTGCCATTTTTGGCAGTGATGGCTCGGGTACTAGGAAGTAAACTGCACGATGCATTTCGCGATTCACAAGAAGCCTTTTCGTCTATCAATGACAAAGCCCAAGAGAGTATCACAGGCATGAAAGTCATCAAAACCTTTGGACAAGAGGCGGAAGATTTGGCTGATTTCCAAGATAAAATCGATCATGCCATCGTGAAAAATCGCAAAGTGAATTTACTGGATGCCCTTTTTGATCCTTTCATTACAGTCATCATTGGTATTTCCTACGTCTTGACGATTATTGTTGGTGGGCATTATGTCATGGATGGCACAATTACGATTGGTCAGTTGGTTTCATTCATCAGCTATATTGGCATGCTGGTTTGGCCGATGTTTGCGATTGGCCGTTTATTCAATGTCTTAGAGCGCGGGAATGCCAGCTATGATCGTGTGGCGGAACTATTGGCTGCGAAAAGTCATATCATAGAAGCCGAGCATGCTATCACTGCACCGGCGAAAGGGAATATCGAAGTTGTACTTCAGGATTTTCACTATGCTGAAGATGATTTCGCTTTGACCGATATCCAGTTTCAATTGGCCCAAGGTGATACATTAGGCATCGTCGGCAAAACTGGTGCTGGGAAGACGACATTGATGAAATTACTGTTGCGAGAGTATGATTCCTATCAAGGCAGCATTGCTTTTGGCGGCATCAGTACCAAAGACTATTCATTGAATGCCCTATTGGGTTCGATCGGCTATGTACCGCAAGATCATTTCCTCTTTTCAATGACGATTCGCGACAATATCCGGTTTGCGGTACCTCGTGCTAGCCAAGAACAAGTCGATCATGCCGCAACTTTGGCAGCTGTACATGAGGATATCCAGCAATTTCCTGAAGGCTATGACACCATGGTCGGCGAGCGAGGGGTTTCCTTATCAGGCGGCCAAAAACAACGACTGTCGATCGCCCGAGCGTTGATCACGGATCCGGAATTGTTGATTCTAGATGATGCACTTTCAGCAGTGGACGCCAAAACAGAAGAAGCGATCCTCGAACAACTCAAAACGTATCGTCAAGATAAAACAACGATCATTGCTGCCCATCGCCTCAGCAGTGTCAAACATGCACAGGAAATATTGGTCATCGATCAAGGTCGAATCAGCGAAAGAGGGACGCATGCATCTTTATTGGCAGCCAATGGCTGGTACAAAAAAATGTGGGACAAACAGCAATTAGAAGCCAAAATCGAAGGGAGTGAAGCATAATGCAAGAATCAGAATGGAGTAAATCGATTCCTTTCAAAGAACAAAAGACGATCATCAAGCGGATGTTCGTTTTTGCGAAACCCTTCCGCAAAACGTTTTATGCGGCCATCTTTTTTGCCTTGCTGCTGTCTGTTGTCAATATTTTGCTGCCTTTGATCATTCAAACGTTTATGGATGATTACCTCACCAATCAAACTGCAACACAGCAAGTCATTTATTTCTTTGCGGGCTTGTATTTCTTTGGCGTGGTGGTCAAAGCGTTGATTTGGTTCTTTCAATGGTTCCTCTATTCAATGGGGTCTTTGAAGACTTATCAATATGTCCGCACCAAATTATTTGAGAAATTACACACATTAGGGATGCGCTACTTTGATCAGACACCCGCCGGATCAATCGTGTCACGGGTCAGCAATGACACGGAAACCCTGTATGAATTTTGGTATGTCTTTTTAATGGTATTGACGGGCATTTTTGCTGTCCTTTCATCCTTTGCCGCGATGTTCAAAATCAATGGGAAAATCGCTTTGCTGAATTTGCTCTTCTTGCCGATTTTAATGATCGTGATTTGGTACTATCAAAAATTTAGTTCGCGGATTTATCGCCAAATGCGGGAGAAACTGAGCCAGTTGAATACCAAATTGAATGAATCGATCTCAGGGATGCAGATCATTCAGCAATTTCGTCAGGAAGCACGTTTGAATGAGGAATTTGAAGCCACCAATGATGATTATTTAAAAACCAGATTTGCAATGATCCGTACCAATGCCTTGCTATTGTCACCAATCATCAGTTTATTGTATGCATTAGCGATCGCATTGTCGTTATCTGTTTTTGGTTTTGATGCTCTTGAGTCCCCTGTAGAAGTCGGCTTGATCTTTGCCTTTACGACGTACATCCAAGGGTTCTTTAATCCGATGACGCAAATGATGGATTTCTTGAGTGTCTTTACTGACGGCATGGTCGCAGGCAGTCGGATTTTGAAAATCATGGACAATGAAGAATTTGCGCCGCAACAGCTACCGAATGCCCATCAGACGATCAGCAATGGTAAAATCGAATTTAGGGATGTCAGTTTTTCTTATGATGGCAAACACAATGTCTTGAACCATATCTCATTCATTGCCTATCCAGGACAAACCGTTGCATTAGTAGGCCATACTGGCAGTGGGAAAAGCTCGATCATCAATGTCTTGATGCGCTTTTATGAGTTTGGTGAAGGCCAAATCTTGATCGATGATCACGATATCCGTGCCTTTAGCATGGAAGAATTGCGTCAGAAAGTCGGATTAGTGTTGCAAGATGCCTTTATGTTTTACGGGGATATTGCAGATAATATACGGCTGTTGAATACGGCTATCTCAGATGAACAAATCGAAGCAGCAGCCAAATTTGTTCAAGCAGATCCTTTCATTCAAAAACTGCCTGGCAAATATCATGCCAAAGTCATCGAACGTGGTGCCAGCTATTCAAGCGGACAACGACAGTTGATCTCCTTTGCCCGCACCATGGTGACTGAACCAAAAGTGTTGGTCCTAGATGAAGCTACTGCCAATATCGACACAGAAACAGAAGGCTTGATCCAAGAAGGATTGGCTAATATGCGTCAAGGACGAACCACGATCGCCATTGCCCATCGTTTATCAACGATCAAGGATGCTGAACTGATTCTGGTGCTAGATAAAGGCACGATCGTGGAGCGGGGCAATCATGATGCATTGCTGCAGCAAGAAGGTTTGTATGCAGATATGTACCGGTTGCAAGCGAGTGAAGTGTAAGGGCAGTTCGTCATTTAAATAACAAGAAATCTCTTCATAATGCTGCTGATTTTTTCTATCAATTGTTTCGGAGTGAGTCAAAAACACGGCTTCTAATAGAGCATTGGCGGTGTCTGGAGCAACTGAAGGAACAAGGTTTTTTTTTGAATAATGTTGATAAAAAAACGCTAAAAACCTTGATAAATTTAGGTTTTTAGCGTGTGTTATGGTATAATTTTAGTACAGTAAAGTTTGTGACGGTGGCTATCTTTTGAAAGGTGGTGGTGCTTATGAAAGTAAGTACTGACTCTTTAGAAAGGAGAAGCCTTTTGTCTGTAGCTGAAGCATTAGGGCTAATGATGAGTTTCGGTTCATTAATCGTGACGATCATCTTTGGCATCCTAACAGCAGTGAAAAATGACAAAAAAAAATAACCGTCAGCTTTAGCGAGTCAGCGGTTATTTTTTATATATAACTAATGTCGCCACCGTCTTAAATGGTGCTGTAGGGGAGTTGTTAGCGCAACTCCTCTTTACATAATTAGTATAGCAAGATTTCAGTGAAATATCAACCTTTCACTCTATAGACGTGCCTTGCACGTCTATATTTATTGCCCTCTTAAGTGGTGGAGGCGGCTGGAACGTGGAGGGAAAAAAGGATAGCTTTTCATTCGTAAAAAAGCTCTAAGTACCACCATTGTTCCGAAATTTAACCAACCATTATCTCGGTATTCTTAATCCATCATGTGCTTGAAATACCTTTCATGCACATGAAGAAACTGAGTGAACAATGGAAAATGCTGAGACATTGAATAGAGTTACTGTTAAATAATGCATTATATTTTGTCTATCTGAATTTTATTTTTTGAAATTTCCAAAAAATAGTTATCAATATAAATCTTGATTTTCTCAAAGTCTCTCTCTAAAAATAAAATTGTAGGTACCTTAATAACAGGTAGATTGCGTTCATTAATGAATGCGCCAAAGGAATCTGGGATAACAAGTATATCGACAGTATCTTTATCTTCTGGGTAATTAGCTTTTACATTATAATATTCAGAAAAATAAGCTAATAAATCATCTATATTACGTCTAGCATGAGTAGCGAATATTGTAGTTGTTCCTATACCAGAATTTGAAGTTAGCATAAAACATATTTTCGTCATAGTTTAATCTCCTTTTCTATATTATAACTCTAGAATTAAATTTGTGAAAGAGATTACAATGCAATCCATTCTATGTATACTCTCATAGATCAAGATATATCAGAAAGCGAACAGTCTATCGATCATTTCGGGTTGTGACAGCAAAATGGTTTCTGAAGATTGGTGGTGTCTGGAGCGACTGACGTAACAAATATTTAGCTTGAATTTGGATATAAAAAAAGTGATAAAAACCTTTGTAATTCTAGGTTTTTAGCATGGGCTATGCATAATATGTTTACAGTAAAGTTTGTGACGGTGGTTTGTTTTTGAAAGTGAGGTGGTGCATTATGAATGTACTATCTATATCTGAAGAAAGGAGTAGCCTTTTATAAAATGCGGATATAATTGGCATTTTGTTAGCAATAGCGCCTTTTTTATTAGCCTTCATTGGTTTAATCGAAACATGCGTGAAACTAGCATATACGATTATAAACACTCGTTCTTCTATGCATAAAAGCAAAAAGAAACGAAAAAAGAATTCAAAGAAATAACCGTCAACTTTAATCGATGGACGATTATTTTTTAAC
Source organism: Enterococcus salsurae (assembly GCF_054784955.1). Lineage (NCBI taxonomy): Bacteria > Bacillati > Bacillota > Bacilli > Lactobacillales > Enterococcaceae > Enterococcus > Enterococcus salsurae. The sequence goes on along the minus strand of NZ_BAAHWY010000002.1, from coordinate 228,615 downwards.
TATTAATTAAAAAAACTGTCCTCCGTATTAAACGGTGCTATAGGAAGCTGTTAGCGAAACTCCTCTTTACATCGTAAGTTTACCAAGGTTTCAGTGAAATAGCCCTCCTGAAGCAGTTGCTTAGTTGATTAATGATCAAACTGGAGAGAAAATACAGTTAAATGTCAGGGATGTATCTCCAACAAAATATTTATTGAAATAATTCCAGCTGAGTAGTTTTAATGATGAAACCAATCTAACTAAACCTATTAAGTATTTATTGAAATATCAGATGGAACCATTACTACAACTGATAGTTCTGGTGGAAATAAAAATGGCGGCGTAACTACAAAAATTAGTGTAAACTATGATATTAGTGGAACTGACAAAAAAAGAAATTAGAGTAAATAGTTCCAATTGAAACCTTTGAAATAATCTAAATAATGTTAAACAAAACAATAGCAAAAGCTACGTAACTACCTGATGTCACGACACTTTTGTTTATAAAAAATCGGAAAATAAAATATCAGAATCTCGATTGACAGCGTTTTCTTTATTTGCTATCATGAAGTTGAGAGATGGTTCTAATGGATAGTGATTGCTGAAAGAAGCAAGCTAAACCTGATGAAGCGGCATTGTTTTTGTTGCTTTCATGGGTTTTTTTTATGTGTATATTCAAGTTTGAACGAAGTGATAGAGTGGAGGAACGCCATGATCATCAATAAAGTGTTAAACAATAATGTTGTGATCACTAGTGATGCTGATGAAAATGAAATGATCGTGATGGGGCGTGGCATTGCTTTCAAGAAGAAAGTGGGTGACCGGATTCCCGAAGAGACAGTGGACAAAGTATACCGCTTAGATAACCCCATCGTTTTGAATCAATTCCAAGAGTTGGTAGCTGACCTGCCTGTTGAATACCTGGAGTTGTCAAATCAAATCATCGAGTATGCACGAGGGGAACTGACCTCACCCATCAATGACACCATCTACATTTCCTTGACAGATCATATGCACAGTGCGATCGAAAGAGCGAAGAATGGGGTCACGGTCAAAAATGTTCTGTTATGGGATATCAAGCGGTTCTTTCCTGACGAATATCGTGTTGGACAAAAAACGATCGAAAAAATTGGCGACATGTATGGTGTAGACTTGCCTGATGATGAAGCTGGCTTTGTTGCATTGCATCTGGTCAACGCCCAGACGGAGAATGAGGATCAAGGAAATATTGCCGCACTAACGCAAACGATGCAAGAAATCATCAACATCGTCAAATATTTTTTCAAAACGACATTTGATGAAGATTCCGTTTACTTTTATCGTTTTACGACACATTTACGTTTTTTCGTATCCAGAATGTTAAATCAGACACAACATCGAGATGAAACAGATGAAGAATTATTGGCGATGGTCAGACAAAAATACCATAATGCGTTTCAGTGCGTACAAAAAATCAATACCTTTTTGTTAAAAAAGTATGTATATCAAATGTCTAGCGATGAACAAATGTATTTAACGATTCATATTGCCCGGTTGGTGCAAAAGAATCGCTGAAATAAAGTAGAAAGGAGAAGTGCGTTCATCTAGTGAGCGCAAATTGAATATTGTGTAAACCCCTTGGATAGTGACATTCAGTTGGCTAAACCTTCAATCAAATCAATTGGAGGAAATCAAAATGGGAAAATATCAAGAGTTAGCAGAAAAAATCGTAAAAAATGTCGGCGGGAAAGACAATATCAATAGTTTGACCCACTGTATCACACGGTTGCGTTTCAAATTGAAGGACGAAAGTATAGCACAAGATGAAGTCTTGAAAAATATGGACGGCGTGGTAACGGTCATGAAAAGCGGCGGTCAGTATCAAGTCGTGATCGGCAATCATGTACCAGACGTCTATGGAGAAGTGATCGATGTAGCAGGTATTAGTGGAGATAGTGAGGAAACAGCTTCCGGCGGGAACTTATTCAACCGATTGATCGATATTCTAAGTGGTTGTTTCCAACCCTTTTTAGGTGCCTTGTGTGCGGCGGGGATGATCAAAGGGCTCAATGCGTTATTGATCTTTATCGGCACAATGGGTGTCTTTGATTACACAACAACTTCAGGGACGTATGTCATGTTGAACGCGATCGGTGATTCGATCTTCATGTTTATGCCGGTCATTTTGGGGTATACCTCTGCGAAGAAATTCCGCTTAAATCCAATGGTGGGCATTGTCATAGGTTCAGCATTATGTTATCCAACGATTCAAGGTAGTGCTTTGCAAGCAGCATTTACTGCAACGGCTGCGGAAGGTGCAGCCGCACCATATAGTTTACTCGGTTTGCCTGCATATGAGACTTTCTTGGGTATCCCTTGGGTAGGCGCAACGTATACAAGTAGTGTAGTACCAATTATCTTTATTGTTGCCTTTGCTGCGCAAATTCAACGTTTGGCTAAAAAAATCATTCCACCAGTTATTCAAACGTTTGTCGTGCCATTTATGGTTTTGTTGATTTCGTTGCCGGTCGGTTTTTTGGTGATTGGTCCGGTTATTAGTATGCTGACAGATTTGTTAAGTGCAGGATTCCAAGGATTGATGGACTTTTCACCAGTCGTTTATGGATTACTCCTCGGTTTCTTCTGGCAGGTATTGGTCATTTTTGGTTTGCATTGGTCAGTCGTTCCGTTGCATATCATGCAAATCACCCAGTTTGGATTTAGTCAAATATTGGCCGGAACTTTTGGGGCTAGTTTTGCCCAAACCGCTGTTGTATTGGCTATGTACTTTAAATTGAAGGACAAAAAAATGAAATCATTGTGTCCGCCTGCAATCATTTCCGGCATCTTCGGTGTGACAGAACCTGCCATCTACGGCATCACCTTGCCGAAAAAAACGCCATTTGTTTTCTCCATGATCGGCGGCGGAATTTCAGGTGCATTCTTGATGATCAATGGCGCAACAGCTTATACATCAGGAGGATTGGGTGTCTTTGGTATATTCAACTATATTACGCCAGAAGGTGATGCAGGGGGCATGTGGATTTCTGTCATGGCTATTTTATTGGCGGCTGCCATTGGCTTTGGTTTGACGATGGCCTTTTGGAAAGACGATACTGTTGAAGAAGCTGTCGAAGGACAACCTGCAATGACAGTTCGCAAAGAAGTGATCACTTCACCAATTGAAGGCACCATCGCACCGTTGAGCAGTGCGCAAGATGAAGCTTTTGCGCAAGGAATATTAGGTAAAGGCATCTTGATCCATCCTACCAAAGGCGAAGTTGTCGCACCATTTGATGGAACAGTGATGACGTTGTTTCCCTCAAAACATGCTATTGGCTTGGTTTCGGAAAATGGATTGGAATTATTGATTCATGTCGGTCTAGATACCGTGCAGTTGAATGGTGAATATTTTGAAGCTCATGTCCAACAAGGCGAAAAGGTTGTACGGGGACAGAAATTGCTCTCATTCGATAAAGATGCACTTGTTCAAGCCGGTTACACGATCGAAACGCCTGTTCTCGTGACAAATACAGGTGATTATTTAGATATTATCGAATCTGACAAAAAAGAAGTCGTATGTTCAGATGATTTGATCACCGCTCTAGTATAAGCCTAAACCGCTTGGTCTTGTTGACCAAGCGGTTTGTTTAATTAGGAAAAAAGAGCTCTTTGTCAATAATGACTGATGGAATAGATTTAAGTGAAACCAAAACAGATGAGAACAAATCTGTTTTGGTTTTTATGTTATTTCGCTTCAATTAAAAGATTTGCAATAGAATGCTTTGGAAGAACAAAGTAAGATTGTGCAGTCCAATAGGTTTCACAATTTTACATTTGTAGTGCTGCTTTTTTTTATGTATTACCATCGGCATATGGATATATTCATCAAAACGTACAGTAGTTTTTTCTTCCCATTTCTTACAATTATTGTTTTACCATAGCAGTCTTTCACTGTGGATCCACTGTTTATTTTGCGGTGATTTAATCATACTAGAGAACGATATGTTTTTTAATACCAAACCTGAAAATGGACTGAAGAATCAATTCTGATTCATCAGTTCCATAAATTCTAGAACCACAATAATTAATATGAATTTTTTAACCTGTTTTTATGTTTTTTTAAAAGTATATACAACTGATATATCCGCTTTTCCGTAATTTTGAACTTACAATAAATTAAAATATGGTTAAAATTGATAATGGTTTTATTTGTAAATAAATTAGTGATACGTTACATTAAATATGTATAGTAATCCTATTGGAAGCGCTAAATTTAATGTGTTACTCTTGAAATATATTTTTTAGGCTAGGAGGGATAATGATTTGTTTAAATAAAATCACTAGAATAAGTTAAGCGTTTTCAGAATTCAAAATATTCTTGTTTTTTTATTGTTGTTGTTTTTACTATGACAATATTACATGGATGCAAAACGAACCTTAAGATCACCCACGATAGTAATAGTGATAGATTTCTTGTATATATAGGGCGAGAAAGTTGTCAATATTGTCAAATATTTGTTCCAACACTCTATCAAGCTGCTTTAGAAATGGAAGAAACGATTTTTTATTTTTATGTTGAAGGGCTTACGGAGGAAATTGAAGTAATCAATTTCCTGAATAATTTTGAGGTCAAATATACGCCTACTTTAATTAAATTTGAAGAATCTGGCAATGATGAAACTGTAGACTTTGACAGTGAGTAATTGAAAGTAGCTGATCTAAAAGATATTTTATAGTTTGGATGTGATTGTTTGAAGAAAGAGACGCGTAAGAATATATTGATTGGTTTTATTGGATTGTTAGCAGGCATCATTTTAAGAACTATCTACACGTATATAACTAACAAATAATGGAGAATAAAGTATGATGGATAGAAAGAAATTTAGAAAAAGTTTTTGTGTTTTGTTAGGTCTTGTATCGTTAATATTACCGTTTCTGAGTTTATCGGTACAACAGGCAAATGCTGATACTGTTGCTGACTCAATCCCATCGGAATACGTTCAGAGGAATAAAAGTAACTGATCAATGTAAGGATGTACATAACAATAAGCTAGTGTGTGATCAATGAAAAATTATGTAGAGCAACCATAACGAAACACATTAATTATAGAAGTAAAGCAAAAGACGGAAGAACTTTCATTACCTTTTAAATTTTTTCATATTTGTTGTGATAGTATTATATATATAAAAGTAAGGTATTTTTATGTCTGAAAATTTATTTGAGTGTTCATGCTTATGTAATAATATTAAGTGTGTAGTTGACATTGTTAATTTATTGAATTGGAGTTTTATGTATGAAAATAGGAATTCTAACGATCATTATATTTTTGGCTTTAGACAGAATTATTTCACCTTTCTTAGCTTCAGCTTTTCCTGTTAGTGTAGTTGGAGCTATACTAAGTATGATTTATTGGGTAATTCTTCTTCTGATATCATATGCACTTTCTAATTATCTTTTAAAAAGTTTAAAAAAATAACATGAACGAAAATGAACTTTAACGAGACACGCTTAACGAAAAAAAGAGTTTCTGCAGTATGATGATTCATACTACCATATTCGTACCTGGCATGACATATAGTGGGACTTCAATGCCATGGGGATTTGAATGGCAATAAAAAAGAGGGTGAGCTATCGTGAAAATTTCTAAATTTAAAATTTATCATATAATTTTAGTCATTGTTTTTATATTAGCTTTAATATTTCTAAAATATGATCAAAATTTGTACCGCAATATTTTTTATATAATCTTGATTATGTCATTAATTGTAAAAAGTATCTATGACTATATCAAAAAGGGTAAACCAGATAAGCAAAAATTTCATTAAATGTTAGAAGATATTCTACAATAAAAGCGTGTATCGTTATTGATTGGACTTATAAAGAAAAGAAGTATTTGGTTTGGTTGTAGTCACTCGATGTGGATACATGTATCACGCCTTGTTTGTTTAATTAGGAAATAAAGAATCGATAAATAAATGTTAGAAAAAATACTTGTGGTGAATTGGAGAGGCGTCCTTTGTAATTTTACTACTTTAGATTATAATAATCATAAGTAGTAAAATGAATGGAGGGTTGATATGTTTCTAGGAAGAGAAAAAGAACTCGAATCGCTTGAGAGAATGTATAAGAAAAAAGTTTTCAAATGGCTGTAGTTTATGGTTGTCGTCGCATTGGGAAGACGTTCTTATTGAATGAGTTTATTAAAGACAAGAATGCCTTGTATCTTCCAGCAGAAGAGGTGAATGATTCTCTTAATCTGCAGAAATTTTCTCGATTATTAGGTGAAAAACTTGGCATTGATCATTTTCCTTCGGTTGATGATTGGCATAGTTTTTTCAGTATTATCAAAGAGCAGTTAGGTGATAAGCATTTGGTCATAGTTATTGACGAATATCCTTACGCGGCATCAGCCAATAAATCACTTAACTCGATTTTGCAGCATGTCATTGATTATTCATTTAAGGATACGAATATTTTCTTTATATTATGCGGTTCATCAATGAGTTTCATGGAAAACCAAGTGCTGGGGGAAAAGAGTCCGTTATTTGGAAGAAGAACAGGACAATTGAAAATCAACCCACTAGACTATTATGATGCGGCGCGATTTTATCCCAATGTAAGCAATGAAGAAAAAATAAAGTATTATGCTTGTATCGGAGGAACCCCGTACTATCTTTCGCTGATAGATCCGGATTTGCCTTTTGAGGAGAATCTTCGCGAACTTTATTTTGAGATTAGCGGCTACTTGAATAATGAAGGTGTCTTGTTAATGAAACAAGAATTTAGAGAGCCCGCCAACTACAATGCTGTGCTCCAAGCTATTGCAAGTGGTTCAAATACTTTAGGCGAAATTGCAGGATTTACGAAATTAGAAAGTAGTTTGATTTCAAAATATCTGATCACTTTACAAGATCTCAATTATATTGAACGCGTGATTCCGTTTGGTTCAAATCCCTTGAAGGGTAAGACAAGCCATTATCAAATCACTGAAAACTTCATCGCATTTTGGTATCGCTATATCTTTTCTGTCAGGTCTGAAATAGAACGTGGAAATGGGGACATATACTTCTCTTTAGCATTAGAGGCTTTACCGGATTTTATCGGACCTATTTTTGAAGAAGTGACACTTCAGTTTCTTCGTAGATTGAATGGTCATGGGAAATTGCCGTTTATTGCTAAGTCATTTGGTAAGTGGTGGGGAAGAGATAAGAAAGGGAATGTACAGGAACTTGACATCGTTGTTGCATCTGTGACTGGCAATGCGTTGCTAGTTGGCGAATGCAATTGGAGAAATTCATTCAAAGTCACTAAAACGATAGACGTTTTAAAAGATCGAGCAGATTATTTTAATCAATACAAAACGCTAAAATATCTTTTTACAAAAACTCCAGTGAATGTAGAGGAGAATTCTGATGTGAAAAATCTTTCACTTGATGCATTTTTTGACGCATCCTTGATCGATTGAATGTTGTTGGAGGTATTCTGACAAGTGTCCTCCCACAAACCTAAACCGCTTGGTCTCGTTGACCAAGCGGTTTGTTTAATTAGGAAATAAAGAGTCTTTATAGAAGAGATTTTCATCATAATCCGGCTCGGCGATAATTGTTGAAGATGTTGGTCGCTTGTCGTAAGCCATACCGATATCGATCAAGTGTTGCAGATTTTTTTCGTAATGCTCAGAAAAAACGACCCCATACAATAAATCCAGTAAGTAGCAGATCGACGTATTGATGGTGAAATTGGCGATTTTGGAATACAGTCTTTCTCGGGTGGTAATGTTCAAGACACAATCACTGGTTTTGGCCAGCGTATTTTCCCCGATACTAGTCATGCCGATCATAGGGATTTGTTTTTTCGCTAGGATATCGGCAACGACTTTGGTCATTTTGTTCTCGCCGGTGTAGGAAATCAAGATCACTGCTGTGTCCTTCGAACAGTTGGATGCTTCATAGGCACTTTCACCAAAGGTATCGCAAACGATCGCTGCTTTGCCTAGACGGCGCATTTTCAACACGAAATCTTGTGAGATCAACGTATTGGCATTGCTGCCAAAAATTTTGATGACGGAAGCATTCAGCAGGATTTGTTTGGCTTTTTGGAGATCATCGTGATGAATCAGCGATAGGGTATCTTCAATGGTTGTTTGTTCTAATTTGGCGATTTTCTTGGCAATCGTCATGATACCATCATGTGAGCTGAAAGGGAAATTCGCATCCACATCGGTAAAGTGACTATTCATATACGTTTGCTCTTCGTTAAAGGCTTTCTTTAAGTCGACCCAGCCATCAAAACCTAGTTTTTTGGCGATCCGAATAAATGTGGAAGGATGGACATAGGTTTTTTCAGATAATTCTTTGATGGTTTGGTCAAACATGGTTGACGGATGATCAAGCAAATAATCAATCAAGGAACGTTCGGCAGGAGCTAGTTTGATTTGGCGCATTTTTTCTCGTAATAACATTGTTTCTCCTTTTTTTACAAATAATATTTTTTTATGTAAATAATTATACTGTTTTATATAGCGGTAAATATAAAGTGTTCCGTGGTGTCAAACCTTTAAACACTTGACATATATTCACTTGTAAACAAATTTTACAAAATATCGGCTAGAATAGCAAGTTTTTGCAAACGCTTTTTCAAAGATCGCTATTTACATTGAAATCATGCTTTTTATAAATGATAATAAGAATGTAAATAAAACAGCAAAGGAGCAATAGAATGACTAAAGGAATCAAGATCGCAACAATCGGCGGCGGCAGCAGTTATACTCCGGAGTTAATGGAAGGTTTTATCAAACGCTATGATGAGTTGCCAGTACGTGAAATTTGGCTGGTGGATATCGAAGCAGGAAAAGAAAAATTAGAAATCGTTGGCAAGATGGCGCAACGGATGTGGGATGCTTCACCTTATGATGTCACAATCCATATGACATTAGATCGGGAAGAAGCATTGAAAGATGCAGACTTCGTCACAACACAATTTCGTGTCGGTTTGCTGAATGCACGTGTCAAAGATGAGCGGATCCCAGCATATTATGGCATGATCGGACAAGAAACCAACGGACCTGGCGGCATGTTCAAAGCCTTCCGCACGATTCCAATCATTTTGGACATCGTCGAAGATATGAAACGCTTATGTCCAAATGCATGGTTGATCAACTTTGCCAACCCAAGTGGTATGGTAACAGAAGCCATCGTCCGTTATGGCAAATGGGACAAAGTCATTGGTCTTTGTAATGTGCCTGTTATGGCCACGATGATCGAACCAGCATTGATCGGCAAAGAACCAGATGAATTGATTTACAAATTTGCCGGCTTGAATCACTTCCACTGGCATAAAGTTGCGGATAATCACGGCAATGACGTAACGATGGACATCATTGACAAAATGTATGAAGAAGACAATGGTTTGCCAAAAAATATTTTCGATGTACCGTTCTATCGTGAGCAATTAGAACAAATGAAGATGATTCCTTGCGGCTATCACCGTTATTACTACCGCCAAGAAGAAATGCTGAATCACGCTTTGGAAGAATACAAGACTATCGGTACCCGGGCACAACAGGTCAAACAAACTGAAGCTGAATTGTTTGAATTGTATAAAGATCCTGAGTTGGATCACAAACCAGAACAATTACAAAAACGTGGTGGGGCCTATTACTCAGATGCTGCCTGTGAAACGATTGCATCTATTTATGCCAATAAAAATACACAAATCGTGGTTTCGACCAAAAATGAAGGAGCAGTACCAGATCTACCAGCAGATTGTGTAGTGGAAGTCACTGCGTATGTCGGTGGTCAAGGTGCCCGTAATGTTGCCTTTGGCGAATTGCCAACTGCAGAAAAAGGCTGGCTGCAAGTGATGAAAGCGATGGAATTATTAACGATCGAAGCAGCCGTGACCGGTGATTACAATACGGCGCTGCAAGCATTCACAATCAATCCTTTAGTCCCTTCTGGCGAAACAGCGAAACGGGTCATGGATGAATTATTCATTGCCCATAAAGCACATTTGCCGAATTTCAAAGCAACGATTGATCGTTTAGAAAAAGAAGGCATTGAAGTACAAGATGAAGTAGCACGGGATCTAGACCGTGCGCTCGTAAAATAGACAGAAAGCAGGAATGAACAAATGGGATTTAGAAAAGACTTTTTATGGGGCGGCGCAACAGCTGCCAATCAATGTGAAGGCGGATATCAAGAAGGCGGCCGCGGTTTAGCAAACGTGGATGTCGTGCCGATCGGCGAAGATCGTTTTCCAGTGATCACTGGACAGATGAAAATGTTCGATTTTGATGATGAACACTTCTATCCAGCCAAAGAAGCAATCGATATGTACAATCGCTACAAAGAAGATATCGCGCTCTTCGGCGAAATGGGCTTCAAGACATACCGCTTATCGATCGCATGGAGCAGAATTTTCCCATTAGGCGATGAAACAGAACCAAATGAAGATGGCTTGAAATTCTATGAAGATCTATTTAAAGAATGTCATAAATATGGGATCGAACCTTTGGTAACGATCACCCACTTCGATTGCCCAATGCATTTAGTTGAGAAATACGGTGCATGGCGCTCTCGTGAACTTGTTGGCTTCTATGAAAATCTATGTAACGTTATCTTCAACCGCTACAAAGGTCTTGTTAAATACTGGTTGACATTCAACGAAATCAACATGATCTTGCACGCACCATTCATGGGTGCAGGTCTGTACTTCGAAGAAGGCGACAACGTGGAACAAGTCAAATATCAAGCAGCTCACCACGAATTGTTGGCTTCTGCGATCGCAACAAAGATTGCCCATGAAGTGGATCCTGAAAACCAAGTCGGCTGTATGTTAGCAGCGGGTGCGTACTATCCATATACAAGCAAACCAGAAGATGTTTGGGCATCTCGTCAGGCAGACCGCGAAAACTATTTCTTTATTGATGTACAATCTCGTGGTGAATACCCACAATATGCATTGAAAGAAATGGCCCGCAACGGCATTGAGATCCAAATGGAAGAAGGCGACTTAGAATTATTGAAAGCCCACACAGTTGATTTTATTTCCTTCTCTTACTATTCATCACGGGTTTCAACAACTGATGCTGAATTATTGGAACAAACTGCAGGCAACATCTTCGCATCTGTGAAGAACCCTTATTTGGATGCAAGCGAATGGGGCTGGCAAATCGATCCACTAGGATTGCGGATCACGATGAATGACATCTATGACCGCTACCAAAAACCATTGTTCATCGTTGAAAATGGCTTAGGTGCAGTGGATACACCAGATGCAGATGGCTATGTAGAAGACGATTACCGGATCCAATATTTAGCTGAACATATCGATGCCATGAAAGCAGCTGTCGAAGAAGACGGTGTTGATTTGCTGGGCTATACTACATGGGGCTGTATTGATTTGGTTTCTGCTGGAACAGGTGAAATGAAAAAACGTTATGGCTTCATCTATGTCGACCGTGACAATGAAGGCAACGGCACCTTGAAACGGACGAAGAAAAAATCATTTGATTGGTACAAACAAGTAATTGCATCGAACGGTGAAGACTTATCGAATAATTAAACAGATAACGGCAGTTCCTGTGGTCCTTGATGGATTAGGAATTGCCGTTTTTTTATGAGGAGAAAATGCTAATTAAAAATTTTTTTAATTTTCTATTGCTGCATGTAACTGAATATGATGATTCACAGTTTTTCTACTATGTGTAGTCTTTCTCCGGTTTTTTTGAATCATTCCATCTGTAACTAATATTAATATGTCTATCTTAACTTTTTGTAGAACGTTGTCCGATTCGATGAATCAGTATTACTTTGCTATCGGTATAGGAATGGTTCTTTACGTCCTCAGTCACTTTGTTAAAAAGTCTCGAAAAAAGAAATATAAGACAAAATAAAAGACAGCATGATCATCTATGGAAAAGTGATCATGCTGTTTCATTTTTAGTGGTTATCTTCGCTTTCAGCTCATGCATGGGTGAATATTTATCTCTATACCTTTTGGAATACCGCTCTAGCTTTCTTCAAACATTCATCAACCAGTTGAGCATGTGTTTTTTCAAGGAAGATACATTTTCTTGCCTCATAATCGATCGTCGTTATTTGGTCTAATAAGACTTTTCCTTTAGTTTTCATGCCGAAATTTAAAGGGATTTCGATGTATAATGGATAGTCTCTGTCAGTACTTGAAATCGGGGCGACGACGACCACATTGATATAATCTGCTATTATATCATGACTTAAAACAATATATGGTCTTTTTTCAGTTTGCTCGTGACCAGCTCGGGGCGCTGTATTTAACAATAAGATATCACCTTGACGAGGAATACTCACCATTTTTCATGACCTGTTGCTTCACCCAGTTGCTGGATATCTACATGATGTCTTTCTCCGTTATAATCTGCAAATAACTCTTCAATAGTCAGGTCTTTTTCTAATAAGACTGGTTCGAGAATTAACCGTTTTTTTTCCATTGACTTCTTCTTGCGTCAATTTTACTTTATCGTCTGTATGCAGATCAAAATAATCCATGATGTACTTTGGTAATAGAAGTCCGTTACTATTTCCCCATTTTTTTATCGGTAACAAATCCAATGTAAGCACCTCATTCCAAGTATATACATTGTCATCCAGCCGGGTTATTCCTACAGAAAAACGGGATAGGGTTTATTCGGCGCAGTTTTTTTAAAAACTTTTAAAGAACTTTCTCAATACTCTCTGTCATCTTCATCGGATTGGTCTTTGGTGCAAAGCGTTCCACGACTTGGCCTTGGCGGTCCACCAGAAACTTGGTAAAGTTCCACTTGATGGCTTTGCCTAGTGTACCTGGCGCTTCTTCTTCGAGATACTGAAATAATGGATCGGCTTGTTTGCCGTTGATGACGGTAAGTTGGTGCATCGGGAAATCAACCCCATAAGTGGTGCGGCAGGCTTCTGCCGCTTCACCGGCTGAAGATAGTTCTTGCTTGAACTGATCAGATGGAAAACCAAGAATCATCAAGCCTTGTGCTTTGTAGGTATCATAAAGCGCCTGCAAGTCTTTGAATTGGGGGCTCAATCCGCACTTGGTGGCGGTATTGACGATGATCAGCGGTTGGCCTTGATAGCGTGATAATGGATACGATTCACCTTGTTCATTGGTTACAGTAAAATCATAGATTGACATAGAAAAAATCTCCTTTATGAATCTGTCGTTGACATAAGTATAAGTCAATTAAGGGAAAATCACCAAAGATACTTCTTGGCCCAAGGGTTGTTCTTTCGAGACATGAAAAAAACTGCAGCCGGGGAACAAGCTGCAGCAAAAGTTTTTAGATTTCTGAAAGTACGTTGGTTTCAGGTTCTTTGGGATGAACCACCGATTTTGTCTTCCAAACCCCTGAGTGCCAACGATAGATCATCAAGATGCTGCGCAGGGCTTCATCGATGGCATAAGCGATCCACACACCAATCAGACCGAATTTGAAAACGATCGCTAGTGAGTAGGAGAAGGGCAGGCTAATGATCCAGAGAACCACTAAGCTGCAGATCAATGGGAATTTGACATCGCCGCTGGCGTTCAGTGAGCCAACCAAGATCATATTGACAGCCCGTGCGGTTTCTAAAACGATCTCAACCAAGAACACGCCTTTGGCGATCTCGATCACTTCTTGATTGGTTGTGAAGATCCCCATGATGGGTTCGATAAAGACATAGGTCAATAGACAGATCAAGACAGAGGCGATGATACCGATCACCATTGTCCGCATGCCCCGTTTATGGGCGCGGTCAAATTCTCCAGCACCGACATTCCGACCGATCATGATTTGGTTCCCTTGACTTAATGCAGAAGCAATCAAATAGACGAACTGAGTGATCGCGGTGACATATGATTTAGCGATCAAGACGCTGGAACCCAATTGCGCAACGATCATGGTCACAACGACTTGGGCACCTTGATAAGACAATGATTCACCAGAAGATGGCAGTCCATAGGTCAAAATGTTTTTCATCATTGGCCAAGAGGCGTGTTTCCAATGCGCGGATAGGACGGAGAAATTCACGTGTTTTTTTAATAGATAAGCAGCAATGAGCAGGCCAATCGTATTGCCGAAAACACTTGAAAATGCCAAGCCAGTGACACCAAAGTTTGGCAGGCCAAATGGACTATACAAAACGAAATAGTTGCCGATGACGGCTAGAATACTGGCAAACATGGGCACCAACAGGGCTGGTTTCGTGAAGCTATGGCTGCGCATGACAGCGATGATCACAGCAGTTAAGGAAGATATAAACAAACTGCCGCCATAGACTTGCAAATAGCCGCGGCCTAGATCAACAAGCGCTGTTTCCAGTCCCATAAAGCGCAACAAATAGGTGGAACCAAAGATGAACATCAAACTGATCAAGATCCCTAGAAACAAAGAGCCGAATAAGGCAGTATTGATTACTGTGGGAATTTTGTTTCGTTGCTTGGCACCGATGAGTTGGGCGATGATGATTTGGGTACCAACGGTAATAAAGCCATAAATAAAGACAGTTAAATTTAATAGTTGATTGGCAGCACTAACAGCAGCAACAGCGGGTTCGGAATAATGCGAGATCATCCAGACGTTGACATTGCCGATGACGACCCGTAAGAATAATTCAACGAAAATCGGCCAACTCAAGAAGAGGAGCTCGCGGTCAGACATGCCTAAAAGTTTTTTCTTATTCAATTGTAAGGACTCCTTATTTTCTATATAATAGATGTATCGTGAAAATTTTACAAAATTTGAAAATAAAGTCAATGTAATTTTCAAAAGAAAATACCGGAATATCTTATTATTTTTTGTAAGCAAATCAGTTGAAAGAATTTGCATTAGACAGTAAAGTATGGGTAGTCCGAAATGGAGGGAATAGTATGTATGATGTAATTATCATTGGTGCAGGTCCTGCAGGGATGACTGCAGCACTATATGCATCACGATCGAACTTATCGGTCTTGATGATTGAAAGAGGCGCGCCTGGCGGTCAAATGAATAATACTGCAGAAGTCGAGAATTATCCTGGATTTGAATCGATCATGGGCCCAGAACTGGCTTTTAAAATGTATGAAGGAGCCATTAAATTTGGCGTAGAAAATGCATATGGGATCGTGCAAGGAATCAATGACCAAGGTTCATTCAAAGAAGTGGTGACAGAAGACAAAACCTATCAAGGAAAAACCGTCATTATTGCGACTGGTTGTGTACATAGAAAATTAGGCGTGAAAGGCGAAGAAGAATTTGCTGGACGCGGGGTTTCTTACTGTGCTGTTTGTGATGGCGCGTTTTTCCGCAACAAACGCTTGATCGTTGTTGGCGGTGGTGACTCTGCTGTTGAAGAAGCTATTTACCTTACGCAATTTGCTTCTGAAGTCACAATCGTTCACCGTCGTGATGAATTGCGGGCGCAAAAGATCATTCAAGATCGGGCTTTTGCCAATGAAAAAGTGACATTTATTTGGGATTCTGTCGTAGAAGAAATCCTAGGCAATGATATGGTCGTTACTGGCGTCCAAATCAAAAATGTTCAGACTGGTGAAGTCACGGAAGAAGCGGCTGGCGGCGTCTTTATTTATGTCGGCTTAGATCCGTTGACTGAACCTTTCAAAGCTAGCAATATCACCAATGAAGCTGGCTGGATCTTGACGAATGATCAAATGGAAACGGCGATTCCAGGTGTCTATGCTGTCGGCGATGTCAGAGAAAAAGGATTACGTCAAATCACCACAGCTGTTGGTGATGGCAGTATCGCGGGACAACAAGTCTTCGACTTTATCGAAAGCCAAAAAGATATCGAGACCGTTCAATAGAAAGAACAACAAGCTGTTATTTTTAAAACCCCTGCGGTTTTGATAGCAGCTTGTTTTATTTTGTATAGGGTTATTCTTTGCGAATGATTAAAGTAGTGTTATACTATTTTTAAAGTGATTGAAAGAAAAAGGAGCGGTTGTTTTATGTCATGGGAACAAACTTATAAACAATGGAAATCTAGTCAATATTTAGATGAAACGTTGAAAAACCAACTTACTGAGTTAGAGCAAGATCCTGAGATGTTGGAAGATGCGTTTTATATGCCTCTTGAATTCGGCACAGCAGGCATGCGTGGGATCTTAGGGCCAGGGATCAATCGGATGAATATCTACACGATTCGTCAAGCCACAGAAGGATTGGCTCGTTTTATGGATACCCAAGATGCACAAACCAAAGCAAGAGGTGTCGCGATCGCCTACGATTCTCGTCATTTCTCACCAGAATTTGCGATGGAAGCAGCCCGTACATTGGCGCAGCATGATATTCCCGCGTATGTTTTTGAAAGCTTGCGCCCAACACCGGAGTTGTCATTTGCGGTGCGTTATTTGAAAACCTTTACTGGAATTATGATCACGGCTTCCCACAACCCAGCAGCTTACAACGGCTACAAAGTCTATGGCGAGGACGGCGGTCAAATGCCGCCAGCCGATGCAGATGCATTGACAGCGTTCGTGCGTGAGATCGATGATCCATTATCGATCCAAGTGCTTTCTGAAGCTGAGGCCAAAACCAGTGATTTGATCCATATCATCGGATCTGAGATCGATGAAGCTTATTTAGAGGAAATCAAAAGTGTCACGATCGATCAAACATTGATCGCTTCAACTGGCAAAGATTTAAAATTAGTTTATACACCATTACATGGAACTGGACGAATGTTGGGTGAAAGAGCCTTGACCCAAGCTGGCTTTGAACAATTTGTGATCGAGCCGACACAAGGGGAACCTGATCCTGATTTTAGTACCGTTAAATCACCAAATCCCGAAGAACATTCGGCATTTGAATACGCCATCGCATTAGGTGAAAAAGAAGGGGCTGATCTGTTGATCGCTACCGACCCTGATGCCGACCGTTTAGGGGCTGCTGTCAAAATGCCCGATGGCAACTATCAAGTATTGACTGGAAATCAAATCGGCGCCTTGATGATTCGTTATATTTTAGAGGCCCGCAAAAATGCCGGTACCTTACCTGAAAATGCGGCTGTCTTGAAATCGATCGTTTCAAGTGAATTGCCAACAGCGATCGCTCAATCCTACGATGTGGCGATGTTCAATGTGCTGACTGGCTTTAAATTTATCGCCGAAAAAATCCAACAATATGAAGAAGATCATTCACAAACCTTTATGTTTGGCTTTGAAGAAAGTTACGGCTATTTAGTGAAACCTTTCGTGCGGGATAAAGATGCGATTCAAGCATTGGTTCTTTTAGCCGAAGTAGCAGCATTTTATAAGCAATCTGGCAAAACATTGTATGATGGTTTGCAAGATATTTTCGAGGAATACGGCTACTATGCTGAAAAAACCATTTCGGTTACGATGAGTGGTATGGAAGGTGCCGCAAAAATTGCAGCTTTGATGAAGACCTTCCGTGAGAAAGCACCGTCTGTTTTTGCAGGTACTGCTGTTGTGCAAACAGAAGACTTTAAATTATTGACCCGCGTAGGCTTAGATGGTCATATGCAAAAAATGACTACACCGCCTTCTGACGTATTGAAATATACATTAGAAGATGAAAGCTGGATCGCTGTTCGTCCTTCTGGAACTGAACCGAAGATCAAGTTTTATATTGGGGTCAAAGGTGCGTCTGATGCAGATGCGGCACAAAAAATTGCTGATTTGCAAGCTGCGATCGAAGAAATTACCGGTGAATAAGACCAAAGCACCCAGGAAGCTATTTCTGGGTGCTTTGATATTCAATTTGACAAAAATAGCTGCGGCGCGCTAAAATGCTACAAGAAAGTGAGGCTACCGCCTATGACAACCCCGCAATCAGAGGAAATCCAGCAAGTGACACAAATGTTCAAAATGCTGAGTGATCCAACCCGCTTAAAGATCTTGCTGTCTTTACAAGAAGGCGAAAGAAATGTGACCTCGATCGCAGAAGAAGTACATATGGAACAATCAGCGGTTTCTCATCAGCTGAAACTATTGAAAGACAATCGCATCATTAAATCTGAACGACAAGGAAAAACGATGCTTTATAGTCTAGATGACAAACATGTTGTCGATATTTTGCAAAAAACATTCGAACATATTCATCACCGCTAAAACTAGGACGAGAATTTCTCGAAAGTCCTAGTTTTTTCTCATTCTTTTTGGTATGCTAGTAGAAAAATTAAAATCAGATGAACGGTTTTTAATAACGTTTTCAGTTAGGGGGCATTATGGGTAAGCAATTGAATGTCGGATTATTAGGGATGGGTGTCGTCGGAAGCGGTGTTTGCCAAGTGTTGGCAGAACAAAAAGTAGCGATCAAAGCTCGGACTGGGGTGGAGATCACGATCACCAAAGCCTTGGCTTCACCTTATGAGGATAAATCAGCTTTCGCTGAAGCGTACGGCTTTTCATTGACAACTTCTGTTGAAGAGATCTGCGCAGATCCAGCAATCGATGTGATCGTGGAATTGATTGGCAAAATCGATCCCGCGAAAGAATTTATTCTTACCGCATTGACACACAAGAAGCATGTCGTGACGGCCAATAAAGATTTGATTGCCACCCACGGTCCTGAATTAATGGCCGCAGCTGAAGCAGCAGGGGTGTCTTTGTATTTTGAAGCCAGTGTTGGCGGCGGGATCCCTATTCTGAGGACACTCAGTACCCACTATTTACCAGATACGATCACCGGTATTTTCGGGATCATCAATGGGACCACCAATTACATGTTGACCCAAATGGTCGCTGAAGGGCTATCTTATGAGACGGCCTTATCAGAAGCCCAAGAAAAAGGTTTTGCAGAATCAGATCCCACCAATGATGTCGACGGGATTGATGCCGCTTATAAAATGGTGATCTTGACAAAGTTTGCATTCGGCATGACGATTGCGTTAACAGATATCGATATCACAGGTATTCGCGGTCTATCGATCGATGATATCCAACAAGCAGCAGCCTTTGGCTATGATGTCAAACTGATTGGCGGGGCACAAAAGAACAAGAACGGCGCACTGGCAGTTTCTGTCGGCCCCGTCCTAGTGCCGCAAAGCCATGCGTTGGCATCCATCAAATCAGAATTCAATGGTGTCTTTATCAAAAGTACCGGAATCGGTCAATCGATGGTGTATGGCCCAGGTGCGGGTTCTAGACCAACAGCTACCAGTGTGGTGGCAGATTTGACGGAATTAGCGAAGCACAAAGCTGAAGGGATCGTGACACCATTCATTCAGTTTGCTGCGCCAACCAAGTTGGCTTCAGCCTCAGAAAAAGTCGATCGTTACTATCTATCTTGTCCTGTGGACATTGACTTGTCAGAAACGATCGCTGACATGATCGATCCGGCTATTGCGCCGCAACGTACCGACGGTATGACTGCATATCTAACAAAACCAATCAGTCAGCAGCTCGCAGAAGAGCGTTTCGGCAATGTTGCTGGCATCCAAATGATGAAAGTAATGGAGGAATTCTAATGTATCAAGGACTATTACATCAATATAAAGACTACTTACCAGTAACAGCACAAACACCGCAACTCTCATTGGCCGAAGGCAATACACCCTTGATTCCTTTGCCTAGCTTGTCTAAAGAACTGGGGATCACGTTATACGGTAAATATGAAGGCTTGAATCCGACTGGTTCCTTTAAAGACCGCGGCATGGTGATGGCGGTGGCCAAAGCTGTAGAAGAAGGTGCTAAAGCCATCGTTTGCGCGTCAACTGGAAATACGAGTGCGGCTGCGGCAGCTTACGCCACAAGAGCAGGTATCAAAGCCTATGTGGTGATTCCTGATGGCAAGATCGCGATGGGTAAATTGGCACAAGCAATCATCTATGGTGCGGATATCATCTCGATTCCAGGCAACTTTGATGAAGCGTTGAAAGCAGTGCGGGATATTGCCAAAACCGAGGCGGTTGCTTTGGTCAACTCAGTCAATCCTTATCGTTTGGAAGGTCAAAAAACAGCGGCTTTTGAAGTCTGTGAACAATTGGGACAAGCGCCTGATGTGTTGGCGATCCCTGTAGGAAATGCCGGCAATATTTCTGCTTATTGGAAAGGGTTCAAAGAATGGCATGAAAAAAACGGGACCACTCTGCCAAGAATGCATGGCTTTGAAGCAGAGGGTGCGGCGGCAATCGTCCGTGGCGAAGTCATCGACCAACCTGAAACGATCGCAACTGCGATTCGGATCGGTAACCCTGCTAGCTGGCATTTAGCTGAAGCAGCTCGGGACGAATCAAAGGGACATATCGACGCTGTGACGGATGAAGAAATCTTAAATGCCTATCGAAAAATCGCCGCGCAAGATGGTGTCTTTATCGAGCCCGGCTCAGCTGCCTCGTTGGCAGGTGTCATCCAACATGTCCATGACGGAAAGATCAAGGCCGGTGAAACAGTTGTGGCTGTCTTCACAGGCAATGGGTTGAAAGATCCAGATACAGCTATTTCAGCGACAGAAGTAACCATCAACAAAATGAGTGATCTAGAAGAAATGCGCCAACATTTACGTGAAGGAGTTGCCCAATTATGAAGATCCGCGTTCCTGCGACTAGCGCCAATCTAGGCCCTGGTTTTGATTCCTGCGGGATAGCTCTCTCCAAGTATTTGGTGATTGAAGTAGTAAAAGAAAGTTCAGAATGGGAAATCCTTCATGATCTAGGCCCCCATGTACCGACAGACACAACAAATCTATTGTTAAGGGTCGCTTTGAAGTTGGCGCCGGCCATGAAGCCGCATCAAATCAGAATGACCTCTGATATTCCGCTGGCAAGAGGATTAGGCAGCAGTTCTTCTGTGATCGTGGCCGGGATCGAGTTGGCCAACCGTTTGGGCAATATGAATCTAAGTGCTGCCCAAAAGTTAGAAATCGCTACGGCGATCGAAGGCCATCCAGACAATGTCGGTCCAGCGATCTATGGTGATTTTGCGGTAACGGCATATGACCACCAAACCAAACATACTTATTTGGTCAAACATCACTTTCCAGAGTGTGATATCATTGCCTATATCCCAGACCATGAATTATTGACTGAAACCAGCCGCCACGTCTTGCCGAAAGAACTGACGTTTCAACAAGCAGTTGAAGCCAGTGCAATCGCCAATGTGATGATTGCGGCTTTGATCAATGGCAATTTGCCTTTGGCTGGTCAATTGATGCAGCAAGACCGATTCCATGAAATGTATCGTGAAAAAATGGTACCGCACCTATCAACGATTCGCCAAATTTGTGAAGAAGAAGGCGGCTATGGTTGTTTCTTGAGCGGCGCTGGTCCCACTGTGCTGGCCATCGTACCAGAAGACCATTCAGAACGGATCCTGCGGTTGCTTCGCGCCCTAGAACCTGAAGCATCGATCGAACTGCTGCAAATCGAACGTGAAGGCGTCCAAGTATTCTGAAAATGAGTCAAAAAAAACCAATCGACCTTCTTGAGGAAGCCTAAGACTTCTTCTAAACGATCGATCGGTTTTTTTTTTGCGGCAAATGGTTAATCTTTGGTATCTGAACTGTAATAGCTGTGATCTTCTAGATTTAACGCATTGAGAATCATTGAGGCTGTTTCTTCGATGGACAAAGAAGCCACATTGATCACCACACAACCTAGTTTTTCATATAAATCAGCAGCAAAGGCTAACTCTGCTCTGATTTTTTCAATATCTGAATAGGCCGAATCTGGATTAAGTCCATAAGAGCGCATGCGCTCTTTACGTATGCTGTTCAAAACATTGGGATCATTGGTCAAGCCAACGATCTTCTGTGGATCGATCTCCCATAATTGTTTGGGAATATGGGCTTGGGGAACCAACGGCAGATTCGCCACTTTCAAATTCTTGTTGGCCAAGAATAAACTCAAAGGGGTTTTTGAGGTTCGCGAAACCCCTAGCAAGACAACATCGGCTTCCAGAAAACCGCGCGGGTCTTTGCCGTCATCATACATGACAGCGAATTCCATGGCTTTGATCCGTTTGAAATAATTCTCATTGAGATGATGCAACGCACCAGGTTCCCTTGAGGGGGCGATACCTGTACGGCGTTCTACTTCAGATACTGGTGGCGTCAACACATCAAAATGATAGAGATTGGCTTCTTCGCAAAAATGATTGGTCAAGTCGACCAAATCATCATTGATCAAGGTGTGTAGGATGATGGCATTGTGTTTTTTTGCATCAGACAACGCTTTGATCAATAATTCTTTGGTGTGGATAAACGTGCGGCGAAATAGATTGAATTCGACATTTGGATACTGCGCCATGGTCGCTTGCGCAAGTTTAGATGCGGTTTCGCCAGCAGAATCAGAGAGCACAAAAATCGTGACGACTGGCGTCTGTTCAGTCGCTTTTTCGGATGCAGGTTGAACTGTTTGGTCATTTGAGGTCATAGAGACATTCCTTTCTTGCTTTTTTGATGATTTCATTATACCATACATAAGACCAATAAAAATCGGAATGATTTTGATTTAACTGGAGGTTGCTATGGAAAATAAACCAATGATTGAACATGCCATGACGATATTGAAGGAAAATGGCTTTAAGTATACGAAAAAGCGTGAGGCGATCATCACCTATCTCGTCAAACGCAACCGCTATCTGCCGGCAAAAGAGATCCATGAATTTATGTCTCAGGAGTATCCTGGTCTGAGCTATGACACGATTTATCGGAATCTTCATGACTTTTCGGAAATTGGCATCTTAGAAGAAACCGAACTAAATGGCGAGATGAAATTTCGATATAATTGTTGTGCAGAACTAGATGACCATCACCATCATCACTTTATTTGTACCGTTTGCGGCAAAACCAAAGAATTGAATATTTGCCCGATGGACTTTTTTCAACAACAAATACCAGGATGTACAATTGAAAGCCATCGCTTTGAAATATTAGGCCGTTGTGAAGACTGCCAATGAAAACCTGAACAATATTTGCGACAAGTACGTTTTTTTTGTCAGAATGCCTTGACACTTTTTCAGGGGTTAGCTATAATTTTTAAAGGACAGTCGTGTTTTTTGGGATTTAATTTCAATAACAACTACGGTTACTTTTTAAGCTCGGAGGGAGGGAATTTACATGTCAAAAACAGTCGTTCGCAAAAACGAATCACTTGACGATGCTCTTCGTCGCTTCAAACGTTCCGTGTCAAAAGCGGGTACTTTACAGGAATCTCGTAAACGTGAATTTTACGAAAAACCTAGCGTAAAGCGTAAGAAAAAATCTGAAGCAGCTAGAAAACGCAAAAAATTCTAATTTTCTACTGTTTTGAGAATTGGAGCTGGTAGTGTGACACTACTAAGTACACTGAATGATGACATGAAGACAGCGATGAAAGCCAAAGACAAAGACACGTTGCAGGTGATTCGCATGTTGAAAGCATCGATTCAAAATGAGCAGATCAAAAAAGGTGCAGCATTGGATGATGAAGAAGAATTGACAGTATTGGCGCGGGAAATGAAACAGCGTCGCGATTCTTTGCATGAATTCGAAAAAGCAGACCGTGATGATCTTGCTGAAAAAGTCAAAGTTGAAATTACAATTGTTGAAAAATATTTGCCAGCGCAGTTGGATGAAGCTGAAATTCGTCAAATCGTAGCTGGCGCGATCAAAAAAACGGGCGCGACTTCTGCCAAAGAATTTGGTAAAGTCATGGGTGCTGTCATGCCTCAAGTCAAAGGCAAAGCTGATGGCAATCAAGTCAATGCGATCGTCAAAGAATTATTAGATCAAATGTGAGATCACGCCGCAAGTATGTGTTCATGCTTGCGGCTTTTTTGTGCCTGAAATAGAGGGACGCCAATTCTTAAAAAAAAGATAAAGCGTTCGTGAAACGCCTTCATACAGCAGAAGTAATTTTGCTTTTTACTAAGATATGGTATGATAAGTGAGAATGCCTAAAAAGGAGCTGTAGACTATTTGACTGACAAAACAATAACAATCGATATCAAATTAAACGAGAATGATGATGTTCGTTTATTGCTAGGTGCCCATGATAAACACATCAAAGTCATTGAAGATTCCACCGGTACCTTGATCCACACGAGAGGTGAATTGATCCAAATCGTTGGTGAAGAACAGGCTGCCCATCAAGCGGAAGCTGTGATTCACGCGTTGCAAGAGCTGATCAAACGCGGGATCAATATCAGTACGCCAGATGTCATTACGGCTTTGAATATGGTCAACAAAGGCAGCTTAGAATATTTTAAAGATATGTATGAAGAAGAGTTGGTGAAAGACCGTACGGGGAAACCGATTCGTGTCAAAAACGCTGGTCAAAAGAAATATATCGATGCCGTCAACAAACATGATGTGGTATTCGGAATCGGACCTGCTGGAACAGGCAAAACCTTTTTGGCAGTCGTCATGGCGATCGCTGCATTGAAAAAAGGGCAAGTCCAAAAAATCATTCTGACTCGACCTGCAGTTGAAGCCGGTGAAAATCTCGGTTTTCTTCCCGGTGACCTAAAGGAAAAAGTCGATCCGTATTTACGACCAGTTTACGATGCCCTATACCAAATATTTGGGATGGATCATACCAATCGTTTGATGGAAAGAGGCGTCATTGAGATTGCACCGTTAGCTTATATGCGTGGGCGGACATTAGAAGATGCCTTTGTGATTCTCGATGAAGCACAAAATACGACCATCGCACAAATGAAGATGTTTTTGACGCGTCTGGGCTTTAACTCAAAAATGATCGTCAATGGCGATACCAGCCAGATCGATTTGCCTAAGGGCACACTCAGCGGCTTGATCCATGCTGAAAAAACGCTAAAAGCGATACCGAAAATTGCTTTTGCCCATTTTGATGCTGCGGATGTCGTCAGACACCCAGTTGTAGCTGACATCATCAAAGCTTATGATGAAGCAGATCTTAAAGACAAACGCTAAAAATCGTCTTTTGGGAGGGATAATATGATCATTCAACCATTAAAGAAATTTCGCGAACGCCTCGGTAAGTTTTATTTGCCAGTGCTGTTGTTATTCTTTTTTGTGTTTTCCGTGGGGATAATGTACAGCAGTGTCCAGCAAAATAACGTCGATTACAGCGAAGGCCAAGTGGCTGAAGAAAACATTCGTGCCAATAAAACGATTGAAAATACCACAGCTACGGAGCAAAAACGCACGCTAGCGGCAGAAGCAGTGTCGCCTGAATACACCTATCAAGATGGGTTGGCCCAAACGCAGCATGACCGGGTGGCGTATCTTTTTGAATTGGTGGCAACAGTCAACAGCGAAATCAAAGCAGCCTATGACAAGGAAGTCGCCGACGTAGATGAAGATACCAACGTACCCAAACCTGATACGGGAGAGTATATCGCTGCGCTTAAGAAAGAGTTTGAAAAACTGAGCGACGATGAACTTGATTTTTATCAAGCATTGACCACCAACTTTTTGACGACCCTGTTTTCATTGAATGATGATGAACTGGATACCGTGAAGACGTATGCTTTGCAACTGGTGGATGAGCAGATGGCGAAGCAAATCCGCCAATCTGAGTTAAATTCTTTTCGCTCTGAAGCCGTGGACAAAGTGCAATTTCTAGACGTGACATCAGATATGGGCAGTGTGTTGCGTTTTATCGTCAACCAGGGGATCGTTGTCAATGACTTCCCCAATGAAAAACGGACAGAAGAAGCACGACAAACGGCAATGGATGCTGTGCAGCCGGTGATGATCTATCAAGGAGAGATCATCGTCCGTGAAGGCTCTCAGATCGACGCCAATGCCTTAGAAAAATTACAGTTACTCGGAATGACCAACCAAACATTTTCAGTTTTTCCGCTGATTGCATTGCTGTTGGCGATGGTTTTGCAAATGCTGATGGTTTTCTACTATACACGGCAAACCAAAGACAATGAAAAACGCTTGAATGCTGTCACATTTTATGTGATCTCGATGGTCTTTAGTATCTTGCTGATGAAATTTTTCCAACTGTTCCAATCAGAACTAGTAACGTTTATTCCCTTGTTCTTCCCGGCAGCATTTACGCCGCTGATTTTAAGTATATTTTCCAGTCGGCGATTAGGGATTTTGTCGGCAGCTTTTCAAGTGATCGCAGCGCTGTTTATCTATTTTGATTCCAGCGGGACCAACTTGCTGACCACTGTATTGGTCACGTATCTGTTTTCTGGCTTGATGGGGACGATGGTCAAACGCGTACGGATCGCGAGTCAGGGGCAGACAGCCATTATGTGGGTCATCGTCTTTCCATTCTTGCTAAGTACGATGCTCGTGATTTTCCAAGGAATGGATTTCGCTCGCGGCAATACATGGACGACGATTTTTTGTGCACTTGCTGGTTCATTATTGAGTTACTTACTAACGATGGGCTTGCATCCCTACATTGAATTGCTGGTTTCTGATGAGAGTATGATCGTGTTGAACGAGTTAAGCAATCCGAACCATCCTTTACTCAAGCAGTTGCTGGAAGAAGCGCCAGGTACCTATCATCACAGTATGATGGTCGCCAATCTAAGTGCCAATGCCGTCGCTGAGATCGGCGGACAAAGTTTACTGACAAGGGTTGCTTGTTACTACCATGATATCGGCAAAGTCAAACATGCCAACTTTTTCGTTGAAAACCTGCCTGCCGGCGCTGAAAATCCCCACAACTTTTTGTTGCCGGAAGACAGTAAACAAATCATTTTTGGTCATGTGATCGATGGGGCAGTGATTTTGGAAGAAGCCAAAATGCCGCGAATGGTCATTGATATTTGTCGCCAACATCATGGTACAACATTGATGCGCTATTTTTATGTCAAAGCCAAAGAGCGCAATCCTGATATAACAGAAGCGGATTTCCGTTATCCAGGACCAAAACCCCAAACGAGAGAAGCCGGTGTTGTCAGCATTGCCGATAGTTGCGAAGCAGCAGTCCGCGCAATGGATAATCCCACCAATCAAAAGATCCAAGAATTTGTTGCGAATTTGATCAACGACCGGATTTTAGATGGTCAATTAGACGAAAGTGGTTTGACTTTGAGAGAGATTCGCATCATCGAAAAATCATTGGTCAATGGACTATGCAGTACCTTCCATTCTCGGATCAAATATCCTAAAATGAAGTCAGAAGCAGAGAAGATGAAAGAAGAACAAGAAAGAAGAGAGCGCTAATGGAGATTACCTTTTTAGATGAAACCAATTCAGTAGGAGAGAACAAAACACAAGAAATCGATGCATTGCTGCAATTTGCTGCTGGGTATCTTCAACTACCGGAAGATACTGAGATGTCGGTCACTTTTATGGACAATGCCGCCATTCAGGTGATCAATCGAGAATACCGTGACAAAGACATGCCAACTGATGTCATCAGTTTTGCTTTTGAAGAAGAAACGGATGAATTACCGATCATCTTTGATGAAGAAATGGCGGATATGCCTCGAGATTTAGGGGATATCATGATCTCTATCGAGCGGGCCCAAGAGCAAGCAGAGGAATATGGGCATAGTTATGACCGTGAATTAGGCTTTTTGGCTTTACATGGTTTCTTGCATATCAACGGCTATGACCATATGACACCAGAAGATGAAAAGGAAATGTTCGGTCTGCAAAAGGAAATATTGGATGCCTATGGACTCAAAAGATAAGAACGTTGAGAAGAACAAACAATTCATCGCTTCATTTGAATTTGCGGCAACTGGCATCAAAACGGTTTTCCAAGAAGAACGCAATATGCGCAAGCATGTCTTGCTTGGTGTCATTGCGATCATTGCGGGCTTTGTGTTCCGTTTAGATCAAATGGAGTGGCTCTGGCTGTTATTGGCCGTATTTTTGGTTTGGATCGTTGAGATCATCAATACGGTTTTCGAAAATGTGGTGGATATGTTCACCGATTTCCATTTTCATCCTATTGGCAAAAAAATCAAAGATATGGCAGCTGGCGCAGTCTTGATGACCGCTATTTTCGCATTAGTGGTTGCCGCGATCATTTTCATACCTAAATTCTTCACTTTAGTCACCAATTGGTTATAAAACATATAAAGGGGAACACAAATGACAACACACAAATCAGGCTTTATCGCGATCGTTGGTCGCCCAAATGTTGGTAAATCAACATTATTGAATCGCGTGGTCGGACAAAAAATCGCGATCATGAGTGACAAAGCACAAACCACAAGAAATAAGATCCAAGGGGTCTACACCACAGAAGATGCCCAATTGATCTTCATTGATACACCAGGGATCCATAAACCGAAACATCGTCTAGGCGACTTTATGGTCGAAACAGCCTATAGTGCCCTTAGAGAAGTGGATGTCACTTTGTTTATGATCAGCGCCGATCAAAAACGCGGTAAAGGGGATGACTTTATTATCGAACGGCTGCGTCAAAGCAATACGCCGGTCTTTCTAGTGATCAACAAAATTGACAAAGTCCATCCGGATCAATTGTTAGCGATCATCGAAGACTATACAGCACAAATGAACTTTACTGAAGTTGTGCCAATCTCAGCAACTGAAGGCAATAATTTCGAGAAATTGATGGAGTTGCTGACAGATAGCATGCCTGAAGGACCGCAATATTTCCCAGATGATCAAATCACTGATCACCCGGAATATTTTATCGTTTCTGAATTGGTACGTGAAAAGGTCCTTCTGTTGACCAGAGATGAAGTACCGCACTCTGTGGCTGTGGTGGTCGATTCCATGAAACGCGACCACAATGATAAAGTGCATATCCAAGCGACGATCGTGGTAGAACGAGATAGTCAAAAAGGGATCATTATTGGTAAAGGCGGCAAAATGCTGAAACAGATCGGCACGAAGGCACGTCTAGACATTGAACATTTATTAGATGATAAGGTCTATCTGGAATTATGGGTCAAAGTCCAAAAAGACTGGCGAGACAAGCAAACTTTCTTGACCGATTATGGCTATCGTCAAGATGAATATTGAGTCCCTCGTCAAGGGCAAGTAAATGTGACCTGCACGATGAAAAAACTGACCAGTCAGACGCTGTGTCAGTTTTTTTTAGGAGGAATCGAAAATGAACGTAGCTGAAACCAAAGGCATTCTTTTGTTTTCCCGTGACCATAAGGAAAAAGACAAATTGGTCAAGATCTTTACGGAATCTGCTGGAAAACAAATGTTCTATGTCAAAGGCGCCCATCGTAAAAATAATCCACTCGCACCGGCGCTGATCTCATACACAGAAGCCGTTTATATTGGAACGATTCGCGATGAAGGGTTGTCCTTTTTGAACAATGCCAAAGATATTCATCCATTTCGCGGCATTCAAGAAGATATTTTTATCGCTGGCTATGCCGCTTATTTACTAAGTTTGACAGATGTCGCTATTGAGGATCGGGTCTATGACCCACATCTGTATCAGTTTTTACATGAAGCGCTGACCCTGTTGGATCAAGGCAATGATCCAGAGATCATCACCAATATATTTGAGATCCAATTGCTGCAGCGTTTTGGTGTATCGCCAAATTGGACGCATTGTGCAGTTTGCGGCAAGACAGAAGGCCGTTTTGATTATTCGTCAAAATATAATGGGGTGCTGTGTGAGCAGCATTGGTCTCAAGATGATCACCGATATCACGCAGAGCCAAAAGCCATTCATTTTGCCAGACTCTTTGCGCAAATCTCTTATGAGCAAATTGCCTCGATCCAATTAAAGGCAGCGACAAAACAAGCCATTCGCACCTTCTTGGATGCACTATATGATGAATATGTTGGCATACATTTAAAAAGCAAAAAATTTATCGATCAGATGGGTACTTGGCAAGATGTTTTGAAACCAAGAGATCAATGATAGAGTTGGCGAAACTTCATAGGAGTGATGCCAACTCTTTTTTTGAACAAAGCGGTAAAATGACTGGCATCTTGAAATCCTGCTGCAAAGGCGACTTGCTGGATCGGGACATGCTTTTGCGCAACCAGATACTCTTTGGCTCGGTTGATCCGGTAATTCAACAAGTACTGCGAGGTGGATTGCCCCAAAAATCGATTGAATAAGCGCGAGAGATATTGAGGAGAGACATAGACCATGCCGGCCAATTGGCTGATCGTCAGATTTTGATCATAGTTTGTTTCGATTTCTTTTATAACAGGTGCCAATATTTGCTGATATAAGGGATGCTGCTCGGTCAAGATTCCTTGCTTTTCTTGCAAAAGAGTCAATAAGAAATGATAGCATCGGCTGGAAGAACGCAAAGGATCGGTCCCGCTTTGCTGATCTTCAGCAATCAACGTATCGATCCAATCAACGGCGGATAGGTGCCGTTTGTTTTCAATCATCAAATAGCCCTCTTGTCCATAAGGCTGCAGTAAATCACTCGCCAATGAACCATAAAAGGTCGCAAAAGAGGTTTGCCATTGATGATAGACTGGCGCATAGTGATGTGGGGTGAAAGGAAATAGCAAGATCCCGGCACCTTCAGCCAATAGGATCGATTGGTCGCCAATCTGGATTTTTCCTTGACCGTGGTTGCTTTGCAGCCAATGGTAATAAGGATAACCTTGGGGTCTTCCCACAGTATCTTGAGTCCACTGATTGCCAATACTCTCAATGTTGAGGGGCAGGTGGTGACTCGAAGGATAAAAGTAAATCGGCATATAGGCCTCCTTGTTTCGAAAAGTAATAAATTGCTGTTATAAGTATTATATTACACAAAAATGTAAAGCCTTACAATGGGAGTAAGTAAATAGTTTAAAGGAGGCAATTGTAATTATGAAACCGATATTCAACCGAATCTTATTTGGTGGAGATTATAACCCCAATCAGTGGCCGCAAGATATTTGGCAAGAAGACATGGCGATGTTTGAGAAAGCACATATCAATAGTGCAACGATCAATGTGTTCTCATGGGCGCAAATTCAACCATCAGAAAACCAGTATGATTTTGCAGAACTCGATCAAATCGTGGCGCTACTGAGCAAAGAAAAGAAAGAGATTGTATTAGCTACGGCAACCGGTGCGTTGCCAGCCTGGATGTTCAAGACCTATCCAGAAGTCGGCCGTACGGATTATCAAGGGCGGCATCATAAATTTGGTCAAAGACATAATGCTTGTCCCAATAGTTTGGTTTATCAAAAATATGCTGCTGCTCTTGCCGGTAAGTTGGCTGAACGATATGGCGACAACCCCAATGTGATTTGTTGGCATATCAACAATGAATACCAAGGGGATTGTTACTGTGACAATTGCGAGAAAGCCTTTCGTGTCTGGTTGAAAGACAAATACCAAACAATCGACGCGTTGAATAAAGCCTGGAATATGTCCTTTTGGGGCCATACGGTGTATGAGTGGGATGAAATCGTCTTGCCGAATGCATTATCCGAAGGGATCGGGCAGGATAAAACAGCCTTTGCAGGGATTTCGATCGATTATCGACGCTTTAGTTCCAATAGTCTTTTAGAAAACTTTAAAATGGAAAGAGCGGCCATCCGAAAATTTGATCCCAACACACCGGTGACTACCAATTTGATGGGCACATTCAAAGGGTTGGATTACTTCAAATGGGCCAAAGAAATGGATATTGTTTCTTGGGATAATTACCCCGCGTACAATACACCGTGGAGTTTGGTGTCAATGACCCATGATCTGATGCGAGGTTTGAAAAAACAACCCTTTATGCTGATGGAGCAAACACCGTCGCAGCAAAATTGGCAACCCTATAATTCCCTGAAAAAACCAGGCCAGATGCGGGCGCAAAGCTACCAAACCATCGCGCATGGCGCAGATACGATCCAATTTTTCCAATTGCGTCGTTCAATTGGCGCGTGTGAAAAATTTCATGGCGCGGTGATTGAACATGTCGGACATGAAAATACCCGTGTCTTCCGTGAGACAGCAGATTTAGGCAAAGAATTAAGCCAATTGTCAGAAATCATGGGCACGGAAAACCATGGGAAAACCGCACTCCTTTTCGATTGGGATAATTATTGGGCGTTAGAATACACAAGTGGACCAACGATCGACCTGACGTATGTCGATCAGATCCATCAATATTATCGCTATTTTTATGACCGCAATATTCCAGTAGATATGGTTTCAGAAATGGATGATTTGACAGGCTATGACTTGGTGGTTGCACCTGTTTTATATATGGTCAAAGCGGGTGTCGCCAAAAGACTGACGGCATTTGTGGAAAAAGGCGGTACCTTGGTCACGACTTATATGAGTGGGATCGTCGATCAGTCTGATAATGTCCATCTAGGGGGCTATCCTGGTCCATTGCGGCAGTTGGCTGGTATTTGGGTGGAAGAAATCGATGCGTTGGCTCCAGAACAAGTCAATCAAGTGCGCATCAATGATCACTTATCAGGCAGCAGCTATCTAGTCAGTGACATCATTCATCTGGAAGGCGCGGAAGCATTGGCCCATTATACGAGCAATTTTTATGCTGGTATGCCGGCTGTCACGAAACATGCCTATGGAAAGGGAACTGTTTTTTATTTTGGGACGCGATTAGATCCAGCTTCCTTTGATCATATCATGAACGACGTGAAGGAAACTGCAGGAATCGAGCCTATTTTAGCAGAACAGACAGCATTAGAAATCACGCGGCGACAAAGTGAGAGTCATGATTATTATTTCTTGATCAACTTTCAATCAGCACCGCAAACATTGCCGGCTCGTTTTGCAGGTAAAGTCGATCTACTATCTGGCATGACCCTGGAAGACAAGCAGCAATTGCCGCAATATAGTACGTGTATCATCAAAGAGGAGCGACACCTATGACAACTTTTTCAATTTCCGATGAATTTTATCTCGATCAAAAACCGTTCAAGTTCATTTCCGGCTCGATTCATTATTTCCGTGTAGTACCGGAATATTGGCGTGACCGCTTAGAAAAATTGCGTTTGATGGGCTGCAACACGGTTGAAACTTATGTGCCCTGGAATCTGCATGAGCCGCAGGAAGGGCAATATTGTTTTGACGACGGATTGGATTTGCGTCGATTTATTCAAACAGCCCAAGAAGTCGGTCTCTACGTGATTTTGCGTCCAGCGCCTTATATTTGTGCAGAATGGGAATTTGGCGGCTTACCTTATTGGCTGCTGCAGGATTCAAACATGAAATTACGCTTTGATTATCCGCCATTTATGGAGAAAATCGAAAGGTATTTCAGCCATCTTTTTCCACAAGTCAATGATTTGCAATTTACCCATGGCGGTCCAATCTTAATGATGCAAGTTGAGAACGAATATGGCGGTTATGCCAATGACAAAAACTATCTAAGAAAGATGGCTGCCGCGATGCGGACGGCTGGGGTCGACACGCCTTTGGTGACATCTGATGGCCCTTGGCATGACATGCTGGAAAACGGCAGTATCCAAGATGTGGCATTGGCAACGATCAATTGCGGTTCTAAGATCAAAGAGCATTTCGAACGCTTGAAGACATTCCACGGTGAGAAGAAACCATTGATGGTGATGGAGTTTTGGATTGGCTGGTTTGATGCATGGGGAGATGATCATCATCATACCACCTCAACAGAAGATGCTGTTAAAGAGTTGACAGACTGTTTAGCACAAGGTTCAGTGAATATCTATATGTTCCATGGCGGGACTAATTTTGGATTTATGAATGGGGCCAATTATTATCAACAGCTGGCACCAGATGTCACAAGCTATGATTATGATGCGTTGTTGACGGAATGGGGCGAGCCAACGGACAAATATTACGCATTCCGTGAAGTGATTGGTCGCACTGTCACACTGCCAACATTTCCGTTGAGTACGACCATCAAGCGCAAGGGGTATGGTGCGTTAAGGGCAGAAGCCCGTGTGTCCTTGTTCGCTACCCTTGATAGGATCAGCCAGCCGATCAAAAGCAATTACCCGCTATCGATGGAACAGGTCAATCAAGCCACTGGGTATATCTATTATCGTTCAGCGATTGGCAAAGCGAGAAAGATTGAAGATTATCGGTTGATCAACTGCATGGATCGTGCCCATACGTTTATCAACGATCAACTTGTCCGGATCGACTATGACCACGATCTCGGCAAAACAAACACATTGGATTTAACTGCTGAGGACAACGCGCTGGGGATATTAGTTGAAAACATGGGGCGGGTCAACTATTCCGTTCATATGAATCATCAATACAAAGGAATCAAAGATGGTGTCATTGTCAACGGTGCTTTCCAAAGCGAATGGACGATTCATCCGCTGCCGATGGACAATTTGTCGGCGATCGATTTCTCTGGGACCTGGGAAGCAGGTCAGCCGAGTTTTTCCCGTTTTGTATTGAATATCGAAGATCCGGCGGATACCTTCATCGAATTACCAGATTGGGGAAAAGGATTTGTGACAGTCAATGGGCACAATATCGGTCGCTTTTGGCAAAAAGGACCGCAAAAGCGCTTGTATATTCCAGCGCCATTTCTGGAAGAAGGAGAAAATGAGATTATTGTATTTGAAAGTGATGGCGTGACAGGCGAGGAAATCATCTTCCATGATCAAGCAGATTTAGGTCCTCGTCAATAAGAACGATATTTTGATTGACAAATACCCCTATTAGCTACTATGATAAGGGTAATTGAATCAGTGCCTTGATCGGAAAAGAGAAATGAGATCCTTCCATTCAGCGAACTTGGAATAGTGAGAGCCAAGCAGGAAACTTGTTTACTCAGGCGTCCGTGAGCACAATCGAATGAAGCTGCCGTGTCAACGGAAGTAGGGTGGAACCGCGAATTTTATCGTCCCTATATCTATGCGAAAAGTATAGATATAGGGACTTTTTTGTGCAGCTATTTCCCTTGCATATGGTTCAACAATCAAAATGAAGGAGGCGCAGCATGTTATTCGATATGACGATTCCAGCAAGCGAGTTTCAACAAAAACAACTAAAGGTCTTAGCAAGTATTCCTTTGCAGGTGATGATCAAAGAGCTTGATCAAGTGACCTATCAATTCACAACAGTTCCGGATCAAATGATGTATGATCTGGCTGAATATTTGTCAGAAGACAGCCTAGTCGAAGTGAAATTGATCCCGGGCTCAGTCGTGGAATTTTATCCAGTTGTCAATGCCCTTTAAAAAGAGAGGAAGATAAAAATGAGTAAAACAGTACAAGAGATGATTTTGACTTTACAAAAATTTTGGTCAGACAACGGCTGTATGCTGATGCAGGCTTATGACACAGAAAAAGGTGCCGGCACCATGAGTCCATATACTTTTTTGAGAGCGATTGGACCTGAACCTTGGAATGCGGCTTACGTGGAGCCTTCTCGTCGCCCTGCTGATGGCCGATATGGCGAAAACCCAAATCGGTTGTACCAACATCACCAATTTCAAGTGGTGATGAAACCTTCACCAGACAATATTCAAGAACTATATTTGGAAAGTCTACGTTTGTTAGGCATCGATCCATTGACACACGATATCCGCTTTGTTGAAGATAACTGGGAGAATCCTTCCATGGGTTGTGCTGGTTTAGGCTGGGAAGTGTGGTTGGATGGGATGGAAATCACACAATTCACCTATTTTCAACAAGTGGGTGGTTTGGCGTGCAAACCTGTCACATCTGAGATCACATATGGTTTGGAGCGTTTGGCTTCTTATATCCAAGAAGTAGAAAGTGTCTATGATCTAGAATGGTCTGCTGGTGTAAAATATGGCGAGATCTTCCGTCAACCAGAGTTTGAGCATTCGAAATATTCTTTTGAAATCAGTGATCAAGCGTTGTTATTAGGAAATTTTGATCGTTTTGAAAAAGAAGCGACGCGTTGTATCGATGCTCGTTTGGTTCATCCAGCGTATGATTACATTTTGAAGTGCAGCCATACCTTCAACTTGTTAGATGCTAGAGGAGCGGTGTCAGTCACAGAACGGGCTGGCTATCTGGCACGGATCCGAAATATGGCTAGACAAGTCGCAAAATTATTTGTCGCTGAACGCAAAAATCTCGGCTATCCGTTATTGGATCCTGCAATTGCCCAAAAATTGATTGAGGAGGATAAATAAGATGGCGAATCTATTATTAGAAATTGGATTAGAAGAAGTACCAGCACATATCGTCACACCAAGTATGAAACAATTAGCGGATAAAACCGCCGCTTTCTTAGCGGAACATTTATTGGCATATACCTCGCTTACAGCTTACTCCACCCCTCGGCGTTTAGCAGTTTACGTGACAGGATTGCCTGAAAAACAAGCCGATACGGTAGAAGAAGTCAAAGGACCAGCCAAAAAAATCGCTTTAGATGAAAACGGCAACTGGTCAAAAGCAGCGCAAGGTTTTGTGCGAGGACAAGGACTTACCACTGAAGATATCACATTTAAGGAAATAAAAGGAATCGAATATGTCTATGTCAAAAAAGAAACCAAAGGCCTGGCGACCAAAGATGTATTAAAAGGGTTAAAAGACGTCATCACCAGTTTGACTTTCCCTGTGACTATGCATTGGGCGAACCATGACTTCGCCTATATTCGTCCG
This sequence comes from Enterococcus salsurae, assembly GCF_054784955.1. Lineage (NCBI taxonomy): Bacteria > Bacillati > Bacillota > Bacilli > Lactobacillales > Enterococcaceae > Enterococcus > Enterococcus salsurae. Next base: position 192,304 of record NZ_BAAHWY010000002.1, on the reverse strand, counting down.
ATTCATTGGATCGTTGCTTTGTATGACAGCGAAGTGATTCCTTTCGACGTCGTGGATGTCGAAACTGGAAGAGAATCACGTGGCCATCGATTCTTAGGTGCGCAAGTCCGCTTTGATCACGCCGATGAATACCTAACCAAATTAGCGGATCAATTTGTGATCGCAGATCCTGAAAAACGGAAACAAATGATTGTTGATCAAATTGAAACCATCGCCCAAGCCAACGATTGGCGCATCGATCTGGATGAAGATTTATTGGAAGAAGTCAATAATCTGGTTGAATACCCAACCGCCTTTGTAGGTGATTTCGAAGACAAATACTTGTCGATTCCAGAAGAGATCTTGGTGACCTCTATGAAAGAACATCAACGTTACTTTGACGTGCGAAATGCTGATGGCGAATTATTGTCTTATTTTATTTCTGCCCGCAATGGGAATGCTGATATGATCGATAATGTGATCAAGGGCAATCAAAAAGTGCTGACGGCGCGTTTAGAAGATGCGGAATTCTTTTATAACGAAGACAAGAAGCTGACGATCGAACAATGTGTCGAAAAATTGAAGAACGTGACCTTCCATGAAAAAATCGGCAGCGTCTATGAAAAAATGCAACGGACAGCGGTGGACGCACGAATCATTGGCGAAACAGTTGGATTGACGGAAGAAGAACTAACTGATCTGCAACGTGCAGCTGAAATTTATAAATTTGATTTGGTCACCAATATGGTTGGTGAATTTCCTGAATTACAAGGCATCATGGGAGAGAAGTATGCCTTGTTACAAGGTGAATCCCCAGCGGTTGCACAAGCGATTCGCGAGCACTACATGCCGATTTCAGCAGACGGTGCTTTACCAGAATCAGCTATTGGGGCAGTGTTGGCGATCGCAGACAAACTAGATAGTTTGCAATCCTTCTTTGCAGTCGGTATGGTGCCAAGCGGATCGAATGACCCTTATGCGTTACGTCGTCAAAGCTATGGCATCATTCGGATTTTAGCCGATAAGCGCTGGTATTTCCCGTTTGCTCAAATCCAAGAACAAATCGTAGGTCGAATCAACAGTGAATCAGCTGTGTTTGGTCTTCAATTAGATGCCGGTCAAGAGCAAGTAGCAGAATTCTTGAAAGGCCGCCTGCGTCAATTCTTGATGAGTCAGAATACGCGTCATGATGTGATCGAAGCAGTCTTAGGTTCGCCACAAGGGGATATCAGTATGCTGTTTGAAGCGGCCCAATTGTTGCGTAGTCACTTGGGTGATACAGATTTCAAACCGTCTATGGAAGCTTTGACCCGTGTCATCAATTTGGCCAAGAAAGCAGAACTAGATGAAGAAGAAATCGATGCAACGTTGTTTGAGAATAAATCAGAAAGTGATTTGTATGAAGCAGTAACAGCTGTTGAGAATCAGTTTGCGCAACAAACGTTGGAAGAAAATTATCAAAAATTGGTTGGTCTGCGTCCGCTGATCGAGGATTTCTTTAACCAAACGATGGTCATGGTCGAAGATGAACAAATTAGACGCAACCGATTTGCTTTGTTGAATAAAATCGCCAAAATGAGCTTGGCTGTTGCCAGCTTAGATGCGTTGATCACGAAATAGTTTTTTCAATAAAAGAGAATAAAGCAAAATTTGAACCTTTGATGCAGCGCCTATACGCGTGTGTCAAAGGTTTTTTTTGAAAACAATGGCAAAACTTGATGCAAAATGTGATATTTGAAATTTGATGTTGACTATTTACTTAAAGAAATTTAAGATGTTTTTAATACATTTTTGCAAGTTGTCATTAGGCAGCGCATCGAAAGGAGCATTTGATGGAAGATTTATTGAACATTTTACGTCCAGAAGAACGCATTGCACTTCAGTTAAGGGAGTTGTACGAGCATCGACACTTCCATCTTTTTCGATTGAGCAGCTTTGAAGAATATGATTTGTATTTGCAAAATAAAGCTTTTTTGACGAATTCAGATCCGATCACATTTACTGGTAACAATGGCCGGCTGATGGCATTGAACCCTGATGTGACTTTATCGATCGTCAAAAATACCCCGATCGGAGAAGCTCGGAAAGTCTACTACAATGAAGATGTCTATCGGCATGATCGCAAAGACGGTGAATATAAACGCATCAACCAAATTGGTTTAGAAATGATCGGCAAGATCGATGCTGAAAGTGAAGCACAGGTGGTTCAATTGGCGATGGAGAGTTTAGCAGTGGCTGGTAAGGGAGCATTGGATATCTCTCATATTGGTTTGGTTGAAGATATTGTGGCACAATTTGCCCCTTATGGCTTGCAAAAACGGGCATTGATGGCATTACAAACCAAAAGCCCTCACACGATGCGCGCCGTCTGTAAACAAGCTGGGCTGAGTCGAGATCTGACATTGGCGTTGACTCGCTTGACCACTGTTTCGGGTTCTTTTCGAGAGGTTGCTGTTGAAGTCGAGTCTTTGGTGACACCTTTTCCAAAAGCCCGTCAAGCCATGGTTGAATTGATTGCATTATACGACCAGCTGCAAGCCCATTGTCCTGCAGCTGCAACGATCGATCTGCGCTTGGACTTTTCCTTCGTCAACGATACGGATTATTATAGTGGATTATTATTTCAAGGATTTCTGGAGGGGATTCCTCATGCTGTCTTGTTTGGAGGAAGGTACGATCACTTGCTCAAAGCCCATGGTGCACAACAAGGTGCAATTGGGTTTGGGATGTATTTAAATGGGATCGATCGTCAGAGTCATCGACAGGAAGCTGTTACTAATCAATACTTGGATATTGCGTTGCCGAAAGGCCGAATGGGTAAGGCAATTTATCTGTTGCTGGTAGATGCAGGTCTTGTCAGTGCTGGTTTATTCGATGATAGTCGCAAATTGATCTTTCAAGATGATCGCCACAAGATTCGATTTTTTCTCGTTAAACCGAGTGATGTCGATCAATACGTTGATCGAGGAGCCGCAGATATTGGTGTGGTAGGTCTAGATGTTTTGATGGAAGGTGAAACAGATGTCTTGGAAGTGCTAGATTTAAAGATTGGCAGATGCAAGATGGTCGTGGCTGGCAAAGCTGACTTCCAGGCTGACTCAACTAGACCATTGCGGGTTGCAACGAAATATCCGCAAATCACCAGGCATTACTATAACGATATCAGACAATCGATTGAGTTGATCGAACTTCACGGATCAATCGAATTGGCGCCTTTATTAGATTTATCTGATGTCATCGTTGATATCGTGGAGACCGGCACAACGTTGAAAGAAAATCATCTTGTGGTATTGCAAGAATTTTTGGAATCTTCTGCCCGTTTGATCGTCAATCCAGTGTCTTGGCGATTCAAAGAAGCTGCGATCCAAGATTTTATTCAAAAGGTGGGGGATAACTTATGATCAAACGGTTTGATAGCAGTCAGCAGACAATCACCGAGATTTTGCAGCGGCAAAGCCATGGCACGCAAAATGTGGTAGCGGAAACGACTGCGATTTTAGAAGCGGTCCAAAGAGAGGGAGACCAAGCACTGCGGCACTTTACGAAGCGTTTTGACGGGCATCAATTGGTCGATCTGGCGTATCCGCCGGAAAAAATCGCGGCCGCAATCAACGAAATAGCACCTGAGCTTGCAGCTGTATTGAAGCAAGCCAAAGGCAATATCAGTAGGTTTCATCAGCAACAACTGCAGCAAGGATTCATTCAATCGCAGCCTGGTCAAGTCATGGGGCAACAGATTATTCCGTTAAGACGTGTGGGTGTCTATGTTCCAGGCGGCACGGCTGCTTATCCGAGTACTGTCTTGATGACTGTCTTGCCGGCCTTGATTGCTGGGGTGGAAGAAATCGTGATGGTGACCCCGGCAAATGCACAAGGGGAGATCACGCCAGCCGTCTTGGCTGCGGCTCATTTAGCTGGTATCACTGAGATTTACCCGATCGGCGGTGCCCAAGCGATTGCCGCACTCACCTATGGTACGGAGACGATTCGACCAGTGGATAAAATCGTTGGCCCGGGGAATATTTATGTGGCAACGGCAAAAAAATTAGTGAATGGTATCGTTGGTATCGATACGATCGCAGGTCCGAGTGATGTATTGATCGTTGCCGATCACACAGCTGATCCTAGTTGGCTTGCTGCTGATCTGCTGGCACAAGCTGAACATGACATACAAGCCCAAGCGATATTGGTCACGCCAGAAGCAGCATTGATCGATCAAGTGGCAAATGCCCTCGAAGAACAAGTCGCTGCTTTGCCGCGCCAAACGATCGCCGAACAATCCTTGATCAATCATGGCAAACTGATTCTCGTCCGTGATTTGCCAGAAGCCATGGCGATCGCCAATCAAATCGCACCCGAACATTTGGAATTGGCAGTGGCTGACCCCTTTGCGCTTTTAGGCTATGTCCGCAATGCTGGTAGCACCTTTTTGGGTCATCATACACCTGAAGTTTTAGGTGATTATCTTGCAGGACCAAACCATACCTTGCCAACAGAAGGAACTGCCCGCTTTTCTTCAGGTCTTTCTGTACAAGATTTCGTGAAACGCTGCAGTTATCTCTATTACAGTCCTGAGACCGCAGCAGCGGTCTGTGAATCTGTGATTCAATTTGCAGAAGCAGAAGGCTTGAGTGGGCACGCGCGTTCAATGGCTATCAGAAAGGAGGGTGGCGCATGACTTTTTTAAATCCTAAATACCAGCATCTCGTGCCATATGTTCCAGGAGAGCAGCCGAAACAAATAACGATCATCAAATTGAATACCAATGAGAATCCTTATCCGCCAGCTCCGGGCGTTGCAGCAGCTGTTCAAGCAGCAGCGCAACAATTGGCCAAATATTCTGACGCAGATTGTCTGCAAGTTCGTCTCCCGTTGGCGGAACGTTTCGATGTGACAATCGATGAAGTGTTTATCGGCAATGGCAGTGATGAAGTCTTGTCACTGGCATTTCAAGCGTTTATGGCAAAGGGGGTTGTATTTCCCACTATCACCTATGGTTTTTATCAAGTTTTCGCCGATATGTATCAAGTCGAGACACACGTTGTGCCGCTGAAGGTGGATCTTACCCTTGATTTAGATCTGTATCGGTCATTGACTCAAACCATCGTCATCGCAAATCCGAACGCCCCAACCGGATTGACGCTCTCTGCGTCAGCCTTGGAGGAATTGGTGAAAGAAGACCCAGAACGTTTGGTGATCATTGATGAAGCGTATGTTGATTTTGGTGGAGAATCAATGGTGGCTTATACGAAGCAATATGCGAATTTATTGGTCATAGGCACCTTCTCTAAATCACGGCAATTGGCCGGTGCCCGTTTGGGTTATGCGGTAGGGGATCCAAGCTTGATCGCTGACTTGAACCGGTTGAAATTTGCCGTCAATCCGTATAATGTCAATTCACTGACGCTTGCGGCCGGCGCGGCAGCGCTAGCGGATGATCGGTACTTCCATACGCAAATTGAAAAAGTTATTCAAGTGAGAGAATGGACGAAACACAAGTTGACGTCATTGGGTTTTCAAGTCACGGATAGTGCTGCCAATTTTGTGTTCATCGCCCATCCGCAAGTCAGCGCGAAAGTAATTCTCGAAAAATTAAAAGCCGACGGCATCTATGTCCGATGGTTCGATCATCCGCTGATTGACCACTACTTGCGGGTGACGATTGGTACAAGCGCGCAAATGGATAGGTTTGTCCAGTCTGTGCAGCAGATTTTGAAGGAGGCAGTTCGATGAGAGAAGCACGGATCACCAGAAATACAACAGAAACGAAGATCGATATGCTGCTTCAGATTGATGGAAGCGGCAAACAACGTATTGACACGCATGTTGGTTTTTTTGATCATATGATGGAATTGTTTGTACGCCATGGTCGTTTTGATTTAGATCTGACGGTTGATGGCGATGTACATGTCGATGCCCATCATACTGTCGAAGATGCAGCAATCGTGATTGCAAGAGGATTTTCCGAGGCATTAGGGGAGCGCAGAGGCATCTTCCGCTACGGTTCATTTCATTTGCCAATGGATGAAGCATTGGTCGTCTGTGCCATCGACATCAGTGGTCGCGGGATAGCCGTGGTTGATTTAGCGATTCCTTCACCACAAATCGGCACTTTTGCGACCGAGCTTGTGGAAGAATTTTTCGTGGCCTTCGCTAGAGAACTGGGGGCATCGATCCATTTGCATCAGATTGACGGCAAAAACAGCCATCATATCGTTGAAGCATGTTTCAAAGGGTTTGGTCGGGCGTTAGCACAAGCAGTGGCGATTGATCAAACAGCCCCCGACGCCATTCCATCGACCAAAGGCACGATTTTATAATCAAAAAGAGAAGAGGTGGCACACATGTTGGCGATCGTTGACTATGGTGTAGGCAATGTATTCAGTATCCAGAGTTCTCTCAAGCATTTAGGGATTGCTTCCTGTATTTCTAAAGATGCGGCAGAAATAGAAGCCGCTGATCAGTTGATCTTACCTGGTGTCGGTGCTTTTGGAGATGCCAAAGCGATGCTGGACAGCAGTGGATTGATCCCCGTGATCCGTAACCAGGTGGCACAAGGCACGCCCTTATTAGGGATTTGTCTAGGGATGCAATTGTTGTTCGAAGAGAGTGAAGAGTTTGGTTCACATCTAGGCTTAGGTTTGATCAAAGGAAAAATCACATCATTGAAAAGTCAATTTCAAGCCCAGCATCTCGATTTAAAAGTTCCTCATATTGGCTGGAATACGCTGGCACAGCATCGATCATCGCCAATCACGAAATATATCAGCCAAGATTCATTTGTCTATTATGTCCACAGCTACTATGCCACTGAGTGTCAGGAAGCACTGATAGCGGACAGTCAATATGGCCTATCGATTCCTGGCATCGTCCAACAGGGTCACGTGTATGGTACCCAGTTTCATCCTGAAAAAAGTGGAGATACAGGCCTAAAGATTTTGAAGGCTTTTGCGGAGGTGAATAAAGGATGATTATATACCCAGCGATTGATTTACTGGATGACCACGTGGTACGCCTGACGCAAGGGGATTATCAGCAAAGAGAAATTTTTGGTACGGATCCCATCGTGTTTGCACAGTCTTTTAGTGAACAAGGGGCAACCCATTTACATGTGGTTGACTTGAATGGTGCACGCAATGGACAGCAAGCCCAGTTTGATACGATCAAAAAAATCGTGTCAGCAACCCCTTTGCAGGTTGAAGTTGGCGGCGGTATTCGTACACAAGCTGCCGTAGAATCTTATCTGGACTGTGGTGTCAGTCAGGTGATCTTAGGCACGATTGCGGCCAAAGACCCGCAATTGACCAAAGCGTTACTGCGCAAGTACGGGGAGAAGATCGTGATCGGTGTGGATGCCAAACAGGGAATGGTCGCAGTCGATGGTTGGGAGACCAGGACAGAACGCCCAGCCCGCGATTTTTGCCAAGAGCTCGTGTCTTGGGGATGCCAGCGAATCATCTATACAGAAATCGAAAGAGATGGCACCGGTTTGGGCATCAATGGTCCCTTGTATCAAGACTTGCAGAAGATCCCTGGTTTAGCGATCACTGCTTCCGGCGGTGTTGCGCGTGTAGCAGATATCGATACACTGGCGGCAATTGGTGTTGAAGGGGTGATTATCGGCAAGGCACTTTATAATGGTTCCCTTTCGTTGAGGGAAGTGCTTCGTCGTTCCGGAAAGCCCACAAAGGAGGAACTGCGATGATCACCAAGCGAATCATTCCCTGTCTAGATGTTCAAGATGGACGTGTGGTGAAAGGGGTCAATTTTGCTGATTTGAAAGATGTCCATGATCCAGTAGCGTTGGCTGCTTATTATAACCAGCAAGGTGCGGATGAATTGGTCTTTTATGATATTACGGCTTCAGTGCAAGGCAGAAAATTGTTCACAGATATTTTACAGCGCACTGCTTCAGAAGTCTTCATTCCATTAACTGTAGGTGGTGGTATCAATCAAGTTCAAGATTTTGAACGCGTCTTACAGTGTGGGGCAGATAAGGTCAGTGTCAATTCCGGCGCTGTCAACAATCCTCTCTTGATCAAAGAAGCTGCGAAACGTTATGGCAGTCAATGTGTCGTGCTCAGTGTAGATGTCAAAAAAGTCGGGGATGCCTACCATGTTTTTACCCATGGCGGTCGCAAAGACACGGGGATCGATGCGCTTGAGTGGTTGCAAAGAGGTGAAGCTTATGGGGCAGGGGAAGTGGTCATCAATAGTATGGATGCCGACGGCGTGAAAAGTGGATTCGATCTGCCTTTGCTCCAGCGTGTAACAGAACGTATCTCACTGCCAATCATTGCCTCAGGCGGCGCAGGAAGGATGGAGGATTTTCTTGAACTATTCGCATTGCCGGGCATCGATGCCGGATTGGCCGCATCGATTTTTCATTATCAGGAAGTGGCGATTGGCCCACTCAAACAATATTTGGCGGCCAATGATCTGCCAATGCGTATCTAAATGAAGAAAGAGAGGCGTGACAATGGATATCAAATTTGATACCCAAGGTTTGGTACCAGTTATCGTGCAAGATTTTTATACAAATCAGGTGCTGACATTGGCTTATATGAATCAAGAGAGTTTAACGCTGACATTGAATGAAGGATTGCTGACATTTTATTCTCGCAGCCGACAGGGATTGTGGCGCAAAGGGGAAACTAGCGGCAATTATCAACATTTGGTCACACTCACTGCTGACTGCGACCAAGATGCTTTGGTGGCTAAAGTAATCAAAGACGGGCCAGCTTGTCATCTGGGGACTGAGAGTTGCTTTACGAAGGTTATCTATCAAAAGCAAGCGGAATTCTTATCTTTAAATGATTTATCCGACTTGATCCTGCAACGAAAAAAAGAACCGCAAGCCGAAAGTTACACCAGTTATCTGTTTGAAAAAGGCCTTGAAAAGATCTTAAAGAAAGTTGGCGAAGAAGCAGCAGAGGTCATTATTGCCGGGTTGAAAAAAGACCATGAAGAGACGATCTATGAAAGTGCGGATTTGATTTATCACTTGCTGGTTTTATTGGCTGAACTGGATATTCCCTTTCCAGAGATCCAATCAGAGTTGTCTAAACGCCATGTCGTGGATCATAAAGTGAAACAAGAACGACTAGGGCAAGAATAGAGCATCTTATCAATCATCTCAATCATCACAAAAGGCGAAGGGGCCTGTTTCGGCGCCCTTCGCCTTTTAATGTTGAATCAAAGACGTGTCAATTTAACGACGACTTCGCATCGTGCAGTTTGAGGAAACATATCGACGGATTGCAGATAATCGACGCGAAAGACAGTGGCCAATTTTACCAGATCTCGAGCCAAGGTCGAAACGTTGCAGGAAATATACACCATTTTTTTAGGTGGCTGCTGGATGATTGCTTGCAGTAATTTGTCATCCAAGCCTGTCCGCGGCGGGTCAACAATGATACTGTCTGGCTTAAAGCCTTCTTTAAACCATTTTGGCAACAATTCTTCAGCAGTACCTGTTTCATAGTGGGTATTGGCTGCACCAATTCTTTTGGCATTTTCTTTGGCATTCTCGATAGCTTGAGGAATGATGTCCATTCCTCTAACTTCTTTGGCTTGCTTGGCGACACTTAAGCCAATCGTGCCGACACCACAATAGGCATCAACGACGGTTTCATCTTTTGTCAGAGCAAGGGCTTTGATCCCTTCTTGATAAAGAATGCTGGTTTGCTGCGGATTCAATTGGAAAAAGGCTCTGGCAGATAAGTCAAAGGTTAATTCGTTCAAGCGTTCCTCAATTGCTTCTTTGCCCCAAAGGTGGATCGTGTCATCCCCCATGATCAATGACGTTTTTTTGCTTTGGACATTTTGCATGATCGAGACAACTTCAGGTATGCGTTGATTGATTTCCCGAATCAGTGCATTTTTTTGCGGCAATTTCGGTGAATTGGTGATAAACACCAGTTGGATCTCGCCAGTTGCGACACCCACCCGTACCATCAATGTCCGAAGGATGCCGCTGTTTTTGCGTTCGTCGTAAATGGGGATTTGGTATTTGTTCAATAATTGCACGACCCGATTGATGACCATTTGCGTATCTTTTTCTTGGACCAGACAGTCATCGATCGCTACCAGACGATGGGACTCCATTTCGTACAGACCCGCCTCTACACGTTTCGATTGGGCGTTGTAGCGTAACTGGAATTGGGCTTTGTTGCGATAATGCCAAGGCTCGTCCATCCCTAAGGTATTACGTAACTCGAATTGACGGTAGCCTTGCGGTTTGAATTTTTCTAAGGCTTGTTTCAATAGATCTTTTTTAAAATCCAACTGCTTGTCATAAACCAAATGCTGTAATTGGCATCCCCCGCAGCGATCATAGAATTTGCAGGGAGGTTGGATGCGGTCTTGGCTTTTTTTGATGATTTTGGTCATTTTGGCCTCAGCGAAACGCGGGGAGGCTTTGGTCACCTCGGCGATCACTTGCTCACCAGGAAGCACGCGGGGAACAAATACGATCAGCTTTTTATAATAGCCGATGCCCTCTCCATTTATACCCAATCGCTTGATGGTTAACTGTAGTTTTTGTCCTAGTTCAACTTGAATGTTTGCCATGGGAACTCCTTTGATATGTATTCAACCTATTCTACCACAAAAATTGAATTCTTTTAGCGGGATTATCCCCAAACTTATGTTAAAATAGAATGTACGTTCGCGAGGTGAAGAAATGATAACAATTATTCGAATCAATAAAGGCAAAGGTCCTTTTTATGAAGTGAAAACATCGGAAGGGGAAACACTGAGGGTCTCTGAAGATCTGCTTGTTCGCTTCAGACTTTTAAAAGGCAAAGAACTCACGAAAGAAGAGATCAAAGAAATCAAAAAAAGTGCGGGGTTCGATCTAGGCTTGCAACAGGCAATGAACTATATCAGTTATCAACTACGTTCTGAAATGGATGTACGGATATATCTCAAGGATAAGGAAATTGACAGCCACGATCGACAGCTAGTGATCGATCGTTTAAAAGACTTAAACTTGATCGATGACAAAATCTATGGAGAAAGTTACGTTCGGACCCAAATCAGGATCAGCGATAAAGGGCCGATCGTCGTCGGACAGCAGTTAAAAAAGAAGGGCTTGAAAGAAACCGTGATCCAAGAAGTCTTGCCACTATATACCGAAGAGCTGCAATTTGACGTGGGCTATCACACTGCTGAAAAGGCATTGCGCCGTTTCCAAAACAAAAGTCATAAGGAAACGATCCAAAAACTGAAACTCCATTTGATGCAAAAAGGGTTTCAGCAACAAGTGATTCAGATGATTCTTGATGAATTGCCGATGGAAAAGGACCAAGAACAAGAAGATAGTGCCTTACAAAAAGAAGGCGCCCGTCTGCTTCGACGCCATCAGCGCTTGCCTTTGATAAAGCGCAAAATGAAAATCAAACAAGCGTTGTATCAAAAAGGTTTTTCAATTGAAGATATTCAACAATTTTTAGATGAGGAAGTCATGGATGAGTAAACAGGAATTCGATTGGTCTCAAGAAAAAATCAGCGGGTTTCAAGAAGACTTTTTACACTGGTATCATTTAGAGAAAAGGAATTTGCCGTGGCGGGCAACCAATGATCCGTATGCTATCTGGATCTCAGAAATCATGCTGCAGCAAACCAGAGTCGATACGGTGATTGGCTACTTTTATCGCTTCATGGAAGAGTTCCCAACAATCGATGCTTTGGCCCAGGCAGAAGAACAAAAACTTTTAAAAGTCTGGGAGGGATTAGGCTATTATTCTCGGGCCCGCAACTTAAAAGCAGCTGCCCAACAGATCGTGGCTTTATATGATGGAAAAATGCCTGCAACAGTAGAAGATATCCGATCCCTCAAGGGAATTGGTCCTTATACAGCGGGGGCCATCGGCAGTATTGCTTTCGGCTTACCGGAACCGGCCATTGATGGCAATGTGATGCGGGTTGTTAGCCGTTTGTTTTGTATTGATGCAGATATTGCCAAAGCCAGCAGTCGGCCGATCTTCGATCAAAAGATGCGGCAGATCATGTCAGAAAGTGAACCAGGGGAATTCAATCAAGCATTTATGGATCTGGGTTCAAGCATTTGTACCCCAACGTCGCCTAAATGCGAAGAATGCCCAATTCGTCGTTATTGTCTGGCTTTTGCGGAAAATAAACAAACGGATTATCCAGTGAAATCTAAGAAAGCCAAAGCAAAAGATGTCTATTTTGTCGCAGGTGCAATTGAAGATGACGGGTCATTTTTACTGACGCAGCGTGCAGAAACGGGCTTGTTGGCATCGATGTGGCATTTTCCCTTGCGTGAAGTCACCAAAAAAGAGTACGTGCATCTGGCTTCGCTCTGGGATAAAGCAGAACAACCCGGCCAGCTCGATTTGATTGCTGAAGAGCTGACACCGGATGTTTTCCCTGAATGGCCAGTCATTTGGCAAAAACGTCATTTTGGAGAGGTCACACATTTGTTCACCCATTTAAAATGGCATATATTGCTTTTTTATGGTGTCAAGCGGCAATCTTTCGAGGCCGCATCAGGAGAGTGGGTCAAGGAAAAGGCTTTTGATACGTATGTTTTTCCAAAGCCGCAGCAAAAATTAGTTGCCCAATTAAAGAAATATCAGAAACTCGATAAAGATTTCTAGGCAAAGGAGTCTTTTATTGCTATAATTATACCGATGTCGGTGTAATGAACACCCAAACAAAACGCAAGGTCACTTGCTGAGGGAAGGGTTGCTATGCGAGTTCCAAAAGAAGGAGAGTTTGTAAGCATTCAAAGTTACAAACATGATGGCAATTTGCATCGAACGTGGCGGGATACGATGGTCTTAAAGACCAGCGAATTTTCAGTGATTGGCGTCAATGATCATACATTGGTGACAGAATCAGATGGAAGACGCTGGGTTACCCGTGAACCAGCAATTGTATATTTTCATAAAAAATACTGGTTTAATGTAATCGCAATGATTAGAGAAAAGGGGGTTTCCTATTATTGTAATCTTGCTTCACCGTATTTACTTGATGAAGAGGCTTTGAAATATATCGATTATGACCTTGATATCAAAGTATTTCCCGATGGCGAGAAACGTTTACTAGATGTGGATGAATATGAATTGCACAGCAAAATCATGCAATATCCGCAAGACACTGACTTTATTTTAAAAGAAAATGTCAAGATTTTAGTAGATTGGATCAATAATGGCAAAGGCCCCTTTTCACCAGGGTATGTGGACATTTGGTATGATCGCTACAAGCAATTGTCTCAAAAATAAGGCGAATGAGTAGACTTACTCATTTAACCGCGAAACTTCAACTGAAATGGTTGGAGTTTTTTTGTTCCTCTGAGAATAGAGGGTATCTTTGGTCACTGCTTGTTTTTTGGTCCATAATGAAAAGAGCAGGTTAAGTTTGGTTTAAGCTATCATTGGTAATCTGAAGAACAGCAATCGATTAAGGATGTTGAGAATGAAAAAAGCAAAACTATTTGCCGCGTTGATTTTGGTGATAGCAGTGACTGTGTTGCTGGTAGTCAAAACGAGGCATGCCTCCGAAGGGGAACAAAGTGAAGAGGCAACAGAAACCACTACGTCCTCTTTGACAGAAACAACGACGAGAACACAGCAAAAAATAAAGAAAGTTCAGATCTATGTCGATCCATCTCTTTATGACGCAACGGTGGAAAGCGAAAGCGACTATGTTCAACTGTATCAAACAACGGATATGACCACTGTCGTGGGGAAAGTCCATCAGGGTTCATGGGTTGAGTATTTGTCTCAAACGGCTGATTTGATCCAAATCAGAACCGATGATGGGCTGACTGGCTACATTCCGCAAGCCAATGGTGAGATCTCTGAAGTGACAATCAACGATGCCCCCAAAACCTTATCAGATCTCAAGATCGTCTTAGATGCTGGACATGGGGGCAGCGATTCCGGTGCCTTGTCTACTGATGGCACGATCATGGAAAAAGATCTGACGTTGCAGACCATATTAACGATCGGGCAAACCCTAAGTGATGCCGGCGTGCAAGTGTCTTATACCCGGCAAGAGGATCAATATCTAGCTTTAGCCGATATCACAGCGATCTCTTTAGAGGCTGAACCAGACTTGTTTCTGAGTATTCATTATGACAATTACAATGTGCCAAATGGCAATCAAGGGTTTACTGTCTATTATTATTATCCTTTCTATGAAACGATCGCGACGACGATTGCTGATCAGTTGGTCTCTCACGTTGACTTGGTCAGTAATGGGTCACGTTTCGGCAACTATTTTGTGATTCGCGAACAATATGTTCCAGCGATTTTGATTGAATTGGGTTATTTGAATAGCGACCACGATCTGCAGGTGATCACTTCGGACGGATACGCGGCACAAGTTGCCTCAGGTTTGCTTGCAGCATTGAAAGAGATGGTTGCGGCGAATTGAGGTTCAGTTGCAACCAAAAAAATCCACGTTTGACTATTGATAGTCCGACCTGGATTATTTTGATTAAGCCAATACTTTCGTCATTTTGATATGAGGCATGTCCGCATCTAAGAAAATATCACCTTCAGGCTGATAGCCTAATTTTTGATAAAACTCTTTCGCGGTCAATTGCGCGCCTAGTGTGATTTTCTCGACGCGGTGGTTTCGCGCAAATGTTTCGGCGCCTTCGATCAAGATTCGTCCATACCCATGGCCACGATGGCTTTTGGGCACTGCCATGCGTTGTAATTTCATTACTTGATCACTGATTGGCAAGAAGCGTAAAGTTGCAACAGCTTGATTCTGATCATCATATAAAACAAAGTGGATCGCCAGTGCTTCGTTTTCATCGACTTCTAATGAGAGCGGCACGCCTTGTTCTTTGACAAAGACCGTATTTCTGATTTTCAAAGAAGCTAGGTAGATATCGCTTAATGTATCTTTTGTTTGTGCAACATGCATGTTCCTTCACCTCAACACGTTTTTCTTGTTTTTTTATTAGTATAGCATTTTTTATATTAAAATAACTTTTTCCTTCTAAAGTCGCAAGCTTTTTTTGCAGAAGTATTCTATAATGTAGAAAAAAGGAGGGAATTTTTTGTTCGATAAAATCAAACAATCAAAACTGTTCTTTTGGTCATTAGAGTCTTTGGTTATCGTCACACTTGTTTTCGTTTTGAGTAAAATCAATTTCTTGTTTGCACCATTAGGAACGTTCTTTTCTACATTATTTGCCCCGGTCTTGATTGCGGGGTTTCTATACTATTTACTGAATCCAATCGTTGTCTTTCTGATGAAGACAATCAAAATGAAACGAGTATTTGCCGTGATCAGTGTGCTTTTTCTTTTGCTGGGCGCGATCGTTTTGATGTTTTTTAGCTTTATCCCTAATCTGGTCAATCAAATCTCACAGTTGGCTGAAAATATTCCTAGCTTTGCCCGTAACATGGAAAGTTGGATCTATTCTTTAGCTGATGACCCGATTTTTCAACAGATCGATATTGCACAGCAGCTTGAAAACTTGAATCTTTCTTATGGCTCGATCATTCAACAGTTTTTAAGCGGTGTATCGACAAGTTTAGGGTCGATCGTTGGAACGATCGCTTCTGCCACGATGATCATCGTGACAGTTCCTTTCATTTTGTTCTACATGCTGAAAGATGGTGAGAAATTGGTACCGAATATTCAGTCAGTCTTTCCTGAAAAAAGGCGGGAGCAAATCGTTGGCCTGTTGAATGATCTGAATAAGACGCTGTCGAATTATATTAGCGGTCAAGCCATCGAATGTATTTTTGTTGGGACATTTACTTTTATTGGTTATTGGATCTTAGGTGTCAATTATGCTTTTCTTTTTGGTGTGATCGCAGGGATCACCAATCTGATTCCCTATCTTGGGCCATATCTCGGTTTGATCCCAGCGGTGCTCGTCACGATCTTTGATGAACCGTTTCGCGCATTGCTCTGCTGTTTGGTGGTGTTGATCGTTCAACAACTAGACGGAAATATCATTTATCCTAATGTGATTGGCAAATCTTTAGCGATCCATCCGTTAACGATTATTTTAGTCTTATTGGTTGCCGGCAATCTGGCTGGGCTGTTAGGGATCTTTTTAGGGGTTCCTTTTTATGCGATTTGTCGAACCATCGTTATTTTTATTGTTCGACTTGTACGAGATGACAAAAGTAAAAAGAATCAAGAACGCTTATTTGAAAATGGATGACTGATGTTTTTTATTGCAAAGGAAAATAGTTTGTGATACGATTTTATCGTGGGCATAGCCCACGATTTTTTTTAGAAAAAATGGAAAATAAGGAGAGAATGCTATTATGAATGCTGACCCCGAGAGTCAGTCGCTTCTAGCGCAAATTTTATTGTTGATTGTTTTGACACTAATCAATGCCTTTTTAGCGGCTTCTGAAATTGCGGTTGTTTCAGTCAACAAAAACCGTGTCGAACAAAAGGCGGAAGAAGGAAATGTCAAATCACAAAAATTATTGAAAATCATTGAGAATCCAACGAATTTCTTGTCAACGATCCAAGTTGGGATCACTTTGGTCAATATCTTATCTGGGGCATCCTTAGCTGATAACTTGTCAACGAAATTAGCACCTTACTTAGGTGGAGGATCAGCGGCCAGAAGTTTGGCTAATATCATCGTATTGGCGATATTGACTTACGTGTCGATTGTGTTTGGAGAATTGTATCCAAAACGTATTGCAATGAACAAATCAGAAGAAGTGGCTCAATTTACTTCTGGGGTGATTCGTGTGATTGGTACGATCGCAAAACCTTTCGTTTGGCTTTTATCTGCATCAACGAGCTTGCTGGCGCGGATCACGCCAATGGAATTTGACGATGAAGATACCAAAATGACCCGTGATGAGATGCGGTACATGTTGGAAACAGAAGGTGTGTTCGAAGAAGATGAACTGGAAATGCTGCAAGGCATCTTCTCGTTAGATACGAAAGTTGCCCGTGAAGTGATGGTACCACGTACATCTGCTTTCATGGTTGACATCAATGATTCAGTAGAAGAAATTTTGACTGAAATTTTAGCAGAAAACTATTCTCGTATTCCTGTATATAATGAGGACAAAGATAAAGTTGTTGGCGTATTGCACACCAAAAATCTTTTGAAATGTGCGTATAAGCATGGATTTGAATCAATGGACATCCAACAGATCCTGCAAGAGCCATTGTTTGTTCCTGAAACGGTCTTTATCGATGATTTGCTGTATGAGTTGAAGAAGACCCAAAATCAAATGGCGATTTTGCTGGATGAATATGGCGGCGTCGTTGGATTGGTTACTTTAGAAGACTTGTTGGAAGAAATCGTTGGTGAAATCGATGATGAGTCGGATGAAGTCGAAGAGTTATATGAAAAAATCTCTGATCAAGAATATGTGATCCAAGGGCGGATGTTGATCGATGATTTTAACGAAGCCTTTCATATGAGTTTGCATATGAGTGATGTCGATACAATGGCTGGCTATTTGATCACGGCCTTAGGATTGATTCCAGATGATGGAGAAAAGCTTTCTTTTGAAGTGGACAATGTCACGTTGATCTCTGAAGAAATGGAAGGTTCTCGTGTATTGAAGATTCGGGTGAAGTTCCACGATCCTGAAGATCGCGACATCGAACCTGAAGAAGAACGGCGTTATTTCCGTAAAGATTTTGAAGAAGATGAACCTAGAAGATGATTTTTTGAAACCAATGCCTCGTGTGTTGGTTTTTTTTGTATCAATTGATTGAATGCCCTTGCATTATAGACGTGGAACATGTAGGATAGAAGAATAAAATAGTACAGACAAAAAACAGATAAAAGAACATTTTTGATTTAATTATAAACAAATGAGTTGCTTTTACTGTCTAATCAAGCGACCCTATATAACGTATTGAAATGAATGGAGGTACATAATATGAAATTTTTTCGGATGCCTAGTGATGATATTCGTATGAATTTGGCGACTGAAGAATATTTGATGGATAACGTAGATGTTCAAGAACCTTGTTTGCTGTTATATATCCAAAAACCTTGTGTTATAATCGGTAGGAATCAAAATGCCTATCAAGAAATTGATTTAGCCTACTTGCAGTCAAAATCAATTGTTTTGACACGCAGGACTTCGGGTGGCGGGGCAGTTTATGATGATTTAGGCAATATGAGTTTTAGTTTTGTGACTAAAAAAGATGCCGGCAGATTTGGCGACTATCAGAGTGCGACCCAACCGATCATGAAAGGGTTAGCTGCGATGGGGGCTGAAGGCGTCACGGTTCACGGCCGCAATGATCTTTATATCGATGGCAAAAAATTCTCAGGAAATGCAATGTATACCAAAAAAGACCGTACGTATGCCCATGGAACGCTGATGTTCGATGTTGACTTGGATGCATTGACCCAAGTCTTGCATGTTGCTGAAGAAAAAATCGCGTCAAAAGCGACAAAATCTGTCCGCAAAAGTGTGACCAATATCAAGCCTTATTTGTCAGCAACCTATCAAGCATTAGATACCTATGCCTTTCGGGATGCCTTGCTATGCCACATATATGGTGTTGGATCAATTGAGGCAATCAAGTCACAAGAACTGCAACTGACCGATGAGGATCAGCAAGCTATTGAGGCGATCTATCATGAGCGCTATGCAAATCCCAAATGGATCTTTGATGAAGCACCTGCTTTTGACTGGCAGAAACGAAAACGTTATGCGCGTGTAGGCATTGTGGAAATCAATTTTTCTGTTGCCAAAGGGGTGATCACTGACCTAAGGATCAATGGTGATTTTTTTGGGCAGAAAGGAATCAAGCATTTGCAAGATGCATTAGTAGGGGTGCCGTTTCAATATGATACGGTCAAAGAAATCTTGTTGAAGCAACCATTGGATCAGTATATTCATCAAATGACACACGCTGATTTTCTCGATTTATTGTTCCACTAAGGAGGCCGCCATGTTAACCGTTCAAGATATAGCAAAAAGATATAGCCAACCGGTTTTAGATCAGCTGTCTTTCTCGGTAGCTGCGGGTGAAATCGTGGGTGTGGTAGGCAAAAGCGGGTCAGGCAAATCGACTTTGCTGCGCCTGTTGAATTTGATCGAACAACCAGATCAAGGTGAGATCATCATTGATGGGCAAAAGGTCAATCAGTTCAATCAAAAACAGCGGCTGATGTGTCAACGAGAGATAGGTATGGTTTTTCAACAGTATAATTTATTAAGTAATTTATCGGTTTTCGATAATGTCTATTTACCACTAAAATTAGCGGGGCGTTCCAGTGAACCTGTTGGGGAACTCTTAGCATTTGTCGGAATGGCAGATAAAGCGCAAGATTATCCCGCTACGTTAAGTGGGGGCGAAAAACAAAGAGTTGCTATTGCCAGAGCGTTGGTCAGAGAACCGAAAATCTTGCTTTGTGATGAACCAACAAGTGCCCTAGACGAAGACACCAAGCAAGACATCATCGCGCTTTTACAGAAGGTGCAACAGACTTTTAAACCAGCAGTTGTTTTTGTCAGTCATGAACTTTCTGTTGTACGACAATTGTGCCATCGAGTCTATGTACTTGAGTCGGGACATTTTACAGCTGAATTTGTACATCAGCCGCAACCAATCAACACATCCGCACTTTCTTATGTGGAACAGGTAGAGAGGAGTTTGCGGCATGTCGATCAGTGAAAGTATTCGTTACTACTTACCAGAGCTATGGCAAGCTTTAGGCGAAACGGGCATCATGATGGGGATTTCCATCAGTGCAGCGATTTTACTCGGTTTGCCTTTAGGGGTGTTGATGTATCTGACTAGGAAACAAGCGTTTTCTCTGGCGTATGAAGGGTTAAATTTGATTGTCACGATCATCCGCTCCTTTCCATTCTTGCTGTTTGTGGTCGCCTTGATTCCGTTTACGAGAATGCTCTTGGGCAGTTCGTTTGGGCCGATCCCAGCTAGTTTTCCCCTTAGTATCGTGGCTATCAGCGTCTATGCGCGTCTGACGGAACAAGTGCTCTTAGATGTTCCAGAAGATGTGACCTTGCTTGCCAAATCATTAGGAGTCACTCGCTGGCAATTTATTCGATCTTTTTTGTTACTAGAGGCAAGGAGCGGCTTGGTCTTGGCCTTGACCACGACGATCGTGAGTATGGTTTCTTACTCTACTGTCATGGGAATCGTTGGCGGCGGGGGGATTGGAGATTTTGCGATTCGTTACGGCTATCAACGCTATGAGTATGGTGTCATGTATTTCGCGATCATACTTATGATCGTAATGGTTTTTATCCTGCAATGGGCGGGGAATACAACAGCGAAACATTTAGATAAACGAAAATAGGAGGACATATAAAATGAAAAAAGGTTTGGTAGTAAGTGTAGGGGTATTGGCATTAAGTTTGTTGGCTGCTTGTGGCTCAACGAATAATGAGAGCAGTGATGATAAAGTCATTAAAGTGGCATCGCAAACCACCCCCATGACCGATGTGGTCAAAGTGGCTGGCGAAGCAGTAGAAGAAGGTTGGACGATCGAGCTGGTGCAAGTCAATGACAACATTCAGTACAACGAGTTGCTGAACAATAATGAAGTAGATGCTAATTTTGCGCAGCATCAACCGTATATGGAAAAATTTAATGAAGAAAAAGACGCCCATTTAGTGGCATTGGATAAAATCTACAATGCGAAAGTCGGCTTCTATTCAAAAGCGTACACAGATATTGCCGATATCCCAGAAGGCACGAAAGTCGCACTGCCAAATGATGTGTCAAATGAAGGGCGTGCATTGGCGATTTTGGCCGAACAAGGATTGATCACCCTCAAAGACGGTGTTGGTGTTAACGGCACATTGAAAGACATCACAGAGAATCCGAAGAATTTTGAGTGGTTGTCGGTAGATTTGCTGAATCTAGCCGAAGCTTATGAAGAGCCTAACGTTTCCTTGGTTTATAACTATCCCACATATATCGCGAAAATCGGGTTGAAACCTGAGGATGCGCTATTTTTAGAAAAAACCATCGATGATCGATTTGCCATTTCATTAGTTGCTCGGGAAGACAATCAAGATTCTGAGAAGATCAAGGTCTTGCGAAAAGCAATGACGAGCGACAAGGTCAAAGAATTTCTAGAAAAAGACCATAGTGATACATTGGTGCCAGCTTTTTGATCGACGGCATTGCGATGATACCCATTTCGACGTTTCTTTACAGAAGAACGAAATGGGTATTGTTGCTTTTTTTCTTTTTTCTGGCCTATTTCCATGATATACTGATTTGGTCGGAAATCTTACAGAGGGTTCCTCTGTTCATACGTAAATAAAGAAATGGAGTTACATAAACAATGGATAACCCAAAATTAAAACAACAAGTTGATAGTCGTCGGACCTTCGCGATCATCTCCCACCCGGATGCCGGGAAAACAACCATCACTGAGCAGCTGCTTTTGTTTGGTGGCGCCATTCGTCAAGCAGGAACTGTCAAAGGGAAAAAGACAGGCAACTTTGCGAAATCTGACTGGATGGACATCGAAAAACAACGGGGTATCTCAGTCACTAGTTCTGTGATGCAATTTGACTATCAAGACAAACGGGTCAATATTTTGGATACACCTGGACATGAGGATTTCTCAGAAGATACTTATCGAACATTGATGGCTGTCGATAGTGCAGTCATGGTGATCGATAGTGCCAAAGGGATCGAAGCCCAAACCAAAAAACTATTTCAAGTAGTGAAAAAACGCGGTATTCCAATTTTTACTTTCATTAACAAGTTAGACCGTGACGGTCGTGAACCATTAGAGCTGTTAGAAGAATTAGAAGATTTATTGGCGATTGAATCTTTTCCAATGAACTGGCCGATCGGTATGGGGAAAGGGTTGGAAGGTTTATATGACATCCACAATCAACGGATTGAGTTTTACCGCCCGGACAACCATGGCGGCGAACGGTTAGTAACCTTGGATGACGAAGGGCATTTGCCTGCTGACCATCCATTTAGTCAAGATGGTCTTTTCCAGCAAGTTTTAGAAGAAGTAGAATTGCTGCAAGAAGCCGGCGATTCATTTGATACCGAGAAAATTGCACGGGGAGAACAAACACCTGTCTTCTTTGGTTCAGCATTGACAAACTTTGGTGTGCAGACATTCTTAGAAACGTTCTTACAATTTGCACCAGCTCCTTATGGGCACAAAACATTGGCGGATACAGAAGTCAGTCCCTATGAACCAGAAATGTCCGGCTTTGTCTTTAAGATTCAAGCCAATATGAACCCAGCCCACCGTGACCGGATCGCATTTGTCCGCATTTGCTCAGGTACCTTTGAGCGAGGGATGGATGTGACTTTAGAACGGACAGGCAAGAAAATGAAACTGAGTAATGTAACGCAATTTATGGCGGATACGCGAGAAAATATTGAAGAAGCCGTTGCCGGAGATATTATCGGTGTATATGATACGGGAAACTATCAAATCGGTGATACGATCTACGAAGGAAAATTAAAAGTTGCTTACGAAGAATTGCCTTCCTTTACACCAGAATTGTTTATGAAAGTCACAGCCAAAAATGTGATGAAACAAAAATCATTCCATAAAGGAATCTATCAATTGGTTCAAGAAGGCGCGATCCAGTTATACAAAACTTACTTGAGTGATGAATATATCATTGGTGCCGTTGGCCAATTACAGTTTGAAGTATTCCAATACAGAATGTTGAACGAGTACAATGCAGAAGTCATCATGACGCCGATGGGGAATAAAATTGCGCGCTGGATCGATCCGAAAGACTTAGATGAACGCATGAGTTCAAGCCGTAATATCTTAGCTAAAGACCGTTTTAACCAACCGCTGTTCTTATTTGAAAATCAATTTGCGATGCGTTGGTTCGCAGATAAGTATCCGGATGTTGAACTGAAGAGTTTGATGTAAGAATCGTTGATCGAAGGCAAAAAAATATATCTATAAAAGAGGGCTGCAACAGTCACCTTTTATAGATATTTTTTTATTTGCTAGAAGAGGTTAAATTTTTTTGGATCGAAATCTCTACTACGTCCGGCATCTGGATCACTGAAATACTGGCAGGGTCATATGAGCCTTCAGGTAATTTTTTCAGGAAATAATCTTTGATCTCGTCGATTTCCGTCGGACGGATATTTCGTTTTTTGTTGATCAGCAAAATTTCATTGTGGTATGGGGCAGAAGTAAAGATCACCGTTGTATCACCAGCAGTGTAAACCTTTACAAGTTCCGCATCCGTATTTTCTAACTGATTCATTACTAGTCGAGAATGGCTGTTGGTCACATTAATCAATTTCACCAGACTCACCTCACATTCTATGTATTTATTAATAACATTATAGGGCGTTTTTTTTCAAAAGAAAAGCCAGACAACTCAGAAAATCCAAATTTTTTGGGTAACATAGTTGTCTGGCGTCGAGGGATTGACTTATGAACGCATAGTCAAGTTATTCTTGTTCTTTTTCACTTGTGATTTCTTGAGGTTCCTCCGCAGTACTTTTTGCGGTCACGATGATTTTGTCTTCATCATCGATTGCTGCTTGCAGTGTACGTACGTCTGGATGTTCAAGATAATACTCGGCAATGCCATCTTCGATTTGATCTTGGATCGTCCGACGTAAAGGACGGGCCCCCATAGTTGCGCTATAGCCGAGGTCGACCAATTTTTCTTGGACATCTTGTGGAACATCGATCGAAATTTTTTGCGGTTGCAGCGTTTGGTTGACTTCATCCAACATCAAGGAAACGATCGATAACAAGTTTTCTTTGCTCAATGATTGGAATTCGACGATTCCATCGAAGCGGTTCAAGAATTCAGGTGTAAAGTAATTATTCAATTGGTTCAAGACGGAGCGGGTGATACCTTCTCTGGCGGCACCAAAACCAACATTGGCTTCGACTTTGCCTGTACCTGCATTGCTGGTCATAATGATCAACGTATCCTTGAAGCTGACGGTTCTGCCTTGCGCGTCAGTCAATCGGCCATCATCGAGAATTTGCAAGAACATATGCAATACATCTGGATGGGCTTTTTCGACTTCGTCCAATAAAATCAAACTATATGGATTACGACGGACTTTTTCAGTCAATTGACCAGCTTCTTCATAGCCTACGTAACCTGGAGGCGAACCAATCAGTTTTGCTACGCTATGTTTTTCCATATATTCCGACATGTCAAACCGAATCATTGAATCTGCGGAACCGAATAATTCATAGGCCAATTGTTTGGCCAATTCCGTTTTTCCGACACCCGTTGGACCCACGAATAAGAAGGACCCGATTGGTCGATTTTGTTTGCCTAGACCGACGCGATTGCGACGAATGGCCTTGGCTACTTTATCGATGGCTTCTTCCTGACCAATAACTTTGGCTTTCAGGTCATCCGCTAAATTTTTCAATTGGGTTTGTTCTTTTTCTTTCAAATCACCGACAGGGATATTGGTCCGTTCTTCAACGATTTGTTCCATGTCTTTTTCTGTGATAACAGGCGTTTCTTCATCACTGATCTGACGTTCTTTCATTTTTTGCAATTTATTGATCTGATCGCGATAATAGGCCGCTTTTTCGAAGTCTTCTTCTTGAGAAGCAGCTTGTTTTTGCGCTTCAGCTTCTTGCAGTTTTTTGTCGATCATTTTAGGATCGACGATTTGGATCGTTAAGTTTTTCTTTGAACCCGTTTCATCCAATAAGTCGATCGCTTTATCTGGTAAGAAACGATCTTGGATATAGCGATTTGATAAAGTTGCTGCAGCTTTGATCGCTTCATCGGTATACCGCACATGATGATAATCTTCATATCGCGGTTGCAGACCTTGCAAGATACGAATGGTTTCTTCAACTGTTGGTTCATCAACACGAACTGGTTGCAAACGTCTTTCTAATGCTGCATCTTTTTCAATGATGCGGTATTCATTGAGGGTAGTTGCCCCAACCATTTGCAATTCTCCGCGCGCAAGTGCTGGTTTCAAAATGTTGCCGGCATCCATGTTGCCATCACCGGCAGCACCTGCGCCGACGATTTCATGGACTTCATCGATAAATAGAATGACGTTTTCCGCTTGTTTGATTTCTTCAATCAATTTTTGGATCCGTTCTTCAAACTGACCGCGAATCCCGGTGCCTTGAACAAGGGAAGCCACATCTAATCGGATGACTTCTTTGTCCATTAATTTTTGCGGCACATCGCCGTCAACGATTTTTTGGGCCAATCCTTCAACAACAGCCGTTTTACCGACACCTGGTTCACCGATCAAGACTGGATTGTTTTTGGTACGGCGATTTAAGATTTCGATCACCCGTTTGATTTCATTGTCACGCCCGACAACGGGATCAACTTCACCGTCACGAGCCATTTGGGTGATATTGATGCCATATTCGCCTAATAAACCATTGGCTGCTTGGTTGGTACGTGGCGGTTGACCGCCTATAAAGCCATTGCCGCCTGTTTGCGTCGGAGGCGTTTGGTCGGAGGGGTTTCCTTGCTGCATTTGGCGTGACATTTGACGAAATAGATCATCTAAGTTTCCAAAACCAAATGGATCTTGCGCCATCGCGGCGGCAGCATTTCCTGATTGAGATTTTAATTTTTGATAACAACTTTGACAATAATCTAATTGTTTTCTTTGACCATTGACATTGGCATACAAATGAATCGACGCTTCATTTTTACCACAATTTTGACAAAGCATAGATACACGACCTTTCTGATGTTTATCCTGCATCCCTTAAATCTCCGCCAATGTTTTGGCTGAGTGTATGAGGGAGGGTCATTCATCAATGTAACCATTGACCTTTACTGACCATACTTCTATTATACTGACTTTTTGTCAGACTGCAACCATTTAAACTTGATCATTTTAAGACAGCGGCTGCCTTTTTTAAGCAACTTTTCAAGTGGTCATATATCGCATATAATAGAAGCAAAGAGGTGAACGATAACTTATGGAAAACATCGATTTCAACACCAGCATCAATCAATTACGAAGTGGGGAGATCAAAGAGCTGCTCGTGACGCAACCGCAATTTTTGGCTTTCCGCGATGTCTGGCTGCAATGTGAAGATCGGGTCAAATTCGTTGGAGAAGCTGGTCTGAATGGAAATATCATTTATCGATATCTGCCAGAAAATAAATAAGCGATCGATTTCAATCGTTTATTTAAGAGAAAACGGTTGTCTAACTAAGAAAAAAATGGTAATCTTAACAGTTGAAAGGGTAATTTTTTTATCGTGCTTTTGCCACGATTAAAAAGATGCCTTCACACAAAAAAATGGTTCATAAGGGAGATTGATCAATATGGAAAAGAAAGATTTTCACGTAGTTGCTGAGACAGGTATCCACGCACGTCCAGCTACATTATTAGTACAAACAGCAAGCAAATTCAACTCTGATATCAACTTAGAATACAAAGGCAAATCAGTAAACCTTAAATCAATCATGGGTGTTATGTCATTAGGCGTTGGCCAAGGTTCTGACGTAACGATCACTGCTGAAGGTGCTGACGAAGCAGATGCAATCGCTGCAATCGTTGAAACAATGAAAAAAGAAGGTTTGTCTGAATAATGGTTGAGATGCTAAAAGGAATTGCTGCTAGTGATGGCGTTGCCGTTGCGAAAGCCTACCTGTTAGTACAACCTGATTTATCTTTTTCGAAAGTAACAGTTGAAGATACGGCAGCAGAGGAAACACGTTTAGATGAAGCGTTAGCTAAGTCGACAGCGGAATTGCAACAAATCCGCGACAAAGCTGCGCAAACACTAGGCGAAGCAGAAGCACAAGTATTTGACGCACATTTAATGGTTCTTTCAGATCCAGAAATGATCGGTCAAATCAAACAAAACGTGGCAGACAACAAAGTCAATGCTGAAGCAGCATTGAAAGAAGTGACTGACATGTATATTGGTATGTTTGAAGCAATGGATGACAATGCTTACATGCAAGAACGGGCTGCGGATATCAAAGATGTTGCAAAACGTATCTTGGCGCATTTGCTGAATGTAACCTTGCCGAATCCTTCAATGATCGATGAAGAAGTCGTTGTGATTGCCCATGACTTGACACCAAGTGATACAGCGCAATTGGACCGCAACTTTGTCAAAGCTTTTGTTACAGATATCGGTGGACGTACATCTCACTCTGCAATCATGGCGCGGTCTTTAGAAATTCCAGCAATCGTTGGAACGATGGAAATCACCGCAAAAGTGAAAGCAGGAGATATTATAGCTGTAAATGGGATCGTTGGCGATGTGATCGTGAACCCAACAGAAGACCAATCAGCTGAATTTATCAAAGCAGGCGAAGCTTACGCTGAACAAAAAGCAGAATGGGAAAAATTGAAAGATGCTGAAACAGTGACCGCTGATGGCAAGCACTTTGAATTGGCTGCAAATATCGGTACACCTAAAGATTTAGAAGGTGTGCATAACAATGGTGCAGAAGCAGTCGGTTTATACCGTACTGAATTCTTGTACATGGATTCTCCTGATTTCCCAACAGAAGAAGACCAATACAAAGCATATAAAGCAGTTTTAGAAGGAATGGCTGGAAAACCAGTTGTTGTCCGCACAATGGACATCGGTGGAGATAAAGAACTTCCTTATCTTAAATTGCCTCATGAAATGAATCCATTCTTAGGTTATCGCGCATTGCGTATCAGCTTGTCTGAACTAGGTGACGATATGTTCCGTACGCAATTACGCGCTTTGCTTCGTGCATCTGCACATGGAAATCTACGTATCATGTTCCCAATGGTGGCAACATTGAAAGAATTCCGGACTGCGAAAAAAATGTACGATGAAGAGCGTCAAAAATTGATCGATGAAGGTGTTGAAGTTTCTAATGATATCCAAGTTGGTATCATGATCGAAATTCCAGCTGCGGCTGTTTTAGCAGACAAATTTGCTAAAGAAGTTGACTTCTTCAGTATTGGTACCAATGATTTGATCCAATACACAATGGCTGCCGACCGAATGAATGAGCGTGTATCTTACTTGTACCAACCATACAACCCATCAATTTTACGTTTGATCAAAAACGTGATCGATGCAGCGCATGCTGAAGGTAAATGGGCTGGTATGTGCGGCGAAATGGCTGGAGATCAAACAGCTGTACCGTTGCTTGTAGGTATGGGCTTAGATGAATTTTCAATGAGTGCAACCTCTGTACTAAAAACACGTAGCTTGATGAAACGCTTATCTACTACAGATATGCAAGAATTAGCAAAACGTGCTTTAGAAGATTGTGACACAATGGAAGACGTTGTGGCATTGATCGAAGAGTATGTCAAATAAGCAAACATATTAAGGCAGTAAGCTTTGGCTTACTGTCTTTTTTTATATGTTGACACCTGGTGAATCAACGAACAGTTTTGTCATATCCTACCTATAATCGTTGCTATTTTTAGTGATTCCAGTATCATGGAGAATAGGAACACCCAGTATCTAGGACCTTGGTAGGAGTGTGTCTGCTATTGGCTATGCTATACTTATATGTAGACAACCGCAGCACAAGGAGGAGTTATGTTTGAAAGTACTTCTTTATTTTGAAGGAGAAAAATTATTAGCGAAGTCAGGAATAGGCAGAGCTCTAGCCCACCAGCAAAGAGCATTGACCGATGTAGGCATCGACTATACTTTAGACCGACACGCAGAGGATTATGATATTTTGCATATCAATACCTATGGTGTGAATAGTTTGCACATGGTCAATAAAGCCAAACGGCATGGAAAGAAAGTCATCTACCACGCCCATTCAACAGAAGAGGATTTTCGGAATTCATTTATTGGTTCGAATCAGTTATCGCCATTATACAAAAAATATTTGATCAATTTATATGCCAGAGCCGATCAGTTGATCACCCCGACCCCTTATTCTAAAGAATTATTAACAGGATATGGCTTGACTGTCCCTATCAAAGCGATCTCCAACGGCATCGATTTGGCAAAATATCAACCCAATGCTGAAAAAGAACAAGCCTTTCGCAATTATTTTCAGATTGATCCAGACCAAAAAGTCATCATTTCAGTAGGGTTGTTTTTTGAACGAAAAGGAATTTTAGATTTTGTGGAGATTGCCAAACAATTGCCAGAATATACCTTTATCTGGTTTGGTCACACGCCGATGATGACGATCCCCAAAAAAATACGTGATCTCGTCAACGGTGATCATCCAAGCAATGTGCGCTTCCCAGGTTATATTAAAGGAGACATTATTGAAGGCGCGTATTCCGGGGCTGATTTATTCTTTTTTCCTTCATATGAGGAAACAGAAGGCATCGTCGTACTTGAAGCGCTGGCGAGCAAACAGCAAATTTTGGTAAGAGACATCCCTGTGTATCAAGGTTGGCTCAAAGATGGTCAAAATAGCTATATGGGAAGAAATAACCTTGAATTTGCAGTCAAGATCAAGGCCCTCCTCAACAATGAATTGCCTGACCTAACAGATGCCGGCTATCGTACAGCGCAAGAGAAAAGTATTGATGCCATCGGCAAGGAGCTGCAATCAGTCTATCAGGAAGTATTGACAAAGAATTAGCAATCATGCAGAGTTTGGAGGTACCGTTTTGAAAATCGGTTTTTTTACAGACACTTACTTTCCGCAAGTTAGTGGTGTCGCGACATCAATCAAAACTTTAAAAGAAGAGTTAGAAAACAAAGGCCATAAAGTCTACATCTTTACGACAACCGATCCCAATGCAGCATTAGATGAAGAAGATATCATTCGGATGCCAAGCGTCCCCTTCGTTTCTTTTAAGGACCGGCGAATCGTTGTTCGCGGCATGCTTTACGCCTATTTGATCGCCAAAGAGTTGGAACTGGAATTGATCCATACCCATACTGAATTTGGTGCCGGCATGTTAGGGAAGATGGTCGGCAAAAAAATGCAGATCCCAGTGATCCATACGTATCATACGATGTATGAAGATTACCTGCATTATATTGCCAATGGGAAGGTCTTGCGTCCAGCCCACGTCAAGTATTTGTCCCGCTTGTTCGCCAACCATAGTACCGGTGTGGTTTGCCCTAGCGAACGGGTGATCGACACATTACGGGGCTATGGCGTGGTATCCCCAATGCGGATCATTCCTACGGGGATCGAAGTCGAGAAATTTAGGCGGGCGGATATTACAGAAGATATGAAAAACGCCTTGCGACAGCAACTTTCGATCGATGAAGACCAACCTATGCTTTTATCCCTCAGTCGAATCTCTTATGAGAAAAATATC
The DNA here is from genome assembly GCF_054784955.1 of Enterococcus salsurae. Classification (NCBI taxonomy): domain Bacteria; kingdom Bacillati; phylum Bacillota; class Bacilli; order Lactobacillales; family Enterococcaceae; genus Enterococcus; species Enterococcus salsurae. Next base: position 162,166 of record NZ_BAAHWY010000002.1, on the reverse strand, counting down.
CAAGCGATCATTGATGGGATGCCAGAAATCATTGCTGCGATTCCGAATGCTAAATTGGTGATCGTTGGCAAAGGTCCCCATAAAGAGAAACTCGAAGAAAAAGTCATTGACATGCAATTATCTGAACATATTTATTTTGTTGGCGAAGTTCCAAATGATGAAGTGGCCATTTATTATCACGCAGCTGATTACTTCGTAAGTGCATCAACTTCTGAAACACAAGGTCTGACCTATACAGAAGCGATGGCAGCTGGAACGCCGTTAGTGGTCGAAGGCAATGATTACCTCAACACATTGATCGATGATCCTTCCTTAGGTGTCACGTATCAGACAGATCAGGATTTTGCCAAAACTTTTATCGCGTATGCGCAACAACAGATTCCTTCAGATCCTGAGGTCTTGCGCCGTAAAATGTATGAAATCTCCGCATTGCGGTTTGGTGAAACCATGCTTTCTTTCTATCATGATATGGTGGCCTATTATGAAACAGCTGAATTAGCAAAAGAAACAGAACAAACATTGGAAAAATTTAAAGTTAGATTGAAATCATTCCGACGCACAGGGGAATAAACAGAATATTTTCTCAAGTTCATGGTTTTAGCGTATACTAAAAGCATGAACTTTTTTAATTGGAGGAATGATCATGGATTTAGGTTTTATCGGAACAGGCGTCATGGGTCAATCAATGGTAGGACACTTACTCGCAGCTGGGCATCAGGTCGCTGTGTACAATCGTACCAAAAGCAAAACAGACAGCTTGATTGAGAAAGGTGCAACATGGTATGATACCCCAACAGATGTGGCGGCGCATAGTGAGATTGTTTTTACAATGGTCGGCTATCCTAGTGATGTTGAAGAAGTATATTTCGGAGACAAAGGGATCTTTCGAACGGATATCGAAGGAAAAGTGCTCGTAGACTTTACGACTAGTACCCCAGATTTAGCTGAAAAAATTGCTCAAGAAGCCGCAAGTAAAGGTGGCGCTAGTCTTGATGCGCCTGTTTCAGGCGGAGATTTAGGGGCACAAAATGCCACACTAACCATCATGGTCGGGGGAGATCAGGCTACTTATGCACGCGTACTCCCTTTGTTTAAGATCGTAGGGAAAAGTTATCAACTTCAAGGTGGCCCAGGCAAAGGACAGCATACCAAGATGGCCAATCAAATCATGATCGCAGGTACCATGACTGGTTTGACCGAAATGCTCGTCTATGCCCAAGCAGCAGGCCTTGACTTACCGCAAGTCATCCAAACCTTATCTGGCGGCGGCGCAAATAATTGGTCAATGACCAATTACAGTCCGAGAATTTTAAAAGAAGACTATTCACCGGGCTTTTTCGTTAAACATTTCATCAAAGATTTAGGGATTGCCTTAGATGAAGCGGCGAAAATGAATCTAGATTTGCCAAGTACGAGATTAGCCAAATCACTCTACGATCAGTTGGCGGATAAAGGCTTTGAAAATGATGGTACCCAAGCCCTGATTAAACTTTGGTGGCAAGATGGAAAAAAATCGTAAAATCTCAAAAAAAATCGCAAAAATCAATGCATGTTAGAGGATGTTTTGATACAATATAACGGACAGAAAAAGGAGGCTTACGAATGAAAAGTTCGCAATTAGTCGCTATCATCAAACGTTTAGAAGCGATGGTCGAAGCGCAAGACAGTGAAGTTCAAGTACGACGTTTTGAAAAAGAAGGCGTTGAAAAATGTACCGTTACGTATGATCATTCTACTGAAACGTTTGAATTAACGGAAGCAGAAACAAATCAACCTTATCAGTTTGACAATGTTGATATTGTAGCCATGGAAATCTATGATTTGATCCAATAAGAAAGGCATCCCCTTTCTATACAAGTATCATCCAATCATATCAAAAGGAACTAAAAGAGATCGATGATCCCTTTTAGTTCCTTTTTTTAGCTATTTTCCTGTCGGAAAGCCTCTCGCATGTGGGTATCACCTTGAAAATGAATCAAGATACAAACTGGATCAAGGTCGGCATTGGTCATCAGGCGCGGTTTCGACTCATAGTTGATCGGTTGAAACCGGTCAATCCCACGACAGATCTCGCTATGAACGATTTGTCCAAATTGGATTTGATAACATTTGATCAACTGTTTGTCAGAACCCTCCTTTGATAAAAGCGGGGCGGTGACTAGCAAATCTGGACTATGCCAAAAAGTATTGATCTTGCAGACTTCTTGATAAAAGCTGCGGGCCGCCTTGCACCGTTGATGCAGCTTTTGTGCTTCTTCGAATAATAAGTGATCTGTCAAATAGCTGAGGCGTTGTTGACACAAATCAAAAAATCCTGTCTCTTTTCCGGCAAAAAACTGATTGATTTCATGCCATTTATCCGATTCTGATAAGGCTTTGACTAAAGGCAGCTGTGCCTCGACCCGCGTACGGGTCACAGGGTTGATGCACTGGAGCTGATACGTTTCGCTAAGCAATTCTGCCAGCAGCGGCAGTTGCTTGACACGTCTAAATGGTCCAACGGCATTTGATGTTCTTGCAGCTTGTGGCTGAAATGTATGATGACTAAGATCAAGATAAGCATAATTGGCTACATGATTCATTTGGCGATTATACATGGGATGCAGTTTTTGGATCAGTTGACATTCTAATAACAAAGCATCGAGCTCGGTATCAACGCCAATGGTATCGAAATCAGTGATATTGTGGACCATCCGAATGGTTTTACTGGTATGTTGTTGGTTTTTTCGAAAATAAGAAACGACCCTTGCTTTCAAGGATTTGGCTTTGCCGACATAGACAATGCTTCCATGTGCATCTTTCATTAGATAAATTCCTGGCGTCTCAGGCAAAGCATTCGCTTTTCGCTTCAGTTCTTCTATATGTATATTCATGTGGTTCCCTCGTTTCATCTCAAATCGTAGCAGAAGAACCCTTTGATAGCAAGGCTTTCAATCAAAAAGCTGTGCAATCAATGGAGAATGGAGGATTACTTTGGACATCAAAGAAAGTTGGCAAGCGTAAGTCAAAAGATTTGTCAACTCAAAGGGAATCATTTCTTAGAAAATGGGTGGAAAAATAAAAATGTCCTTAAAAAAAGCAAAAGTTTAAAAATGTTCTTGCAATTCTTAATGACTTTCGATATAGTTTGACTATCAAATGATTTGATTATCAAAGTATTCGGATGGTGAACACTATGGAACCCAATTTAGAAACAGTCAATGACTATTTAGTCAGTGTCTTTAATGATATTTTAGTGATCGAAGAATCTGAATTGAAAAAATCAGAATTTAATGATCTTTCTATTACTGAAATGCATACCATCGAAGCAATCGGGATGTACAAAAAGAAGACAACGACTGAAGTTGCAAAAGAACTATCAATCACTGTTGGGACATTGACCATCGCGATCAATCGTTTGGTAAAGAAAGAATATGTAGAACGCATCCGCAGCGAAGATGATCGGCGCGTTGTTAAGTTGGCGCTGACCAAAAAAGGAAAGCTGCTTTTTCGGGTCCATCAGCATTTCCATCGAGAGATGGTCAAAGGCGTGCTGAGTCAAATGGATGCTGAAGAAGAGAAAGCTTTACTGAAAGCACTAAAAAACCTGCACAGCTTTTTACAAGAGTATAAGTGAGAATAGTTGATGAATATGTTTGGAAAAATTACCGCAACTGCAAGTTACGTACCTGATAAGATCGTCACGAATGATGACTTATCTCATTTGATGGATACATCAGATGAATGGATCTATTCGAGAACAGGCATCAAAGAAAGACGCATATCTGTTGGAGAGAATACATCAGATCTTTGTGGGAAAGTAGCTGTCAAACTACTGGATGAAGCGAATGTCAATCCTGAAGAACTTGATTTTATTTTAGTGGCCACGATCACACCTGATTTCAATACACCGGCAGTTGCCTGCCAAGTGCAAGGGATGATTGGCGCAACAAACGCTTTTGCTTTTGATATCAGTGCTGCCTGTGCAGGATTTGTCTATGCCTTGTCAATGGCAGAGAAGTTGATCAGGACCGGATCGAAAAAAGGTTTGGTGATCGGCGGCGAAGTGTTATCAAAAGTATTAGATTGGGAAGATCGTTCTTCCGCCGTATTATTCGGTGATGGTGCAGCAGGCGTCTTAATAGAAGCATCCACCAAGCAGCATATCATCAAAGAAAGCCTTAAAGCTGATGGCACAAGAGGCATGTCTTTGACCTCTGGCTTTCGCAGCAATCAGAATCCTTTTTCAACCAATGCACCGGCGTATCACGCTTGTATGCAAATGGTAGGACGAGAAATCTTTGACTTTGCAACAAGAGATGTCGTTTCATCGATTGCCGAAATCATTGAAAATGAAGAAGTTGATTATTATCTGCTGCATCAAGCAAATGCCCGTATATTGGATAAAGTGGCGCGTAAGTTAAAACAACCTCGGGCACAATTCTTACAAAATATGCAGCATTATGGCAATACTTCAGCGGCTTCGATCCCACTATTACTGGATGAAGAAGTCAAAAAAGGCACACTGACATTGGGCAGTGGACAACACGTGGTGTTCTCAGGATTTGGCGGCGGATTGACATGGGGAACCATGCTCGCAGCCTTATAAACCTGTTCACATATAAAAAACGAAAAAATAAGATTACAACACACATTGGAGGAAACAACACATGGTATTCGAAAAAATTCAAGAAATCGTAGCAGAAGAATTAGGTAAAGAAAAAGAAGAAATCAAATTAAACACAAATATCCAAGAAGATTTAGAAGCAGATAGCTTAGATTTATTCCAAATCATCAACGAGATCGAAGACGAGTTCGATGTGAAAATCGAAACTGAAGATGGTATCAAAACAGTTGAAGATTTAGTTAAATATGTAGAAAAACAACAAGCATAAAACAAAGGCTAGGCAAACAGCCTAGCCTTTCCTTTTCATGTTGTAAGAACACGTTGATCAGTCTCAGCGATCAAACCATGTTCTCCAATCCAAATGATGTAAAGATAAAGGAGTCCAAGATGAAAACAGCTTTTCTATTTAGCGGACAAGGCGCGCAGTATATAGGGATGGGCCAGGAATTGTATCAACAAGAAGCGATCGTACGCCAAACCTTTGATGAAGCCAGTGATATCCTCGGTTATGACATGGCTGCGCTATGCTTTGAAGAAAATGACCGTTTAAATCAAACTGAATATACCCAACCGGCGATTTTAACCGTTAGTGTCGGTTTTTGGCGTGTACTGCAGCAACAAGGGATTCACGCAGAGGCGATGGCTGGCCTTAGTTTAGGCGAGTATACAGCTTTGGTGGCAAGCCGTTCAGTGACATTTGCTGATGCGGTAGCGTTGGTACAAAAGCGTGGCAGATTCATGACGGAAGCGGCGCCGGCTGGCACTGGGAAAATGGTGGCAGTCATGAACACGCCCGCAGAAACGATTGAAGCCATTTGCGCAGAAGCATCAAGTGTTGGGATCGTTTCGCCAGCCAATTACAATACACCGCAACAAATCGTCATTGGTGGAGAAGCACCTGCAGTTGATCATGCCGTTGCGCTATTGCAAGCGGCAGGCAGCAAACGGATGATTCCATTGAATGTCAGTGGCCCATTCCACACAGCATTGTTGGCACCAGCGGCAGAGCAGTTAGCCAGCGAATTGACCACGATCGGTTTCGATCAGCCGCAAGTACCAGTGATCAGCAACACGACAGCAGAACCAATGGCCTACGAAGAAATCAAAGACTTGCTGACCCGTCAAGTCAAGTCACCTGTTCGTTTCTATGAAAGTATTGCTACCTTGAAAGCCTTAGGGATTGAGCAAATCGTAGAAATCGGTCCAGGCAAAGTCTTGAGCGGATTTATGAAAAAAATCGATAAAGATATCCAAACCATGCGTGTAGAAGACAGTCAAACACTGGCGGACACACTAGCAAAGTTCAATTAGGAGGAATATATGGAGCTACATAACAAAAATGTCTTTGTTACAGGCAGTTCTCGCGGAATCGGCTTCACGATTGCGAAAGCTTTTGCCAAAGAAGGTGCCAATGTCGTGTTGAATGGACGCAAAGAGATTCCGCAAGAATTGATTGCAGAAATCACCCATTTTGGCGTCAAATGTGTCGCGATCAATGGAGATATTGCTGACTTTGATCAAGCAGCGCAAATGCTGGCAGATGCCGAAGCGACAATTGGACCTATTCATATATTGGTCAACAATGCGGGAATCACCAATGATAAATTATTATTGCGTATGAAGCCTGAAGACTTTGATTCGGTGATCAAAATCAATTTGACCGGAACGTTCAATATGACGCAACATGCAATCAAAAAAATGATGAAGCTGCGGGAAGGCCGGATCATCAATTTGACCAGTGTCGTTGGTTTGACCGGCAACATTGGCCAAGCCAATTATGCAGCTAGCAAAGCCGGTGTCATTGGGTTTACGAAATCAGCCGCCCGTGAAGGCGCTGCTAGAGGCATCACGGTCAACGCCATCGCGCCTGGCTTCATTGAAACAGAAATGACAGCAGTGTTGTCAGACAAGGTCAAAGAACAATCGATCGCAGCAATTCCGTTACAACGATTTGGCTCAACGGATGATGTTGCAAATACAGCGGTATTTTTAGCCAAAAGCCCCTATATCACAGGTCAAGTCCTCAGTGTAGACGGTGGCATGGCAATGCAAGGCTAGGAGGAAAAGAATATGAATCGAGTTGTCATTACAGGGTATGGGGTCACATCTCCAATCGGAAATGATCCAGAAACCTTTTTAGCAAGTTTACAAAATGGAACCAACGGCATCGCGCCAATCACCAAATTTGATGCAGAAGCGACTGGGATCACTTTGGCAGGAGAGGTCAAAGATTTCCCGCTAGAAAAATATTTTGTCAAAAAAGATACCAAACGAATGGATCTATTTTCGATCTACGGGATTTATGCAGCTTTAGAAGCCATGAATATGGCCGATTTACATGCAGAATCGATCGATGCCGATCGTTTTGGTGTTATGGTCGGTTCTGGGATCGGCGGCTTGCCAACGATCCAAGATCAAGTCATTCGCATGCATGACAAAGGTGCCAATCGTGTATCACCAATGTTCGTGCCCATGTCGATCGTCAACATGGTTGCAGGGAATATTGCATTGCGTGTCGGGGCCAAAGGTATCTGCACAACAACCGTTTCTGCCTGTGCTTCCGGTACGCATTCCATTGGCGAAGCATTCCGCAATATCAAACACGGCTATGCTGATGTGATGATTGCTGGTGGATCAGAAGCAACGATTTGTGAAATCGGTATCGCTGGTTTCGCTTCATTGACAGCATTGACGACAGAAACAGATCCGAATAAAGCCTCTGTGCCATTTGATAAAGACCGTAGTGGTTTTGTCATGGGAGAAGGTGCGGGTGTATTCGTCCTTGAATCTTTAGAACATGCGCAGCAACGGGGCGCAACGATTTTAGGTGAGGTTGTCGGTTATGGCGCCAATTGCGATGCTTATCATATGACAGCGCCGAATCCAGATGGTTCTGGTGCAGGAAAAGCAATGAAATTGGCTATGAACGAAGCGGGCATCACGCCAGCTGAAGTAGGCTATATCAATGCTCATGGAACAAGCACCCCAGCCAATGATAGTGCAGAAGCGACATCGATCCAATATGGTTTAGGCGAAGATTACCGCAAGCCATATGTCAGCAGCACAAAATCAATGACAGGACATTTATTAGGTGCAGCAGGTGGAATCGAAGCCATTGCATCATTGTTGGCTTTGCAGCATCAATTTATCCCACCAACCATCAACGTCATAGAACAAGATCCTGCGATTGATTTGAATGTGGTCAAAAACCAAAGTCAACCAGCAGAATTAACCTATGCATTAAGCAACTCACTAGGATTTGGCGGACACAATGCCGTCATTGCTTTGAAACGTTGGGAGGAAGCATAATTGGAAACAAATGAAGTAAAAGATTTGTTGGCACAATTTGATCAATCAACTTTGACTGAATTACATTTGAAAAAAGATACGTTTGATTTATATTTCAATAAAAATACCACTAGTGGCTATCATCCTGCCGCAAATGAGTCTGCGGCCGCACCTGTTGGCGCACCAGCTGCACCGATCCAAACGGCAACTGCTGCCGCGCCAACGGCACAGGCTGTTTCAACGGAAAAAACGATTCCTGATGGGAAAGAAGTAGTCTCACCATTGGTAGGTGTTATTTACTTGAAACCTAGCCCTGATAAAGACAACTTTAAACAAGTTGGCGATCAAGTGAAAAAAGGCGATATCTTATGTATTGTCGAAGCAATGAAAGTCATGAATGAGATCGTCAGCGACGTTGATGGCGAATTGGTATCAGTTCTAGTAGAAAGTGAACAAATCGTTGAATACAATCAACCATTGTTCCGGATAAAGGAAGGGTAATCTATGACTGCATTAACGATCCAAGAAATCAAAGAAATCATTCCGCACCGCTACCCAATGTTATTGGTAGATCGCGTAGAAGAATTAGAAGAAGGCAAACGTGTTGTTGCCAAAAAAAATGTGACCATCAACGAACCATTCTTTCAAGGACACTTTCCTCACGAACCAGTGATGCCAGGTGTGTTGATCGTTGAAGCGATGGCGCAAGCAGGTGCTGTTGCACTCTTGTCCTTGCCTGATTTTAAAGGCAAAACTGCTTATTTTGGCGGTTTAGACAAAGCGAAATTCCGTAAAAAAGTCACACCAGGCGATACATTGATCTTAGAAGTAGAAATAATCAAAGTGAAATCTGCAGCTGGCATCGGCAAAGGGATTGCTTATGTTGACGGCAAAAAAGTCGCTGAAGCAGAATTAACTTTCATGATTGGATAGGTGAAAGATGTTTTCAAAAGTATTGATCGCAAACCGCGGTGAAATAGCCGTACGTATTATTCGCGCTTGTCGCGAACTAGGTATTCAAACGGTAGCTGTCTATTCGGAAGCAGATCGAGAAGCACTGCACACCGAACTTGCGGATGAAGCTATCTGTATTGGACCAGCAAAAGCAGCAGACTCTTATTTGGATGTACAGCAAATTTTGAGTGCAGCCATCGTTACGAAGGCTGAAGCGATTCACCCTGGATTCGGTTTTTTGTCAGAAAATAGCCGTTTTGCGGCGATGTGTGAAGAGTGCAATATTGTCTTTATCGGACCAAAAAGCGAAACGATCGATGCCATGGGAAATAAAATCAACGCCCGTCGATTGATGATCGAAGCCAATGTTCCCGTTATACCTGGCAGCGAAGGGGCAATCTCCGATGTGACTGAAGCATTGACGATCGCTGAGGAGATCGGTTATCCAGTGATGTTGAAAGCCGCAGCGGGCGGTGGCGGAAAAGGGATCCGTAAAGTCATTGACAAAGAGTCATTGCCGCAACACTTCGCATCCGCGCAACAGGAAGCGAAGGCAGCCTTTGGCAATGATGAAATGTATATTGAAAAAATCGTATATCCAGCCCGACATATTGAAGTCCAAATTCTAGGTGATTCTTTCGGCTCGATCATTCATTTAGGTGAACGGGATTGCTCATTGCAGCGAAACAACCAAAAAGTTTTAGAGGAATCTCCATCCGTGGTGATTTCCGAAAGCAAGCGGGCCGAAATCGGATCAGCTGCTGTTCGAGCGGCTGAAGCCGTTTCTTATCGAAATGCCGGTACGATCGAATTTTTGATGTCCGATACAGGTGAATTCTATTTTATGGAAATGAACACCCGTATCCAAGTCGAACACCCAATTACCGAAATGGTCACCAATGTCGATCTCGTGAAAAAACAATTGGAGATTGCCAGCGGCGAGCCGCTTGGACTGAAACAAGAGGACATCAAAATGACCGGTGCTGCCATCGAATGTCGAATCAATGCCGAGAACCCAGCATTTAATTTCGCCCCATCTCCAGGTAAAATCAATAATCTGTTTCTACCAGCAGGAGGTCTAGGCGTGCGGGTGGATAGCGCCATGTACTCAGGGTACACGATTCCACCGTATTATGACTCGATGATCGCCAAAGTGATCGTTCACGGCGAAAATCGTTTTGAAGCCTTGATGAAAATGCAACGGGCTTTAACAGAACTTGTGACAGATGGTGTGATCACCAATGCAGAATTTCAAATGGATTTGATCAGCCATCCAAAAGTGATCGCAGGAGATTATACAACGGCCTTTTTACAAGAAGAATTTTTGCCAAATTGGTCACCTGAACAATAGGAGGGAAAATGAATGGCCTTATTCAAAAAGAAAAACTACATTCGTATCAATCCTAATCGTGGTCAATTGCCAACCAACGAACCAACAGTTCCGGATAACTTATGGGCGAAATGTCCTAGTTGCAAACGAACCTTATACACCAAGGAGATGGGGGCTGAAAAAGTATGTCCTCATTGTGGGTATAATTTTCGAATCAGCGCCTGGGAACGGATCGCGATCACTATTGATGAAAAGAGTTTCGACGAGTGGGATACAGATGTCGTAACAGAAGATCCCCTCGATTTTCCAGGTTACCAAGAGAAGATTGCCGTGATGCAAGAAAAGACGGGATTACATGAAGCGGTTTTGACAGGTGAAGCCAAGATCGAAGGCACATCCGTCGCAATCGGTATCATGGATGCCAATTTTATTATGGGCAGCATGGGAACTGTCGTCGGTGAAAAAATCACCCGCTTGTTTGAACGGGCAATGGAAAAACAATTACCTGTCGTCCTCTTCACTGCTTCAGGCGGTGCTCGGATGCAAGAAGGAATCATGTCCTTGATGCAGATGGCCAAGATCTCGGCAGCGGTCAAACGCCATAGCAATGCTGGCTTATTCTATCTGACGGTCTTAACAGATCCAACAACAGGTGGTGTGACTGCCAGCTTTGCGATGGAAGGCGATGTCATCTTAGCTGAACCGCAAGCGCTGATTGGCTTTGCCGGCCGTCGTGTGATCGAACAAACGATCCGTCAGGAATTGCCAGAGGATTTCCAGAAAGCAGAGTTTCTGCTGCAGCACGGTTTTGTTGATCAAATCGTGCCACGCACAGCATTAAAATCAAAGATCGATCATTTGATTCGGTTACACACAATGAAAGGGTGGGGCAGTCATGCATAAAACAGCAGATGAAATCGTTGAACTGGCCCGCCACAAAGATCGCTTGACTGCGTTGGATTACTTTGAATCCGTCTTTACTGACTTTGAAGAATTTCATGGTGATCGCTTATTTGGCGAAGATGAAGCTGTGGTAGGGGGAATTGCTTGTCTTGATGATAAACCAGTCACCGTCATCGGGATCCAAAAAGGCCGAAATTTGCCTGAAAATTTGAAACGCAATTTTGGGGCTCCCCATCCAGAAGGCTATCGTAAAGCCTTGCGTTTGATGAAGCAAGCCGAGAAATTTGGTCGACCAATCGTCACCTTGATCAATACTGCAGGGGCTTTTTGCGGCATTGGCGCAGAAGAACGAGGCGAAGGCGAAGCAATCGCCCGCAATTTATTTGAGATGTCTGATCTGCGCGTACCGATCCTGGCAATCATCATTGGTGAAGGCGGCAGCGGTGGTGCGTTAGCATTGGCCCTAGGGGATGAGGTCTGGATGATGGAATACTCGATCTACGCGATCTTATCTCCTGAAGGTTTTGCTTCGATTTTGTGGAAAGATGGCAGTCGTGCCAAAGAAGCAGCCGGCTTGATGAAAATCACAGCCCACGAGTTGCAAGCATTAGGGGTAGTCGAGTCAGTGATTCCTGAAACACAAGGAGAAACAGTGTTGAGCAAGGAAGCAATCGCAGCGGACCTTAGACAAATGATCTCAAACAAATTAACTGCATTATCCGCATTGACTAAGGATGAGTTGATCCAGAAACGTTACCAGCGTTTTAGAAAATTTTAATGCAAAGACCTACTGATTACGGGCTATTTTCAGTAGGTTTTTTGCTGCCTAAAAAAGAGAAGCGCAGGTTTCGGCAATCAAACGCAATGAATAGTTATAAAATACTAAGATTATTTATTAAAATTTTTGTTTTAAAAAAGGTACTAATGTGATAATATGTATATATTCTGAATATACTAAGTATAAATTGTATAAATATTTGTTTTTGAGAAGGAGAATGGAAAATGAAAAAATTATTTGGCTCATTGATCGTATTGGCAGGCGTTTTGGTACTAGGTGCATGTGGAAGTAACGGTTCCAGCAGTTCAGACAGTTCAAGCGGCACAGCTTCAGCTGACAACCAATTGGAAGCAATCAAAGCTGCAGGGGTGATCAATGTAGCAACTTCAGCGGATTTTGCCCCATTTGAGTTTCACGCATTGATTGACGGCAAAGATCAGATCGTAGGCGCAGATATTGATTTAGTCAATGAAATAGCAGATCAATTAGGTGTCACTGTCAATATTTTAGATTTAGATTTCAATGCGGTATTGACAGCATTGCAACAAGGCAAAGCTGATATTGCTGTTTCAGGTATTTCGGCAACAGATGAAAGAAAACAAACTTTTGATTTTACGGATAATTATTTCACTCCAGAACAAAAATTAGTCATCAACAAGAACAACCAAGATGCTTACACATCGATCGACAGTTTAGCAGGGAAAAAAGTCGGTGCGCAAAAAGGTTCGATCCAAGAATCAATCGTTCAAAATCAATTGGCTGATTCACAACTCGTATCGATCGCCAAAGTACCGAATTTGATCAATGAATTGAAGCAAGGCTCCATTGATGGTCTGGTCTTAGAAAGTGCAGTAGCAGAGTCTTATGTTGCCCAAAATGATGATTTGATGGTGACTGATGTTGCATTAGAAGTATCCGCAGATGATTCATATGCCATTGCTTTACCTAAAGGCAGTACTGAATTGCAAGCTGAATTGAATAAGATTTTGAAAGAATTGGATGAAAATGGTACAATCAGCGATTATGTACAAAAGAATACTGATTTAGCCAACGATAATGCAGCACAATAGATAGAACGGAGCAGAACAAATGATGGATTTATCCTTTTTAACGACGTATTACCCCTATTTTATTTCCGGTGTATTGATCACGATTGTTATCTCGATCATCACAGTGATTTTTGGCACGATTTTAGGCGTTTTATTGGCTTTGATGAAACTATCTAAAATCAACGTCTTTCGCTGGTTTGCCAATGCCTATATTGAGATCATCCGCGGGACACCAATGTTGGTCCAAATACTGATCGCCTTTGGTTTGCTGCAAGGAATCTTCTCCTTGCCAACGATTTCTTTTGGCGTACTAAGCTTAGACTTCGGCCGCTTACTGCCTGGTGTGATCGCATTGTCGTTAAACTCAGGCGCTTATGTTGCTGAAATCGTCCGTGCTGGGATCAATGCAGTTGATTTTGGTCAGTCTGAAGCAGCTGGTTCGTTAGGTTTGCGGCCAGCGCAAGCGATGCGCTATGTGATATTTCCGCAGGCATTGCGGAATATTCTGCCACCTCTGGGCAACGAATTTATCGTTTTGATCAAGGATTCATCGTTGTTGTCAACGATTGGCATCTATGAATTGATGAACAGTGCGCAAATCGTGGTGACCAGTTCCTTCCAGCCGCTGACACCTTTTTATGTTGCAGCTGTCATTTATTTCATTTTGACATTTACAACTTCACGCTTGTTGAACATGTGGGAAAAGAAATTGGGTAAAGGTTACCGTCGTTAAAAGGAGAAAAAAGATGATGTTAGATATCCAGGATTTACACAAAAGTTTTGGTGATAATCACGTATTAAAAGGCATTTCAACAACCATCAACCAAGGGGAGGTCGTCGTTGTGATCGGCCCTTCCGGTTCAGGGAAGAGTACCTTTTTACGTTGTTTGAATCTATTAGAAGTGCCAACCAAAGGAACGATCATTTTTGAAGGAACGGATATTACCGATCCTAAAAATGATATTTATACAATGCGGAAAAAAATGGGAATGGTTTTTCAAAATTTCAATCTGTTTCCCAATCTTTCCGTATTAGATAATATTACGTTATCCCCTACCAAAGTAAAAAAAATGGCCAAGAAACAAGCAGAAACGTTGGCCAAGCAATTGCTTCAAGATGTCGGTTTACCTGATAAAGCTGACGCCTTTCCTCGGAGTTTGTCAGGCGGCCAAATGCAGCGAATCGCGATTGCCCGTGCTTTGGCGATGGAACCTGATGTGATGCTTTTTGATGAACCAACATCTGCTCTGGATCCTGAAATGGTTGGAGAAGTCTTAGGGGTGATGCAGCGTTTAGCGCAACAAGGCATGACAATGGTGATCGTGACACATGAAATGGGCTTCGCTAAAGAGGTGGCTGACCGCGTGTTGTTCATGGATCAAGGTGTCATCATGGAGGAAGGCACACCAGCTGGAATTTTTGATACCCCGCAGAATCCTCGTACGATCGACTTCTTGAGTAAAGTTTTATAATCCAGTGAAAAACATCCTGCGGGATGTTTTTTATTTTTGGGTAGCATACAGAAGTTGGCTTGCTTGCTAGTATTCATCCAGAATTTATTGTATAATTACAGGTTGAAGAGTCATTTTTATCATAGCTGTAACCAGAATAATTAAATAGAGGAGTTTCTATGTTTTCAAATTACAAACCAACTTGGATGGTGGATGCGATCTACAAGATCACCCCTAGCCAATTAAAAAAACAAGGAATCAAAGGGATTTTGACAGACCTCGATAATACATTGATTGCATGGAACAACCCCGATGGCACGGAAGAACTTAAAAGCTGGCTATTGGAGATGAAGAATGCAGGTATTCCGGTGGTTGTCGTTTCCAACAACAATAGTGAGCGGGTGGCCAGAGCGGTCGCGCCATTTGGCTTGCAATATGTTCATCGTGCCTTGAAACCTTTCTCTCGAGGAATCAAGCAGGGCTATCAAATGTTAGGCCTGGAAAAAGAAGATGTTGTGATGATCGGAGATCAAATCATGACCGATGTCAAAGCCGCAAATGGCGCTGGGGTTCGCAGTATTTTGGTCCAGCCTGTCATTCCGACAGATTCTTGGAAAACCCAAATCAATCGTGCTGCTGAACGCAGAATCATGCATTATTTATTAAAACATAACCCAGAGTTAAAATGGCGTGGAGGAATTTAAATGACTGAAAGTAACGAAACAATCCATTGTATTGGATGTGGTGCACTGATCCAAACAACGATACCAAATGAATTAGGTTATACCCCTCAATCAGCATTAGAAAAAGGATTGGCTTCTGGAGAAGTATACTGCCAGCGTTGTTTTCGTTTGCGTCACTATAACGAAATCCAAGATGTTGCACTGACAGACGATGATTTTTTGCGTTTGTTGAATGAGATTGGTCAAAAAGATGCCTTGATCGTCAATGTGGTAGATATTTTTGATTTCAACGGCTCCTTGATTCCCGGCTTGCATCGCTTTGTTGGGGATAACCCAGTCTTGTTAGTCGGAAATAAAGTTGATATCTTACCGAAGTCCTTAAAGAAATCAAAGATGAAACAATGGATGAAAGAACGTGCTCATGAAGCCGGTCTTCGACCTGTGGAAGTCTTGCTGACCAGCGCGAAAAAAGCTGGCGAAATGGAAGATCTGTTGACAATGATCGAAAAGTATCGTGAAGGTCGGGATGTTTACGTGGTTGGTGTGACCAATGTGGGGAAATCAACATTGATCAACCAAATCATCAAACAAACCGCCGGCGTCCAAGAATTGATCACCACTTCCAGATTCCCTGGTACGACGTTGGATAAAATCGAGATTCCATTAGATGACGGTCATTTCTTGATTGATACACCGGGCATCATCCATCGACATCAAATGGCCCATTATTTAGGAAAACAAGATTTGAAAATTGCAGCACCAATGAAGGAAATCAAACCGAAAGTGTATCAGTTGAACCCTGAGCAGACCCTGTTCTTAGGCGGTTTGGCTCGTTTTGATTTCGTTCAAGGTGAGCGCAGTTCCTTTGTGGCCTATGTGGCCAATGATGTAGAGATTCATCGCACCAAACTTGAAAAAGCAGATGCCTTTTATCAAAAACATGTCGGCGGTCTGTTGCAACCGCCTCGTCAAGACGAAGTCGAAGCTTTCCCAGAGTTGGTCCGATTTGAGTTTTCGATCAAAGACAAAACGGACATCGTTTTTGCCGGCCTTGGCTGGATCACAGTCACCAAACCATGCGTGATCGCAGGTTGGGCGCCAAAAGGTGTTGATGTCATCAGAAGAAAAGCATTAGTATAAGAAAGAAGGAAGAACATGGAATTAAGAGGAAAACAAAAAAGATTTTTGCGCAGCGAAGCGCATCATTTAAATCCGATTTTTCAAATCGGCAAGGGCGGATTGAATGAGGCCATGATTCTCCAAATCGCAGAAGCATTGGAAAAACGTGAATTGATCAAAGTTTCTTTGTTGCAAAACACGGATGAAGTAGCCGAAGAAGCGGCGCTTGCGATCCAAGAACACATTCATTGCGAGATCGTTCAAATCATCGGACGAGTGATCGTCTTGTTCAAACCTTCAAGTAAAGAAAAATATCAAACGATCTCTGCAAAAGTTCGTTCGATATAGGAGGCATCGGCATGCAAGGACATTCATTTGACAAGGTACAGACCGTTGCAGCGCTTCAAAGCGCACAACTTGTACCAAAGAAACAAGTGGGCATTCTTGGCGGCAACTTTAATCCAGTGCATTATGCACACTTGGTCATGGGAGAACAAGTGGGACAAGCATTAGGATTAGAAAAGGTCTATTTCATGCCCGAATATTTACCACCGCATATTGACGAGAAAGAAACGATTCCTGCTGTGCACCGGTTAGCCATGCTGGAATTAGCCATCGCGGACAATCCACGATTTGCTGTAGAAACAATCGAATTGGCAAGAAAAGGCAAAAGCTATACAGTGGAGACGATGCGGGAATTGACTGCACTGCATCCAGATACCAATTATTACTTTATCATTGGTGGCGATATGGTACAGTATTTGCCTAAATGGCATCAGATTGATGAATTGATGCAATTGGTGACCTTTGTTGGTGTACGCAGACCAGGATATCCAATTGAAAGCGACTATCCAATCATTTGGATCGATGTACCATTGATGGATGTCAGTTCCACTACAATTCGTAAGAAAGTGGAACAAGGTTGTTCGGTACGGTATTTATTGCCGGAAAATGTGTTACACTATATTCAAGAAAAGGAGCTGTATTTGGATGATGTCTAGTCATTATACACATGCTGAGCGAGAAGCGTTGATGCAAAAAGTGCAAATGCAAATGAGCAACAAACGATTCCAGCATGTATTGGGCGTAGAAAAAACAGCAGTTGCCTTAGCAGAAATATATGGTGCATCACCCATCAAAGCCAGTATCGCTGCATTGACCCATGACTATGCCAAAGAACGCAGTGATGATGAATTTATACAAGTGATTCGTCAAAATGGCTTTGATTTAGATTTATTGCACTGGAACAATGCCATTTGGCATGGTATTGTGGGTGCAGATTTTGTTCAAAGAGAATTGTCGATCGATGATGAAGAGATTCTTCAAGCCATTCGACTGCATACGACCGGTGCTGCTGACATGGGTTTGCTGGATAAAATTATTTATGTGGCAGATTACATCGAACCTGGCCGCAACTTTCCGGGCGTCGAAGAAGCCAGAGAAATTGCGTTAGTCGATTTGGACAAAGCCGTTGCTTATGAAACAAAACATACACTGCTGCACTTGATCAATCAAGAAGCAGTCATTTACCCAAAAACGATCGAAACATACAATCATTGGGTAGCTAACTTTAGGAGGGAATTACCATAGATAGTCAGAAAATATTAGAAATCGCAGTTCGTGCCGCTGATTCGAAACATGCAGAGGATATCATGGCATTAGACGTACGAGAAATTTCACTTTTGGCAGATTACTTTGTGATCTGTTCAGGGAATAGTGAACGTCAGATCAACGCGATCATTGATGAAGTCTTAGACAAAGAAGAAGAAAATCAAGTTGACGTTCGCCGTGTGGAAGGAAAAGATGGCGGTAAGTGGGTCTTGATCGACTTAGGCGATGTCATTGTCCATGTGTTCAATGCATCAGAACGTGCCTTTTACAATTTAGAAAAACTATGGTCAGATGCACCGCTTGTGGATCTTAACGAATGGGTCGTGGCGTAATGGCTTACGAAACCTTCGCATTTGTCTATGACGAAGTAATGGATTCCAGTCTCTATAAAAAGTGGCTGGATTTTTCTTGCCGTCATTTAGGAGAACGGAAACAAATCATGGAACTGGCCTGCGGAACTGGTGCCTTGGCAGTGGAATTTGCCAAAGGTGGCTATCAAGTAACAGGGCTAGATCTATCTGAAGAGATGCTGATGATCGCAAGTCAAAGAGCTCAAGCGGAAAATGTGTCGATCCAATTCGTTGAAGGGGATATGCTTGATCTCGTTGATGTTGGCCAGTACGAGGCCATTACTTGTTATTCCGATTCACTTTGTTACATGGAAGATGCGCAGAGCGTGCAGCAAGTATTCGATGGTGTCTTTGAATCGTTGGTTGAGGATGGGGTCTTTTTGTTTGATGTCCATTCCACGTATCAAATCGATGAGGTCTTTCCAGATTACAGCTATCATTATCAAACGGATGACTTTGCTTTCTTATGGGAAAGTTACCAAGGAGAAGTTGAGCATAGTATCGAGCATTTCTTGACTTTCTTCGTTCAAGAAGACAATGGACAGTTCAACCGTCTGGATGAATTACATCAAGAACGAACGTATCCTTTAGAAACCTATATCAGAATGTTAGAAAATGCCGGTTTCTCTGCTGTTTCTTGTTATGCAGATTTTATCGATGTTGAACCAAATGAAAAAAGTCGTCGCTGGTTCTTTGTTTGCCATAAATGATCGTTGTTCATCGTAAGGAGGCGTGTATAGATGCAAGCATGTGGCATTATCGTTGAATACAATCCATTCCATAATGGCCATCGCTATCATATCGAGCAAGCCAAAAGCAAGACAGGTGCTGATGTCGTTGTTGCGGTCATGAGTGGTAATTTTTTGCAAAGAGGCGAACCAGCGGTGATTGATAAATGGCAAAGAGCACAAGCAGCGTTGGCCAATGGCGCCGATCTCGTCGTCGAACTGCCTGCTGCTTGGGCCGTTCAGCCAGCTGATTTGTTCGCGTCAGGCGCTGTGTCTCTGTTACAAGCACTCAAATGCCAATGGTTGTGCTTTGGCACAGACGCACAAGCACCTTTTGATTATCAGGCATTTGCGCAGTTTGAAGAACGCCATCGTCAAGAAATCGATGCTGATTTTCAACGATTAGACAAAGCGAATGCTACTTATAATGAGAGAATGGACACGGTACTCAGCAGGTTATATCCTGCCTACGCTGCACATAGCAAGCAACCGAACCATATTCTAGGTATGGAATATGCAAAGGCGTTATTGCACTACGATGCGCCAATGGAGATCGTTGCGATTGCAAGGAAAGCTGCTGCCTATCATTCTGAAGCGTTACATCATGCATCCATCGCAAGTGCAACTGCGATCCGCAAAGGGATAAAAAACAATACTGATATCACCTCTTTTGTGCCAGTACAAACGTATAAAAACCTACAGGGGAAGGTGGTTGATTGGCAGGCATTTTGGCCGCTGCTGCACTATCAGATCATGGTGATGCCCTTACATGAAATGGCGCAAATTTACCAAATGGTCGAAGGGTTAGAGTATCGGATCAAAGCATGTGCGCAAACTGCCCGTAGTTTTGACGATTTTATCCAACAACTAAAAACCAAACGGTATTCCCTTGTTCGCTTGCAGCGCTTGCTGTGTTATGTATTGTTTCAAATTACAACAGATGAGATGACAGAAGCACAAAAGCAGCCCTATATTCGTGTTCTAGGCTATACTAGCCAAGGACAAGCATACCTCAAACAGATCAAGGCAGATCTATCTATGCCCTTAGTGGCGAAGTTTGGTAAAAAAGAAGGAACACAGTATGCACTTTCTTTGAAGGTGGATCAAGTGTATCAATTGGCGAGTCAACAAATCAGAGAACAGAATTTTGGCCGTAAGCCGCTTTTTATTCCGAATGAGAAAAAAAGCTTCACATAAGCTGATTTGGCAAGTATAATAAATAGGGATTTTTAAAAACTAGAAAGCGAAGTGAAATCATGGGTCGTAAATGGGCAAATATCGTAGCGAAGAAAACAGCTAAAGATGCAAACAATAGCCGAGTTTATGCAAAATTTGGAATCGAAATCTACGCGGCAGCAAAATCAGGTGATCCTGATCCTCATGCGAACCAAAAATTGCGCTTTGTCATTGAACGTGCCAAAACTTATAATGTGCCAAAACACATTATTGACAGAGCCATCGAAAAAGCCAAAGGTTCTGGCGACGAACAGTATTCAGAATTGAGATACGAAGGCTTTGGTCCTAATGGCTCAATGGTCATCGTGGATACATTGACCAACAATGTCAATCGGACAGCTGCAGATGTGCGGGCAGCCTTTGGGAAAAATGGCGGCAATATGGGTGTTTCAGGTGCGGTTGCATACATGTTTGACAACACCGCTTTATTCGGTTTTGCCGGAAACGATGCGGATGAAGTGCTTGAATACTTGATGGACAAAGAAATCGATGTCCGAGATGTGATCGAAGAAGATGGACAAATCATCGTTCATGGCGAACCAAGTGATTTCCATGCGATTCAAGAAGCATTGAAAGAAAAAGGTGTGACCGATTTTACAATTGCTGAAATGCAAATGATTCCGCAAACCGAAGTAGTATTGACCGGTGAGGACTTAGAAAAATTTGAAAAAATGATCGATGTTTTAGAAGATTTAGAAGATGTGCAAAATGTCTATCACAATGTTGCGGACGCAGAAGAATAACGATCCTTTTCACAGCGAACGTTGGAGAAACCATTGATCAGTCAAGTGTATACTTGGCTGGTTTTTTTATTTGCCATAGGGATGTCATATAAAAAAATCTTACGTTAAATAAAAAAATAATTCGTCGACCCGCTGTCTTTTCTGTTGGTTTCCGGCTGTTTTATATGTTATGATTTAGGCATTAGAGAATGCATAGCGCAAGGAGGCAGACATGGAAGAAAAAATAGTTTTAGAACCATTCAACCGTATTTTAAGCGGTTATGAAAAGCTTGCAGAAGTGTCTGTTTCAGTGGCTGACTGTTCTGCTTTATGTCGAAAGTATCAAAAGTTTGGTGTGGAAGGCTATCGTTTAGGCGGCTATCGCGGGGCAACCTATTTAAATCGTTATTTAAATGTGACTGTCGATCGGGCGCCATTATTGATTTATAAAAAGCAATTTTTGATTCCATTGGTTTTTCGCCAGACAGAAGCTTCGGAACAACTTTTTTTGGAAGACTATCGAATGGAAGGGTTTTTCTTGCTTTTAGAGTGGTTGTTGCTTCATCGACCCGAAAAGGCCATTATTGATTTTCAAAAAAGCCGTGGCATCCAGCCAAATAAAGAATATGTCATTGATAGCTCATTTATCGCCTTTCGCTTGACGGAAATTTTAGATGGAGCGGGTTTTCCACTTAGCCGTTTTCAAACCATTGAGGCGTTTAGTGATTGGAATCGTACCTATAAATTGATCGACAATGGCAGTATTGGTCGGCATAGCAAAATTTTTGATCCTGAAAATGCTGAAAATATCGCAGAATTGCAAATGATCTTATCCATCGTTGGCTTGCGTTATCCGGAAATGCACTTATTTATTGGTGAATTAAAAGGGTAAAAACATCAACCAATCTTGTCCGTAGCGGATGCAAAGATTGACTGATGTTTTTTTGTTCTTTATCAATGAGGTCGGAGGGAAATTGTTTCATTCATTTGGACAGTAGCGTCACATTCCCATGCAACAGGAGGTGCCTTCCATTAACAAAAAGCTAAACTCTCACTTTCGGACGCGCGCGCAAGTCATCTACTTGTTCGTCTAATGTGGTCAAAATATGTTTGTAATCCTGATGAAAAATAGTAAATAGCTGTGCATAGGCATGATAATCTTTGATGATTTTTTTCTTATGCAAGGGTAGTTCTTTTTGATCAAAAAAAGTTTGGAGGGAGTGCAGTAGTTCAGACCAAGCATGCAAGTGTTCGATGGTTTCTTGTAAATGAAAGATGTCTTGGTGGATAATTTCTTTAACGGGTTGCTGCTTCTTCGTGACCAGTGTCATTTCTTGTGTGTCCGCCATGATTGTCGCCCCTTTATTTTTGATAGCTTAATTATATCTGTATTTCAGATATAATTCAATATCTATATTCCAGATATTTATAATAAAAATGGGTGATGATCATGAAATATGAAAATATACGTTCAATAAGAGAAGACAACGATATTACACAACGGGAAATGGCCGCGTTTCTAAATGTCTCTCAAAATACATACTCTCAATATGAAACAGGCAAGATCGAGTGGACCGCACCAACATTGATCAAAATCGCAGAATATTTTGATGTAAGTGTCGACTATTTGCTCGATCGAACAAAAGAAAAATAGCTCCAAGGCATTTTTAAGTGCTGATTTTGCATTGGATGAATAGCCATTCACGACATAAGACAAAGTGATACGTACCAAATGTTTAAAGCCCTTTGCGAAGCCAAGGGCTTTTTTGTCGATAAGGGTTAATGGAAAAGTATGAAGTGAAATCAAAGTTGTTTTTTTCATAGGTAAAATGAACAGGGGACTGAAGAATCAAAACGGATTCTTCAGTCCCCTGAATGATAGAAGTATGGGTACTATTTATATTTCTATTGATGGATAGCTTGATAGGTTGTTGGGTTTGCTTTGTCTAAAATCGGCAACTGCTGGTCTGCGATCACAGTCAATTGATGCATGGCGCGGGTCGCCATCGTATAGAAAATCAATTGGTCTTGCGGTGCATCGAAAGTCACATTTGGTGTCCACACAATCACTTGATCGAATTCCAGACCCTTTGCCAGGAAAGCAGGGAAGATCATGACGTTGCGCTTCATGAAGTCTTCTTCGGAGATAATCAACTGGACGTTGTCTTGGCTGCTAGGGGCCAATTGCTGATACAATTTCTGGCAATCCGCTGCTGTTTTACAGATGATCGCTGTTCGCCACTGTTGATTGTTGACAGCGTCACTGATTTTGTCCTCAATTAAAGTATAAGATGCAGCAGTAGAGTCAGCTGTGACCACAGTTGGCAAGTCTCCCCCGCGGGCAGTCAGTTCAACTTGGTCATCGCCAGTCAGAAATTGGTTCGCGAAATCAGTGATTTCTTTGGTTGAACGGTAACTGGTTTTTAATTGATACCTTTTGACACTATCTTGAGGGAAGAGGTCATCCAGGGAGCCGACGATCGATTCATTGTCATACACTTTTTGATTTAAATCGCCGCAAAGTGTGATACCGGCTTTTGGATACAATTGTCGCAACATGGCTACCTGTGCTGGAGGGAAATCCTGCATTTCATCAATAAAGATAAAACGCGCCTTTTCTTCCACATGGATTGGATAAAGCTGTTTGATCAACAAGAAAAATAAAACAGCGTCTTCTTGTTTTAATCGGCGCTGACGCAAGTCTTGTTTGATGGCAAGCATTGATTCCTGCCAGGTTTCTGCTGATATATCCGTATGTTTCTGAACTGTTGCCAAAACTGATTGTAAAAAATGGAGATATTGTTTCGGCTGGTTGATAAATTGAAACTGTTTGACGCCGCGGGTCAATGAACGGAATTTTTTGCGGACGATCTGCTGTCGTAGTTTCTTACGCATCCGCCGCTCATTTTCTTCTGAATACTCTTGATGTGGATCATTGGCAAAGGCTTGTTGCAGTTGTTCTTCAACTTCTTCTTTGACCCAATCTTTCTTGGCTTCATCTTTTTCTAACCCAGCGACTTTCTTCAGAAGCTTTGTTTGCAGCAGCTGGCTTCTTTGATAGATAGGCAGCTCATCGTTGGTATCTTGGTACCACTGTCTGATTTGTTCTTTAGTGATATAAGTTTGTCCTTGGATTTTTAAGTCTCTAAACATTGGACCGATCGGCGCGATCGCCTGTACATATTGCTGGATTTTTTTGACGAGCGTCAAGCTGCTTTTTAATTTTTCGATCGCATCATCATCACCACTCAAAAAATTGGCTTCTTGCTGGGTTTCTTTGGTCACTTCAAATCCTCTTAATATCAATTGCAGGAAATGATGGAAGGTGCGGGTAGGCACTTCGCTTTCACCTAATGAAGGTAGGACCATAGAAATATAATCTGAGAATAAATGGTTTGGTGAAAACAAGAGCACTTGTTTCTCATCCAGCCATTTGCGGTTGCGATAAAGCAGGTAAGCAACACGTTGCAGCAGCGCAGACGTTTTGCCACTTCCGGCAATCCCTTCAATCAGCAAGAAGCGGTGATTTGTATCGCGAATGATCTGATTTTGGGCTTTTTGGATCGTGGAAACAATGTTGCGCATCTGTGAAGAAGACGCATCATCTAAGATTTCTAGTAGAAATTCATCGTTGATGATCTCTGAGGTATCAACCATCGACTGTAATTGGCCGTTTTGGATCTTGAATTGACGTTTCAAAAGTAAATCGACTGTAAAGCGGTCAGTATCTGTTTCATAAAATGTTTCACCCAATTCGCCTTCATAATACAGATTGGCGATCGGTGCCCGCCAGTCGATGACAATTGTTTCTTCATCTTTATCTCGTAATGAGGCGATACCTAGATACAGGGTTTCCGTTTCTGTTTCTTCTTGGAAATCGATCCGAGCGAAATAAGGGTTGTTGGCCATCGTACTTAAGGTTTTGACCCGTTTTTCTTGTGATTCTGCTGTCTGATATTTGATCAGCAGTTCTTGTTCATGTTGCTGATATTCAATGACAGACTCATAGAAGGCTTCACTATCGCCACCTCGAATTTTTTTATCAGCGATTTCTTTTAATTGATCTTCCATCTTATTCGCAAGTTCTTGTTTTTGCTGTGAAAGGATCGTTTGTTCTTTATGGATCAATGCAATGGTTTCATCGATATGTTGTTGTTCTTTTTGACGTTCGTTCACTAGGGATCCTCCTTAAAAAAATTGCGACATAAAATTATAGCATATAAAAGGAGCTGTTGTCGTTAAAAAATAAAAAGTGTGCTAAACTTTTAAGAAAGCAATAGCTTTCCTTACCCATGCCAGAGTATTGGCCTGAATGGTTCAAAGAATATCACGGATTCACCAGATAACAACCCACGTAAAGGAGTCAAAAAAATGACAGACATATCTATGGAAAATCACCACACCTTTCAAGCGAAGGTGACTGATTTTTGGCAGAGGTTTTTGCAGAATCATCCTGGTTTACCATCTGACTTAATGTATGAAGAACCTTGGGCTTTTGGAAATTCTTCGGAAATGGCAGAAGAATTGGCACAGCTCGTCTTGATTGGTAAGAAAACTGCCACCACCTCAGCTGCCGCATTGTACACGATCGAGAATGAACCGTTACCTAAAGCTGATACATACAGTATTTTATTGAATGGCCAACAAGAACCTTGCGCGGTCATTTATACGGAAACAGTCACGATCATTTCTTTCGATGAAGTCACAGCAGCGTTTGCTTACAAAGAAGGCGAAGGGGACCGTTCTTTAGCATACTGGCGCGAAGTGCATGAAGCTTTCTTTCGTCAAGCATATCAAGCAGCAGGATTAGCATTTGATCATCAGATTCCTTGTGTATGCGAAACCTTTCGCTGCTTATATCAGGCGTAAAGACGAGAGGTTCTTGTAAAAGGGAAGAAAAAAGGTGTATACTGATGAAAATCAAAGGAGGTCGTTACCATGCCATTTATTCATGTCGAATTAGTAGAGGGCCGCTCAGAAGCGCAATTAAGTGCCATGATGAAAGATATTACTGAAGCTGTTCATAAAAATACTGGCGCGCCAAAAGAACATATCCATGTGATTGTCAACGAAATGAAAAAAGGTACTTATGCAGTGAACGGTGATTGGAAATAAGTGCTTGCATTTTTTTGCTATGAGTGGTTTAATTAAGCCATAATTGATTGATAAAAAAGACAGCTGATCTTGAGAGTCTTCGATAAGAGAGGGAAATGCTTGCTGAAAGTTTCCTAGAAGAAAACCAAAGGATGACCACTTTTTTTGACCTTTGTTGAAACAAAGGCGGTCGTACCGTTAACACGTCCAAGGAAAACAAATCGTTTTCAAACATTAGGTGGAACCACGAGTGATCGTCCTAGTATCTTCATAGATACTAGGACTTTTTTTATTCAATCAAAACTATAAAGGAGGACATGTTCATGTCAATATCAATTACATTTCCAGATGGTGCGGTCAAAGAATTTCCAGTGAACGTAACCACTAAGGAAATTGCTGAAAGTATTTCAAAAAGTCTAGCTAAAAAGGCGTTGGCTGGCAAAGTCAATGGGCAATTGATCGATTTAAATCGACCAATCGACGCAAATGCCTCAATCGAAATCGTTACACCGGATCATGAAGATGCATTGCAGTTATTGCGTCACTCAAGTGCACATTTGATGGCACAAGCCATGCGCCGCCTCTATCCATCGATCCATTTCGGTGTAGGTCCAGCGATTGACAGTGGTTTTTATTACGATACGGATAATGGAGAAAATCCAGTGACTGCGGAAGATTTACCAGCGATCGAAGCTGAAATGATGAAAATCATCAAGGAAAATCTGCCAATCGAGCGCCGCGTGTTAACAAAAGCAGAAGCCCTAGAGGTATTTGCAGAAGATCCTTATAAAGTCGAATTGATCAGTGATCTGCCAGAGGACGAAACAATCACAGCGTATCAACAAGGAGAGTTTGTTGATCTATGCCGTGGCCCCCATGTCCCTTCGACTGGACGGATCCAAGTCTACAAATTATTGTCAGTAGCAGGAGCCTATTGGCGCGGCAATTCGGACAATCAAATGATGCAGCGGATTTATGGTACAGCCTTTTTTGACAAAAAAGATTTGAAAGAATTCATCCGGTTGCGTGAAGAAGCCAAAGAACGGGACCATCGCAAATTAGGTAAAGAGCTTGATTTGTTTATGTTATCACCTGAAGTCGGCGCAGGTTTGCCATTCTGGTTGCCAAAAGGCGCAACCATCAGACGGACGATCGAACGATATATTGTCGACAAAGAAGTCAGCTTAGGTTATCAACACGTCTATACACCGATCATGGCCAATGTTGATCTCTACAAAACATCTGGACACTGGGATCACTATCATGAAGACATGTTCCCGCCAATGGATATGGGTGATGGCGAAATGCTTGTGTTGCGTCCTATGAACTGTCCGCATCATATGATGGTCTATAAAAATGATATCCATTCATATCGCGAATTGCCAATTCGTATCGCTGAATTAGGCATGATGCATCGTTATGAAAAATCTGGCGCATTATCTGGTTTGCAACGGGTACGGGAAATGACCTTGAATGATGGCCATACGTTTGTTAGACCGGACCAAATCAAAGAAGAATTCAAACGAACATTGGACTTGATGGTCGAAGTGTATAAAGATTTCAACGTCACAGACTACCGTTTCCGTTTAAGCTATCGCGATCCTGAAAACAAAGAAAAATACTTTGATGACGATGCAATGTGGGAAAATGCCCAAGTGATGTTAAAAGAAGCCATGGATGAATTGAGATTGGATTATTTCGAAGCAGATGGTGAAGCAGCATTTTATGGTCCAAAACTAGATGTGCAAGTCAAAACAGCTTTAGGTATGGAAGAAACGCTTTCGACGATCCAATTAGACTTCTTGCTGCCAGAACGCTTTGATTTGACTTATGTGGGGGAAGATGGCGAAAATAACCGTCGTCCAGTCGTGATCCATCGTGGGATCGTTTCAACAATGGAACGCTTTGTTGCCTATCTAACAGAAGTTTACAAAGGCGCATTCCCTACTTGGTTGGCGCCGATCCAAGCATCGATCATTCCAGTGTCAGTGGAGGCCCATAGCGATTATGCTTATGAAATCAAAGAACGTTTGCAAGCACAAGGCCTGCGGGTAGAAGTCGATGACCGCAATGAAAAAATGGGATACAAGATCCGGGCGTCGCAAACACAAAAAATTCCGTATCAAATCGTTGTTGGTGATCAGGAAGTCAATGATGCGACTGTCAACATCCGTCGCTACGGAAGCAAGGAAACCCATGTTGAAGAGTTGAATCTCTTTGTAGACGCAATGGCTGCGGAAGTGAAGAATTATAGCCGGGTTTAATTGGATGAATCATTGTCCGCTAAATAAAGTGAAAGACAGAAATCATCATGGTTTCTGTCTTTTTTTCATCAATGTTTTTAATAAATGCAGCTAAATCATCGTCTAACGCTTTCTTCTTCATCCAAATCAGGTATAATTAATGAAAGAATTGAAAAGTTGTTTAGGAGGCGTTTGATTTGGGTGGAAATTATGTAAGGCAACAACGTTCTATTTTAATGGTCATTTTACTAACGATCGTGACCTGTGGTATTTACTATTTTTATTGGTTTTATCAAACTACAAAGGAATTGACAGAATACAGTGAGGATTATCGACTCTCTCCAGGACTCTCCATCGTCCTAACGATCGTGACCTGCGGCTTCTATCAGATCTATTGGTGGTATCGTATCGCAGATATCTTTATCAGTGCGCAGCAAAAAGCGAAATACCCTCGTCTCAATGACAATAAGATCTTGTTCGTGGTCTTGACTTTGTTTGGCTTGGATATCATCAATATGGCGATCCTGCAATCAGATATGAATCAGCTTTGGGAAAAAGCGGATCAAACCATTCCGAACCAAGCTGCAGACTTCGATGATTGGACAGACTATTGATTTGTCCATTTAAAGCAGTGACTGGTTTGCCTTGCCCTGGTTGTGGGATGACTAGGGCATTTTTACATCTTGCAGATGGAGATATAGCAGGGGCCTTTCACTTTCATCCATTATTTTGGCTCGTTCCGATTTTAATCGTGGTCATGATTTTCAAACACAAACCGCTGATTGCAAAGATCTATCGCAATCAAAGATTCTGGTTAGGTACAATGATTTTGGTTGTTACAGTTTATATCGCTCGTCTGGTTCTCTATTTTCCTCATCAAGCCCCGTTGGATCTCGATGCCGATGCCGTGATTCCACGATTGATTTCAAGTTTGTTTTGAGCCAAGAAATGGGGATCGATCAGTTGCTTGAATTGGGATGAAATCTTTAAGAAATCCTATTTTATTTTCAGAAAAACCGCGATAAATGCGCCAATAGTTGAAATTAACTGGATTTTGTGTTATATTAACAATGTAATGATACTTAGAGTGAGTGAGCGGTTTTTTCGCTCACTCTTTTTAATGGAATGAAGTTCGTTTCGATGAGAACTAAAGGAGGCGATGTTGTGTGAGTGCAGTAGTGGAAACCGTCACTGAAATCGTGACACCAATTCTGGATGCACAAAATTTTGAGTTAGTTGAAGTGGAGTTTGTCAAGGAAGGCAAAAGCTGGTTTTTGCGGGTATTTATTGATAAAGAAGGTGGCATTGATATTGAAGAATGTGCCTTTGTCAGTGAACATTTGAGTGAACAGCTTGATCAAATCGATCCCGATCCAATTCCACAAGCTTATTTTTTGGAAGTTTCTTCCCCTGGGGCAGAACGTCCGCTTAAGAAAGAAGCCGATTATCAACGTGCTGTCGGAGAATATATCCATATTTCTTTATATCAGCCTGTCGATGGAGAAAAACAATTTGACGGATTTTTGCAATCTCTTGACGAAAATCAACTGGTCATCAAGACACGTGTCAAAACCAGAGAAAAAGAACGGACGATCGAACGGAAAAACATTGCCAAAGCTCGTTTAGCCATTCAATTTTAATCACGGAGGAATGAAAGAATCATGAGTAAAGAAATGTTGAATGCATTGGATGCATTAGAAGCAGAGAAAGGCATTTCAAAAGAGATCGTTATTGATGCATTAGAAGCAGCATTGGTATCCGCTTATAAACGCCATTACGGTCAAGCACAAAATGTTGAAGTAGAATTTGACCAAAAAAAAGGCAATATCCATGTGTATGCGGTCAAAGAAGTAACTGAAGAAGTGATGGACTCGCAATTGGAAGTGTCGTTAAAAGAAGCGATGACGATCAATCCAGCATATGAGATCGGGGACAAAATCCGTTTTGAAGTCACACCAAAAGATTTCGGCCGGATCGCTGCCCAAACAGCGAAACAAGTGATCTTGCAACGTGTGAGAGAAGCTGAACGCAACATTATTTATAATGAGTTCAGTGCCTATGAAAAAGATATTTTACAAGGAATCGTTGAACGACAAGACAATCGCTATATCTATGTAAATTTAGGTAAGATCGAAGCTGTGTTATCAAAACAAGACCAAATGCCAAATGAATTTTATCAAGCACATGATCGGATCAAAGTATTTGTTTCTCGTGTTGAAAATACCTCTAAAGGGCCTCAAGTCTTCGTTAGCCGCAGTCATCCAGATTTATTGCGCCGCTTATTTGAGCAAGAAGTACCTGAAGTATATGATGGTACAGTTGAGATCGTCAGCATTGCTAGAGAAGCCGGCGATCGTGCAAAAGTCGCTGTTCGTTCATTTGATGCCAATGTTGATCCTGTGGGCACTTGTGTTGGACCTAAAGGTCAACGGGTCCAAGCGATTGTCAATGAGTTAAAAGGTGAAAATATGGACATTGTCGAATGGAATGAAGATCCAGCAATTTTCATCGCAAATGCCTTGAACCCTGCAGAAGTGAGCGATGTGATTTTTGATGTAGAAAATCCACGCGCATGTACAGTCGTTGTTCCAGATTACCAACTATCATTAGCTATTGGTAAACGTGGCCAAAATGCACGATTGGCTGCCAAATTGACTAGCCATAAAATCGATATCAAGTCTGAATCAGATATGGAAGAATTTTATGCGAAATTAGATGAAGGTGATTATATCGATGAATATAACCCTGAAGAAGGCAACAATGAAGCTGTCGACGAAACGCTTGCAGCAGAAGAAGCAGTCGATGAAGCCATTGTTGCATCTGATATGACAGCAGATGATTACGAAAACATCGATTTTGACGAAAAATAGGTGAGGTGACATCGTCATGAAAAAACGAAAAGTTCCGTTGCGCAAATCAGTGGTTTCCGGTGAAATGCTGCCAAAGAAGGAAATGTTGCGGATCACTCGTTCCAAAGAAGGTGTTGTTTCTATGGATCCAACAGGTAAAATGCCTGGTCGCGGCGCATATATCGCGATTGATCCAGCAGAAGCACAAAAAGCTTGGGACAAGAAAATCCTCGATCGCGTGTTAGAAGCTAAATTGACGGATGAATTTTATCAAGAACTGCTAGAATACGTAACCCATCAAAAAGCGCGAAAAGAGTTATTTGCAAATGAATAAAACGAAAGCATTAAATATGTTAGGACTAGCCATGCGGGCTGGGAAAATGGTCACGGGTGAAGAAATGACGTTGAAAGAGATTCGCAATGAAAAAGCGGCTTTGGTCATTCTTGCCAGTGATGCTGGTAAAAATACACAAAAAAAAATCAAGGACAAAAGTTCTTATTACGAAATTCCGCTCCTAGATGTATTTTCTACTGATGAAATCAGTGCTGCCATTGGGAAACCAAGAATGGTGATAGGCATCTTAGATCAAGGATTTGCAAGGAAGGTGCAGGAATTAATATTAGGTTAGGAAGGTGATTGCATGGGGAAAAAAAGAATTTACGAACTTGCAAAAGAATGGAATAAATCGAGTAAAGAGATTGTCGAAAAAGCACAATCTTTAGGCTTTGATGTGAAAAATCATATGGGCGCCATCTCAGATGGAGAGGCAAAAACGTTGCAGCAGTCATTGGGCAGCAAACCAAATGATCAATCATCAGTAAAATCAACTCCCGCAAATCAGAAACCAGCCAACCAGCCAGAAAAACAAGAACAAAAGAAGTTTAAAACGCAAAGAAATAATCCTAACTTCCAAAACCGTCACAACAATCAAAATCAACAACGTTCCACTGCAAGCAATCAACGTCCTTCTGGTCAAGGACAAGTGGAGCGCAGCAACAATGCAGAAAATCAACAACGGCCAAATAACCAAGGAAGTCAAAGTCGAGTGAATAACCAAAATAATAGAAACACCCAAGGACAACAAAATCGTCCAACAAACCAAGGACAACAAAACCGTCCAGCAAGCCAAGGACAACAAAACCGTCCAGCAAGCCAAGGACAACAAAACCGTCCAGCGAACCAAGGACAACAAAACCGTCCAGCAAACCAAGGACAACAAAACCGTCCAGCGAACCAAGGACAACAAAATCGTCCAGCAAACCAAGGACAACAAAACCGTCCAGCAAACCAAGGACAACAAAACCGTCCGGCAAACCAAGGACAACAAAATCGTCCAGCAAACCAAGGACAACAAAACCGTCCAGCAAGCAATAATCAAGGGGCTGCTCGTTCAAACACCAATGGTCCTTCAACCAGCGACAACCAAAATCGCGGGGGCAACCAAAACAACCGTGGCAAATCAAATTACGGTGGACGAAACAATAATTTTAACAATAACAATAACCGCAATAAATTCAATAAAAAAGGCAAAAAAGGCCGTCAAAACCAAACACCAAAACCACCAGTTCCAGCACGTAAATTCCGTGAGTTGCCAGAAGTATTAGAATATACAGAAGGCATGAACGTTGCGGATATTGCGAAAAAAATCTACCGTGAACCAGCTGAAATCATCAAGAAACTCTTTATGATGGGGGTAATGGTCAATCAAAACCAACCACTTGATAAAGATACGATCGAATTGTTGGCAACTGATTATGGGATTGATCCTCAAGAAAAAGTTCAAATCGATATTGCTGATATTGATAAATTCTTTGAACCTGAAGAACAAACAGCTGAGAATCTTGTTTCTCGTCCGCCAGTTGTTACGATCATGGGTCACGTTGACCACGGGAAAACAACATTGCTTGATACCTTACGTCATTCTCGTGTAACAAGTGGCGAAGCCGGCGGGATCACACAGCATATTGGTGCTTACCAGATCGATATCAATGGCAAACCAATCACTTTCTTGGATACACCAGGACATGCGGCCTTCACTAGCATGCGTGCGCGTGGTGCAAGTATCACTGATATCACGATTTTGGTCGTTGCAGCAGATGATGGTGTCATGCCTCAGACTGTTGAAGCGATCAACCATGCAAAAGCAGCGAAAGTGCCAATTATTGTTGCTGTGAACAAAATCGACAAACCTGGTGCCAATCCGCAACATGTCATGCAAGAATTAAGTGAACACGAATTGATTCCTGAGGCATGGGGCGGCGATACGATTTTTGTAGAGATCTCTGCCAAGTTCGGTCAAAATATCGAAGAATTATTAGAAATGATCTTATTGGTTGCGGAAGTGGAAGATCTAAAAGCTGATCCTACACAACGTGCGATCGGTACTGTAATCGAAGCACGCCTAGACAAAGGAAAAGGACCAGTTGCGACTTTGTTGGTGCAACAAGGAACATTACACGTTGGTGATCCAATCGTTGTCGGCAATACCTTTGGTCGAGTGCGGGTCATGACCAATGACTTAGGTCGCCGTGATAAAACAGCTGGACCGGCAACACCAGTTGAAATCACTGGTTTAAATGATGTGCCGCAAGCAGGCGATCGCTTTGTTACTTTTGAAGACGAAAAAACAGCTCGTGCTGCTGGTGAAGAACGTGCCAAACGTGCATTGATGGAGCAACGTTCATCAAACAGCCGTGTGACATTGGATAACTTGTTTGAAAGCCTTAAAGAAGGCGAATTGAAAGAAGTCAATGTCATCATCAAGGCAGATGTACAAGGTTCGGCTGAAGCATTGGCTGCTTCACTGAAGAAAATCGATGTTGAAGGTGTTCGTGTGAATATCGTCCATTCAGCGGTTGGTGCGATCAATGAAAGTGATGTCACTTTAGCTGCAGCAAGTAATGCGATCATCATTGGTTTCAATGTGCGTCCTACGCCGCAAGCCAAACAACAAGCCGATGCCGAAGTTGTGGATATTCGTTTGCACAGAATCATCTATAAAGCAATCGAAGAAATCGAAACAGCGATGAAAGGGATGCTTGATCCAGAATTTGAAGAAAAAATCACTGGTCAAATGGTTGTTCGTGAAACCTATAAAGTCTCTAAAGTCGGCACGATTGCTGGTTGTTATGTCACTGAAGGTAGTGTCAAGAGAGATAGCGGTGTTCGCTTGATTCGTGACGGTATTGTGATTTTCGAAGGCAAATTGGCTAGTCTGAAACGCTTTAAAGATGATGTCAAAGAAGTGAAATTAGGTTTCGAATGTGGCGCGATGATCGAGAATTTCAACGATGTCAAAGTTGATGATGTCATCGAAGGCTATGTGATGGAAGAAGTTCCAGTCAAATAAAAAATGCATAAAACGTAAGGAGGCAATTTTGAATGGCTAACTATCGTGATCGAAGAGTTGCACAAGAAATATTAAAAGAAGTCAATCAGATTCTTCGTAAAAGTGTCCGTGATCCACGGGTCCAAGATGTAACGATCACTGATGTACGGGTAACAGGTGACTTGCAGCAAGCAACGATCTATTACAGTACGTTGACAGATCTAGCATCAGATAAGCAAAAAGCCCAAGCCGGTCTTGAAAAAGCGACTGGATTGGTTCGTCGAGAGCTAGGACAGGCTTTGTCCCTCTATAAAGTCCCTGAAATTCAATTTGAATTGGATCAATCCGTTCAATATGGAAGCAAAATCGATGAAATGATTCGTAAATTGCATACGGAAGAGTAATATAAAAACGGCTATACCGAAAAGGTATAGCCGTTTTTATTTGGCTTGCTTAGGTCATAAAGAGCAAAGTGACCAAACCTGCGATAGCTGTGCCTAAAAACCAGCCGCCTAGCACATCAGTCAGAAAATGGATTCCTAAGTAGACGCGGCTAAAGCCAATCAGAAAAGCAATCAAACAAGCAAAGATTGCCATAGGAAGCACTGCTTGGGGCATTAGGCTGCCGATCGTCATCGCAATCGTCCCGTACATAGCAGCAGCAGTGGCTGCATGTGCACTAGGAAAACTATGGTCTTTTTCTTCTACTAAGCGATGGTTGATGGGTCGATCTCGTCGAACGAGTCGTTTGATGAGATACGCCAGACCAGAAACCACAAAGATACTGGTCGCTGTTTGCGGCGCGATCGATTCCCTTGTATCAGGGAAAGCAAACAATAATAAACCAATAGTGATCGTGGGTGCTGCTTTTCCCAGATTGGTAAAGAATAACATCATTCGTGTTAAAGCAGGTGTCCGATTCTTGATCAGTGATGATGCGAATGCTTCTTCTTTTTGTTGAAGAATACCTAATTGGATCAATATCAAGAATATAACAAAGCCTAAAGTCGAAACGAGCGTCAAAAACACCATGCAAAAACCTCCCTATGTCTATATTTTAGCATGAGAGTTGATGCAGCGGAAAGGATTTTGATGTGGGTCTGGTTTTTTTTCTATGGTATAATAATCAAGTTGAAACGAATCGGAGGGATTCTATGGATGGTATTTTACCGTTATGGAAAGAGCGTGGACAAACCAGTCATGACTGCGTTTTTAAACTAAGAAAAATTTTACAAACAAAGAAAGTCGGACATAGTGGGACGCTTGATCCAGATGTTGATGGTGTATTGCCGATTTGCATTGGTAAAGGAACGAAAGTTGTTGAATATCTCGTGGATTCCGGCAAACGCTATACAGGAGAGATCACACTAGGTTTCAGCACGACGACCGAAGATGCGTCTGGAGAAATGGTGGCGGCCAAAAAAATCATGACACCTTTTACAATAGAAGAAATCGATCGCGCGATGGCCGAGATGACAGGAACGATTACCCAAATTCCACCAATGTATTCTGCTGTCAAAGTCAATGGCAAGCGGTTATATGAATATGCTAGAAACAATGAGACTGTTGAACGGCCAAAACGCCAAGCGGTGATCGCCGAATTTAAACGAATCTCAGAACCTGTCTATGATGCAGAGCAAAAGACACAATCGTGGCGATTCGATGTATCTTGCGGTAAAGGCACGTATGTGCGGACATTGGCTGTCGATACTGGGCGGCTTCTGGAGATGCCAGCGCATATGTCGGATTTGACACGATTGGCAAGTGGCGGATTTACCAAAGAACAAGCAGTAACGATCGATCAAGTAAAGGAAGCTATAGCCAATGACTCGATCGCCGAGTTGTTGCTGCCAATTGAATATGGTGTGGCCGATTTTGAACAAGTGACGATCAATGAAGACTTGTGGCTGAAAGTCCGCAATGGTATGCGGCTGCCTTATCAAGATTTCGGGCTGACTGCTCGCCCCAATCAGCTGATTGCTATTTTTTATCAAAAACAATTGGTGAGTATTTACAAAGCGCATGATAAGTATCATGATATGGTAAAACCAGCAAAAGTGATACGGACAGAAATAGGAGAATAAGAATGGAAATAATTGAAATTAGACACCCATACGACCAAAATATGATTCCTGAAGATAACGTCGTCCTGGTATTAGGCTTTTTTGATGGCGTGCATTTGGGGCATCAGAAGGTGATTGAAACTGGGCGTAAACTGGCTGAAGAAAAAGGTTATCAGTTGGCGCTCATGACTTTTAATCAGCATCCATCGATTGTCTTTCAAAAAGTAGATCCAGATGCGATGCAATATTTGACCAGTTTACAGCAAAAAGAAAGTCATATGGCCGCATTAGGGATCGATTACTTGTATGAAGTCGAGTTCACTTCTGCCTTTGCCAATTTAGCCCCGCAAGATTTTGTTGATCAGTACATGGTTGGCTTGCATGCGAAAGTGGTTGTGGCTGGATTTGATTATACCTATGGCAAAAAAGCGACGGCCAATATGACTGTATTGCCAACATACGCACAAGGCCGATTCGAGGTGGTCACAGTAGCGCAAAAATCGATCGATCAGGAGAAAGTCAGTTCAACACGTATCCGTGCGGCTTTGCAAAATGGCGAAATGGCTGAAGCGAACCGTCTGCTCGGCTATGTCTATGCATTCGAAGGCATCGTTGTCCATGGTGATGCCAGAGGCCGTGAATTGGGTTTTCCGACGGCCAATATCAAAGTCAAAAGTACGGTCCGTTTACCCAAAGAAGGCGTGTATGTCACTGAGCTGAAAGTTGGTGATCGCTGGTATCCTTCTATGGGATCGATTGGCCATAATGATACTTTCGGGCAAGGCAGACAGCTGACAGTAGAAATCTACATTTTAGATTTTCATCAAGACATTTACGGTGAGACAGTGGACATCCGGTGGCATCATTTTCTGAGGGATCAAGTTGCATTCAACGGCGCAAAGGCGCTGATCGAGCAATTAAAGCAAGACGAGCGGGATACCCAAGCTTATTTCGCTTGATTCTATCTAGCTAAAAGGGATAAATGAAGTGCGTCACGAGAAGAGGAGATGCTTGGCATCTCTTTTTTGCGTGTTGTTTGACAGTCGGATAAATATTTATCCTAATCCAGAAAAACGAACTCTTTCGTAAATTCTAATGATTTCCCAATGAGTCATCTTCTGATTTTAGTTATACTAAATTTAGCGAATTTGTGATAGTTTATGCAAGTTCATGTATAACGAAAGGGAGATTTATGTGGGGAAAGTGTTTAAAAAAGGCAACAGAAAAGATGTAACAAAGATGAAAACACCGCATACGTATGTGATTATTTTTGGTGTGGTCATATTGGCTTGGTTATTGACATTCTTGATACCAGCTGGAAAATTTAGTACACAAGAAATTGAATATACGGATGCGAATGGCGAGATCAGTACGAGAACCGTCTTAGTACAAGACTCATTTCGTTATGCGTATCCCTTAGAAAAAGCGTTCGTTTTTGAACAGCTAACAGCTTTGGAAGAAGATACAGCGAAAACAACTGCTTTATCCGTTGATCCAGAAGCTTTGGAAACGCTGCTTGCCAATGGTGCAGATGCATTGGATCAGACCCAGCTAGATGACATTGGGTTGACCGATGATGTATTGTACGATTTGTATGGCGATCAAATCTATGACACGTCAGAAAAATTACACAAAACAGCGAAGGTCTGGGGCACAGATGACTTCGGTGGGTTTGGCTTTTTGAATTTTGTGTTTGAAGGATTGGTCTCTGGTGATAAGTATGGCTCTGCAGTTGGGATTGCTGCATTGATCTTGGTGGTTGGTGGTGCATTTGGGATCATCATGCAGACTGGAGCGATCGATGCAGGGATCTTTGCCTTCATCAGTAAAACCCGCGGGTTGGAACGCTTCGCCTTGCCGTTGCTGTTTTTTGCCTTTTCTTTTGGCGGGGCTACCTTTGGTATGGCCGAAGAAGTGATTCCATTTTCAATGGTGATGGTGCCATTTGTGATTGCCTTGGGCTATGATTCGATCGTTGCAGTCACTGTTACCTATGTCGCTTCCCAGATTGGTAATGCGACATCCTGGATGAGTCCTTTCAGTGTCGCTGTCGCACAAGGGATCGCTGGGATTCCTGTACTTTCAGGGGCCACTTTTAGAATTATTATGTGGGTCGTGATTACAGCGCTATCCGCTGCTTATTTGATGGTTTATGCTGAAAAAATCCGTAAACAGCCAGAAAAGTCATTGACCTACCAATCTGATGCTTATTTTCGAGATCATTTGGAACAAACGTCAAATGAACAAAAGCCATTTTTATTGGGACATAAGCTGATTTTAGTTGAAATGTTGGCCGTGTTGATTTGGATCGTTTGGGGCGTGACGCAAAAGGGATATTACATCCCAGAGATTGCTTCACAATTCTTTGTTATGGGTCTTGGGGCAGGCTTGATTGCGGTCATCTTCAAATTGGAAAATATGGGCTTGAACGATGTTGCCAGTTCTTTCCAATCAGGGGCAGCTGATTTGGCAGGTACCGCGATCGTCGTGGGTATGGCCAAAGGGATTTTGCTCGTCCTGGGTGGTTCAGATGCCAATATGCCTTCAGCTTTGAATACGATTCTTCATAGCATTGGTGGTTTGCTGAATCATGTACCGGCAGTGATCGGTGCTTGGTTTATGTATATCTTCCAAAGTTTATTCAATCTGGTGGTCACATCGAATTCTGGCCAAGCGGCTTTGACCATGCCGATCATGGCACCTTTAGCAGATCTGTTAGGCGTTTCGCGTCAGATCGCTGTCCTAGCCTATCAGTTGGGTTCTGGGTTCATGGATGACTTCACACCCGTTTCAGCTAGTTTGATTGGTGTGCTTGGTGTGGCAAGGATCGATTGGGCAAAATGGGCCAAATTCCAAATCAAGATGAAAGGATTTCTATTCGTATTAGGTACGATTTTCATTGTGATCGCTGTGGCAATCGGGTTGCAATAAATTTGAGATAAGGAGTTGAAAAAAATGAAATTGATCAAACAAATCGATGTCTTCACGCCAGATCATATCGGCATCAAAGATATATTGATCAGCGATGACAAAATCGTTGCGATCGAAGATGAGATTCGTTTCGATGTGACAGGCGTTACAGTAGATGTGATCGATGGGAAAGGCATGTTGGCCACGCCAGGATTTATTGATTGTCATTTTCATATTTTAGGCGGCGGTGGGGAAGGCGGCTATCAAAACCGGACCCCTGAAGTCAAACTAAGTCAGTTGACCAGCGCAGGTGTGACAACTGTTGTCGGTTGTCTGGGCACTGATGGTGTAGGTCGGGATATGACTGCTTTGATCAGTAAAGCAAAAGGGCTGAAGGCGGAAGGAATTTCTGCATATGTGTATGATGGTTCATACAGACTGCCGCTAGACCCAGTGACGGATTCGTTGATCAAAGATTTCCTTACGATCGAAGAGATTATCGGTATCGGTGAAATTGCCATTTCCGATCATCGTTCTTCACAACCGACCTTTGATGAATTTACGCGAGCAGCAGCCGATGCCCGTGTTGGTGGTATGCTTTCTGGAAAAGCAGGGATTATCAATGTCCATCTTGGCGGTGGTAAAAAGAAATACGATTTGATTTTACGAACGGTTTCCGAAACAGAAATTCCAATCAGTCAATTTTTGCCAACCCATGCCAATCGGACAAGTGAGCTGTTCGAAGCAAGTATCGCTTTTGCCAAAATGGGCGGCACTATCGACTTCACTGCGAGTGAAGACCCTGATTTCTGGGAAAAAGAAGACGATGAAGTACGTTTCAGCAAGGGGTTGAAACGTCTATTAGATGAAGGCATCGGACTGGATCAATTTACTATGACTTCTGATGGACAAGGAAGCTTGCCTTACTTTGATGAAAACAACCAATTTATTGGACTAGGTGTCGGCAGTTCCAAAGCGTTGATGGTTGGTATTAAAGAAGCGGTTGAAAAAGAACAGATTCCCCTTGAAATTGCTTTGCGAGCGATCACCTGCAATCCAGCAAAAATCTTACAGCTTGGACATAAAGGTCGGTTGGAAAAAGGGATGGACGCGGATCTGTGTTTGCTGCATAAGGAAGATTTACGAATTGATACGGTGATCGCCAATGGGCAGATCATGGTTGAAGAGGAAGTTATCAAAGTTTGGGGTACCTTCGAACAATGAATATAAACAAGAACCGCAGGAAAGAGCAGATGGCTGCTTTTTCCTGCGGTGCTGTTTTGTTAAGCGTCGATTTGTTCCAATCGTGTCATGTCTTCATCTGAAATCTCAAAGTCAACTTTGGCATTATCGATGATATAAGCTTCATGGACAGATTTAGGTAAAGGTAAGATGCCTTTTTGCAACAAATAACGAATCGATACTTGTGGAATCGATGCATCGTATCTGTCCGCAATTTGTTGGATTTCTTCATTATCCAAAAGGCGGCCAGTGGCAATTGGCGAATAGCCTTCCACCAAAATGTCGTTTTCTTTACAGAACATCAACAAGTCTTCGTTTGTACGGCCGATGTGATAAATATATTGGTTGACCATTGGCTTGACATCACAATGATCGAAGATATTCTGCAAATCTTTTTCGTCAAAGTTCGACACACCGATCGATTTTACTTTTCCGCTGAGATACGCTTCTTCAAGTGCTTTCCACACATCGATATTTTCCAAAAAGAAATCCTTTTGATCAGGGTTATCACGCATGATCGCCCAAGGACGTGGGGCATGGATCAAAATCAAGTCGATATAACCAAGATCCAATTTAGAGAGGGAGGCATCGATACTGTCCACCGCTTCTTGATAACTTTTCAATTCTGCTGGTACTTTCGTTGTGACGAAAATTTCTTCACGGGGCAATCCAGAATCACGGACCGCTTTTCCGACCGCTTCTTCGTTTTTATATGCAGCAGCTGTATCGACGTGACGATAGCCGTTTTCTAAAGCGATTTTAACTGCTTTGTAGGCATCTTCTGGTGAAGACTGCCATGTACCTAGTCCAATTTTTGGAATATTTAATTGGTTTTGCAATGTGAATGTGTCTTGTAAAATCACTATATCTACCTGCTTTCATTCAAAATGTTTGGTTCACCATTTATTATAAAACGTTTTCTTTCACAAAACAATCTTAACGATTCCTTGATGAAGATTGACACCTCTAAAGAGATTTGGTAAATTGACAAGCATAAGAAGGTTTAAGGAGGCGGATCATGGATACTGCACAACAGGATTTTACTTATTACCACCGTTCGTTGATCCAGATGTATCAAGTGTATTACCGGCGGCGCCTGTACGGGATCGCGACTGCTATACTGATCATTATCGGTTATTCATTATTGTTTCGCGAAGGGCTGATCATCAATGGCTTATTGCTGATCTTACTCCTAGCCATTGCGGGTTGGTTGTATAAAAGATTCGGCGAAGCAGAGGAAGTGATCGCAGCTCATTTAAGCCAAAATTCACCACCAAAAGTCCATCAATTGACAGAATTTGAAGATGTCTATGGATTTGATCCAGGAGATGGCAGCGTGTTGTATATCAAAAAACGCAGCAATCGGAATTTTCCTTCACAGGACAAAAGCCTGACATTGATGGCGGGCTATCAGAAAGGGTATTTTTTGAAGCAGCCATTTATGATTCTTTATTATGATATGTTGGAAACAGTACTGGATGAGGCATATCGCCTAAAAAGAAATCGACAAAATGGCTATCAGCGCTGGTCGGGTTTTTTCAGCTTTCGTCGGATCAAATCCTCGATTGGCAATGGCTTTCGTCTCGTGTTTGGGAATCTTATCTTGCTCTTTATCGCCTATCGATTGGTTCGTTATTTGATCCAAATGATTCTATATTTCTTTTGATAGAATATTTTCACAATTTTCACTTATCTATGAAAAAAGTGATAGGAAAAAGTTTGTCAGAAAGAGTATACTTAACTTAAGAAAGACGATGTCTGTCTTTTCAATCATTGCGTCTTGCGCTTGTTAAGTAAGCCGTCAGCAATTGCATCATTGATTTGTGGCGCTAACAATTTGGGGGAAGTGTTAGTTCTTGCTTTCATCACGGAAGAGATTTCTGATGAAAAGAAGAGCAAAATCAGTTTTAGGACTGGGCTTAGCAAGTGCAAGTATTGTCAAATAGCACATATGTGTCTAAAGTTTTCCTTACAATTAGGAGAACTTTTTTTGTTATGCGCTTTTTGAATCATAGGCGAACTTTCTGATCTGTGCTACAATGAGGGACGGCATCAAAACAAGCTTGTCTTGTTCAAATAAAGGAGAATCACGACATATGATACACCCTGTGATAGAAGAATCAGAAAAAAACATTTCTGCGTACATACATATTCCGTTTTGCGAACATATTTGCTACTATTGCGATTTTAATAAGGTGTTTTTAGAAGGACAACCGGTTGATGAATATATTGAGGCCCTGTTGAAGGAAATCGCGTTGACGCTGGCTAAACATCCAATTGATGCCAGCGAAACGATTTATGTGGGTGGCGGCACACCTACATCTTTGAGTGCCCAACAGTTGGACCGTTTGTTATCTGGCATCCATCAGATTTTGCCAACGTCAACAACAAAAGAATTTACCGTAGAGGCCAACCCTGGTGATTTAACTGAAGATAAGATGCTTGTGCTCAAAAATCACGGCGTCAATCGCTTATCGATGGGGGTACAGACTTTCGATGATCGACTGCTGAAGAAAATCGGCCGCAAGCACACCGCAGCAGACGTCTATCAGACTGTCAACATGTTGGAAAAGCATGATTTTCAAAATGTTACCATTGATTTGATTTACGCATTGCCGGGTCAAACACTGGAAAGCTTTCGTGACACCCTGACGCGGGCGATCGATCTAGGATTGCCCCACTATGCCATGTATTCATTGATTCTCGAAAATAAAACAATGTTCATGAACTGGGTCAGACAAGGCCGCATGGTACTGCCTTCGCAAGAGGCTGAAACACAAATGTTTGATGAAGCAATCGAAGCGATGGCACAAGCTGGCTTGAACCAATATGAGATCAGCAATTTTGCTCGGCCGGGGTTTGAATCCAAACACAATATGGTGTACTGGAACAATGCCCATTATTTTGGCTTTGGTGCGGGGGCGAGCGGGTATTTGGATCGGACCAGATTCAAAAATAAAGGACCCATCCAGCATTATCTCAAACCCTTACGAGATGGGCTATTGCCTATTCATGAGCGAGAAGAGCTGACCCGTGAAAATCAGATGGAAGAAGAGCTGTTCCTAGGCTTGCGGAAAAAAAGCGGCATCTCAAAAAGCCGCTTTGAACAAAAATTTGCTGTTCCTTTTCAAGAAGTGTATGGTTCTGTTGTCAAAGATTTGATTGGAAAGGGCTGGTTAGCTGAAGCAGCTGATCAGGTCCATTTAACCAAAGCGGGTATGTTTATTGGCAACGATGTCTTTGAAGCATTTTTGATCGACCCAAATCAAGGCATTCACTAAAAGCAGTGCAAGCTGCTTTTTTATTTGCGGTTAGCACTCGATTGTAAGGAGTGCTAAAAAAGTGATGCAAATGCTTGACAATCCTATCAAATGTGGTATATTTATAATCGTATTAGCACTTAGTAGGAATGAGTGCTAATTGAGGAGTGGATAGAATGTTGACAGCTAGACAACAAATGATATTGCACCTCATCATCCAAAATTATACGAATACTGGCCAACCTACGGGGTCAAAACGATTGATGGAGGATGGGGTTGAAGCGAGTTCCGCAACCATCCGTAATGAGATGAAGGCACTAGAAGCTGCTGGATTCTTGTTGAAGACACATTCTTCATCAGGGCGAGTTCCTTCAATTCAAGGGTACCGCTATTATGTGGATCACTTATTGAAGCCTTCACAAGTTGGATCAACGGAGTTACAAACGATTCGTCATTCTTTTGGTAAAGATTTTCATGAAATCAATGAAATCATTCAACAATCTGCGACAATCTTATCCAATTTAACCAGCTATACTGCATTGTCACTTGGACCAGATGTCAAAGAACGCAAGTTGACTGGCTTTCGGATCGTCCCATTGAATGCACGACAAATCATTGCGATCATCGTGACAGACAAGGGGAATGTTGAAAATCAAGTCTTTACTTTACCCGCTTCAGTCAGTGGTGAAGATTTAGAAAAAATGGTTCGCATCATCAATGATAAGTTGATCGGAGAACCATTAATGACTGTTTATCATCGTTTACGGACAGAAATACCTATGATACTACATAAGTATTTCCAAACTACCGACGGCATCGTTGATTTATTCGATGCGATGCTGAGTCATATTTTTGAAGAAAAAATCTTTGTCGGCGGACGTATG
The DNA here is from genome assembly GCF_054784955.1 of Enterococcus salsurae. NCBI lineage: Bacteria > Bacillati > Bacillota > Bacilli > Lactobacillales > Enterococcaceae > Enterococcus > Enterococcus salsurae. The sequence goes on along the minus strand of NZ_BAAHWY010000002.1, from coordinate 117,484 downwards.
AATCTCTTAGATTTTGAGCCGACACAAGATGTCAGCCAATTCAAATCGATGTATTCTTTCATGAAAAATGCGGATCAGCTAACCCAACTGTTGGCACCTAGAGATCAATCGATTCAAATTCGGATCGGTTCTGAACTCGGCAACGACTTATTGCAAAATATGAGTTTGATCCAAGCAAGTTATGAAATCGAAGGACATGGACAAGGGACAATTGCTTTGCTGGGTCCTTCCAGCATGCCCTATTCCCGGATGTTTGGTTTGATGGATGTTTTTAGAAGCGAGTTAGCCAGCAAATTAGCTGAGTATTACCGCGCATTGGATCATTCTGATGAGTAAGCGGAATTTGAATAAAGAAGGGATGGTACACGCGTGACGGAAAAAGATGAACAATTGAAGGAAGATATGCTTCAAGAAACCGAAGCAGCAACTGAACCTTCAGAAGAAGCGATCGATACTGCAGGCATCTCTGAGGCGGAAGTTGAAAAAACGGAAGTCGAATTGCTGCAAGAAAAAAACAATGAATTAGAAGATCAGTTTTTACGCGCACGAGCTGAGATTGCGAATATTACATCCCGCAATCGCAACGAGCGAGAAACATTGCAAAAATACCGTTCGCAAGACCTAGGCAAGAAACTTTTGCCGGCAATTGACAATCTTGAACGGGCAATGGCTGCCGATGTAGGCGAAGAACAAGCAGCAAACTTGAAAAAAGGGGTCGAAATGGTCCTTGAAAGTTTGCGTCAAGCATTGAAAGATGAAGGCATCGAAGAAATTCCAGCTGAAGGTGCAGCATTTGATCCGAATTTGCATCAAGCCGTTCAAACGGTACCTGCAACAGAAGATGTGCCAGCAGATACCATCGTCAATGTTTTGCAAAAAGGGTACAAACTGCATGACCGCGTCTTGCGTGCAAGTATGGTCATCGTAGCCCAATAAATCTAACTATTATTTCGTTTAAATTGAAAAGGAGCGTAAACACATGAGTAAAATTATCGGTATTGACTTAGGAACAACAAACTCAGCAGTCGCTGTTCTTGAAGGCGGCGAAGCAAAAATCATCACAAACCCAGAAGGAAATCGGACAACACCGTCTGTTGTATCATTCAAAAATGGTGAGATCCAAGTAGGTGAAGTGGCAAAACGTCAAGCAGTGACAAACCCACACACGATTTCTTCTATCAAACGTCATATGGGCGAAGCTGGCTACAAAGTAGAAGTAGATGGCAAAACCTATACACCGCAAGAAGTTTCAGCAATGGTACTGCAATACATCAAAGGCTTTGCTGAAGACTATTTAGGCGAAAAAGTTGAAAAAGCAGTCATCACTGTTCCTGCATATTTCAACGATGCACAACGTCAAGCAACCAAAGATGCGGGTAAAATCGCTGGGTTGGAAGTTGAGCGGATCGTCAATGAACCAACAGCTGCAGCATTGGCATATGGTTTAGACAAAACAGACAAAGACGAAAAAATCCTAGTATTTGACTTAGGTGGTGGTACATTTGACGTATCCATCCTTGAATTAGGCGATGGTGTATTTGATGTATTATCTACTGCCGGCGACAACAACTTAGGTGGGGATGACTTTGATAACAAAATCATTGATCACATGGTTGCTGAATTCAAAAAAGAAAACGGCATTGACTTAGGCAAAGACAAAATGGCCTTGCAACGTTTGAAAGACGCTGCGGAAAAAGCCAAAAAAGATTTGTCAGGCGTAACAAGCACACAAATCAGCTTACCATTTATCACAGCAGGTGATGCAGGTCCATTGCATATGGAAATGACATTGACGCGTGCAAAATTTGATGAATTGACTGCTGATCTCGTAGAACGGACAAAAATTCCAGTACGTCAAGCATTGAAAGATGCTGGTTTATCTCAATCAGAAATCGACGAAGTAATTTTGGTCGGTGGCTCAACACGTATTCCAGCGGTCGTTGACGCTGTGCGTAAAGAAACCAATAAAGAACCAAACAAATCAGTTAACCCGGATGAAGTTGTTGCCATGGGTGCAGCGATCCAAGGTGGCGTGATCACCGGTGATGTTAAAGATGTCGTGTTACTAGACGTAACACCACTATCTTTAGGTATCGAAACAATGGGTTCAGTCTTCACGAAATTGATCGATCGCAATACAACGATCCCAACAAGTAAATCTCAAGTCTTCTCAACAGCTGCTGACAATCAACCTGCTGTAGACATCCATGTCTTGCAAGGTGAACGGCCAATGGCTTCTGATAACAAGACTCTAGGTAGATTCCAATTAACGGATATTCCACCAGCACCTCGTGGGATTCCTCAAATCGAAGTCACATTCGATATTGATAAAAACGGGATCGTCAATGTTTCTGCAAAAGATCTAGGTACCCAAAAAGAACAAAAAATCACCATCAAATCATCTTCAGGCTTATCAGATGAAGAAATCGAACGCATGGTGAAAGATGCAGAAGCCAATGCGGAAGCAGACAAACAACGTAAAGAAGAAGTTGACTTGCGCAACGATGTCGATGCTTTGTTGTTCACTGTTGATAAAACATTGAAAGAGCTTGAAGGCAAAGTAGATGCAGACGAAGTCAAAAAAGCTGAAGAAGCCCGTGACGAATTGAAAGCTGCTGTTGAAGCCAATAATTTGGAAGAAATGAAAACCAAACGTGATTCATTGAATGAAATCGTCCAAAACTTGACGGTCAAATTATATGAACAAGCAGCACAACAACAAGCACAAGAAAATCCAGAAGCTGCACAAGGCGGCGCAGACGATGTGGTTGACGCCGATTTCGAAGAAGTAGACGGTGACGATAAATAATCGCTGTTTGTGAAAAAGCCAAAGTCACCACTTTGGCTTTTTCTTATGAATGCAAGAAACGTATTTTTATCCGAAGCGATATGTGCTAAAATACGATAGACGTGAGAAAATAGTGGAGGGAAGCCGATGGCAGACAAAAGAGATTACTATGAGGTCTTAGGTCTACAAAAAGGGGCTTCGGATGATGAAATCAAGAAAGCATATCGCAAGCTTTCTAAACAATATCATCCAGACATCAACAAAGCAGATGATGCAGAAGCAAAATTTAAAGAGATCTCTGAGGCCTATGAAATTTTAAGCGATGCACAAAAACGTGCAGCCTATGATCAATACGGGCATGCAGGTACTGATCCGAATTACGGCGGCGGATATGGCGGCGGCTTCGGCGGCTTTAACAGTGGCGGTTTTTCCGGCGGTGGTTTTGGCGGATTTGAAGACATTTTCGAATCATTCTTTGGCGGCGGCGGTGGCCGTGCAGCCAACCCAAATGCACCTCGTCAAGGCGCTGACTTGCAATATGCTGTGGATCTTTCTTTCGAGGAAGCCATTTTTGGCATCGAAAAAAATGTGCAATACAATCGAGAAGAAACCTGTCATACGTGTGATGGCAGCGGGGCAAAACCAGGGACATCACCTGTAACCTGTCACAAGTGTCATGGTGGCGGAACGATTAATGTTGAACGTCAAACACCATTAGGTCGTGTGATGAGCCGTCAAACTTGTGATGTATGTCATGGGACTGGGAAAGAAATCAAAGAACCATGTACAACATGTCACGGAACAGGTCATGAAAAGAAAAATCACAATGTCAAAGTCAATGTTCCTGCAGGTGTCGAAGACGGTCAACAAATGCGCTTATCCGGGCAAGGTGAAGCAGGGACGAATGGTGGTCCTTACGGAGATCTATATGTGATTTTCCGTGTCGAAGAAAGTGATATTTTTGACCGTGATGGGTCCGAGATTTATTATGAACTGCCACTGAACTTTGTCCAAGCCGCATTAGGCGATGAAGTCAACGTACCTACTGTTCATGGCAATGTCAAGCTGAAAGTTCCGGCCGGCACCCAAACGGGCACGAATTTCCGTTTACGGGGGAAAGGCGCACCTCGCTTGCGAGGGGGCGGCAATGGTGATCAACAAGTCAAGGTCAAACTGATCACACCGAAGAACTTGAATGATGAACAAAAAGATGCCTTGCGGGCTTATGCCAAAGCCAGCGGACATGAAACAACCGAGCAACAACCAGAAGGTTTTTTTGATAAAATGAAAGATGCTTTTGGCGGGAAAAAGAAATAATGGCGTCGTGCAATTCAAATCATTGAGATTTGAATTGCACTTTTTTTGAGTATATTTTTTGAAATCGCTTGCTACCTATGTCACAATGGAAGTAGATTAAATGAAGGAGGAACATATATGGAACGAATTTTTGCTAGTCCGTCGCGTTATGTACAAGGGAAAGGTGTGCTGAAAAATGGCTTACACCATATCAAGGATCTCGGTCAAAAAGTCCTGCTGTTAACAGATGAGAACGTCTGGGAAATCGCTGGTGAAACTTTATTTGAAGATTTGAAAAGCGCTGATTTGTCACCAGTCAAAGAAATTTTTGGCGGTGAAGCTTCTGCAAAAGAAATTGAACGGATCGTGGAAAAAGCCCAAGATGAATCAATCGAAGTGATCGCTGCGTTAGGCGGCGGCAAAACGATCGATACTGGAAAAGCTGTTGCCGATGAATTGCATGTACCCATTGCTGTGTTGCCGACGATTGCGTCGACTGATGCGCCAACTTCGTCACTGTCTGTTATTTATTCAGATGAAGGCCGCTTCGAAAAGTATCGTTTTTACAACAAAAATCCTGAATTGGTCTTAGTTGATACGTCAGTGATCGCGAAAGCACCTGCGAAATTATTGGCAGCGGGTATTGCTGATGCCTTAGCAACGTATGTTGAAGCACGAGCAGTGGCTAGAAGTCATAGTGAGAATATGGTTGGGGGAATGCAGCCGATTGCTGGAATGGCCATTGCTGAAAAATGTGAAGAGATTCTATTTGACAATGCATTGAAAGCCTATCAAGCCAATCAACAGCAAGTAGTGACTGAAGCCTTTGAGCAAATCGTTGAAGCCAACACATTATTAAGCGGCTTAGGTTTCGAAAGTGCTGGATTAGCAGCAGCCCATGCCATTCATAATGGGTTGACCGCAGTAGAAGGCGAAGTCCATTCTCTTTCTCATGGGGAGAAAGTAGCCTATGGGACGTTGACACAATTGATCTTAGAAAATGCAGATCCTGATGAACTGGATGCGTATATCGAATTGTATCAAGCATTAGATTTACCAACAACGTTAAGTGACATGTTTTTGTCTGAAGCAAGCGATGCTGATTTGCTGCAAATTGGCGAACAAGCCTGTATCGAAGGAGAAACGATCCACAATATGCCATTTCCAGTTACACCAGAAGATGTGGTTGCCGCATTGAAAGCAGTGGATGCTTATGTATCAAGTTACTACCCAAGATAATCGTTTTTGTTATTTTTGATCAAAGAGGTCAGTTGATATAAATCTCTTAAAAAAATGATTTGACAAGTGTTTTCAGTCGTGCTATTTTGAGTACAAGCAAAAAAAGGAGGGAACTACTCATGACAAACATCAACGTTCACATTTCATGTTGTTGTTGTATGGTGCAAAAAGCAGCATACCGATTTGTCATGCCTATTAATAGTTCCTTTGTCGTGGACACCTATTGAATGTTGATAGATAGTGTCTAATTATCCGGATAATACGACGATACCAGGGGTACTGATTTAATAGTCAGTGCCTCTTTTTGTTTGCCTTTCATAACCGCTTACATAGATGACGATTTATGTGGACGGACATAAACTATCAATACACGAATCGTAAGGAGTGCCAGTATGATCATTAAGAATATTAAAGAATTGATTGGCAACACACCATTATTTGCATTTGATGCGGCTGCCCTAGGAGGCAAACCTGGCAGTCAGATTTTTGCCAAATTAGAGTATCTCAATCCAGGAGGCAGTATCAAAGATCGTTTGGGATTAAAACTGATCCATCAAGCCTTTCTTGACGGTGAAATTGATCGTCATACGACAATCATTGAACCGACAGCTGGCAATACGGGTATCGGTATGGCACTAGCGGGTCTTGAGTATGGGTTGAAAATGATTTTTGTGATCCCAGAGAAATTTAGCGTAGAGAAGCAGCAGTTGATTCGCGGCTTAGGCGCGCAAATCGTGCATACAGCGACTGAAGATGGCATTCAAGGTGCGATCGAAAAAGCCAAAGCCTTAGCGAAAGACATACCGAACAGCTATTTGCCATTGCAATTTCATAATGAAAAAAATCCTGCTGCCTATAGCAGTACACTCGGACCGGAGATTTTCCAAGCATTACATGGGAAAATCGATAGTTTTGTTGCTGGTGTCGGCAGCGGCGGCACCTTTGCAGGTGTGACTGCCTATTTGTTGAAGCAAAAGGCCAACATTCGTTTGATCGCAGTTGAACCAGAAGGCTCGATTTTGAATGGCGGCCCAGCGCACGGCCACGAGATCGAAGGTATTGGTGTGGAATTTGTGCCCCGATTTTTCGATCAGTTGTCCATTGATACGGTTGATACGATCAGTGATGAGGAGGGCTTTCGCTTCACCCGTCATCTAGCCAAAGCGTATGGGCTGCTTGTGGGCAGTTCCAGTGGTGCGGCAATGGCATCGGCAGTGAAAGAAAGCTGGCGCTTACCTGCTGGAAGCCAGATCGTGACCTTATTCCCAGATAGCGGAGACCGTTATTTATCAAAACAGATTTATGAAGGTCGTTCAGACCTATACGTTGAAGGAGGAAATGAACATGCACTTTAATACAACATTGATTCATGGCGGCATTAGCGAAGACCAAGAAACCGGGGCAGTCAGTGTACCAATTTATCAAACATCTACTTATCGCCAAAATGGTGTCGGCCAACCGAAACAATATGAATACAGTCGATCAGGTAATCCGACGAGATTTGCCCTTGAGGAATTGATCAAAGAATTGGAAGGCGGCTACCAAGGCTTTGCTTTTGCTTCTGGGTTGGCAGCGACCCATACCATTTTTTCCATGTTCCGTTCTGGCGACCATATCATATTGGGAGATGATGTATATGGCGGGACATTTCGCTTACTGCATCAAGTCTTTGAAAAAAGCGGATTGCGTTATACCCTAGTAGAAACCAATAAACCAGAAACGATCGCTGCAGCGATCGAGCCTGAAACAAAAGCCGTCTTTTTAGAAACGCCAACCAATCCATTGCTGAAGATCACAGATATTGCAAGGGTGGCAGAAATAGCAAAAGAGCACGGCTTATTGACAATCGTCGACAATACTTTTGCCACGCCGTATTTCCAAAAACCATTGCAATTAGGCGCCGATATCGTCATCCATAGTGCCACGAAATATCTGGGCGGTCATAGTGATGTTGTCGCAGGCTTAGCCATCGTCAAAGATGAAGCGATTGCCAAGCAAGTTGGCTTTATCCAAAATGCCATTGGGGGTGTCTTGGGACCGCATGATAGTTGGTTGATCCAACGCAGTATCAAAACGTTGGCATTGCGCATGGAAGCGCATCAAAGCAATGCACTGCAAGTCGCACAGTTTTTGGTGGAACATCCAGCAGTTGCTCATGTGTATTATCCTGGATTAGCCGATCATAAAGACCACGATATCGCACGCAAACAAATGACTGGTTTCAGTGGCATGATTTCATTTGAGTTGAAAAAAGAAGCCCATGTTGCCTCGTTTGTTGAAGCATTACGCGTATTTACATTAGCTGAAAGTCTAGGCGGGGTGGAAAGTTTGATCGAAGTTCCCGCAATTATGACCCATGCGTCAATTCCGAAAGCACTCAGAGAGCAAGCGGGCATCAAGGATGGCTTGATTCGCTTGTCTGTTGGAATCGAATATGTGGATGACTTATTGGCAGATTTAGACACTGCACTGCAGAAAGCAGGTGAATAAAGATGGGACGGGAATTTATGCCAATCTTTAAAGAATGGGCCAGAAGCTATGATGACACAGTCACAGGCGCAGATCCAGAGTATCAAGAGGTATTTTTGAATTATCATGACTTGTTGGCAGAAATTGCTGAAAAAGCCAGCGAATCTGTGTTAGAATTTGGAAGTGGAACCGGCAACCTGACCTTAGCACTGGTGCAAAGAGGCAAGACTGTGGTGGCAATCGAACCTTCCGAAGACATGCGAGAAGTGGCACAAGAAAAAGCCGCCCTCAAGCATGTGACCTTTATTGATGGAGATATGGAAACTTTTCCTGTCCTTTCTGAATCGTTTGATTCGATCGTTTCTAGCTATGTCTTTCATCATTTGAATGAAGAGGAGAAGCAACGGGCAATTGCCAAATATGCGGCCATGCTGCCAGTTGGCGGCAAAGTCATCTTTGGTGACACCATGTTTTTGTCTTTGGATCACAAAGCTGCGACCATTCAGCAAGCCCACCAGCAAGGGTATATACGATTGTCTGAAGATCTGGAACGAGAGTATTATCCGCTGATTCCTGATATAGACCGATATTTTCGCCATCATGGTTTTCGTATCCGGTTCAAGCAAATCAATGCCTTCGTTTGGTTGATCGAAGCCATCAAAGAATAAGGAGCAATCAGAGAATGAAAATGAATGTTGAAAGTTTTAATTTAGATCATACGTTAGTCAAAGCCCCCTATGTGCGGGTAGCAGACAAGAAGCAAGGGAAAAATGACACGATCATCAAATATGATGTCCGGTTCAAGCAACCGAACAAAGCGCATATGGACATGGCTAGTTTGCATTCATTGGAACATTTGACGGCAGAATTGATCCGCAATCACGCAGATTATATCGTAGACTGGTCACCAATGGGGTGTCAAACAGGTTTCTATTTAACCGTGTTGAATCATGAGGACTATGATGACATATTGAATGTTTTAGAAGCAACGATGAAAGATGTTCTCACAGCGACTGAAGTTCCAGCTAGCAACGAGATCCAGTGTGGATGGGCAGCCAACCATACCCTAAGCGGGGCACAAGCGTTGGCACAAGAATTTTTGGATCAAAGAGCACAATGGTCGACAGTATTTGCGTAGACTTGCGCTTCTATAAAACTAGCGTACAATAAAATGAATAGTATGATCTTGCTGTATATTTGTTCAACAAATATACAGTTTTTTTGTGTACCCAGAATGAAATCATCTAAATCATTGGTATACTGTAAATAAACATCTTTTTTGCAACTTTTTGCTTGTTCGATCGTCTATATAGGTAACGGGGGAGGGATAGTGTTGGAGGAGCTGATTCAAAACTATTACGATCGCATCCAATACTATTTTATTCAAAGGGTGAAAGATCGTTACATCGCAGAAGATTTGACCCAAGAAGTTTTTTTGAAAGTAGTATTGGCCTTGCCAAAAAGACAGCCGGATCATTTTGAATCATGGTTGTTTACCATCGCTAAATTCACTTTGTATGACCATTATCGGCGGAAAAAGATCAGTGTTGGCGTTGAAGATCTAGCAACACTGGCAAGCGATGATCTGCCTTTCAATCAAAAAGCAATTAGTGACACGGCGTTGATCGAAGCAATCAATCGGTTGTCAGACAAATTGAGACGTCCGCTTATCTTGTCCATTAGAGGATATTCGTATCAAGAAATTGCGGCAATCATTGGCGTCAAAGAAAGTACGATCAAATCACGTATTTTTCAAGCACGACAAAAAATCAAAAAGCAGGTGAAGGAATGAAAGTAAACGAGTATCAGCAGTTGCAAAAAACAGTACTTCGATCGAAACAGCGCTTTGGTTGGTTATTGATTTACCATTTTCTATTTTTTAGTCTGGTGGCATTGATTTTTTCTTTTATGGTTCCAGCTGCATATTATCGGTGGGTTCCTCGGGAAGATGTTGATTATCAAAGTCTGCCATCTGTGGTCAACTTATATGCGTATCAAGATTATCTGCGGGAGGATGCGCTCGAAAAATATCGTTACTTGTGGTATGAGATGGGACAAGAAAATTTGCACTATGATTCTTTTAATCAGCAAGCGTCTCTGCGTTTCCTAGGCAAAGACGATTTCTATCCACTCATAGCCAAAAATAGCAACCAAGAACAGGTAATCTATACTTTACGTAATCGCTTTTTATTTGATCAGCGTACACAAACCCAGGTGGCCAGTAATGATTTGAATGCCTATGCGTTTTCTGCAAATATGTATGACCCTAATCAGCAAGTCAACACCTATGATGATTTAGTCGATTATTTGAATGGATTAGGTGATTTGAAGCAAGTGACGCTAGCCGCTACCTTAAAAAATGACCAAGCCCCAAGTTCAGTCAGAGAAATCGTTGGGGATTTGACTGTCCAACATTATACGATTGCTTATCAGTCGGGCAGCAACTTTGGCTATTCTGATGTGATGGTTCAACAAGTGTCAGCAAACAATTATGATCAGCAAGTTTTGACAGCAGTGGAAGAAGGGATCGCCTACCTGAATGATCATTTCGATATTTATGGTAATCTAGGCTGGGATAGTGATGAAAATATGCGTTTCCTTAATAATAGCCTTCATCCGATTCAACTACACGATTTTCAAGATCTGCAAAGCTATGTTGAAGAAAATGGTGTGAAGGTACATGCGGTGTTGCTCACCGGTACTGGCACAGAACTGGCTGACTGGCTGCAAAAACAAACATCCATGATCATGCGCGTGCAAGTAAGACAAGTCCAAGATGTAGTGATACAACAAGTAATCACGATAGGAGGATAATATATATGAAAAAAATGGATCATGATGGGCATATACTGTCAATCATCATAAAAGGATATAGCTTACTCTATTTGTTCTATTTTGCATGCATCCGATTTTTGTTTTCGACCATTACAAATCTTACTGTTTCTCTTGTCGATAGGCCAGGTGATGCGGCTGCTGGAAATGGATTTTTTTATTATCTATTCAATCCTATCCTGTTGATCATTTGTATCATAGGTATTGCTCTTTTGGCCTGGCGAGACAAAAGTTGGCTGAAAGAATTGGTTTATCCAATTATCGTATTGCTTTTAGTCTGTGGCAGTGTATATATACTATAAAAATAAGATGCAGAAGGCTTAACAGACGATTCAAACAAAAAAACATGCCCAAAAGTGAAGCGACCGCCAAAAGTTAGACTAAAAATCTAACTTTGGCGGTCGCTATTTTTATGATCAAATATTCAACACTTTGTCTAAGAAATCTTTGGTTCGTTCGTTCTTTGGATTGGAGAAGATCTGCTCTGGTGTGCCATCTTCTAAGAAGTTTCCGCCATCGATAAACATCACTCGATTGGCTACTTCTTTGGCAAATCCCATTTCATGGGTCACGATAACCATCGTCATGCCTTGTTTCGCTAACTTTTTCATGACATTTAAGACATCGCCGACCATTTCTGGATCAAGGGCGGAGGTTGGTTCATCGAACAACATCACATCCGGATTCATGGCCAATGCCCGAGCAATGGCGACCCGTTGTTTTTGTCCGCCGGAAAGATTGTCCGGATACATATCCTTTTTATCCGCAAGGCCGACAGTTTCTAATAAACGAACAGCATCTGCTTCCGCTTCTTTGCGTGTCGATTTTTTAAGATCCATTGGCGCTAAAATAATATTTTCCAACACAGATAAATGAGGGAAGAGGTTGAAATGCTGGAATACCATTCCGATATGCTGGCGAACAGCGTTGATATTGGTATTTTTGTCCATCAAATGAGCGCCATCGATAATGATATCGCCGCTAGTCGGTTCCTCTAATCGATTCAAACAACGTAAGAAGGTTGATTTACCGGAACCAGAAGGACCAATCACACAGACCACTTCGCCTTCTTCGATGGATACATTGATATCATTCAAGACTGTATTGCTGCCAAATTTTTTGACTAAATTTTCAACTAAGATTTTTTCTTTCATCTTACTTCACCTTCTTTTCTAAAACTTTGGCAAGTTTCGTTAAAGCAGTGATAACCACAAGATACATGACTGCGATGATCAAGTAGACATACGTACTTTGTGTCGTACGGGCAACGATGATTTTACCGGTTTGCAATAGTTCTACCACACCAATAACAGAAATGATCGTGGTGTCTTTCAAGGAAATCACGAATTGATTTACGAAAGACGGAATCATGATTTTGATGGCTTGCGGCAGCACGATTTTTTGCATCGTACGCGTATAGGTCATGCCCAAACTACGGGAGGCTTCCATTTGTCCATTTGGTACAGCGTTGATTCCGCCACGAACGATCTCGGCAATATATGCACTGGCATTCAAGGTCAATGTGATCACCCCAGCTGCAAAGTCCGGAATGGTGATACCGATAGCATCGGAAAGACCAAAGAAGATAAAGAAGGCCAATACCATCATAGGAATACCACGAATGATATCTACATAAATTCCTGCAAAGACCCGCAGTGCTTTGATTGGCGAAACGCTAAAGAGGCCTAATATGATTCCAATCACTAAAGCTAAGGCAAATGAAATCAATGCGAGCAGCAATGTTTGCCATAAACCTTTTAGTAAAACCCCGTAATTGTTGCTGATCAAACCAGTGATCGTTGATTCATCGACTTTTTTCTCAGTGGCAGAACCATCTTGGATATATTTGCCGACGATCTGATCATACTCACCCGTTCGTTTCATTTCTTTTAACGCTTCATTAAACATCTCGATCAACTCAGGATTTTGGCCCTTTTTGACTGCAAAACCGTATTGTCCGCCGGTTTCCTTTTCAATCGGCGTGGTCAATTTTTGACCTTGCGCAATGGCGTAGCCAATCACTGGATAATCATCCATCATGGCATCGATCTGGCCGCCGCTTACTGCTGCATACAATTGATCAGCTGCATCGTAATATTTAATGGCGTAGCCGTATTTATCTTCGTTTGCGATCAAGAAATCAGCACTTTCCGTACCGACTTTTGCACCGACAGTTTTGCCATCTAGATCTTCATAGGAAGAAATATCTTCATTGCCTTCTTTGACAGCTAATTGAATCCCGCTTTCAAAGTAAGAATCTGAAAAGTCATAAGAGGCTTTTCGCTCATCTGTGATACTCATCCCAGCGATCATACCATCGGCTTGGTTGCCGTCTAACGCTTGCAAGGCACCTGAGAAACCGATGAAATTAAATTCAATATTGAAGCCTTGCATTTCGGCAGCTCTTGTCAATAAATCGACGTCGATACCGACATATTCATTGTCTTCATTTTGGAATTCAAAGGGTGCGAAAGCGGAGTCGCTAGCAATTTTGTAGACCTCTTTTTTTGGTTCTACTTTGACCAATTCGCTATCATCAGTCGCGGAACTATCTGCTGTACTAATGTATGTTGCAACGAGTTGATCATATTCGCCTGATTCTTTCAGGTGGGCAAGTCCAGCATTGAACTTTTCCAATAGTTCAGCATTTTGGCCTTTTTTGACCGCAAATCCGTATGAAGCACCAGCTTCTGGTTCACCAATCAACTTCATGGCTTCTCCATTGTTGATGGCATACCCTAGAACAGGGTAATCATCAAAGATTGCCACAACTGTGCCATTACGGACAGCACCATACAATCCGCTGGCATCATCATAATTCTTGATACTATAGCCATACTTGTCTTTGTTTTCTTCTAAGAAACGCGCACTCTCTGTGCCGACTTTCGCACCGACGGTTTCTCCTGACAAATCGTCATAGCTTGTGATGCTGTCGTTATCAGCAGCTACTGCCATTTGGATCCCACTGTCGAAATATGGATCTGAGAAATCAAAGGTTTCTTTACGCTCATCGGTAATACTCATCCCAGCGATCATGCCATCCAATTGATTTGATTGTACGCCTTGAATGGATGAATCGAACCCTAAAGGACGCAAATCAACAGCGAATCCCTGATCCTCTGCGATAGCATTCAGTAAATCAATATCGATCCCAACATATTCGTTGTTTTCATTTTGAAATTCGAAGGGCGCAAATGTTAAATCCGTTCCTATTTTATACGTTGTTTCCTCCGCGTTGGCTGACTTTGCTGAAAAAGCAAAGAAACTGATGATCAGCGCAACTAAAGCGAAGGCTCTATGTTTTCTGTTCAAGAAAATTCCCCCTTTAGCTGTAACGTATTTATAGATTATATGAATTTTTCAGGCAACACACAAGCTTTTAAGAAAAAAATCGTGACAAAGTGATGTAATTCTGACATTCAATGTGAGAAATGATAACATCTTAAGTATCTGTTAACCTGCTGAAAACAACAAAGCAAATGATAGCGAAAGTATGTTCGGTATGGTATAATTATTTGTGGAAAAGCGATGACGTTTTTTCTTTTTTTGTCATCCTTTAGAATATGTGAGGGGGAATGAAGATGATCGAAAGAACAACTTCCCACGAGTTTGATTTGGTTTCAAAATATCAACCAGCTGGTGACCAACCAGAAGCGATCCATCAATTGGTGGATGGTGTCGTCGGCGGCAAAAAAGCCCAAATTTTATTGGGGGCTACGGGTACAGGGAAAACCTACACAGTATCCAATTTGATCAAAGAGGTCAATAAACCGACATTGATCATTGCCCACAATAAAACTTTGGCTGGTCAATTGTATGGTGAATTCAAAGATTTTTTCCCCAATAATGCTGTTGAATATTTTGTCAGCTACTACGATTACTATCAACCAGAAGCGTATGTTCCTTCTAGTGATACCTATATTGAAAAAGATTCAAGTGTCAATGATGAAATCGATAAATTACGTCATTCCGCTACAAGTTCTTTGCTGGAACGCAATGACGTGATCGTTGTGGCGTCTGTCTCCTGCATCTTTGGTTTGGGTTCACCAGTCGAATACGCACGTCAGGTTGTTTCTTTGCGTGTCGGGATGGAGAAATCTCGGGATCAATTATTAAAAGAGATGATCGATATCCAGTTCGAACGAAACGATATCGATTTTCAACGTGGACGATTTCGGGTCCGGGGGGACGTGGTGGAAATTTTCCCAGCCTCAAGAGATGAGCGGGCTTTGCGTGTGGAATTTTTTGGTGATGAAATCGACCGTATTCGAGAAGTCGATGCGTTGACTGGAGAAATACTCAGCGATACAGAACATGTGTCGATTTTCCCGGCCACGCACTTTGTAACTAACGAAGATCACATGGAGCATGCGATCGCAACGATCCAAAGCGAGTTGGATGCACGATTGAAGGTCTTGCGAGATGAGAACAAATTATTAGAAGCACAGCGATTGGAGCAACGAACCAATTATGATATCGAAATGATGCGGGAGATGGGTTATACATCGGGGATCGAAAACTATTCTCGCCATATGGACGGCCGTAAAGAAGGCGAGCCGCCATACACACTGCTGGATTTCTTCCCAGATGACTTCTTGCTGGTGATCGATGAATCCCACGTGACCATGCCGCAGATCCGCGGTATGTATAATGGCGACCGCGCACGGAAGCAAATGCTAGTCGACTATGGATTCCGTTTGCCCTCCGCGTTGGATAACCGTCCGTTAAAATTGGAAGAATTTGAGGAACATGTCAATCAAATCGTCTATGTCTCTGCAACACCTGGCCCCTACGAATACGATCAAACCGATACAGTCGTCCAACAAATCATTCGACCAACCGGCCTATTAGATCCTGTCGTTGAGGTTCGACCGATCATGGGGCAGATCGATGATCTGGTGGGAGAAATCAATGAACGCGTCGAATTGAATCAGCGGGTCTTTGTGACAACCTTGACGAAAAAAATGGCCGAAGATTTGACGGATTATTTCAAAGAATTAGGCATCAAAGTCAAGTACTTGCATAGCGATATCAAAACATTGGAACGTACTGAGATCATCCGCGACCTGCGATTAGGCGAATTCGATGTCTTGATCGGGATCAACTTGTTGCGTGAAGGAATCGATGTGCCAGAAGTGTCGTTGGTAGCGATCTTAGATGCAGATAAAGAAGGATTCTTGCGCAGTGAACGTTCATTAGTCCAAACGATTGGCCGAGCGGCGAGGAACTCAGATGGAAAAGTGATCATGTATGCGGATAAGATGACAGATTCTATGCAACGGGCTATTGATGAAACATCCCGTCGCCGCAGCATTCAAGAAGCATATAATCAAGCGCATGGGATCGAACCCAAAACGATCATCAAAGAGATTCGCGACTTGATCGCTATTACCAAAGTTGCTGAAGAAACAGGTGAATACACGACAGCATCCTATGATGATTTGACCCGTGAAGAAAAAGCGACATTATTACTTAAACTAGAAAAAGAAATGAAAGATGCAGCGAAAGCATTAGATTTTGAAACTGCAGCTACTTTACGGGATACGATCCTTGAATTAAAAGCAGCAGATTAGAAGGAGATACATTATGGCAAATGATAAAATCGTGATCCACGGGGCGCGTGCCCATAATTTAAAAAATATCGATGTCACGATCCCTCGAGATCAATTGGTGGTGGTGACAGGTTTGTCGGGCTCAGGGAAAAGTTCCCTGGCCTTTGATACCTTATATGCAGAAGGACAAAGAAGGTATGTCGAGAGTCTATCTGCCTACGCCCGTCAATTTTTAGGCCAAATGGACAAACCTGATGTCGACAGTATTGATGGTTTGAGTCCGGCGATTTCCATTGATCAAAAAACCACAAGTAAAAACCCACGGTCGACCGTCGGAACTGTCACAGAGATCAATGATTATCTGCGCTTACTCTATGCACGGATCGGCCATCCGATCTGCCCCAATGACCATATTGAGATCACGAGTCAATCTGTAGAGCAAATGGTAGATGAAGTATTGGCATTGCCGGAAAGAACCAAAATTCAACTGATGGCCCCCTTGATCAACCAAAAGAAAGGCCAACATAAGAAAGTCTTTGAACGAATTCAAAGAGAAGGTTATGTTCGGATGCGCGTTGATGGAGAAACGTATGATGTGTCAGAAGCGCCAGAATTAGAAAAGAACAAAAAACATGATATAGCCATCATTATCGATCGTATCGTAGTCAAAGAAGGGATTCGTTCCCGATTGTTTGACTCATTTGAAGCAGCGTTACGATTGGCAGACGGTTATGCAATCGTTGATGTGATCGGTGAAAAAGAGTTGTTATTCAGTGAACATTATTCTTGTCCTTATTGTGGTTTCACAGTCGGCGAATTAGAGCCGCGATTGTTCTCATTCAATGCGCCTTTTGGTGCCTGTCCGGATTGTGATGGGTTAGGCATCAAATTAGAAGTCGATACCGATTTGGTGATCCCTGATACCACGAAAACATTACGTGAAGGGGCATTGCAGCCGTGGAACCCAATCAGTTCACAATATTATCCGCAAATGTTGGAACAAGCTTGTTTGGAATTCAATATCGATATGGATACACCTTTTGAAGAATTGCCAGAAGAGCACAAAGACATCATTTTGAATGGCTCAAACGGCGAGATTTTCCATTTTCATTACGAAAATGATTTTGGCGGTGTTCGCGACGTTGAGGTGGCTTTCGAAGGGGTTTTACCGAATATCAAACGGCGCTATCATGAAACCAATTCCGATTTTACCCGCGATCAAATGCGGTTGTATATGACAGAATTGACTTGTAAAACCTGTAAAGGCTATCGCTTGAATCCACAAGCATTATGTGTCAAAGTCAACGGCAAACATATTGGCGAGTTAAGTGAGCTAGCCATCAACAGCGCCTTGACTTTCGTGGAAGATTTGACATTGACAGAATCGGAACAAACAATTGCCAAACCAATCGTCAAAGAAGTCGATGATCGATTGAGCTTTTTAAAAAATGTTGGTTTGGATTACCTGACCTTAAGTCGGGCTTCTGGAACCTTATCTGGTGGAGAAGCACAACGGATTCGCCTAGCAACCCAAATCGGTTCCAACCTTTCTGGTGTCTTGTATATCTTAGATGAGCCTTCGATTGGGCTGCACCAACGAGATAATGATCGCTTATTGGACTCGTTGCGTAAAATGAGAGATCTAGGCAATACACTGATCGTGGTGGAACATGACGAAGACACCATGCGGGCAGCAGATTACTTGATCGATGTCGGACCAGGTGCAGGTCATGAAGGCGGTGAGATCGTAGCAGCTGGAACACCGGCGCAAGTAGCCAAAAACAAAAAATCACTGACCGGCCAATATTTATCTGGTAAGCGAAACATTCCGACACCTGCTGAACGCCGAACCGGCAATGGCAAACAGATTCGAATCACCGGCGCAGTTGAGAACAATCTCAAAAATATCTCAGTAGACTTCCCATTAGGAAAATTTGTTGCTGTCACAGGCGTCTCAGGCTCTGGGAAATCAACGTTGGTCAATGAGATATTGAAAAAATCTTTGGCACAAAAAATCAACCGCAATTCAAACAAACCCGGCAAATTTAAAACAATCACCGGTTTCGAAGACATCGAAAAATTGATCGATATCGACCAAAGTCCAATTGGACGGACACCACGAAGCAATCCAGCGACTTATACAAGTGTCTTTGATGATATCCGAGATTTGTTTGCAAAAACCAACGAAGCCAAAGTTCGAGGGTATAAAAAAGGCCGCTTTAGTTTCAATGTCAAAGGTGGCCGCTGTGAAGCATGTAAAGGTGACGGTATCATCAAAATCGAAATGCATTTCTTGCCAGATGTCTATGTTCCTTGTGAAGTATGTCATGGCAAACGTTACAATTCCGAAACCCTTGAAGTCCATTACAAAGGAAAAAATATTGCGGAGATTTTGGACATGACCGTCGAAGATGCCGTTGCATTCTTTCAACATATTCCGAAGATCCATCGCAAACTGAAAACGATCGTTGATGTTGGTTTGGGCTACGTGACCATGGGACAACCTGCTACCACATTATCAGGGGGAGAAGCGCAACGAATGAAATTGGCCAGCGAATTGCACAAAAATTCTAATGGCAAAAGTTTCTATATTCTTGATGAACCAACCACGGGTCTGCATACTGATGATATTGCCCGGTTGCTAAAAGTATTGGAACGTTTTGTTGATGCTGGAAATACGGTATTGGTGATCGAACATAATCTAGATGTGATCAAATCTGCAGATTATGTGATCGATCTAGGTCCTGAAGGCGGCGATGGCGGTGGCACGATTCTCGCAACTGGTACACCAGAAGATATAGCCTCGGTACCGGAAAGTTATACAGGACACTATCTGAAAAAAGTGTTGTAAAATCCGAGGATTATTCGATTGTTTCGTTAACAATCCTAAAGTTTAATTAATTATTAAACAATTATGAATTATTTAAACATTTCAACAAAGCCTCTTGAATTTGAAAATTTATTTGTTAGAATAGCAATAGGTATACGTATATTCTTACCGAATAAACTGCCTATAAGTTCTATCCGTTCAAAGTAGAGGAAAGCAGTCAAAGATATATGCTTTGATTGCTTTTTTCTTTGTGGTAAAATATGTCTATTGTAAAATGAACGACTTATACAATATTATTTAGAGTATCCAAAAGAGAGAGTGGTTTTAATGAGTCAGGACAAGTTTCTACCAATATTATTGGGTAGTGATATGAACGTATATGGGATGGCACGCGCCTTCCATGAAGCGTATGGCATTCAATCAGTTGCCTATGCAGGGACTGAATTGGCCCCAACACGCTTCAGTAAAATCGTGAAAGTAAATCAAGTCGATGGGTTTGACCATGATCCGGGTTTTTTTGATACTTTGGTCGATCTAGCAAAAACCACCTATCATGATCCCGAAGTACGCTATTTGCTGATTCCTTGCGGAGATGGCTATGCGGAACTTCTGGCAAAACACAAAGAAGCACTAAAGCCTTATTACACATTTATTGCCAATGATTATGCATTATTGAAACGACTGATCAACAAAGTTAGTTTCTATGAAGTCTGTGAAGAATTTGGTTTGCCCTATCCTAAGACGTTTATCTTAACGAAAGACTTGTTGACTGATGGTCAATTCAAAGAAGCGTTGCCTTTCGACTTTCCGGTGGCCTTGAAACCGGCCAATAGTGTCGCGTGGTTGTCTGTGGATTTTGAAGGCCGGAAAAAAGCTTTTATTATTGATAATCGACAAGAGTTTGACACAATCGTCTCGCGTATTTATCAAGCGGGCTATGAAGATGAAATGATTGTCCAAGATTTTATTCCAGGTGATGACAGCAACATGCGGGTCCTAAATGCCTATGTTGATGAAAACCATCATGTACGCGTAATGGCGTTGGGACATCCGCTATTAGAAGATCCAACACCAGGTGCTGTCGGTAACTACGTCGTGATCATTCCTGATGAGAATCAACAAATCTATCAAATGATCCGTAAGTTTTTAAAGGAGATCAATTATGTCGGATTTGCCAACTTTGACCTAAAATATGACCGACGAGATGGCCAGTACAAATTATTTGAAATCAACTTGCGTCAAGGACGCAGCAGCTTCTTTATCACATTGAGCGGCTTAAATTTGGCACAATTTTTGACAGAAGATCTCGTGTTTGACAAACCATATACGGATACTATTTATGGAAAAGCTGATACACCTGAAGCCAAATTATGGCTGGGTGTGCCAAAAAATATCTTCTTAGAATATGCCAAAGAAAATGAGGGCAAAGAACGGGCCAAGAAATTACTGGCGCAAGACCGTTGGGGAACGACTGTCTTTTATAAAAAAGATATGTCTCTCAAACGCTGGGTCTTGTTGAAGAGAATGTTTTACCTGTACAACAAACGGTTCAAAACATTTTTCTCTACGAAAGAAGGATAGTCGATGGAGAATTTCTTTAGTATTTTAGGTGGAATGGGTACGATGGCGACCGAAAGTTATGTCAGGATCTTGAACCAAAGAACCAAAGCACACAAAGACCAAGATTATTTAAACTATGTCCTGTTCAATCATGCGACTGTTCCTGATCGAACCGCATATATATTGAACGACCAATTAGAAAATCCAGTACCCTATTTGCTGGATGATATTGAAAAACAAAATTTGCTGCAGCCTGATTTTATCGTCTTGACCTGCAATACGGCACATTACTTCTTTGAGACGTTGCAAGCAGCCACACCGATCCCTATTCTGCATATGCCGCGTGCTGCTGCAGAAGCGGTCAAAGACCGAGGAATAACCGGCAAAGTCGCTTTGCTGGGAACAGAAGGCAGCATCAAAGCTGGGATCTACGAGAAAGAGTTGCGGGCGTTAGGCATCGATGTTTATCTGCCAAAGCTGTCGATCCAAAAGAAAGTCAATACGTTGATTTATGAGCGCATCAAAGAAAATGGCGATTTGGATCAAGCTCTTTACTTCGAGATTTTGCAAGAAGTGACGGAAAACATTGGTTGCGAAGCCGTGGTTTTAGGCTGTACAGAGCTTTCACTGATGGAGGAATTTACGGAAAACAATCCGTATCCTGTCGTTGATGCGCAATCGATCATTGTCGATCTGACAATCGAAAGAGCGTTGGCATTAAGAAAACAAGATTAGACGTTACGCAGGCGTTGGCTGATCCTTTTCAGCTGACGTCTTTTTGGTGCGCAAGTATTCCCATGATACACCCGGCATGATATAATAAAAGAGTTGGAGAAAGGAGTTTTGCGAAATGACTGAAGTAGATCATTTAGAATTAGTCATTATTACTGGAATGAGTGGGGCGGGTAAGACCGTCGCAATCCAGAGTTTTGAAGATATGGGGTACTTTTGTATCGATAATATGCCGCCAAGCTTGGTGCCTAAATTTTGGGAGTTGATCAAGGAATCTGGCAAAGTTACGAAGATTGCTTTAGTGGTAGATCTACGCTCTCGCTCCTTTTTTGAAGAAATCCAAAGCATGCTGATCGATATTGAGAACACCAATTTCATCGATACCCGCATGTTGTTTTTAGATGCTTCCGATAGTGAGTTGGTGTCACGTTACAAGGAAACCCGCAGAGCGCATCCTTTAGCCATGGATGGTTTAGTCACAGAAGGTATTCGCAAAGAACGTGCGATTTTAGAAGATTTGAAAACCCGTGCCAGTATCGTGATCGATACAACGACACTGACACCCAGACAATTAAGAGAAAAAATCAATCAAGAGTTCCGCTCTTCCCATGAAACAGGCTTTCGTGTGGAACTGCTCTCATTCGGTTTTAAATACGGTTTGCCGATTGACGCTGATATTGTCATGGATGTCCGTTTCTTGCCAAATCCGCATTATATTGCGGCGTTGCGTCCGCTGACTGGGAAAGATCAGCCCGTTTATGATTATGTGATGTCTTTTCCTGAAACCGAAGAATTTTATCAACGCTTTACAAGCTTGCTGCAAACAATCATGCCTGGTTACGTCAGTGAAGGGAAAAGCAGCCTGACGATCGCCATTGGCTGTACCGGCGGTCAACATCGATCAGTGGCGTTATCTGAACGTATAGGTGCGGCATTGGCAACTGAATATAAAGTCAATATCACGCACCGGGACAAAGATAAACGCAAAGAAACGGTGAACCGATCATGAAGATGAAAACTTACCGTATCAGAAAACCTAAAATCGTAGTAGTTGGCGGCGGCACTGGCTTACCAGTGATTTTGAAAAGTTTGCGTAATCAAGGGGTCGATATCACGGCTATCGTCACCGTGGCCGATGATGGCGGCAGCAGCGGTGAGATCCGCAATCTGGTCTCATCGATTTCACCTCCAGGCGATTTACGCAACGTCTTAGCTGCGTTATCAGATATGCCGCAACTGTATAATGATATCTTTCAATATCGCTTTAAAGCAGAAGATAAGTTTTTGGCCAACCACGCCTTAGGCAACCTGATTATTGCGGCTATTGCAGAAATGCGCAGCAGTACCTATGAGGCAATTCAAATTTTATCAAAAATCATGCACATCGAAGGACAAGTCTATCCTTCATCTGATTTGCCTTTAGTGCTGCATGCGGTCTTCAAAGATGGAACGGAAGCCGTAGGAGAGTCTAAAATTGCTCTCGACCGCAAAACGATCGATCATGTATTTGTCCGCAATCAAGAGAACAATGACCTCCCTAAAGCTGCCCGCAAAGTGGTGTCATCGATCATGGATGCCGATATGATCGTCTTAGGCCCAGGAAGCTTGTTCACCAGCATTTTGCCGAATCTGATGATCAGCGAAATCGGTAAAGCATTATTGGAAACAAGTGCTGAAACCGTCTATATCTGCAACATCATGACACAAAAAGGTGAAACTGAGTATTTTACAGATGCCGATCATGTCCGGATACTGCACCAACATTTAGGCAAACCTTTTATTGATACAGTTTTGGTCAATACAGAGAAAGTACCTGAAGGTTACATGGACCCTGAGATCTATGATGAGTATTTGGTGCAAGTCAAGCATGATTTCAAAGGCTTGAGGGATGAGGCGTGCCGAGTGGTTTCTGCCGATTTTCTGGCATTAGAAAACGGCGGGGTATTCCATGATGGCGAAAAAGTCATCGAGGAATTGTTGCGTATCGTCTATGCCGCTAAGATCTAGTTTTTTTGTGTGTAATTGAGAAAGGAAGGGATCAACATGTCCTTTGCCGCTGAAGTAAAAAAAGAATTGACGACATTAGAAGTCCATCGCGAACATGCCAAAGCTGAGTTGGCTGCCTTGATTCGCATGAATGGATCGCTGAGCATCAACAATCAGCAGTTCGTGCTCAATGTGCAAACCGAAAATGCCGCGATCGCTCGTCGGATCTATTCATTGCTGAAAGATCATTACGATGTACGCAGTGAATTGCTGGTGCGACGAAAAATGAAATTGAAGAAAAACAACGTGTACATCGTTCGTTTGAAACAAGATACTAAGCGGGTTCTGTTGGATTTAGATATCATGGATGGGCTGATGTTTAATAGTCATGTGTCGGATGAAATCATGGGGAATACGCAAAAAATGCGGTCTTATCTCCGGGGTGCTTTCATGGCTTCTGGTTCGATCAACAACCCGGAAACCAGCCGATATCATTTGGAAATCTACTCGATCTATGAAGAGCACAACCAGGATATTTGCGATATGCTGAATGCCTATGGCTTGAATGCCAGAGCCTTGGAGCGCAGAAATGGCAGTATCGCCTACTTGAAAGGGGCAGAGAAAATCGCTGATTTTTTGACCTTGATCGGGGCAACCAATTCTATGCTGAAATTTGAGGATGTGCGGATCGTGCGGGATATGCGGAATTCTGTCAATCGCTTGGTCAATTGCGAAACGGCCAATATGAATAAAACCATAGACGCAGCTTCCAAACAAATCGATAATATCGAATTTATCCAAAATCGAGTAGGTCTGCAAGCCCTGCCGGATAAACTGCAAGAGATCGCGGCTTTACGGTTGGAACACCCAGAAGTCAGCTTGAAAGAATTGGGGGAGATGATTCCTTCCGGCGCAATCTCAAAATCAGGGATCAATCACCGCATTCGCAAAATCAATGAATTTGCGGATCGTTTACGGGAACAAGTGAGTTAAAATAATCGTTATCAAAAGAGATGCTTTGATAGAATCTATGAGAAAATATAAATAGAATATTATCGCTGACTTTACTTCTGATTTCATAGAAGTAAAGTCTTTTTTTATTTTTGCAAGTTTTATTTTAATTTTAACAAATAAAATACATATTGATAACGCTTTCTTTTTTCGTTAAAATAAATATGTAATTATTCAGAAAAAAGAAAAGTAGATGTTTTTTATGAAGAAGTTTGCTTTTTTGTGTCTATTTTTATTAATTGGACTTCAGTTTGGAGCAAAAAATGTGAATGCTTATGTTTTGAACAATCAGAATGTTGGCTACACGTGTCAGTACAACAATTTGTCATCAGCTAATGGGTACACTACTAACTTGAACAAAGCCACTGCTTGGAATTATGATGGTACAAGAGTTTATGTGAAATCTTCTTCTTCAGGTAAGATAAATATTTATCAAGGGGTAGTTAATACAGATAATGGTACTTACGGAGTTTGTTACTATAATACTAACTCTGAGAGTGATATCCGATATTATAAAGCTTTTATAAATGCAAATACAGCTACAAGAAATGAAACTGTTGTCCATGAAGTTGGTCATGCTATTGGTTTGAGTCATACCCAAGAGAAAAATAATTCAATTGCAGTGATGAGAGCACTTGGGTTCAATAATAAGGCATATCCACTCTCGGATGATAAGTCCGGTATGAATAAAAAGTATTAAAGAGAAGGAGGAAGAAATAGTGAAGAAGTTATCATTGATTTTTATGATGATTATTTTGATTGTTGCAGGTATTGGTAGATGGAATTGGTATGAAAGTATATCAAGCAAAGGAGACC
The DNA here is from genome assembly GCF_054784955.1 of Enterococcus salsurae. Taxonomy (NCBI): domain Bacteria; kingdom Bacillati; phylum Bacillota; class Bacilli; order Lactobacillales; family Enterococcaceae; genus Enterococcus; species Enterococcus salsurae. The sequence goes on along the minus strand of NZ_BAAHWY010000002.1, from coordinate 92,373 downwards.
GACATAATGTAAATCAAGAAGATTCTTATGACAATGGAAGAGATGAACACCTTTTTGGTAAACATATGTATCTTGATGCTAAAGTGGATGAGTTTGATCATCTAGAAGATGTTGAAGCTACTGCGGACGAAATCGTGGTTGCAAAAAAAATAGCGCAAGATGAACCCACGATTTTATATGGGAAAGAAGACAGAATCGACATTGCTTATACCTTATCGACATTTCGAGTGCAAAAAAGTATCTCTGGTGATCAACTTAAACAGGGTGAAACATTTACGATGCTTGAGAACGAGGCTTATGATAAAAAGCAAGACGTCACTTATCATATCGTCGGCTATAATCTAATTGATGAAGAGAAAGATTATCTTTTGTTCTTAAGAAAATCTGAAACAGATCCATATTATATAGTTGCTGGGATAAATTATGGGAAAGTTGATTTAGAAAGAGAGCAGACAGATTATCCGGAGATTCTTAGAAAATCAAGTACAGAATATAGTAAAGAAATAATATCTGCCTATAATCACCAGGAGCAAATTCGTCAAGAAGCAAAAAATAAATATGCAGCAACTATCAGTGAATTTATTCAATAGTAGGATATATTGCTGTAATAAAAAAGCGGGGAGAAAACAACAGTTGCTCCCTGCCTTTTTATCGTGGTTATTGATTGATCAAATCAGTCAATTCATCTGCACTGATCGATTCATCAAAGATATGTCCATCTAAGATCACAGTTGGGACAAATTGAATCGTTGCTTGATTGGCTTCTTCAACGATCGCTGATGCATGATCAGGATGATTGCTCAACGTCAAACCTAACGTATTTTCCGCATATGCTGAGACTTCCGTCAGGCTTAAATGTCCCCATTCATCTTGTGTTTGAAAGATTCTGGTCAACTGAGTGATCGTTGCCGCTGGATCATTGGTGGAGATATAGCGGTGCATCACATTGCCTCGCTGTAAGGATTCTTTTTCTTTGTCGAATAGTTTGATGACACGGCGAACTTTGCCGGCTGCAACAGCTTCTGTCAAGATCGACAATGATTCTTCGAACCACTGGCGGCAATAGGGGCAGCGTACATTGATGAACTCGATGATTGGTTTCGCATCTGCGGCACCGATTTGGATGCCAGTTGTAGCATTGGTTTGTGATGTATTGATGATTGATGTATCCATAGATGAAACCTCCTTTTTCTCTAGTGTAACGAAACAACAGCAGAATGAAAAGAATCCTGTTCGTTTTTCTCAAAAGATCCAGTGAATCATTGAAAAATCAATGTATGTGATTTCACGAATTTGTTTAAATTTTTGCAGTCAGCTTTATTATTACAGGGGAATCAGCTATAATGAGTTGTGTTTTATTGTGCAAATTGAATGATTGAAGGAAGATAGATAAGAATGAAAAGAAAAACAATGGATGGGAATACTGCTGCTGCGTATATTTCCTATGCTTTTACTGAATTGGCTGCGATTTACCCAATCACCCCGAGTTCAACAATGGCTGAATTGGTGGATCAATGGTCGGCGCAAGGCAAGAAAAACATTTTTGGTCAACCAGTAAAAGTTGTTGAGATGCAATCAGAAGCTGGCGCTGCAGGCGTCGTGCATGGTTCGCTGAAAACGGGTGCCTTAACGACCACCTACACTGCGTCACAAGGCTTGTTGCTGATGCTGCCCAATATGTACAAGATCGCCGGTGAGTTATTACCAGGGGTTTTCCATGTAGCTAGTCGCGCGGTGACTACCAATGCCTTGAATATTTTTGGAGATCATACCGATGTGATGGCCGCCAGACAGACGGGCTTTGCGATGCTGGCAGAAAGCTCTGTTCAAGAAGTGATGGACTTAGCACCGGTGGCCCATCTCGCTGCGATTGAAGCCAATGTCCCATTCTTGAACTTCTTCGATGGCTTTCGAACAAGTCATGAAATTCAAAAAATCGAAGTGATTGACTTTGCTGATCTGGCACAAATGGTCAATCAAGATAAGGTGACCGCTTTTCGCAAGAAGGCGATGAATCCCAATCACCCAACGATCAGCGGTACCAACCAAAGTCCTGAGATCCATTTTCAACAACGGGAAACCATCAATCAGTACTACGACAATTTACCAGAGATCGTCCGGGGATACATGCAGCAGATCAACCAATTACGCGGCACGTCATACGATCTGGTCAACTACTATGGTGCAGAGGATGCCACAGAAGTTATCGTTACGATCGGTTCATCTGCGCAAACGATCCAGCAAACAGTAGATTATTTGAACCGACAAGGCAGAAAAGTCGGCTTGCTGACGATTCATCTGTACCGACCATTTCCTTTGGCAGTTTTTTTGGAAAAATTTCCGCAGACCGTTCAATCGATCGCCGTACTGGATCGCAGCAAAGAGCCGGGGGCCAATGGTGAATCGCTATTGCTGGACGTGCAAAGTGCGATGTATGATGCAGCGATTCGTCCAACGATCATTGGTGGACGCTATGGGTTAGGATCTAAGGATGTCACGCCCGATCAGATCGTTGCTGTCTATGATGAGTTGCTGCAGCCTCAGTCAGTGCAGAAAAAAAGATTCACTATCGGTATCGTTGATGATATCACAGGATTATCTTTAGCGTCTAAAGGTGCTTTAGACTTGACCAATCCTGCCACTTTCCAAGCAAAATTTTGGGGGTTTGGTTCAGACGGAACCGTAGGCGCGAATAAATCCGCAATCAAGATCATTGGCGACCAAACAGATAAATATGTCCAAGGATACTTTCATTATGACTCCAAAAAATCGGGGGGCTTGACGGTTTCTCATTTGCGTTTTGGGGATACCCCAATCCGTTCCACCTATCTGATCGAACATGCAGATTTTATCGCCTGTCATACACCAGCTTATTTACACACTTACGATCTGTTGAAAGGCTTGAAAAAAGGCGGCACCTTCTTGCTGAATACGACATGGAATGAAGCGCAGATCATGAAGAATCTGCCAAAGAAAATGAAACGTTATCTAGCTGAGAACGAGATTGCCTTTTATACGATCAATGCCATGCAATTGGCGATGGAAGTCGGATTAGGCGGTCGGATCAATACAGCCATGGAAACGGCCTTCTTTTACTTGGCAGATATCATGCCCATCGATCAGATCATCCCGATCTTGAAAGAAGAAGCGCTTAAAAGTTACGGCCATAAATCAATGGCGATCGTTGAAAAGAATCAACTTGCCATCGATAGAACAATTGAGTTGCTGCATAAAATCGAGATCCCTAGAGAATGGGCAACGATCGAGGTACCCGTCAGAACGTCTCATGCCCAATCGACGTATGTCCGGGAAATCGTTGAACCTGTCAATCGTCAAGAAGGCAATGCGCTTTCGGTCGGCACCCTCGTGAATAACCAGATGACAGAAGGAACAATGCCTCTGGGGACCACTGCGGTTGAGAAACGCGGCGTGGCAGTTGAAGTACCGGAATGGTTGGCTGATCGCTGTACGATGTGTAATGAATGTGCGTTTGTGTGCCCACATGCTGCGATTCGTCCTTTCTTAGCGGATGAAGACGAGCTGTCTGAAGCGCCAGAAGGATTCATCGTCAGAGAGATGCGTGGCGCAGATGGTCAGAAGTACCGCATCCAAGTTTCAGTCGAAGATTGCACAGGTTGTGGACTTTGTGTCGAAGTTTGTCCAGCCAAAGGGAAAGCATTAACGATGAAACCCTATGAAGAGCAAAAAGAACAAGCTGTGAATTGGGCCTTTGCGATGACCTTACGGCAAAAAGAAAATCCAGCCAAACCTGGTACCGTGATGGGCTCGCAATTCACCAAGCCGCTGTTAGAATTCTCGGGTGCTTGCGCTGGATGTGGAGAAACACCTTATGTCAAACTGTTGACGCAAATGTTTGGTGATCGAATGATGATCGCCAATGCCACGGGCTGTTCTTCTATTTGGGGAGCTGCCGCACCGGTGTCGCCTTATACAACAAATGCAGAAGGACAAGGACCAGCCTGGTCTAATTCACTGTTTGAAGACAATGCAGAATATGGCTATGGCATGTTTTTGGCGAATCAAACCCGGCGAGAAGCTTTGGCAGAACAACTTGAAGCCCTTCAAGCATTTGTTTCTGAAGTAACTCAGGAATTGATCAGTGATTGGTTGGCGCACCGTGAAGACAGTGCTGGGACCCAACAGCGTGCCGCGAAATTAACAGCAGCCTTGACTGCTGATTCGGATAAGCACCCCGCGATTGCTAATGTTTTGGCAAACAATGATTTGTTCGTGAAACCAAGTCAATGGATGATCGGTGGCGACGGTTGGGCGTATGATATTGGCTTTGGCGGGATCGATCATGTTCTGGCATCTGGCGCCGACGTCAATATTTTGGTTTTAGATAATGAAGTCTACTCCAATACAGGCGGCCAAGTGTCGAAGGCCACACCGGCTTCAGCAATTGCTAAATTTGCGGCCAACGGCAAATATGCAGCCAAAAAAGATCTGGGCATGATGGCCATGACATACGGCCATGTATATGTTGCACAGATCGCTTCCGGTGCCAATCAAATGCAAACCATCAAAGCCTTTGAAGAAGCGGAACGCTTCCCTGGACCATCCTTGATCATCGCGTATACACCATGTATCACCCATGGCTTAGCAGGCGGTATGCGCCAATCATTGAAAGAAGCCAAAGAAGCTGTGGCTTCAGGCTACTGGTCGTTGTATCGATATAATCCTTTGCTGGCAGAAGCTGGAAAAACCCCAATGACATTAGATTTCAAAAAACCAGATTTTAATCTCATGCCTGCGTTTATGGACACGCAAATCCGCTTTGCATCTTTAAGAAATGCGAATGCCACAGCCAGTGAAGGTTTGTTTGCCAAAACCGTCAATGATGCCCGCACGCGCTTCTATCGGTATGCCCGAATCGCTGGGGTGGAAGATAAAATTCGTGCAAAATTAGAACCAGCGAACCTTGAAGCCTCAATCCACAAATCCGACCTTGAATCGACCGCATCAGCGCGTACCGTCGAAGGCAAAAAAGAGCGCAAAGCGCGAACGCTGACACCAGAAGAGGCAGCGGCCAAAGAAGCAAGACGCGCAGCGAGAGCAGCCCGTCGGAAACAACCATAAAATAAGTGAAACAAACAATCAGAAAAATGCGAAAGAGTCTGTTCTTTTCATTTCTCTGATTGTTTTCGTTTAGGCGGCGTTTTGAAATGATTTACTGCTAACAAGCCTTTTCATCTCCTTTACTAAGAAAAACATGGTAGACTGAAAACAAAGGTTTTCATGGTTTTTGAAACTTTTTCATAATTTTGTTTTTTTTTGAATCTTTGAATAAGACCTATGTTATACTATTGTTTGAAGTCTTAAGAATAAAGGAAGGCTGTTTATGTCGATAAATTTCACTGATTTTTTTAATTTAGATTATTGGAGCAATCTGCTCTCTTTTGATATATTTTCACTCTCGTTTTTTGTTAATCTTCTAGATGTCATCGTAGTATGGTATTTAGTTTATAAGCTGATTCAGCTCGTGCGAGGAACCAAAGCGATCCAGTTGTTCAAAGGGGTCGGATTGTTTATTGTTTTGCGGTTTTTAGCTGGGATCATCGGACTCAAAACATTATCCTGGTTGATGGACCAAGTCATCATTTATGGTGTGATTGCAGCCATCGTCATTTTTCAACCGGAGATTCGGCGAGGGCTTGAACATTTGGGCCGTAGTTCGTTATTCAAAACATCTAAAAATGAAAAACATCAAGATGAAGTCTTGGTGCAATCCTTAGACAAAGCCGTGCAATACATGGCGAAACGCAAGATTGGTGCTTTGATCACGATCGAACGGACGACAGGTTTGGAAGAATATATCGAAACAGGTATTGCACTAGATGCGGATGTGACCGGAGAATTATTGATCAACATCTTTATTCCCAATACCCCATTGCATGATGGTGCAGTGATTATCAGAGAAGACAAAATAGCCGTAGCCAGTGCGTACTTGCCTCTTTCTGAAAGCCCATTGATTCCTAAAGAATTTGGGACCCGCCACCGTGCAGCCGTGGGCATCTCAGAAGTGAGTGATGCCTTGACATTGATCGTTTCTGAAGAAACGGGGGATGTCAGTATCACCTTGAACAATCGAATGATGACTGAATTGTCGCGCCAAGAATATTTAGCGATATTGAATCGTGAATTGGTACCTGAAGTCAAAAGCGGCAAGCGTAATGTGCTGCAATCTTTCCTTGAAGGGGTCAACAAAGGGGGAAGAAAATGATGAAGAAGGATCGCCGTCAGAATATATTTTATGGTATACTAGCGCTGTTCTTTAGTTTGGTTTTATTCTTTATCGCTAGTGGATCCACCTTGCAAGTTGATCTTTCTGGCGCAGCTAATACTTATCAAGAAGAAATCGAAGCAGTGCCGATTCAGACGGTATATGATACGGACGATTATTTTATCCAAGGGTTTGAAACCACAGTCAATGTGACTTTGAGCAGCCGCAATCGGGTTCAATTGAATGCAGAAAAAAATGAAGAAACTCGGAGTTTTCGGGTGGTTGCGGATTTGTCTGATTTGGCTATTGGCACCCATGAAGTTCCATTAGAAGTACAGAACATCAGCTCCAGTGTGTCAGCTGAAATCGAACCGAAGACAGTCACCGTCACGATCGAAAAGAAAGTCACCAAAACCTTTACGGTGGAACCTGTTGTGTCTACTGAAGATGACAGCAGCGGGTATGCCATTGACACAATGGTGGCTTCGCCTCAAGAAGTGACGATCACCACTGGGGAACAAACAGCCGCAGATATCGATCGAGTCGTGGCAGTCATTGATCCTGATGACATCCCGAACGACTCGGGCACTGTATCCGCCGTGATCGAAGCATGGGATATCAATAAAAATCCATTGGCGATCGTTGCTGATCCAGATACGGTCGATGTCGCGATCACGATGGAAGTACCAACCAAGGATGTCGAGTTGTTCGTTACGCAACAGGGCACTTTGCCAGCTGGCATTTCACATTATATATATCGCATGAGCACGATCAGTGCTGCACTGACAGGTCCGCAAGAAATACTGGATCAGACGGCGCAAATCGGTGTCCCTGTTGATATCAGCGGCATTACATCCACCACTGAGCAAACAGTGCAGATACCGGCACCTGACGGTACGACTGTCAATCCGACAGAGGTGACGATCCAGATCACGCCGGTTGCCCAAACAGTAGACGAAAGCAGTGAATCAGGTTCTGATGCGACAGGTGATACGGCCCCTGCAACGACAGCGACTGACAGTGCAATAAGCGCTGATCAGGAGAGCAGTCAAGAAAGTGTTGAGGGGTCAACTGAAAGTGAAACTGATTCAACAAATTGAAATGAGTAAGAATAAGAGAGGTTTTTAAAATGGGAAAATATTTTGGTACAGATGGTGTGCGCGGAGAAGCCAATAAGGAATTGACACCTGAATTAGCTTTTAAACTAGGTCGTTACGGCGGCTATGTATTAAGTCAGCATGAAACAGATGATCGCCAGCCACGGGTTTTAGTAGGTAGAGATACCCGGATCTCAGGGCAAATGTTGGAAAATGCTTTGATAGCAGGTCTTTTATCTGTAGGGATCGAAGTATTTCAATTAGGCGTGATCTCAACGCCAGGGGTGGCTTATTTAACGAAAATTCAAAAAGCGAGCGCCGGCGTAATGATTTCGGCTTCGCATAATCCAGCTTTAGATAACGGTATCAAATTTTTCGGAAACGATGGGTTCAAGTTGGTGGATGAACAAGAAGCTGAGATCGAAGCCTTACTTGATGCACCAGAAGATACCTTGCCAAGACCCTCTGCAGAAGGCTTGGGTACGGTCGATGAATTTCCTGAAGGATTACTCAAATATTCGCAATTTTTACGACAAACAATTCCAGGGGATCTAGAAGGGATCACAGTTTGTGTCGATGCAGCCAATGGCGCCACGGCAACGAGTGTCAATCGGTTGTTTGCCGATCTGGAAACCGATTTTTATACGATGGGGACATCGCCCGACGGCTTGAATATCAATGACGGTGTTGGTTCAACTCATCCTGAAAAATTGGCGGCATTTGTCGTTGAAAAAGGCGCAGATGCTGGTTTGGCTTTTGACGGCGACGGCGACCGTGTGATCGCAGTTGATGAGCTAGGAAACATTGTCGATGGGGACAAAATCATGTATATTTGTGCCAAATACTTAGCAGAACAAAAACGGCTGAACCAAGGGACGATCGTGACAACTGTGATGAGCAACCTAGGTTTCCATAAAGCTGTTGAAGCAATTGGCTTGAAAGACGTGATCACACAAGTTGGCGACCGTTATGTTGTGGAAGAAATGCGTAAAAACGATTATAACTTTGGCGGAGAACAGTCAGGTCATATGATCTTCTTAGACTTCAATACAACTGGGGACGGCTTGCTGTCTGGGATCCAATTATTGAATATTATGAAGCAAACTGGCAAAAAACTATCTGAACTTGCTGGCGAAGTGACGATCTATCCACAGAAATTGGTCAATATTCGCGTCACAGATAAAAATGGCGCGATGGATGTACCGGCTATCGCCAAGATCGTGGCTGAAGCAGAAGCCGAAATGAACGGAGAAGGCCGGATTTTGGTTCGCCCTTCAGGAACAGAGCCGTTGTTGCGTGTCATGGCAGAAGCGCCAACGATTGAAAAAGTCGATTACTATGTGGACAAAATTGCCGCAGTTGTTCGTGAAGAAATCGGTGCAGAATAGAAAATACCTAAAACCAACGATGATTCGTTGGTTTTTTTGTGAAACGGGGCAACCGTTTCATTCATTTTGGTATCATCTGTTCGTATCAGTCTGAATAGAGGTGCTATCTAAAAAGTGTGATGCAAAAAAAACTTTTAGAAAACACATCAAAAAAACAAGCAACAATTGCCCATTTGACGGGTAATGTTGCTTGTTTTCTTTTGATCATATTATGGATATCATCTTTTAAAAAACTTATTCAACTGTAACAGATTTTGCTAAGTTACGAGGTTTATCCACATCAAAGCCACGTTGTAGTGTCGCGAAATAAGCTAGCAGTTGTGTTGGAATCACGGACACTAAACTGGTCACTAATGGGTGGACAGTCGGGATGATGATTTGATCTGTAGGTTTTGCCAGTTCTTGGCTCGCAATGACCAACGTGTGTGCGCCACGGGATTCAACTTCTTTCAAGTTGCCTCGAGTATGAGAACCTGTAACAGCTTCTGAGATGATTCCAATCACCGGGGTGCCTTCTTCGATCAAAGCGATGGTGCCGTGTTTTAATTCGCCAGCAGCGAAACCTTCTGCTTGGATATATGAGATTTCTTTTAGTTTTAAAGCTGCCTCCATCGATACATAATAATCGTTGCCTCGGCCAATATAAAAAGCATTGCGGCTTGTTGCCAAGAAGTCTTCAGCAAACTGACTGATCACTGCTTTTTCATCCACGAGTGTTTCCATCGTAGATGCAACAATACTTAATTCATGAAAGACATCAAAGTCGATAGCTGCAGGGACATTTTTTTCGTCGCCAATCGCTTTAGCCAATAAGGTCATCACTGCGATTTGTGCGGTATAAGCTTTCGTTGAAGCTACCGCAATCTCAGGGCCAGCATGCAGCAATAAGGTGTGTTTGGCTTCCCGAGATAAGGTGGAGCCTGCTACATTGGTGATCGTTAGACTAGGCAAGCCTAATGCATTGATCTTGACCAATACTTGACGACTATCGGCAGTTTCGCCGCTTTGGGTCAAGAAGATAAAGAAAGGTTTTGCTGAAAGCAATGGCGTATTGTAGCCGAATTCACTAGACAAATGAACTTCAACAGGGATCTCAGTCAACGTTTCAAGAATGGCTTTTGCCGCCCAGCCAGCGTGGTTGCTGGTACCGCAAGCGATGATGTAGATACGATCACTAGCGATCATTTCTGCTTTTAATTGGCTATCGATGGTCACATCTCCGTTTGTGCCTTGATATTCTTGCACAAGACGGCGCATCACAGTCGGTTGGTCATCGATCTCTTTCAGCATGTAGTAAGGGTAAGTCCCTTTTTCGATATCAGTCAAATCTAATTGTGCTTCATATGATTCACGGTAAACCAAGTTGCCTTTCAAATCTTCGATCACGATTTCATCTGCTTTGACCGTGACCATTTCACCGTCTTCAATCTCAACAAAGTGCGTTGTTTGATCGAGCATCGCTAAGGCATCGCTGCAGATCACATTGAATCCATCGCCAAGGCCGATCAACAGAGGACTTTTATTTTTCGCAACGTAAATCGTATCAGGGTCTTTCTTGTCAACTAAAGCGAAGGCATATGAGCCGCGAATCAAAGTCAACGCTTGTTTGAATGCTTCTTTGGTCGTGCTGCCACTTTGCGCTTTCAAGACTTCGATCAAGTGGACGACGATTTCTGTATCTGTTTGGCCGGCAAAATGATGATCTGCCACATAAGTTTCGTGTAATTCTTCAAAGTTTTCGATCACACCATTGTGGACCAAAACCAATTCTTCGTTTCCAGAAGTATGGGGATGGGCATTGCGTTCTGATGGGATACCATGGGTTGCCCAGCGTGTGTGTCCGATACCGATCGTTCCTGTTACCTCTGGTGTCACTTTGGCTTCCAAGTTTTTGATTCTTCCTTGTGCCTTGATCAAGTGATCAGAGGTACGATCTGCAACGTATAGCCCCGCCGAATCATATCCGCGATATTCCAATCGTTCCAATCCGTTCAAAATAATCTGCTCTGCATTTGACTTTCCAACAATTCCTACAATTCCACACATAATGACAATCCTACTTTCAAAATTTTTTTCTGTCGATTATGTATTTCTATCTGCGCAGCAAACGGTTTGTGGACATTTTTCAATGTGATTTGTGTTTGCTTGTAGAGTGCAGTCCCTAGAGCCATCCGCCGAAAATTTCGATAAGCTCTTTCCTCGTCATCTGTTGCCAGATCAGGCGCTATCCTTATTGGTCTATCTATCCTCCTTGAAACTATTTTATAGAAATACAAGCAATATAATACTATTTAGAGGTTGTTCTGTCAATAGAAATCAAAAATAAAGAATATTGGTATAGATGGTATTAAAATTAAACACACAGTGATTAAGGAACATTTAGGCTGTAGCTTATCTTGAAACAAAAGAATCCGATGAAATTTACGCGAATGGCTATCCTTTCTTTTGCAATTTCGCTACAATTGAATGGAAAGAAAGTGAGGAATCCAAATGGCAGAACAAGTAAGTTGTATGAAATTTTCTGAATTGAAAGAATTGGTGGCGACTTTAGCAGCCAATGACCAGGTCACGGACGATACGAAGATTTTCTTGGATACAGGTTGGGACAGTTTACAAGAAATTTCGCCTGGTGCGGTATCAGTAGCGTCTGCACAACCTTTTCAAGTACAAGATGAGTTAACAAAGGAATTTTTTGGCGGCTATGTATTAGCGGAAAAAAGTGCGAAATTCGAGAGCAGCGGTGCTGCTGAAGCTGTCATCGTCATTCAAAATCTTTATTGATCATGGATCGATAAGAATCAAATAGGAGGGAAAAATGAATAAAAGAAGATGGATTGCCGTAGTGATTGCGGCGGGGTTATTTATTTGTTCGGGGGTCTTTACATTGTTGACAACAAGAGATACCACCGAAGATACGTCATCCTTGCAAGGATTGAATGCATTGTTTTATGGCAGTAATACAATCGCAGAAACACCTGTGGTATCAGGAGATGAAGACCAGCGGATCGTACGCTTGACGTTGGAAGGCACAATCGCCAATACGTCTAGTGGGGGCTTATTCACTTCAGAGACGTATGATCATCAACTTTTTCTAGAAGAATTGCGGATGATCCAGCAAGATCCTACGATCAGCGGTATTTTATTTGAAGTCAATACGCCAGGAGGCGGTGTCTATGAAAGTGCAGAGATTGCGCGGGAATTGGCGAAGATCAAGGAACAAGGAATACCTATGTATGTCTCGATGAAAAATATGGCTGCTAGCGGTGGTTATTATATTTCCGCAGGTGCAGACAAGATTTTTGCCACCGAAGAAACAGTCACTGGATCAATAGGCGTCATCATGTCTGGCATCAATTACGCTGGCTTGTTTGAAAAGCTCGGTATCGAGGACAGCACCTATAAAAGTGGCGCACTCAAAGATGCCGGTTCTGCTTCAAGAGAAGTGACTGAAGCAGACAAAGAAGTGTTGCAAACCTTTGTCGACAACGCGTATGGTCGTTTTGTAGCGATCGTTGCTGAAGGTCGGGGGATGACTGAAGAAGCTGTCCGTCAAATTGCGGATGGCCGTATTTACGACGGCCAACAAGCTTTAGAAGTTGGTTTGGTCGATGAGATTGGGTTTCCGGAAGATGCGCTAGCAGCGATGCAACACGATTTAAACTTGGAACAGGCAGAAATTTTTACGTATGATGTCGACAATACTGGCTTTGCTGCCACATGGCTTGGCTCAAAGCTGGCCGAGTTTCAAGGGCTGCATGCCTCCAATACGGATCGGATCTTAGAAGTCGTGGAAAGCTTAGGGACAAGTGATGCACCAAAACCGTTATATTACTACGGAGGTGAGTAAGTTGGATCAAGAAAAACAAGTGCCGCCGCAGCCTAAACCAACACCAAACAAGGAGCAACCAGCGCATCCAGATGATTTTTATCAGCAAGTGTTATCCTCTTTTGAAAAAGAAGCCTATACCAAAGAAGAAATCGAAGCCAATCAACACGCTTGGCAACATGTTGAGGCGCCTGAGCGTCAAGCCGCGCAACCACCCGTGATCCATGACTTTCCTGATTACTTTTTTGCTGGTTTTTGGATCCGCCTCTTTGCCTTCACTATCGATTTGATATTGATCCATTCTGTGACCGAGATGACCATCGGCAGTGTCTATCGTTTACAAGGCCTGGCGATTGGTGCGCATCCTTTTGGCCTTTATCAATTGGTATCATTGGCAATCTATCTCGCGTATTTTGTGCTGCTGACGAAATGCAATCATGGCCAAACGATTGGCAAAATGATCTTCGGTATTCGAGTGATTTCATTTGAAGACACACAGTTAAACTGGCAAACGGTCTTGATCAGGGAATTATGTGGACGGTATGTCTTGCAATTCTATTGGTTGTTTTACTTAGGGTACCTACCAAGTATTTTCAGCAAAAGGAAACAGCATGCAGCAGATTATTTCGCGGATACCAGTGTCGTGACGATCAATCTGATCAAAGCCTTCAATAAACAGGTGCAAGTGCAGCAAGACGTGTAATGGGCTGACTGTGGCCGGATGTGTCAAAGACCAATCAAAAAATTGAGGTGTTAACTATGGGAGAAACAATCGATTTCCCAAGTCCAGAAAAAAGACTGAGAATCGCAGCGGAAAAAGCCTATCAAGGGAAAGAATTTTTGCAAGCGTATCGCCTATACCGTGAACTATATGCGTTGGATCATACCTTCGCTGTCAATCAATGGTTGGTGGACTGTTTACAGCAGTTGAAAGATTTTGCTAAAGCATTGGAAACCGCCGACGATTATTTGACGGATTATCTGCTTGATCCGAATGGGTTTTTACAGATCGGACATTTATATGTATTGGATGGGCAATACTTGAAGGCCCACAGATGGCTGGCCTTAGGACAAAGGCAGCAGGTGTCAGAAGCGCTATTGCAGCAGATGCGCTTTGAGATCGATAAGGTAGAGGAAGTGCAACAGATTCTCGGTATGGAAGATCACTTAGCCAAAAAAGAGCAATTATTGCACATCGATAATTTACGTCAACCTGTGAATTATCGAGAATGGCAAAGTTTCGTGCAAGGGATGACTAGTCAGCAGTTGATCGATTTGGTCAGGGATTTGCTGCCGCGATTGAGAAATGTCTATCTGTTGCCGCGCTTGATAGAAGAGTTGGTCCGTTTAGATGTTGACGAAGCATTTACGGTCGTTGATTACATGGGCGATCGGCAACAATTCAATCCTCATCTATTGCGCGTACTGCCAGAAATGCCGGTTTATCAGCGCATCATGGCACGGATCAATGACACGATCGCCCAAGAGGATCCAATCTTGGCTGAAAGTGTCCGCGCTGAGATCACAGATCATTTAGCAATCAGCTACCCATTTTTGCCCCTTGAAGGACAAGTAGATGCTTGGATCGATAGTTATATTGCCGATTACCGTGGGGCAGCGAACAATGACCCTTCTGCAAAACAAAAAAATAGCATCCGCCTTCGCAAAGAACGACTGCGGGCCATCTTGCAGGAAACACGATTCTAGAAAGAAAAATTTGCAACTTTCATTGTAAAATGTTTACAATTAAACAACGTTAGTGTACTATTTAAAGGTATGCATGAAACTATTTCATATGTCAAACATAATTTATATTCGGAGGGAAATAAATGACTGCAAATTGGGAAAAAACAGGCACGAATGATGGTGCTTTAACATTTACGATTGCACAAGCTGAAATCCAAAAAGGCTTAACAACTGCATTCAACAAAGTGAAAGGCAACTTGAACGTACCAGGTTTCCGTAAAGGGAAAGTATCACGTCAAGTCTTCAACCGGATGTACGGCGAAGAAGCGTTGTATGAAGATGCATTGAACGCTGTCTTGCCAGAAGCGTACGAAGCAGCTGTCAAAGAAGCAGGGATCGATCCTGTATCACAACCTAAAATCGATGTTGTCAGCATGGAAAAAGGTGAAGATTGGACGATCAAAGCTGAAGTCACAGTGAAACCAGAAGTGAAATTAGGCGACTACAAAGATTTAACAGTTGAAAAACAAGACCGTGAAGTAACGGATGAAGATGTGGATGCACGCATCAAACGTGAACAAGAAGCGCAAGCTGAATTGGTCATCAAAGAAGACGAAGCAGCAGAGAATGGCGACACTGTCGTGATCGATTTCGAAGGTTTCTTAGGCGAAGAAACATTTGAAGGCGGCAAAGGCGAAAACTATTCATTAGAATTAGGTTCTAATTCATTCATTCCTGGCTTTGAAGAACAACTTGTTGGTACAAAAGCTGGCGAAAGCAAAGACGTAACTGTCACTTTCCCTGAAGACTATCAAGCAGAAGATTTAGCTGGTAAAGAAGCAGTCTTCAAAGTAACCGTTCATGAAGTGAAAGCCAAAGAATTGCCAGAATTAGATGATGAATTTGCAAAAGATATCGATGACAGCGTTGAATCATTGGCTGAATTGAAAGAAAAATACCGTACTGAATTAACTGAAACCAAAGAAAAAGCAGCAGAAGATGCAAAAGACGAAGCAGCAATCCGTCAAGCAGTTGAAAATGCTGAAATTCTTGAATTGCCACATTCAATGGTCCATGATGAAGTACACCGTTCAATGGATGAATTCTTGAACAACATGCAACAACAAGGCATTTCACCTGAAATGTACTATCAATTAACTGGTTCTACTGAAGCTGACTTGCATACACAATTTGAAGGCGAAGCAGAAACACGCGTCAAAACAAATCTTGTCGTTGAAGCCATTGCGAAAGCAGAAGGATTAGAAGCAACAGATGAAGACATTGAAAATGAAATCAAAGAATTGTCTGAAGCATATAACATGCCTGTTGATCAAATCAAACGTGTCTTAACAGAAGATATGTTGAAACATGATATTACAATGAAAAAAGCAGTTGAAGTTGTGACTGGAACTGCCAAAGAAGCGTAATTTCTAAAATTTAAGCGGCGAACATCTTTAGGTGTTTGCCGTTTTTTATTGGTCGTCTTGTCGAAGTTTAAACATTTTACTAACAAATGATAAGAAAGACGTATAGAAAGTAAAAAGAACTTTTTCTTTCAAAAAAGATATGATATGATTGATGAAGACTGTAAATTTGGTCATCAAAATTCCACTCCTTTCATATAGGTTGGAAAATTTTCAAGGGGTGAACAGTATGTACGATAACACAAATGGGAATGAAGCTGTTCGTTGTTCTTTTTGCGGCAAAACACAAGAAGAAGTCAAAAAGATCGTCGCTGGACCTGGCGTCTATATTTGTAATGAATGTATCGATCTTTGTAAAGATATTATCGATGAAGAGTTTTATGAAGAAGCAATCCGTGAGTTTACTGAAGTGCCTAAACCACAGGAATTGTTGAATGTCCTGAATGAATATGTCATAGGTCAAGACCGTGCCAAACGGACGCTGGCTGTGGCTGTTTATAACCATTACAAACGGGTCAACGCTGAAACGTCAGCAGAAGATGTTGAATTGCAAAAAAGCAATATCTGTCTGATCGGACCAACTGGTTCTGGGAAAACGTTCTTAGCGCAGACATTGGCAAGATCATTAAATGTACCTTTCGCGATCGCAGATGCCACAAGTTTAACCGAAGCAGGTTATGTCGGTGAAGACGTTGAAAATATTTTGTTGAAACTATTGCAAGCGGCTGACTACAATGTAGAGATGGCTGAAAAAGGCATCATTTATATTGATGAGATCGATAAAATCGCCCGTAAGAGCGAGAACGTATCGATTACCCGCGATGTTTCTGGTGAAGGTGTGCAACAAGCGCTGTTGAAAATTTTAGAAGGCACAACTGCGAGTGTACCGCCTCAAGGTGGCCGTAAGCATCCGCATCAAGAAATGATCCAAATCGATACGACGAATATTTTGTTTATCGTTGGTGGGGCATTTGACGGCATTGAAACAATCGTCAAGAATCGCTTAGGCGAAAAAACGATTGGCTTTGGTACCAACAACAAACGTTTCTCTGAAGGGGAAAGCGTGATGCAGCAAATCATTCCCGAAGACTTATTGAAGTTTGGGTTGATTCCTGAATTTATTGGACGCTTACCTGTAATGGCAGCGTTAGAAAAACTAACCACAGATGATTTGGTGCATATTTTGACAGAACCGAAGAATGCATTGGTCAAACAATACCAAAAACTGTTGGCGTTAGATGATACTGAATTGGCATTCGAACCTGAAGCATTGCGTTCGATTGCTGACCAAGCCATTGAACGCAATACAGGGGCCCGTGGTTTACGCTCTATTATAGAGAATATTATGATGGACGTGATGTTCAATGTCCCTTCTGATGAATCGATCGAAAAAGTGATCATTACAGAAGATGCGGCCAAGGAGCAGGGTGAACCTACGATCATTTATAATGAAGAAACAAAAAAAGCAGTCTAATTTAGACGTCGTCGGATAGTCTTATTGCTATCCGGCTTTTTTTTGAGTAAAATAAAGAGTCATGAAAGGAGTGAGTGGATGAAAGTACATCAAGCTGAAATCGTCATTAGTGCTGTCGCACCAGCGCAGTACCCAGACACCAACTTACCAGAAATCGCCTTAGCGGGTCGTTCAAATGTCGGTAAATCCTCTTTTATCAATACCTTGATCGATCGTAAAAATTTGGCCCGGACATCCTCCAAGCCAGGAAAAACCCAGACCTTGAATTTTTACTTGATCGAGCAAGCATTGCATTTTGTCGACGTTCCTGGCTATGGATATGCAAAAGTATCAAAAACAGAGCGTGCCAAGTGGGGGAAGATGATCGAAACATATCTAGCAGAACGCCAGCAATTGCGGGCAGTTGTTTCCCTTGTTGATTTGCGTCACGCACCTTCACAAGAGGACATTCAGATGTATGACTTTTTGAAATACTATGAGATCCCTGTGATCGTTGTGGCCACCAAAGCGGACAAGATTCCCCGCAGCAAATGGAACAAACATGAAAGTATGGTCAAAAAAGCCCTATCTTTCGATGCCAACGATACCTTTATTCTATTTTCAGCTGTTACAAAGCAAGGAAAAGAAGAAGCGTGGCAAGCAATCGAAGAAGCCATCAAATAAAAAAAGAAAAGCCATTTTAAATTTGATGGCTTTTCTTTTTTTATTTAGTCTTTTTATTGGTTTCTGTCTGAACATTTTTCGTTTTCTTCTCATCATCATCTTTCAGAAAACGTTCAATATCAAGTTCTTGTTTTTTGTTGTCTTTGTCATTGTCGGGAAGAAAGGCAAAATCATCAAACATTTTGTCTAGAGAATCTTCTCGTTGGAATTTTAAGCCCATATTGTTCACCTCCAAGGGACTCTAGTGTATCACGAATCATGCTGGATTTCATCTAAATTAAGCGAAATAGTGTTCATTCACCACAGGCTTTACTATAATTAAATAAAAGGGATGGATCGAGGTGAAAAAAATTGATCAAGACAGAGAAGATGTACGGGCTTATCCAGTCGGCGCCTTTGGATGAAGCGGCTTTACAACAGCACATCGACAATTGGTTGGTACTGGTACGTTTGTGTTATCAACCGGTCGAGTTTTATATCGATCAGCAACTGAAACAACCCTATGACTTCGATACCGTCAAAGAGCTGTTGCAGAAAGGAAAACATCAAGCCAGTTTCGAACTGATCGTCACAGATGGTGAAAATGAGTCGAGTATCCATATTATTGAGGATGCTGTGTTGCAACGGCACTTGTTGACGAAACGTGTTTTTGACAGTTTTAGAGGGGTCATCCAAGACTATTTTGATACCACGATGTCTAACAATGGGTTGTTTGCTTATTTACGCGCCTATGACGAATTTCTAGCCCATAATGTCGAGAATATCGAGAAACGTCAACAGTTTCAAAGCCAAAATGAGATCGCGCTTTTACCTAAACGGAAAAATATGAATCAAGCGGTGGTGATCGACTGTAATCAATTTGCAGGCTACGATGTGTTTTATACTGGCTACACACTGACATCCTGCTGGCGCATGTATTTTTCTGCTTACTATGAGCAAATCATGCCAAGCATCATCATCAAAGATACCCAGCAAGTCGAAAAAATCACCACTTTAGCACATGATGTGATCATGGTGGAGTTATATCGTGAACCTGATCAATGGGATCTCGAGGTGAACTTAACTTATCAGAGATTGTTTCGCGATCAAACAGGCATCGATCAATTGGCTTGGGACAATGGTGTGGGGGTGTTGCGGGAACCTTTTATCGAGTATGCCTTTGGGCCGCAGATCATCCAAACGATCCAATACCAAAATGATCAATTGCAGCCGACGACCAAACGCAGAGCGACCCATTTTGTCACCCGTAGTTTCGATTTAGTCCAACAAAATTACCAAGAAAAGCGCGTCAAAGGCTACTTGAATGCGCAAGCTTATTTTCCTTGGATCGATCGCGAACGTTTGCGTATGATGGACTATGTGGTCCTTCAACCAGAGCTGACTTTGGATGATGGCATCGCGGCTTACGTGTTTTATATTCGCAATCATCTAGATATATCTTTTTCCGCTGATGCGTTTAAAGATTATGCTGTATGCTTGCAATTTTATTTGCCGCCAGAGGCACTTGATACGCTGCCAATTGACGCTTTAAAAGAAGCAATTCCGGATATCCGTTTTGGTTATGTACATCGCAACAGTAAATATACCAGGGTTACATTGAAGAAAGACGGCAAGAAACTGCAAGTGTATTTTATGAGTGTCCAAAAACTCGCGCAGCAGCAGTTCATGGCAAAATAAGAAAAAAGCAGATCACGGGCATCGTGATCTGCTTTTTGATGGTTAGGCAATCTCTTCAGGTTCTTTCTTCAATAGGCCGAAGATAATACCTGAAATGATCGCACCAATCAATATAAACAATAAAAATAGCAAAGGTTTTGACAAGAGCAATACCACAAAGATTCCGCCGTGTGGCGCCATTAATTGGATATTAAATGCGCCGACCAAGGCACCTGTCAGTGCCGATCCGATGATGAAACTTGGGATCGCACGAAGGGGATCAGCTGCGGCAAAAGGAATCGCACCTTCTGTGACAAAAGACAGTCCCATGACGATATTGGTCAAACCTGCTTCTTTTTGGTCTTTGGTAAATTTGTTTTTGAACAACAAGGTTGCTACGAAGATCGCTAATGGTGGCACCATACCGCCAGCCATGACAGAAGCCATCACTACGCTGCCGCCCTCAGCGACAGTTGTCGCCAATGTTGCAGTACCAAATACATACGCTGCTTTGTTGATCGGTCCGCCTAAGTCAGCAGCCATCATCGCAGCCAACAAAGCACCTAATAAAGCTGCGTTTGTGCCGCTTAAACCTGTTAAGAAAGTGTTCAATCCATCATTGATGGCTTTCATTGGTACATTGATCAGCAACATCAAGAAACCAGTGATCAATAGACCGAAGACAGGGTAGAAGAGAATCGTTTTGATCCCATCTAATGATTTTGGCAATCCTTTGAACAATGAACGCAAGAACTTGATCACATAACCTGCTAAGAAACCACCAATCAACGCACCTAAGAAACCAGCGCCGCCACTGCTTGCTAACGCACCTGCAGCAAACCCAACGATCAGACCTGGACGATCACTGATACTAGAAGCGATAAACCCAGCTAAGACAGGAAGCATGAAACCAAACGCCGCACTACCGATTTGATTGAACCAAGCAGCTGATTGGTTATAACTACCCAACTGACTTAAAGAATCTTGAGGCACACCGATAAATTGATCGATCATAAAGGAAATCGCGATCATGATCCCGCCAGCGATAACGAAAGGCAGCATATGAGAGACACCGTTCATCAAGTCTTTGTAGATCCGTTGGCCGATAGAGCCATCAGCGGAACCATCTTCATCACTTGCTGAAGCTTGACCCGTTCCATGGAAAACCGGCGCTTTGCCGCTTAATGCTTCATTGATCAATTGTTCTGTTTTGCGAATCCCATCACTGACTGGACGATTGACCAAGTGTTTACCGTCAAAACGGTCCATTTCGACTTTTTTATCAGCCGCTACAATGACACCAGCTGCTCGGGCAATATCTGCTTCAGTCAATCGGTTTTTGATTCCTTCTGATCCATTGGTTTCAACCTTGATATCAATACCTAATTCTTTGGCTTTTTTCTTCAATGCATCTTCAGCCATATACGTATGGGCGATCCCAGTTGGACACGCTGTAACAGCGACTAAGTATGGACGTTCGCTCGTTGTTTCTGCTGCAACACTGGCTGCTTGTTCCTCAGCAAGGGCATCAGCTTCTTGCTGTGCTTCTGCTGCAGCGAAAAGTTGTTGGACTTCTTCAGGTGTTGTTGCAGTTTTTAATTTGTCAACAAATGCTGGATTGATCAAAAGACGAGATAGACCAGCCAATGCTTGTAAATGGGTATCGTTGGCGCCTTCGGGTGCTGCGATCATAAAGAATAAATATGTGGGCTGACCATCTAGTGCTTCATAATCAACACCATGTTGGCTTTTGGCAAACAAAACGGTTGCTTCTTTGACTGCACTATTTTTGGCGTGAGGCATGGCGATACCGTCACCTAAACCAGTTGAAGTTTGGGCTTCACGAGCCAAAATGCCGTCTTTATAAACGTTCTCATCAGAAATACGACCAACCGCGTATAATTTTGCCACCATTTCGTCAATGGCACCTTTTTTGTCAACAGCTTGCAAATCCATGATCATGGCATCTTTAAGCAGCAATTCATTGATTTTCATTTTTCCATCCTCCTAGATAAATATCTCTTTGACTTCAACTTCTGGCAACAATTCATGAATGAAATCCGCTTGGGCTAAGTCATCTGAAAAAGCTGTTGCACTGCCGCAAGCGACACCCCATTTAAATGCTTCAACGACATCCCGCGTTTCTGCATAGCGCCCAATAAATCCTGCGATCATTGAATCTCCAGCACCTACTGAATTTTTCAATGGTCGTTTTAGTACATTCGTGCGATAGATTTTTTCACCGCTAAACAATAATGCACCATCGCCGCCTAATGAAACGATGACATTTTTTGCGCCATCTTGCAGCATTTTTTGGCCATAAGGCAAAATATCCTCGATACTTGAAAATGATGTTTGATATAACTCTGCCAATTCATGATTATTGGGTTTAATCAACAGTGGGTGTGCAGGCAAAGCGGCAAAAAGCTCAGCCCCAGTTGTGTCGATCACAAAATCAGCGCCGGCATTTTGAACGAGTTCAATCAAATCTTCATAAAAGTCAGCAGCAAGTCCTGCAGGTTTGCTGCCGGATAAAATCACGATATCGTCGGGTTTTAGCTGGCTGAATTTGGCTTTTAGATCTGCCATTTCACTTTCTGAAATGGCTGGACCTAATCCATTGATCTCAGTTTCTTCTCCAGATTTTAGTTTGATATTGATGCGGGTATCATCAGTTACAGACGTAAATTGTTGATCGATTGCTTCTTTCATTAACCAGTCGCTGATGAAGGTGCCAGTAAAACCACCGACAAAACCAAGTGCGGTTGAATCTACGTCGATTCGTTTTAAAATACGAGAAACGTTGATGCCTTTGCCACCAGGTAATTTGAAATCTTGCGTCATTTTGTTTAGGGCACCAATCGCTAAGTGATCGACATGTACAATAAAATCGATCGACGGATTAAGTGTTACCGTGTAAATCATGCGAATACCTCCATTAATGTTGTTTTTGCTCGGAATTTCGTCAAATAATTTTTCGGGCAATAATCGGTGATGATCGTAGCTGCTTCGATCGTGGCCACTTGTGCAAATGTCGTTTGTTGGAATTTAGAATGATCAAGCAGCACATAGGCTTGTTGACTTTGTTCAATAGCAATCTGTTTGATCATTGCTTCTTCAGGATCAGGTGTCGTAAAACCAGCTTCAGTATGACCGCCATTCATCCCCATAAAGCATCGGTTGAAGCGCAATTTCCGCAGTTGTTCACTGGCTGTGATTCCTAAAACCGCATTTGTAGCAATTTTGATCGTACCACCTAAAATCAAGGTGTCGATACTGTGATCGATCAACAGTGAAGCATGCTTAACAGAATTGGTGACCACTTTCAAGGCATGGATCGTTTTTAAGAAAGGAATCATTTCTAGCGTCGTAGTGCCAGCGTCTAAGTAAATGACTTCGCCATCTTTGATCACACTCGCTGCTTGTTTGGCAATCAATTGTTTTTCGGACTGGAACTTGGCGGTTTTTTCTGTCATATTCGGTTCAAAACCCAGTTGCTGACTTTTTTTGGCACCACCGTGGATCCGAACCAAAAATCCTTTGTCCTCCAAATCTTGCAGATCTCTGCGGATCGTCGACTCTGACGCTTCCAGCTGTTGCAATAAGTCGCTGACTTTGACGATCTCATCAAGCTCTAAACGAGCCAAAATCGCTTGATGGCGTTCTTCTGTAAGCATTTTCATCACCTCTTCACAAGTCATAGTAACACAGCAAACAATCAAAATCAATCATAAACAGTAAAAACCATTCAAAATGTAAGCGTCAATATAAGAAAACGGTCAAATAACGCCATATTTCCAGTCAATTTGTTTCTCATCATCGTTTAATATTTGACAGTTTGGCTATTTATTTGGCTTAATTGAATGAAGGGGGGATATTAATGACGAATAAAATTATTTTACAAGGTTTTGAATGGGATCTGCCGGCCGATAGCCAACATTGGCGTAAATTAAAAGAAATGAGTCAAGAATTAAAAGATTATGGTTTCACAGCAATTTGGCTTCCTCCTGCATATAAAGGAACTGCTGGTTCTAAAGATGTCGGATATGGTGTGTATGATTACTATGATTTAGGCGAATTTGACCAGAAGGGGTCAATACCGACTAAATATGGGACCAAAGATGAATATTTAGCCGCTATTCAGTCACTAAAAGAACATGGGCTGGAGGTTTATGCGGATATTGTCTTTAATCATTTGATCGGCGGAGATGAGAAGGAAGTCGTCCCAGCTGTCAAGTATGATTGGAACAATCGAAATGAACAAATCAGTGGTGAAGAAGAGATCGAAGCCTGGACCAAGTTTACATTTCCTGGTCGAAAAGGTACCTATAATGATTACATTTGGACGTGGAAAAACTTTTCAGGTGTCGATTATGATGACCGAACCAAAGATCACGCTTTATTCAATATCGGGGATAAAGGGTGGGAGCAAGAAGTTGATGATGAGATGGGGAACTACGACTATCTGATGGGATGCGACCTTGATATGGAGAATCCTGAAACAGTGGAGCAGCTAGACAAATGGGGCAAGTGGTATTTGTCATTGACGGATGTTGATGGGTTTCGTTTGGATGCAGTGAAGCATATTGAGTTCAATTATTATGCCGATTGGTTGCTGAACCGTCGTGGAGAAAAAGGTGAGCCTTTATTCGTGGTAGGAGAGTATTGGTCGGGGGACTTGCCTAAACTTGAAGAGTATCTCGACTCCTCTGGCAATCTGATCAACTTGTTTGATGTACCACTGCACTACAATCTATATGAAGCCGCACATTCTAATGGTGAATATGATATGCGTCAAATTTTTGCCAATACATTGATTGATTCAAGAGAAGACTATGCTGTAACTTTCGTTGATAATCACGATACCCAAGTCGGACAAAGTTTAGAATCATGGGTAGATGGCTGGTTCAAAGTCCATGCCTATTCTTTGATTTTATTGCGCAAAGCGGGCACACCGGTGGTTTTCTGGGGCGATCTGTTCGGTATTCCTGAGCAAGATGTCGGCCCGGTCGGTGATGCATTGATCCATATGCTGAAACTACGAGAAAAATTGGCTTTTGGCAATCAAGTCGATTACTTTGATGATCCCAGCGCGATTGGGTGGGTCTTGACAGGAGATTATGAACATGAACTTTCTGGTCTAGCGGTGGTCATGACCAATGCACAAGGGGCAGAAAAAGAAATGACGATCAGCGCCATTCATGGGGGCGAAACGTTTGTTGACATTTTAGGCAACAATCAAGCTGAGGTTGTTCTTGATGATACAGGCAAAGGCTTATTCCCAGTCAATGATGGCCAAGTATCCATCTATGTCAATCAAAAACTGGTTGCTAAGTATTTCCAATGACCATCAGAATAAAAAAAGGAGAAGATGCCCTGACAGGGAATCTTTTCCTTTTTTGCTAGATTTGATTTTGATTGAGCAGCAATGCTTGTGCTTTGATCCATTGATTGGATTCAAGGGAGTCGGTCAGAACCATGAGCAGATCACCTGCTTGAAGAATCGTATCGCCTTTGGGGATCAACGTATAGGCGCCGCGCCGAATGCGAATCAGCAATGTATGTTCCGGCCAGTTCAGGTCTTTTACGGCACAGCCGTGATACATGCTTTCAACCGTTACTGGCAATTCAATGACGTGGGTCTTCCCTTTGATCGAGGCCATTTGTTTGGGCTGAAGACGTTCCAATAAAGTTTCGTAAATGGGATGCCCACCCAACAAGTCAACAACCACGTAAGCTGTCAAGCTGACCAAGCCCAAAGGCATCAGATGATTGATTGAGCCAACCATTTCTGTTACCAGAATAATCGCAGTAAGTGGGGCCTTCCCTATGGCTGTGAAGTAGCCCGCCATGGCAACGATCACGAAATTTTTGATGTAGATGGTGTCTAACCCAAACCAGGTATGCAAGATCGTACCATAGATCGCACCTAAAATTCCGCCAAGGGTCAAAATAGGCAAGAAAATCCCACCTGGCAATCCGGCACCATAAGAAACCATTGAAAATAAATAGCGCAGCACAAACAAACCGATCAACAGCAGTAGTGGTTGATGGAGACGGCTTAACTGGAGGATGATCTGGTTGCCGCCACCTAAGTAAAGGGGAAAAAATAGCCCAATTGGTATGATCAGCACAAAAGGTACGAGGCTGTACCAGTTTGATGAGAGCGGCAGTTTTCCAAACAATTTGGGTAATGACAAAAGATTCAGCTGATATAAACGGCCCAATCCCCCTAATATCAGCCCTAAGACCACCAATGTACCATAATAAGGTAAGGGTAAATCACTCACGGTTCCTTGATACAAGACTGGTTGCAAGCCAAAAAAGTGCAAAGAAACAAAATTTGCCGTGAGGGCAGAAGTTAACGCAGTCAACCAAACCAAAGGTGAAAAGGAATGATGGATCTCTTCTAAAACAAACAATAATCCCGCAATCGGCGCATTGAAGGCTGCTGACAAGCCAGCACTTGCGCCACTGGAAATCAATATTTTTTCTTCATAAGAAGGACCTTTGAACCAAGCGCTGATCCCTTGCCCAACGGCTGCACCCAATTGGATCGACGGTCCTTCCCGCCCTAAGAAAAGGCCGGAGCCAACACTCAAAATACCCCCGATAAATTTTTTCCATAAGACTGAAAACCAATTGTAGGAAAGTTCACCTGCAAGTAGACCTTCGACTTGTGGGATCCCGCTGCCTTTGATCTGCGGCTCCCAGCGTACGAGCAATGCAATCAGCACCCCTGTTGCAAGGGATACCGCCAACCAGAGAGGAAGCAAATGCGGGTGCGCATCTAGATAGTGATAGACGGATACCACCAAAGCGCTCACCGTTTCGATCGATAGCCGGAACAAACTGACGATCACACCAGCCACTGCACCAACGAGGATCCCTTTGACGATAAATAGCAATCGTGTCGTGTCGATTGCGTGTGTATGTAAGTATTTCATCTTATTCCTCGCTTTCCTTTCCATGTTAAACCCAACTGACTTAGATAACAATAGTTTTTTTCGACGCGTTCGGTTTTCCGATACTATGGATAATGCTATAATTGAAGAGATTGAGAAAGAAAGGATGTTTAAAAACATGTCATCCAAAAATGAATTATTGGCACGAATGAATCCGCGGCAAAAAGAAGCCGTTATGCATACGGAGGGACCGCTGCTATTGATGGCGGGGGCTGGTAGTGGCAAAACCCGTGTTTTGACACACCGTATCGCTTATTTGATTGAAGAAAAAGATGTAAATCCATGGAATATTTTGGCCATTACGTTTACCAATAAAGCCGCCAAAGAAATGAAGGAACGGGTCACCAACTTACTAGGCAGCGGAGGAGAAGATGTCTGGGTATCCACCTTCCACTCAATG
This sequence comes from Enterococcus salsurae, assembly GCF_054784955.1. Taxonomy (NCBI): domain Bacteria; kingdom Bacillati; phylum Bacillota; class Bacilli; order Lactobacillales; family Enterococcaceae; genus Enterococcus; species Enterococcus salsurae. The sequence goes on along the minus strand of NZ_BAAHWY010000002.1, from coordinate 65,550 downwards.
TGTGTCCGCATTTTGCGCAGGGATGTCGACCGAATCGGCTATGCCAAAAGTTTCACCATTGTGGATTCCTCTGAACAAAATACTTTGATGAAACGTATTTTGAAAGAACTGAATATTGATCCCAAAAAATATGATCCTCGTGCTATTTTGGGTGCGATCTCCCACGCAAAGAATGAATTGCAGACGCCAGAAGCCTATAATGCCCTTGAAGGCAGCTTGTTCGAACAGATCGTTGGTCGCTGCTACGTACGCTATCAAAAAGAACTCCGCAACAATCAGTGCATGGACTTTGATGACTTGATCATGAACACGATTCGCTTGCTCCAAGAAAACGAAGATGCTTTGCAGTTTTATCAACGGAAATTCCACTATATCCATGTCGACGAATATCAAGATACCAACCATGCCCAATATACACTAGTGAATTTATTGGCCGCCCGTTTCAAAAATTTGTGTGTTGTCGGCGATGCGGACCAAAGTATCTATGGTTGGCGCGGGGCAAATATGCAAAATATCTTGGATTTCGAAAAAGATTACCCCGATGCCACGACCATCTTATTGGAACAAAATTATCGTTCTACACAAACGATTTTATCAGCAGCCAATCAAGTGATTCGCAATAATCGCAATCGACCAGACAAGAAATTGTGGACAGAAAATACTTCCGGCGAAAAAATCACCTATTATCGCGGCGATAGTGAACGAGACGAAGCCCGCTTTATCGTCAGTGAAATGCAAAAGCAAATTGCGGAAAAAAGCCGCAAGTTCGGCGACTTTGCCATTTTGTACCGCACCAATGCGCAATCACGGATCATTGAAGAAATGTTGCTGAAAGCCAACGTGCCCTATACCATGGTCGGTGGCAGAAAGTTCTATGACCGCAAAGAGATCCGGGATATTCTTGCCTATCTGTCTGCGATTGCCAATCCTAGTGATTCGATCAGCTTAGAACGAATCATCAATGTACCCAAGCGCAGTATCGGTGCCACATCTGTGGAAAAACTTCGAGCGTTTGCGACTATGCATGAATGGTCGCTACTAGAAGCGGCGATCAATGTCGATCTTGCCAACATCTCTGGAAAAGCCGGAAAAGAAATCGGCAGTTTTGGGCTGATGATGGATGGGTTTGCGCAAATGATCCCTTATCTGTCAATCACAGAATTGACCAAAGAGATTTTAGACAAAACTGGCTATCGTCAAGAACTAGAGAACCAAAATACACTAGAAGCCCAAGCGCGTTTAGAAAACTTAGAAGAGTTTTTATCCGTGACACAAGAATTCGATAAACGTTTTGAAAGTCAGAATGAAGATGATGCGGATGCGCCTGATGAAAAACTGACGGTCTTCTTGAATGACTTAGCCCTCTTATCTGATGTGGACAGTTATGAAGAAGAAAGCAGCCAAGTCACATTGATGACCCTCCATGCTGCCAAAGGACTAGAATTCCCTGTGGTCTTTTTGATTGGCCTAGAAGAAAATGTCTTCCCACTGTCACGCGCCTTGATGGAAGAGAGTGAGTTGGAGGAAGAACGTCGTTTAGCCTATGTAGGAATCACCCGGGCGGAACAGGAATTATTTATGACCAACGCTTTTTCTCGTACCCTCTACGGTAGGACACAGTACAATCGTCCATCAAGATTCATTGAAGAAATCGAAAAAGACTTAATACAGTCTTTAGGGGAAAGACAGCAACCAAAGGCTGCACCATTTCAGCCGAAAGTATTCAAGCCTGGCTATACACAGCCGCGTCAAACAACAGTCAATTCCAAACAAACCACCACCGCAGCCGGCAATCAATGGCAGGTGGGAGAGAAAGTCAATCATAAAAAATGGGGTGTCGGTACCGTCGTTCGGACGTCAGGCAGCGCGCAAGATACCGAGTTAGATGTTGCCTTCCCGCAACAAGGGGTCAAACGATTATTGGCCGCCTTTGCCCCCATCGAAAAAATTGAAAAATAGGAGGTCTTGCTCATGGATAGTCCGACAAAAGAACAACAAGAACGCGCTGAAGCACTGCGCACCGAATTAAACCAATATGCGTATGCGTACTATGTCAAAGATCAGCCTGCAGTGGAAGATTATATCTATGATCAGTTATATGCTGAACTTGTGGCTTTAGAAACAGAATGTCCGCAACTTGTCACAGAAGACTCGCCTACACAGCGGGTGGGAGGCGTGATTCTGCCAGGTTTTGAAAAAGTGACTCATGATATTCCCTTATATAGTTTGAATGATGTGTTTGACAAAGAAGAGATCATAGCCTTTGATGCCCGTGTCCAAAAAGCGCTAGGCAGAGCAGTAGACTATGTCTGTGAATTGAAAATCGATGGTTTGTCGATCTCCCTTAAATATGAAAATGGCCGTTTTGTGCGTGGTGCAACCCGCGGGGATGGTACAGTGGGCGAAAATATCACCGAAAATCTCAAAACGATCAAATCGATCCCTTTGCGTTTGAAGGAATCAATGTCATTGGAAGTTCGCGGCGAGTGTTATATGCCCAAAGCTTCTTTTTTGAAGCTAAACACGCAACGAGAAGAAGACGGGTTAGAAATCTTTGCCAATCCTAGAAATGCCGCAGCCGGCAGCTTACGGCAGCTAGATACCCGTATCGCTGCCCAACGGAATTTAAGTACTTTCTTATATACACTAGCTGATTTTGGCCCAATCGAAGCCCATGATCAGTTTGGTGCACTCCATGAATTGGATCAACTGGGCTTTCGGACCAATCACGAGCGCCGCTTATGTCATTCAATTGACGAAGTGTGGGCGTATATTGAAGAGTTTCATGAAAAACGCAGTCAATTGCCGTATGAGATCGATGGTGTCGTGATCAAAGTCAACCAATTTGCCGACCAAGATCAACTAGGGTTTACCGTTAAAGCGCCTCGCTGGGCAGCTGCTTACAAATTTCCTCCAGAAGAAGCGGAAACCATGATTGAGACCATTGAATGGACAGTTGGACGGACAGGTGTCGTTACACCAACTGCTGTGATGACCCCTGTCCGAGTCGCAGGAACGACAGTCAGCCGAGCGAGTCTGCACAATGTTGATTTTATCCAGATGAAAGATATCCGTTTAAAGGATACAGTGATCATCTATAAAGCTGGAGATATTATTCCTGAAGTGTCAAAAGTATTGACAGAAAAACGCAGTGATGACAGCCAACCTTATCCGATACCGACCCATTGTCCAATCTGTGACAGTGAATTGATCCACTTAGATGAAGAAGTCGCCCTGCGGTGTATCAATCCAAAATGTCCAGCCCAACTCAAAGAAGGGCTGAGCCACTTTGTTTCCCGTAATGCCATGAACATCGATGGGTTAGGCCCTAGGGTATTGGCACAAATGTTTGATAAAGGGCTGATCAATGATGCGGCGGGTTTATATTACTTGACCGAAGAACAGTTGCTGACCTTAGATAAAATCAAAGAAAAATCGGCCGCCAACTTATTGCAGTCGATTCAAGCAAGCAAAAACAACTCGGTGGAACGTCTGATATTTGGATTAGGTATTCGCCATGTCGGCGCCAAAGCAGCAAAAATCCTCGCTGCCCATTTCGGAGATCTCCGCAGCCTCCAAAAAGCGCAAGAAGCAGAAATCATCGCACTAGAATCGATCGGCACGACGATTGCCGAGAGCGTGGTCGCTTATTTTGCCAATCAGGAAGTCCATGAATTGTTGGATGAGTTTGAAAAAGGCGGCGTGAATTTCGCCTATCATGGGATTCGGCAAGCAGATCTTTCTGCTGTTACGTCACCTTTCAAAGACAAAACCGTTGTCTTAACAGGCAAGCTTTCACACTTTACCCGCGAAGAAGCCAAAGAAAAGATTGAGCAGCTGGGGGGGAAAGTGACAGGCAGCGTTTCAAAGAAAACCGATATCGTCGTTGCTGGTGAAGAGGCCGGCAGCAAATTGACAAAAGCCCAGGATTTAGGGGTGACTGTGTGGGAAGAAGCACAAATGGTTACTGCTATTGAAGGGAGTCAGGTGAATGAAACGTAATGCACTTTTTATAGCGGCAGTTTTGATTTGCCTCAGCGGTTGCGGAAATCTAGAAAAAGGCATCACCACTATCGACCAAGGCGATGTGACGACCGGGGGCAATATCACCACCGGCAGGCTAAACAATCAAGTCTATCAAGCCGTGATGACAGATGGCAAATACCAAACAAGTGCTGCGCGTCAATTGAACGCTGAAAAGCTGAATAATGGTTTCAATCAAACCAATTTTGACAATGGACTGCTCCGTTTGTCGTATGACACCTTTTCCGTTGATCAGCATTATTTTCAAGAAGGGCAATATCTAACGGCAGATACCATCAAAAACTGGTTGAAACGTGCCACCGATGACGAAGACAGTCTCGGATTGAACCCCGCGAATCAAGAGGAACCAATCATTTTTCAACAATTACTGGAGCATGATTTTCTGAAAGAAGACGGCAAAACATTGGCCGGCATCAGTTTAGGGTTTGCTTTCAATAGTGTCTACTATGGCAGTGAAGAAACGATGACGATTTCCAGAGACACGATGATGGCGAACGCACGAAAAACGATTCAAACAGTCTTGACCCATGTACGGCAAATCGATGGACTAGCCACGGTAACAATCGTTATCGGGTTATTTGAACAAAGTGCCAAAAATGACACCGCTGGCGGCAATTATATTTATCAGACCGTCAGTACTGAAGGTGGGACCACGATCGATCAATTTGAGCCGGTCAATGAAACGCATCTGATCTTACCTGTTGCTTCCGGCACGTCAAATGCAGCGACTGATGATGGATTGAACAGCAAATTTATCACCTTTAGAGAGGCGATCATTTCCTTCTTTCCTGACTTGACCGGTGTCAGTGGGAAAGTCTATTACGTAGATGATCAAGTGCAAAAATTAGTGATCACCATCGATTCAAATTATTACAGCAAGACAGAAGTTACCAGCTTCACACAATATGTCGGCAAACAAGTCGAAACGGTTTTCAGTGAAGTGCCGGGTGTGATCGAGGTTCAGATTGGCTCGATCACAGGGCAGCAAGCGTTCCTTTCTAGAGAATCAGAGACGACAGCGATTGCTAGTTTTGTTTTCAATTAACTATGATAATTTTCAATTTCTATTTCATGAATCATGAAAAAAGTGATACAATACATTGGAAAAACGCAAAACGTATGTTACGTATGCAAGAAAGAGGAGGATTTTATGGCGATCAGTGAAGAACAAGTCAAACATGTTGCCAAACTAGCAAAACTTTCATTCTCAGAAGATGAATTACACGAGTTTACCTCTCAGCTAGGAAAAATAATCGATATGGTAGAAACGCTTGAAGAAGTCGATACACAAGGCGTACCATTTACGTCAAATGTTGCGGATACGATCAATGTCATGAGAGAAGATGTGACGATTGGCGGATGGGATCGGGATGAATTGATGAAGAATGTACCAGAATCAGAAGATGGCTTCATCAAAGTGCCTGCAATTATCGACAACGGGGAGGCCGGTGCCTAATGACTGAACTATTTAACAAGAGTATAGAAGAATTACATTCTTTATTGGTTTCTAAGGAAATCACAGCAACAGATCTAACAGCCGAAACCTTTGCGCGGATCAAAGAAACAGAACCGCAGATCGAGTCTTTCTTGGCTTTGAACGAAGAAAAAGCACAGGACTTAGCACAAGCAATCGATCGCAAAGGCATTACTGAAAGCAATGTCTTATCTGGTATTCCGATTGGGATCAAAGACAACATCGTCACGAAAGACTTGCGCACGACTGCCGCATCTAAAATTTTAGGTAATTTTGATCCTATTTATGATGCAACTGTCATGGATAAAGTCTACCAAGCAGATTTGATTCCTGTCGGCAAATTGAACATGGATGAATTTGCCATGGGGGCAAGTACCGAAACCTCTTATTTCAAGAAAACGAAGAATGCATGGGATCAAACCAAAGTTCCTGGCGGCTCTTCAGGCGGCTCTGCTGCAGCGGTTGCTGCTGGCCAAGTCCCAGTTTCTTTAGGTAGTGATACGGGTGGTTCGATCCGCCAACCAGCAGCTTTCAACGGCATCGTAGGACTAAAGCCTACCTATGGCCGCGTCTCTCGTTATGGCTTGATTGCCTTTGCTTCTTCATTGGATCAAATCGGCCCAATGACTAGGACCGTCAAAGACAATGCCCTTGTCTTGAATGCGATCAGCGGCTTTGACGCCAAAGACAGTACTTCAGCAGGTGTATCTGTTCCTGACTTTGCTGCAGGATTAACTGGGGACATCAAAGGAATGAAAGTAGCTTTACCGAAAGAATACATGGGAGAAGGCATCCAACCAGGAGTTCGTGACGCAGTCTTGAAAGCTGCCGACACATTCCGTGCTTTAGGCGCAACAGTCGAAGAAGTGAGTCTGCCTCATTCAAAATATGGCGTGGCAGTCTACTATATCATTGCCTCTTCTGAAGCAAGTTCCAACTTACAGCGCTTTGATGGGATTCGTTATGGATTCCGTTCTGAACATATAACGAATTTAGAAGATGTCTATGTCAACTCAAGAAGCGAAGGCTTTGGTGAAGAAGTCAAACGCCGGATCATGTTAGGGACCTTCTCATTAAGTGCAGGATACTACGATGCCTACTTTAAAAAAGCAGGTCAAGTACGGACTTTGATCAAACAAGATTTCGATCAAGTGTTTAATCAATATGATTTGATCATTGGTCCAGCATCTCCAACTGTGGCATTTGGCATTGGTGAAAACATCAATGACCCAATCACCATGTATATGAATGATATTTTAACGATCCCTGTGAACTTAGCAGGCTTGCCAGGCATGTCAGTACCTGCTGGTTTCTCTGAAGGGTTGCCAGTTGGTTTGCAGATCATCGGCAAACACTTTGATGAAGCTACGATGTATAAAGCGGCCTATGCATTTGAACAAGCCACTGATTTCCATAAGAAACAACCAGTGATTTTAGGAGGGGGCAAAGCATGAACTTCGAAACAGTCATTGGGCTTGAAGTCCACGTTGAATTAAAAACAGAATCAAAAATTTTCTCTCCAGCGCCTGCTCATTTTGGTGCGGAGCCAAATAGCAATACCAATGTCATTGACTGGGGCTATCCAGGAGTCTTGCCTGTGATGAATAAAGCTGCCATTGAATTTGGGATGAAAGCGGCATTGGCGTTGAATTGTGAAATCTCAAAAGAAACGCATTTTGACCGCAAAAACTATTTTTATCCTGATAATCCCAAAGCGTATCAAATCTCTCAATTTGATCAACCCATTGGGCACGATGGTTGGATCGAGATCGAAGTCGAAGGCAAAAAGAAAAAAATCCGTATCGAACGGGTCCATTTGGAAGAAGATGCTGGGAAAAATATGCATGGCAAAGGCGGCTATTCGTATGTCGATTTGAACCGTCAAGGTACGCCGTTGATCGAGATCGTATCAGAAGCAGATATGCGCTCCCCTGAAGAAGCCTATGCCTATTTAGAAGCATTGCGCTCAATCGTTTTGTTTACAGAAGTGTCTGATGTCAAGATGGAAGAAGGATCTATGCGTTGCGACGCCAATATTTCTTTGCGCCCTTACGGACAAGAAGCTTTCGGTACCAAAACAGAATTGAAAAACTTGAACTCGATGTCTTTTGTCAAAAAAGGTCTTGCCTTTGAAGAAAAACGTCAAGCGAAAGTGCTGCTTTCTGGTGGCGAAATCCAACAGGAAACCCGTCGATTTGATGAAACCACCAGCAAAACATTGTTGATGCGTGTCAAAGAAGGTTCATCAGATTACCGCTATTTCCCAGAACCAGATATTCCCCGCTTTGTGATCGACGATGAATGGATCGAACGGGTGCGTCAAGGCTTGCCTGAAATGCCGCAAAAACGCCGGGCTCGTTATATTTCTGAATTAGGTTTGCCAGAGTATGATGCGATGGTCTTGACCCTCACGAAAGAAATGTCTGATTTCTTTGAAGCAGCGATCGATGCTGGTGCTGATCCGAAACAGGCGTCTAACTGGTTGATGGGTGAAGTATCTGCTTACCTAAACAGCGAAAAAATCGAATTGCCAGATACCAAACTAACTCCGGATAATTTAGCAGGGATGATTCGCTTGATCGAAGATGGCACCATTAGTTCGAAGATCGCGAAGAAAGTCTTTAAAGAATTGATCACCAATGGTGGCGATGCGAAAGAGGTAGTCAAAGCCAAAGGATTGATCCAACTATCTGACCCAGCACAATTGCTGCCAATGATCAATGATGTTCTGGATCAAAACCAGCAATCTGTCGATGATTTCAAAAATGGGAAAGACCGTGCCGTTGGTTTCTTAGTGGGACAAATCATGAAAGCCACGAAGGGACAAGCCAACCCAGGTATCGTCAATAAATTGTTGCAAGAAGAATTAGCAAAACGATAAGAGGCGAGCCATGAAAAGAGCAAGAGTGATCTATAACCCGACATCTGGCAAAGAATTGATCCGTAAGCATTTAGCGGATATTTTAGATGTGTTAGAATCAGCAGGCTTTGAAGCCAGCGCCTTTGCAACCACCGCAGCGCCATACTCAGCGCGGGATGAAGCCAGCAGAGCAGGGCAAGCCGGCTTTGATTTGATCGTAGCAGCAGGCGGTGATGGCACCATCAATGAAGTCGTCAATGGTATCGCGCCCTTAGCGGTTCGTCCGAAGATGGCCATCATTCCTGGCGGCACCACTAATGACTACGCCCGTGCGTTAAAGATACCTAGAAATGATATCAAAGCAGCGGCAGAAGTGATATTGAAACAGCAAACAGTCAAGATGGATATCGGTAAAACACCGAACACCTATTTTATCAATATTGCTGCCGGCGGCCATTTGACAGAGTTGACCTATGATGTCCCCTCTGAACTGAAAAGTGTCTTTGGCTATTTGGCTTATTTAGCTAAGGGGGCCGAGTTGCTGCCGCGGGTCAAGCCCATCAAAATGCATTTAAAGTACGAAGATGGGGAGTATATCGGCGGTGCGTCGATGTTTTTCTTAGGACTGACCAATTCTGTTGGCGGATTCGAACAAATCGCACCGGATGCGAAACTAGATGACGGCAAGTTTTCGTTGATCATCGTCAAAACTGCCAATATATTTGAAATCGTTCATTTGTTGGCACTGATGATGAATGGCGGCAAACATATCAATGACCGTCGGTTGATCTATACCAAGACTTCTTTTCTTGAGGTAGACGCCCCTGAGCAAACCAACCGTTTGATGATCAATCTGGATGGTGAGTATGGTGGCGATGCACCGATGCGCTTTGAGAATCTGCACAATCATATCGAATTTTTTGCCAATGTTGATCAAATTCCTGATCAAGCAGTGGTGGGTGAACAAAGCTACCAAGAAATCAGCAAAGGCTTCATCAAGGAAGTCGAACGACTATCTGATGAAGATATCAATGGTGATGGAAAAATCGGTGATGAGAATCGCTAGCCAAATGAATGGATGGCAAAGCTAAAGAACAGGGGCCTTCGCTTCCTGTTCTTTTTGTAAATTGTGGACAAATATCTTTGCTCTTTTGAGTGAAATGTTGCTGCAATAAGGTTTCGTAAAAAACAACCTACACCTAAAGGTTTGCGTTGTTTCATAAAGACGTTATGTTTCACGAAAACACGGCTTTCACAGGTGGAATTTCCGAATGATTGATTCTGTTTAATTATTAAATAGACCAAAAGACGAATTAAATTGATTAATCTGGTGAAAAGTTCGCTTTTTCAAACGATTATCTGCTTGCTTTGGATGTCATTCAATATTAGAATATGCTATAATAATGAAACGAAGAAATGGGGGGACTGAAATGGCGCAAATCGATGCCGCAAAAGCGCTTGATCTGCTGAAAGATGATGCAGAACGAATCAAAAAGTTGATTCAAAATCAAGAAAATAGTTTATGTATTGCCCAATGCAAAGCCTTTGAAGAAGTCGTCGATACCCAAATGTATGGGTTATCACGACAAGTTGCTTTCGCGATTCGTTTAGGGATCGTTGATAATCAAGAAGGGCAACAATTAATGGCAGACTTAGAGAAAGATTTGAACCAGTTATATAGTGATGTGTATGAAGATCAACGAACGAATGAAATAGGCAAGGAGGCATAATCTTGCCGGAAAAAGTTAAAAAAAGACATTTATTAGATTACAGTATTTTGCTCCCTTATATCTTTTTATGTATTACAGGATTGATGATGGTTTATAGTTCAACGTCCTATGTGGCAATGACGGCGACACCACCTACGACTTCAGCGTCCTATGTCATCAATCAGGCGCTCTTTTGGGTATTGAGTTTGATCTTGATCACGATTATGTACAAGATGAAAACCGATGTCTTTCGTCACAAAAAATTTGTCCAGATCGCCATGATCGTGATTTTGGTATTGCTGATCGCTGCCTTTTTCTTTGAAAAGAGAAATGGGGCATACGGCTGGCTGTCGATTGCTGGTTTTTCTGTGCAACCGGCGGAATACCTGAAATTTATCGTTGTCTGGTTTTTGGCAATGACGTTATCGTATCGGCAAAAAGGCATCCAACAGGATTTTCTTAAAACCGTTTGGCGGCCTATTGGGATCGTTTTGGTCTATACTGCGATTTTAGGCTTTTATCCTGACTTCGGGAATGCCGTGATCGTTGTGCTGCTGGCATTCACTGTTTTATTATCCAGCGGCTTGAATTATTTGTATACACTGATTTTAGGCGGTGCTGGCATCATTGCCAGCGGCTTGATCATTTTCGCTGTACGACTCACGGGCGGAAAGTTTTTGCCAGCCTATATTTATAGCCGGTTTGCTTCCTATTTGAATCCATTCGCTGATGAATACAACACCGGTCATCAAATGGTCAATGGGTACTATGCCATGTTCAATGGCGGGCTGTTTGGCCGTGGTTTAGGCAATAGTATCCAGAAGCGCGGTTTTCTGAATGAAGCCCATACTGATTATATCTTTTCGATCGTCATGGAAGAATTAGGGTTGATTCCCTCTATCATTATTTTAGGGATTTTGTTTTATATGGTTGGCCGGATCTTTTTGATTGGTATACGTTCAAGAGATCCTTTCAATTCAATGATGTGTACGGGGATCGGCATGTTGTTTCTGTCCCAGATATTCATCAACTTAGGCGGAATCACAGGTATCATTCCTTTGACCGGGATCACTTTCCCGTTCCTTAGTCAAGGTGGATCCAGCTTGTTGATGTTATCGATATGTATTGGATTTGTGTTGAACATCAGCGCAGAAGAAAAGAGGAAAGAATATAGTTTAAACGATTGATCAATTGAATGGAGTGGTTAGATGAAAAAAATTCTTGTTGCCAATCGCGGAGAGATCGCGATTCGTGTTTTTCGCGCATGTGCGGAATTAGGTATCAAAACAGTCGGGATTTATGCAGCTGAAGATGAATATTCAGTGCATCGCTTCAAAGCAGATGAAGCTTATTTGGTCGGTAAAGGCAAACGCCCAATCGACGCATATTTAGATATTGAAGATATCATCCGTACCGCAAAAAAAGCAGGAGCACAGGGTATCCATCCTGGGTACGGCTTTTTATCAGAAAACCTAGGTTTTGCACAACGTTGTGAAGAAGAAGGATTGATTTTCATTGGTCCCTCGACCCACCATTTAGATATTTTTGGCGACAAGATCAAAGCCAAAGCAGCAGCTGTTGAAGCAGGGATTCAATCGATTCCTGGATCAGATGGTCCCGTCGATACAGTTGAAGAAGTGCTGGACTTTGCGAAAACCCATGAGTACCCCATCATGATCAAAGCTGCGTTAGGCGGCGGTGGCCGTGGCATGCGTGTCGCCCACGATGAGAAAGAAGCACGAGACGGCTATGAACGAGCAAAGAGTGAAGCCAAAGCAGCATTTGGCAGTGACGAAGTCTATGTTGAGAAATATATCAGCAATCCGAAACATATTGAAGTGCAGATCTTAGGGGACAAACATGGCAATGTCGTCCATTTGTTCGAGCGGGATTGTTCTGTTCAACGTCGACATCAAAAAGTGGTGGAAGTTGCGCCATGCGTATCGATGGATGAGGCCCAACGAGAAAAAATCTGTCAAGCTGCAGTTCAATTGATGAAGCATGTTGGCTATATCAATGCTGGAACCGTTGAGTTTTTGGTTGAAGGGGACAAATTCTACTTTATCGAAGTCAATCCTCGCGTCCAAGTCGAACATACCATCACTGAAATGATCACTAACCTTGATATTGTGACCACACAGATTTTGATTGCCCAAGGCAAAGACCTCCACAAAGAGATCGGTATTCCGCAACAAAAGGATATTCGATTCGAAGGCGTGGCGATCCAATGTCGGGTGACCACAGAAGATCCTGCAAATCAGTTTATGCCGGATACTGGTAAAATCGATACCTACCGTTCGCCAGGCGGCTTCGGTGTGCGTTTAGATGTCGGAAATGCCTACGCAGGTGCAGTCGTGACCCCTTACTTTGATTCATTGCTGGTAAAAGTCTGTACCCATGCAGCGACTTTTGATCAAGCCATTCAAAAAATGATGCGCTGTTTGAAAGAATTTCGGGTCAGAGGCGTCAAAACCAATATCCTGTTCATGAGAAATGTCGTTTCTCATCCAGCGTTTCGTTCTGGAGAGGCCAAAACCACATTTATTGATAATACACCAGAATTATTTGATTTTCCGCGGATTCGTGATCGTGGCAACAAAACGATGAAGTACATCGGTGAAATCACGATCAACGGTTTCCCAGGTATTGAACAACAACCTAAACCTTTTTACAATGAACCACGCTTGCCGCAAAAGATCGAAACATTGGCGGATTACACAAGTGCAAAACAAGTATTGGATCAGGACGGGGCTGATGCGGTCGTATCATGGATCGGCAATCAGAAAAATGTGCTGTTGACAGATACAACTTTCCGTGACGCCCATCAAAGCTTGTTGGCGACCCGTGTCAGAACCCAAGACTTTAAGAAAATTGCTGCTATGACAGAAGAAGCGATCCCGCAATTGTTCTCAAGTGAGATGTGGGGCGGTGCGACATTTGACGTTGCCTATCGTTTCTTGACTGAGGATCCATGGGAAAGATTGCGGATGTTCCGCAAACGCATGCCGAATACATTGCTGCAAATGCTCTTTAGAGGGTCTAATGCTGTGGGCTATTCCAACTATCCTGACAATGTCTTAGTCGAATTTATCAAAGAAGCTGCAGATCAGGGCATTGATGTTTTCCGTATCTTTGATAGTTTGAACTGGATCCCGCAAATGGAGAAAAGTATCCAAGCAGTGAGAGATACCGGAAAGATTGCTGAAGCGACGATTTGTTATACCGGAGATATCAATGATCCAACACGTCAAAAATACTCTGTTCAGTATTACAAAGATATGGCCAAAGAATTACAAAATCTAGGTGCCCATATCATTGCGATCAAAGACATGGCTGGATTATTGAAACCGCAAGCGGCCTACCGTTTGATCAGCGAATTGAAAGACAGTATTGATGTGCCGATCCATTTGCACACCCATGATACGAGCGGCAATGGGATCATCACTTATTCAGCTGCGACTAAAGCTGGCGTCGATATTGTGGATGTGGCTATGTCTGCTGTCAGTGGTGCCACCAGCCAGCCTAGTATGAGCAGTCTTTACTATGCATTAGTGAACGGTGCGCGCTGTCCAGAGATCAATGTCGATAATATTCAACAATTGAATCATTACTGGGAAGATGTCCGCATGTATTACCATTCATTTGAAAACGGCTTGAATGCACCGCAAACCGAAGTCTATAAACATGAAATGCCTGGCGGCCAGTATTCCAACTTGCAACAGCAAGCCAAAGCGGTTGGTTTAGGCGAGAAATGGGACGAGATCAAGGAAGTTTATCATGATGTCAACATGATGTTTGGCGATATCGTCAAAGTAACACCTTCCTCGAAAGTTGTTGGAGACATGGCATTATTCATGGTTCAAAACGGATTGAGCGAACAAGATATTTATGAACAAGGAGACAATCTTAGTTTCCCAGAATCAGTTGTGACCTTCTTCCAAGGAGAGTTGGGACAACCGGTTGGCGGCTTCCCAGAGAAATTGCAGAAAATCATCTTGAAAGGACGCCCAGCCTACACAGAACGTCCTGGCGCTTTCGCCAAACCAGTTGATTTTGAGGCTGTCAAACAAGAACTCGCTGAAAAAATCGGCTATCAGCCAAAACATGAAGAAGTGTTAAGTTACTTGATGTATCCACAAGTCTTTTTAGATTATCGCAAAGCCTATGAGCAGTTTGCTGATGTCAAAGTGTTGGATACGCCAACGTTCTTCAACGGCATGCGTTTAGGTGAAACCATCAATGTTGAACTAGAAAAAGGCAAGATTTTGATTATTCGCCTGGATGAGATTGGTGAAGCAGACATCGAAGGGAACCGGACGCTGTTCTTCAATCTGAATGGGCAACGACGAGAAATTGTCGTCAAAGACAATTCAATCATTAGCTCGGTTCAAACCAAACGGAAAGCTGAACCAACGAACAAAGAACAAATCGGCGCGTCAATGAGTGGATCAGTATTAGAGATTCTCGTGCATAAAGGCGACCGTGTGGCTAAAGGCCAAACCTTGATGGTGACAGAAGCCATGAAGATGGAAACATCAGTTGAAGCGCGTTTTGCAGGCGTAGTCGAACACGTCTATGTCACTGCTGGTGAACCGATCCAATCAGGTGATCTTTTGATCGAAATCAAAGAAAAGTAGGGAGCTGACGCAAAAATGAAACATAGAAGCATGTTGTTCGGGTGTCTATTTATCCTTGCTTTAGCGGTGGTCTATTTACAGCCGGTTTTTTACCAGCATGCTTCTGATACCCCTTTTGTTTCTGAGAATCCAGTCAAAGCACCTACAACAATGAATTATGAAACAATCAAAGCGGACGGTCTTGCCAATGCAATTGGCGAACCTGTTTCAGACTTTGAAGAAGATTATGGCCTGCCGGTGCGAACGTATCGCACCGGCTATGATTTTGAAGTGAGGGTCTATAATCAGTTGGACGATCAGCAATATATTGAGATCAATACGGATGGTGAAAGTGTCCAAGCAATCAAAGTGATTGGTGAAGGCGGGTCTTCATTGACGCCATTTACAATGGGAATGACGTTGGCGGAATTGACAGACTTAACCATGATTTATCCCAATTTCAGTCTGAAGCAAAATGATCGGACCGTCAGTTTCGAACTCATGGAATCAGATATGAATTATCGTCCATTGGTGGCTTTTGACAATGGGACTTTTGCTGTCTTGTTCTTTGACCATATCACCGCCAAATTGCAAGCAATCAGCTATCTTGATCAGTCCACATTATTGAAATTGGCCCCTTATCCGCTAACAGAGGGAGAAAGACCGCTTTTTCAAACATCTCAGACAATCTCAGCAGAGCAAGCCACTTTAGATAAAGGAACACTCGCTTTCGTGATTATTGAAAAAATGCGCGGCATCCAGCAGTTGGATACCTATTCGGCAAATCTAGATACCCAGAAAGAAGCTTCGACACTGTTACAGGAAGTGACTGAAAATAGCGCAGATCATCTGACATCCCAAAGGATCCATTCGTATCAGAAAGCCTTGTCTAGTGAAAAAACGAGTAATTTCAATCTAACGACGGAAGAATGGCAAGAATTGCTGCAAGATCAAGACATAACAGCCACAGCTACGATCTTTGAGGCACCTGTCTATGATCCGACTTTTAGTATTCTTTCTTGGTTCAGCGACCCAGCTGCTGCAGATCGTTTATCACACGACGCCGCTGAAAAGATAGGAATTGCTTTTTCGCAAGAAAATATGGTAGTCTTAGTGCAAGAACAAGAAGAAACCGAGGCTAGTACAACGGATGATATACAATAAAGAATTTTTTGAGATCGTTGATCAAATTGAACGGGTGACAAAGACGATCAAGGACAGTACAACGTTTACGGCGTATGCAACAAATAGACAACTGATGTACCAAGATGAAGTCGTACGCACACTGATCGAGTCTTTTGTGACTGAAAAACGTGCATTTGAGAATATTGAATCTTACGGTGAATTCGCACCAGGTTTCAAAGAAGCCAGACGCGGTATGCGTCAAGCCAAACGCAATCTGGACATGAATGACCGTGTGAGCGACTATCGCTTAGCTGAAACCAATCTGCAACGCTTACTTGATGAAATCACTGTATCGATCGCAACCTGTTTTTCAGCTTCAGTCAAAGTCGATGCCGGTAGTCCGTTTTTTCATTCAAAAACAAGTTGTGGAGGAAATTGTCATGCATGAAGAAAAAGAACCATTTCAAATCCAAAAGCGACGTGGGCTGATCGTATGGGTCTATAGTTTGCGCCAATTGAAAAACTTGCGTCGTTTTGGCTTTGTTCACTATGTGTCACGTAAAATGAAATATGTGGTGATGTATTTGAATGAAGAAGAATATGAAGCGAAAAAAAACAAAATCGAACAATTTCATTTTGTCCGTCAGGTTGAACCGTCTTATCGCCCTGATGTAGCGATGGACTTTGCGGATAAAATCGGCACCGATGAAGCGTATCCAAGCAAAGAGGATGGCTTTGACGTTGAAGAGACAAATACAATGATTCGCTTAGCTGAGCATGTGTAAATAATGGTGGCGTGTCACAGCGCCGCTATTTTTTTGCTCAGAATTTGACATTTGTGGCAGGTCATAAGTTACATGCCATAGCTAGTCGTGTGAAAAACTGTAAAAAAAGTTGAGACATACTTGCTATTTTAAGGAACAGTGCTATATTTATTTTACCTTAGAGATGCGTTTAGTTGGAGGAGAAGACGATGCGGATAGTTGCAGGAGAATTTGGTGGACGAAGGTTAAAAAGCCTGGCAGGCGAAAATACACGGCCTACGACGGATAAAGTCAAGGGTGCGATCTTCAATATGCTAGGTCAATATTTAGACGGTGGGGAAGTTCTTGATTTGTTCAGCGGCAGTGGCGGATTGGCCATCGAAGCTGTATCGCGAGGGGCGAATCATGCTGTCTGTGTGGATCGCAGTTTCCCTGCAATCAAGATTATTCGTGAGAATATCGAGGTCACCAAACATCCGGAAAAATTTACAGTGTTGAAAATGGATGCCAAACAAGCCATTGCCAGCTTTGCTGAAGAGGGGCGGCAGTTTGACTATCTCTTTTTAGATCCGCCATATGCCAAACAGCAGATCGTGGAGCAATTGACTGAGATGCTGTCGACAGATTTGTTGTCCAGCGGCGCAAAGGTGATCTGTGAAACCGATAAAGCGATTCTCCTGCCTGAAAATATCGATTCTTTGGAAATGATCAAACAGCAAACTTATGGCATTTCGCAAGTCACAATTTATAGAAATGAGGGGTAGCATGAATAAAATTGCCTTATTTCCAGGTAGCTTTGATCCGCTCACTACGGGCCATGTTGATTTGATCGAACGTGGGGCTAAATTATTTGATGAAATCATCGTTGGTGTTTTTGTAAATACCAATAAGAAAAGTTTTTTTTCCAGTGAAGAAAAGGTCCAACTGATCCAAGAGGCACTGATCCATATCCCTAACGTACGCGTGATTGCCCAGGAAACAGAATTGACAGTTGTCGCTGCAAAAAAGCTCGGCGCACAATTTCTTTTGCGGGGTATCCGCAGTGTCAAGGATTACGAATACGAACGAGATATCATGGAAATGAATCACCATCTGGCCCCCACGTTAGAAACGGTCTTTTTATTAGCGGATGCCAAACATAGTTTTATTAGCTCTAGTTTATTGAAAGAGATTTTGACTTTCGAAGGAAATGTGGCGGATTATCTGCCGCGAAATATTTATGAAGCCATAGTAAAGAAGCGTGAAGCCAATGAATCTTAAATCTACGATCAAATATGTCTTATTATTTATACTTGCCTTGCTGATTGCCGCGGGCGCCTTGTTGCCGATCCCATATTATATTGAGCAGCCTGGTGCGACGATCGATCTAAAAGAGCTGATCACGGTCAATCAAAAAGAAGACACCTCGGATGGTTCCTTTTCTTTGACAAGTGTTGGCATACGACAGGCAACAATCTTCAGTGCCATTGGCACAAAATTCAACGGATTTCAAGAATTAGTCAGTGAAGAGGATCTCTTTGGCGGTGCCACAGATGAAGAATACAATCGTATTCAGCAGTATTATATGGAGTCTTCACAAAATAGCGCCATTGAACAAGCCTTGAAGCTGGCGGATTTGCCATATGAAATGGCGTATAAAGGCGTATATGTGATGGGCGTTGATCCTAATTCAAGTTTTGCGGATAAGATTTCTGTAGGTGATACGGTGACAGCAGTCAATGGCCAATCATTCACCAGCAGCCAAGACTTCATCGATTATGTGCAAAGCCAATCGATTGGCGATGAAGTGACAGTGACTTATACACAAGACGGAGAAGAAAAAGAAGCGACCGGCGCATTGATCGAACTTTCTACCAACCAAAAAGCGGGTATCGGGATTTCACTCGTCGATCATACAGAGATCTCATCAGATCAAGACATTGTGATCGATGCTGGCAATATTGGCGGCCCTTCAGCTGGGTTGATGTTTACATTAGAAATCTACCAACAATTGACGGGCGATATCCGCAAAGGACATCAAATCGCGGGTACAGGAACCATCTCCAGTGATGGCACCGTTGGCCGAATTGGCGGTATCGACAAAAAAGTAGCCAGTGCCAGTGAAAGCGGGGCTGAGATTTTCTTCGCTCCAGAAGATGAGATCACAGATGAAGAACGGGCAGCCGATCCTGATATCAAAACCAATTATCAAGAAGCAGTTGCTGCTGCTAAGAAATTGGGTACTTATATGAAGATCGTTCCTGTGTCAAATGTCCAGGATGCTTTAGATTACCTGGCAGGATTATCAAACTAACATGACAAAAAAACGACCTGTAGGGTCGTTTTTTTGTGATATCAAGAATTCGAGTAGGCGCATAGAATCTCTTGTGCTATACTTTTATTTAAGGAGCGTGAAAATTGTGGAAATCAAAAGACAGCAACCAATCGTCGAAGCCTATCACTTCGATATGAAACCAAAAGACAAAGAAATGGAAACAAAACTAAATGTCGGATTTGCCCCATTGAAGGTGAAAGACGAAGCATATATGGAAAAGAACAGCATCATTGGTGCGCGTTTAGAATTTCAATTGGTTTTCCCAGAGTATGTGTTATCAGGTCGCGTAGGACAAGTCAATCATATCTTGAATCGTAAAATCGAATCAGGAGACGACCTGTCAAAAGCGGAAACAGATCGTTTAGTTGAGCCATTATTTGATATCATCAAACGGTTGACCTATGAAGTGACGGAGATCATTACAGACAAACCTGGTTTACAATTGAACTTCAATACCAATAATAACCAAGAAACAGACAACAAAGAAGACTAACTGGAGGAAAAAAATGTTCTCAAATAACATGCAAGTGATGCTGTACGTCGCAGATGTGCCAGCAGCAATCACTTTTTGGCAATCATTTGGGTTTGTGATCATTGATCAGCAATCTGTTGATGGCACATCAGTGGTGGAGATTGCCTCAAGCGCACAAGCAGACACCCATTTTGTGATTTATGATCGTACCTTTATCGAAGCACATTCACCGGAAGTTGCGTTGAATTCACCATCAATCATGTTCTTTTCAGATGACATTACCTCCCTATATAAACAAATGCTTGAGGCAAATGTTGAGGTAGGCGATTTGATTCAAATGGAGGAACAGATGGTCTTTAATTTTGCTGATCCAGATGGCAACTACTTTGCTGTTTCTGGTAAATGAAACCTGTTTAAGAAACACCATTACTTTTAACTTTTAAAAGATTGTTTCGCTAGATTCAGGTGAGGATGATCGGTTCTAGCCATCCCCGGAAAAAAGATTGGAGGACCTGCGTTCATGAAAGACTTGATGTATGTGATCAGTGATATCCATGGAATGGCTGATCTTTTTAAAAAGCTTTTGCAAGACTTTGATCCTGATCGACATCAATTGTTATTGATCGGCGACCTCAACGATCGTGGGCCAAAAACCAAAGAATGTTTTTTATTGGGCAAACAACTCGTAGAAGAGCAACAAGCCATCTACTTACGTGGAAACCATGAAGAATATTTCCTTCAATTCTTGCAGGCGCCAGAAGATTGGTTCAATTCTTATGTACGTAATGGTGGCAAAGAGACGATAGAAAGTCTTTTGCATACAGGCGCAACTGAAGAGTATTCCCCAACAGAGATCGCTATGATGATCCGCAGTCGTTACCAAGAACTGATTGAATTTTTGATTGCGCGTCCGCTTTATTATGAATGGGGCAACTATCTTTTTGTCCATGCTGGCGTTGATTTGTCCAAGAAGCATTGGCAAGATACTTCTGATCATGACTTTATCTGGATTCGGGAGCCATTTCATCAAGCAAAAAACCGAACCGGAAAGACGATCGTCTTTGGTCATACCATCACACCGATGCTGCACGGTGATATGCAAACCACCGATCTGTGGATCAGCGATCATAAAATCGGCATTGATGGCGGTGCGGTCTTTGGTGGCTCAGTTCATGGGGTCATGTTTGATCAGCAGGGCATTGTCCAAGACATCGAGTATCAAAACTTAACTGGTCCATGGCAACCAGACTTTTAAAAGACTTGTGCTATGTAGACAAGAGGTACATGATGTGAAGAAAAAAACAGCAGACTGCTTGCCGCTCGCATAGGGCACAGGGGCATCCGCTGTTTTTTTTGTGGTATCATAAAGAAATGAATCAAGAAAGGTGAAGAATCAATGGCTGAAATGAATCAAGATGTACTACAATTAGTGACCGCAGAGATGACGACATTTACAAAAAAACAAATTACGACTGTCTTGCAACTCCTGCAAGATGGCAATACCGTTCCTTTCATTGCTCGTTATCGGAAAGAAATGACAAACGGATTAGATGAAGTCCAAATCAGAGATATCGAAGAACGATATACATATGTTGAAAACTTAGAGAAGCGAAAAGCAGAGGTCTTGCGTCTGATCGAAGAACAAGACAAGCTGACGCCTGAGTTGCAGCAAGCCATCTTGGCAGCTGCCAAAATGCAGACAGTTGAAGATCTCTATCGTCCATATAAACAAAAAAGACGGACGAAAGCGACGATCGCTAAAGAAAATGGCTTAGGCAGCTTCGCTGAATGGTTATTGACTTTTCCAAAACAATCTCCGGCTGATCATGCCGCGGCTTATCTGAATGAAGCGGTGCCGACGATTGCTGATGTGATGCAAGGGGCGCATGAGATCATTGCAGAAATGATTGGCGATACCGCTGCGTATCGCACATGGGTCAGAAGCTATTTCCAAAACAAAGGACTCTACAAAAGCACAGTCAAAGATGCGGAGAAAGATGAGAAAGGTGTATATGAGCTGTACTATGACTTTCAGCATCCCATCAGCAAAATGGTCTCACACCGAATCTTAGCAACCAATCGCGGGGAGCAAGAGGGCATCTTGAAAGTCACACTGCAAGCGGATGACGCCAAAATCTTAGAGTATCTAGCCCGCAAAGAAATCAAAAATACCGCCTCGCCGGCTGCTGATGTTGTCAAAGAGGCAATCGCTGACGCCTATAAACGCTTTATCGCACCAGCCATCGAACGAGAAATCCGCAATGAATTAAAAGAGCAAGCGGACGAACAAGCCATCACGATTTTTGGCGATAACCTGCGCAATCTATTATTGCAATCGCCGTTGAAAGGCAAGATCGTTTTAGGTTTTGACCCGGCCTATCGGACAGGCTGCAAATTGGCTGTGATCGATCAGACTGGAAAAGTATTGGCGATCGAGGTCATTTATCCTCATAAGCCAGCACCAAATAACAAGCGCCAAGCTGCTGGACCAGCTTTTCGCCGTCTATTGGAAACCTATCATGTCGATATGGTAGCCATCGGTAATGGAACGGCTAGCCGCGAATCAGAACTATTTGTGGCAGAACAAATCAAACAAGTCGATCAAGACGTGTATTACGTGATCGTGAATGAAGCAGGGGCTTCTGTTTACTCGGCCAGTCCTTTGGCACGGCAAGAATTTCCAGAACTTCAAGTGGAAGAGCGCAGTGCCATCAGTATCGGCCGTCGCTTACAAGATCCATTGGCCGAATTGGTCAAAATTGATCCGCAATCCGTAGGTGTTGGCCAATACCAACATGATGTTTCACAAAAAAGACTGGCTGAGCAATTGGATTTCGTGGTCGAAACAGCCGTCAACCAAGTTGGGGTGGATGTGAACACAGCGAGTGGTCAATTGCTGCAGCATGTTGCAGGGTTAAACAAAACCACCGCTCAGAACATCGTCAACTATCGCGAAGAAAATGGTGCCTTTAGCCAACGCACACAATTGAAGAAAGTGCCACGTTTAGGGCCAAAAGCCTATGAACAAGCAATTGGGTTTATGCGCATTCCTGGTGGAAAAGTCATTCTTGATCAAACCGGGATCCATCCGGAAAGTTATGATACGGCGAAAGAAATTTTGCGTATCGCGGCTATTTCCTTGAATGAGCTAGCATCAGGCAATCAGGAGGAAAATAAAGCGGCGTTAGCTAGTCTGGATCCTGCCTCATTAGCCGACACGCTTCAAGTTGGGAAAGAAACGATCATTGATATTTTGAAAGCGTTGATGCAGCCAGGACGAGATATGCGGGATGAAATGCCAGCACCTTTATTAAGAAAAGATGTATTGAGTATGGATGACTTGCTGCCAGGCATGGAATTGCAAGGAACCGTTCGCAATGTGATCGATTTTGGGGCTTTTGTTGATATTGGCGTCAAACAAGATGGCTTGGTCCATTTATCGAAAATGAGCCGTTCTTTTGTCAAACATCCAAAGGACGTGGTTGCTGTCGGAGACGTGGTTACTGTCTGGATCGAACAAGTGGATAGTAAAAAAGGCCGTATCAGCCTCACAATGGTTGATCCTGTCATTCAGAAATGACCGAACAAGAACTGCAGCGTTATGTAGAAAAGGTATCGCTCCGCTATTTCGGCCGACCCTTTTTGCATACAGCGCTATTCAATCTCCGGTTAAAAACCACGGGAGGTCGGTATCACTTAAAGGATCACCATCTTGATTTTAATCCTGATATGCTGACGCAGCATGGAGAAGCTGTATTTTTGGGGATCGTTAAGCATGAACTGTGCCATTACCATCTGCATTTGACAGGACAAGGCCATCGTCACCGCGATCCTGCGTTTAAAGCATTGCTGGCAAAAACCGGGGGTCTGCGCTATGCACCCGCTGCTGAAAAGCAGGCTAAGCTGCAATATCAATGCCAAGATTGCGGCACGATGTTCCATCGACAAAAACGCATCAATACCCAGAAGTATGTGTGCGGAAAATGTCGAGGGCCTTTGGTAAATATAGGAATTGATGAGAAAAGTCAAGCGCAAAAATAAATTTCATTGCTATTTTTTTCATTTTGTATGATAATGTAGGACGTGCGACAACCTGATATTTGTCAAAATACACGTTTATTGCAACGTGGAATTGAGAAAAGAGGATTATAGAATGGAAAATCAAAACAAAATATATCATTTTGTTGGTATCAAAGGTTCTGGAATGAGTTCATTGGCTTTAGTGCTGCATGAAAAAGGCTATCGTGTCCAAGGCTCAGATGTGGAAGAATACTTTTTTACCCAGCGTGACTTAGAAAAAGCGGGCATTGCATTATTGCCTTTTGATAAAGAAAATATTCAACCGGAAATGGTGATCATTCAAGGGAATGCCTTCCCTGATACACATCCAGAAATCGTTCGTGCCCATCAATTAGGGTTGGAAGTGACTCGTTATCATGATTTTATCGGCCAATTTATCCAACCATATACGAGTATTGCTGTGACAGGTTCTCATGGGAAAACAAGTACCACAGGATTGCTTTCTCATGTCTTAAGCGGTGTACGTCCAACCAGTTTTTTGATTGGGGATGGAACGGGCCATGGGGATCCAAATGCAGAATTCTTTTCTTTTGAAGCCTGCGAATACCGTCGCCACTTTTTGGCCTATTCACCCGATTATGCCATTATGACGAATATTGATTTCGATCACCCAGATTACTACCATTCGATTGAAGATGTCTTTTCAGCGTTTCAATCGATGGCCCATCAAGTCAAAAAAGGGATCTTTGCATATGGGGATGATGCGTTCTTGCGCAAATTAGAAGCTGATGTGCCGATCTACTATTATGGCATCAATGATGATGACGATGTTCAAGCAAAAAATATTGAACGAACCACGCAAGGATCCGCTTTTGATGTCTACATCCATGATGAAAACATTGGCCATTTTGTGTTGCCTGCTTACGGCCAGCATAATATCAACAATGCATTGGGTGTCATTGCCGTAGCGTATAAAGAAGGCTTAGATATGCAAGAAGTGGCAGAAGAAATGCTGTCGTTCCCAGGTGTGAAACGACGCTTTAGCGAAAAAATCGTCGCTGATATGACGATCGTCGATGATTATGCCCATCACCCTGCTGAAATCAAAGCAACCATCGATGGTGCCCGTCAAAAATACCCTGACAAAGAAATTATTGCTGTCTTTCAACCACATACCTTTACCCGTACGATCGCGTTGATGGATGACTTTGCTGAAGCACTTGATTTGGCAGATAATGTCTATTTGTGTGATATCTTTGGTTCAGCGCGGGAAGACCGTGGAGATGTCAAGATTGAAGACTTAGGCAATAAAATCAACAAAGGCGGCACCGTCTTGAAAGAAGACAACATGTCACCGTTATTGGATCATAAAGATGCTGTGATTATTTTTATGGGGGCAGGCGATGTCCAAAAATTTGAGGCAGCGTACGAAAAACTACTGAGCAATACTACGAGAAACGTTTTATGATCAATACTCTTGCAGTCTTTTAAGATTGCAGGAGTTTTTTTTATCATTGAAGATTTTGTGAATTAAATCCTGCGAACTTGCACTTTTGTCTGCTTCTGATAAAATGAAAGCAGGTAAAAATTATTTTTTTTGGAGGAAACACACTTGAACATAGGTAAACCGCGAAAGATCGGCAAAAGTATCGAAGATATCGAGGAAGGCGATTCGTTATCTTTAACAGAGTCGATCGAAGATAATCAGTTATTGCTTTATTTAGGATTGACAAATGATGCAAATCCACTCTACATCCAACATGACTACACGCAAAAAACGGACTATCAACGTCCTATCGTACCTTCCGTCATGCTGATGGGGATCATCACCAGTGCCGTGTCGAAACATTTGCCAGGCCCAGGATCTCATGTAGTGAATTTTTCGGTGAACTTTATTGAACCAGTCTATCATTATGAAACATTGACCTTTGATTTTGAAGTCATCAAAGTCGATAAAATGAAAGATGTCGTGACGATTTCAGTGGAAGCAATCAATGGTGAAGGCGATCGGATCTTAGATGCTGTTGTGATGGTGCAGCCACCAAAAGAAATAGCAGAACAGGAGGAAATACAAGATGAATCAACTCAATAATGAAACTGTCCAAGCGCAAGGATTGAATCGCTTTTATTCGAAAGTCTATTTGTTCTTTGGCATTGGCCTGGGCATCAGTGCGATATCCGCTTACTTTTTTGGCGAAGTCTTCGCAGAGCAAACACTGCAATTTATTCAAAACTTTCCTTTAGGATTTACAGGATTGTGGCTCGTGCAAATCGTGTTAGTTTTGGTCCTAGGTGCCAAAGCACAGAAAAACCCTTCGCTGACCCTTGCTGGGTACCTCGTGTATTCTCTGATGAACGGCTTGACGTTATCTGTTACATTGATGGTCTATGATTTTGGATCCATTGCCGGTGCATTCATTTCGGCAGCTGTGACATTCGGTGTGATGTCTGCTTTTGGGATCATGACCAAACGTGATTTAAGTGTCGTTGGACGAATCGGCTATGGCTTATTGATCGGGATCATTATTTCAACATTGTTGAATGTCTTTATCTTAAACAGCCAACCAGTCGATTTCTTCTTGTCGATTGTCACAGTGTTCGTCTTTATGGGGATCACAGCGTATGACAACCAACGAATTCGTACTGTCTACATGGCAACGAACGGTGGCGCCAATACAGGCGTGGCTGTCTTTATGGCTTTGCAACTCTATTTAGACTTTATCAACTTGTTCTTAGCATTGTTGCGTATCTTCGGTAAAAACAATTAAAGAAAGCGCGAGGAAACTCGCCTTTTTTTTTTGCACTCAAAAAGACAGATTCACTATAGCAATTCATCGCTTTTGGACTATTTCTTTGTTAAAATAAAGAAGAACTTTTTTCAAGAAGGGGATATAAACATGTCGAAAAATAAATTATTACTTGTGGATGGCAATAGCGTCGCTTTTCGGGCGTTTTTTGCATTGCATAATTCACTAGAACGTTTCAAAAATAATAACGGTCTGCATACGAATGCCATCTATGCCTTCAACAACATGTTTGAAAATGTGATGGCCAAAGAACAACCCACCCATGTGCTGGTGGCTTTTGATGCTGGAAAAACCACCTTTCGTACAGCCATGTATGAAGCGTATAAGGGAGGCCGCGCCAAGACACCCGGTGAGTTCAGAGAACAAATGCCTTATATTCGAGAATTGATCAAAGCGCTAGGTGTCCAACACTATGAATTGGCCAACTATGAAGCGGATGATATCATTGGGACATTGGCCCACCAGGTGGATAAAGATCAATTTGATGTGGTGGTGTTATCTGGAGACCGCGATTTGACTCAATTAGCCACAGAACATGTCAAAGTTGACATCACGGTCAAAGGTGTCAGTGAGATCGAAAGTTACACCCCAGCCCATGTCGCTGAGAAGTATGATGGATTGACCCCGTTGCAGATCATTGATATGAAAGGGTTAGCCGGCGATGCATCAGACAATATTCCTGGTGTCACGAAAATCGGTGAAAAAACAGCGATCAAACTCTTAAAAGAGTATGGTTCTGTGGAAGGAATCTATGAACATATCGATGAATTAAAGAAAAGCAAAATGAAAGAGAATCTGATCAATGAACAGGAAATTGCGCTTTTATCGAAACAATTAGCCACGATTGATGTCAATGCTCCTGTAGAAATCAAGATCGATGATTTGTTGTATCAAGGAAAAGACCTCGATAAATTGGTTCCTTTCTATCAAGAAATGAATTTCAATGGGTTTCTTGAAAAATTGAATATACTTGCTGAACCAGTGGAGATGGCAGATATTTTGTTTGATGTAGTGGAGTCGTTTACCCCAGACATGTTCCAAAATGACATGGCACTGTATGTTGAAATGTTAGGGGATAATTATCATTTAGAAGACATAGTCGGCGTCGCATGGGGCAACAAAGATAAAATATATGTAACCAACCAAGATCAATTGTTTGAATATCCAGCCTTTATCGATTGGTTGCAAGATCCGCAGCGCACGATCAATGTCTATGATGCGAAGCGCACCTATGTTGCCTTGAACCGTTACGCCAAAGCCCCTTCAGGCATTACGTTTGATGTGCTGTTGGCGGCCTATCTATTAGACACCAACGACAACAATAATGATATCGCAGGTGTTGCGGCGCATTACGGCTATACAGATATCCAGTCTGATGAGGCCGTATATGGCAAAGGCGCCAAAAAAGGCTTGCCGGAGGATGAAGAAGCTTTCTTTGCTCACTTAGCGAGGAAAGCCGCAGCGATTGTTGACTTGACGCCGAAACTGCAACATGAACTCGCTGAAAAGAATCAGACTGCCTTATTCCAAGAGATGGAGTTGCCTTTGTCGATTATTTTGGCAGAGATGGAAATTACAGGCATTCATGTCGATGCCGCACGTTTGCATACCATGAAAGGCGAATTTGCCCAACGATTACAAGAAATCGAAACCAAGATCTATCAAGAAGCAGGGGAAACCTTCAACTTAAATTCACCTAAACAATTAGGTGTCATTTTGTTTGAAAAAATGGGCTTGCCTATCATCAAGAAAACCAAGACCGGTTATTCCACCGCGGTGGATGTTCTAGAACAATTAAAAGAACAAGCACCGATCGTAGAAGATATCTTGACGTATCGTCAAATTGCCAAAATCCAATCGACATACGTAGAAGGACTGTTGAAAGTCATTCAAAGCGATGGCAAAGTGCATACCCGCTATGTACAGACATTGACACAAACCGGACGATTGAGTTCTGTTGATCCGAATTTGCAAAATATCCCGATTCGATTAGAAGAAGGACGCAAAATTCGTGAAGCCTTTGTGCCAAGGAAACCAGATTGGATGATTTATTCATCCGATTACTCTCAAATTGAGCTGCGGGTTTTGGCGCATATCTCTGATGATACCCACCTGAAAGAAGCCTTTATTGAAGGCCAAGACATTCATTCCAGTACTGCCATGCGGGTCTTTGGCATTTCGACACCGGAGGAAGTCACAGCCAATATGCGTCGTCAAGCAAAAGCAGTCAACTTTGGTATTGTCTATGGCATCTCTGATTATGGCTTATCACAAAACTTAGGGATCACGAGAAAAGAAGCGCAGCAATACATTGATACCTACTTTGATAAATATCCAGGAGTCAAAACTTATATGGAAGATGTGGTGCGCGAAGCCAAAGATAAAGGGTATGTAGAAACGCTTTACAATCGCCGCCGCTATTTGCCCGATATCAATTCTCGGAATTTCAATATTCGCAACTTTGCGGAACGCACCGCGATCAATACACCGATCCAAGGCAGTGCAGCAGACATTTTGAAGATTGCAATGATCGATTTAGCCAAACGCTTAAAAGAAGAAAACATGGCAGCCACTATGCTCTTGCAAGTACACGATGAGTTGGTTTTTGAAGTGCCAGCTGAAGAACTTGAACGGTTGGATGCCCTTGTCAAAGAAGTAATGGAACAAGCAGTATCCTTACATGTGCCATTACTGACCGACAGCAATTGGGGCAAAACATGGTATGAAGCAAAATAAACGAGGTGAAAGTTGTGCCAGAATTACCAGAAGTTGAAACTGTCCGTAAAGGATTATCCGCATTAGTCAAAAACAAAACCATTGCCTCCGTTGAGGTATTATGGCCACGGATCATAGAAAGTCCCGAAGTACCGATTTTTTCGGCACTTTTACAAGGACAGCAGATTTTGACCTTTGATCGCAGAGGAAAATTTCTAATTTTCAAACTGACCGATTATGATTTGATTTCTCATTTACGCATGGAAGGGAAATATGAATTTTTTGACAAAGAGCCCATCCTAGATAAACACACACATGTCCTTTTTCATTTTACCGACGGCAGTCAATTGCAGTATCATGATGTCCGTAAATTTGGTCGAATGACATTGGTTGATAAGAATCAAAGCGGTCTATACAAGGGGATTCAGCAATTAGGACCGGAACCTAGACCGGAAGTCTTCTTATTGCCAGCTTTTGAGATCGGTTTAAAGAAAGCCAAAAAAGCGGTCAAACCATTGTTGTTAGATCAAAAACTGGTCACTGGACTGGGGAATATCTACGTTGATGAAGCCTTATGGGAAGCCAAGATCCATCCGGAACAACCGGCCAATACGTTGACTACAGATGAGATCGGTACCTTGCATGAAGCAATCATCGATGTTCTGGACCGCGCTGTCAAAGCAGGAGGCACGACGATTCGTACCTATCTCAATGCACTGGGGGAAGCCGGGAAATTCCAGCAATCTTTGCATGTCTATGGACAAACAGGGAAACCTTGCCAACGTTGCGGCACCCCAATCGTCAAAATCAAAGTTGCGCAACGCGGCACGCATTTTTGCCCTCATTGCCAACAGCTGCAGGCGAGGGATGTCTGATGAGTTTTATTTTGGGGATCACTGGTGGGATTGCTACAGGTAAAAGTACTGCGGTGGCACATTTTCGTCAGTTGGGGTTTCCGATCGTCGATGCCGATTTGGTTGCCCGGGCAGTCGTAAGACCGAAGACACCAGGTTTAAAAGCAGTCATCGACACATTTGGCCCATCCCTATTAAATGAGCAAGGTGCCCTCGATCGAGAGGCACTGGGGAAAATCATTTTTGCCGACGAAGAGAAAAGAAAGCAGTTGAATCAACTGCTTTCCCCTTTTATCCGCCAAGAAATTCTGCGACAGATCGCTGCTGCTGCGGATCAACCGTTGGTGGTCGTTGATATTCCTTTGCTGTATGAAGCAGGCTATGAACAATATATGGATCAAGTGGCAGTCGTTTATGTGCCAGAAATCATTCAGAAACAACGTCTGATGCTGCGCAATCAGTTAAGTGAAACAGAAGCAGCAGCAAGGATCGCTAGTCAACTATCGATCGAAAAGAAAAAAGTCCGTGGGGATATTATTTTTGATAACCAAGGGACGATCACAGACCTGACACGGCAGATCGATGCTTGGGTCCAACACTTTCAAGAGACAGAACAATCATAAACAACATCCTGAGGCATGCGCGTAACGGCTCGAGCATCAGGATATTTTTTTTGTTTGGTTCACTTAGGCAGTACGATTTGCCGCTGATTGGCAAAGGGGTAGATCCTGATCGGCTTTTGATAAAAATCTGTTAATGTTCGTTCAGTAAAGACTTGTGCTCTAGGACCGCAGGCGTGGACCTGACCTGCCTTCAGTAAGAGCAGATGATCAAAAAACGGCAGCAAATCCTCCGTATGATGTGTGACATAGATCAAGGTCGGGGGAGCCGCCATCTGCTGCAATGCGGCGATGCGATGCAAAAACTCTTCTCGCGCGAAAAGATCCAATCCCGTACATGGTTCATCAAGAATCAATATTTCCGGATTTGCCATCAGGGCACGAGCGATCATGACCAGTTGTTTTTCTCCTTGCGAAAGTTGCTTGAAAGGGGTGGTGATCAAATGGCCAATGCCTAAAGCCGCCAATTGTTGTGTCGCTTGTTTCCGAAGGGTGTCATCAATAGGCTGATAC
The DNA here is from genome assembly GCF_054784955.1 of Enterococcus salsurae. NCBI lineage: Bacteria > Bacillati > Bacillota > Bacilli > Lactobacillales > Enterococcaceae > Enterococcus > Enterococcus salsurae. Next base: position 34,643 of record NZ_BAAHWY010000002.1, on the reverse strand, counting down.
AGTCCAATGCTGGCAAATTTTCCTGAAACGACGATTTCCTCGATGGGGTCCTCGGCATAAAATCTGCTTTGGATCGCAAAACTGACCCAACCAATCCGACGCTGCAAATCGGGGACTGACGTTTTTCCTAATGTTTCTCCCAGAACATTGCGAGACCCTGCAGATGGCCATAATGCACCAGTGATCATTTGCAAAAGTAAACTTTTGCCAGCGCCATTCAGTCCTAAGATCCCCCAATGTTGCCCTTCATGTACTTGCCATGAGATGTTGTCTAATAAAGGATGTCCATTTCGGATAAAACTGACATCTTTAAAATCGATTTTTAGCATAATAGCGCTCCTTTATCATGAACAGAATATTCTGACGATTATTTTCTCATCCGTAGTATAGCATATCTCTTGCGGGAAACTAAGGGATGTATCCGCATTCGTATCTTTTGTTTTATCCCACATTCCTTGATATGATAGAGATATCTAATAGGAGGGATAATCATGGGAACGTTCAAAGATGAAAAAGACGTGATCGTTGGGTCCGCTAAAGAAAAGATTGGTGAATGGACCAATAACGAAGAATTGGAAAAATCTGGTAAAGAACAGGCACTTGAAGGGCGAATTGGTCAAGAACAACGAGAAAAGCGCGTAGATGAATTAGATCGCCAAAACGACGAGCGAGATGCCCGCCATGATCGTACAACACCAGAAAACTTAGGCCAAGAAGAATTGCTAAGTGAAGATCATCCCGACCAAAATAAAATCACTTCAACAGAACGCCGGGATGCTGATCAATTAAAACATTTTACCGGTATCGAAGACAAATTATAAATCAGACCCGCAGCGACGCGTATCGTTGCGGGTTTCTTTTTGTGCTTTCTTTGCGTTGATTTGACAAAAGATAGTAGAACGTTTATAATCCTAGTGCAATTTATTCAGAAATGTTCAATTAGGTGGTGGTCATCAAATGCAAATTTTCGCATTGTGTCTTAGGGGAAAAGTGTTCGTATAACCGAATCATAAAGAAAAGAGGCCAATCAGATGATCCAACCGAATCAATTCAATGTGATCAAAGAACAAATATTTCAATTGGTACGCACATACCAAACCGTCAATGACCCGCAAACAGTTCGAACAATCGAAGAAATGACCAAAGATGTGGTCAACAGTCAATTCGATTCCGAGGATAGCCAAGCATTGTTGATCGTCAATGAGATGTTCCAACGCGGCTTGAGCATCAAAAAAGCGGAGGCACACTTGTCTGATTTAAAAAACTTTGTTGAACCCTTCAAAGCACCCTCAGTCAAACAAACAGAGAAACTGTTTCGCAAAGTCAAAAAATTAAAAATTCCGGATTTTGAACAATTCGATTTAAAAGAAACGACCTATTTGGCATGGGATGATATTGGCAGTCAAAGCAAATTTATGATTGCCGCTGGCGATGATGGATATACGGCGGTCCATGGACATATGTCCACTGAAGTCAAAAAGGGCATTTGCCCTATCTGTCAGCATGAAGGCAATGTATCCATGTTCCTATCTCTGACGAAATCAAGTGGTGATGGCACCTATACCAAACGCGGCAACTATATTTGTCGCGATAGTCAGCGCTGCAATCAGCAACTGACAGATAAAGCCTTGATCACGGCATTCCTTTCATTGGTCAAGATGAAAGAAAAATAACGAAAAAAGCGACAGGAAATTTTCTGTCGTTTTTTCATTTTGTTTCAAAAAAACAAGGATTCTATTATTTAAATTTTCTATTAAATCAACCAAATAAGCGGTTTTAGCTATTGTACCAATACATTTCATGTTATAATTATCTATATAATTTAATCGCTTTAATCAAGAACGCACACGCGTCTGAGAAAAAAATGGGGTGAAAACATGCAATGTCCAAAATGTCACCATAACAATTCACGGGTCGTTGACAGTCGACAAGCCGATGACGGCCGTGTGATCCGCCGACGCCGCGAATGTGAGAACTGCGGCTACCGCTTTACCACGTTCGAACGAATCGAAGAAGCACCATTGCTTGTCATCAAAAAGAATGGCGCTCGGGAAGAATTTAATCGTGAAAAAATCTTACGGGGCTTGATCCGCTCTGCTGAAAAACGTCCTGTAACGATGGATCAAATGGAAACGATCGTCGACCATGTTGAATCAAGAGTTCGCTCGTTAGGCGAAAACGAAGTTTCCACAACAATGATAGGAGAATTCGTGATGGAAGAATTGGTCGATTTAGATGAGATTGCTTATATTCGTTTTGCCAGCGTCTATCGCCAGTTCAAAGATATGTCTGTCTTCTTAAAAGAGTTGCAAGATATCGTCGAAAAAGCCAAAGAACCACAAGAATAAATGAAGGGGGAAATCACGTGGGCAATCAACTGCCGAATCAAAGCTATCAAGTCTTTAAAAGCCGGCCATTAAGTACGGAAGGCAAAGATGCCCTTATTTTCTTGTATCAACCAATCATTGAAAGTGATGGCTTAGCCCTGTACCTTTCTCTAGCGGCCGATCACCAGTCAGGTACAATTGCAGCCGACACGGCTGAACATGTGATTTTAGATTTGCTGAATGCGATGAATGTCGGCATGCAACGGTTCATGCAAGCCAAGGAAAAGTTGGAGGGGATTGGGTTATTGCGTTCCTTCGAAAAAACGGACCCGCAGCAAGGGACAAGTTACCTCTATCTTCTGCAAGAACCTGTGCATCCTTTGGATTTTTTTCAAGATGAGCTTTATAGCTATCTTTTGCTGAATCGTGTAGGTGAACGCAAGTTCGAACAATTGGTCTCGCTATTCCAACCGCAAAGAGCATCCTTGACATCGTTTCAAGAAACGACGACTTCCTTTACCCAAGCGTACGGTTTAGATCCGAAACGTTTTGCTGCAAGTGAATCCAAGCTGCAATCCGTGCAGCAAGCCTTTCAAGAAGACCAGCAGCCCTTGGCACTAGAAGAAGCTGCGATCGATTGGGATTTCTTATTTTATGAAGCGCAAAGACGCTATATCCGATCAGAAAACTTCACGCCGGCCTTCAAGCAAAAATTATTGATGTACCATGCTTTATACGGCTATGACGTGTTAGAATTATTGGATCTTATGGCAGATCATGTTTCCTTGACAACGGGAGAAGTGGATCAAAAGCGGTTGGAACAGGCAGTGATCAGAAAGTCTCGCCAAACCTTTAGCAAAACGACCCGCAGCGAAGATCCTAAAACAGAATCCCAATTGCGGCGTTTCAATACCTTGAAACAAAATGGTTTTTCTGACAATGACATTCTCTTGATCCAAGAAAGCGAACATACTGCACCCATTCCATTTTTGAAAGCAATCAAGGTTGAAAAAAATAGTTTTATGACGGATTCAGAACAATGGCTGATCAAAAGCTTGGTGGAACGTTCCCCTTTGCCAAATAGTGTCATCAATGTCTTGGTCCATTATGCCTTGGTCGTTCAAAATAATGCTGCACTAAACGGGAGTTATATCAACAACATTGCTGCCCAATGGTCGGAATTGAAGATTGGCACGGCAGAAGATGCAATCAAGCATGTCCGCAACTTGGTCAAGACGGCGAAAGAGAAACGTACGAGACCCCAAACCAATGGCAATCGGATCATTCGCCAAGAAAAGCTGCCGGCTTGGGCGGAATCGCCAGTAGAAGAAGCGACATTGACGCCGGAGCGTCAAGCGGAGTTAGATCGGAAATTACAAAATTATCTGCATAAGAAAGCTGGTGATAAATAATGGAAGATGTGGGGAAAAACCTGAATCATATGTTGGATAAGCGAAATTACCGCAGTCAATTTTCGGCCATGATGTCAGAAGTATTAGAAGATCCAGATGTCAAAGCATTCATCCAAGAAAACCAAGAGGCATTAACAGAAGCGGATATTCAGAAAAGCTATGCCAAATTATATGAGTTCGTACAAGAAAAGCGCAAATTCCGGATCAATGATCCAGGCATGATCGCACCAGGATACGAACCTCGTTTGGCATTGAATTTCCATTTTATCGATGTGACTTATGTACCGACCAAAGAACTATTGGCCCATCAAAAACAAGAAGAGATCCGCGGACGTATCAAGGCGATGGATATGCCTAAAGATATACAAGAAGCCAGTTTTGCCGATTATCAGCAAACACCTGGCAGAATGGAAGCTATCGCAGCTGCAGTGGATTTTATCAATGCTTTGACGACGCAACCACGAGATTTTCATAAAGGCCTTTACTTAGTTGGCAGTTTTGGGATTGGGAAAACCTTTTTATTAGGGGCGATCGCGCGAGATCTTGCTGAAGCAGGCTACACAACCACCTTGGTCCACTTTCCAACTTTTGCTGTAGAAATGAAACAAGCCATTGGGAAGGATAAGGTTGGTGAAAAATTGAATGCGGTCAAAAAAGCCCCTATTTTGATGATGGATGATATTGGCGCCGATGCCATGAGTAGTTGGATCAGGGATGAAGTTTTTGGTGTGATCTTGCAGTACCGCATGCAAGAACAATTGCCGACCTTCTTTTCTTCCAATTTTACCATGCAAGAATTGGAATCCCATCTGTCTGTTACCCAAAGGGGAGAATCTGAACCACTGAAAGCCAAACGAATCATGGAACGGATTCGCTACTTAACACAAGAAATCCAGATGACTGGCCAAAATCGCCGGAATCAATAAGCAAAAAAATACTAGAAGAAAGGAAGACGCCGATGAAAAAAATGACAACAATAGGTGTAGCCTTCGTTGCTGCCGTAATTTTAACAGCATGCGGACAAGGGTCTGGGACAGCAGCAACAAGTACGGAGCTGTCCGAAGCACAAAGCACCACCCAATCGACCACGAGCAGTACTGCACAAGAGGAGGCGTCTGAAACGATGATTTTTAGAGGAACGATCCAAGAAGAAGCCACAACAGGCAGTGATGATACGATCCAAGTATTCTTGAAAGATGTCGAAGCAGTTGAAGACAGCGAAGATGTCGTCAAAAATTTTGAGAACGATGGTGTGATTCTGCATGTACCGATCGCAGCCTTTGATGGTGATGTCACTGATCTGTCTAAGGGAACGGTCGTTGAAGCGACATTGCAAGGTCTGCCGATCATGACCATGTCGATCCCACCCCAGATTCCTGGCAACTCGATCAAACAGGTAACGATCGTCAGCGAATAAAATCGAATGCTATACGTGCGTCTTGGCATTTGCGCCACCGTCAAGACGCACATTTTGTTGTTTTCTTATCATAAGTGCTATACTACAATCAAACAAAGGAGTGCCCTCATGAATGAACATGCGTTATCGGACCGTTTGGCCTGTGTAGGTGCCTACGTACCCGATCAAGCAAGATTAGCCGATATCGGCTCTGACCATGCCTACTTGCCTGTGGCATTGATGCTGCAAAATAAAATTTCCTATGCAGTTGCAGGAGAAGTGGTTGAAGGTCCTTATCGATCAGCCAGTAAACAAGTTCAAAAAAATCGGCTGGGTGATAGCATCACTGTTCGGTTAGCGAATGGATTAGCTGCGATCTTACCTGAAGATCAAATCGATACCGTGGTGATCGCCGGCATGGGCGGTCCGTTGATTCGAACGATCCTAGAAGAAGGACAAGCGAAGCAGCAATTAACTAGTGTCAAACGATTGATTTTGCAACCCAATGTGGGTGAATGGCCTTTACGTGTGTGGCTGCAAGACAATGGTTACCAAATTATCGAAGAAACGATTCTTTCTGAGAACGACAAACAATATGAGATCATCGTCGCTGAACCGGGACAACGCAACTATTCGAAGCAGGAACTATTTTTTGGCCCACGCTTGATCCAGGAAAAGAATGCCGTCTTCCAAAAGAAATGGCACCATGAATTGCAACAGAAATATCGCGTGATCGATTCTTTGCAAAAGGCAAACAAACCACAAGTCGAAAAAATCACTGCGTTGAAAGAACAAATCAGGTGGATCGAGGAGGTGTTGGCATGATCAAGGGCCAAACGTTTATTGATCGATTTGAAGCCTATTGTCCTCAATGGTTGGCTGAAACAGGCGATCCTGTGGGCTTACATGTTGGTACGCTCAACAAACCGATTGAACGGGTGATGATGGCGTTAGATGTTCGGCCCGAAGTGGTCACTGAAGCGATCGAAAAAGCCATCGATTTGATCGTGGTCAAACATCCGCCAATTTTTCGACCTGTTGCCAGACTGTCGGCAGACGATCCCCAGGAAAAAATGTTGATGGATCTGATCAAACATGATATTGCCGTGTATGCTGCCCATACCAACATGGATATCATCGATGATGGGTTAAATGATTGGTTTTGCGAAGCGTTGGGCATTGAAGCAGATACATTTTTGCACCAAACGCATCAAATCAAGATGAAAAAATTAGCCGTTTTCGTACCTGTTGATCAAGCAAGCCAGATTCGTCGTGTGCTGGCTGAAGCCGGCGCCGGACAGCAAGGTGCCTATAAAAATACCAGTTACTCATTGATCGGTACAGGCCGATTTGTACCGCAAGATCATGCCCATCCTGCCATTGGTGCAGCTGGCAAAGAAACACAAGTACAAGAAGCGAAAATCGAAGTGATTTTCCCTGAAACCATTACAGAAAAAGTCGTGGCGGCCATGATCCAAGCGCATCCCTATGAGGAACCAGCCTATGATCTATATACATTGGACAACTTGACAGCTTACTATGGTATTGGTCGTGTCGGGCAATTGCCAGCGCCAATGCCGGTGCAGGTATTTGTTGCCCGGATCAAACAAGTATTTGAGTTGGATGCGTTACGTATCATCCTGCCCAATCAACCCAAAGAACAGATCCAGCGCATCGCCATTTGCGGCGGAAGTGGTCAATCCTTTTACACGGATGCATTAAAAGCCAAAGCAGATGTTTATATCACAGGGGATGTGACCTATCACATTGCCCATGATATGCAAGCCAACGGGTTGATTGGGATTGATCCCGGACATCATATCGAAGCGTTATGTATCCCACGCTTCATTGAGAAATTCAATCAGTGGAAAGCTGAAGAAAACTGGTCCGTGACCTTTATACCAGCAACGACATCCACAAACCCATTTCAATATAAATAATAGATAGGAGCACTGATTATGTACGAAAATTTATTGCCGCGTTTTTTACGCTATGTCAAAACTGAAACCCGTTCTGATGCCACCAGCAACACAACACCTTCCACGCAAACGCAAGTTGCTTTTGCTCAAGTCTTAAAAAAAGAATTGGAAGAATTAGGCCTTGAAGAAGTACGTTATAATGAAACCAACGGCTTTGTACTTGGCACATTGCCAAGTAATGTCAGCCATGAAGTGCCAGCGATCGGTTTTATTGCGCATATGGATACAGCTGATTTCAATGCCGTCAATGTAGACCCGCAGATCATTGAAAAGTACGACGGCGAATCCACGATCAATTTGGATAAAGAAGGTAAATATACCTTAAATAGCAAAGATTTCCCGAATTTGAAGCATTACAAAGGGGAAACCTTGATCACAACGGATGGTTCTACACTGTTAGGCGCTGATGACAAATCAGGGATTGCTGAGATCATGACGGCAATGGAGATTTTGATCAAAAATCCTGAGATCAAGCACGGTCAAATCAACGTTGCTTTCGGACCAGATGAAGAAATCGGTGTTGGTGCGGACAAATTTGATGTCGCTGATTTTCCCGTTGATTTTGCGTATACGATGGATGGGGGACCAGTGGGTGAATTACAGTATGAAACCTTCAATGCTGCCCAAGCAGAGATCACGATCCAAGGGAAAAATGTCCATCCAGGTACCGCGAAAGACACGATGATCAATGCCTTACAAATTGCCATTGATTTCCAAAACTTGCTGCCTGCAGACGAAGTGCCAGAAAAGACCGACGGGTCAGAGGGCTTTTTCCATTTGATGCAGCTAAGCGGCTCTGTTGAAGAAGCCAAAATGGCCTATATCATTCGTGATCATGACCGCGACCGCTTTGAATCCCGGAAAGAAGAATTGCTGGCGATCCAAAGCAAACTGAATGCGCAATTTGATGAAGAGCGTATTTCCATTCATTTATATGATCAGTATTACAACATGAAAGAGATCATTGAAAAAGATATGCGCATCATTGAATTGGCAAAAACAGCCATGGAGACCTTAAACATTCAACCTGTGATTGAACCTGTCCGCGGCGGAACCGATGGCTCTAAAATTTCCTATATGGGTATCCCAACACCGAATATTTTTGCTGGTGGAGAGAACATGCATGGCCGTTATGAGTTTGTTTCATTGCAATCCATGATCAAGGCAACGGATGTCATCGTGAAGATCGTGCAATTAAACGCAGAAAGTGAAAAATAAATTTTTTTAGTTTACACAGAAACCAAATTTTATGGCTGGGCAATCTTGCCGCTTGATGCGCAGGGCCTAGCCATTTTTAGGAAGTGGTACACATGAACATCATCGTTTTGTATAATGATACTGCTGGCAAAAGCGAGGCCAAAAAAACCGCGCAAGATTTTGAGCGTTATAGCAAAGAACAGCAGCCTGAAGCGACAGTCGTTCTTCAACCTTCCAACCCAGATACAGATCCAGAGGAGGTTCGCCAAACAGCAAAAGAAAATCAGGTAGATACCGTGGTGATCATCGGTGGCGACGGGACGATCCATCATGGCATCCAAACCTTCAAGGAACAACTGCCAGATTTGAAAATCGGTATTATTCCTGGTGGAACAGTCAATAATTTTGCTAAAATGCTGGGTATCTCAGTGAAGCCAGAAGAAGCTTTTGACACGATCTTGAATGGCACAGATCGAGGCATCGATTATGGCATGGTCAATGATCAAGTCATGATCTCAACGATGACCATCGGTATCTTGGCAGATACTGCAGCTGAGACTTCTCAAGAAGAAAAACAGCAATATGGTCCACTCGCTTTTATGAAACGATTCTTTCATTATCTATTTAAAAAGAAACAGTACAAACTGGAATTGGTCTCTGAAAAACGCAAATGGCAAGGAAAAGCCCAATTGTTGACAGTGATCATGTCCAATTCAGCCGGCGGCTTTACCAACTTTGACGAATCGGCACGACCAGATGATGGTCTATTTCATATCATCTTATTGCCGAAGTTGAACCTATTGTCCTTTATTGTCTTCTTGCCGCGTATTATCCGCGGACGGATCACAAAAGTACCGAGTGTTGAGTATTTTACAGCATCAGACATAACAATTCGTGCCAAAGAAAGAAAAGTGCAAACAAGAACAGACGGTGACCCAACAGATGATCTGCCGATCGAGATGAAAGTTATCAAACACGGACTCACTATGCGGGTCCCTGCAGATAAGACAGATAGCAAATAACAAAGCAATGATGCTGGATAGGGAGGGGAATAAATGGAGGCATGGCTTTACAATCCGCTATGGTTTTATTTGCTAGCGGCAAACCTTTATCTTTTCTGCCTTATGGGTTATGATAAATATCAAGCAGTAAAGAAACGTTGGCGGGTACCGGAACTGAATCTGCTCTTCATGGGATTGATTGGCGGCGGCTTTGGCGGCTTGATCGCGCAACGGGTATTTCACCATAAAACCAAGAAGAAGAAGTTTACGGTCGTCTTTATCTTGGGTACATTGGTGGCGTTGTTGTTGATCTATTTCTTTGCCTAATCTGCTGCAAAAAATCAAGGAGCTATCATGAAAGCAAAAATAAAATTTGGATTAAACTTGTTGTTACTGGTCATCATTTTGGGGGTCATGTATTTCTTCGTCCGTAGTTCAATGATGGACATTTTAGCAGAAATCAGAAATACCAGCTGGGTGGTCGTTCTGATGGTCATGCTTTTGGGCACGTTATATTTGTGGATCGAAGGACGGACAGTCAAAGAGATCGCAAGCAATTTTCAACCTGACTTTTCTACGAAAGATGGCTTTTTCACCGTCTGTTATAGTGGTTTTTATCGGATCATTACGTTTGGCGCAGGTACATTGATTTCCGAAGTCAATTTTTATCGCAAAAGCGGTCTGCACTTGTCACAAGGGGTAGGGGTCACGACACTCCATATGGTCATGTACAAATTTGCCATTCTTACCTATGCGATCGCTGGTCTGATCATTCAATTCTCACTGTTTTATGATCATGCACCGAATTTGATCTGGGTCATTTTGGCTGGGATCGTGCTTGTGTTTCTGCTCATTGCGGTTTTGCTGGCATTGTCTGTCAGTCTTAACGTGCAAGTTTTATTTGTGACGATCAGCCATAAACTATTTAAACGTCCAGCCTTTAGAGGCATTATTGATAAATGTAATAACCAAATCTATTCCTTGCGAGAAACTGTCAATTCAATCTTGCAAGATCGAACGGCCTTTGTGCGGATCTACCTATGGAACCTCTTGAAAATGGTACCGTGGTATGTGATTCCTTACGTCATTTTGGTCAACAATCATCCAGATATCGATTTCTTATTAACATTTTCATTTATTAGTTTTGCCGTGGTCTTGTCTGGTGTGATCCCAACGCCGGCCGGCATCGGCTCCTTTGAATTCGTTTATATGTTCTTATTTGGTCCACTTGTGGGTACCGTCGATGCGGCTTCATCCATGCTGTTGTATCGATTGGCTACATTTATCTGGCCTTTTGTGATTGGTTTTGGTTATGTCATGGTGCAAAAACGCAAAGACATCCAAGCCGAATTGACTGAATTGAAAAATGAAAAAATCAAAGTTGAATAAAAAAATGCCATTCCCAGATCATCTAGGAATGGCATTTTTAGGCTCTTCGATACGTACGATTGGCAAAAAGCAGGATCATGGCAGATCAATCTTTCAAATCAACGATTCGATCGACAAAGGTTTCATAAAACTCAGCTTCATGGGAAACTACTAAGACTGTGCCGGGATATGCGGCCAACGTTTCTTGAAGATTGTTCTTGGTATCTTGATCGATGTGGTTGGTGGGTTCATCCAAAATCAAGAAATTGCTTTTGATCAACATCATTTCTGCTAATTTGACCTTGGTTTGTTCACCACCACTAAGTAGTTTCAAGGCTTCTTGAGCCAATTGGCTTGGCAATCCAGCCCGTGACAATTGGCGACGCAATTCTTTATTGGTCGCTTTGGGAAACAAGTCTTCCAAATACTGTAAAGGGGTTTGCAATGGATAGGCCCATTCAAGATCTTGGGAGAAATAATTGAACTTGGTATGTTGCGGATAAGACACTGTGCCTTCAATCGTCGGGATCAAGCCTAAAATCGTTTTGATCAAGGTTGATTTACCGATGCCGTTAAAGCCGCGAATGGCAATTTTTTCTCCATAGCGAATGGTTAAGTTGATTGGTGTCAATAAAGGCTTTTGGTCATAGCCAATCACTAAATTGGTGGTTTCAAGGGCCAATGTCGTGACGATCGGTGCCATATCAAAACCTAAATGAGGTTTCGGCACGTCTTGCGGTGGGGTCAACCGTTCGACTTTGGCGAGTTGCTTCTCACGACTTTTGGCCATCGTTGAACGAGAACCAGCTTTGTATTTACGGATATAGCTTTCGGTCTTTTTGATATGTTCTTGTTGGGCTTCATATTGTTTCATATAACTTTCATTTTGCAACGTTTTTAGTTTTAAAGCTTTGTCGAGATTGCCGGTATATTTAGACAATTTGCCAAACTCGATATCGATGATGTGGGTCGTGATCTGATTTAAGAAATGGCGATCATGGGAAACAACCAAATACGTCCCATTAAAATTTTGCAAGAAGTCAACCAGCCACTTGATATGTTCATCATCTAAGTGATTGGTAGGCTCATCCAAAATCAACATATCAGGTTTTTCCAACAGCATTTTGGCTAAAATCAATTTTGAGCGTTGTCCACCACTTAAAGAAGCCAACGGCGTGTCCATCCCTAAAATGGCAATACCCAATCCTTCTGCCAAATCATCGATCAAGGTATCCATTTGATAAAAATCACCCTGGTCTAGCTGGTTTTGTAATTCACCGGCTTTTTCTAAAACTTTATCATCATATGATTCGCTATATGTTACATATAAATCGGCAATTTGTTGTTCTTTTTCAAAGTCAGCAGCAAATGCCGAGCGCAGGAAGTCGCGAATCGTTTGCGCTTCATCCACATTGACATATTGGTCCAGATAGCCCATCTTGAGATTCTTAGGAAAATTGACAAAGCCATCATCTGGCAAGATCTCTCCAGTGATGATTTTGATCAAGGTACTCTTGCCAGCACCGTTGCGGCCAATCAGCCCGACCTTCTCGCCACGATTGATTTGTACAGATACATTTTCATAAAGCAATTTATCTCCAAATTGCTGGGTAATATTCGTTAAAGTTAACATGATTTCCTCCATATAAAAAAGCCGTAAACATCATTTGTTAACAGCTTGAACATTGCGATCGGCCATAGTTCAGCCAAATACGCTTTTTTCTTGACGATTAAAAAATCAATCAGCCCTCAGCATACCATTGACTGTCGCTTTCTGTCAATTTTCATGAAAAAAATAGTTAAAAAAATACTTAAATTCAAGAGGTTTTTTTTGACCATTTCTGACCATAGTTGTATACTAATAAAGTAGACAAAGATGTCTATATGCGTATTCTTTATCCAAATATAGCATGGGAGGAATTTTAATGAACCCAGAAAAAATGACAACTACGTTGCAAAGTGCCATCGCTGAAGCACAACAAGTGGCGATGACGCGGCATCATCAAGAAATCGATATTGCACATTTATGGAAAATTTTCTTGCAAGCCAATCAATTTGGCCGTAATTTTTATACAGATGCTGGGATCGACGCAGATGCCCTTGAATCAGAAGTCGATCGTCTTTTGGACGGCATCTCAGCAGTAGAGGGCAGTAACGTGCGCTATGGTCAGTCCATGAGTCAGAACCTATTTACCTTGCTTTCTGAAGCAGATCAACTAAAAAATCAGTTTCAAGATGAATATTTGTCAACGGAAATCGTTTTGTTGGCTTTGATGAAATTGCAACACCATCCATTGACTGTCTATCTGAAAAAGCAAGGTATTTCAGAAAAGTCACTCAAACAAACGATTGAACAATTAAGAGGAGGGGATCATGTGACCTCACAAAATCAAGAAGAACAATACAAAGCCTTGGAAAAATATGGCGTCGATCTGGTACAGCAGGTCCGTAGTGGAAAAATGGACCCAATCATTGGCAGAGATGAAGAAATCAGAGATGTGATTCGCATCCTTTCAAGGAAAACCAAAAACAATCCTGTATTGATCGGTGAACCTGGTGTCGGTAAAACAGCGATCGTTGAAGGATTGGCGCAACGGATCGTCCGTAAAGATGTACCGGAAAACTTGAAGGACAAAACAATTTTCTCATTAGATATGGGGGCATTGATTGCAGGGGCGAAATTCCGCGGCGAATTTGAAGAACGCTTGAAAGCTGTTTTGCAAGAAGTCAAAAAAGCCGATGGCCGGATCATACTCTTTATCGATGAGATCCATAACATTGTTGGTGCGGGAAAGACCGAAGGCAGTATGGATGCCGGCAATTTGTTGAAACCGATGTTGGCACGTGGTGAATTGCATACGATTGGTGCAACTACGTTAGATGAATATCGGCAATACATGGAAAAAGACAAGGCATTAGAACGCCGTTTCCAAAAAGTATTGGTCAAAGAACCGACTGTTGAAGATACAATCTCAATCTTGCGGGGATTAAAAGAACGGTTTGAGATCCATCATGGGGTCAATATCCATGACAATGCCTTAGTAGCGGCTGCGACCCTGTCTGATCGTTATATCACCGATCGTTTTCTACCGGACAAAGCAATTGACTTGGTGGATGAAGCCAGTGCAACGATTCGTGTTGAAATGAATTCAATGCCAACAGAATTAGACCAAGTCACACGGCGATTGATGCAATTAGAGATCGAAGAAGCGGCCTTGAAGAAAGAGTCTGATGATGCATCTAAAAAACGTTTGACGATCTTGCAAGCGGAGTTGGCCGAATTGCGGGAAGAAGTCAATACAATGAAAATGCAATGGGAAACGGAAAAAGAAGAAGTCAATGCCGTATCCAATAAACGGGCAGAGATCGATAAAGCCAAGCATGAATTAGAAGATGCCGAAAACAATTATGATCTTGAACGGGCAGCTGTTTTGCGCCATGGCACCATTCCGCAATTAGAAAAAGAATTGCTGTCTTTAGAGGACAAGAATGAAGCAGAAGGCATTCGCATGGTCCAGGAATCTGTGACTGAGAATGAAATCGCTATGGTGGTTGGTCGTCTGACAGGCATTCCAGTGACCAAACTTGTTGAAGGCGAACGGGAAAAATTATTGAAATTGAATGAAACGTTGCATCAACGGGTCATTGGCCAAGACGAAGCCGTCGATGCCGTCAGCGATGCCGTATTGCGTTCTCGTGCGGGACTGCAAGATCCAAATCGGCCACTGGGGTCTTTCCTCTTTTTGGGTCCAACGGGTGTTGGTAAAACCGAATTGGCTAAAGCATTAGCTGTGAATCTATTTGATTCAGAAGAACATATGGTTCGGATCGATATGAGTGAGTATATGGAAAAACATGCCGTTTCACGTCTGGTGGGTGCACCTCCAGGTTATGTTGGCTATGAAGAAGGCGGACAATTGACAGAAGCTGTTCGACGAAATCCATACACGATCGTTTTGCTGGATGAAATTGAAAAAGCACATCCCGATGTCTTCAATATTTTATTACAAGTCTTAGATGATGGACGTTTGACAGATTCTAAGGGACGCGTTGTTGACTTTAAAAATACAGTGCTGATCATGACGAGCAATATCGGTTCTCAACTGTTGCTAGAAGGGGTAACCAGTGAAGGAACGATTCCAGAAGAGATTGCTGAAGGTGTGGGCGGATTGCTGCGTGGCCATTTCAAACCAGAATTTTTGAATCGGATCGATGATACGATCTTATTTACACCTTTAAGTTTAGCCAATGTGACTGGCATCGTTGACAAGATCATTGCGCAATTGTCTCATCGTTTAGAAGCCCAAGATATTCGCTTGACGATTACCGAAGAAGCAAAACGATGGATTGCTGAAAGTTCTTATGAACCAGCTTATGGTGCACGTCCATTGCGACGTTTTATCACCAAAGAAGTTGAAACACCCCTTGCAAAAGAAATCGTTTCTGGCAGAGTATTGCCAAAAACAGAAGTGACCATCGAATTGCTGCATGATCAGTTGGTTTTTGCGAATCAACCCATCGTGGATTAAAGCAAACATCTTTGAGAGTTGTCTATCATAGGCAACTCTTTTTTTGAGTCTTGGTTTTGGCGGGAATGCCTTCCTTCGTTTATACTTAACCTATGGCACAAGAGAGGATGAAATGATGAATACTTTTTTTGATACTTTAAATGAACGAAAGGGAGAATTGGTGACAGCCGTCTTTGAGCATTTGACGTTATCGATCATGGCATTGTTGATTGCCATCGTGATCGCTGTGCCGTTGGCCATCTGGCTTGTGAACCATAAGCGGGCCGCCGAAGTCGGACTGCAGATCACGAGCGTGCTGCAAACGATCCCGTCATTGGCGTTGCTAGGATTGCTGATCCCCTTTGTCGGTATCGGTACGCCACCAGCGTTGATTGCATTGGTTATCTATGCCTTGCTGCCAATATTCCAAAATACGTATATTGGTTTATCGGAAATCGATCCTTCGATCGAAGAAGCAGCAGTTGCTTTCGGGATGTCCCGGATGCGTCGTCTGATCAAAGTAGAATTACCGATCGCATTGCCTGTTATTATCTCGGGTATTCGTACCGCTTTGGTCCTGATCATTGGGACCGCCACTTTAGCAGCCTTGATCGGTGCAGGTGGATTGGGCTCGTTTATCTTATTGGGGATCGATCGAAATGCCCCAGCATTAACGTTGATCGGTGCGATCGGCTCTGCATTGCTGGCGATTATATTTAGTACATTGATTCGCTACTTGCAACACCTGAAACCGCGCTATACGATTATAACCTTGGCAGCGTTGATTTTTGTGATCGGCGGTATTTCTTTTTCCCAAAGTGGTATATTCGCACCTAATACGATTCGAATCGCGGGTAAATTGGGATCTGAACCGGATATTTTGATCAATATGTACAAAGAAATGATCGAACAAGAGGATCCAGATCTTCAGGTCGAGCTAGAGCCGAATTTTGGAAAGACGAGTTTTCTCTTTAGTGCTTTGGACAATGATCAAGTCGATATTTATCCTGAGTTTACCGGAACGGTCTTGGAAAGTTTGGTTGATGTTCCAGAAGATGTCGATAGTCAAAGTCTTGATTCAGATCAAACTTATCAAGAAGCGGTCACTTTGTTGAATGATCAATTCGATATGACTTTATTGAAACCAATGGCGTATCAAAATACCTATGCCTTGGCAGTCAAAAAAGAATTCGCCGAAGAAAACGATCTGACAACCATCTCTGATTTGAAAAAAATTGAAAGTCAAGTCAAAGCAGGCTTTACATTAGAATTTATCGATCGTACGGATGGCTATGCGGGCATTCAAGACAAATATGGCTTAGATTTCCCAAGTGTACAGAGTATGGAACCTGCACTGCGCTATCAAGCCATCAATAACGGAGACATCAATTTGTTGGATGCCTACTCAACAGATAGTGAATTGCAGCAATATGGATTGGTGATCCTTGAAGACGACCAAGAACTGTTTCCACCTTATCAAGGGGCACCATTGATGAAAACCGCCTTTGCGGATGAACATCCTGAAGTTGTGACTGCGTTGGAAAAATTAGCAGGACAAATCACTGAGGAACAAATGAGTGAAATGAACTATCAAGTAAATGTCGAAGGCAAACAGCCTGCAGAAGTGGCGAAAGCGTTCTTACTTGACCAAGGGTTACTGAAGGAGGGCGAATAATGACCCCAATCATTGAATTTAAACAAGTCAGTAAAGCATTTGATGATAAAATCGTGATCGATCATCTTGATCTGACCATCCAAAAAGGCGAAATTTTTGTCCTTGTCGGGCCATCAGGCAGTGGGAAGACCACCACATTAAAAATGATCAATGCCTTATCGGAACCAACCGACGGTGACATCTATTTTAAAGAAAAACGGATCAAAGATTACAACATCCAAAAAATGCGTTGGCAAATGGGCTATGTGTTGCAGCAGATTGCTTTATTTCCTACGATGGATGTCAAGCAGAATATCGAAGTTATTCCAGAAATGCTGGGTTGGTCAAAAAAAGACCGCAGTGAAGCGGTAGACCGTCTATTGAAACAAGTGCAGTTAGATCCTGAACAATACCGTCATCGCCTGCCCAAAGCCTTATCTGGCGGTGAACAGCAAAGAATCGGCATCTTGCGTGCATTGGCAGCCAATCCAGAAGTGATCCTTATGGATGAACCCTTTAGCGCTTTAGACCCCATTTCACGCAATGCTTTGCAAGAATTGGTGTTGGATCTGCACAAAGAATTAGGTACAACGATTATCTTTGTGACCCACAATATGAAAGAAGCCATCAAGTTAGGGTCACGAATTGCTGTAATGAACAAAGGCAAGATCGTTCAATGTGACACCCCAGAAGTGATCATTGCACAACCAAAAACGGCGTTTGTCAAAACCTTCTTTGAAGAAACAGGCGAAGATGAAGCCAAACTAGTCAAAGTAGCGGATCTGGTGGCCATGGGCTATTATAGAAAAGAAATCGATGAACGTCTTGAGAAAATCAATGGCAATATGATATTAAGCGATACCTATGCCTTGTTTGCGCAACATGCGGCCTTGACGATCGTTGAGAATGGACAAGCCGTAGGGACTTTGAATCATCAAGATGTCTTTGCCTTTTTGAGCCGAGAAACCCAAGTGAATGAAGCATAAGTGAAGATATTTGTCTGAGAAAACATCAAATTGTTTAAATTTGATGTTTTCTCTTGCTCTAGCGGGGAAAGTTCCGTAAGATAAAAGAATAAATCATTGGTGGAAGATTGGCCATTGCTGTACTTCGCCATTGAAGAAAGAGGAGTTTACATTCACTATGAGAAGAATTTTAAAGGAAAATTGGTTCATTATTTTCTTTATCATCGCTGTTGTTCTTCTACGCTTGTTTGTTTTAACACCAGTCAAAGTTAGTGGCCATTCAATGGATCCGACTTTAGCAGATAAGCAGCGTTTGATCGCAACTAAATTGACCAGTTACGATCGTCAAGATATCGTCATTTGTGTCGAACCGGATGATACAGATAAAATTGCTGTGAAACGTCTGATCGGTTTGCCAGGAGACACTGTTGAAATGAATGATGATGTATTGACCATCAATGGCGATGTTTACGAAGAGCCTTATTTGGATGATTTCAAAGAAATGTTTGCGGATGATCAGTTGCAAGAAGAGTATAGTTATCGGGAAATGTTTCAAGAAATCGCCGCAAGCGCGACGCAGTTTACGGAAGACTTTTCCATCACCGTTCCTGACGGCAGTTATTTTGTCATGGGGGACAATCGGTTGATCTCTCGTGACAGCCGCAGCTTTGGTGTTGTGACCGATAATCAAATGGAAGGCAAAGTCTTAGTGCGTTATTGGCCTTTGACTGAAATTACATTATTTTAATAAAAAAGCATTCTTGCACCAGGATCGAGTCCACCTCGAAACATGCAAGAATGCTTTTTTAAATGATCCAAGCCACCAATGCCACGACAGAAAACAACATTGTCCATACCGCAATAATTGCTGAAGCAATAAAAATAATTTTGATCGACATCGGCTGGACAAATTTGTTGGCATCTTGAGAAAAAGCAAAGGTAATGGAAGAGAATATCAAACAGCACAGAATAAAAAATACGGTCAAAACCATAGGCTTCTCCTTACAAACAAATTTTTACTTCATATAATTAGTATAACAGAGTGATTCCAATTCGTGAAACAAAAAACTTTTAAAAAACTGAAAATACGCAAATCTAGGCGATCAATTGATGTCAAAACGATTTCATTCAACAAATTTGACGCATGCAGCCGTCAATTCTTTAAGATTTATCTAACAATCTCCAGATAACAAAATACACATGCTTCATTCTCCCAAAGAGAATAGAGCATGTGTATCTCTATTTATGGTTGATTTTTTGAATACGATAACTTTCAAAATAATCGGGGTTGCCGCGACCTTGTACATAGGCGATCACACCCATCAAAGCAGCCCCAATCGTATTGGTGAACAAATCACCCATTGTATCCATCAGTGCGTCGCGACCGATAAAAGGTGTACCTTCTAATGTCGCATACCGTTGCAAGTTCATGCCGCCAATCGAATCACAGATGAATTCCCAGAATTCCCAAAAAATACCACACAAGCCAGCAAAGGCAAAGCCCATCAGTAAGAAGAGCCATGGTGATACTTGTTTGACGGGGGTGTTTTTAAGGAGCATACAAATCAGTCCATAGCCCACTGCTGTCAAGACCATTGGACTAACGGCATGGAGTATTTTGTCCCAGAAAGACACGATCTCGATCAAATGAAGGATCGTGCCCATAAAAACGGAAATCAGTAAGAAAAACCAATAGAAGTAGACTGTGGCATTTGGCAACTGTACCTTGAGCAATTTCTTGCTGTATTCTGGAACAAAGATCAAGAGAATACCCAGGATCGCTTGTGCGATAAACATCAGCCCTTGACTTTGCGGATAGACGCCCTGGAAAAACTCCCAAATTGAAAAAGCCACCACCAAGAAGCCAAAGACCGTAAACAACCGCTGGATGCGGTGATAATGTCCACTCATTTAGTTATCCTCCTGTAAGAAGGCTGCTAATCCCTCGAGTAAAGCCGCTTCCGAAGAAAAAATCTCGCCATTTAATTTGATCAGTCCAACTGTATACAAATTGACATAGTGGAACTGATTTTCGGCAACAGTTTGCAAAGCCGTCAGTTTTTGCTGATTGTCCGCGCCTTGTTGACGGCTATCCGTATATAGCCCGATCACAGGGATGCCTTTGGCATAGGCCACACCAATTTCGGAGGCCACACCAGCATCAATGGTCAGTCCATCTAAGCACGCAATCATCAAATCACTAGTCAAAACTTTTTCAGTATCAGCTAGTGCGATCATGGTGCTATCAGCATAGGCGCTTTTGTCATTGATCGTCGCATTTTCTTGCGGCAAATAAAGGGTGATATCTGGATATTGCTGACGAATCTTTTTTACCAATGCCGCGTTGTACTGCAAGTCACTTGCCGCAAACAAAGGGGCTGCAAAATAAATGTTCATGTAAAAAACTCCTCATCGTTTTCGTTAGTGTGTGATTTGTCAATGCTCCTCAAAAATAGTCGCTGAAATAGGCTTCCATATCAGGGATGATTGATTCTAGTAAAGTCAATGTCTCTTTATCCGTCCGTAAACGTTCAACACGTTCCAAATAAGCAGGACGTCGATAATTCATCAGCAAACAAGTCAATGTTTGGATATCCAATTGGACGGCTTTGCCGAGGGCTTCATTAGATACAGTAATCTCACCTTGTTGAGAATTGATCCCAAAGATCCCATTGTTCCATTTTGCAACTGGATCAGAAACGACAAAGTGAAAGGCACCGTTAAAGGCTTTGAAAGGGAAATGTTTCAAAAATTCCGTTACATCAACGATCCTTGCCATATAATAAGGCTCGATCGTTTCTTTGATCTGGCTGTCTTCTAAATAAAAAGATAACGGTTGATTGGTATAAATCTCACCTTTGACCCAATAAACCATCGAAAAGTGGGCGGTGATGAAATTCCATAAACCATTACGGGCTTCTTGATTCAGATAAAACATTTCTCTGACGTGAAAGACTTCTTCTGCCACCCAATAAAAGAGGACACCAGTCGGATGGCCGCTTTCGTTATAATAAATCGCGGCAGTCCGCTGTTCTTCGTTTTCGTAGCGCCAGTATTCTTCCCAGTGAAAATCAGTCCGCTGCAACGCTCCATGATTGGCCCGTGAGAACTGATTGTAAACCGTATAAACATCAGGATCATCCACATCTTTCCGCTCTACGATGCCAGGAACCTCTTTGGTTTTGGGCAATTGGGTATCGCGAATCTTAAAGGACAATTTATCAGACATGATCTCCCAGCCTTTACGACGATAGTAAGGAACATTGTAAGGGTATAAATAAGAGATCCATTGCTTGTCCGCACGCATCGTCTCCAATGCCAGCTTGATGAGATCCTTCATCAAGCCATGGCCGGCATATTCAGGATAGGTGCCGACACCGGTCACGCCGCCCATTTTCATCAATGTGCCATGAATATTCACTTCACAAGGGTACACCGCAATCTGTGAAATCAACTGATCTTCATTGAACCAGCCGAATACTTTGGACAGTTCTAAGATTGGGCGTTTTGATTTGATCATTTCTCTTTTGTTTTCATAGCCGCTTTCTTCAATATCAGATTCTGTGATTTGAAAAACATAGCTAAGTAATTCGTTAAATTGATCGACATCTTGCTCTTCGACCGGACGAATATGAAATTTTTCATGAAAGGTATTATCCATTGTGTCAACTCCATTTATTTTTACTAGCTCTAGTATAGCAAAAGCTGAGGAAATATGTTTGATTAACGGTCAAGAAAAAGACTTTCACTATTATCATTTCGTTGGTATAATAGAAAAGCTGACTAAAAGAAATGAGGAACGTATCCATGAACATAGAAGAAATGAAAAAACGACAGGAGAAAATACGTAATTTCTCCATCATCGCCCATATCGACCATGGGAAATCGACATTAGCCGACCGTATCTTAGAACAAACCCATACTGTCAGTTCACGTGAAATGCAACATCAATTGCTTGATTCTATGGATCTTGAAAGAGAACGCGGCATCACGATCAAGTTAAATGCAGTTGAATTGAACTATACAGCCAAAGATGGCGAAACCTATATCTTCCATTTGATCGACACACCGGGACACGTCGATTTTACCTATGAAGTATCCCGCAGTTTGGCGGCATGTGAAGGGGCAGTGCTTGTCGTCGATGCGGCACAAGGGATCGAAGCACAAACATTGGCGAATGTCTACTTGGCATTAGACAATGATTTAGAGATCTTGCCAGTTATTAACAAAATCGATTTGCCAGCAGCTGATCCTGAACGTGTTCGTTCAGAGATCGAAGATGTGATCGGCATCGATGCCAGCGAAGCCGTATTGGCCAGCGCCAAAGCGGGAATCGGGATCGAGGAGATTTTGGAGCAGATCGTCGAGTATGTTCCTGCACCTGTTGGCGCTATCGATGCGCCACTGAAAGCCTTGATCTTTGATTCCATCTATGACTCTTATCGCGGTGTGGTCTTGAACGTCCGTATCATGGAAGGCATGGTCAAACCTGGTGACAAGATCCAAATGATGAGCAACGGCAAAACCTTCGATGTGACAGAAGTAGGAGTCTTCTCACCAAAAGCGATTCAACGAGAGGCCTTGATGGTTGGCGATGTAGGTTATATCACTGCAGCAATCAAAACGGTCAAAGATACGCAAGTTGGGGACACAGTCACTTTGGCCAACAATCCGGCAGAAGAAGCATTAGAAGGCTATCGTCAAATGAATCCGATGGTGTATTGCGGTCTTTACCCAATCGATACTTCTCGGTACAATGATTTACGAGAAGCATTGGAAAAATTGCAATTGAATGATGCTGCGCTACAATTCGAACCAGAAACCTCGCAAGCATTAGGCTTTGGTTTCCGATGCGGCTTCCTCGGTCTCTTACACATGGATGTCGTGCAAGAACGATTGGAACGGGAATTCAATCTCGAATTGATCACAACAGCACCGTCTGTAATCTATCATGTCAACAAAACCGATGGTTCTGTTGTGACAGTGGATAATCCAGCAGATTTTCCTGAAGCAGGCACAGTGGACAACGTCGAAGAACCATTCGTCAAAGCACAGATCATGGTGCCCAACGAGTATGTTGGCGCAGTCATGGAGCTGTCACAACGCAAGCGGGGCGACTTTGTCACGATGGATTATCTAGATGATTATCGCGTGAACGTGGTCTACAATATTCCGTTGTCAGAAATCGTGTTTGATTTCTTTGATAAATTGAAATCCAGCACCAAGGGCTATGCGTCACTTGACTATGAAATGAATGGTTATCGCGTCAGCAAATTGGTTAAGATGGATATTATGTTAAATGCAGAGAAAGTCGATGCGCTAAGCTTCATCGTCCATCGCGATTTTGCCTATGAACGCGGCAAAGCCATCGTTGAAAAACTGAAAAAAATCATTCCACGGCAACAATTTGAAGTGCCGATCCAAGCAGCAATCGGCCAAAAAATCGTGGCTCGATCTGACATCAAAGCCTTGCGCAAAAACGTCTTGGCAAAATGTTACGGCGGCGATGTTTCTCGTAAACGCAAGTTGTTAGAGAAACAAAAAGAAGGTAAGAAACGGATGAAACAAATTGGTTCTGTTGAAGTACCTCAAGAGGCGTTCATGGCTGTTCTGAAAATGGATGAGGATGAACCGAAGAAGTAGCAAGGGTTTGTTTGGAAATATTTGATAGTAAAAACCAATTTTCATAATTTATTCGCCCATTTGTCGCCCTAATTTATTTTAGGGCGACATTTTTCATCTAAAAAAATTCTAATTTGCTGATCTTTTTAATCTTTGGGCGAATATATCAACAGCTTCTGTTCGCATTTTTTTCGTTACATGGACATACTTATCCATTGTAGTTGAAATTCTGGAATGGCCAAGTCTTTCTTGAACGATTTTGGGCTTAACACCATCTTCTAAAAGCATAGTGGCGTGTGTATGTCTAAGGGAATGGAAGTTGAAATCAAATCCCAATTCTTTTTTAACTCTTGAACAATGCCATTTAATAGAATTAGGTGTAACCGGCTCACCGTTTTCTTTAGTGCAGACAAATGAACTGTCATAATAATATTTTCCATGTCTGAGTCTATTTTCAGATTGGTGCTTTCGAGCAAGTTTTAGTTCTTGCAACAAGATATCGTCGATTGCTATTGTCCGAAAGCTCGACTGTGTTTTCGGGGTTCCCAACTGAATACCATGTTTATCTTGCAACATGATACGTTCTACCGTTATCGTTTGATCTTCAAATGAAATATCAGACCATTGGAGACCGCAAACTTCACCACGGCGTAAACCAGTATGGAATCCAATCATTAATGGTATATGGAAAGGATTAGAAGGGGGAGTGATGTCCAAAATAGCCTGATACTGTTCCATGGTGATTATTTTCATGTCGTCACGATTCTGCTTAGGTTTGTTTTCAAAAGCTGGCATTTCAACATAGATCATGGGATTGCTGTTGATTGCTTGCCAAGGATAAACGGCTCTCTTAAACGCACCTTTCAAAACAGTAAAGATAATTTCAACTGAATGTTTAGCAAGTGGGGTACTAAACCCATTTGGTAATTTATTTACCAATTCTTGTAATCTTGCGGGCCCAATAGAACTGAGATAATACTTACCAATTTCTGGTTTTATGTATTTGTTAACCACATTCTGATAATTTTTCTGAGTATTGTATTTTAAATTCTTTTCTACGTAGTTTTCCATCCAGTAGTCAAAGTAATCAGAAACACTCATTTCCTTAATATCAACTTTTCCGCCATCTTTATATAGGTTTAAAGCCTCTCTTAAATTCTCTTGGGCTTCTGATTTTGTATTCCAACCACCTTTTTGTATACGTTGACGTTTGCCGCCGACTTTTGCCATTTCTATTACATAGTGCCATTTACCACCGATTTTCCGTACATGTCCATTCATGGTGTAACCTCCTTAAAACCTGTTTTGTATATAAACACGCTAGAAATATACAAACGTATGTTCTTTTGTATTGAAAAAGAAAAGCCCGAAGGCTAATCAAAAAGCGGGTATGAATGTTTTCAAGAACATTCCTGCGTCCTTTGAGACTTGAAACCCAATAACGATTTTTTGACCATTATCTTTATCAGTTAGGTAAAGCAATCCGCTTGAATGTTTCGAATTAGGAATGATGTCTAGATCAACCTTATTCAAAGTATAAATCTTGCCTTTTTCTTCAATGAATTGAACTTCTCCAGGATTCATTTGTATAAGCCTTTTCTAGCTTTGAGTCAGTTTAACCTTACCTCTACTATCAGATTGAATGCTTAGCATTACAGATTGCGTAGCTTTTTGCATTGCAGTAGGAGCGTTTTTATTTTTTTTACTAAAGAGTCCCATATTATCCTCCTACAAGAATTTTTTCGCTACATTGATAATATCATTTGAATAGCTGTAAATATCTATTGGTGAGTCAATTTCAAATACTGTTTTTTCTTCATTGTTGAGTTCAATTTTACTAGTTGTACTCCCAATCCTCACACGTAATATCCATTTTCTAATGTTGTCATCTAGCAAAATGTTAAAGTAACTTTTATTATCTCTATAAAACAGACGGTCTAGAGAAATCAAATCTTTTAGAACGATTTTAACTATAGTATATGATTCCAATTCTTCTTGTGTGGTAACAATTTCTCCACCATCTTTAATTATGATTTCTTCATCATTGTCTTCGATAATAACTTCATCTGGTGTTGTAGAAGTTTTTAACGCAGCATTAAGCTTGTCGTTAACTTTCTCTTGGATATATTGATTTAAACCTTTCTTGATAATAGGTTGAAATCTATCCACGGTTTGTTTTGTTTTCATTCCATCGTATATTTCACCTAATAAATATTTAACGAAGTCATCACTAGGGTTTTCCCATTCTTCATCAAGATAAGTCTTTAGATTGCTTAAGTATTTAAGCTCTGATGCACTATTTATAATTTTATCTATGTCGAAGTTATCTTTATGGAATTTCACTAATTCAGGTATTTGAGAATCTTTAATTTTCGTTATGTCAATGGAAAGAAAAGGGGTTAGATCCATTTTATTTGGTTCGTCTAGATCCGTAAAAAATTTATATTCTTTTCCGTTTGTTAGAATTCCAAATTTTGATTCTGTTGTACCAAAATAGCGGAACAGCTGAGAATCATGTTTTGTTAATACTTCATTAATAGATTTTGCTTCGACAAGTATCATAGGTTTTCCATCTAATACTACTGCGTAATCAACTTTTTCACCTTTTTTAATACCTACATCAGCTGTAAACTCAGGTACAAATTCTGTAGGATTAAATATGTCATATCCTAAACTCGCAAAGAAAGGCATAATTAGAGATGTTTTTGTGGCTTCTTCAGTAGCAATATTATCCTTTAGATTTGTTACTCTTTTACCCAAATTTTTCAAATCATCTTTAAACTTTTCTAATTCCAACGAAACCCCTCCTAAAAATTATCTATAGATTTCAAAACTGCTACAGTCCCATCCGGTTGGAATAGGAGAGTGTAGTTGTTTTCTGTTTTAACGCCTGTGAATCTCCGAGCATAGTATTTAACAGCGTCTTTAAAAGTCTCTTCGCTGACTTCGAGATGAACCGCACAATCCAAAACGGTTCGGCAGCCTTCCTCAAAGCAATTAATAATGTCATAGGGTGTCACAACCAGAGTAGCCCCAATATCTCTGGCTCGGCGTTCTTGTTTCCGCTTCTCATTTGTATCTTGTAGGATAATATTCCCATAAGAGGTGAGGTAGTGACCTAGTTCCTCAGCTAGTGTGCTATTCATTTCATATCGTTCCTGGTTGGGATTCAGATAGATCACATCGTTGATCAACAACCCTTTTTGAGAATCGGGCATTTTTGATTCTATCTTATATGTAAGTTCAGGAAACATCGTCATAAGTTCTTCGGATAATTGCAATCGATCACCTACTTCTTATGGTCCCGATTTTTAACAAATTCAATGAAGTTTAAAATTTCATCCATTTGCTGATCGGTAACATTATCATCAATATGCGCTGCTATGGTATCCACTTTATCCGTTTTTTCTTTGTTTGCAGATGGTTTGTCAAGATAGCCCGCTAATTGCATTAAATAATCATAATTAACATCATATGCTTCTGAAAGAATTTTCAACGCTTCAGGGGTGGGGTTGATAGGAGTCCCGCGACGACTGAAACCTTTTTCAAGATCGGAAATATAAGAGTGACTTAATCGACCATCGACTCTTTGAGAAACACTTCTTAAAGATTCAGATCCTCGTAACTCTCTTAAGTATTCACCTAATTTGTTCGACATGGCTTCCACCTCCTGCAATTATTGTAATTCATATCTTACAAAAAATATATAAATAATTTGTATTTCATGTTTGACAAAGTGTCGTTCATGTACTACAATAGTTTTTGTAAGATATAGCGAACTAGAAAGGAGCTGTAAACCATGATAAACTCGATTCGAATTATGCGTATGTCAAAAGGCCTTACACAAACAGAACTTGCAGATAAAGCAAACATCTCAAGGCCCTACCTGGCAGGTATAGAGAAAGGCGAGAACAATCCTAGTGCTCAAATTGCTCTTGCGATTGCGAAAGCACTAAATACTACTGTAGAGTCTATTTTTTTACTTGACTTGTCGTACAAAAACGACAAAGAGAAAGAGGTATCTAAATGAAAGACAAACCACAAATGATTAAAGCAAATATCGATTCTGGCTTTCTAAAACGATATGTTGAAATGATCGTTCCAGCGATTAAGCGCAAATTTAATATTTCTATCGGTATTGAAGGCGAACTGTTCATAAACCCTGGCGGTGTTGAAGAAATCATTATTCGCTTCTTAGCTACTGATGAATTAGCGCAGGACATTTATAAATATATTGATAGAAAGTGGCAGTTCGCCTCAATACCGGAACTTGTTGCTTAAATACATTTTATGGCAGTTCAACTGCTATGAAAATAAACAACTAAATACAAAGGAGATGAAGATATGAGCGTAAACGCCATTGAACAGAACATTGCGGCTATCTATCGAAAGGAGGTAGACAAGCAAGCTCTAAATCAGCGGATGATGGCTCAGGATATAAACATTTCTCCACAATTACTGAGCCATGTTTTGAATGGACGAAGATCCATGGGGATTGAAAAGGTTGTTGATATTGCTGAATACTTACAAGATCCAAATGTTGACTTTGAAGTTGCTGCAACGTTGTTCCATACACCTATACCACTAAATCGCAAAAGGCGTGATAATCATCCATTATCAAAAATGGTAGGCCAAGACAAAGAAGAAATGGAAAGAATTGAAATTGAAAAGATATATGAAATTTGGGACCTGCTTACTATCGAACCTGGTGAACTATCAGATATTGAGATCGATCACCTGAAACTATATTGGTTTGAGCTTAGCGATGAAGTCAGGTTGGAATTATCAGTTTTATCCTCAATGTGCAATCGGTTTGGTTGGGATATGAGAGAAATGACTAGGCAGTCAGAAACAAGAGAAAGGAATGATTAAAAATGTTGGTTTACACATTGCCAGAACTAGCCGCTGAGTTTAAGACTAGCAAAGATAATATATACGCTTTGGTAAATCTCGGTGCAATTCAAAGTATTCAGTTTAGTACAAATAAAGTGGTCAGCATATATGAAGCTGAAAGATTTTTAAGGGAAAGTGCTGGAAAGCAGTTTGATCAAGTTATTAAGGAAGCCAAGAAAAGAAAAAACTTGGAAAAAATTAGTAATGTATTCAATTTCAAGGAGGCATAAACATGAAACGATCGATCAAAGACACATTCACCGTAACAACTTTATTACTATTTGTAGTAGCATTCTCAGCTATTCACATTGCAGCAGGTTTGGCATTAGTTTTCTTATGGGCCTTTGCAAATGTTGTCTATGATGTTGCTGCCAAAGACTTCCAGAAGAAAGAAGTGAAGCGCATTGAACGATAAAGACAAAGCGGAGATCATACTCGCTGAAATAGAACATTGGTTGTTATTCGATAATATGCAACGTGAATATGCGACTAAAGGGATTTTGAAAGGACTATCAGTAATTAAAGACAAAGAAAAAAGACCTGCTAGCCGACCAAAGCAATAGCAAGTCCATCAAATATTTAGATAAATATCTTTGTCTCCATTTTAAAACAGAAAAGGGGAAATGACAATGAATTCTTTCGAACAAGCATTGGATGAGTATTTGACTACATCCGGATGGGGTCAACCAGTTTCAGATGAGGAGATGACAGATGATGAGTAAATCAACTCTTGAAATGACTCACGAAGAATGGCTACAAGATCGTATGAGGGGCATAGGTGGATCAGATGTTGCTACTATCCTTGGTCTAAACAAATGGAAGTCACCGTATCAATTGTGGCTAGAAAAGACTGGCCAAATTGATTTAGAACATACAGAGAGCGAACCTGCATATTGGGGGAACGTCTTAGAAGAAGTTGTAGCTAGAGAATTTCAAGAACGGACAGGTAAAAAAGTGCGCCGCAGAAATCAAGTATTTGAGCATCCACTACATCCGTTCCTGCGAGCAAACATAGATCGTGATGTTGTAGGAGAAAATGCCTTGTTAGAATGTAAGACTGCAAATGCGTTCTTAGGTAAAGAGTGGGAAGGCGATGAAGTGCCCCTTAGTTACCTCTGTCAGGTGCAGCATTACATGAATGTTTTAAATAAGGAATACTGCTATATTGCGGTTCTAGTCGGTGGACAGAAGTTCATTTGGAAACGAATTGATCGTGACCAGGAACTGATCGATACCATTACCGAATTATTAGTAGATTTTTGGGAAAACAATGTCATCAAAGGTATCGAACCCATGATTGATGGTAGCGAAGCCACTCAAGAATTTTTAAAAGATCGTTATTCAGAGTTAGAGGAAGCAGAAACGACCTTACCACCTACGTTTGATGATCTTGTTGATCAAAAACGCGAATTAAAAAAAGCAAAGAAAGATATCGAAACTTCAATTAGACAGCTTGATAACGAGATTATAAGCGAGTTGGGCAAGCGGAAAGCTAGTATCGGTATCGCACAGAAAAATATTATATCTTGGAAATTGGTATCTACACGACGTATGAACAGTAAAAAACTTGCTGAGAAATACCCTGAAGTAGCCCAAGATGATGATATTTACAATGTCACTGAGTCGCGACGGCTTACAGAAAAGGAGATCAAATAATATGGCAACTAATGACACTTTAAAGAATCAGTTAGCAGAGAAAAGTACCCAGGTAGTCGATCCTTCGAAATTAGGATTCAAGGCACTGATGAACACGCCGCAAATGAAGAAGAAGTTCACAGATATCCTTCACGAAAAATCAGATCCATTCATGGGATCACTCATGACACTTGTTGGTGGTGATAATTATCTCTCTCAAGCGGAACCAATGACAATTATTGCATCAGCGCTAAAGGCAGCAACTATGGACCTGCCGATTGATAAGAACCTCGGTTATGCATACGTAGTTCCTTTTAATCGATCAGAAAAGGTCGGTAACAAATGGGTCAAACACAATGAGGCCCAGTTCATTCTTGGATACAAAGGTTACATCCAGTTAGCACAACGGAGTGGTCAATACAAAGCATTGAATGCTTTAGCAATATATGATGGTCAACTGATTGATTGGAACCCTTTGACAGAAGAATTTAGTTTTGATTATAAAGCTAAGGTGTCTGATGAAGTTATTGGATATGTAGGGTTCTTTGAACTACTAAATGGTTTTAAAAAGACAGTTTATTGGACTAAACAAGAAATTGAAAGCCACCGCATTAAGAACGCTAAAGGCTACGACAAAGAAAAATTAAGTGGGGCATGGGTTGATAATTACGATTCAATGGCCATTAAGACTGTACTGCGTAACCTTTTATCAAAATGGGGCTTACTTTCAGTCGAAATGCAAACAGCAATCACTTCTGATGAAAAAGTTTTCCGAGTTGATGAAAACAGTGATCTGATTGAGGAAACTGATTTATCAGATATGGAACCATTACCGCAAGAACGAAAAGAAGCAGAACGAGTTGATAATACAGAAAACATTGATACTTTGTTCGATACATCTAATCCGCCGTTAGAAAAACAATGAGGGAGTTCTTCTCCCTCTGATTAGGAGGAATAAGCGTGGCAAGACCAACGAAGAAAGGTCTTGATTATTTTCCTCTAGATGTCGATTTTTTATCAGATTTAAAGGTTCGAAGAATTATAAAAGCATGCGGTAAAGAAGCCGTTCATATACTACTCGCCCTGCTGGCTAATGTTTATCGTGATGAGGGATATTATGTTTTGTGGGATGAGGATCTTGCGTTCTTAGTGGCTGACGAAGTTGGTGCGAAGGAGGGCACAGTAGAAGAACTGGTAAAAAAAGCCGTACAAGTAAAATTCTTTGATAAAGATATTTTTGATAAATACTCCGTACTAACTTCAAAAGGTATTCAGAATAGATACATTCTAGCCACTAAGGAACGTAAGAAAGTTGACCTAGAATTTAAGTATTTGCTGACAAATGAAGTTAATCGGTCGAATATCTCGATTAATGGGCGGAATAACTCGGTTAATCAGGGGAATAATCAACAAAGTAAAGTAAAGGAAAGTAAAGAAAAGGAAATAAAAGAAGATGCTACCGCGAGCGAAGGTGCGTCTCTCGAAACTTTCCAAAAATTATGGCTCTTTCCAAATGTTGTACAGGTCGATGATTTGCTTAATTTGGTGGATATCTATGGCGATGAACTTGTAGAGGCTGCTATTAAACTTGCTGGTAGCAAAGACGTCCCTAAGAATCGAGCTATTAGCTTTTTAACGGCATCTTTGCAGGAATGGGCAGACGCTAACGTTAAAACAATTGATCAAGCTAGAGATTATCAACGAACCAGAGGCGCTAAGAAACAGGGCTATAATCAAAAGCCAATACGTGAAGAAAAACTACCTGATTGGGCTGTGAATAAACAGGAAGAAGCCCAGTTATCACCGGAGCGTCAAGCAGAGCTTGATGCAAAACTTGCAGCATATTTAAACAAAACGAAGCATTGAGAGGAGCAGATGGCTTGAAGATCGTCATACCAATTACGCCAAAGCCACAGTCTAGGCCAAGGTTTACCAAGCGTCGTAAGACTCCCTACGAAGAAGCACCGATGAAAGCATATAAAAATGCGGTTAAGTATCACACTATCGCTACAAAGCCGCTTCTGATCGAGAAAGGACCTGTGATGATCGATATTTGTTTTTTCGTATATCCACCAGCCTATATCTTGAAAGTGAAGAAAAACAGGACTTCGCTAGAAGAAGAGACTATGTATTGCGATAAGAAGCCAGATATCGATAACTATTTCAAAGCAGTGACAGACGCAGTCAACGGCATTTTGTATAAAGACGATGGTCAAATCGCTGTCAGTATCTGCCGCAAAGTTTATAGCTTAAATCCAAGAACAGAACTCGAAATTAATCCACTTTAGGAGGGCACCACTTATGCGAAACAAAAACATTAAAGAGCCGTTTAAAGAATTTACTGAGTATGAATCAGCAAGGGTTCAAGAAAAAGGGATTGTAAAGGTCGGAGAAACTTATATCTGTACGCCTGAGAAACCTTTTACTGGCCAGATCAGAGCGCAAGTAAACCGAATTTATAAGAATTCAGCATTAGTTAAAATAATAAGCTGCTTGAATGAGCAAGACGACATCACGCAAAGAAATTCGAACGACGTATGTATTGTTAAGCTGAACAAGTTTCACGAAGTATGCTAGAAACGAGGTGAGATCATTTGCAAGAAAAATTGATCAACCGAATCATGCTGGCAATGGACTCGGATTTTACCGGCAAACAGTTGAGTGTGCTAAAAAGTATCCTCATTGTAGAATGTGCGAAATTTATGATCACCGAGCAGAAAAACGAGGTCGTGATCTATGACGAAACATCTGATGTTGCCGCTTATAAGCAATTTTTCGTTTCTAAGAAGATCCAGGGGCTTTCAGTTGGAACTTTGAATCTTTATATGCAGACGATCAATCTCTTTATGAGGACGGTAAGAAAGCCGTTTAAAGATGTGACAACGAACGACATCCGCTTGTTTATCGCTAACAGGGAAATGATCGATAACGTGAGCAAAGGGACACTTGCAAGAGAACGAGGGTGCATAGTCAGATTTTTCAAGTGGTTATGCAATGAGGAATATATTGCAAAGGATCCAGGAGCAAGGGTAGAGAACATCAAAGTACCAAAACGTAGGAAGCAAGAGTTCAGTGAGTTGGACATTGAGAAGCTACGATCAGCAGCTGCAAATACCAAAGAAACGTTGATCATAGAGTTGCTGCTCAGTACAGGCTGTAGGGTATCAGAATTAACCTCACTTGATTTCAAAGACTATAACCAAGAGAACGATTCGATCACTGTGATCGGAAAGGGCAACAAGCAGAGGACGCTATATCTGAACGCAAAAGCCAAAATGGCTTTGACTCATTATCTGAGAGATGTGCCGCATATTACGGGTCCATTGTTCTTTGGACAAACGAATGGTCTGAAGATGACAACTGCTGGCGTGCAGAAGCTAGTCAAGCGTTTAGGTGATCGTGCAGGTGTAACAAACGTCCATCCCCACAGGTTTAGAAGAACGGCTGCAACCTTGGCTAGAAGGCATGGAATGCCGATTGAACTGGTCATGAACTTCTTGGGCCATGAGAGTGTTGATACAACTCTAAAATACTCAATGATTAATGAGGATGAACTGAAGCTATCGCATCAGAAATTTGTAAGTTAATAATCGGAAGAAGGAGAGTATTTCATGGGAGAAATGGCTGAATACTGGAAAGATGTGAAACCGTATCTGAAGGAACGAAGATCCCAACACGTTGAGCGAATGGGAAATTCAGCAATAAAAAACGTTGCGGCTTTAGGCTTCGAGTTCACGCATTATCCAAATAACCATCAATTTGCGATTAATACGCCAAAAGGCATGATTGATTATTGGGGAACCACTGGTACATGGATTGATCGGAAAACTAAAAGACGTGGTAAAGGGCTGCATAGTCTTAGGAAATACATTAGTGGCAGTTAGTCAGTAATTGGAAGAAATAACCAACTAGGAAAGAAAAAAGATCAACAAAAGTTGATCTGATTAATCCTTATAATGAATACTTCCATCTGGCTCTAATCTTGGTGTAATTGCGACGCCTTTTCCGTCAGAACCGATAACAATTGTTTGAATATATTGTACCTGTGTCTCGGGATCAGTAATAACAAAGATTTCGTTGGTTCTGCCTTTATAAACTTTTTCAACTTCAAATTCAATATTGTTCGTCATAGAATCACTCCTTTTAAATAAAATACCATAATAAACAAACAAAATAAATAAATACTATAAACGTTTGTAGATATGAAAATCTAGTAACGACAGAGATAAAAAACTAGGAGGTCTATTATGGTTGATTGGAAAACATTTGAAGTAGTAGGACAGCATAGAAATATTAAGAACAAACGTGTACGAGCGGTGTATGTCACAAGTGAAAATGCAGACGAGGTAGCAGAAGAAACTAAGTGTTTTGCTAAGTTTAATGAAAATTGCGTCTGTACAGGTTTTATGGCATTACAAACCATTCCTTCATGGCTGATTAATATAAACCCGGGCGGGCGCGAAAAGAAATATATATTTGAGCCTGACACAGATGTTAGTCGACTTTTAAGAGAAATTGAACCATGTCAAATTACTAAAAGTAAAACCAATTAAGTTCCACTATCCACCAAAATTGTGGAAATAAAAAAACTACCCTAAAAGAGTAGCAACAGAATCATAAATTATTTTTTTTGGAATCTGAAATTCCGTGTTTAACTGCCAATCTGATGATTCCATAAAGCATAAA
>NZ_BAAHWY010000001.1:0-856337 GCF_054784955.1 Enterococcus salsurae | reverse complement strand
CAATTGAATAGTGTGGTGGCGATAGCAAGAAGGATACACCTGTAACCATGCCGAACACAGAAGTTAAGCTTCTTAGCGCCGATTGTAGTGAAGGGTTTCCCTTTGTGAGAGTAGGACGTCGCCACGCGTTTTTTTTACCTTATGGGGGTTTAGCTCAGCTGGGAGAGCATCTGCCTTACAAGCAGAGGGTCAGCGGTTCGAACCCGTTAACCCCCATATGAGCCGTTAGCTCAGTTGGTAGAGCATCTGACTTTTAATCAGAGGGTCGCAGGTTCGAGCCCTGCACGGCTCATAGTAATAACCTATGCGGGTGTGGCGGAATTGGCAGACGCACTAGATTTAGGATCTAGCGCCTTCGGGCGTGGGGGTTCAAGTCCCTTCACCCGCACTTAAATCGCCGGCTTAGCTCAGTTGGTAGAGCATCTGATTTGTAATCAGAGGGTCGAGGGTTCAAGTCCTTTAGCCGGCATCAGGATTTATGCGGAAATAGCTCAGTGGTAGAGCACCACCTTGCCAAGGTGGGGGTCGCGGGTTCGAACCCCGTTTTCCGCTTTTGCCAACGCAATAAAGCCGGGGTGGCGGAACTGGCAGACGCACAGGACTTAAAATCCTGCGGTGAGTGATCACCGTACCGGTTCGATTCCGGTCCTCGGCATTTTTATATGATGCGCCCATAGCTCAATTGGATAGAGTGTTTGACTACGGATCAAAAGGTTAGGGGTTCGACTCCTCTTGGGCGCGTAGTCTTTTTATTTTTTTGTTTACTATTATCGGGAAGTAGCTCAGCTTGGTAGAGCACTTGGTTTGGGACCAAGGGGTCGCAGGTTCGAATCCTGTCTTCCCGATTTTTTATGTCTGAAGCAGATATGCTTCAGGCTTTTTTTGTCTTCAGAAATAGTGGATAAAGTATGATACAATAGAACAAACGAGGAGGAATCTTTTTGAAAGGACAAATCATCAAAGCTTTAAGCGGCTTTTATTATGTTGATGCGGCAGACGAAATCTTCCAAACCCGTGGACGGGGGAATTTTCGCAATCGCAATATCACACCATTGGTTGGGGATGAAGTCGTATTTGAAAGCAGCAGTCGGACTGATGGCTACTTATTAGAAGTTTTGCCGCGTAAAAACCAATTGGTGCGTCCCCCTGTGGCGAATGTCGATCAAGGTGTTGTAGTAACAAGCCTGATCGAGCCTAATTTTTCGTATAATTTGCTGGATCGTTTTTTAGTTACACTAGAATATGAAGACATAGAGCCAATCATCTTTTTGACAAAGGCTGATTTAATGGCGGATGAGAAAATGATTCACGAAATTGAAGCAATTTATGAGAAAATCGGCTATCACGTGATCACTTCTAAAGCTGATGGAGAAGAACTACAGGCACTACAAAGGTATTTTCCTGAGCGGCTTACCGTCTTTATGGGACAATCGGGTGCTGGAAAATCTACACTTCTTAATCGGATCATGCCTGAACTTGAGTTGAAAACTGCGGCTATTTCTGAATCATTAGGGCGTGGCAAGCATACGACAAGACACGTTGAACTCTTGCCAATTTGTGATGGTTTAGTGGCAGATACACCAGGTTTTAGTTCCATTGATTTTTTGGAGATCGAGAGCAGTCAGCTGCCTAAGTTATTTCCAGAATTTCAAGCAATAGCAAATCAATGTCGTTTTCGAGAATGTATGCATTTAAATGAGCCTGATTGTGCCGTGAAAGAAGGCGTCAATGAAGGCCACATCGCAGCCTCTCGTTATAACAATTATGTACAATTTTTAGAAGAAGTAGAGAACCGACGTCCGGTTTATAAAAAGAAGAAGTGAGGGAATCCAATGATCAAGTTAGCGCCATCGATTTTAAGTGCTGATTTTGCAAATTTGCAAAGAGATATTGAATTAGTTGAGCAACATGGAGCCGATTATATCCATGTTGATGTTATGGACGGACACTTTGTCCCCAATATTACTTTAGGCCCTAACATCGTTAAAGCGATTCGTCCTGTAACGAAGCTGCCATTAGATGTCCATTTGATGATCACTGAGCCTGAAAATTATATCCATGCATTTGCTGAAGCCGGTGCAGATATTATTGGTGTACATGCCGAAGCAACCGCACATATTCATCGGGCAGTTCAAATGATCATTGCCGAAAATGTGAAAGCTGAAGTTGTGATCAATCCGGGAACACCTGTTTCAGCAATTAAACATGTTTTATCTATGTGTGATCAAGTATTGGTGATGACGGTCAATCCAGGATTTGGTGGTCAATCTTTCATTGAAGAGTCATTAGAAAAAATTAAAGAGTTAGCTGAGCTGAAAGCAGAAAATCAGTACCATTACGATATTGAAGTAGATGGTGGGATCGTACCAGAAACGGCCAAACGTTGCTTAGATGCTGGTGCGAATGTTTTTGTAGCAGGAAGCTATATCTATGATGCGGATGAACCTGCCGCGCAGATCAAGGCGCTGAAAGAAGCATTGCAGTAGATGAGGATCCTATTAGCTGCTGGCGGTAGGCCTGAAACATGGCCAGATCTAATCAACTATGATGTATTTGTTGGCATTGATCGAGGGGCATTTTATTTATTCAATGCTGGGTTTCCTTTGACACTTGCAATAGGTGATTTTGATTCACTGACACCAGAAGAATTGGTTCAAGTAAAAACACAAGCTGAAGCATTTATCCAAGCACCGCCAGAAAAAGATGATACAGATACGCAACTTGCTTTAGCCGAGACTTTGAAACGTTATCCCACAGCTGCCATCGATTTAATCGGTGTGACCGGGGGACGGTTAGACCATTTGCTGGCGAATCTTTGGCTTGTTTTAGAGCCTAGATTTCAACATTATGCAGCAAATATTCGTTTACTTGATCGTCAAAATAGTATTCGTTTTTACTTGCCGGGGAGCCATCTGATCACCCATGAAAAAGGCATGAATTATTTGGCCTATTGTTGTTTGACGCCGGTAGTCAATCTAACTTTAAGAGACAGCAAATATGTATTGAACAATATGGATGTTTCTTACCCAACTTCTTATGCCAGCAATGAGTTTGTCACTGAAACAGCTGCATTTTCATTTGACGAAGGTGTGATAGCGGTGATTCAAAGCCGTGATGAAGAGACCTAGGTCTCTTTTTTTTGTTATTGAAATTTTCAGAAAGTCAATTACAAAAAAAACATTAAGACGGTCAACTTATCTTTTGTTTCAGTGATTTTAATGGTAAAATTAAGCCTATCAGTTTCTAACTATTTGAGGTGTCTTTGTGAAAAAGTTTAATCCGAATAAAAATATTATTATCACATTGATTATTGTGATTTTAGTCGTGACCGTATTGAGTGTGACCATTGCCAAACGTGCAGTGGGTAATTCGACAAATGTTGTTCAATCGACAGTGAATGATACCATGGCGATCGTTGATAAAGTGATCACAGCCCCTATCCGCTGGATTGAAAGTGGTGCCAACTCTGTGAAGAACTTGTTTGTCACGTTTGAAGAAAATGAGCGTCTGAAAGAAAAATTAGACAGCTATGATGAACTTGCCCAATCCAATGAAAATTATCAACGTGAGATTGATGCGTTAAAAGAAGAATTGGCGCTGAATGAAACATTGACCAATTATGATAAAATCTCAGCGAATGTCATTAATCGCTCACCTGATACTTGGCAAGATATGCTAGTTGTCGATCAAGGAACCAAAGACGGTGTTGAGATCAATATGGCAGTCATGTCACAAAAAGGCTTGATTGGTCGTGTGATTGAAGTCAATGCGGCGTCTTCTAAGGTGGAATTGTTGACATCTGAAAATCAAAATTCCAATCATTTTCCAGTGAGGATCAGCGGAGAAGATGGAGAAAACTTTGGTATCTTAAGCAGCTATGACCAAAAAGAAAAATCACTAGTCATTACACAGTTAACGGGCTCAAGCGAGCTAAAAGAAGGCGATGTCGTTCAAACATCTGGCCTCGGTGGGAATTCTCCAGCTGACCTTGCAATCGGTACAGTTGTCAGTACGACCAAAGATGAATTTGGCCTGGATACAAAAGTTTACGTCAAACCGTATGCACAAATGTATGATATTCAAACTGTGACCATTATCAAACGGTTGGCAGGTGATGAATAGCCATGAAAAAGCATGACTATATCAAATATATTTCAGCATTATTCTTGTTTGTGATGATGCTTGTCGATGGACAGTTGACGCGGTTGTTAGAAAAATGGACACAGGATAACTATATTGCCAGTGCGCATGTCTTGCTGATTGCTTTATTATGCGGCGCCCGATATCTGCCGAGAAATTTTCTGATTCCTACAGCGTTGGTTATTGGATGTCTATACGATCTATACTATATAGGTTTGATCGGAATTTATACTGTTGCCTTTCCGTTGATTGTTTGGATCATGTATTTGCTTGATAAAACAATCTATCAAAATATTTTTACCATGTTTTTTGGGATGATCATTTTTGTCACAAGTCTGGAAATCGTTACGCTGAGCATTCAGCTTTTGTTTAAAATTGCATCGGTCAATACGTCCTTTTTTGTATCAAGATTTTTGGCCCCGACATTATTGCTGAATATGATTTTATTTTTTATTTTAGTGATTCCATTTATGAAGCTATTCAAAGAAGAATAGCTTCACTTTTTTTGTTCTGAACCATCGTTAAATGAAATGTTTTTGTAATATTTCCTTTATCAATCTGACATGGGGCTATGTTACAATCAGTTTAGCCTAAATATCTTTAGATATTTTTAAGTAATTGTACATAAAAAAAGCACATTATGAGCATGTCAGCCGGAGGAATGAAGCGTGAAAAAACGTATTTTGTCAGCATTATTAGTAAGTTCGATCGTTCTTACAACAATTGCCACACCGACAATTGTTTCAGCAACTGATTATGACAACAAAATTGAAGCGAAAAATCAAGAAATCACAGATCTAAAAGATCAACAAGCAAGTACGCAAGCGCAGGTTTCAGCACTTGAAAGTGAAGTTGCTGGCATCAACGATAAAGCGCAAAACTTATTGCAGCAGCAAAGTGAATTGCGCAGTGATTCTGAAAAATTGACACAAGAAATTGCTGATTTGAAAGTAAGAATCGAAAAACGCGAAGCAGCCATTCAAGAACAAGCGAGAGATGTTCAAGTCAATGGAAAAAGTTCTTCATTCATCGATGCTGTTTTAGAAGCAGACTCTTTGACCGATGCGATTGGCCGCGTCCAAGCGATGACGACGATCGTGAATGCCAACAATGACTTGGTTGAACAGCAAAAAGCTGATCAAGAAGCAGTCGAAAGCAAAAAAGCTGAAAACGATGAAAAATTAAAGACGATTGAAACCAACCAATATGAGTTGGAAACTCAATTAAGTGATTTGCAAACCAAACAGGCAGCTTTGAATGTTTTGCAAGCTGATTTGGCTCTGCAACAAGCCAGCAAAGAAGATGAAAAAGCTGATCTAGAAAACCAAAAAGCTGAATATGAACCAGAACAAGCCCGCATTGCTGCGGAAGAAGCTGCTGCCAAGGAAGCTGCTGCCAAAGAAGCCGCTGAAGCACAACAAGAAGCCGAAGCTACTGCAGCTCAAAGTACTGAATCATCTACAACTGCTAGCTCAAATGAAGGATCAACAAGTTCAGCATCATCAACGAATCAATCTTCAAATAACGACAGCAATACAGAGACTTCAACTTCTGAGAGCAATTCAAGCAATACATCAAGTAATAGCCAAGAATCAGAGAATACCGATTCATCAACTAATAACTCAGGGTCGACGACTGATTCCGGCAGCACATCAGCACCTGCGCAATCAGTGGATGGTGCAGCCATTATTGCGGAAGCACAAAAATACATTGGCACACCTTATCTGTGGGGTGGTTCAACACCTAATGGTTTCGACTGTTCTGGTTTCACGCAATATGTTTTTGCTAAAGTCGGCATTTCATTGCCTCGGGTGACGTATACGCAAGAATATGCAGGTACTGTTATTTCAATCGATGAGGCCAAAGCGGGTGACTTGCTATTTTGGGGCAGTCGCGGCAGCACCCGTCATGTGGCGATCGCTATGGGAAATGGACAATACATCCATGCACCAACAACTGGTCAAACTGTATCAATCAGTAGTTATTCATACTACTCTCCAGATTTTGCGGTTCGCGTAAATTAATCAAAATGATCTTCAAAAAAAGCTGGCGTTTGACGTCAGCTTTTTTAGTGTCTTATACTATTCTTGCAGAAGAAACGATGGAAGGCAGTATTTTCATAGGGTCGAAAGTTAATGTGAAGTTCGAGAGAAAGGTAACAAGCATGATAAAACGCACATATGCAGCCAGAGAAAAAATGGATACGCTTAAATTTTATACAAACTACCTCACCAGAATGATGATGCCTAATTTGAGTATATTTATTGCTTGGATGCTCATCTCTTTGGTTTTGACCCAGCTAAATGTCGAATCAGCAATCATTCAACAAGCGGAAAAAGGCATCTTTCAGTTTGTGCTGCCATTAATGATCGCCTATACAGGAGGGGAACTTCAGTATCACGGCCGAGGAGGGATTACAGCTATCCTCGCTGTATTCGGCTTGATTTTAATGACAGATGCACCCCAAGTATTTGGTGCGATGGCACTTGGTCCAAGTGCTGGTTGGCTGATCAAACAGTTGGATATGAGAATCAAAAATAAAGTACCAACCGGATATGAAATGATTACTTCGAATATATCGGTAGGTTTTGTGGGCGGCTTGCTTTTTTTGCTTAGTTTCTTTTTATTGGCGCCTTTGTTCGAAAGCGTCAATCAAGCAAGTTATCGAATGGTTGACTTCTTTATTAACAAAAATGCGATTGCCATTATCCATATCATTCTTGAACCGATGAAGATTTTCTTTTTCAATAATGTCATCAATCATGGTTTGTTGACTCCTTTGGGCATTGAAGATACTGCTGTCCATGGTCGCTCACTTTTGTTTTTGATTGAAACCAATCCTGGACCGGGGATGGGGGTCTTAGCGGCTTATTGCTGGTTGAGCGCAAAGCCAATGCGAACTAACGCTGCTACTGCAATCGTCGTCCAGGCGTTGGGCGGTATCCATGAGGTGTATTTTCCATTTGTCTTGCTTCATCCAGCACTGTTTCTGGCGCCAATCATGGGGGGCATTAGCGGCACATTGATTTTTCAATTATTTGATGCGGGACTCAAGGCACCCGCATCACCAGGTTCAATCCTCATCCTCTTGGCCAATGCCCCTTTGACAAAAATGGCTGCTGTTCTAGGAGGAATTGTCATTAGTATGTTTGTTTCATTTACCATAGCAAGTATTGTTCTGAGAAGAAGCAGTCCAAAGTACGAGGTGAAAAATATGCCAAAGATCAATCAAATCACTGAGATCATCGTTGCTTGCGATGCTGGTATGGGCTCTAGTGCGATCGGTGCCAGTATGTTAAAACGCCAATTGCAAGCAGCTCAGATAACCTTGCCTGTTCGATATGAATCGATTTATCGTGTCACGGATCAAGACAATATTTTGCTGGTCACACAAAAAGAACTGGCTGCACTTGCCCAAAAGCAAGCACCATCTGCCCAACACTTTCATGTTGGAAACTTTTTAGATACAGCTGAATATGATCAGCTGATCTATCACATCCAAACAACACAAGCACCAGACGATCCCACTACGGCGATGGCCCCACAGTCTACAGTACGTGCAATGGTCTTTTTGTATCAGGGAACGGTACGAGGATCACAAACGATGGCAGTAGAGTTGGTCAAAAAAATGGTTTCTGAGGAAGGGTTATCGATTGAAATCAGTAAAGCACCATTGGAAGAGGTGTCTTTTTCTAAAGATGTGATCTATATCGCTTCAGAAGAATTAGCAAAGACAGTAGATGCCAAAGGCGCAGCACTATTTGCAGTCAACGACATGCTGCAAATGGAACAATATCGTCAGTTGCTGACAGAAGGAGCCGACTATGTTCTTAACCAAACGCGAAACGATTTTATTAACTGAACTAATGAATAGTGCAGGGCCTGTATCGTTGGATCGAATGATGCAAGTCTTAAAAGTCAGCAAGCGGACACTCTATAGAGAACTCGCTAACTTGGAAAATTCTTTGCAGCGAGTGGATGCATCATTGGAAAAGAGTGGCCGCGGTGCTTTCCAAATCATTGCTTCAGAACAAGGGTTCCGACAATTGCAAGAAGCGATCATGACGGACACAGGGCAAGAATTTGCCGCCAATGAACGACAACACCATATTCTATTACAACTGACGATGGCAAAGGAGCCAGTATCGATTCACGATCTATTAGCAACCTATCAAATCAGCAATACGACCTTTTTTGCCGACATCAAACAATTGGAGGAAAGTTTAGCGCGCTTGCCTTTGCGGATTGTCCGCAACCAGGGCTATGAAATCCAAGGATCGGAAAAATATCGCCGCTTGGTAACTGCCAATACGATGGTGATGGAAATCAATGAGTATCAGTTTTTTCACTTGCCCGAAGCAGAAGAGCAAGAGCGATCCGTTTTTCAATTCATCTCTCGTACCCACTTATTGTTGGCACAGCGTTTGGTTCGCGAGATGATCGAGCCTAAGTTTACAGAACTTAGTGATCGTAAATTGGCGTTTATTATCTTGATGTTGGCATTGGCGATGGATCGTGTCGAGCAAGGGCATGCTGTAGAAGAAGAAACCTATCCTAGCCAACTCAATAAAGGACTCTTAAAGGCAGCGAAGCAAGTCTTTGGTAAAGTGGCTGAGCAGACCAAGTTGTTGTATTCTATCAATGAAATTGTCTTTTTTGCTGTTCTGTTGGGTGATTTTGCCAATTCAT
This sequence comes from Enterococcus salsurae, assembly GCF_054784955.1. Lineage (NCBI taxonomy): Bacteria > Bacillati > Bacillota > Bacilli > Lactobacillales > Enterococcaceae > Enterococcus > Enterococcus salsurae. Next base: position 847,508 of record NZ_BAAHWY010000001.1, on the reverse strand, counting down.
TTGATCGAGATTTTTTTGATGAAAATTTCGATACTGATTTGGCTTATCGGGTCAAACGTCTGATAGAAGGTGTCAGCAAGCAAACTGAGGCGGCATTTTATGAGGATACCAATCTCTATAAAATGTTATTGACACATATTTCTGGGGTGATGACGCGGGCAATTTTAGAAGAAAATCAATTGAATAATCCAATCTTAGAAAAAATCATGAATCAATATGTAGAGATAGCGGCTGCCATCAGAAGCAACTTGCCGCATATCTTTTCGCAACAACAATTTTCCGAAGAAGAAATTGCCTACATGGTCTTGCATTTTGCTAATTCCTTAGAGAAAAATCCTAAAGTATTAGAAGTTAATATTGCAGGGGTTTCACCTAGTGGCTTAGCCTCAATCAGTTTGTTGGAGATGCAGTTGCGAAAACATTTTCCGTTCATCAACCAAATCACCTTTTTTCGCGTGGGAGATGTGCAGCGGGAGAAAATCGAAGAACACTACGACTTGATTATTTCTACTTCGTTGCTGCCGGGTTATCAAGGAAACTATCAACTGGTTTCACCGATATTACTAGACGAAGATATCAAAAAACTTAAAACGGCCTTTCAAGAAATCAGTCAGCAAAAGCACTCGGCCCATAAAGCACCTCCGCAAGCGAGTAAAAGTGATACCTATGAAGAAGTTTTGGCCTTTATTGACGCTATCAACGCTTTGTTAGCTCTGTTTCGTGTTGAAATGATCGACAACAGTCTCGATTTAGAACAAACCCTTGCTGAAGTCATGGCTCGTTTTGAAAGAACGCTGATTGCTGATCCCAAAAAAGTAGCTGGAAAATTGTTAAAACGGTATCTTCAAGCACCGGTTGGTATACCCGACACGCATGTTGCTTTGTTCCATGCATCGAGTTCAGCGATTCTGGCGCCGGTCTTTCGCATCTTTGATTTACGCCAACCTTTAGAACTATTCGCGATGGACAAAAAAGAAATCACGGTCACACGGCTGCTCGTTATGCTTGCACCTTATCCAATCAATGAAAAAAGCAGCCAAATGCTTGGGAAAATCAGCGGATCGATCATTATGAATGATTTGAATACTGAGATATTCAACTCGGGGAATGAATCGATCATTTACCAGTTGTTGTCATCCCTTTTGATTGAAGAAGTCAAACAATAGGAGGAATACGCGTTGTATATTCCAATCGAACGAATTATTGTTAACCAGCAATTTGCCAGTGCGGAAATTGCTTTACAGGAAATTGGTGCCTATCTGGTACAACAGGGCATCGTTGCTGAACCCTATGTCGATAGCTTGTTGCGTCGGCAACAGCAGTACGGTGTCTATATTGGTAATTTTGTGGCATTGCCTCACGCTGAAGAACAGGCGCATCAATGGATCATGGAAGAAGGGGTCTTTTTATTCCAAGTACCTGATGGTGTAGATTTCGGTACTGCAGCAGAAGCCAAGATCGCCACGATTTTGTTCGTGGTCATTCTGAAAGAAAAGCAGTTATCTTTTTTACAGGAGATTGCCTTTTTTTGTTCAGATATCCAAAACGTCCGCTTACTCAGCGATGCCAGCAGCCCGCAAGAGATACAGCAAATTTTACTAGCTGAAGAATGAAGCAATCTGGAAGCTTAGCAAGTATATCTTGCTAGGCTTTTTTTGCGTGGAAAATATTTGGCACAGCTTTTTGTGCCAAAGGGCGACTTTCGGCAAGTTTCGTAAGCGCCTACAATGAGGGTGTCAAGAAAACGAAGGGAGTTAGGAAAATGGAACAAGTACAAGGAGCAAATAAATCATCGCTGAAAGCCAAAGTCCAAAAACTGGGGAGCACGTTATCAAGTATGGTGATGCCGAATATCGGCGCATTGATTGCATGGGGTGTATTAACGGCATTATTTATTCCAGATGGTTATTTACCAAATGAATCTTTCGCAACGATGGTCGGTCCGATGTTGACTTATTTGATCCCAATATTGATTGGCTACACTGGTGGGAAAGTGATTGCTGGTGACCGCGGTGCGGTCGTGGGCGCGATTGCGACAATGGGTGTGATTGTCGGAACAGATATCCCGATGCTGCTGGGAGCCATGATCATGGGTCCTTTAGGCGGCTGGGTGATCAAGAAATTTGACGAAATGTTTCAAGATAAAATCCGAGCTGGCTTTGAGATGCTGGTCAACAACTTCTCAGCAGGTTTGATCGGTTTTGCTTTAGCTTTACTAGGATTTGTTGCAATTGGTCCAGTTGTCAATACATTGACTGAAGCCATGGCTTCTGGTGTAGAAGTGATCGTCAATGCTCATTTGATTCCACTGGCAAATATCTTTATTGAACCAGCAAAAATTTTATTTTTGAACAACGCAATCAACCACGGTATTTTGACACCGCTTGGCACTGAACAAGTGAGTGAATTCGGTAAATCGATTCTTTATCTATTAGAAGCAAACCCTGGACCAGGTTTGGGTGTCTTGCTTGCTTTCACTTTGTTTGGCAAAGGGGCTGCAAAATCCTCTGCGCCAGGTGCGATTATCATTCATTTTATTGGCGGAATCCACGAAATTTATTTCCCATACGTAATGATGAAACCAATTATGTTTTTAGCAGTAATAGCCGGTGGGGTTTCTGGTAGTTTCACCTTCCAATTACTAGGTGCTGGATTACGCGCACCCGCTTCACCAGGATCAATCATTGCGATCATGGCCATGACCCCATTTAACTCAGTCATGAGTGTAGTATCCGTATTAGCCGGAATCGCGGTGGGTGCCGGGGTATCATTTGTGATCGCCGCAGCGATCTTGAAAGCCGATGCCAAAAATACTGTTGATAACTTTGAAGAACAAGTCCAACAAACACAAGCGGCAAAACTCAGCGCAAAAGGGATCGCCGTACAACCTGTCAGCGGTATCAACCGGATCATCTTTGCTTGTGATGCAGGCATGGGCTCTAGTGCTATGGGCGCATCGATTTTGCGGAAGAAAGTCAAAGAAGCTGGTCTAGCACAACAAGTCAGCAATTCTGCGATCAACAATTTACAAGACGATGTCAACGCATTGATCGTGACGCAAGAAGAACTGCAAGAACGGGCAAAGCAAAAAGCACCAAATGCGACCTTTGTAGCAGTTGAAAATTTTCTGAATTCACCTCGCTACGATGAAATCGTTGCAAGTCTTTCAGGCAATACAGGTGAAGAAGCAAAAAAGCCTGAAGCGTTTCAACCAGAAGAACAGTTTTCATCAAATGAGTTGAAACATGTCAATGAAATTATTTTGGCCCACGATGACCGTAAGGGATCGGCTACGATGGCAAAAAAAGTCGTCCAAGATCTACTGACCAAAGAGTCATTGACAGTGCCAATCAGAAAGAGTCATATCAATGATCTGCAGGCGAGTGCCTCATCGTTGGTCATTACCAAAGAAGCATTGACCCAGCAAGCCAAAAATACAGCACCTGAAGCCATTCATTTTTCTGTTAATAGCTTGATGGGCAATACCAACTATCAACGAATCATCTCTTCACTGAAAGAAACAGTATAGGAAGGTGTGTACGATGAAAGAATTACAAAAAGAAATGATCGAACTGAATAAACAGTTTGCGACAAAGGAAGAAGCCATTCGCTACTGTGGAGAAAAGTTATTGGCCGCAGGCTGCGTTGAACCCGAATATGTCGATGCAATGGTGGTCAGAGATGAGATGCTTTCTGTCTATATGGGGAATTTTATCGCTATTCCCCATGGAACAGATGAAGCCAAGAAATATGTCAAAGAATCTGGGATCTGTATCGTACAAGTGCCAGACGGTGTCAACTTTGGTACAGCTGAAGAAGAAAAAATCGTGACGGTTCTTTTCGGGATCGCCGGCAAAGGGGAAGACCATTTGCAACTGGTCCAACAAATCGCCCTGTTCTGCAGTGACATCGACAATGTTGTTGAATTGGCTGATGCACTGGACAAAGAAGAAATTGCCAGAAGCTTAACGGTGGCATAAGGGGGAAACAAAGATGAAAGCAGTTCATTTCGGTGCCGGCAATATTGGCCGGGGATTTATTGGCGAGATATTAGCCAACAATGACTTTGAGATTACATTTATCGATGTCAATGATACAATCATTGACGCCTTGAAAGCGCGAGAAAGTTATACGATCGCACTAGCAGATGATAGCCACGAACAGATCCAGATCGATCACGTGACTGGGTTAAATAATGCCAAAGAACCCGAAGCAGTGATCCAAGCGATCGCTGAAGCAGACATTCTGACTACGGCGATCGGCCCCAATATTTTGCCGCGGATTGCTGCATTGATCGCCCAAGGTCTAGAAGCCCGCGCACAAGATACGACGAAGCAGCCAATCGATGTGATCGCGTGTGAGAATATGATAGGTGGATCAACCTTCCTGAAAAGTGAAGTTCAAAAACATCTCGCAAATTGGCAAGAGATCGAGGCAACAGTAGGCTTTCCGGATGCAGCCGTGGATCGAATCGTTCCCATGCAGCAGCATGATGATCCATTGTTTGTGCAAGTCGAACCTTTCAGCGAATGGGTCATCCAAGAAACAGGAATGAAATCAGGCATTTACTTAAACGGTGTCCACTATGTTGCCGATCTGGAACCGTATATTGAACGGAAATTGTTTAGTGTCAATACTGGGCATGCCACAGTTGCCTATACAGGCGCATTGCAAGGCTATCAGACGATCGATGAAGCGATGCAAGACCATTTAGTTGTTATTCAGCTAAAATCGGTCTTAGAAGAAACTGGACGGCTATTGATTGAGAAATGGGATTTTGATCCTGAAGAACATGAACAATATATCGAAAAAATCATCCAGCGCTTCAAAAATAAATATATTTCTGATGCTATTACCCGCGTAGCACGGACGCCTGTGCGGAAATTAGGAACGGAGGAACGGTTTATCCGTCCAGTCTTGGAATTGGAAAAACGCAATGTCCAGCCAGAGCATCTGTATGAAACGATTGGAATGATCTTTAATTACCATGATCCAGAAGATGAACAAAGTCGCCAACTGCAAGCACTTTTGGCAGAAAAAGAGTTGTCAGAAGTGATTACAGAAGTGACTGGTCTGACGGATGTCGAAATGATTGACCTCATTCGGCAAAATATCGAAAAATATGCCTATGTGGCAGCATAAAGCAACAACCACTGGTTTGACTCAATTTTAGAGTCAAACCAGTGGTTTTATCATTTCTAGGATTGACTTTTATCTGGTCTAGCTGATAATAGAGAGTGAAATGAGGGGATCATATGGATAGATGGTTTGAAGAAGCACAGCTGCATGTCGTTGAGCTGCCAGTTGAATGGGTAGAAGACCGCCCATTGTATCAGGCATTTATTCGCGAGTTGCCGACGCTGCAAGCACAAGGCTCTTCTCGTCAAGCAGTCTATCGGCAATTGGCCGAGTTGTACGCGGCATATGCGGCACAACTAAGAGAGCGTGCCGAATCAACGGAAGAGATGACCTCTTCTTTACTGACGACGGAAGAACTGTTGAAATATTATGATGGTGAAACCTTCGATGGGTTTGAATTGCCGCAAAATGACTAAAAAAAATCAGCCGCTGACTTTGATCAGCTGGCTGATTTTTTGCAGGATATGAACGCCCTGCAATGGAGACATTATTTCAATGCATCAACGATCGCTTGATTGAAAGCGGGGATGTCGTCAGGATTCCGACTGGTGATCACACGATAGGTCTCATCGATCACCACAGGTTGATCTTTGACATCCGCGCCTGCGTAAGCCAAATCAGGGCGTACTGAATCATACGCAGTCAATGTCAGTTTATCTGTTAAACCAGTTTGAATAAACAGCTGTGGGCCATGGCAAATGGCAAAAACTGGCCGATCTGAGTTGATGAAAGCTTTAGTCAGATCCACATAACGGTTATCTGCTCGTAGTTGATCAGGAGAGAATCCGCCTGGGATCAACAAGGCATCGAAACGATCTGGGTCAATGGCATCGATGGTTGTGTCCACCGCGAAGGTCCCGCCTTGTTTGCCGGTTACTTGAGAAGTGCCTTCATTACTAATCACGACGACATCGTGTCCGGCAGCTTCTAACGCTTCCTTAGGTGCTGTCAATTCAATATCTTCTACTAAATCTGTGACGATCACTGCAACTTTACTCATATGATTTCCTCCTTATGACTTGATGGACAAGACGTCCACCTGTTACTATTTATGCTAACGAAGTTTGTCATTGCTGACAAATGATTTGTTTGGCAGCGAGACATACGTCTATCAAAGAAAGAGGTGCCTGATGTGGCTGAGATCGAGTTATATATAGCAGAAGATCCTTTATGTTTAGAGAAGGTGACGTTACACTTTATGGGCAGCGAGGTGAGCCGCGCGCCACAAAAAATATTTGAAAAAGCCGATGCCAGGATGCACGAATCAGTAGATCACTTATGTACAGTGCTTATAGAAGAGGCAATCACTCAGTTAGAAGCAATTGGCGAAGAGTCAGATTATCTTGATCTCATCTATCTCAGGATCAAGGATGTTTATCAGACGAGAAGCGGCAAACAATTGATACAATACCCTTTCCCTAATATGGAGGCTGCATTAAGACCGATCATGATGGAGGTAGCTGAGCCAATCGCTGAGAAGTTCTATGAGGAACTGACCAATCAATTGGAAGAACTTACAGACGACGAGTTGTTCAGTACCTACTACCTTGATGACCAACAGGTCGTGATCCAATTGACGGCGCCAATCGACTATGAAGAAATTTTGGCCATCGACACTTTGATCAGAAATTACCACGACACACTGCACATCGTGTATGAAAAAATCTATCCCTATATCGTTTAACGACTGCTAAGACAGTCGTTTTTTGTTGCAAACGGATGCAAGTTTAGCTTTTTTTTAAATCAAGCCAATTGTTGCTAAGAAACCTTGACCCTTGTGAAAGAAACGATTATAAAGAAAATAAGCGGTGCAATCCTTTAAGCCAGATGTGCATCAAATAGAGAAAGAAAAGGATGAGATCTATGCGCAAAGTTCCGCCAATTTTGAAACCAATTGCTTTATTGACGATTTCAACGATCATCGCTACGGCAACGGGCGTCGTCAATTCTCAAAGTTACCGTGCCCCAAGTACGAGCAGCCAAACAAATGAATCGACTGACCAGTCCGTACCCGCGTCGACACAAACCTCAGTGAGTCAAGAAACGGGTGAACAACAAACACAGCCGACAAGCAGTTCTCAATCTATGGAGCAAGAGCAGCCAGCTTCATCGGTTGATCAAAACGTGACAGAAGAAACAAGCAGTGTGACAACGGATGACAGTACGACACCTTCCAGCGAGGCGAATACTGAACAAGAAAGCCAAGAAAATCAACAAACGCCAGCTTCTAGTGAAGAGAATAGTGTGGATCCACAAGTCGTTACAGACGAAAATCAAGATGAGTAGGTGAAGAGATGACACTTATATTAGATATGATCAATGGCATCCACAAATTTTTGGGCTATTTGGATATTAGTCCGAAATACTTAAATCGGGCCTATACCGTTTTGAGTATCATTCCCACGGCGTATATCTTACGGATCATCTTTGGTTTGTTCTCTAACCAAAACTATGTCCAAGCAACGCTGTATAGTATCGGTTTTTTGCTCTTGATCTACTTCTGGATCTTGAATATCTTTTACTATTTTTTGGATAAAAATATGAAAGGCGATGTGACCCAAGTATTTGTCAAAGTATTGCCAGATGAAGTATTCAATATCGAAAGCGAGCACGTCAGCACGACACAAATCGATCATTTGCACACCGAAAAAGCCCAAATCGACTTCGAGGAAGACTATCAATTGATTTTGGCAGATCACTTGCAGACCTTGATCAGTCGTGATGAATTGCGTTTGCAGCCATTGAAAAATGGATTTACGATTCCTAAGAATACGTTATATCCCTATTACTTTATCAAACAACAATCAGCCAATCGTTATATCTTGCAGATTGGTACCAGCTATAGTGACATGACCGCTATTGGCACGATTCAGTGGCAAGAGGAGAAAGCGTTGGAGCCAGTTGGATTATTCATCACTGGGGGCGATTTCCTCAAAAATGAGGTGACGTATCATGAGCCTTACAGCTTGAAATTATACATCAAAAAAGCGGTGAGCCAAGAAGAAGCTGCCACGTCTAGACAAGCGTATCGCCGTCAAAAAAAATAAACGTAGTTGTGTAAATAGTGAAAACCTGCGCCAAAAGGTTTGCAATGCATCATGCATGCAAGCCCTCGCGCAGGTTTTTTGGTTATTCAATAGGAATATTTTTGGCAGGCGCATCTTTATAACTTGCTTTAGGCAAGGTCAAAGTCAGCACGCCATCTTCAAATTTAGCTTTGATCGAGGCTTCATCGATATCTGTTATCGTGAAGGTCCGCTGATAAGCACTGCTGGAACGTTCTTTGCGCAAATAGTGGCCCAGGTCGTCTTTTTCTTCCACTTCATCCGTTTGCGTTGCCGAGATCGTCAAGGTGTTGTTGACATAACTAACGCGGATATTTTCTTTTTTGATGCCAGGCAAGTCTGCTTTTACGAGATATTGATCTTCGTATTCTTTAATATCTGTATTCATTTGCCGTTCTTGCCAAAAGCTATTCATTAATTTTCCCAACAATTCTTCGCCGCCTGTAAAATCTTTTGGAATCAAGTTTGCCATAATGTTCCCTCGCTTTCTTTTGTGTATATAATGATTGGTTCTCAGTTGCTACTTTTATTTTACGAGGAACAACAGGAAAGGGCAACCAAAAGGTCGGCATCTAAGAAAACAAGAGAAATCACTCAACTATCTTTACAGAATCTGCTATGATAGAACTAAACAACTATCAGATGATGGGATGAATGAAGATGGAGATAATTGAAAAAGCGCCCGCTAAGATCAACCTCGGTCTTGATGTCGTAGACAAAAGAGCAGATGGGTATCATGAGTTAGAGATGGTGATGTCCAGCGTTGATTTAGCCGACCGTCTGATATTGGAAGAACTTGCAGAAGATAAAATCATTATCGAAACCAATAAAGCGTTCTTACCAGTAGATAAACGTAATAACGTTTATCAAGCAGCAAGTCTGATCAAAAAACGATTCGGGATCACCAAAGGAATCAAAATCAAAATCACCAAGCATATTCCTGTTGCAGCAGGATTAGGTGGTGGCAGTACCGATTGTGCTGCGGCATTGCGGGGGATGGTTCGTTTATGGGATCTGCACATATCCATGGAGGAACTGATCGAGATTGGCATGGAAGTGGGGACCGATGTTCCCTATTGTCTATATGGCACCACAGCCCATATCGCCGGAAAAGGAGAAATCGTCACACCCTTAAAACCGATGCCGCAATGTTGGGTCGTTCTGGTGAAGCCGCGCTTGAGTGTGTCGACAGGTAAAATCTTTCAACAAGTAGCATTAGACCAATTGCATCATCCGAATATTGCTGCCTTATCTGAAGCAATTTTGGCAGAAGACTACCCAGCGATGGTGGCAGCGATGGGCAACAGCTTAGAAGCGATCACGATCCCTAAGTATCCAATTGTGCAGCAAATCAAAGACCGCATGCTAAAATATGGTGCCGATACCGCGTTGATGACCGGTAGCGGTCCAACTGTCTTTGCTCTATGTCAAAAATACTCTCGAGCACAACGCGTATACAATGGGTTAAAAGGTTTTTGTGATGAAGTCTATTTGGTTCGGACATTGAAATAACAGACGACAAAAAACACAAGTGGATGACTTGTGTTTTTTGTATGTGGCCAACATATGAACAAAAGTACGGATGTTTTCCGATTTAGCAGTCGATTTCCTGAGCAAATCGGAAAACATCCGATTTATCTTGACGAAGTTGCAAAGATTTGATACAGTATCTTTTGCTTGATAAAACGGAACAAGTCCGTTTTATAATGAGATTGTCGATTTTAAAAGGAACAAAGGAGAAAATAATGAAAAAAATCATCGCCGCAACCGCACTGTTTTGTAGTTTGCTCTTAGGTGCCTGCAGCAATAGCCAGAGCAATGACGCTGATCCTGCGAAAGATGCAGGATTGTCGATCGTGACGACTTTTTATCCAATGTATGAGTTTACCAAAGAAGTAGTCGGTGATGCTGGAGAAGTATCCTTGCTGATCCCAGCAGGAACCGAACCTCATGATTTCGAACCAAGTGCCAAAGATATGGCCAAAATCATGGAAGCTGATGCCTTTGTCTATAATAGTCCATCATTAGAAACGTGGGTATCAAACGTAACAGATTCTATTGATACAAAACAAACAGCGATCATTGAAGCCGCCCAAGATATTGACTTAGCAGAAAATGAGGAAGACCATGACCACGAAGAAGCAAACCATGACCACGAATTAGATCCGCATGTCTGGACGGATCCGGTGTTGGCCATCCAAGAAGTAAAAACGATTCGTGATCAGCTGTCAGAAGCGTACCCTGGCCAAAAGGACCAATTTACGGAAAATGCCGCGGCCTATATCGAGAAGCTAGAGGCATTAGATAAAGCTTACAGTCAAGCGTTTAAAGAGGCGACACAACGGACATTCGTGACCCAACATGCTGCTTTTGGGTATTTGGCACGACAATACGATTTGGTTGAGGCATCGATTTCTGGGATCTCGCCAGATCAAGAGCCAACACCTAGTCGTTTGGCTGAGTTGAAAGAATACGTCGAAGAAAATCAAGTCAAAGTGATTTATTTTGAGGAAAATGCATCGTCTAAAGTCGCAGAAACGTTGGCGAATGAAACAGGCGTCGAGTTAGCAGTCTTGAATCCAATAGAAAGCTTGACGCAAGAACAGATGGACAATGGCGAGACCTACCTATCCGTAATGGAAGACAATTTATCGGCTTTACAAAAAAGTATCAAATAAGGAGGCGCTCCGTGCGTTATATCGATGTAAAAGACTTAACCTTTTATTATGATGATGAACCAGTTTTAGAAGACATTTCTTACTATGTAGAAGATGGAGAGTTCGTCATCTTGACAGGAGAAAATGGGGCAGCCAAATCCACCCTGATCAAAGCAACACTAGGCTTGCTGAAACCGTCAAAAGGACAGGTCACAGTAGCTAGTCAAAATGTGGCAGGTGAAAAATTAAGTGTTGCGTATATTCCCCAGCAGATTGCTTCTTTCAATGTGGGTTTTCCAAGTACAGTTTTGGAATTGGTAGAATCTGGCCGCTATCCTAAAGATCGCTGGTTCAAACGTTTGACCAAGCGTGATCACGAACATGTACGTCGCGCTTTGGATGCGGTGGGTATGTGGGAGATGCGCAACAAACGGATTGGAGAACTATCCGGCGGGCAAAAACAACGGATTAGTTTGGCACGGATTTTTGCCACAGATCCTGATCTGTTTATTTTAGATGAACCAACGACGGGAATGGATGAACAATCACGTAATTTATTTTATGAACTATTGCGGCACAATGCCCATGATCATGGCAAATCGATTTTGATGATCACCCATGACCACGAAGATATCAAAGAATACGCGGACCGTCAGATTCGCTTAGTGCGGAAGGAGGATTCACCATGGCGCTGCTTTCATATGAATTCATGAGAAGGGCTTTTTTAGCCGCTATTTTTATTGCAGGTATCGCACCGATGCTAGGCGTCTTTCTCGTGATCCGTCGCCAATCTTTAATGGCAGATACACTTTCCCATGTTTCATTGGCAGGGGTGGCTTTAGGGTTCTTCCTCAATTTGAACCCGGATCTAACCACCTTGCTTATCGTGGTGATCGCAGCCATCATCCTGGAATATTTGCGAACATTATATCGAAGCTATTCGGAAATATCGATTGCTATTTTAATGTCAGGCGGGTTAGCCCTTGCACTGGTCTTAATGAATCTTAGTGGTGGGAATTCTGCGACAAGTATCCAATCATACTTATTTGGGTCAATCGTGACGATCACCCAAGAGCAAGTCTGGATTTTAGGCTTCCTTTTCTTGATTGTTTTTGCTTTATTCTTTTTGTTCAAGCGGCCCATGTATATATTGACATTTGACGAAGATACCGCCCATGTGGATGGTTTGCCGATTCGTGTGATGTCGATGCTGTTCAATGTCTTAACAGGTGTGGCCATTGCCATGATGATTCCCATCGCAGGGGCACTATTGATCTCAGCCATCATGGTCTTGCCAGCAGCCATCAGTATGCGTTTAGGTAAAAGCTTTAATGCAGTGATCTTGATCAGTGTCGTGATTGGCATGATCGGTATGATGACGGGATTGACGAGTTCGTTTTATTTAGACACACCACCAGGAGCCACGATCACGTTAGTTTTCATCGGTTTGTTCTTACTCATCAACCTGATCAAACGGATCATCATTCTCTTCCAACGAAAACAACGGCTAAAATAAACCGCTTTATGAAAAAGAAACGAAGAATCAGCGTTTCTTTTTTTTATATTCTAATCAAACCCGAACGTTTTAAACTTATTTTGAGATAATGCTCGCATTTATTTCAGAAAAGCCTTATAATAAGGCGAATAAACTAAAGGAGTTGTCTGGTGTGAAAATACGTCGCAGTGAACGTCTGATCGACATGACCCACTATTTATTGAATCATCCCCATGAACTGATTTCATTGTCTTTTTTTGCGAAGCGTTATGCCTCTGCAAAATCATCGATCAGTGAAGATCTTTCGATTATCAAAAAGACTTTCAAAGAGCGTGGAACTGGCCTGTTAGATACTGTACCTGGCGCAGCGGGCGGTGTTTTTTTTGTGCCTGAAATCTCAAAGGAAGAAGCGTATGCATATGTAGAAGGATTGGCAGAACGGTTGTCGGAACAAGACCGTTTACTACCAGGCGGCTATGTGTATCTTTCAGATTTATTGGGGGAACCAGAACTGTTGCGGCAAGTTGGCCGAATCATTGCGTCAAAGTATCTTGGTGAAAAAATCGACGCGGTCATGACGGTGGCGACGAAAGGTGTACCCATCGCACAAGCCGTTTCTTATTATCTGAATGTCCCTTTCGTTATCGTTCGTCGGGATTCTAAAATCACTGAAGGCTCAACTGTGAGCGTAAACTATGTTTCCGGATCTTCTGAGCGGATCGAGAAGATGGAATTATCCAAACGCAGTTTAAAACGCGGTTCTCGCGTGTTGGTGGTCGACGACTTTATGAAAGGCGGCGGTACGGTCAACGGGATGAAGAGTTTGATCGAAGAATTCGAAGCAGAACTCGTCGGGATCACGGTATTTGCTGAAACGAAATTCAAAGGTAAGCGGGCAATCACGGATTATAGCTCATTGTTGTACGTCGAAGATGTTGATACACAAACCAAAACGATCTCGGTTGTACCAGGAAATTATTTTACAAAAGAAGCTGAATAATTGAAACACCTTGCTCGCGGATGTTCATCTGAAGCAAGGTTTTTTTTTAATTGGTCTAGGTGCAAATAACGCTAAACATTGAAATTTACAATCACTTGGGCTAAACTAATTATAGGATAAACCAAAGGGCAGAACATGTCCCAATCGATAGGAGTGGAATACGTGGAAGCACGTTATGCAATTATTTTGGCAGCTGGTAAAGGCACACGCATGAAATCAAAGTTATACAAAGTCTTACATCCAGTTTGCGGGAAACCAATGGTCGAGCATATTATGAATCGTGTGGCTGTAACTGCACCTGAAGAGATCGTTACGATCGTCGGTCACGGCGCAGAAATGGTGAAAGAACAACTAGGGGACCGCACACAATACGCCCTTCAAGCTGAGCAGTTAGGGACAGGGCATGCAGTTGTCCAAGCTGAAACATTTTTGAAAGGCAAAAAAGGGACAACACTTGTGATTAGCGGGGATACACCGCTTTTAACGACCGAAACATTGAACAATTTGTTTGATTACCATCAAGGCAAAAACGCCTCAGCCACAATTTTAACTGCCCAAGCAGACGATCCAACCGGTTATGGCCGTATTTTGCGTGATCATGTCGGCATCGTAGAGAAAATCGTTGAGCAAAAAGATGCTACAACGGAGGAAGCACTAGTCAGAGAAATCAATACAGGGACGTACTGTTTTGATAATGAGCTGCTTTTTGATGCCTTGGCAAAATTAGATACAGACAATGCGCAAGGGGAATATTATCTAACGGACATTATCGAGATCTTGAAAGAAGAAGGCAAAATTATCGCGGCGTATCAAACCGAAGATTTCAATGAATCATTAGGCGTGAATGATCGCTTGGCATTGGCCGAAGCCAATCGATTGATGCGGATTCGTATCAATCAAACCCACATGCGCAATGGTGTCACGTTGATCGATCCGGCAACGACTTACATTGACGAAGGTGTTGTGATCGGTTCAGATACATTGATTGAAGCAGGGGTCGTGATCAAAGGCCAGACAACGATTGGCGATGATTGCATCATCACAGCCTCGTCGCAAATCATTGACAGTCAAATCAAGGATCATGTTACGATCAAAGCATCTGTTGTCGAAGAAAGTATCATTCATGCAGGAGCCGATGTGGGTCCTAATGCGCACTTGCGGCCAAAAGCTGAAATCATGGAAGGTGCCCATGTGGGCAACTTTGTTGAGATCAAAAATGCCACGATCGGCGAAGGAACCAAAGTTGGTCACTTAACCTATGTTGGGGATGCAACATTAGGCAAAAATATCAATGTCGGCTGTGGTGTCGTATTTGTCAATTATGATGGCAAACATAAATTTAAAACGACTGTCGGCGACAACACCTTTATCGGTTCGGGTTCAAATTTAGTTGCACCATTGGCGATTGCTGAAGAAACGATGATCGCAGCAGGATCCACGATCACCCAAGATGTGCCCAAGCACAGTATGGCGATTGCACGTGCCCGCCAAGAGAATAAAGCGGATTATGCAAAAAAACTGCCTTATCTAAATGAGAAATAGCGAAATGACTTGATTTATTCACGAAAAATGACTACTATTTATTAGGAAGAAGATTCTAGTAAAATAGTCGTCATTTTTTATTAGTTACACGTAAAGAAAGTGGAGGTTCTCATGTCAAATCATTATTTTGATCCAAGATTGAAGATTTTTTCTCTGAACTCAAATCGTCCTTTAGCGGAAAAAATCGCAGCTGCAGTAGGTGTCGAATTAGGTAAGTGTTCCGTAAAACAATTCAGCGATGGCGAAATCCAAGTGAATATCGAAGAAAGTATTCGCGGTTCACATGTCTATGTGATCCAATCGACCAGCAGTCCTGTAAATGATAACTTAATGGAATTGTTGATCATGATCGACGCATTGAAACGCGCAAGTGCGAAGACGATCAATGTGGTCATGCCTTATTACGGCTACGCTAGACAAGACCGAAAAGCACGTTCAAGAGAACCAATCACAGCAAAACTTGTAGCAAATATGATTGAAAAAGCCGGTGCGGACCGTATGGTGACACTTGACTTGCACGCATCACAAATCCAAGGATTTTTCGATATGCCAGTCGATCATTTGATGGGTGCGCCATTGATTGCCAATTACTTTTTAGAACGCAATATCCAAGGAGATGACGTTGTTGTCGTTTCACCAGACCATGGTGGCGTGACGCGCGCGCGCAAACTGGCTGAGTTTCTTAAATCACCCATTGCAATCATTGACAAACGTCGGCCTAAAGCCAATGTAGCTGAAGTCATGAACATTATTGGTCATGTTGAAGGCAAAACGTGTGTCTTGATCGATGATATGATCGATACGGCAGGAACCATTACACTAGCGGCCAATGCCTTGAAACAAGCAGGTGCCAAAAGTGTCTATGCCTCATGTACACACCCAGTATTGTCAGGCCCAGCTTTGGAACGGATCGAAGATTCTGCCATCGAACATTTGGTTGTGACTGACTCGATTTATTTGCCAGCAGACCGCAAATCAGAAAAAATCGATGAAATCAGTGTTGGTGCGTTGATGGGCGAAGCCATCAAACGAATCCATGAGAACAAACCTGTAAGTCCATTGTTTGAATCAAAATTATCTATCTAATACTTGGCGATCCTTCAAGTATGTTGTATCCTCCAGTTGACCGAGACAGCTGGAGGATTTTTATATTTGATTGGTATCGGAACAATAACGCTTCTTTTTTTACAGAAGTATGATATGCTATGAGAGGACTTACAGTCCAAAAAAAAACAAATAGAATCTAATCACAAAGGGGAGCCTGAAAAGGCTGAGAATGAGTATACTCTAAACCCTTCGTACCTGTTTCGGTCATACGAACGTAGGAATTGTGACGAGTTGAAGTGTCTGACACTTCTCCTTTGTGAATTGTGATGATTCGAAAAGGAGGAGTTTTTTTGACGAAAAAAATTGATCTGCGGGTATGGACGGAAGGGACGATGATTGCGGCGCTTGGGGTGGCATTGTCTTTTATTCCAGTACAATCGGTCAATGCAGGGTTGGATCTCTCGCTGGGATTGGTTCCTTTGGTCTTGTATTCCTATCGCCGCGGTTTTGTGCCTGGTGTGACAGCTGGCTTCATGTGGGGGCTATTGAACATACTGGTGGGTAGTGCCATGAAAAATTTCATCAGCGTCCCGCAAATTATTTTTGAATATCCTTTTGCCTTTGCCTTTGGTGGATTTGGCGGGTTGTTTGCCAATCGGATCCAACAAGCACTGCGGAACAAAGCCAATATCGCTTATTGGTATATCGGGATTGGTGGATTTATCGCCGTGGTTTGCCGCTGGTTCTGGCATTTCTGGGCGGGGGTATTTGTTTGGGGAATGTATGCACCAGAAGGTCAAAGCCCCTATGTCTATTCACTGATTTTTAATGGCGGGTCCGTAGTGATCAACACCATATATGTTAGTGTTGTGTTGATATTATTAGCCAAAACCGCACCAAAATTATTTTTGCCGAAAGGATAAAATAAAAAATGTCATGCCCGCGAGTCGTGTGGGTCATGACATTTTTTTGTCCATAAAGCCAAAAGCTAGATCTTCTTGATCAATATCTAATGTCCATTTTTTTTGGTTGGCGTAGTAGCGCAACACGGCAATTTGATCAAGGGAACTTTTGTTGACTTGGCTGCTTTTCAAACCGGAGTCTTCCATCAGATAAATCGGGATCGTGAATGTTTTGTCGATCAATTGATCTTGGCTCAAGCAGAATAAGACACCTTCTTGCATGACACTACGGAGTTCTTTCAGTAGATTGAAGTCTAATTTTTCGACAGAAACAGCTTTTTTGAAGAAAGAAATACGGTCGTTGATTTTTTCTAAGACGATTCGGGTGATTCGATCGGCTAAAATGCGGTAATACTCGTCCAAGTAGCGGTAATATACACGGGAGCGGTTGTCTTTCAAATCAAAAAAGACAAAGTTGTTTTGCAATTTATAAAAAAACGGTGAATGCAAGTGGGTTTTCATATGGCCAAAATATAACAGTTCTGAAATCTCTAACGGTGTGAGTTCCTTCAACATATCGAAATCATTGAAATCGACCCATTTCATTTCTTCCGTGACGCGTCCTTTGTTCAATTGCTGGAAGAAAAGTTGCACATTTTCGATGCCGCGAATCACTTTGAGGCCAGTGTGGCCGTCAAATTCACCAAATTCGCTGGAAGGATCAAGCAAAAGCAGATTCTTGGGTTGATGCACAATGCTCTTGTTGAAATCTTGGGGGGCAAGCCCACGGGTCAAGACGGCATTGCTGGTTGTATCTATATGTACGTAAATCGTATTGGACATGCCGGTTGATCCCTCCTATGTAATATGTTCATTCTACAACAAAGCGCTGAAAAATGCTTGTATCTTTTCGTTTAAAGTTATATTACAAAATAACAGAAAAAACAATTTTTAAGCTCCACCCCCCTCTTTGCCTAAACATTTCTTTTCTTTTGGTAAAATAACTGAGCAAAATTGGCGCTATCAAGAGGTTTTTGGTATGATAAAAGGAGATAAAAATTGGAGAGATATGAGATGAAAAAAAAGAAGAGATTCAGGCGCTGGCTCAGCAATCTTTTTTTGTTATTATTGCTTTTAGTTGGACTCGTGCTGGTATTCAACAATCAAATCAAAAACTTCTTTATCAAGCAGACCGGGGATGCATACGCGGTCAGTGAAATCAGTCGTGCCGATGTCGAAAAAAACATGGAAGCTGACACGACATTTGATTTCGATGCAGTGGAGCCGGCCAGTTCAGAAGCAGTGCTGAGAGCGCAACTCAGCAATAAAGTATTGCCTGTGATCGGGGGCGTAGCGATCCCAAGTGTGGCGATCAATTTACCGATTTTCAAAGGGTTATCCAATGAAGCCTTATTATATGGTGCAGGGACTTTGAGCCCTACGCAGCAAATGGGTGAAGGCAATTATGCCTTAGCCAGTCACCGCGCACAATCGCCGGAACTGTTGTTTACACCTTTAGATGATGTGGCGATCGGTGCAACGATTTACATCACTGATTTGGAGAATATTTATACCTACACCGCGACTTCAACAGTGCGGGTCGAGCCAACAGATGTCTATCTTTTAGACGAAGTGGAAGGACGCAAGATGATCACATTGATTACCTGCGGCGAAATGGGTGGTATCACTCGGCGGGTCGTGCAAGGGGATCTGCAAGCAGTGACACCTGTTGCTGCAGCCACATCAGATATGTTGGCTGCATTTAATATGGCACAACGAACATTTTAACGTGAAGAATAGCGAGTGGTAGGTCAACAGCCGTGTCATTCGGCTATTCTTTTGTTCTTTAAGGAGATTTCTGATGAAAGCCAAAAAAGTAACGACCGTCGATTTCGTGTTGCAACGAAGGGCGTTTCAAGAAAGCCAGCTGACCTTTTCATTCTTTGACAGTCATTCTGCAGGCAGGGCGTATTTTGGCCAGCACATAGAGGAACAAGGCTGGCAGATCAACACACGTCAAGGCCGCTTGTACCTCAGTTGCCGTCTTGAAGAAAATCAAATGATCATTTATGATTTGTTGCATGAAGCCGATACGCAGTTTTCATGGCAAAAATACACGGGGGTTGTCGAAAGTTTTGCCCGCAGTCGATTTGCCGCAAGTGTCTGTTGGCGATTGCCTGACCATCCGCTATTTTCGGAGTTTTTCACCCAGCAAGGCTATCAAAAGGTGGCAGCCGGCTTTCAAAAAACATTGGTTTATAATACAGCCTTGGTTTTAGGTGGCGGCGGGGCTCATGGCGCATATCAAATAGGGGTCTGGCAAGCGCTGCAAGAGCGCGGCATCAATTTCAAGTGGATCACGGGTACCTCAGTGGGGGCGTTGAATGGCGCATTGATTTTGATGAATGATGTGGAAGCAGCGGTGGACTTGTGGGCCAATATTTCTAATGCCAAAGTTTTGCAATATCCGTTGGCAGAAGCCAAAGCGCAGACGTTGCGAGAAATGATGGACCAGACGCATTCCTTAGTGGTGACCGCATTGAAAACCAATGGTGCGCGCACGGAACCATTAGCCGCTTTATTGGCTTCAGTATTTGACGCAGAAAAATTTGCGCAAACGACTAGACAACTGCTGATTTGTACCACGCGACTGCCTGATTTCAAAGAAACGATTTATACCTTTGATCCTGCAGATACGGCAGAGAACCTGCAATGGCTGTTGGCTTCAGCATCTTTTTACCCGGCGATGCAAGCCCAGCAAATCAATGGTACTTATTATATCGATGGCGGCTACCGCAATAATCTGCCGATCGATGTAGCCATTGCACAAGGCGCAACAGAATGTATCACCGTGGATGTCCAAGGACCCGGCGTCAATAAAAAAATCAATGTGCCGGAAAATATCGCGCAAATTTCTCTCGGTTCCCCGTGGACGATGGGCAGCTTCTTGATCTTTGATGCCCAAAGGTCTTTAGACAATATGACCTTGGGCTATTTGGAAACGTTGAAAACCTTTGGCAAGTACCAAGGCTATTGGTATACTTTTGAGAAAGATGCCCAGTTCCAGCGTCCATGGCGACAGTGTTTGCGTTGGTTGAAGCAAGAGCACGCGTATCTATACGAAGAAATCAAAAAAACTGATTTCTTAAAAAAACTGCGTAAATTTTATCAAGGGGATATCCCAGTGGCCGAGTGGGGACGGATCTTGTTGGAGTGCAGCGCCAAGACATTACATTTGCCGCCAACAGTCATTTATGAACCAGCAACGATGACCCAAGGCATTGCCAAAAAAATTGCGCAAGAAGCCAATGGCGGTAGCGAAGCGTGGTCCATCAGTGAGTGGCTGACCTTTTATAAAGACCGTTTTTACCTTTTATCGGAGCAAAATCGTTTTTTGTTCTTTTATCGAACACAAGCCTTATCCACACCTGCATTGCAGCAAATCCGCCGGCGATATCCTCTGCTTGCGACGCTTGCTGCTTATAGTTATTATCTTTTGAAAGGAGATAGAGATGGAGAAATTTTCTTATGAAATCGTTGAAGAGATTGCCGTTTTGTCAGAAAACCCGAAAGGATGGCGCAAAGAATTGAACTTGGTCAGTTGGAGCGGACGGCCGCCGAAGTTTGACTTGCGAGATTGGGCACCTGATCATGAAAAAATGGGCAAAGGCATCACATTGTCCAATGAGGAATTTGAAGGGTTGAAAAAGGCATTGGCGTCAATGTAGTCGCCAACCGCCAAGTCAGGTACGACCAAGAAAGGACGTCAACAGATGAAAAGTATGACAGGTTTTGGCAAGGGCAGTGCGGATACACCAGCTGGCCAAATCGAAGTAGAGATCAAAAGTGTCAATCAGCGCTTTTTTGATTTACAATTACGCATGCCTAAGCAATTGAATACCATCGAGAGCACGATCAGACAACAAATCAAGCAGACCCTGCAACGCGGGCGCATCGAACTATATGTCACGATAAAAGAGACCGCAGCGCAGCAGAAACAAATCAATATTCAATGGGATCTATTGTCGGCATTTATGGAAGAAGTAGAAACAGAAGCAAAGCAACGTTTCGGCCTCACTGATTTGCCCAGGGAACAATTATTGGAGCGCTTTTTGACCAATGACGCTTTTTTGTCTGTATCAGACAATGAACCAGAGGAAAATCAGCTCACATCAGGGGTCTTGGCTGCGTTGACGGACGCGTTAGCCGCTATCGAGCGCAGTCGCCAAGCAGAGGGTGCTGGCATTTTGCAAGTGTTGCAAGAGAATCAGCAGCAACTGCAAGACAAACTGGCGGAGTTGTCGCAATTTGTCGCTGTCTATGAGGCAGATTACCAAGCCCGTTTTGAGAAAAAATTGACCGCTTATCTTGGGGAAACTGTCGATCAAGATCGCTTGCTGACAGAGCTAGCCTTGCTATTGGAGCGTGGCGACATCCACGAAGAAATCGATCGTCTAGGCATCCACTTGACAACAATGACCAGTTTATTGGCCACTGAAACACCGGTTGGTCGGGAGTTGGATTTTTTGATCCAGGAAATGAATCGCGAAGTCAATACGATCGGATCGAAATCAGGCGCGATCACCATCAAAAATCACGTCGTTCAAATGAAGACGATCCTAGAAAAAATCCGCGAACAAATCCAAAATATTGAGTAGGAGGAAGCAACAATGACATATTACGATATCACTTTTCATGAATTAAGCGGCAAAAGTATCATCAAACGGAGTGTCCCTTCGGACAAAACAAATTTCGATGCATGGCAAGATGCTTGTGCAGCCATCGAACCCGATTTTTTGCATATTCTAGTCAATGGAGATGCCGTTTCGTTGAACCGACGCTATATCGTGCGTATTGATTGCCAAGAAGTATCAGATCCAACTGAAAAAGCCATCACCGCAAAGGATGAATTGGCAGGTGTCATCAATACCTTGAGCAATATGGGCTTTTAATGAGAATCTCGCAGACGAGGGACTAGCTATTTCATAAAATTCCCATTATAATAAAGTAGTTCTTGAAAGTTGCTGAAAAAAAGTGCAAAATAGACGTTAAGCAAATGTCAGTGAAAGGACGTCATTATGTCAGAGCGAGGATTACTTATAGTTTTATCAGGGCCTTCTGGAGTAGGCAAAGGCACCGTTAGAAAGGCGATTTTTGAACGTGATGACAACGATTTTCAATATTCGGTGTCAATGACAACACGCCAACAACGCCCAGGAGAAGTCGAAGGTGTAGATTATTATTTCCGCAGTCGCAAGGAGTTTGAAGCCTTGATCGAGGCTGGCGAAATGTTGGAGTATGCCGAATATGTCGGCAATTATTATGGCACACCATTGTCTTATGTCAGACAGACCTTAGACCAAGGAAAAGATGTTTTCTTGGAGATAGAAGTACAAGGGGCTAAACAAGTCAAAGACAACGTACCCGACGGAGTCTTTATTTTCTTGACGCCGCCTGATCTGGCCGAATTACGCTCTCGTATTACAGGAAGAGGGACCGACTCTGCCGAAGTGATCGATGAACGCATGCGGGTGGCCCGCGAAGAAATCGAAATGATGGCATTATATGATTATGCTGTTGTGAATGATGAAGTCCCCAAGGCAGTCGATCGGATCCGCGAGATCATTTCTAGTGAACATTTTCGCGTCGACCGAGTGATCGGAACCTATATCAAAATGTTAGAGGAGCTGTAAGAAAAATGATGTTAAAACCTTCAATCGATTCATTATTGGATCGTGTCAATTCAAAATATTCATTGGTGATCCTAGCCAGCAAACGTGCCCATGAGCTAGATGCCGGTGCCCAAGCAACATTGGAATCTTTTGACTCAGTCAAAAGTGTTGGCCAAGCATTAGAAGAAATCGAGGCAGAAATGGTCGTAAACGATCCGCATCCAGAAATCAAACGTGCCCGTTTGAAGATGGAGCAAGAAGAACGTAAAGCGCTAAAAGACCAAGAACAAAAAGAACTAGAAGCGCGCATTCGTGACGAACAAAAGCTTTAAACAAAACAGCTGGAGCACGCCTGTGTTCCGGCTTTTTATTTGGTTTGCCGATCGTTAAATTTTTGTAAGGGATACAGACAAACAGACAGCTATTTAGTAAAATAGAGCCTAAAGGAGGAGCAGAGATGACGCACATAGCAGAAGTCATCGTGGATGTCCCCACGATGCAGACCGACCAGCCGTTTACATATGAAGTACCAACTGAATTACAAGCTGTCATCGAAACTGGGATGCGTGTGGAAGTCCCCTTTGGCCAAGGCGATCGCCACATCCAAGGCTTCGTCGTTGGATTGTCACAGATAGCAAAGATTGACCAGCCATTGAAACCAATCACGCGGTTGTTGGATCTTTCACCAGTAGTCAATGATGAGCTGCTCCAACTCGCCGATTATATGAAGCAAACCACATTCGCCTTCAAAATCACTTGCTTGCAAACGATGTTGCCGAGTGTGATGAAGGCCGAATACCAAAAACAAATCGTTTTGTTAGATGATAGCCACCAGATTCGCAGTTATTTTCCAGAAAACGGGGTACTAAGCTGGCAAGATGCTGAAGCAGCTGGTTTGCTGCCGCGTTTAAAACCATTACGATCAGCTGCCGTAGTAGAAGTACAGTACTTAGTCAAAAATAAGAACAAAGCCAAAATGATCCGCTACGTGCAACGACAAATCGATCCGGCAGTGATTCCTGATATCGTGGATCAGTTGCGTAAAGGGTCGACCCGAAAAGCAGCGCTCTTACACATTTTGTCACAGGAAGCCTATCTGCCGGTTTCCTTTTTTACCGAAAATGGCATTTCTTCTGCTGTCTTGAATCAAGGGGAAGCAGAAGGGTGGTTGACCTTCAAAGAAGTGGAAGCCTACCGAGATCCTTTCAAGGACCATGACTTTCAAAAAACCAGCCCACTTGAATTAAATACCGATCAAATAAAAGCAGTGACGGCTATCACAGCAGCCGTGCAAAACAAGCAAGCCCAAACCTTTTTACTGGAGGGCATCACTGGCAGCGGTAAAACTGAAGTCTATCTCCAAACGATTGCGCAGTTGCTGGAACAAGGCAAAACAGCGATCATGCTCGTACCCGAAATTGCATTGACACCTCAGATGGTGGAACGCTTCAAGAGCCGTCTAGGCAATGCCGTCGCGGTCTTGCACAGTGGCTTGTCGCAAGGCGAAAAGTATGATGAGTGGCGCAAGATCGAACGAGGTGAAGCGCAAGTCGTGGTTGGTGCCCGATCAGCTATTTTTGCTCCGTTGAAAAATATTGGGGTGATCATCGTTGATGAAGAACATGAAGCGACATACAAACAAGAAGAAGCCCCCCGTTACCATGCACGAGATTTAGCCATTTGGCGTGGCTCTTATCACCATTGCCCTGTTGTGCTAGGCAGTGCAACGCCTTCACTGGAATCGCGGGCCCGGGCACAAAAAAATGTCTATCAGCTATTGCGCTTGAACCAACGAGCAAAAGCCAATGCCCAACTGCCGACAATCGATGTCGTAGATATGCGGACTGAGTTTGCGCAAAAACAATACCAAACCTTTTCAAAACTACTCCAGGAAAAAATCGTTGATCGTTTGGCGCGTAAAGAACAAATCGTCTTGTTGTTGAACCGCAGAGGCTATTCTTCCTTCGTGATGTGTCGCGACTGCGGCTATGTTTTACCCTGTCCCAATTGCGATATTTCTTTGACCTTGCATATGGATACAAAAACGATGCGCTGCCACTACTGCGGCCATGAAGAACACATTCCGCATCGTTGCCCCAACTGTCAAGCCGACAAGATCCGTTATTATGGAACGGGTACCCAAAAAGTGGAAGAAGAACTGCATGAATTATTCCCAGAGGCGCGCGTGCTGCGGATGGATGTCGATACCACGCGTAAGAAAGGCGCACATGAGAAGATTTTAACGGCCTTTGGCGAAAAGAAAGCGGATATTTTACTGGGTACCCAAATGATTGCCAAAGGTTTGGATTTTCCCGATATTACTTTGGTAGGCGTCCTCAATGCTGACACAGCATTGAACTTGCCAGATTTTCGCTCCAGCGAGCGAACATTTCAATTGCTGACGCAGGTTAGCGGTCGGGCAGGACGAGCTGAAAAAACCGGTGAAGTAGTGATCCAGACTTTCAACCCAGAACACTATGCGATCCAATTGGCACAAACGCAGGATTATGAAGACTTTTATCAAAAAGAAATGTGGGTCCGCCATCAAAGCGGCTATCCGCCTTACTTTTATACCGTTAAAATTACGTGCAGCCATCCTGAAGAACAGGTGGCGGCCCAGAAAATGTTTGCTATCGCCCGCGACCTCAAACAAGAGCTTTCTCCGCAAAGTGTCTTGTTGGGTCCGGCACCTAGTGCGATTTTGCGGATCAAAAACCGTTATTATTATCAACTGATCATCAAATATAAACAAGAACCGCAATTACCAGCAATGTTGACCCGTCTGTTGGATCAAAGTCAAATCGATCAGCGCAAAGGCCTATATGTGTCGATTGACCAAGAGCCGTTGAATTTTATTTAGAGGAGAAATTATGCGTTATCCAATTATATTAAATCCCGACGAACGTCTTCGTCGTAAAGCCAAACCTGTATCCGTGATCACAGATGAGCTGGTCCAGTTGTTAGATGATCTTTATGAGACGATGGTCGCCCATGACGGCATTGGCATCGCTGCACCACAAGTTGGCAAAAATCTGCAAGTGGCTATCGTTGAAGTAGACGAAGACGATCGGTTTGAACTGATCAATCCTGAAATCATCGAAGCCAAAGGCGAAACGCTAGATGTTGAAGGCTGCTTAAGCATTCCCCATACATTCGGTACGGTCAAACGGGCGGATGAGATCACTGTCCGGTACTATGACCGTGAAGGAGAAGAAATGGAAGTGGAGGCTTTTGGCTATTTGGCGCGTGCCATGCAGCATGAAATCGATCATTTGAACGGTGTCTTATTTACCGATAAACTGATCGAACGTATTCCAGAAGAAGACCTAGAAAAATATATGGAGGAACATGACCATGACTAAAATCGTCTTTATGGGGACACCGGCTTTTTCAGTGCCGATCCTTGAAGGCTTGCTAGAAGAAGGCTACGAAATCGCTGCAGTTGTGACACAACCAGACCGACCCGTCGGCCGTAAAAGAATCATCACACCGACACCAGTCAAAGAAGCTGCTTTGAAACACGGGTTACTTGTTTTACAACCAGAAAAAATCAGCGGTTCTCCAGAAATGGAACAAATCAAGACGCTGGCGCCTGATTTATTGATCACGGCAGCTTTTGGCCAATTTCTGCCTAGCAGCTTGTTGGCAGTTCCTACACATGGTGCGCTGAATGTCCATGCATCATTGTTGCCGAAATATCGCGGCGGTGCGCCCGTGCATTATGCCATCATGGCAGGTGATCAAGAAACTGGCGTCACCATCATGGAAATGATCAAAAAGATGGATGCTGGCGGCATTTTTGCCCAAGAACGGTTACCAATCACCCCTCAAGATGATGTAGGTACGATGTTTGACAAATTAAGCGCACTAGGTAAAACGCTATTGCTGCAAACTTTGCCAAAAATTTTATCGGGGGAATTGACACCTGTGCCTCAAGATGAAGATTTGGTGACCTACTCGCCAAATATCAGCCGAGAACAAGAAGCAATCGATTGGGGCAAAACAGCCCAGCAAATTGATGCACAAGTTAGAGGCATGCGGCCATGGCCTATCGCATTCACAATGTATCAAGACCAACGTTGGAAAATTTGGTCAGTGTCATCAGTAGCGCAAACGACAACTGCTGCGCCGGGTACGATCATTGAACGCAGCAAAAAAGAATTATTGATCGCCTGCGGATCAGGAACCGTTTTAGCAATCGATTCATTGCAGCCGGCAGGCAAAGGCCAACAAGACATTGCCGCTTTTTTAAATGGTAGTGGACAACAGGTTCAGGTTGGACAAAAGGTCGGTGCATATGAAGCGTGATGTAGGAGATATTCAATATACCGTTCGATATGTAGCGCTGGATGCACTGCTTAGGATCGAAAAAGGCGGGGCTTATTCCAATCTCTTATTGCGAGAGTTGATCAGCCATGGGCGCCTAAACAGCAAAGATGGCCGCTTATTGACAGAATTGGTCTATGGTACAGTCAGCCGACAAATCCTGCTTGATTTTTATTTAGAACATTTTATCAAGGATGCCAAAAAAGTTGAAACATGGGTCAAATCTTTGTTGCGTTTGTCGCTATATCAATTATTGTATCTAGATAAAGTACCGGACCATGCGATCATTCATGAAGCAGTAGATATCGCGAAAGCCAAAGGCAATCCAGGTACAGGGAAGTTCGTGAATGGCGTCTTGCGCAATGTCCAAAGAAAAGGTGTACCAGCCGTTAAAGTGCTCAAAAAACCGCTCAAACGCTTGGCCACGGAGATCAGTATGCCCAAGTGGCTGACAGAACAATTGGTGGATCAAATCGGTATGGAAGAAACACGAGAGCTAGGGTATTCATTATTCGACCCGAATCACGCCAGCGGTCGGATTGACTTAGCGCGTATCTCTCAAGAGGCGGCGATCGCACAATTACAAGAAGAAGGTATCGATGCCAGACCTAGTGAAATCTCGCCTTATGGCATTATCGCCGATAAAGGCTTTTTGGCTGGTTCCTCCTTGTACCGATCGGGTATGCTGACGATTCAAGACGAAAGTTCTATGCTGGTGGCACCGGCATTGCAGATTGCACCCGATCATAAGGTGTTGGACGCTTGTGCGGCACCTGGGGGCAAGACCACCCACATTGCTTCTTTCTTATCCGCAGAAGCCGGCGGTAAAGTGACGGCATTGGATATTCATGAGCATAAAGTGAAATTGATCCAGGAAAATGCGACCCGCTTGGACGTATCCTCTGTCGTTGAAGCGATGGTCTTAGATGCGCGTAAGGTCGCGGATACATTTCCTGCAGAATCTTTTGATCGAATCTTGGTCGATGCGCCTTGCTCCGGTTTAGGCCTGATGCGCCGCAAGCCAGACATCAAGTACAACAAAACAGCCGCTGATTTCGCGCGGTTGCCAGTCATTCAACGGGCAATTTTGGAAAGTGTTGCCCCAACACTGAAGAAATCGGGTATAATGGTGTACAGCACATGTACGATTCTTGCAGAAGAAAATCAACAAGTTGTGGCCGCCTTTTTGGCTGATCACCCAGAATTTGAGTTGTATGATATCGCAGTTGATCCTGTGGTGGCATCATCGATCAAAGACGGTTTATTAACGATTTATCCGCAAGATTTTATGACAGATGGCTTTTTTATCAGTTGTCTGCGCAAAAAGTAATGAGGTGAAAGAAATTGGAGATACGTTTTCAATCAGATGTCGGCAAACGGCGTAATACGAACCAAGACTTTGCAGCAACCTATGTCAATAAAGCAAATATCACATTGGCACTGCTTGCAGATGGCATGGGCGGCCATCGTGCCGGCGATGTAGCCAGTCGACAAGCAGTTAGTGAGATCGGCACCGCTTGGGAACAAACGACACTGACCGATAGTGAAAAAACGGCCCAATGGCTGATCCAAAAGATTCAGCAAGAAAGCCAAGCCATTTACCAAAAAGGCCAAACGCAAGAAGAACTCAATGGTATGGGTACAACGATCATTGCCGTGGCGCTTTTTGGCGATCAATTTACGATTGCCAATGTAGGCGACAGCCGTGCGTATTTGTTGCGTAATCATACATTGACACAAATCACGGAAGATCATTCATTGGTCAATGAATTGGTCAAATCGGGACAAATCACTGCTGAAATGGCCTTGAATCATCCAAGGAAAAATGTGTTGACCCGCTCTGTGGGGATGCCCAGTGAAGTAGAAGTGGATGTAGCGATCCATTACTTTGGTGCACAAGACTATTTATTGGTTTGTTCAGATGGATTGACCAATATGGTGTCTGATCAAGAAATCGCTGCGACGATCGAAGGAACGCCAGCGTTAGAAACCATTGTCCAACAATTGATCGACCAAGCCAACGCTAGAGGCGGCGTAGACAATATCACTGTACTGCTGATCAAAGTCGGAGGAGAAGGCCTATGATAGAAATTGGCAAGAAAATCAACGGCCGTTACAAAATCATCGGCAATATCGGCAGTGGCGGCATGGCCAACGTCTTTTTGGCCCACGATCTGATTCTAGACCGTGAAGTTGCTATCAAAGTCTTGCGCTTTGATTTCCAAAATGATCAAAGTGCGATCCGTCGTTTTCAGCGTGAAGCATTGGCAGCTACTGAATTGGTTCATCCCAATATCGTGACGGTCTATGATGTAGGTGAAGAAGATGGGATGCAATTTTTGGTCATGGAATACGTCAAAGGCATGGATCTGAAACGATACATCCAAACGCATTATCCAGTTCCTTACTTACAAGTGGTGGATATCGTGCAACAAGTATTGTCGGCAGTAGCCTTAGCCCATCAGCACCGAATCATTCACAGAGATTTGAAACCGCAAAATATTTTGATCAATGAAGAAGGTGTCGTGAAGATCACCGATTTTGGGATTGCGATCGCATTATCGGAGACATCGATCACGCAAACCAATTCGATGTTAGGTTCAGTCCACTACTTGTCACCAGAGCAAGCCCGGGGCAGCATGGCGACCAATCAATCGGATATCTACGCCATCGGGATCATTCTATATGAAATGTTGACGGGCAAAGTACCGTTCGACGGTGAGTCAGCCGTCACCATTGCATTGAAGCATTTCCAAGATGATATCCCATCGATTCGCATCTATGATAAAAATGTCCCACAATCGATTGAAAACATCGTATTGAAAGCCACTGCCAAAGAACAAGCCGATCGCTACAAAACGGCAGACGAAATGCGAGAAGATTTGGCTACTGTTTTGTCACCAGACCGTTTGAACGAGCCTAAATGGACGCCCCATGCTTTGATGGATGAAACACGGGTGATCACACCGATAGAGGAAGCAGCCATCGTGGCACCTGCGGAAACAGAACCAGTTGAGGTACCTGAGGAAGAAACCAAGGACAAACCTAAGAAGAAAAAGAAATGGTGGTTGATTTTTCCGATTTTAGTGTTTGCAGCAATACTTGGGATCGGCGGTTATTTCTTATTTGGCGGTGGTCGAGGAGATGTCGCGATCCCAGATGTCAGTGGCGATACTGAGGCCACTGCGCGAACGACCCTGACGGATGAGGGCTTACAAGTTGCTGAGGAAGTGGAAGAAATCGCTGACGATGAGATCGAGGCAGGCCAAGTGGTCAAAACCGATCCCCCAGCCGGCAACGAGGTCAAAAGAAATGCGACCGTGACCCTGTATATCAGCAGCGGCACGGAGAAGATTGCTTTCAAAGACTATACTGGCCAAACCTTTGAAGATGTCAAAGAAGAATTGATCAAGCTGGGCTTCTCTGAAGATCAGATCAATTCAGAAACCAAGTCAGATGAAGATGTTGCCGAAGGAGATATCATCAGCCAATCTCCAGCAGAAGACGAAGAAGTATCGCCGAAAGAAGATACAGTCAGCTTCGTTGTCAGCAGTGGCCCGGCTTCTTTCGAAATGGACAACTATTATGGGAGGACTGAAGCAGCTGCAAAAGCAGATCTAACCTCTAAAGGTGTTGCCTCAAGTCAGATTTCGATCGTCTACGCCACCAGTGATCAGCCATCAGGCACTGTGATTGCCCAGGCACCTGAATCAGGCGGTGAAGTGTTTGCTTCTAGAACGACGATCACTTTGACGATCAGCAGCGGACAAGAAATGGTCAATGTGCCGCGGATCGTCGGCAAATCACAAGCGGATGCTGAAGCAGACCTAAATGAAGCAGGATTACTCTATGATATCGAAGAAGCGTCTGATTACAGTGATACCCCAGCCGGTCAAGTGACAAGCGTTTCACCAGGTGCGGGGACATCAGTTGCTGTCGGCTCAAAGGTGACCGTCACTGTATCAAAAGGACCAGAACCAGAAGAATCAAGCAGCAGTTCAACGACAAGTTCAGACTCCACAACCGAAACACCAACGAGTTCTACTACATCGGATGATGATTAATCCATAGCAGCATCGTATTTTTTTAGAAACGTCAATCGCCAGCATCGGGAAATGCTCCCTGCTGTCGACTTGGCGTTTTTTGTACTAGTCAAGCAAAGAATCAGCCCAATTCCGTATGTGATTTTAAAAATTCCTTTAGTAAACGCCCCCTGTTAAGCGTACGTCTTTGCAACGACGTAAAATTTGGGTATAATGAAGGTCAGAATTAGTCAAGGGAGGGAAATGAATTGAGTCATCATAACACTTCCGATTTGATTGAAGCCTATTTGAAAAAAATCCTTGAAGATAGCGAAATCATTGAAATTCGCCGTGCCGAAATGGCCAACCTTTTCAATTGTGTGCCTTCACAAATAAACTATGTCATCAATACCCGTTTTACCGTACAGCGGGGCTATACCGTTGAAAGCAAGCGAGGCGGGGGCGGATACATTCGGATCGAAAAAGTCAAAATCACAGATAGCCATCACTATTTAAAAGAAATCAATCAATTATTTGATGAAACGATTTCGGAAAAAGATGCCTATGCGATTATTCAAAAGCTGTATGAGGAAGGAATCCTGTCCAAGCGAGAAGGCAATTTATTATTGACCGTCATCGCGAAAGCAGTTCTAGGACGTTCTCCTTATGAAAATAGAACACGCGCAGATTTGCTCCATGCAATACTAGAACGATTAAGTTATGAAGACAGGAAGTGAAAGAGATGGATGAACTATTCACCCAACGCGCGAAAGCCGTTTTGGCGATTGCGCAAGAAGAAGCGAAATACTTTAAGCACCAAGCCGTTGGTTCAGAACACATCTTGCTTGCCTTAGTCATTGAACAAAATGGCATTGCTGGCAAAACACTACGAGAAATGAATATCACTGAAAATGATATACGTGAAGAAATCGAACATTTGACCGGATATGGCACTGTACGCCATTATCCAGAGAACGCCTATTTGGCTTACTCGCCACGGGCGAAACATACCTTCGCCTTTGCTGGAGATGAAGCCAAGCGATTAGGGGCTCCGCAAATTGGTACAGAACATTTATTGCTGGGACTATTACGAGATGAAGACATTCTGGCGTCTCGGATCATGCTGAATTTGGGCTTAAGCTTAGCCAAAATGCGGCAATTATTGAAGAAAAAAATGGGCTTTAGTGAAACCAAAAATGGTGCAGCCGGTCGTCGTCGTCCAGCCCAAGGAAAGGCGCAGCCACAAGGCACGCCAACCCTTGATTCATTGGCGAGAGATTTGACCAAATTGGCCAGTGACAAACGCTTAGACCCTGTTGTCGGCCGTGCCAAAGAAGTCAAACGGCTGATCCAAATTCTGAGTCGCCGGACCAAAAACAATCCAGTATTGGTTGGTGAACCTGGTGTAGGTAAGACCGCGATTGCTGAAGGGCTAGCCCAAAAGATCATCAATGGCGAAGTTCCAGAAGATATGCAGAACAAACGCTTGATGATGCTAGATATGGGGGCATTGGTAGCAGGCACGAAATACCGTGGCGAATTTGAAGATCGGATGAAAAAAATCATCGATGAAATCTATCAAGATGGGCAAATCATTCTCTTCATCGATGAATTGCACACCTTGATTGGTGCTGGTGGTGCAGAAGGCGCGATCGATGCCTCAAATATCTTGAAACCAGCATTGGCCCGTGGGGAACTGCAAACCATCGGGGCAACTACACTAGATGAATACCAAAAATATATCGAAAAAGATTCCGCACTTGAACGACGTTTTGCTCGAGTTCAAGTGGATGAACCAACACCCGAAGAAGCCGAAGAAATTTTACGTGGCTTACGTCCACGTTATGAAGAACATCATGGCGTAGAAATTTCTGATGAAGCATTGCATGCAGCCGTTCAATTGTCTGTTCGCTACATCAATTCCCGTCAATTGCCTGATAAAGCCATCGACTTGATGGACGAATCGGCAGCCAAGGTCCGCTTGGATCGCACGGATGAGAGTTCAGAGTTGGCTGAATTGCAAAATGATATCGCCAATTTGATCGAAGAAAAAGAAGCTGCGATTCGCCAGCAAGATTTCGAAGCCGCAGCCCGTTTGCGGATCAAAGAAAAGAAATTGACCCAGCAATTAACGGAAGTAGCTTTCATGGAAGTCAAAGAAGCATCGGGCTATGCAGATAGTGTGACTTCTGAAGATGTTGCAACTGTCGTGTCTCAATGGACAGGTGTACCCTTGCAGCAAATGGAGAAAAAAGAAAGCGAACGCTTATTAGATCTTGAGAAAATCTTGCACCAACGCCTTGTTGGTCAGGAAGAGGCGGTCAAAGCCGTTGCCCGTTCGATTCGACGCGCCAGAAGCGGGTTGAAAGATCCTAACCGTCCGATTGGTTCCTTTATGTTCTTAGGCCCAACCGGCGTGGGTAAGACTGAATTGGCGAAAGCCCTAGCGGAAGCCATGTTTGGCAGCGAAGATGCCTTAGTCCGTGTCGATATGTCTGAGTTCATGGAAAAATATAGTACCAGTCGATTGATTGGGTCACCGCCAGGCTATGTCGGCTATGACGAAGGTGGGCAGCTGACCGAAAAAATCCGCTCTAAGCCTTATTCAGTCATTTTGCTGGATGAAGTCGAAAAAGCCCATCCAGATGTTTTCAATATTCTATTGCAAGTCTTAGATGATGGCCATCTGACGGATGCCAAAGGCCGAAAAGTCGATTTCCGCAATACGATTTTGATTATGACATCAAATATCGGGGCACAAGCAATCCGAGAAGAAAAAAGTGTTGGCTTCAATGTGACGGATCTGACCAAAGACCATCAAGCAATGCAAAAACGGATCCTTGAAGAGTTGAAGAAAGCCTTCCGCCCAGAATTCTTGAACCGTGTCGATGAAACAGTCGTCTTCCAATCATTGGGTGAAGGCGAGATCCACGAAATCGTCAAAATTATGAGCAAGTCGATTATCAAGCGATTGGCGACACAAGACATTCAATTGAAAATCACGCCATCTGCCATCGATGTGATCGGCAAGGCTGGTTTCGATCCTGAATATGGTGCCCGTCCTATCCGACGTGCACTGCAAAAAGAGGTTGAAGATCGGTTGAGTGAAGCCTTGCTATCTGGACAAATCCATTTAGGTGACAAAGTCACGATCGGTGCCTCTAAGGGAACGATCACCTTAAATGTCAAAGAAGGCCAAGCCAAAGTATTGCAACAAGTCTAATCACGGAAGGCAGCAGGTATCCTGTTGTCTTCTTTTTTTGTTTGCACATGTATGAGAAACGAAAAGGCCCGTTGATCTATCTATTGAAAGGGCTTCTTTTGTTACCGCCAGACAGCTGCATCTATTGATTCAGTTTTTTTTCTTAAGCCTTTTTTGTTGGCTCATAGGCGCAAGGATTGCATTCATGTATCATTCGTATCAAGGAAATCTCGTCAGTTATGCGTGTATATTCACAAACATTTTCCATGTAAAAGCTTTCTATATCAACAATGAAAACTGATCGACATCATTTTTCGTGAAAGAAAGAATAGCGGATGCTATTGGAAACTTGCTGTCTATGTGATACTATGAATGAGTTAAAAAAAGGAGGCGCACTATGGTCGAGATTATTGCAACGGTCGAATCGATCGAACAAGCGACGGCGATCATGCCCTATATCGATACTTTATTTTTTGGAGAAGAAACATTCGGACTGCGGTTGCCGGCATCCTTTTCTCGTGAAGAACAATCCACATTGATCCAAATGGCCCACCAAGCAGGCAAGAAAGTAACAATTGCTGTCAACGGGATCATGCATCCCGAAAAAATGACTTTGATCCCCGAATATTTACGTTTTTTACGGGCACAGGCAGCAGATCAAATTGCCATCGGTGATCCAGGCATTATTTACCGCATGCAGCAAAATCCTGAATGTGCGCTGCCATTTATATATGCAGCTGAAACCTTAGTTACCAGTGCACGCCAAATCAATTTTTGGGGCCAAAAAGGTGCAATTGGTGCAGTCTTAGCGCGGGAAGTTCCTTTCGATGAAATGAAAGACCTTGCGCCGCAAGTCGATATTCCAGTAGAAGTATTGGTCTATGGTGCAACTTGTATCCACCAATCGAAACGGCCGTTACTGCAAAATTATTATCACTATACGCAACAAACAGAAGAAAAAAATCATAAACGCGGATTGTTTCTATCGGAACCTAAAAAAGAAGAAACCCATTATTCAATTTATGAAGACAGTCATGGTACCCATATTTTTGCCAATAACGATCTTAACTTGATGGAACAACTGCTGGAATTGACAGAACATGGCTATCATACGTGGAAATTGGATGGACTATATACACGAGGAACTGCTTTTGTCGACATTGCGGCCTTGTTTGCACAAGCCAAAGCGGCAATTGAAACCGATCAATTCACAACAGCTGATGCCATGCATCTGAGCACACAAATCCAAGCACTTCACCCGCAAAATCGGGGACTGGATACTGGATTTTATTCTTTTGATCGTGATGATATCAAGTAAGGAGCAATCGGAAATGACAGTCAAACAAGCATTGAAACGACCAGAAGTGTTGGCACCTGCTGGGACGTTAGAAAAATTAAAAACAGCGATCCATTATGGCGCAGACGCTGTCTATATCGGCGGTAATGCCTATGGATTACGCAGCCGTGCCGGCAATTTTACATATAAAGAGATGGCGGAAGGCGTTGCTTTTGCCAAAGCCCATGATGCCAAAGTCTATGTGGCAGCGAATATGGTCACCCATGAGGGCAACCAAGAAGGCGCGGGAGAATTCTTCCGAGAGTTACGGGATGTCGGCATTTCAGCTGTGATTGTATCTGACCCAGCATTGATCAGTATTTGTGCTGCGGAGGCCCCAGGTTTGCCGATCCATTTATCGACACAAGCTAGTGCCACCAATTACGAAACACTAGAGTTTTGGCGGGAAGAAGGCTTGGAACGTGTGGTTTTGGCACGGGAAGTTTCGATGGCAGAAGTGGCTGAGATCCGCAAACATACAAGTGTTGAGATTGAAGCCTTCATCCATGGCGCGATGTGCATTTCTTATTCAGGTCGTTGTACGTTATCGAACCATATGTCGATGCGAGATGCCAACCGCGGCGGGTGTTCGCAATCTTGCCGCTGGAAGTATGACTTGTTCGATATGCCTTTTGCAGGAGAACGGAACAGTTTGACCAAAAACGGCGCAATTGAAGAAGAATACTCCATGAGTGCAGTAGATATGTCGATGATCGAACATATTCCTGATTTGATCCAAAACGGTGTTGATAGCTTTAAAATCGAAGGGCGCATGAAATCGATCCACTACGTGTCCACTGTAGCCAATGTCTATAAAGCAGCCGTTGACAGTTATATGGCCGATCCTGACAATTATGTCTGCAAACAAGAATGGATCGATGAGTTATGGAAAGTGGCGCAACGAGAATTGGCCTCAGGTTTTTATTACGATACACCAAGTGAAAATGAACAACTATTCGGAGCCCGGCGCAAAATCCCGCAATACAAATTCATCGGGGAAGTCATGGCGTATGACCCAATCACCCAAACCGCCACGATTCGCCAAAGAAATCACTTTTCAGTCGGCGATGAGATCGAATTTTATGGTCCCGGATTCCATCACTTTCACCAAACTGTGGAAGTCATGTATAATGAAGATGGTGAAGCCATCGATCGCGCACCAAATCCAATGATGCTTTTAACGATGCCGGTCAAAGAACCAGTAGCCGTTGGAGATATGATTCGGAAGAAAAAATAAGGTCGAGAGTTATTCTCGGCCTTTTTGCTATCCATCCTCTAGGTTGTCATGCTCCACATGACAGAATGGAAGAGGAACAGCACTAAAGGAACCTAGTGGCACATAGTTACGCTAAGAACATAACAAAGGGAGGAAATAAAATTTGGAAATTTATGATTACATAGTGATAGGCGGCGGTAGTGGCGGGATTGCTTCTGCTAATCGTGCGGGCATGCATGGTGCCAAAGTATTATTGATTGAAGGAAATGAATTAGGCGGTACCTGTGTCAATGTCGGTTGTGTGCCCAAAAAAGTGATGTGGCAAGCCAGTGAAATGTTGGAGATGATCAAGCGGGATGCACCTAGTTACGGAATTTATCCACATGTGGATAAATTTGATTTCGCGGATCTTGTGGATAAACGTGAAAAATATATTGAGTTCTTGCATTCAGCCTATCAAAAAGGCTTAGATAGCAATCATATCGATGTGATTCGAGGTTATGCACAGTTTGTGGATAACCATACAGTGACCGTCGATGGCACAGCCTATAAAGGCAAACATATCCTGATCGCTACAGGTGGCAAACCAAGTAAAATGCGTATACCTGGTGGCGAATATGCGATTGATTCCAATGGATTCTTTGCCCTCAAACATGCACCTAAACGGATGATCGTCTTAGGCGCTGGCTATATCGCTGCAGAAATCAGTGGTGTCAGTCAGCAACTAGGCAGTCAGGTGGCTTGGGCTTATCGCAAAGAACGGCCATTGCGGACTTTTGATCAGATGCTGGCAGATAACTTAGTAGAGATGTACCAAGAAGCGGGTATCGAAACATATGCTGGTTATACTGCGAGGGCGATTACTAAAGAGGATGAAACCTATACGGTCACCTTTGAAAATGGCGCTACTTTGACTGGAGATTGTGTCCTGTTTGCAGGGGGCCGTATCCCGAATACAGATCAGTTGAATATTGAAAACACGGATGTCACATTAGATGAAAAAGGATTTGTTGTGGTTGATAAATATCAAACGACTACCGTTGACCACATCTATGCAGTCGGCGATGTGATCGGCAAATTAGATTTGACACCAGTAGCCATCGCCGCTGGCCGCCGTTTATCTGAACGGTTGTTTAACGGACAGTCCGAATCTTATTTGGACTATGATCTCGTACCGACGGTTGTCTTTACGCATCCGCCAATTGCTACGATTGGTCTAACCGAAGAAGCGGCCCGCACACAATATGGAGAAGCAATCAAGGTTTACCGTTCACGCTTTACCCCGATGTATTTTGCTTTGAATGACTATCGGCAAAAATGTGAAATGAAATTAGTATGTCTTGGCAAAGAAGAAAAAATCATTGGCCTGCATGCTATTGGTGTAGGTGTGGATGAAATGTTGCAAGGCTTCGCAGTCGCAATCAAAATGGGGGCAACAAAAGCTGATTTTGATCAGACAGTGGCGATCCATCCAACGGGTTCAGAAGAATTTGTGACGATGCGTTAAAAAAAGTTGTTGAGGGGCTTCCTCAACAACTTTTTTTTGATTAGTTTGTGCGGCTTAAAATTTGTTCAGTGATGCGATAAAGATAGTCTTTACTCTCGTCTGGTGTTTCTGGCAGTTTCTTGATGCCTTGCAAGGCTTTATCGGTGTATTTGGCGGCTAATTTTTTGGCCTCAACCAATCCTTTACCCTCTTGCACCAGTTGATAGATCACTTGGGTATCTGCATCTGTCATGGCGTCTTTTTTGGCTAATATCGGCAGCATGTGCGTCCGGTCAGTCTTTAATGCCAACAATAAAGGCAGTGAATAGACCCCCTGACGGACATCTTCCAAAACCGGTTTGCCAAGCTGCGCAGAAGCTTGGCTATAATCAAGAATATCGTCCATGATTTGGAAAGCCAATCCAATTGATTCGCCAATTTCTTTGGCTTGATTGGCAAACCGCAGCGAAGTGCCGCTTTCATATGCCCCTATAAAACAACTCAAAGCAAACAATTCAGCTGTTTTGCCGCTGATATTTTCTAAGTAATCGGCGACCGTCACATTGACATCGTATCGTTTACTCATTTGCCCCAATTCGCCAGCCAATATTTTTTCCATACTGCGAGAATTCATTTGCAGGCTTTTCATAGAGCTGGCATAATCCGCCATCAATTTGAAACAGCAGACAAATAAGTAATCGCCCGCATAAACCGCCACATCGTTGCCAAACTGTGACCGAATCGTTGGCAAGCGGCGACGTGTATCTGCGTGGTCAACGATATCATCATGGATCAATGATGCCGTATGCAGCATTTCGATCGATGCCGCCAATGCCACAGCTTTTTCAGGATCTTTCTCACTGCCAAAGGAAGAGAATAAGAGTTGATAGGCTGGGCGCAATAATTTACCGCCGGAATGAATCATAGCGAGAATGGCTTCTTCAACAGCCTTATTTTTTAATTTGAGCGATTTTTCCATTAATTGCAAGGAGGCAGACAAGTCAGCTTGCAGTGCTGGATATTCTTGCCACATTGAATGAAGTTTCATAATTGGCTCCTTTATTTTGAATCCGTCGTGCGCCATTTGACCTTTGTCTGACGCTCATAATCCAGTTGAAAACGGCGAAGCGTTTCAACGCGTTGTAATAAGTAATTGGCGGCGATCCCGATGGCTATCCCGGACAAAATCCCAAAAAAAGACAAGACAGGTAAATAGAGCATCACACTCCATGATTGTGCAATCCAAGAAGCGGTCACTAGTTGGCCTACATTATGCAAAAAACCGCCTGCCGCACTAATCCCGATAATGCTGACTCTTTTAGGCCCTAATTGTTTCACTAGGAGCATGCCGAAATAACTGAGTAGCGAGCCGCTCATGCTATACAAGAAGGTGGAAACAGTCCCGCCGAGCAATGTGGTGAGGATCAATCGCAGCCAGATCAGCAAAAAGCTGTCTTTTTTTGGCATCGTGAACAAGGCGATGATCGTGATCAGATTCGCTAATCCCAGCTTGGCACCAGGTGCAAAAGCGAAAGGATAAGGGATCATATTTTCCACTAAGCCAATCACGACACCTTGTGCCACCAAGAGGGAAATGAAAATTATTCGTTGTAATCGACTCATAAGCAAACGATCAATAAATCAGATCGTCGGTTTCACTCCCATCTGAAGCTTGGATTTCTATCACCATTTTGTGGGGCAGACACACGATCGTTTCGCCGTTTTTGCTGGCCCAGCCGCGACGTACGCAGATCTGATCACCGCAATTGGCTTCTTTGATCCGGATACGATCGCCATCTATTTCAAGTAAATTATAATCACCATCTTCATCTTCGTAAAGATAGGTATAGCTTTTTTGTCCTTCTACGAGATCAAAACGTTTGATCTCAGTGCCATCCACCCGCAAAACAGCTTCTTTGGTTGCTGTTTGTGTTTGCCCGAAAATGAGGATTGGCAAAAAAGAGCTGAGAATCAAGAGGAGGATGATCACGCCGTCCCACGGTTTTAAATGGGCGTTTTTGATAAATGTTTTCAATTTTGTCATCATAAGACTCCTGTTCTGACATGGGATCTGTTTCATTCTAGCACAATCACCCATTCTTCTACTAGGTCTATCCGCCAATTTATAGGCAAGTGCATAGGATCGATCCATAATTTGGAAAAAGACTAAGACACTGATCAAAAATCAGGCTGTCTCAGTCTTTTCTCGTGCTATTGAATTGTTCCTCAAAGGATTATTTTTTGCCGTATAAAGATCGTGGTGTACCGTACCACCATTTACCTACAGTACGTTGCAACCATGGAATCACCCAACGATCTAAACCAACTGCGCGGCCAGAACCATTCATCAAGGCGAAGGCAACTGGAATGAACCAGATGTTGACCCAATAGAACATGCCGGACATACAGAAAGTGATCACCAAGATGATCGTTGTTGCGTTGACTAACCATGTGAACAAACCAGCCATCAAAGCCAAAGCCAAAGCAATTTCAGCGAAGACCATGAATTTTTGGAAGAACATTGCGACATCGTTGTTCGGCATGATGAATTGCATCACTTTTGTGAACCAATCAGGTGATTTTTCGATCACGATCATTGGTTGTTCGCCGTAAGCATAGCTTAAACCGAAATGCGCTGCTTGCGTTGCCGCTTCACCAGCTGCTTCACCAGCGCCACTTGCTGCACTTGCTGCATCTGCCGCTTCGCTCGCGCCACTTGCCGCGTCTGCAACAGTTTGATATTCCCAAGTCCATGGGAAGACACTGTTTCCTTGGAACCAAGAACCTTCACCAAACCAAGTACTTGGTTTGAATACTTCACCATTGTCGCCTAAGATTTTGGTAAAGGCTTCAATGAACCAAACCAAACCGTAGAAAATACGTAAAGGCACACTCCACAAGACATTACCATAACGAGAAGTATGGCCGCGGGCCACTGTCCGGTCGTCTTTGATGTGGAAAATTTCATGCATCAAGTATTGGAACATATAGTAACCTGAACGAATATCAAAGAAATATTTTAAGTTGACGATATGCTTCATAATGATGGCTAAGAAACCACTTAAATGAATTTTGTTGAATAAGTTCGCTACGCCCCATTTCGCGCCGATCGATACCATAAATCCTTGATAGTTTCCTTTGAATTTATGTTTCTCGCCGCCTTTGATGGCTGCTACGATATTGCTTGCCGCAGTATGACCAGTTTGTTCAGCTGCTTGCACGATTTGTGGTGTTGGCGTATTCGGGAATTCTTCGAAGTAAACCAAGTCACCGATAATATACATATTTTTGTCTTCATAGCCTTTGGCTTCCATATATTCATTGGCAACCAAACGGAACCCACGGGCTGTTTCCAAACCAAAGTCAGCTGCATCGCTGGTTCCTTTCACACCAGCTGTCCAAATCAAGGTATGCGTTGGTACAGTTGACCCATCTTTCAATTTGATATGGTCAGGTGCGACTTCAACGATTGGTGCATTCAAGACCAAATCAACATGATTTTTCTTCAAGTAACGTTCTGCTTTAGCTGCATCGTTACGATCCAACATGTTCAAGATCGTTGGCATTGCTTCAACGACTTTCAGGCTGATCTCGCTTGCATCTAACTTGTAATCTTCTGCTAGACGGTCTTTCCATTCAATCAGTTCACCGATCATTTCGATCCCAGTAAATCCAGAACCGCAGACAACGAATGTCAACATTGCTTTACGCAAAGCTGCATCGGGTTCGATCGCTGCTTTTGCGACAGTTTTTTCGATATGTTCGCGAATGCGGACAGCATCGTCGAATGACCACAACGTGAAGCCATGTTCTTTCACACCAGGCGTACCGAAGTCGTTTGGCTCGCCACCCATACCAAGAACAAGGTAATCAAAGGAATAGCTACCTAATTTTGTTTGAACAGTTTTATTTTCTTTATCGATACCTGTTACAGTATCGGTAACCAAGCGGACATTTTTCTTACGGGCGAACAAACGTTGCAGATCGTATTGGATCGCAGTTGGTTCAACGCGTCCTCCAGCGACTTCATGCAGTTCAGTCATCATCGTGTGATAAGAGTGACGGTCGATCAATGTTATCTCAACATCATTGTCTTTTTTTAGCTTTTTTGCCATGTACTTTGTTGCAGAAACCCCTGCATACCCCGCACCGACAACGACAATGTTTTTCTTTGCCATTGCAAATCTCTCCTTAGTAAAAAATAATCTATGATAATAATTACACAATCGAACCTATTATATAGAGAAAAGTTCCATTTGTCTAACTATTCTGTTGAAAAAAATAGGGATTTCATGAAATTCGTGAAAATTTCCGGAAATCAAAAAAGAAAGTAAATTTATGTGAAAAAGCGTTAAGTAAGCGGTTGACATATTGATAATTTACTTTACAATGTTATATATATCACAAACTTTTTTGTGGGAAAAATAATATAGTAAAAGGTGGATAATCATGAAAGCAAAGAAATTGATTGTAGGTATGGCAGTATTTTCATTCGCAGCGTTATTGTTAGGGGGCTGCGGATCAGACAACAACAGTGCTGACTCTTCGTCAACTAACGAAACAACATCACAAAGTTCTACAGTGGCATCATCAACGGCAACAAGTGAAAGTGAAGCGACAGTGGTGGCTGGCGCGCCTATGCAAGATGGCACTTACAAGTTAGAAGAAAAGAATTATAAAAATGATTATAGAGTATCATTTGAGATCACAGTCGTAGATGGCAAGATCACAGAATCTAAGTATGACAACAT
This sequence comes from Enterococcus salsurae, assembly GCF_054784955.1. Classification (NCBI taxonomy): domain Bacteria; kingdom Bacillati; phylum Bacillota; class Bacilli; order Lactobacillales; family Enterococcaceae; genus Enterococcus; species Enterococcus salsurae. The sequence continues at coordinate 804,650 of NZ_BAAHWY010000001.1, read as the reverse complement.
CAATGCCGATGGCGAATCAAAAACAGAAAACACTGAATACAATGAAACGATGAAAGAAAAAGCAGGTATCAGCCCAGAAGAATTTATTCCTAAATTCAATGAAGAGTTGGTTGCTGCCCAAAGCCCATCTTCGATCGAAGTGGTTTCAGGTGCGACACATTCATTTGATTCATTCCAAAACTATGCACAACAATTGATCCAAGCAGCACAAGCCGGTAATACAGAAACGATCGAGATCGATAATGGCGCAGACTTGCAAGATGGAACATATACTTTAGAAGAAAAGAACTATTCTAACGGTTACCGAGTAGCCTTCTCTATCACAGTTGCCGATGGCAAAGTATCAGAATCAAACTATGACTATGTCAATGAAGCTGGTGAATCGAAGAAAGATGATGCCGACTACAACGAAAACATGAAAGCGAAATCTGGTACCAACCCTGAAGAATTCATTCCAAACTTCAACGAAGAATTCGTCACAGCAGTCAATGCAGAAGATGGGTCAGTTGCTGACATGGACGTCGTTTCAGGTGCGACACACAGCTTCCACAGCTTTGTGATCTATGCACAACAATTATTGAACGCTGCTGAAAAAGGCGATCAAACACCAATCGAAGTTGACAACTTTGTCACTGAATAAGCTTCTAGCAATGCATGAACAGCATCCTGAGGGATGCTGTTTTTTTGTTGAGTGAAAAGAAACGGATAGGAAAGATTGATCAGAACAAGTAACGTTTGGGTAGTCCTAAACGTTCAATTACTTTATTTGATGTATATTTACGAATGAAAAGATAGGTTTGGCGATATCAATGTGTCTGTAAAGTAAAAATGGGTAAGATAGTACGTAAGAGGACATACAAAAGAGGAAGGTAGAAAGCGTGTTGGACATATTAGAGGACAAATTAACAAGCATTCCATTTGCGTCTTTCGAAATGGTAGAAGAGGCGAATGGTGAACCAATTGTGATATATGAAATTTTTAAATTACTTAATTGTATGCCCAAGAATAGGGATGATCGATTTGAGTATGACACAACACTCATCATTGTTCTAAACAACCAATTGTTTATAAAACAAAAGAGAAAGAAGCAAGTCGATGTTTTTTTCAATCATCTTTTCAATCATTTAACAGAAGAGGGGCATTTTTTATTCTTTATTGAAACTGAATCTTCTAAAGAGCGTATTTCACTTTTAAAAAAGAAGGTGGAGGAGCTACTATTATTCATGGATAGAAAATGGATTGAAATACCGGATTTGGAAGGTCCATGGAGTGGAATGATCGTGGATAGAGTGATTGAAACAGACCTCGGATATTAGGAGAGAGGGGTAAAGAATGGAAGAAAAAGCACAATTACTAAACTTATGGCATATTGAAAAAAGAATGAGTTCATGGCTAGTTGAAAAATTGCCAATCCATAAAGAGCATGATCAGAATTTATATATCAAAGTTACGTTTGGTGCAGATGTGTTCATGAACAATTTGCTGAAGACATTGATTATCTATGGCATGGCGCTATATTTCGAGTTATTTATGCTAACGATGATTTTTCATGCGAGCTTTCTTCTTATACGTAGGCATGCCTATGGCAGACATGCAAAAAATACATTTCATTGTGTTTGTATCAGCATGTTACTTTTCTTATGTATCCCCTACTTGATTCGCCAATGGGTTCTGCCATTTCCTATACTCATGATCCAAAATATCCTTTCACTTACGATTCTTACAATCTTTGCGCCTGGAGTGACAGCGAAAAATAAAATTCGTGATGAGCGCAAACAAGAGTTAAGGGTTAAGGCGGTGACGAATAGCTTGATATTAAGCGTGATTCAACTACTTGTTCCATTGAATCATGCAAACTTAATTGCTGGCGGGATGTTTGTTGCGGCGTGTTTAACAATTATTAAGGAGGAGAAGAACAAATGAATTTTATAAAAGCCGGATTAACCAAATTTGTCATATCATGTTTTCGCTTTATTGGTGAATATAGTGTTTTAACTTGTTGTGTATCTTATTGGGATGAGATTGAAGTTCCGGATGAATTAATCATAAAATAAAAACGCCAAAAAAACATATATAAGTATGTTTTTTTGGCGTTTTTATTGTAAAATAGAATTAAAACAAGAAAGCTGGGTTTATCTACTAATGTGGTACCTATATGCATTTTACCAGTCGTTATTATTATTTTTAACTTGCTATGTCTTAGATAAAGATCAAGATAATATCTTAACCTTAACACAAGTAATTTTAGCTATTGGTGTGTGTATATTATCAGCGATATCTGGAATATTTATGGGAATATATGGTGCATTTATAATGCTTATAAGTATATCTTTGTTGAACTTTCAAAGAAATAAAAATTTACAACGTTCAATTGGCATCACTTCAATTGCTTCAATACTTTCGATAATAGCAGACCATTTATCTAATCTGGTTCGAATATTTCTGGGATTCGAAAATTCAGTCTACAGTTCAGCTATAAGTTTATTTAGATATGGTCTTTTCTTTAGTTTAGTAGTTGCTCTATTAACATACATAACTTCTTTTTTGTTTATATCTTTAAAGAGAATTAAACAGATCGAAGTACGAGATAATAAGATATTTATTCTTGCTAATTTTTTCATTCTTATTACTTACTATTCGAGTATTTTCCTAGGTTCGTATCTAGGCAATTCATCAGATTTAGTTCGTCTAAATTTCTTTTTCTTTTTATTATATCTGTGTTTATCTATCATAGCATTCAGTTTCTACTATCGAGCAATGAAAGCAAAGGTTGAAATGATCAAAAAGGAGTCAGATTACCAATCACTAATGGAATACACAGAATCAATGGAAAACCAGTACAAGGAAGTCCGAAAGTTTCGACATGATTTTCAGAATATTTTAAATTCCCTTGACGATTATGTTTTATCTGAAGATTTTTCAGGGTTAAAGAATTACTACTTAAATGAAATCAAACCAACATCTGAAGAAATATCAGAAATGAACTTTAAATTAATTGAATTACAAAATATAAAACAAAGAGAGATCAAAAGTGTTCTTGCATTGAAGTTGATGAATGCTCAAAATATTGAAATCGAAGTAAACCTAGAAGTAAAAGAAGTGATTGAGGATATTCCATTGGATGCGATTGTTTTGGTTCGCGTGTTGGGTATATTGTTGGACAATGCCATTGAAGCAATAGAGGAATTGGCAATTGGCAAGCTCACAGTGGCAGTATTTAAGAATAAACAAGAAATACAATTCATTATTCAAAATGACTGTAAAGATCATATGCCATCTATTCAGCAACTCAAAAAAGAAGGTTTTTCTACAAAAGGCGATAATCGAGGTCTTGGTCTTAGCAATATAAAAGAGATGTTAGCTAATTATAAAAATGTAGTGCTAAAAACCACTATCAAAGATCAATTGTTTACCCAACAATTCATTATTACTAGGAGGGACATATGATGCTATCAGTCTATATATGTGAAGACAACAGCAGCCAAAGAAAGAAAATGGAGCAGTTCATTACAGACTTTATCATGATTGAAGCGCTAGATATGGAGCTAATATTATCCACTGATGATCCCGAAGAAATGTTGACGTATGTTCGGCAGAATCCCGAAAAAGTTGGATTATACTTTTTAGATATAGATTTAGGTCATCAAATGAACGGCATGACGTTAGCTTCTGCGCTCAGAGAAATCGATGACTTGGGGAAAATCGTTTTTGTCACCACACACGCTGAGATGTCTTTTTTGACATTTACATACAAAATAGAAGCAATGGATTTTATTATTAAAGAAGAAACCCATCAGTTGCAGACCAAAGTTCAAAGCTGCATCATAACGGCTTACCAAAGATATGTCACTGATCGCAGTGGTAAGAAAAAGTTGTTTCAACTGAAAGTAGGGGACACGCAACAAAGTTTGCCGATAGATGACATTATAGCTTTTGAAGCTTCAACGTCAGCGCATCGGTTGATTTTATATACCGAGGACAGCGAACTAGAATTTTACGGTACAATGAAGAATTTAGAACAAAGGCTGCCTAATTTTTTTAGAAGTCATAAATCCTATCTCATTAATCTCAATCATGTATCTCAGTTGAAAAAACAAGAGCGAGTAGTGGAAATGTCAAACGGGCTGGAATGTTTTGTGTCTGTAAGAATGATTTCTAAATTAGCAAAAGTTTTGCATCAAAGAAATGAGTAAAACACACTAAATGAAATAAAATGATACGAGCAAAAGATCATATATTCTTTTGCTTTTTTTTTGAACTACCTGTCGATTGAATTTGACTAAGCAGACTAAAAATGACGTTGAAGAAGTCGTGTATGTTTTTGATAGAACGAAATAATACGGTTGCGCGTATATATATAGGTTTGAAGAAGAAAGCGTATATTCTGTTGATATTTAAGTACACTGATGAGTGTAAAGAAGAAATAAAAAAAGCAAAGCCATTAAAGTATATCTGCTAAAAACATTTAATGTGCAGCTTTGGAAGGAGGAGCGATTTGTTACAAATAGCATGGATCCTATTCGACAAGCAGAGTTGAATTGAAAATTAAAGAATGAAAACTAAAACCCCAATGTGAGGAGAAAAAATATGAATAAAACAAGAAAAAAAATTATGGCCGTTACTTTTATGTTAGCTTTAGTCGGCGGTCCTATTGCCTCAGCGCAAACATCATATGCAAATTTTAGTACTACTACAGGTAGGCTCAACGGAAGTGGATATACGGCATATCAAAAGAAAACAAATGCAAGTAACTCAGGGGATGTCCAAAAATTTTATAACGGCGGGTACAATGCAGATATCCGAATGAATAGCAGCGTTGGGAGTGGTACATGGAGACGTCAAATCGGTAGCCAATCTACTACAACTACTATTGCACCACATTCAAGTGTGAAATCAGGAACAAATGTTAGAATACAGGTCTCAAATAATTTAACAACGACTGTTAACACGCAATCAAGTGGGTCGTGGAGAGCGAGATAGAAGTTAAAAAAGAAAAATAAGGCAAATAGAATCATTTTTGCCTTATTTTTTTAAACTAAATTTGCACTAAGGTAGGAGCGGTGATTTTATGATGAACGAAATAAAACAATTAAGATGGATGGCAATGTTTTCCTCTTTTTGTGGTTTAGCAATAATTTTAATCTACTCGGTGATCGTCAACACTAACTCAATGTTTGAAAGTAATCTTCAACTATGGGAAGTCAGTCAAGATTTTTTTAATTTTTTATTTCCTTTATTTGCCACAATTCCCTTTTGTACGCTGCTGTTCTTAGAAGTCAAAGAGGGTTATCTAACATTTGTACATAACAGAATAAAACTAAAAAAATACTTGAAGTTAAAATATCAAGCCGGAGCGTTGCTTTGTGGCGTGAGCATTTTTCTAGTATCGTTTATCAGTTTCATTATCATTCTCTATCTCATCGATATTCGCTTCCCGGTGTCAGACGCTGAAGTTGAAATGAGGTACTTCTTTGATGGTATTCGACTAAATCAACCGTTAATTTATGGGTTCTTTTTATCGTTGTGGCGAGGATTACTTGGAATAGTATATTACACGTTGACATTTAATTTAGTATTTTTTACGTCAAATATTTTTATTGTGTCGACAGGTGGTTTTATCTATTCTCTCATCGAAAATTTTATTTTTTCAATTTTAGGAAAACCACAATATTCGATGACCTCTTCACTTATTCCTACACGTGTGAGCCCTGAATGGACGACGATTTCAAGTTTATTGATTGGTCCTTTGATCCTCATTTTTTTTATTGCAGTATTCATGATTTTGCAAAAGAGAAGAGGGGTCTTCAATTGATGGCAAGGAGTCGGCGATGTATGAATCGTTCTGTTTTTCGATATGACTTAGTTAAAGAATTATATTCTTGGAAAACTATTTTTATGGTGACCCTTTTTTCATTTTATGTTTCAACGTATCTAAGTACAGGTTACCAATTGGCGTTAACAGCAATTGAATTTATGATTATGTTGATCACAGACCATTACTACATTTTATACATTTTCCTTGCGCTCTATATTTTTGCAACAAACAGTGTCAAAAAAAAGCAGAGAGCATTCGTAATGATCCGTTGCAAAAACTATCTTTATTTTTGGCTTCAAGAGTTATTGAATAGTGCTTTACTAGCGATTTTCATGGTTGGTCTTCATTTGTTCACTATTGGGATGATTAGCTTTTTACACTTTCCGGCAACGTCTGATTTTAGCGGCAATCCAACACCTGAGCTGCCATTAGATGTATATCGAGAGAAATTTTCTTCGCCAATCATTACTTTGGCTGTTGTATCATTATTTTTAATCATGGGATTGATTTTTTTCACTGTCATTATTAGGTGGATGGAACATTATATCTCACAACGTAGTATTCATCTAGTGACATGGACCATCTATCTTAGTGGCATAATTGGGTTGCAAATGGGTTGGGATGAACATCTACCGTACTTATTTATCAATAATTACTTGATGTTACATCACGCAATAGCTAGAGATGCGCTTTTCAATATACTAATTGTTCAATTACTTGTTTTGGGTGGGGCGCTCTATTGTCTAAAAAATGGTAAGGGGATAAAAAACTATGAGTAAGGGTATATTTTGGTATTTTACTCATTTTATGTCTAAAAGAATCATCATGATAACACTGATCATGCTTGTCATATTTACGATATTAGATGCCTTGTATTTAAGGGTGTTTTCCAAAGAAGAATTTATTATACATTCAGGACTTGGATATGGCCAAGGGTATATACATTTACTTGATTTTGTTAAATTATTGATTTTAAATTGTACGCCAATTTATTTTATCAGCATGGTGATGGCAGATGATGCGTTTAATGACAACGCACGCATCATCCGGCTTGGAAACTTTCGCAGGAGCTTTAAGCAAATGCAAATGGTTCATTTTTTTGTCGTAACTGTCTATGTTCTTTTATATGCGAGTGTAGTTGCGATCATCACATGTATATTTTCGACAGAAACATCTATCTTCTCTATTACGGATATTCTTCTGACGAACCAAGATTTTTTTATCGGTGTACATGACTTACAGATTCTCATTATTACAAGTATTTTGAAAATCTGTGAACTAATGATGCTGCAAATATTTTATTTGATTATTTATGTATTGAGCAAAAATACAGTGGTGTCCTTTTTATCTTGTCTAGGATTGTATAGCATCTTATTTTTCAATATGTCCAGTTATATGCCAGTGGGCATATCATCAATTCAAAGATTGGTCATGCTTAATCAAACATTTGTTCCAGCAAGTGTTGTCGCTGCAAGTATATTAGTAGCCTCGTATGGTGTTGGCTATTTTATCATATGGAAAAAAGGATGCAGAAATGTGTTTTCATATTAAAAAATTATAATAGGGGTGATGTACATTGAGTCATATTATTGCATTGGAAAATATTGAAATGACCTTTAAAAAGCGATCTATTTTTTCAGATTTACATTTAACTATTGATAGGCCTAAAGTAGTGGGTTTTATTGGAGAGAATGGCAGTGGAAAGTCAGTACTATTTAAAATCATTGCCGGAATTTACCGTGCGGATAAGGGAAGGGTATTTATTCGTGACGTGAAACTTGGTGATGGGGGGATAGATTTTGCAACAAACTTAGGTCTCTTAGTAGATAGCCCAGGATTTATTGGCGTTTATACTGGATTAGCAAATTTAAAATACCTTGCTGGTATTCAGAACAAAATCGATGATGACAAAATTATTGAGCTGATGCAATTAGTAGGATTAGATCCTAATGATAAGACGTTGGTCAAAAACTATTCATTGGGGATGAAACAAAAATTGGGTATTATTCAGGCAGTGATGGAAAATCAGGATATTATTATATTGGATGAACCGTTTAATGCATTAGATGCCAAATCGGTTTCAATCGTAAAAGAACTTGTCATGACATTATTTGAAGAAGGAAAAACAATTCTTTTGACAAGTCACAATCAAATGGATCTGGATGATTTATGCCATGAAATGTATCGTATAGAAGATTTTAAATTAAATCCAGTTTCTACTAAGTAACTAACTTCAAAGAAGTAACTTCAAAGCTGTAGGTTGATAGTTGCCATGTATCCTGAGCAATCACAACTTTGTCACTAAATAAGCTTCCAGCAATACATGAACAGCATCCTGAGGGATGCTGTTTTTTTGTCCATCAGAAAGTATATACCTAGCTGTTTTTTTCACGAGATTCATCGTGGCGTGAAAAACGTGAGTATCTATTCTGGTACTGTCCATTATATAGTGAAGTCAAAAGCGTCAGTATAAGACTAAGTAGACACACCAACAAATGAAAGGATGTTTTTTTGAAAATAGATAAAATCGATTTTTCTGCTTTTGTGTATAAAATGAGTTGCTTGGAGTATTCCTACTACTTGATAAAAAATGGGCAATCCAATATCACCTTAACAAGCAAAGAAAAAGAAGAGATAGAAAGTATTATTTATAACCAATTACATAGAGCTTTACTGTCTTCACGACGCACCTATTTGTTCTCCTCTAAAGTCAAACTATCCAAAAAAGAAAAAGCCATTTATAAATTATTAAAGAAATATGCGCATATCGTTGAGACGTAAGATAATGGAAATGTTAAAGCGCGCATCAATGGATTGATAGCGAAACGATCGATTAGATCTCTTTTATCCAGGCAGTATTCGTGTACGTTTGAACGAGGTAGCTCATAGTGAACCACCCACGAAGTGAAATCCGCATGCTATTTTCTCCGACCATTAAAGAATCCTAAAACCAGCACCGAATCATAGAAAAAACCTTTTCATCGATGCAAAAAAAGGCTATTATATGATGGTTGAAGTCAATAGAAAAGAGGAAAATCATGAAAAAGAAACTACCGTTTTTTCTGATGATTGTTTTATGTGTCACAATGTTGGCAGCATGCGGCAGTGAAAAGGAAACAACCACACTTAGAGACGATCCTTATTATCAAGAAGAATTTTTGTTAGGCACTTATACCCGTATTCGTATTTATGATGAAGGCAAGGAATCTGCGATGGAACCAGCTTTTGCCCGCATCAAGGAGTTGGGGGACAAGATCACAATCAATCAATCGGGTTCTGAGATCGATGAGATCAATTCCCAGGCTGGGATCAAACCGGTCAAAGTGTCCGATGATATCTACTACTTATTAAAGGACGCTTATGCGTATAGTGAAAAGTCGGATGGCGGATTCAATATGGCGATCGGTGCAATCACACAATTGTGGCGCATTGGATTTGACGATGCCCGCAAACCAGAACAGTCAGAGATCGATGAAGCGTTGAAACATATCGATTACAATAAAGTTGAATTCAATGACGATGACCAAACGGTTTATTTGCCGGACAAAGATATGATCATTGATTTGGGTGCGATCGCCAAAGGATATATCACAGACGAAGTGGTCAAAGTGTTGAAAGACAATGGGGTCACTTCAGCAATCGTTGATTTAGGCGGGAATGTTTATGTGCTTGGTCATAGCAATCGCGGGGAAGATGAACCGTGGAATGTCGGCATTCAAGATCCAAATAAATCTCGTGGATCGATCATTGGGAGTATCAAAGAAACCAACAAAACAGTCGTCACATCAGGTATTTATGAACGCTACTTGAAAGTCGGCAATCAGACGTACCATCATATTTTTGATTCAGAAACCGGCTATCCTTATGACAGCGATGTAGCTAGTGTGACTGTCATTACCGACAAATCTATTGATGGCGATGGGTTAACGACTGTGGCCTTTGATAAAGGGGTCAAGGAAGGGCTTGCGTACATCGAAGAACATACAGAAGATGGCACGGATGCGATTTTCATCACCAAAGAAGACATTGTCTATGTGACAGATGGCATCAAAGATACCTTTGAATTGTCGGATGAATCTGGGTATACGATGGGAGATCGTTCAGATCTAGAGTAGGAGGAGTCAAATGTCCCTTGCGGTATTTTTAGAAGTTGTCGAGCTGCGGACCAAAGTAGCAAGTGTGTTTCCCTTTGTGATGGGGGTATTGTTCTCTTTGGTGTATTTTCATGAAATACATCCGGTAAATACAGTCATCTTTTTTATCGGTATGCTGGTTTTTGATTTGACCACCACATCGATCAATAACTATATGGACTTTAGAAAAGCCAAATCAGAGCAATACAAGTTTGAACACAATGTGATTGGACGAGAAAAAGTACCGGAAGCATTGGTGCGCAACATGATTTTTGGGATGTTGGCGTTGACCTTTGTGATTGGCTTGTATTTGACCTATGCGACAGGTTGGCTGCTGCTGGTGATGGGGGCTGTGGTTTGTTTCATTGGGGTCTTTTATACCTTTGGGCCAATCCCGCTGTCTCGGATGCCGTTAGGTGAAGTCTTTAGTGGATTTACGATGGGATTGGGGATTTTTGCGATCACGATCTATATCAATACTGTGAATCAAAAAGTCTTCTATCTAGCCCTTGATTTTGCGAGCGGGACATTTGGTCTGATTGGCAATCTTTGGGCGGTCTGCGCCATCGTGTTGGCTTCCTTACCCTTGGTGTTTACGATCGCCAATATTATGTTGGCCAATAATTTACGAGATTTAGAAGCGGATATCGAGAACCATCGGTATACGTTGGTCTATTACATTGGTCGTCAACATGGGATCCAATTGTTTCAAGGCATGATGCTGGCGTCTTATGCCGCCTTGCTGCTAGGTTTCTTGTTTGGGATTTTTCAATGGCCGATTTTACTGGTCTTCTTGTCATTGCCGAAAATTCGCCAAAACTTGAAGGCACATCAAGCCAGTCTGCCTCATCCGAAGAGCTTTGGTTATTCGATCAAGAACATGATTTTTTTCAATAGTTGTTATGCTGGTGGTTTGCTGCTGTGCTTATTCTGGCAACTGATTTGAATCGGCAAAAAACGTCTGCGATGCATCAGCCAAATGGTTGATCTTTTGCAGACGTTTTTGCGTTTAGTATTTCTCTAGACTGATCTCGCCAGAAGACAAGACCTTGGTTTCCGTGGCAGTTTTGACCACTAGTTCCCCCGTTGAAGTAATATCTTGTGCGATCCCTTCATAGGTGACCCCTTGTTGGGTAAATTGGACGTGGCGTCCTAAGACAAAGGACTTCTCACGGTAACGACCCAAATAATCGTCGTTAGGCAATGCAGCCAATAAAGCAAAGAAGCGGGTCCAAATCTCAGTGATCAATGCACTACGAGAAAAGGTTGGTGCTTCTTCGTGGGCAAACAGTGAAGTGGCTTTGTCGCGAATCTCAGCTGGGAAGTCGGACTGGGGAATCGAGAAACTAATGCCGATCCCAATAATGATTGATGTGATCCGTCCGCTCTCGAAATCACTCGTGGCTTCAGACAAGATACCACAGATTTTCTTGCCATCTAAATAAATGTCGTTGACCCATTTGATCGACGTTTGTTGACCCAATAAAGCATCGATGGCTTCAGCAACAGCAACAGCAGCCAGTACAGTGTATTGGGGCAATTCTTGGAAAGATTGGTTGGGTTTTAAGAGCAGGCTCATATAGATTCCTTGTTTTTTCGGTGAAAAGAAGGGCCGATTAAAACGACCATGGCCGCCTAATTGTGTTTCAGTCAGAAACAAGGCCGGTGTCGTCACGTCAAGCTCAAGCGCCGCCAATTTGGCTTCTTTCATGGTCGATTCAGTCGCTTCACTCGTACTAATCGTGGGAATCATGGCTAAATCTTTGCTCAATGCTGCGGCATTGTACAGATCAGTAGAAAGATAGCGATAGCCGTTGGCCAAATGGTCAAATTGATAGCCTTCTTTTTCCAATTCTTTGATGGCTTTCCAGACGGCGGTTCGAGAGATTGCCAATGATTGGGCAATTTTTTCGCCAGATAACACAACATCTGATTGCTGGAGCAAATGCAGGATTTTTTCTTTGGTTGTCATAGCCGATTTCCTTTCAATATGTTTCACGTGTAACGTTTTCGTAAGCATAGCAAGAAAATAAGAAAAAGCAAAGAATTTTCAGATAAAATTTTGAGATTACGCGTCCGTTTTTTCTTAAAAAAATCTTAGCATTTGCCCCCATCAGAAAAGGATTGGAACTTCCAATGAAAGCTTGACATAAAAGTGTTTCATCTGTATAATAAGGAGTTGCAAAAACTATCTGAACGAAAAAAGCAGAAACGAAATATTGTCCGTTTCGGCGTAGGAATAGGAAAACAAAAGTAGAAAATGCCCAATGCATCTGTTCTATTTTTGGTTTTTTTTTGCCTAAATGCCGCAAAAAATGCTTTCTGTTACACATACTTAATATTTGTAATAGTTTTGTAAATAATCGGATAGCCTTTTTGAAAGACTTTATGAAGAGGTGAAGAGCTTGGCTGGACACGTAGTAAAATACGGAAAGCACCGCGAACGTAGAAGTTTCGCACGGATCAGTGAAGTATTAGAATTACCGAATTTGATTGAAATTCAAACCGACTCTTACCAATGGTTCTTAGATGAGGGCCTAAGGGAAATGTTTGAAGATATTTTGCCGATCGAAGGATTTAATGGCAACTTGTCCCTTGAATTTGTTGATTATGAATTGAAAGAACCGAAGTACACAGTAGAAGAAGCCCGCGCCCATGATGCGAACTATTCCGCACCATTGCACGTGACATTGCGTTTGACAAACCGTGAAACTGGCGAAATCAAATCACAAGAAGTCTTCTTTGGCGATTTCCCATTGATGACAGAACAAGGCACATTCATTATCAACGGAGCGGAACGGGTTATCGTTTCTCAGTTGGTCCGTTCTCCAGGTGTCTATTTCCACGGTAAAGTGGACAAAAACGGAAAAGAAGGCTTTGGTTCAACTGTGATCCCTAACCGTGGTGCATGGTTAGAAATGGAAACTGATGCCAAAGATATTTCTTACGTACGGATCGACCGTACCCGCAAAATTCCTTTGACTGTCTTGGTCCGTGCTTTAGGGTTCGGTTCAGATGACACGATTTTTGAAATTTTCGGTGACAGTGATTCATTGCGCAACACGATCGAAAAAGACTTGCACAAAAACGCAAGTGATTCTCGTACTGAAGAAGGATTGAAAGATGTTTACGAACGTCTGCGTCCAGGCGAACCAAAAACAGCAGACAGCTCAAGAAGCTTGCTGAATGCCCGTTTCTTCGATCCAAAACGTTACGACTTAGCAAATGTTGGTCGTTACAAAGTCAACAAAAAATTAGATTTGAAAACACGTTTGTTGAATCTAACATTAGCAGAAACATTGGTTGATCCTGAAACAGGCGAAATCATCGTAGAAAAAGGCACTGTGTTGACGCACCAAGTCATGGAAACATTGGGCGCCTTTATCGATAATGGATTGAACAGTGTGACATACTATCCATCTGAAGATGGTGTTGTCACTGAACCAATGACTGTACAAGTCATCAAAGTCTTCTCACCAAAAGACCCTGAACAAGAAGTCAATGTGATTGGCAATGGCTATCCAGATACAGCTACACGGACGGTTCGCCCCGCAGATATCATTGCTTCAATGAGCTATTTCTTCAACTTGATGGAAGGAATCGGCAATGTCGATGATATCGATCACTTAGGGAATCGTCGGATCCGCTCTGTCGGTGAATTGCTGCAAAACCAATTCCGTATCGGTTTGGCACGGATGGAACGTGTGGTTCGGGAACGGATGTCGATCCAAGATACCGAAACATTGACACCACAACAATTGATCAATATTCGTCCAGTTGTTGCAAGTATCAAAGAATTCTTTGGTTCTTCTCAGTTGTCACAGTTCATGGACCAAACAAACCCATTGGGTGAGTTGACCCATAAACGTCGTCTATCTGCCTTAGGACCTGGTGGTTTGACTCGTGACCGCGCCGGCTATGAAGTCCGCGACGTTCACTATTCCCACTATGGCCGTATGTGTCCGATCGAAACGCCTGAAGGACCAAACATCGGGTTGATCAATAGCTTGGCGTCTTATGCGAAAGTCAACAAATATGGGTTTATCGAAACACCTTACCGCCGTGTGGATCGCGAAACAGGTCGCGTGACAGACAAAATCGATTATTTAACTGCTGATACCGAAGACCACTACGTTGTGGCCCAAGCGAACAGCTTGTTGAACGAAGATGGTTCATTCGTGAATGATGTCGTTATGGCCCGTGCCACTTCTGAAAACTTAGAAGTAACGATCGACAAAGTGGATTACATGGACGTTTCACCAAAACAAGTAGTTGCTGTCGCAACTGCATGTATTCCTTTCTTAGAAAACGATGACTCCAACCGTGCCTTGATGGGTGCCAACATGCAGCGTCAAGCTGTGCCGTTGATCAATCCGAAATCGCCTTGGGTCGGTACAGGTATGGAATACAAATCTGCCCATGACTCAGGTGCTGCATTACTATGCAAACAAGACGGAATCGTTGAATATGTCGATGCTGCTGAAGTCCGCGTACGTCGCGACAACGGTGCGCTAGATGTATATTCAGTAACCAAATTCCGCCGTTCAAACTCAGGAACAAGTTATAACCAACGCCCATTGGTTGCCCTTGGCGAAAAAGTAGAAAAAGGCGATATCTTAGCAGATGGCCCTTCTATGGAAAATGGCGAAATGGCTTTAGGCCAAAACGTCCTAGTCGCATTCATGACTTGGGAAGGATACAACTACGAAGATGCCATCATCATGAGCCGTCGGTTGGTCAAAGATGATGTGTATACTTCGGTCCATATTGAAGAATATGAATCAGAGGCCCGTGATACAAAATTAGGACCTGAAGAAATCACCCGCGAAATCCCGAACGTAGGGGAAGACGCATTGAAAGACTTAGACGAAATGGGGATCATCCGCATTGGTGCTGAAGTCAAAGATGGCGACTTGCTTGTTGGTAAAGTTACACCGAAAGGCGTGACTGAACTATCTGCTGAAGAACGCTTATTGCATGCGATCTTTGGTGAAAAAGCCCGCGAAGTCCGTGATACATCCTTGCGTGTACCACATGGCGGCGGCGGTATCGTCCACGATGTCAAAATCTTTACCCGTGAAGCCGGCGATGAATTGTCACCTGGTGTCAATATGCTGGTTCGCGTTTATATCGTCCAAAAACGTAAAATCCATGAAGGGGATAAAATGGCCGGACGTCACGGAAATAAAGGGGTCGTTTCACGCATCATGCCTGAAGAAGACATGCCTTTCTTGCCAGACGGCACACCAGTCGATATCATGTTGAACCCATTAGGGGTACCTTCTCGGATGAACATCGGACAAGTATTGGAATTACACTTAGGAATGGCTGCCCGCCAACTAGGTATCCATGTCGCAACACCAGTCTTTGATGGTGCAAGTGATGAAGATGTTTGGGCAACTGTCGCAGAAGCTGGAATGGCCAGCGACGCTAAAACAGTCCTTTACGATGGCCGTACCGGAGAACCATTTGATGGTCGGATCTCTGTCGGTGTGATGTACATGATCAAATTGGCCCACATGGTCGATGACAAATTGCATGCCCGTTCAATCGGACCATACTCATTAGTTACACAACAACCATTGGGTGGTAAAGCCCAATTTGGTGGACAACGTTTCGGAGAAATGGAAGTATGGGCACTGGAAGCTTATGGTGCTGCATATACATTACAAGAAATCTTGACCTACAAATCTGATGATGTCGTTGGTCGTGTGAAAACATACGAAGCCATCGTCAAAGGTGAACCAATTCCAAAACCAGGCGTACCAGAATCATTCCGCGTATTAGTGAAAGAATTGCAATCATTAGGTCTAGACATGCGTGTCTTGGATATCGATGATGCAGAGATCGAATTGCGTGACATGGATGATGACGATGATGATTTGATCACCGTTGATGCCTTAACAAAATTTGCTGAGCAGCAAAATGCCCGTGAATTAGAACAAAAAGCACAAACAGAAGCTAAAAATGCCGCCGATGCGTTGAACCAACAAATCGAAACAGCAGAAGATCGCTTGCAATAATAGCCAAGTGCCTTCTTTCCGCAACCTGCGGAAAGAAGGCCTGCGCTATCGGACATGTCCATGAAACGAAATGGAGGGAACCTTTTTTGATCGATGTAAATAAATTCGAAAGTATGCAAATCGGTTTGGCTTCTCCTGAAAAAATCAGAAGCTGGTCTTATGGTGAAGTAAAAAAACCAGAAACCATTAATTACCGTACGTTAAAACCTGAACGCGAAGGGTTGTTTGACGAGCGTATTTTCGGTCCTACCAAAGACTGGGAATGTGCTTGTGGAAAATACAAACGGATCCGTTACAAAGGAATCGTTTGTGACCGTTGCGGCGTTGAAGTAACCCGCTCTAAAGTACGTCGTGAACGCATGGGCCACATTGAGTTGGCTGCGCCAGTATCACATATCTGGTACTTCAAAGGGATTCCTTCACGGATGGGTCTCGTCTTAGACATGAGCCCCCGCGCATTAGAAGAAATCATCTACTTTGCCTCATATGTCGTGATCGAACCAGGCAATACCAGCCTTGAGAAAAAACAATTATTGACTGAACGGGAATACCGAGAAAAACGGGACCAATACGGCCAAGAATTTTCAGCAGCTATGGGTGCTGAAGCCATCAAACAATTGCTAGATGGTGTTGATTTAGAAGGCGAAGTTGCTGAACTGAAAGAAGATTTGAAAAATGCAACTGGCCAAAAACGGACCCGTGCGATCCGCCGTTTGGATATCTTAGAAGCTTTCCGTGCTTCAGGAAACAAACCAAGCTGGATGGTCATGGATGTCATTCCAGTGATTCCGCCTGATTTGCGCCCAATGGTGCAATTAGAAGGTGGCCGTTTTGCCACAAGTGACTTGAATGACCTTTACCGTCGTGTCATCAACCGTAACAACCGTTTGAAACGCTTGTTAGACCTGAATGCACCGAACATCATTGTCCAAAATGAAAAACGGATGCTTCAAGAAGCTGTTGATGCATTGATCGATAATGGCCGCCGCGGCCGTCCAGTCGCAGGTCCAGGGAACCGCCCATTGAAATCTCTTTCTCATATGTTGAAAGGGAAACAAGGACGTTTCCGTCAAAACTTACTAGGTAAACGGGTTGACTACTCTGGTCGTTCCGTTATCGTCGTAGGTCCATTCTTGAAAATGTATCAATGTGGATTGCCAAAAGAAATGGCTATCGAATTGTTCAAACCATTTGTGATGCGTGAATTGGTTTCCCGTGAAATCGCCTCAAACATCAAAAATGCCAAACGCAAAATCGAACGCCAAGAAGATGAAGTTTGGGATGTCTTAGAAGACGTCATCAGAGAACATCCAGTCCTATTGAATCGGGCACCTACGTTGCACAGACTAGGAATCCAAGCTTTTGAACCAGTATTGGTTGAAGGCCGTGCGATCCGTTTGCACCCATTGGTTTGTGAAGCCTACAACGCCGATTTCGATGGAGACCAAATGGCCGTTCACGTACCGTTGAACGAAGAAGCCCAAGCAGAAGCACGGATGTTGATGCTTGCAGCGCAAAACATTTTGAATCCAAAAGATGGTAAACCAGTTGTAACCCCATCTCAAGATATGGTTCTAGGGAACTACTACTTGACGATGGAAGAAGAAGGCCGTGAAGGGGAAGGCATGATCTTCCGTGACATGGATGAAGCCGTGACTGCTTGGCGCAATGGCTACGTGCATTTACACTCACGTATTGCTGTGAATCCAAACACACTGGGCGACAAACCTTTCACTGCTGAACAAAAAGAACGTTTGATGGTAACGACTGTCGGTAAAGTGATCTTTAACTCGATCATGCCGCCTGAATTCCCATTCTTGAATGAACCAACAGACTTCAACTTGACTGTTCAAACACCAGACAAGTATTTTGTCGAAGCGGGTACTGACGTGCCAGCATTCATCAAAGATCAACCATTGGTCTTGCCATTCAAGAAGAAAAACTTAGGAAATATTATTTCTGAAGTCTTCAAACGTTTCCGTATCACAGAAACGTCACGCATGCTTGACCGCATGAAAGACTTGGGATACAGCCACTCAACAATGGCCGGTATCACTGTTGGGATCGCCGATATCATGAACTTGCACGAAAAACATGACATCATTGACAACGCCCATAAACAAGTCGAAACGATCACCAAACAATTCCGTCGTGGTTTGATTACAGATGACGAACGGTATGAACGGGTTATCGGCGTGTGGAATGCAGCCAAAGATGAGATCCAATTGAAACTGATGGAATCATTGGAAGCGAAAAACCCAATCTTCATGATGTCAGATTCAGGTGCCCGTGGTAACATCTCCAACTTTACTCAGCTTGCTGGGATGCGTGGATTGATGGCCGCACCGAATGGCCGTATCATGGAATTGCCGATCATTTCGAACTTCCGTGAAGGTCTATCTGTCTTAGAAATGTTTATCTCTACCCATGGTGCCCGTAAAGGGATGACCGATACCGCCTTGAAGACAGCCGATTCAGGTTACTTGACCCGTCGTTTGGTTGACGTGGCCCAAGATGTCATCATTCGTGAAGACGATTGTGGAACGGACCGTGGTTTAGATATCCAAGCGATTCGTGAAGGCAATGAAATCATTGAAGCACTAGAAGAACGCTTAGTTGGTCGTTATACACGTAAATCGATCATCCATCCTGAAACTGGCGCAGTAATGATGGGTGTCAATGAATTGATCACAGAAGATTTGGCTCGTGCGATCGTAGATGCGGGTATCGAAACCGTATCGATCCGCTCTGTCTTTACATGTAACACCAAACATGGTGTATGTAAACATTGTTATGGCCGTAACTTGGCAACTGGTTCTCAAGTTGAAGTAGGTGAAGCAGTCGGAACCATCGCTGCCCAATCTATCGGTGAACCTGGTACGCAGTTGACCATGCGTACATTCCATACCGGTGGTGTAGCCGGAGACGATATCACACAAGGTTTGCCTCGGGTCCAAGAAATCTTTGAAGCCCGTAACCCTAAAGGTCAAGCGGTCATTACTGAAGTAACTGGTGAAGTCATCGACATTTCTGAAGATCCTTCAACCCGTACCAAAGAAGTGACGATCAAAGGTGAAACGGATACTCGTACGTACACAGTACCGTATACCGCCCGCATGAAAGTGGCAGAAGGCGACTTCATCCACCGTGGTGCACCATTGACTGAAGGTTCGATCGATCCTAAACAATTGCTGCAAGTTCGCGATGTGCTGTCAGTTGAAAACTATCTATTGCGTGAAGTTCAACGTGTTTACCGGATGCAAGGGGTAGAAATCGGCGACAAACATATTGAAGTAATGGTTCGTCAAATGTTGCGTAAAGTTCGCGTCATGGATCCAGGTGATTCAGGTATCTTACCAGGTACATTGTTAGATATCGCCGACTTTACTGACCAAAACTACAATACATTGATTGCTGGTGGCGTTCCTGCAACAAGCCGTCCGGTATTGCTAGGGATCACGAAAGCTTCCTTGGAAACAAACAGCTTCTTATCTGCTGCTTCCTTCCAAGAAACCACACGTGTATTGACTGATGCTGCAATCCGCGGCAAGAAAGATCCATTGCTAGGATTGAAAGAAAATGTTATCATCGGTAAAATCATCCCAGCTGGTACTGGTATGGCCCGTTACCGTGAAATGGAACCAAAAGAAGTTTCAGTAGCAAGCGAAAATGTCTATAGTATTTCTGACATCGAAGCCCAAATGGCTGCTGAAGATGCGTTGAATAATCAAAAATAAGCTAAAATGAATGAGCCAATGTTCTGAATAACAAAACACCTGAGAAGTCAGTGATGATTTCTCAGGTGTTTTTTTGATGAATATAGCTTATAGGGAGTTAGGAATAAGTCGGACGATACATAGACCCAAACTTAAAAAAGGAACGAAAGGTAAGTGGTGAATAGGCCATCTCCATATGACATAGTACAAGGCAAAAACTACCATGCCTAAGCCGCTGGCAATGAGCAGCAGCCAGGCAAGCTCTGATAAAGTCAGCCAAGGTGCCCATCCAATCAGGAGCAGCACATCGCCATCGCCTAACTTCCCCCATAGAACAAAGCCAAACATAGGGAGGACAATCAGTAGTGTATGCCAATGTATGTGGTTGCCTTGCAAGAGATGGCCAGCAGCTACTGCCGCTAGACCTGGATAGAGCAGGCACGCAGGGACGCTGTAATCAATCAAATCAGTGATACTAAGCAAATAGCCGCTAGTTAGCCAAATCACTGTCAGCACCGCCTCAGAAGCGGATAGACTGTTGAATATCGTACATAGCAAAATCCCATAGATCAAACCGATAGCGGAGATTGTGAAAGGATTGAAAGAAAGGATAGTAGATGCTTTTTCAGGAAAACCTTCGGGGTCTTTTGATGGTTTGGTATACGACAATGGCGGTTGGCTATAATACTGGTGAAGTAAATAGACCAAGATCGTTCCCAGAATCCAGCCAAATAAGAAGATAAAAACTGACATATTCAATCACCTCATAAAGAAATACGTAAATATGTTGAGAAATTTTCTCAAGTAGAGGATTTCAGTGTACTTTTATCGAGATTCGTACTATGCTTAAATTAGAGAAATTTAAGGAGGAATCGTTATGAAATTTGAACAAACAAAAGAAGTTTTGAACCAACTTGTTGCTGATTTGAGCCAAATGGCAATGGTCGTTCACCAAACACATTGGTATATGCGTGGACCAGGATTTTTGACTTTACATCCGATGATGGATGATTTTATGGATGATTTGAACGATCAATTGGATGAGATCTCAGAGCGTTTGATCACATTGGATGGTTCACCTTATTCAACATTACGAGAAATGGCTGACAATACACAAATCCATGATGAAGTAGGCAATTGGGACCGTACGATCCCAGAACGCTTAGCGACATTAGTGGAAGGCTATCGCTACTTGGCTGACTTATACCAAAAAGGCATCGAAGTCAGTGGTGAAGAAGGCGATGATCCAACACAAGATATCTTTATCGGCTTCAAAACAGCCATCGAAAAACGCATATGGATGATCCAAGCGCATCTAGGCGAAGCGCCATTGATCGATCCAGCAAAATCACGGGTCCGTCATTAAACAAACGAAAAAGTGCGGGGCATAAAGCCTCCGCACTTTTTTTATTTATGGGTCAATGCGCCATCAATGCTTCTTTGGCGACCTTGATTTGATACGCGACTTGATCGAACCCAGTCCCGCCATAAGAATGACGATTTTTGACAGCGGCATAGGAATCAAGTTTGTCGTAAATATCGGCGTCGATCAATTCGTTGATGGCTTGATAGTCTTCCAAAGGAATATCTTGCAAATAGATCCCTTTGCTGAGACAATCACTGACCAACTTCCCAACGATCTCATGGGCCTGTCTGAAAGGAATGCCTTTGGTTGCCAGATAATCTGCCAATTCAGTGGCGTTGGAGAAGTCTTTCTCTGTCGACTCTTTCATCCGTTCTTGGTTCACCGTCATCGTGGCAATCATCCCCGCCATGATCTGCAGGCTTTTGGTGATGGTTTCGGCACTGTCGAACATGCCTTCCTTGTCTTCTTGGAAGTCTTTGTTATACGCCAAAGGCAAACCTTTCATCACCGTCAATAAGCCAAAGAGGTTCCCATAGACACGTCCTGTTTTTCCACGGATCAATTCCGCCATGTCTGGGTTTTTCTTTTGAGGCATAATCGAACTGCCGGTAGAGAAGGTATCCGTTAGTTCGACAAATTGATATTCATGGCTGCACCAGAGGATGATTTCTTCACAAAAACGAGAAAGGTGCATCATCAAGAGCGATGCATTGCTTAGAAACTCCAAGATGAAATCACGGTCGCTGACCGCATCCAGGCTATTCGCATAAATATGGCTAAACCCCAGGGCATCTGCCGTGAATGTGCGGTCGATAGGGAAGGTGGTCCCTGCCAATGCAGCACTGCCTAAAGGCATGATATCGATGCGGTCCAAGCTCTCGCTGAAGCGGGCTTGGTCTCGTGTCAGCATACTATAGTAGGCCAGTAAATGATGGGCAAAAGAAATCGGTTGGGCGTGCTGTAAATGCGTATAGCCAGGCATTACAGTATATATATTGGCTTCCGCTTGATCCACCAAGGCCTTGCGCAATTCTTCGATCAATCCAATGACTGTTTCAACGACTTCTTTCAGATACAAATGCATATCCGTTGCGACTTGATCATTTCGACTGCGGGCTGTATGCAGCTTGCCAGCAGTTGGACCAATCAATTCGTGTAAGAACGTTTCGATATTCAAATGAATATCTTCATTCTCGACACTGAAAGTCAGTTCGCCTGCTGCTAGTTGTTGCTGGATCGTTGTTAAGCCGCCAATGATTGCTTCGCTGTCTGCTTGGCTGATGATCCCAGTATGGGCCAACATCTTTACATGGGCCAAACTACCCATGATATCCTGTTTTGCTAATTTTTGGTCAAAGGAGATCGATGCCCCAAATGCGTCGACCCACGCTTCGTTTTTGCCATCAAAACGGCCACCCCATAATTTTGCCATGTCACACTCACCTCAAAAAAAGATTACGGCTGAAGCGGCACCTGCGTGTCTTTTCAGCCGTGTTGGTTTTTAAATCAATGTTTCGGTTAGTTTTTGCTGCGCTTGGATCTCTGCGTGGACTTTACTTGGCAGTCCCCATAGTTTGATGAAGCCAATCGCTGCATGTTGATCAAACGTATCTGCAGACGTATACGTCGCTAAGTTTTCATCATATAGACTGTTTTCTGATTTCCGACCTTCACAAATGACGTTGCCTTTGAATAATTTCAAACGCACGATGCCGTTGACGTAGACTTGCGTGCTTTTCAAGAAAGCAATCAAGGCATCAGTGATCGGGTTGAACCACAAGCCGTCATAAATGATTTGGGCCAATTGTTGTTCGATGATTGGTTTGAAATGTGCCAACTCACGGACAAAGACCAAATCTTCCAATTCTTTATGGGCGGTCATCAAGGTGATGGCCCCTGGACATTCGTAGACTTCCCGCGATTTGATGCCCACCAAACGGTTTTCGATATGATCGATCCGGCCAATCCCATGTTCACCAGCCATTCGATTCAACTTCAAAATCAATTCAGCCAAATTCAAGGTTTCACCATCGATCGCTGTCGGTACGCCTTGATCAAACGTAATCTCAACGATGGTTGGCACGTCAGGCGTGTCTTCCAATTCTTGTGTGATGGCATAAGCCCCTTTAGGCGGTGTTGCCCACGGATCTTCTAAGACGCCGCATTCGCATGCGCGTCCCCACAAGTTTTGGTCGATTGAGTAAGGATTGTCTAAATCAGCAGGGATCGGCACCCCTTTTTCTGCGGCATATGCAATCTCTTCCTCACGGGACCATTTCCATTCCCGGACAGGAGCGATGACTTTCAAATGCGGTGCCAAAGCTGAGATCGCCACTTCAAAACGTACTTGGTCGTTGCCTTTGCCGGTACAACCATGGGCAACCGTCGTCGCGCCAGTGGCCAAAGCCAATTCAACCAATTTTTTGGCAATCAATGGTCGAGACAAAGCGGATACTAACGGATAAGAGTTTTCATAGAAAGTATTGCCTTGTAAAGCAATCAAAGCGTAATCTTGCGCAAATTCTTCGCGGGCATCGATGGCATAGGATTCGATGGCGCCAACTTCCAAAGCTTTATTCTTGATCGACTCGGTGTCGCGGCCTTCGCCAATGTCCAAACAACAAGCGACCACGTCATAGCCTTGATCCGTTAACCATTTAATTGAGACAGAGGTATCTAAGCCTCCAGAATAAGCCAAAATTACTTTTTCTTTCATATTTATGAACTCCTTTTCTCGGTTGTATTCAAGTGATTGAAGTTATCTTAACAGAATAAAAATAGAAAATCAAGCAATAAATTAAATATTTATACATAATATGATGCTGAATTCATCTTTTATACGTAAAAATGTGAGTGCAGATGAAAGGCCTGCATAGGCATGGTCAATTTATTATATACACTAGATTCGATTGAATATGCAATTTTATGAATAGTTGATAGGAAGAAATAAACATGGAGGAATATCAGGAGAAAGCGGTGAAAGAAAATTTTTGAAAACACGTGGAAATACGTTGACATTAGGCATCTAAGAGGGTATTATGTTAGATGGTATTGTTTGCCCCACAAGAGCCCCGGAAACTCAAGTGTATGTCAAACATTCGTGAAATTGAATTGGAGGAAAAAAATCGTGCGTACAACATATATGGCCAAACCAGGCGAAGTAGAACGTAAATGGTACGTAGTAGATGCAACAGATGTTCCTATGGGTCGTCTTTCAGCAGTCGTAGCATCTATCTTACGTGGTAAAAATAAACCAACATTCACACCTAACGTGGATACAGGCGATTTCGTAATCGTCATTAATGCAGAACAAATCAAATTAACAGGTAACAAAGCAAGCGATAAAATTTATTACCGTCACTCAAATTACCCAGGAGGATTGAAATCAATCTCTGCTGGTGAATTACGTGCTAAAAATTCTCGTCGTTTGATCGAAACTTCTGTTAAAGGCATGCTTCCTAAAAACACTTTAGGCCGTAAACAAGGAATGAAACTTCATGTTTATGCTGGCGCTGAACACCCACATGCTGCTCAACAACCAGAAGTATTGGATATCACAAACTTAATCTAATTAATTAGGAGGGAATTTCATTGGCACAAGCTCAATATATCGGCACTGGCCGTCGTAAAAATGCAGTAGCCCGCGTACGTTTAGTACCAGGTACTGGTAAAATTACTGTTAACAAAAAAGATGTTGAAGAATACATCCCACACGCAGACTTGCGTGAAGTTATCAACCAACCATTCGGCGTTACAGAAACTAAAGGTTCTTATGATGTTTTTGTAAACGTAAATGGTGGTGGATATGCTGGACAATCAGGTGCAATCCGTCATGGTATCGCACGTGCATTGTTAGAAGTAGATCCTGACTTCCGTCTAGCGCTTAAACGTGCTGGCTTGCTTACACGTGACGCTCGTATGGTTGAACGTAAAAAACCAGGTCTTAAAAAAGCGCGTAAAGCTTCACAGTTCTCAAAGCGTTAATCTTTTTATACAGATTTCGAAAGGCATTCTCCGTTGGAGGATGTCTTTTTTTGATGTATACGAATTATTCATCGATAGGTAGCATTATTTCTGCTATAATTATGAAAATCTAATCTTGTGATCTAAATCTAAATTATAGGTTACAACTACGGGGTGCTGGAATTGAATAAACTTAATATTTGATATAATAATATCGAGTAGAAGGAATCAGTCCCAAAGAAAGCTAATAATAAAAGGCAGAGATTGCATCTTTCTTAAATAGAGATAAAGGGAGTACTAATTATTTAGGTGCTAATGATAACGGAAATCTAGCTGAATTTCTAGATAAAGTAAATAGTATAAAGAAGTGATGGAAAAATTACTAGTCGCCAAGTGATTCAAGATGCACTAGACATACAGAAAAGCTGTACATCTGAGTTATTTCTAGTCTGTAGAAGCAGTAATAACTGTTTCTGATGTCCAGTTACTATATAATATTTATCAATCAATGATGATAGTTAACTTTAAAATGATTTCTTGACGTTATCGGAGGAAATGTCATTAATCATATCAAGGTTATAGATGTAGGACGATAGGGGAATAAAATATGATGCAAAGAGAAATATTATAGTTTATATTTTAATCAGCCAACTTATCAAGTTGAGGTGATAACGACATATGTATTTGTATATTTGTTTGGAAAATTCCATGAAGAAGAGAGCGTTGATTTTCCAATATTTATATGCTTGTTAAAAAGATGAAAATAGAGGTTTATTAAGGAGTTGAATATGTGTTTGTTTATATAAAAGAAAATCCAGAAGAATTTATAGCGGTATTTACAGTTATTAGTGCGTTGTTATTAAATTTATTAGGATTTGGTGATGAGGAATTAAAGGAAAAGAAACTTAAAGTTATTTTGTTAAGCTATGGAATTATATTTATGTTGGTGCTTACTGCGGGAGAGAGAGTAACATTATTTCTATTTATTTTTAACATCAGTCTCTTTCTATTTGGTGGCTTGATGTATGGAACAAATGGGAATCAAGATCTAGAAAAAGAACTGAATTTATTTAGGTTTATTATATATAATTCTAGTGCATGGCTTTTATTAGCACAGAACTATATAATATTAGCCTTGACAATAATTCAATATTTCCTAATATTGTTATTTCAAATTTTCAATTTTAGCTTGTTTTTCATAACTCTTATTCTCAGTGTCGTTTCAATATTTTCATTATTTATACAATATCTTTTAGTAATCAAAGATTATTTCAATTTAAATCATTTTAGTAAAGTTTTATCGCAATTATCTCAACCTAAAACGATTGCGCTGAACATGGGAGCTCCTAATAAGAGGTTTAATAATCTAAAGGAAAATCAGATGAAACTCCTAGCTTTTGTAATATATTGTGAAGATAAAAACTTTTTTGAGCGTAAAAGTAATACGATTAACTTTATTGACGTAAAAATGAAATTTAAGAATCCGTCAATATTCAAAGAAATAGTTATTGATGAAGAATCACGTAGACGAACATATTTCAGGGGATATTCGACAATTGAACAACAATTAGTCCGACAATTCTCAATGGCAGCCTACTCTTATAGGTATACTTTTAGGAGAAAGCTATTTAATGATTGGTTATATACCCCACTGTTTTGTAGGTCAATATGTGATAGAAAAGCAAGGACATATGGGAAAAAGAAAAAGAAAAAAGCTCGTAAGGAGCTAATGTGGAATTTAAAATATATGATGTTGATACAATATTACGTAATTGTTTTAAGAAGTCCTAAGAATCCAAAAGATTTAATCAAAGAAATGTCTAAACACTCTAGAGTTTCAATACCAGTATATGATGAAATGTATTCTATTTTTAAAGATTCAAATAAGGTTAATTACTATATGGAACAAATTAAAGATAATGCCGCAAGAGAATTTAATTTCTATTGATAGATGCTTATTTTTTGAGAATTAACGGCAACGATAAAAATTAGGAAAATAGGTGTGGACATAATTCTGTACAAAAAAGTTCAGACTTATGTCCGTATTTCAATGCCTAATTAACAAAACATCAGAAATATAATTTCCTTCTCTTGATAAGGAATAATTAAACAGATTGATTATCAATTGAGTTTAACAAATCAATTAAAAATCCCGATTCAGCCTGCTAAAAAAAGCAATTAGACCTATATTATATCTGTAATAACTTCTCACCTATCAAACGATTCATAACCTCAAAAGCCATAGCTATATCCTTCCGATCCTCACGCGAAAGTTCCCTACCTTCAAAAGTTAAACCCGGTTCACGCTCTAAATATTCAATAAAATAAGGTATCTGTTTAGAGATATCTTTCTGATTATTTCTTCGATAGTCCAAAAACTTTTCTTGTTCGTCAAGATCAACTTCTGTTTTGTTATCCAGAATCAGATCCGTAGATACTTTAAATATTTCAGCCAACTTCAAAATTTCTACATCTCTCAGCGGTCGTTCTCCTCTTTCAATTCTACCCAGAACATTTTTATTCAAATTTAGCAAATCTGCTAAGTATGTCTGAGAAAAATCTCTGCTTTCTCTGAGACCGACCACGTTGTTACCGAAATTTGAGTATTTATAGGTATTTTTTTGTTTGGTCATAGGAAATATACCTTCCAATATCTATTTTATAAAATCGTATCATAGAGCACAAAATAGATTCAACTTAAAAATCCAGAAGAAGGATATAATGTTGTGATTTATAGTCACAAAAAAGAAAAAACCAATAAATTGTTGCTTATAAAAGCAACAATATGTATAATAAGCACCAATGATACTTATATAAGTATCATTGGTGCTTATTTATTAAAAAATGATTCATGTCACGTTTTTCTAAAATATCTTCACTTAAAATAATTCTCTCTCTTTTTCAGTGAATTTAGTTGATACAACTAAGAAGCATACACGTTGCTTATTTATCTTCAATTGTCAAAATTTCACGAATATCATCTATATCCAAAGCCTCAGCTATCCGTTCGATATATTCAATATTGATACGTTGCCGTTTACCGCTAGATAATTCACTCAAACGGGCAATATCTATGTCGGATCGGCGGGAAAGCTCACGTAAAGAAATATTGTGTTTCTTCACGAGCTCTTGAATATGAATGACTAACATTTTTTCTTTATACATAAAATTCACCTCTTCACTTGATACTTATATAAGTATCGTAGATGAAAATATTATATTTTGTGTTACTTGTATAGCAATCATAGATGCTTTTTTACTCGTAAATTAACATTGAGAGAGTACTCAACAATTTATATGAAGGAAAATGGCGTTTTTATATTGAACGATAGAAATGTAACGAAGAAACCAATATAAAATTGCCGAGTAACATATACAATTTTCTTGCGAAAGACGTGATCAAAAATTTCATTATTTTAGGAGGACACCATGCTAAAAGAAAAAATCTTCAACCCAGCAATCTTACACGAAAACCGTCTAGCCCCCAGATCCAGTTTCTTTGCCTATCAGACCATCGAATCAGCACTGCAAAACAATCCCACCGATGCTTATGGCTATCAATCACTAAACGGTACATGGGATTTCCAGCTGAGCAATGAAGAAAATGTAACCGCATACGGACATAAGATTGAAGTACCTTCTCATTGGCAGTTCCAAGGACATGGACAACCCATCTATACCAACGTTCAATATCCGTTCCCTGTCGATCCGCCATTTGTCTACAAAGACAATCCCACCGCTTTTTACCGAAAAGTATGCTGGATCGATGAACTAGGTCCGGAGTATATTCTGCATTTTTCCGGTGTAGAATCGGTTTTTGAAGTCTATGTCAATGGACACTATGTCGGATACAGCACAGGGAGTCGACTGGCCGCCGAATTTGATGTGACACCCTATATAATAAGCGGCAACAATGAAATCTGTGTACAGGTCAAGCAATGGAGCGCGATGAACTATGTAGAAGACCAAGATATGTGGTGGTTAGGCGGGATTTTCAGAGATGTCTACCTCTTTTGCCAACATCCGCAAGCCATTCAAAATATCACGATCCAGGCCGACTTATCCAATGACTACCAAGACGGTGTCTTTGAAGCAACAATGTTTTTTAAACCCGACATACGAAAGCAAGCAGCAAAAAGTATTATCGAAATTGAATTGACTGACCACAACAATGTAACCGTTTTAAATCAAACGCAAGACCTACAAACGAATACCAAAACCTGCAGCCTTTCAGGGAAGATTCCACATGTGACACCGTGGAATGCCGAAGAACCATATCTTTATAAATTGTTGATCAAGCATTATATCGACGGGGCATTGTTGGAAGTCATTCCTTTGCAAGTCGGCTTCAGGCATATTTCGATAGAAGCAGGTATGTTGAAAATCAACGGCCAGCGAATTGTCCTAAAAGGCGTCAATCGCCATGAATGGCACTGTGAAACAGGGCGAAGTCTGACATATGACACAATGAAGCAAGATGTCTTGATGATGAAACAGTTTAATATCAATGCAGTGCGTTGTTCGCACTACCCAGCTGATTCAAGGTTCTATCAGTTGTGTGATCAATATGGCTTGTACGTCATTGATGAAGCAGATATCGAAACCCATGGTATGGATATTGTCCAAAGAATCAATGAACTAAGCAATAGTGATATATGGTTGCCAACGTATTTAGACCGCGGAGAAAGAATGGTTGCCAGTAACCGAAACCACCCCTCTATTATTTTCTGGTCATTAGGCAATGAATCTGGCTACGGAGAAAATCATTTGAAAATGGCGTACCTGATCAAGCATTTGGATCCGAGCCGATTGATTCATTATGAAGGGGAGGCCCGTTACTGGAAGACTTTCGGGGTATATAGCCAATGTGAAGCCTCAGATGTGATTTCAACGATGTATACGTCCGTTGAGGAAATGATAAAGCAGGGACAAACTCCTTTAGATCAACCGCATATCTTATGCGAGTATGGGCATGCGATGGGGAATGGCCCAGGTGGTCTGATTGACTATATGGATCTTTTTTATCGTTATCCTAGATTGCAAGGCGGGTTTATCTGGGAATGGATCGACCACGGTTTGTTGCGCAAAGATCGGTCTTCAGGTGAGACGTATTACAGCTATGGCGGTGATTTTTCTGAAGAGATCCACGATGGCAACTTTGTGATCGACGGTTTACTATTTCCAGATCGATCCCCTTCGCCAGGTTTGTTTGAATACAAGAAAGTGATTGAGCCAGCGCAGATCAGCATCAATCTTCAAGAAAAAAATTACCATGTGATCAATCGCTTTGACTTTCGAAATTTGGCTACGTTACGACCGGTGCTGCAGATCAAGCACGATGATCAAGTGGTTTATCTAAAAGAGTTGCCTC
Source organism: Enterococcus salsurae (assembly GCF_054784955.1). Classification (NCBI taxonomy): domain Bacteria; kingdom Bacillati; phylum Bacillota; class Bacilli; order Lactobacillales; family Enterococcaceae; genus Enterococcus; species Enterococcus salsurae. Next base: position 774,263 of record NZ_BAAHWY010000001.1, on the reverse strand, counting down.
GAGTGGATCTCCAGCCACAAGAAGAGAAGTGCTTGCCTTTACCAGATGATGCGTTAGCATGTTTGGCAGCTATCAGGCATGCCAATATCACCATCTTTTTCTTCGAAGAACAGATAGCGGTGTTCACTTTGGAAAATGCATCTGCATGGGGGCAGGAAATCATGGATGAACCAAAGCCTGAGAAGATTGGTCCAAGGAAGGACACTACATTTGTTTGTTCCGAAACGACAGATGAACTGACCATTACTTTGGCGGATCAAGTCTATGTTTTTCAGAAGCAGACGGGCGTATTTCGCCAATGGATCGTCGATGGTGAGCCACTCTTCATCAAACCATTGCAAATGAACTTTTGGCGGGCTATGACTGATAATGATCTGCTAGGCAGTGAAGAGTTTGGTGCGGCAATCATCAGTGATGAATGGGAAAAATATCGCATTCGCTATCTCAAGGAACGTCTGCTTGATTTTCAATACAAACAATCTCCTGAAGAAGTAAAAATCGATGTGAAGATAAAGACCATGCCGATCTCCCTTGATTGGGGTATTCAGTTGTTCTTTACCTATAGGCTCTCTATAACAGGAGAAATCCAGGTTGAAGTAAGAGGGGAACCTTTTGGTAAGGGCCCGCAAACACTGCCCAGAATCGGTATGCAATTGATGATTGAGAAAGAGCACCAGCATGTGGAATGGTATGGTTTTGGTCCACATGAAACGTATCCGGATAGTTGTCAAAGCGGCTACCTCGATTGGTGGAAAAAAACGGTCGCTGAGATACATACACCTTATGTTCGACCACAAGAGAATGGCAATCGCATGCAGACAAAGACGTTTCTATTATCAAAGGATTCAGGAAAGGGATTACGGGTTGCAAGTGAGGCATTAAACTTTAGTGTCCATCACTATACGCAAGACAATGCAGCACAAGCGACGCATCGCAATCAGTTAGTCGAAGCAGACGGCATTGAAGTAAATATTGATGCAGCTGTTCAAGGTCTAGGCACCGCCAGCTGTGGTCCAGGGATTCTACCGAAGTATCTTTTATTGAATCAGACATTTCATTTTGAGTTTACGATGCATTATCTAACTTAAGTCAGGAGGAAAATAGACAATGAAAAAAGTATCTTTGTTTTTGGTCATTTTTGTATTAGGGGTATTGGCTGGATGTGGCAGTGAAAGTAGTACGTCTGGCAGCGATGCGAAGGAAACGAGTGAGGGGCAGGAAATCACCATTTGGGCGTGGGATCCTAAGTTTAATATTGCCGCTTTTGATTTGGCTGAGTCATATTATCAGGAAGATCATCCCGGTTTTAGCATCAATGTCACAGAAATATCACAACAGGATAGCGTGCAAAAAATGAATACGATTTTTAGTTCTGGTGGGACACAAGGGCTGCCGAATATTGTATTGATCGAAGATTTTCGTATTCGGAATTTTTTAGAAGTATTTCCTGAATACTTTGTTCCATTAACGGATTATATCAATGTTGAGGACTTCATGGATTATAAAATTGAAGTTTCTTCTGTGGATGGAGAGCAGTATGGGATGCCTTTTGATTCAGGGGTAGCCGGTGTCTATTTGAGAAAGTCGATCATTGAAGAATCTGGATTGGCGATAACCGATTTTCATGACATCAGCTGGCAAACCTTCAATACATTAGGTATACAAGTAAAAGAGGCAACAGGAAAGCCATTATTTTCAATCGATATGAATGATTTGGCACATTTGAGAATGATGATGCATTCTAGCGGGTATTGGTATACAACGGAGGATGGCGAAACACCATTTATTGATGGCAATCCGTCTTTGAAGCAAGGATTTGAAGATTTGAAAATGATGCTTGATTCAGGAGTGATCACGACACATAACGGATGGGATCAATTGTTGGCTGGTTTTAACAGCGGTGATGTTGCGGGTGTTTTACAAGGGAATTGGATCACGCCCTCTGTTAAATCAGAAGACAGTCATAGTGGTGACTGGGTAGTGGTGCCAGTACCCAAACAAGAGAATATCGACACATCAGTTCATGCAACGAACTTAGGCGGTTCATCTATCTATGTAATAGATATTGACGGGAAAGAAGAGGCGCTACACTATATTTCAGAAGTATTCGGCAAGAACATCGCTTTTTATGAAGAACTTGTTCAAACAGTAGGTGCGATCGGCTCATATATTCCGGCATCAGAAGGAGAAGCCTACAAAGCAACGGATCCATTTTTTGACAACCAACCGATCTATCAAGATTTTGTGACTTGGGCGACAGAAATTCCATCTGTTAATTTCGGCAAAAACACATATGCACTAGAAGATATTATGAATCCTGTTTTTCTAGACTATGTCAATGGTGCTGATTTGGCAGAGGGTTTAAAGAATGCGCAAGCAATTGCTGAAAATCAATTAAACTAACACTTGCTGAGGAGAATGTACTTATGCGTAATCGATTATTGTTGAAGAAAGGGGCGCTGACGGGTTGGTGTTTTATTGCCATCCCGACGCTCTTGATTTTCTTTTTCTCATTCTATCCGATGGTTCAGGCTTTCATGATGTCATTGCAATCAGGCACAGGTATTGGGCTGAGTTTTAGTGGGTTAGCCAACTATCGGCGACTATTTTCTGACCAAACATTTTTAGCAGCCACAAAAAACACGCTGACCTTTCTCTGTTTTCAAGTGCCGATCATGGTTATACTGGCGATGTTTTTTTCCGTACTATTGAATAATCGAGCCCTCAAACTCAAAGGCGTTTTTCGGACAATTATTTTTTTGCCAGCTGTCACTTCATTGGTGGCTTATTCAATGGTATTTAAGTCCCTTTTTTCAAATAATGGGGTCATCAATGGGATTTTACTAAGGCTATCGCTTGTATCCGAGCCGATTGCTTTTTTCTCAAGCCCTTTTTGGGCGAAGGTGATTATTGTCTTGGCGATTACTTGGCGTTGGACGGGGTATAATATGATTTTCTTTCTATCCGCTTTGCAGAATGTTGATCCGTCGATTTACGAAGCGGCCAGAATTGACGGAGCTTCGCCGCTCAAACAATTTTTCAACATTACGATACCAATGCTGAAGCCAGTTATCTTGTTTTCAGCAGTTACTTCAACGATTGGGACATTGCAACTATTTGATGAACCGATGAATTTAACTCAAGGCGGACCAGGGAATGCGACATTCACGATTTCGCAATACATCTATAACCTGTCTTTTCGCTATACACCAGACTTTGGCTATGCTTCTGCAGTGTCTTATGCCATTGTGGTTATGGTCATCTTCTTTTCATTCATTCAGTTCAAGGTAGGAGGAGATGATACATGAAAAAAGTTGGCAGTTATCTGTTCTTAGGGTTCTTCACGATTCTTTTTGCTTTTCCTTTTTATTTTATGCTTGTCAGTATGACCAATCCGACAGTAGAGATCATGCAAGGGAAACTCACACCCAGTACCCATTTGCTGGAAAACTGGCGCAATTTGCGCGCAACGTATGATATTGGACGAGTATTCATGAATAGTGCCAGGATTTCTGTTTTACAAACGCTATTTTCTATAACGATTGCATCGTTAGCTGGGTATGGTTTTGAGATCTACCAAACCCGAGCGAAAAATGTGATTTTTCATGTGTTGCTGCTATCCATGATGTTGCCCTTTGCAGCAACAATGATCCCATTGTTCCGTATGTTTGGCAGCTTTTCAACGACGATTCCCTTTGTCGGATTGGATACAGTGGCTTCAGTTATTTTGCCCACGTTGTCGACAGCATTTTTGATTTTTTTTTTCAGGCAAAATACCAAGATGTTCTCTAGGTCTTTGATCGAAGCCGGACGGATAGATGGGCTGTCTGAGATTGGGATATTTATTCGTATTTATATGCCCACAATGAAAACAACATATGCGGCTGCCGCCATTATCACCTTCATTAACAGTTGGAATAGTTATCTATGGCCGTTGATCACCCTCCAAACCCAAGAAAAGCAAACATTCCCTTTGCTCATCTCGGCCATCGGCGCAGCCAATAATCCAGATTATGGCTTGTTGATGCTGGCGATCATGGTTGCTACATTACCGACCATGATCGTGTTCTTTTCTTTGCAAAAATATTTTGTGGCAGGGATGTTGGGGTCGGTGAAGTAAATATAGTGCTATTTGGACACAATCGTTGGGTTGTGTCTTTTATACATAGATAGATAACTAAACAATCCTAGCATTATATTTATGAATTACTGAGTAGAAGTATGATGTCGTGATATACTAAATAATTATAGGTATATATTAATTGAATTAAAAATTTTGTAGGTATGAGGCGATGTAGGGATGGAGATATTGAGTATAGTTTTAATTCTATCAATGGTTTTGATAATAAGTTTAAGATTGGTTTTTAAGAAAAAGAAGAAACAAGTAGAAGAGGAGAAGGCAATAAAAGCACCGACTGTTGTTGTAGAAAAAGAGAAGAATCAGCATAAAGATCTAACGAATAGTACCGAATTTTTTTTGAAAAATAGTTTAGGAACGAATTGGTTTTTAAGCGCTCAGATGGCACAGATATAAAAGAAAGAGAATATAGAGAAGTTTCATTTTCTCAAGTTAATCAGGTAAGTGGTGTAGTGGTTAATGGTGCGCTGCCTGTTTTACAGCAAGTTATGACAGCAGAAAAGATTGCTAAAGTTGCACCCAATGGATTGTTTACCACATCTGTTAATATTGATAAATTATCAAAATTTAAAGATGGTAGCTTTTCCACCATGGTACGTGATGCGCATAATGATTTAATTGGTCATGAAGGATTCACAAAAGTTACAGATATCGTGAAAGGAAATCCTATAGTGGCAATAAGCGCAGGTATGCAAGCTTTGGCACTGGTTTCTAGTCAGTATTATTTACATGAGATCAACACGCAACTGGAGGATATTTCGGGAAAACTAAATGAATTACTGAGTATTCATCACGATGAAAAAATAGGTATGCTTCTCACTGTAAAAGAAAGACTGTCTGGAATTGCAAGCAAAGAAAATGTTGACGGGCACGATATTAATGAAATTAGAATTTTGCTAAGAGATACGCGAAATGTTTTTTCAGAATATAGCGTCAGACTGTCTCGACAACAAGAAGATTTAAAAGGCTTTAAAGCAAACAATCTTTTTGAAAAAAGTAGGATTGCTTTGTTAGAAGAAAAAATTAGTGATATCAACTTTACAGCTAAAATGGTTTTTGAAGCAGATCAGTTAAGTCTTCAAGCTGAATTATCAGAAATCGCTGTACGTATGAAACTGAATAGTGACACTGAAATTCTTAAAGAATTAACGAATCAGTTACAAGAGCATTATGAGGACAGTTTTTATAAGAAAATAGATCATTTTGTAATAGACGAATATCGCCCGACAGTCCAAGCAAAATATCGTGAGCTAGGGAAGAAATATCTATTGAAACATCCAGACCATTTAAAACAAATCAATGATTCGTTACGTCTATCTGAACTAAGAGGAAATGATACATATGTTGGCAAGCTAACACAACGAATAATAGAGGATTATGATAAAGAACAAAAACTTCTTTATATGCCCGGCGATGATATGAATGAACAAAGAGTATTTTTAGAGGTGGAAAATTTGGCATACAACTCGAACTAGGACATAATTAGGAGTTGGTGACACACAAAACCACCCATAGAAAAAACAAAAAAATCGAATCATCAAGTTTGCGCATGCATCTTGATGATTCGATTTTTTCATTACATATATTTTCCTCAATGCACGATATTTTTCACCCAAAGATCAGAGCGGATCAAGCGGTACCCGATCCCACTCTTCAACAGTTCTACCAATTGGCAGCACAAGTAAACCAAGACAATCGAGAGCGTCGTATGCGTACTTAGTACAAAGGCCAACGGCAGAACGATCACCCAAGTGAAGACACTGTCGAACAAAAAGGTAATAAAGGTTTGGCCACCAGAACGTAAAATGAAATAGCTGGCATGGTTAAAGGCGTACATCGGCATACACAATGCAGCTACTTTGATAAATTGGCTGGCTAGGCTTTTGACTGCCGGTTCGGTTTGGTAGATTTCTGGAAAGAACGGTGCCACCACCAGCATCAAAATTCCCAGTCCGAGACAACTAACGACAGAAAAGAAAAGCAGTTTTCGTGCACTGTCCTTGGCTTCATCGAATTTATCAGCGCCTAAAAGTTGACCGACCATTATAGCAACTGCACCACCCAGTGCCATATAGACAATGTTGAACAGGTTGGAAACAGTAGAAGAAATGTTCAAGGAAGCAATCACCGATAACCCACGAACGGAATACGCTTGAACGATCATCGTTTGGCCAATTGCCCAAAGGATTTCATTGGCCATCAAAGGCGAACCTTTACGCAAAATCTGTTTCACCAACTGCAGCGGTACGCTGAATTGATGGTAGACCCGAACGGCAAACGGATTGTCCTCGACATGGCGATGCACCCAATAGACTGTGATGGCACATTCAACGATACGGGCAATCATTGTTGAAATCGCAGCGCCCCGAACGCCCAATGCAGGGAAGAAGAATAGGCCGAAAATCAGCAAGAAATTCAAGGCCGTATTGATGACTACGGCGATGCTGCTGGCAAACATCGGCACCATCGTTTTGCCCATTTCTCTAAGCGAACTAGCATACGCTTGAGAAATGGCAAAAAATGGCAGGCTGAACAATAGGATGATTAAGAACTCTTTGGCAGAGGTCAAAGCAAGAGCCAACTCAGCACTATCGCCACTGCCATGCAAATAGAGACGAATCAAGAAATCTTGCCCAAAGAACAACAACCCCATCGCAAATAGACAAATCAACAAATTGCCCACCAATTTGAAGCGAAAGGCATCCCGCATCCCATGATAATCTTGCTTCCCATAGAACTGGGTCCCGAAAATACTGCCCGCAGAAACGATCCCAAAGATGCTCAAGTTAAATACAAAGATCAGTTGGTTGACAATGGCTACACCCGACATTTGTGCGGTCCCGATTTGTCCCACCATTAAATTATCTAATAAGCCCACAAAGTTGGTGATCGCATTCTGGATCATCACTGGAATCGCGATCGTTAAGACCGTACGGTAAAAGGCTTTGTTTCCAATATATTTTTGCATGATTCCTCCATAAACAATAAATAATTTCAAATATGCTTACTCAGTATAGCAAAAAGTCGCTGGTTTAAAAAGCAGGGTTTGATGTGAGACAGATAAGATTCGTTTTTTGATGACCTTTAGTTAGAATTGATGAGCGTATCAGTGGGAATACTCAAGAAAAATACTTTGATGGGAAATGACTAGAAAATCAAAAAGAAAGGCAGACGTAGCGATAGATTTTGTACAATTATAAATTTTTGTACTATCAATATACATTTTGATATTGACATGAAAAAGAAGGCGTGCTAATCTAAAAGCAGAAAAAGGGAAACGTTTCCACTTTTGCGTTGGGAGGTTTTCTTTTTTAAAAAGTCAAAAATGGAAACGTTTCTAAAAAGGGGGATCTATATGGAAAAAGTGATAAAGGAACAGTTTTCGGGACGAAAACGAGCCATACCTAATCCTGATAGAAAAAAAGAAAAATGGCAAAAGTTCAGAAAAAAAGTAGCAAAAGACAAGTGGCTTTATTTACTCATGGTTCCAGGCATTTTACTTACAATTGTTTTTCGTTATTTCCCAATGTATGGCGCCATCATTGCGTTCAAAGATTACAACCCAATGCTGGGCATTTGGGAAAGTCCCTGGGTTGGCTTAGCGCATTTTCGAACATTTATCTCTTCACCTAACTTTTCAGTCTTGTTAACCAATACTTTGAAAATTAGTGTTTATGGACTGATATTGGGCTTTTTTCCTCCCATACTGTTGGCATTGTCACTAAATCAAATTCTTAATAAAAAAATCAAACAAAAAATCCAATTGATACTTTATGCGCCTAATTTCATTTCTGTCGTCATTATAGTAGGTATGCTCTTTTTGTTCTTATCTGCAAATGGTCCAATTAACGGGCTCGTCGAAAAATTCACAGGACAGTCCATTATGTTTATGTCAAACCCTGATTATTTTCGAACAATTTACATTCTTTCTGGTATTTGGCAAGGGATGGGTTGGGCTTCAATACTATATACAGCGACTTTAGCTGGCATTAGTTCAGATTTATATGAAGCTGCAAATATCGATGGCGCAAATATCCTGCAAAAAATTTGGTTTATTGATTTGCCCGCGCTCAGACCTGTTATGGTTATCAATTTTATTTTATCAGCAGGAAATATCATGAATGTTGGTTACGAGAAAGCTTACTTGATGCAAACGTCAATGAATATTCCAACTTCAGAGATTATTTCGACATACGTATACAAAATAGGATTGCAATCTGGTGATTATGCGTATTCAGCAGCCGTGGGGTTATTTAATATGATCATCAACGTAGTACTTTTATTGCTTGTCAATGGAATTACTAAAAAAATAAATGACGGCGAAGGCTTATAGGGGGAAATAAAATGAATCTTACTATGTATACGAAGATAGACAGGCAGTTGCTCTGGGTCAATCGTATTATTGTTGGGTTTTTGGTGATAATCACACTAGTGCCACTGGTATACGTGGTGGTAGCCTCATTCATGGATCCGGCTACTTTAATCAATCAGGGGATCAGTTTTAATCCTAAAGATTGGACGACGCAAGGGTATAGTCGTGTGTTTGCTGATGATGCTATTTTAAGAGGATTCCTCAATTCATTGTTCTATTCGTTTAGTTTCAGCTTCCTGACAGTATTCATTACAATGATTACGGCATATCCGCTGTCGAAACCAGATTTAGTGGGTCGTAGGGTCATCATGATTTTCTTCATCATTACCATGTTTGTTGGTGGGGGATTGATTCCAACCTATTTATTGATCAAAAATTTAGGAATGTTAGATACCGTTTGGTCCTTGATCGTTCCTGGGGCAATCAATGTTTGGAATATCATATTGGCGCGGACATACTTCATGAGTTTGCCGAAAGAACTATCTGAGGCTGCCACGATCGATGGCGCCAATGACTTGCAAATTTTGTTTAAAATTATGCTGCCTTTAGCAAAACCAATAATGTTCGTGTTATTTCTATATGCGTTTGTGGGGCAATGGAATGCCTATTTTGATGCCATGATTTATATAAAGAATCCCAATTTAGAACCTTTACAGTTAGTTTTAAGGAACATACTGATTCAAAACCAGCCTTCTCAAGATATGGTAGGCTCAAATACAGCCATGGCTGAAATGAAACAAATCGCTGAATTGATCAAATATGCCACCATAGTTATCTCGAGTTTGCCATTGATCGTCATGTATCCATTCTTTCAAAAGTATTTTGATAAAGGCGTATTGGTTGGTTCGGTCAAAGGATAAGATATGGATGTATGGTTTATATCAAGAAGTCATCAAAATAAAAATTTTTTTAAAGGAGAGAAACAAATGAAAAGGAATGCAAGAATGATCACCACATTAGTAACAGGTTCATTGCTTTTGGCTGGTTGTGGAGGCGATTCAAAGGACAGCGCAAAGTCAAGCCCAGATTATGAGCTAGCAGATATCAGTTTTCCGCTTGCTGAAAATGTGACATTAAAAATGATGTCGCAAAGTGCAGCACTCGCACCAAATGATCCCAATGAAAAATTGATTTTTCAAAGAATTGAAGAGGACACCAATGTTCATATAGATTGGACCAACTATAAAGCTGATTTTGCGGAAAAAAGAAATCTAGATATTGCAAGTGGAGATTTACCAGATGCAATATTTAATGCTGGCGCCGGGGACTATGACTTACTTAATTGGGCAGAAAGTGGTGTGATTGTGCCGGTTGAAGATTTGATTGACCAGTATATGCCGAATTTGAAAAAAATATTTGACGAGTACCCTGAATATCGTCAATTATCTACAGCACCAGATGGTCATATCTATTCTTTTCCATGGATTGAAGAATTGGGTGAGGGAAAGGAATCGATCCATACGGTCAATGACATGGCATGGATCAATGTAGAATGGTTGGACAATTTAGGACTAGATATGCCGACGACAACGGAGGAATTGATGACCGTATTAGAGGCGTTCAAGACAGAAGATCCTAATGGAAACGGAGAAGCAGATGAGATTCCCTTTTCATTTATCAATGATGGTGGAAATGAAGACTTGAAAATGCTTTTTGCTGCCTTTGGCGAAGGGGACAATGATGATCATTTGATCGTCGACAATGATGGCAATGTGCAGTTTACTGCGGATAAAGACGGATACAAAGAGGCAATCGCTTACTTTAATGAAATGTATCAAAAAGGCTTGATCGACAATGAGGCTTTTGAGCAGGATTGGAATACGTACGTCGCAAAAGGAAAAGAACAAAAATATGGTGTGTATTTTACTTGGGATAAGACCAATGTGACTGGAGACAATGACCAATATGATGTACTGCCGGTATTAGCAGGGCCGGATGGGCGAAAACATGTGACGAGAACAAATGGTGTCGGCTTTTCAAGGGATCGGTTCGTGATCACTAGTGCGAATAAGAACTTAGAACTGACAGCTAAATGGGTCGACAAAATGTATGAGCCATTACAGTCTGTACAAAACAACTGGGGAACATATGGAGATACAGAACAAGCAAATATTTTTGAGCTGAAAGATGGGATGTTACACCATCTGCCTTTGGATGGAGTCGCGCCAGGGGAATTGAGACAAAAAACTGAAGCAGCCGGACCTTTGGCTGTGTTGAACACCTATTATGGCACGGTTACGACAATGCCCGACGATGCACAGTGGCGCTTAGATTTGATGCATGCTACTTATTTGCCTTATATCAATAATGAAAATATCTATCCAAAAGTTTTTATGGAAAAGGATCAAACAGATCGACTGGCAAAAATAGAAACAGATATGTGGGATTATATTTACCGCAAGCGTGCAGAATGGATTACGAATGGCAATATTGATGATGAGTGGTCAGATTACTTGGCTGAGTTGAGTAGAGTGGGAATAGAAGAATGGCTTGAAATCAAGCAAACCGGTTATGATAATTTTATTAAAGGGACTGAATGAATTTGACAGAGAAACGGAAAGACACGATAGAACAGGCAAATCACTTCATTGCGCAATCCAAACATCAAGTGAACCAGCAATACCGCCATCAGTATCATCTGATGGCGCCGATTGGTTGGATAAATGATCCGAATGGGTTCATTTTTTTTCAAGGCGCATACCATTTATTTTATCAGTATTATCCTTATGATAGTCAGTGGGGACCGATGCACTGGGGACATGCCAAATCAACGGATATGATACATTGGGAACATTTACCAGTCGCACTGGCGCCTGATCAGTGGTATGACAAAGATGGTTGTTTTTCAGGAAGTGCGCTCGAAAAAGATGGTTTGCTCTACCTTATGTATACAGGACATAGGATAGAAGAGGGCAAAACGTACCAAACACAATGTATTGCTATGTCTAAAGATGGTATCCACTTTGAAAAGTTAGAGAATAATCCGGTAATTGGAGAATCGATTCTTGGCAAGGAAGGGAGCATTCATGATTTTCGTGATCCAAAAGTCTTTGTACATGGCGAAACATATTTTGCTGTTGTAGCCACTAAGACTGAACATGATCGAGGGCGTATTCTTCTCTTTTCATCAGAAGATTGTATCAACTGGCAGTTTTACTCCATTCTTCTGGAGGGCGATGCATCTCAAGGAATCATGTGGGAGTGTCCGGATTTATTTCATTTAGATGGTAAAGATGTATTGATTTTGTCACCAATCCAGATCGAAAAGAATGGTTATGAATACCATAATATCAGTTCTACGATGGCATGTATCGGAAAAATGGATTGGCAGACTGGTAAACTAGAGGTAGAAACGTACCATGAAATCGATTTTGGGTTAGATTTTTACGCGCCACAAACGACGCTCGGAGCCGACAATCAACGAATCATGATAGCGTGGATGCAAATGTGGGCCAGAACACTGCCAACCCATGTATTAGGCCATCGTTGGGCTGGATCAATGACATTGCCGCGGACCTTACATGTAAGAAATGGGCGCTTGGTGCAAGAACCCTTTCCCCAAATCCATGATGCGTTAAATCTTCAATTAAATGAAGAACAAATAATAGTCAATGAACATCCGATTGTGTATCGACGCGTAATAGAAGACAACACATATTTGCGCCTAGTTATTCAGCTAAACGAAGCAAGAGAATTTACGTTCACCTTGGCTGGATTGCAATTGAGCTATTCTTATGACAAAGAAGCGTTGACGTTGTCACGAGAGAACGTTGGCCATGTGATCTCAGGAGATGAACAGCCAATACTGACACAAAGAACGATCCAGACTCCTTTAATAGAAGATTGTCTAACGTTAGAGATTTTTCGTGATACATCGTCGATCGAAGTCTTTATTAGCGGGCAAGAAACCATAACAACTACTTTCTATGAAGAAGAAAAGAATAAAGATTTAATTTTCTCAGCAACTGGAAATGCAATAATTCAACAGTTGGATATAGGTCAGGTGATAGTATGACGTACTATGGCGCAATCGAAGCAGGAGGCACAAAGTTTGTATTGGCAGTAGCGGATCAAGAAAACCAAATAATTGCGCAAGTTTCGCTTCCTACAGAGACTCCAGAAAAAACGCTCAGCGCTGTGCAGACATTTTTCAAGCAATATAGCTTGAAAGGATTAGGTGTTGGGAGTTTTGGACCATTAGATCTGGATCCGAAATCTTCTACTTATGGTTGGATCACCAATACACCAAAAGTTGATTGGCAATTTTTTGATTTGCTTAGCTACTTGAAACAACATATTTGCAATCAAGTTACATTAACGACAGATGTCAATGCTTCGTGTTTAGGTGAATACTTATATGGGGCTGCGAAACATGTGCGTAGCTGCTTGTATTATACTGTGGGCACAGGTGTCGGTGCCGGTGCAATCAATCAAGGTACATTCGTTCAAGGTGCTGCACATCCTGAAATGGGACATGTCATCATACGCAGAATGGATGGCGATGATTTTGAAGGTATTTGTCCTTTTCATGGTGATTGTTTAGAAGGCATGGTCAGTGGTCCTGCATTAGAAAAACGTACTGGAAAATTAGGAAAGCTTATCTCAAAAGAGGATGAACATTGGACATATGTGGCAAATTATTTGGCACAATCTGTGTATAATGCGAGTTTGACATTAGACCCTGAAGTTATTTTGTTTGGGGGTGGTGTTTTTAAGCAAACACATTTATTACCAAGAATCAAAAGTGCATTTGATGAACTAAATCATGCGTATAAGAAAATAGGAGATCAAGATTCTTACTTGAGATTGGCAGCGTTAAATGACCAGCAAGGCGTTTTGGGATGCCTTGCGCTAGCTAAGCAGACAGAGAGACCACTTATCCCGCACTAGTCTTTTGTGTCTTGCTCCATTATAATAAATCGTAGAGATTGCGAGGGGATTTTGTGAAAGCTACGATGAAAGAAGTTGCTAAGCTAGCGGGTGTTGGTGTAGGAACTGTATCAAGAGTGCTAAATAATGGATCTGTGAAGCAATCCACACGAGAAAAAGTGGAAACTGCTATCAAGTCTTTAAACTATCAACCAGACATTTACGCAAGAGGATTAAAGACAAATAAAACCAATACGATCGCCTTAATTTTGCCTAGTGTATGGCACCCTTTTTTTTCAGAATTTGCTTTGCATGTTGAAAGTCATTTAGAAAGAAATCATTATAAACTCTATCTTTGTAATTCTAATGGAAATTCAGAGAAAGAGCGAGAATATATCCAAATGGTCATGCAAAATAAAGTGGATGGCATCATTGGTATCACCTATTCTGATATTGATGAATATATTTCCAGCAATCTTCCTTTTGTAAGTATTGATCGTTATTTTACTGAAGATGTAATCTATGTGACATCTGACAATGCAGCTGGAGGAGAATTGGCTGTTAAAGAGTTGCTAGATAGGCAATGTCATCACTTAGCGTATATTGGTGGATATCAAGATACACCGAATGAAACAAAAAATCGCCGTAAATTTTTTGAATTGTCTTGTGAACGTTATGGAATCAGGTATGATGTGTTAAATATGCTCGAACCAATTGCATGTATTGAGGAACAGATCACAGCATTTTTGACTACCCATCCATTGATCGATGGCATTTTTACAATCAATGATTCAATGGCTTTAGAAGTATGCCGGGTGCTGTCTAAAATGGGGCGAAGGGTACCTCAAGATGTCCAAGTGATTGGATTTGATGGGCAGCGCATTAGAGCGGAGGAAGATTATCTGGTCTCAACGATTGTGCAACCTATTCAGGACATGGCCATCCAGGCTGTAGAACTGCTTTTAGATGTGATTGAAGGCAAAGAGGTTGAAAAACGTACGGTTTTGCCGGTGAAATTTGCTGAAGGCGGCACAACTAAATAATATCCAGTGAATTTGGAGGCGACCCGCTAAACTGAGGTGAAATATAGAAGCACCTCTTGTTGTATTCAAGTTAATGTAGTGCCCCTAAAAGTTAGACTTTTAGGGAGTGGATAAATCTGGAGTTGGTATAATAAACTAGACAAAGAATTAAGGGAAGGCGAAGATCTAGATTATGCCAAGACGTTCATTTGATAAAGCATTTAAAATCGCCGTAAAACTGGTGACGGAAGAAAAATTTTCTGTTAAAAAAGTTAGCCTACAGCTAGAAGTTCACGCGAATAGCTTGTATCGATGGGGTCAAGAAGTTGAAAAATATGGATAAAAATGCGTTCCCTGAAAAAGGGGGCTCTATAATTTATGGGACTGAAGAATCATTTCTGATTCATCAGTCCCATAAATTATAGAGCCGAAATAAATTTTTACATCATTTTAGTATTTTTAATATTTTGTCTTGTATATAAATATAAAGGAGAAAAATGCTGGAGATGAATGAAAAAGATGCGTATTTGAAAGACCGCTTGCTGCAGCAAAACAATGATGCGTTAAGAGAAGTCATTGATACCTATTCGCATGACTTGTATGCGGCAGCGGCGATTGTACTTACCAAACAGTATGCGCAACGTGTGCAAGATATAGAAGAAGTCGTACAAGATACCTTTGTTTTTCTGTGGCGGTATCCGGAAAAGTACAATCCTGAAAGAGCCTCCTTGAAAACCTATTTGTCTTGGAAAGTCATTAGTCTAGCAAAAAACAAAGTGGTAAAGAACAATCGAGAGATGAAATTGTTCGCTTCACTAGCTGGTCTGTATCAACATCAACAAATACCTGATTGGTTTGATGATCACTATCTTGATATGTTCCTTGCCTTGCCTGACAAAGCCAGAGAGGTCATGGTGCGGCGATTGATTTTGAATCAAAAACCAAAAGATATCCAAAATGCACTCGGCATACCACTAAAAGAAATCAATAATATCCTTTTCTACTATAAAAAACGCTTGAAAGACATGATCAGAGAGGGGATGGATACGAGATGAAACAGGATACTCAAAAAGTGGATCTCTTCTTGCAGGAAGAAGGCCTGCTTGATACGATTGATGAACAACGAATTTTTCGCGCAGTTCAGTCTAAAGCAGTTCCCCGAAAACCGAAGAGGCTGAAAAAAGGTGTCGCATTGATGGTTGCGTCTTTTTTGATCCTTACTTTAGTTGGATTTACGACTGTTCCTTATCTTTCCAAAATCATCAACACGTATTTTGGGCACAACTTTAGCACTTTGTTGACACCGCAAGAGGAAATCAGTGTCACAAAAAATGGGGTTAAAATTCGGCTGCTGCAGTATTTTCAAGATAATGGTGTGTATTACACAGTCATATCGACTGAAGGGACCGAGCAGAAAGTGTTGATTGATCCTGCTGATGTACCTGGTGTGTCTGTGATCAAAGAAATCACGCCTGAAAAAGAGCATAGGAAGCAGTTCTTTTTACTCACCAGTTTCGATAAATTATCCGAATTAGCGATTAAGCTGCTGCAAACAAATCCAGTCAAAATCAAAGAGGAGATAAAGTTAAGCAGCAATGAAGAGAGGGCTGCCAATCAATCTGAGCAGATATCTCGTTCAGCTATTTTAAGCAGTACAGGCATTGAGGAAGCCAATGATCCGCTGTTGATTCTTAAGGGAGAACATCGGTCAACAGACGACTATTTCGCTATCAGCAGCTATGGGATGATTCAAGATAGATTCCATGTCCAGATTCAAAGCCTGAACAAATCCATCAATGACCTTTTACTTTCAGCGAATACAGACACAGAAGTGGTATATCAGCCGACTGTGACATATCTGTTTGATTATTATCAGGGAGCGAATAAAACGTACCGGAAAGAATTTGTTTTTGACATAGATGAATTGGATAAGGTGGATGCTTTCACTATTTCTGGTACGTTGTTTACAGAACAAATTTCTGCTGATTGGACTATAGACATGGGTGATCCTGATCCATTGCCAACGAAAGTATTTGAAAGTACGGACAAAGCAGTATCTGTTACTGTTTCTCCATTATCTGTCCATATCCAAACACCGTATACAACACGGTTAGCAGGTAGTTCAGTGATTGCGGAAGATAGTGAAGGGAACAAACAAGAATTGGCCATTTTAAATCCACAGGATCAGCAGGGAACCAATGATATGACCTATATGACATACTATAATGATCTTAGTCGAATCGAAAAGGTATATATCGGTGATGAGGTGTTTACACTAGCTGTCCACCGGTAATCGGTACTTTGGTACCATGGCTTGAATGATCAACAAAATAACGAATGAGGCAATAAAAAAAGTAAAAACAGTTGACGTACCCTGAATAAATGGATAGAATATTTCTTAATAAAGACAAGGAGGCTTTTTTGATGCAAACACACGTAATGAATACTGGACAATTTTATTATTACGCTTTTTATAGATGATGTTTGCGTCATATAGATGCAAACAACAGTTGTTTGTATCTATGAAGAGCTCATTTTTGGTGCCTGCATAGATTGGTGAATCTAATGTAGGGCTGAGAAATCGAAACTGATTTTTTATACAACTTTCTGCCGACATTAGAATGATCTGATGTCGGTTTTTTGTGTAGATAAGGAAAGAGGTATGGAGAAAAATGAAAAAAAGAGACAAGGAACAGAAAGGGTGGCAACTGGTTGTTGCAGCCGTCATCTTGGGATTACTGGTCGTAGTAGGGAGTCCTTTTCAAGCAGCAGCGCAAACCGTTGTGGTAGGAACTTCTGGTCAAACCAAACCATTGAACTTTTTCAGTGAAGACAATCAATTGACTGGATTTGAAATCGATGTATTGAAAGAAATGGACGAGCGTTCAGACACTTTGAACTTTACATTTGAAACAGCTGAGTTTGCCTCATTGTTTGCGGGACTGGATGCGAAAAAATTTGATTTAGTCGTTAATAATCTTGGGGAAAGTGGTGACCGTCGAGAGAAATATTTGTTTTCTCTGTATCCATATATCGTCACTCATAATGTGTTGATAACCGCTACAGACCAGTCAGATGGATTGTCGATTGGTGATCTGAAAGGAAAATCAGTGGCGGTTGTCCCTGCTTCACCACAATCACAATTTTTAGAGTCGTGGAATGAGGACAATCCAGACCAAGCTGTACGCATCCAATATGTGGATTCGGATCCATCGCAAATCATTCGCGATGTAGAGAGAGGGAAATTTGACGCAACAATCTACGCGACGACCTATGTCCATGATGTGGAATCGACCTTTGGCATTACACTAAAAACGCATCCCATTGAAAACGAAGCAGATATCAGACAACCCGGTTCGTACTTTATTTACCGTAAAGATGAAGTGGCATTACGGAATGAAATGGATGGACTTTTAGCAGAAATGCGTGCGGATGGCACATTGGCTGAAATCAGTGAGCGGTATTTAGGTCAAGACGATACAAAACTAACAAACGAGATTATTGAAAAAAATGATGCGTTGAACAAAGAAATCGTGACAGCTACAGAAAATACTGCTGTCGAGACCGAAGCAAGCACGAAGGGGAAATTATTTGTTCCGTCGATGATTCCAACAATCATGAAGCAATTGTTGCCAAAACTACCCATCACTTTACTGATGACGGTCGTATCAGTGGCGATTGGGTTCTTGCTGGGTTTTTTGATTGCCATGATTAAGATAAAACAGATTTCTTTATTGACTCAGTTGAGTAATGTTTTTGTTTCATTTATGCGGGGGACACCACAATTGGTACAACTGTTCTTGTCCTTTTATGGCTTCCCTATTCTCGTAGAATGGCTTGGAGAAAAGCTGCATTTTAGTGCGGATGTCAATGCGATCCCTGCGTTAGTGTATGTATTTATTGCGTTTGGACTGAATGAAGCTGCCTATACTTCGGAAACATTCCGTGCGGCCTTATCATCTGTTGATCAAAGTGAGATTGAAGCGGCCAAATCGATTGGTATGACGAATGCGCAAACCATGCGCCGGATCATTTTGCCCTCAGCGTTAATAGTAGCTTTGCCGAATCTAGCCAATAGTTTGATAAGTCTGCTTAAAGCAACCTCATTAGCTTTCACTGTGACAATTGTAGATATCATGGGTCAAACACGAATCATTGCCGGTGCGAACTTGCGCTTTTTTGAAGCCTACATTGCCGTTGCCCTTGTGTATTGGGCGATGTGTATTTTTATTGAGCAGTTGTCAAAGGTAGTCGAACGCAAGTTGAAAGTGGATCAGTAAAGGAGAAAAGATATGCTTACATTAAATAATTGGAACAAGTCTTTTAAAGATAATCATGTATTAAAAAATATCAATTTGACTGTCGGTACTGGTGACGTACTTACGATCATTGGGTCAAGCGGTTCCGGTAAATCGACCTTATTGCGTTCGATTAATTTCTTAGAACCTGCAGACGCAGGCACTATTCAAATCGGCGAGGTTGTCTACGATGTAGCCAAGGCCACAAAAAGAGATATCTTGGCTGTCCGAAGACAAACAGCCATGGTCTTTCAAAACTATGCCCTATTCTCTAAAAAGACAGTTAAAGAAAACGTCATGGAAGCGCTGATTCAAGTGAAAAATCTGTCTAAAAAAGAAGCCATCGAACGTGCAGAGGGGCAATTACATTTGGTGGGTATGGCAGACCGAATGGACTTTTATCCGAATAAATTATCAGGTGGGCAACAGCAACGTGTAGGCATCGCACGGGCATTAGCCATTGAACCAGAAGTCATTTTATTTGATGAACCTACGTCGGCTTTGGATCCAGAACTTGTCTCAGGTATTTTAGCGCTCATCAAAAAGATTGCCCATCAAAATACGACGATGATTCTCGTGACTCATGAAATGAAATTCGCTAAAGAAGTATCAGATCAGGTCATATTTTTGGATCAAGGGACGATTTTAGAGCGAGGCACCCCAGACGAATTGTTTAACCATTCAAAAGAAGCGCGAACGAAGCAGTTTATTCAAGGATTTCAATCATGAGAATGAACATGTTATCCTAGTCATAGAAGAAGACACTAGCATAAAGTCACAGAAAGAAGGGCCAACATGTCGGTCTAGTTGGTTGGAAAATGTTCACGACTGCTGGAGACAATCGAAAACTGTATGATCTGCCTGCATTTATCGTCAACGGAGTGGAAGCCCTCGTTGGCTCAGAGAATGTCAGCAATCAGACTGATCTATTCATTCATAGCAACTACGGCGTTCGGTCCCAAAACAATGCCAATGAAATCGCACATTATGCGTTTGGCTCATCTTTGGCTTCAGATTGTGTATTACGGGCAATCGACGAAGTAGCGGTAGGAAAAACGGAAATGGAGATTGGCAGTCATTTGGTGAAATATGGCCAACGCACGAATGTCTTTCCAATTGCCGCGACGGGTGAACGCTTTGAACATGCTGTGATCTCACCTACAGACAAGAAAATAAAATTAGGCGACAAAATGTCGATCACCACAGGCTTTAAAGGCGGATTGGCCAGTCGCAGTGGATACGCCGCTGCATCAGCTCAGGATCTGCCTGAAGAACAAAAAGCATATATAGAGAAAGTAGCCGCACCGTACTACAAAGCGGTAGTGACCTGGCTGGAAAATATCAAGATCGGCATGCAAGGCAAAGCGTTATATGCATTGATTGAAGAAGTTCTGCCGCAAGCCGACTATCACTGGCATTTAAATCCGGGTCATTTAACCTCTGATGAAGAGTGGATGTCTTCACCGGTGAAGAAAGATGCAACGATTCCCTTAACATCTGGTATGCTGCTGCAAATCGATATCATCCCCTCAGTTGCAGGTTATGCGGGAACAAGTTGTGAAAATGGCATTACTTTGGCTGACGAAAACCTGCGGCATGCATTAGCCGAATCTTATCCAAATTTTTGGCAACAAATCATCAAGCGCCAAGCGTATATTCGTGCGGTACTCAATATTGATTTACCTGATGAAGTCTTACCATTATCCAGCGGCGTTGCTTACTATACACCCTTCTTTTTAGCGAAGGATGTCGCGTTTGTTAAAGGATAGGTGAGGTTGAGAGTTACATCGTAGACCTTTAGTTTCCCATGAGATAAAACCAACCAGTAGAGAAATTGTCATGCATTATACTCATTTCTAAACCCGTCGAATTCGACGGGTTTAGAATAGTTGTCCACAGGTTATGCACAACGAACAAATCATACGCTGATATCACAGCAGAATCCCGATTCTCTGCTGTGATTCTTTTCATAAACGCACCAAACAGCGCCAAAATAGAGTATAGTATTATATTGATAGTTAAAAAAATGAATATGAATAGGGGATGAATCGTTTGACATTATGGTTTGCCAAATCCAAAGTGGAAGTTTTACAGGCTTTGGATACTGACCAGCAAAAAGGACTGTCTAAACAAGAAGTCGAAAAGCGGCTGCAGTCTTTTGGTCAAAATGCACTAGACGTGCAAAAGAAAGAAAGTTTATTGAAGAAAGTGATCGGGCAGTTAAAAGATCCGATGATCATCGTATTGTTGATTGCGGCATTTCTTTCCTATGTATCCAGCGGTTTTGAAGATTGGGTCGAATCAGTGATCATTCTTTTGATCGTGGTGATCAATGCCATTATTTCGATCTCGCAAGAAAACAATGCCAGCAAATCACTGGAAGCTTTACAAAAAATGTCTGCACCTTTGGCCAAAGTGATCCGGGATGGACAACTGGAACATGTGGATACAACCACATTGGTACCAGGGGACATTATTGAGTTAGAAGCGGGAGATTTGGTTCCTGCCGATGCCCGAGTGCTGAAAGCAATCAATCTAAAAGCGGATGAAGCGGCGATGACAGGTGAATCGGTACCGGTCAACAAGAAAGATATCGACAACCTGCCAGATGATACCGGCTTGGCGGATCGCAAAAATATGTTGATTTCTTCCACCGTGATCACCAATGGCCGTGCAACATGCGTGGTCACTGACACAGGGATGAAAACCGAAGTCGGTCGGATTGCGGGCATGTTGATTTCTGAAGATGAGAACATCACGCCTTTGCAAAAGAAAATGGCTGAAATTTCAAAAATATTGTCGATTATTTGTTTGGGTATCTGTGTGTTGATGTTCGTTGTCGGTTTATTATATGGCCGTCCGATCCTAGATATCTTTATGATGGCTGTTTCACTGGGTGTTGCTGCAATTCCTGAAGGATTAGCAGCAATTGTGACCATCGTATTGGCATTAGGTGTTCAGCGTTTGGTGAAACGCAATGCAATTGTCAAAAAATTGCCAGCTGTAGAAACGTTAGGGGCAGCTTCCGTGATTTGCAGTGACAAAACTGGGACATTGACTCAAAACAAAATGACCATTGTAGAAACGTTTGCTTATGGAGAGGAATCAGAAGCTGAGTTGCTGACGATTGGTGCACTTTGTAACGATTCAAAATTAATTGGTGATGCTGCAGATGTCCAAGTGACGGGGGATCCAACAGAAACAGCTTTCGTCACCAAAGCTTATGAAGAACAATTGAACAAAAATGATTTAGAAGTAATGTATCCACGGGTCGCAGAAATTCCGTTCGACTCTGAACGGAAACTAATGAGTACCATCCATAAAACTGCTGCTGGCTATCGGGTTATGGTCAAAGGAGCACCTGATGTCCTACTGACACGTTGTATCATCGATGGTGCAGACCAACAGATCATTGCTGACAAGAATGCCGAAATGGCATCGAAAGCCTTGCGTGTTTTAGGGGCAGCGTATAAAGATATCACAGAAGTACCAGAAGAATTGACTTCAGAAGACATTGAAAATGGCTTAACCTTTGCTGGGTTGGTGGGTATGATCGATCCGCCGCGACAAGAAGTCAAAGAAGCTGTGGCGCAATGTTACGATGCAGGCATTCGTCCAGTCATGATCACAGGGGACCACAAACTGACTGCAGTGGCGATCGCCAAAGAGTTGGCGATTTTCCGTTCCGGCGACCTTGCGCTGACAGGTGCCGAATTAGATACCATGCCGCAAGAAATCTTGGAAGAAGAAGTCAGCAAGTATTCTGTTTATGCCCGGGTTTCACCGGAGCACAAAATGCGCATTGTCAAAGCGTGGCAAGCCAACGGCATGGTCGTTGCGATGACGGGTGATGGCGTCAATGATGCCCCTGCTTTGAAAGTCGCAGATATCGGTTGTGCGATGGGGATCACTGGTACAGATGTAGCCAAAGGTGCGGCAGATATGATCTTAACAGATGATAACTTTGCGACGATCGTTCATGCAGTTGAACAAGGACGCGGTATCTATGCCAATATCAAGAAATCGATCCAATATCTATTAAGCTGTAATATCGGTGAGATCATTACGATCTTTGTTGCAACTGCCTTGAATTTCCACCAAATGCCTTTAGTAGCGATCCAACTGTTATGGTTGAACTTAGTGACCGACTCCTTACCTGCGTTGGCTTTGGGAATGGAACCTGTTGAACCAGGCGTCATGAAACAAAAACCACGAGATTCACGGAAAAGTATTTTTGCTGATGGCTTTGCCTCAAGTATGATTTTTTATGGTGTCTTGGTAGGGGCGATCACCTTAGCAGCGTATTGGTTAGGGGAGTATGTTCTGTCAGATCCAGGGATAGCTGATGGAACGGCCAATACAATGGCCTTTGCCACATTGGTCTTCGGGGAACTGACGCGGGCGTATGCTGTTCGTAGTGAAACCCGCTCGATCTTCAGCATTGGTTTATTTTCAAACAGTGCCATGAATAAAGCCTTCGTTGTTAGCTTGGCGATGCAATTGGCGGTCCTATTCATTCCTTTCTTGCAAGATATCTTTAGA
Source organism: Enterococcus salsurae (assembly GCF_054784955.1). Classification (NCBI taxonomy): domain Bacteria; kingdom Bacillati; phylum Bacillota; class Bacilli; order Lactobacillales; family Enterococcaceae; genus Enterococcus; species Enterococcus salsurae. The sequence goes on along the minus strand of NZ_BAAHWY010000001.1, from coordinate 751,022 downwards.
GTGACAAGCTTGAATGGAACAGAATGGCTGATCGTGATTGGCTTGTCATTGATTCCACTGATTGTCAGCGAATTGAACAAATTGATTCGCCACGGCGGAAAAAAGACAACTGAAGCAACAGCATAATCCAAAATAAGCATCATGCAGACCATGAATACAATGGTTTGCATGATGTTTTTTTAGCATGGTATACTTTTAAGCAAAATAGGAGAACAGCAACTAAGTGCTCTGACAAAGGAACGGATGTTGGATACAACAATTATATGAAGGAGGAATCAGATGGACAAGTCATCAAATGAAGCTTACCTATATCAAATCTCCACCAACCCCATCCATCAAAATGGCACCCTTCTTTCCATGCATGACCAAGATACCGGGTTTGGTTTTGGTGGAGAGCTTTCCATTGTCACAGGCATGAACAACTCCTTAGAGACAACGATTGCGACTATCAAAAATAGTACAATGGTGTATATTTCAGGTGAGGTTGACGCAACAACTTATTTTGAACTTAGGCTGGCTATTTCTTTGGAAAAGACCGTGTATTATGTGACGGAACGAGGCGACAACGCTGTTGAAGCGTTGCTACCCATATGATATGGCGCAACTGAACTGTGTGTCATTCAAAACATTTATCCAGATAGTGGAAGAGCAGTTATAAAAAAGCAAGTAGGCGCTATCCTCACGATAGCGCTTACTTGCATACGATTTGTCCTGCTTTCCTATGGAGCAGCACGGATCTCCATGATTCAAATGTTTATGTCCAATTCTGAAGAAAATCAACAAATAGCTGTAGCATCTCACGATCATTCTTCCACCGATACGCTGCTACGATTGCCTGTTCCTCCTGATTGGCATGTAAATCAAGAATATGGATGTGGTATTTTTCTGCTAGGCTGCCGTCGTTCATCCCTGAATATAAGAAAGCCAAACCTTCTCCTAGCGACACTTTCGTCAACCTTTCATCCAGGTCTTTCGCAGAAGCGATAAGCTTCTGTCCCTGTTTGTTTTGTATCATCCAAAATTGATATGCATTCAAAAACCGATCAAAGTATAAATGTCTCTCACAACGTCGTCGATGGATTGATCGGTGGATACGATCCTATCACAACTTTGCATCAGCAGTGGTTCAACAGTTTCCTTATCCTTTAGAATATTGGTCCATTCGGTTTCACTTTTGCCAAATTGATTGTTGCTTCGGTTTTGGATGCGCTGGTGCATCACATCGATAGGCGCAGTCAGCAGAATGACCCAATCAAGAGAAGGATAGATCTCTTTTTGGTTGATCGTTGTTCCAGCAAAAAATAGTGGTTCGTTGGGATGTGCTTCGATATATCGGATGATTTTATTCGTGTCCATAAGGTAGTCAGCGACCGTATCATCAAAGATGATCCAGTCATTATAGTCCAAATCAATGCATTGGTGACCACTTGATCGAATGTGATCAAGAATTGTAGATTTGCCGACACCGGACATACCGGTCAATAAAACTTTTACCATATGAGGACTCCTTTTATATAAAAGAAATTAGACGAGTCAATGTTTTTTTCTGTATATTTTCGTACAAAGTGTCGTCAAGACATGTGCAATGACAAAACTGACAATCAACAACCCAAAGGCAATGGCGAAAGACAAAATAGTTTGATTCAAGAAATTTTGAAAAATAGGAAGTGTCACGAACAAGTAAAAACTAAGGATCGTCAAAGCAATGCTTAGTACATAAAAACTAAGGATTTCTGAAAAAGTCTTCTTGTTTTCATATTTTGTATCTATCGAAGCAAAGTCCCCTTGTTGGAATGGAACAGGTGAACCCTGCTGTGATGGATCAGGTTTTGTATTCATGGTGTTGAAAGTATTGTTGGGTATTTGTGTGTTCTTTCCTTGAGGTTTATCGGGCATGATTGACTCGACTCCTTTATGAGGATTATAGCATAAGCATGGACGAAAATATTAAGATGATCATTATTGAATGCTTTCCTTAGATTTAAAGATTAAGGTAGACGGCTGGTCATTTGATGAAAAGTGACACGCTCATTGATAATATAGTACATGCTTCAAGCATAAAAAAGATTTTTCTATCTATTAGTATTGACGAATAATGATAGGTATATGATAATGAGTGGAGAATAGGGGAATGAATGTCTCCCTCAGTGATTACTGAAACCGCAATTTTGCTAATGACTTCTACAAGCTTTTTTTGAGCTTGTAGAAGTCATTTTTTTTAGGAGGAAACGATGTTTAAGAGTATCGGTGAAATCAGCCGACAGCCTAGTGTGACCGCCAATGCTCTGACCCAGTACTTGATGATAAAAAAAAGCTATTTAAGCCGTATGCTGTCAAAGCTCGAAAAAGACGGGCAGATTTTTCGGAAGAAAGATCCAGTGGATAGCCGTGTCTATCATCTCTACCTGACAGAAGCAGGCCAACAGCTAAATGCCTTTATCGAAGAACGGTCGAATGAGAAAGTGCAGGGACTAACAGAACACTTGGATACCGAGGAGCTACAGACACTCGTTGGTGCCATGGAAAAGATTACGACAATACTCGACAAAGTCGTGCCAAATGAAATGGAGGAAATCTAATGCTATCTTTTGAAAATGATTATTCGGAAGGGGTTCACCCCGCTATTTTAGACCGATTTGCCGCAACCAATATGGTGCAAGAAAGCGGCTATGGCACAGACATATTCACTCAATCGGCCAAGGAAAAAATTCGAGAAGCGATTGGACTAAAAGAAGCGACCATTCACTTCCTTGTCGGTGGTACGCAGACAAATCAAATCGTGATCGACAGCCTATTGCGCAGTTATGAAGGCGTGATCGCTGCCGATACCGGCCATATCAGCACCCACGAAGCTGGTGCCATCGAATACAGCGGCCACAAAGTATTGACGATTCCTGCCGAGGCGGGAAAACTATCGGCCGCATCCGTAGCCAACTATCTGCAAACATTTTATGCCGATGCCAATCACACGCACATGGTGTACCCAGGGATGGTCTATATTTCTTATCCCACAGAATATGGCACGTTGTATACGAAAGAAGAATTGACCAAATTGTCTCAAGTATGCCAGGACTATGAGATTCCTTTATTTATTGATGGTGCACGTTTGGGGTATGGGCTAGCCAGTCCGCAAGCAGATCTGACCTTTGCGGATATCGCCGCACTAAGTGATGTGTTTTATATCGGCGGCACCAAAATAGGCGCACTTTGCGGAGAAGCTGTCGTCTTTACCAAACAAAATGAACCCAAGCATTTCACTACATTTATCAAGCAACATGGTGCCTTGTTGGCCAAAGGTCGACTTTTAGGCATTCAGTTTGATACATTGTTTACGGATGATTTATATCTAACAATCAGTCAACATGCCGTTGCGATGGCAATGATACTCAAAGAAGGTATGATTGCCAAAGGCTACCCTATGTACTTAGATTCACCCACAAATCAGCAATTTTTTATCCTGCACAAGGACATGTTGAAAACCTTGGAAGCGCATATCAAATTTTCTCGATGGGAAAACTACGATGACCACCATCAAGTCGTACGTTTTGCGACAAGCTGGGCTACCTCAGCAGAGAATATTGCGGCGTTGCTGGCGTATCTGCCGGAGGTTTGAGTAAAGGTAAGCATTTGATAATGGTATTGTGAGGGATTGTTGGTGTGACCATCGAATAAATAAAAAATCAGGCATCATCTCACAACGAGGATGCCTGATTTTTTTACATAGAAGCTATAGAATAGTCGGTGTTGAAGTAATCCACTATAGATTAAATTCATATGTAAGCATGACTAGGCTAGAGCGTCTTTTTCTAGGTAATATATCGCTTGTCATTTGTCATCAAATAAGTTCTCTTCCCTCAGGTAAGAGAGCCATCCATTCATCTGCTTCATAAAAAGCAGCTTCATCGCCTATTAAAAAAGGGTCTTCTACCTTCGGAACCAAAAAGATCGTCCCATCTTCGACATACACAACAATATAGTCTTGATTGGCCATAGGCTTGTGTTCATGATTAGATGGTAAAGTGATGATTACAGAATTTCCTTGCATCCTCGATGTAGCTGTAAGCATGTGAATCACTCCTTTTGGTATACTATACCATGATATAGGAAGAAGCATCGTTGTTTCATGGAACAATGGTATAATTGAATCCTAACTGGTCATAACTGAAAGGGGTCTATATGGATATTTGGGCGCAACTCTATCAAGAAGCAAAAGCACTGTACAATCCGCATGAAGTATCACCGTTTATCTACGCTGAGCATGTCGTTTGTGCTTTAGAAGCCGGCGATGGGCAAATTTATACCGGGTATTGTTTTGAAGCTACAGCTGGTGTTTTCCACCTTTGCGCCGAACGTGCAGCGGCTTTTAACATGTATCAACAAAGCAAACAGACCAAAATCAACAGGATCATCACCTTTCGTGATGAAGCACCCGCAGCAGTCGGCGGTATGCCCTGTGGCGCCTGTCGAGAGTTTCTGATGCAATTGGATCAGGAAAATGCGGAAACAACCTTTATGGTGGACTATCAGAAAAGAGAAATCGTGACACTAAAAGAATTGCTGCCGAAATGGTGGGGTGCAGACAGGTATGATGCAGCACCATGAGTCATAGTCTGAAGTGCCAAATGAACGGATGAATATCAGAATCAATCTCTGGAAAGGAGCAAGCGAATGGATAAAGAATCGAATGGTACGTATATCTATCACATATCTACCAACCCCAAACACCAAAAGGGCGATCTTTTTTCGATGGATGAACAAGCTATCGGATTTAGCATTCAGGGACAGGTATCGATAGTTACAGGCATGAATGATTCTTTGGCAGCAACGATAGCGACTATCAAAAAAAGTGAGCTAGTATATATGGCTGGTGATGTTGATGCCACAACATTATTTGAATTGGGCATAGCCATTTCTTTGGGGAAAACAGTGTATTATGTGGCTGAACAAGCCGAAAACAAGGTCGCAGCGTTGTTTCCTTATGATGTGGAACAACTAAAATATATTTCCTTTCAGCAGTTCATGGATATTGTGGAAGCGTATATTTAGAAAGTGTTGCTGGAATCACTCTTTCTAAATATAGATTCTGTTCCAAAATTTGGTTGATCCCAAACATATGATTGGCCTGCATTTTGTATAGCGAAATAGTATTGGACTTTACATCTTTCTTTAAGCATGGTATCTTTGAATTAAAGAGATGTAGAGGGGGAAAAGTAATGACAGCGTCTATGAAATTGCGTAAAAACCTTTTGAATGGCTAATTAAATAAAATTCAAAAGACTAGGTGAGCAATTTCAAGGGATGAGTGTATACTTTTCTAATATTTTATGCGAGGCATAGTCGGATACTATGCCTCTTTGCGTACACTTTTCTGGGTTTTCCTAGCAAGAAAGGGAATACTATGGAAAATTTATCGATAAAATTAACAAACATACAGCAAAGTTTCGGTGCAAAAGAGCTATTTTCTATCAAAGAATTAACAGCTTATCAAGGAGATCGTATTGGAATTATTGGTTCAAATGGGCAAGGAAAATCTACGCTACTGAAAATCATTAAAGGCGATCTGATACCTGATGTAGGAAAAGTTCAAAGAGAAGTAGAATTTAACTTTTTTACCCAAATCGATGAAATCAATGAATTGAAGAATATTGATTTGCTTGATTGGGAGTTGATGGGCCGCTTGTCAGTTCCTAAAAATCAAGTAAATACGTTAAGCGGTGGTGAGGAAACAAAATTTCGTTTGACACAAATTCTTTCTGATTATCAAATGGGGCTTATGTTAGATGAACCCACTACTCATTTGGATAGAGCAGGCATGCATATACTAATTGAAGAGCTTCGCTATTATTATGGAACATTATTATTTGTCAGCCATGATCGAACTTTTCTAAATCAACTAGCAACGAAAATTTGGGAAGTGAGAGACGGAAAAGTTTATGAATATCTTGGGAATTTTGATGATTACCAAGAACAGAAGAAACAAGAGACATTAGAAAATGAGCGAGCCATTGAACGTTTTTTGAAAGAAAAGCAGCGCTTAGAATCTGCAATTATAAAAAAGAAAGAGCAAGCAGAAAAAAGCAATCAACTATCTGCTAAGAAAAAGCAGAAAAATATACGTCCGGATCGTCTGTCTTCCTCCAAACAAAAAGATACGGTTCAGGCAAATTTACAAAAATCTGCTAAAAGTATGGAAAGCCGTTTAGATATGCTAGACGAACAGAAAAAAATAACAAAAAAAAGGAGAATCGTATTTCCACCTTCTCAAACAGTCGCAATCCATAATAAATATCCAATCAGAGGTGAAAACTTTTATTTGAAAAAAGGTGATAAGCTTTTATTCAAAGATTGTAATTTTCAATTTGATTTAGGTAAACGAATTGCTATCACTGGAGGAAACGGGACTGGGAAATCTTCTTTATTACACAGTATTTTGGCCAATGACCAAGGAATTGTACTTTCACCCAAGGTGGTCTTTTCAATCTATCAACAGATGTCTTATAAAATGAGTGGAGAAGGAACAATTTTGGATTATTTTTTTAAATTAACTGAGTACAAGGAGTCTGTTATTCGTAGTGTCTTGCACAATGTAGGATTTTCGCAACTAGAAATGACTAAACCAATCAACGGGTTAAGCGGTGGAGAAGCGACGCGATTACAAATAGCGTTGCTTTTCATAAAGCCATCAAATGTTTTGATTTTAGATGAACCAACCAATTTTATTGATTTAGAAACAATCAGTGCTCTGGAGAACCTTATTCGGTCCTACCAAGGAACTGTAGTTTTTACTTCTCATGACGATTATTTTGTAGGTAAAGTTGCGGATGAAGTATATGAAATAGTGGATTATAGTCTAAAAAAATTATAAGGATGTGTATCCTACTACACAAAAATCAGTATAGATAAGAATCATATATAAAACCTGATGGATTTGTTCATCAGGTTTTCCTTTTGTAAAAGTAGACCCAAAAAAAGGTTAGCAGTGTCCTTTTATATTTCATCTTTGTATAGTGGATCTGTTTCTCCAAGTTTTCTTTTTCTTTTACTTGACGAAACACGGCAAACTGCGTATGATGATGTTGTAACTATATTAATTACAACTAAATAACATAAAAAATGAAGGAGTGTATGATAAATGACCTACTTAGTCACTGGTGCAACAGGTGGATTTGGCGGATTGGCGCTACAATTTTTGAAAGAGTTGGTACCTCAAGAAGAGATTTATGCGTTGGTTCGGAGTGAAGAAAAAGGCGCTGCGTTGAAAGAAGCGGGCTTTCATGTGCGGATCGGGGATTATTCTGATCTAGATTCGATGAAAGAGGCTTTGACAGGTATCGATCGTTTGCTATTTGTGTCAGGCGGCACAGACAATCGTCAGGCGGAACATACCAATGTTGTGAAAGCGGCGCAAGAAGCGGGTGTCTCATATATTGCCTACACAAGTTACGCTGAGGCCACAAGATCGACAACTGCGTTAGCTGCAGACCATATCTTTACGGAAAAATTGATTGGCGAAAGCGGGATTGCCCATACATTTTTGCGCAACAACTGGTATCTGGAAAACGAATTATTGCTCATTGGTGAAGCACTCAAAACGGGTAAGTTTGTGTACGCTGCAGGAGAAGGCAAGACTGGCTGGGCATTGAGAAGAGAATATGCTGAAGTTGCCGCCCATGCATTAGCTGGCAAGGATTTTCCTGAGATTCTTGAATTATCAGGGGCACCAATCACGTATGAAGCATTGGGGGCAGCACTAAAAGAAGCAACTGGTAAAGATCTAGAGATCGTGGCCACCGATGATCAAGGCTTTGTACGGCACTTGGTGGCAGGAGGACTGCCGCAACCAGTAGCGGAAATCTTTTTGACTTTCCAACAAGATATCAGAGACGATCAACTGGCAGTTTACAGCGATGACTTTGAAAAAGCATTAGGCAAACCATTGGTCAGCCGTGTGGACGGGTTAAAAGAATTGCTGCAATAAGGAAATAGAGAAGCTTTATTCCGGAACATGCAGTCCAAAAATGACAGCCAAAAGCAGATATTGATTGCTTTGGCTGTCATTTTTGTGTATATAATTTTCTTCTGAGGCGTTCAAGGCCTCAATCGCTCAACTTTTGCCAACAAGAGAGTATTTATTTAGTTTGAAGGGTAAGATATACTATGACTAAGTCGATGCGAAGCATGTAGACGACAGCAGCATGTAAAGGGGTGATTTTGTGAAAAAAAGCATATTTGTACTTATCAGTATCATGCTCATCGGTAGCATCATATTTCATGCTTATAGCAATTATATCAATGGACATATTGTTGGGATGATACAAGATGAAGACAGCAGCCTACAATTCAACGAGGCCATGTACTATCCCGTCTACAATGCAGAACATATAGACGAAGGCGACTTTTTGGGCTATCTCACAAACGGGCGCAGTCGGATAGAGGTTTTTGATTCAAAAGAAAAACTGTATCAAGTCACTGATGAAGAGCCAATGGACTATCTTCTCTATACACTTCATGCCAAAATGGAATTGATTCGCGTTCTGCATGTTACCAACCATGTGAAGACGATACCTATCACATTTTTTGACCAACTTCCATATGAATCGATAGATGATATCACATATCATGGCCAGTCATTTCATCAATACTTGGCAGTCGAAGAAAATATCACCCAGCAGTTGCGTATCCTAGATGAAGATGCCACGTTGGTGTACTATGCTTTTGAAAGCGTTCCTTCACACCAATGGTTGGTTGTATACAATAAAGAAGCAAATACGTATCATGCATTTTTTACAGAATTCGATCAGTTAGATGCAGTGCCGGCTGCAATCTATGTCTATCATCAACCGGATACGTTGTAGAGAAGGGATAACAAGTATTGTGACAAGCAACCAGAAAAAGATTGGAATCGGCGTATTATTTTGTGGGCTCATCATTGTCTTAGGCGTAGCTGTTTTCTTTCTCACTCACCCCAAAAAAGACCTGTCGATCATCAATGCGCAAGGGACGATTCAACAGTCGATGACCCTGACAAGACAGTATCAAAATGGAGAAGAAACCATATATCATAGCGATACAATCCATTCTGCAGAAGCAGCTGTTCCTGATAACGAGAGCAGCGGTGAGAGTAGTCTATCCCTGATGATCAATGGTCAAGCGCAGACAATCGTTGGGTATATCGATAGCAATACAAAAAAATATTCACTCGAACTTAAAGTCGTTGATTTCGAGGAAGCCACAGGAAGAATCGTGATAGCTGTCACGTATGTTGACGGCTTGAATGATCATAAGAGGGAATTTGTTTTTGAGTGAAACAAAAAAGGGGGAGTTAATATTAAAAAAAGCTATTTGATCCTACTCAGAACCATATTATATATAGGTGTGCCAATGATTATTGGATTGATTGTTGGTCATATATTTGATTTCAGCCCATTCATTTTTGCAGCGATTATCTATGGCGTGATGTTCATTTTTATGATTCCTTCAGATAGTTTCTTTTCTAGTTCAGTTGACTATCAGACGAAAACCTTGAATCCTACTTTTAGACCGGCCAAGTTTGAAATGAAGACAGATAGTCTAGAAAGCACAACAAAGGTCATTGTCGTTTTTTTGGCTTTGATTATTTGCCTTATAATTGTCTATTATCAGTACGTATAAAGTAGATTTCAAGACGATAAACCTTGAAAAAAGTCGCTAGCGCATTATCCCTATAAATCTGCTATAGTAAAAATAAAAGAAGAAGAGGCACAGGATGGAAATCAGACTTTTACGTTATTTTTGGACAGTTGCCCAAGAAGGCAATATTTCAAGAGCGGCGAAACTATTGAATATCACGCAACCTACCTTGAGTCGTCAGATTCGCGAGTTAGAAGAAACCTTGGGCGTGCCGTTGTTTCGCAGAGAAAAGAACCAACTGTATTTATTGCCGGATGGCCTTTTTCTCAAAGAGCGGGCAGAAGAGTTGATTCTTCTTAGTGATAAATTAGATCGGAACTTTGCTGAAAGGAAGCAGGCGCAGCTTGAAGGCGTGATGACCATCGGCTGTGTGGAAGCAGATAATTCGGACACTGTCGCCATGATGCTGGAAGAAATGGTCAAGGATTACCCCAAAGTCACCTTCAACTTGGTGACGGGCACTAGTGATGATATCAGTGACAAACTCGACAAAGGATTGTTGGATCTAGCTGTCTTACTGGAACCAGCATCCTTGACAAATGTCCATGTATTAAAGCTGCCGCGAGAAGAAACATGGGGGTTCTTAGTGTCAAAAGATTGGCCCATTGCACGCAAAAACCAGTTGACGCCAGCAGATATTCAAGGACTGCCGCTGCTGTGTTCCAATAGAGAAGAAGTGCAGCGGTTATTGGCTTCGTGGGCTGGCGTGCCATTGGCACAGCTCTCGATCGTTGGCCATTTCAACTTATTGTTCAATACTTTGCCATTGGTGGAACACAACGTAGGAATCGCCTTAACGATTGAAGGTGCTGTGACGAAACGAGCAGCCGATCATACCGTGTTTATTCCCATGGAACCAGCGATCCAGACAAACTGTCTATTGGTGTGGAAAGAACGGATGCAAACACCTGCAGTGCAAGAAATCATTATGCGCTTCAAACATGCCTTCAAAGCATAGCATGATCTAAAAAGAGCATTAGACGAATAGTGAAACGAGAGGTACGATGATGCTATACATCGTACCTCTCGTTTTTTTGTAGGACGAAATCAACATAATGGAGGAAAGTAATATGAGCAAACATGAAGAAGTTAAAGACGGTCTGATCTTCCCAATCGGAGAAAAAAATGATGCCTATGCACAATATTTTATCGGGCAAAGCTACTTGCAAAGTCTAATCGCTGATCCAGCAATCAATGTCGGTGTCGGCAACGTGACTTTTGAACCAGGCTGCCGCAACAACTGGCATATTCATCACGATGGGTTCCAATTACTCCTCGTCACAGGGGGAGAAGGCTGGTACCAAGAAGCAGGCAAACCAGCGCAATTCCTACAAGCTGGAGATGTCATTACCACCCATGATGGCGTCAAACATTGGCATGGTGCCGCAAAGGATAGCTGGTTCACGCATATCGCGATCACCGCAGGCACCCCAGAATGGCTAGAACCAGTCACAGATGAATGGTACAACAACTTAGATAAGTAAGAAGGAGAGATTTATGATGAAAAAACAAACAGCTGGCAGAGAGCAACTAGGCGAATTCGCCCCACAATTTGCAGCATTGAACGATGATATTTTGTTTGGCGAAGTCTGGGTAAAAGAAGACACCTTGTCTGCCCACGACAGAAGTATGATCACCTGTGCGGCACTTTTGGCAATGGGTGCCCCACAACTGGAAGCACATTTGACGATCGCAAAAACCAATGGTGTGACCAAAGACGAAATCGTTGGACTGATCACACATTTAGCTTTTTACGCAGGCTGGCCAAAAGCTTGGAGTGCCTTTGCACTGGCAAAAGAGATCTTCGAATAATCAATGACGCAGCTAAGGAAGATTTCTTTATTGTCCGTTTCTTTATTGGTTGTTTCAGCAGGGGCGATCGCCGGAAATATCCCAGCGATCGCTCAGGCTTATCCTACCGTTAATGAAACGTTGGTCGAACTTTTGACAACGATCCCTTCATTATTTATTATCTTAACCATTCTTATCAGTCCCAAAGTCGCGCAGCGTATCGGCTACAAACGAACTGTCCAAGTAGGGATTGGCATTGTCTGTCTGGCAGGCTTACTGCCAGTGGTGACAACCTCCTTCACTAGCCTTTTCTTAAGCCGGATCCTCTTTGGCGTTGGCGTGGGGCTATTTAATCCTTTGCTTTATACGATAGCTGCCGGTTTATATTCGGGCGGTCATCTGGCGACAGTCATTGGATTGCAAAGTGCCTTTGAAGGTATTGGTGGAATGCTGATCACCTTTTTGGTTGGCCAATTATTGGTCACTGGATGGCGCTATTCCTTTATGGTCTATGCCCTATCCATACCAATTCTTTTTCTATTTGGTTTGTTTGTACCTGACATCAGACCAACCACATCCAATGAGAAAGAAGCCAAGACAAGGCCAACGATTGATCGGACACTGATCTATTATCTGATCTTGCTCTTTCTGGCAGTGACTGTTTATATGTCGATTGCGGTAAAGGTCACGGGCTTGCTCTATGATAAAGCGATTGGGGATGCAACAGATGGCAGTAATTTATTGGCATTCATCGGGTTCGGTGCAATGACAGCCGGCATGGTATTCGGCAAAACAGTCCGTATCTTTAAGGAATGGACGATTCCCGTGTCATTCTTAGGAATGAGCATAGCGCTCCTGCTTTTAGCGCGTGCATCAAATCTCTGGATTGCCTCCCTCGCAGTCGTCATATGCGGCTTCTCCTTCCGAACCTTCGTCCCTTATGTCTTTAATGAAGTCAATCAAAAGAGTCAACAGGCCACAGATCAAACAGCGCTGCTGCTGATCTTCTTCAATATCGGGACTGCTGCCACACCACTCACAATCGCCTATCTACAACATCTATTTCCTTTCCTGCACCAGTCAGGCTTGTTTTATGGCGGGGCTGTGTTGATGCTGGTGTTGGGTGGCGTTGTGGTTGTGGGGAAAGTTAGTTTTATGATGAGAATGAATGATTCAAGGAAGAGATAGAAAAAGATCGCTTACTTTAGCGTAGAATATAATGTACAATAAAGGTGAATTTACCACACATGATTTAATTGAGGTAAAGATGGAAAGGTAAGGCGTGGATACCCTTTTCTAGGAAAACCAGAACCACTAAAATATGATCTATCTGGAAAATGCTCCAGAAGAATTACAGATGAGCATCGGCTGATTTATAAAGTTGAACATGATACAATTTTTATCTACTCGGCAAAAGATCATTACTGAAACAAGCAAACCCACATCCATCGATGTGGTTTTTTGCAGTTCAATTGACAAAAAGCCACTTCACCTGTTAAATAAAGCCACAAGACATAAAGGAGTGGCAAAAATGTTCCCATCAATCAGCAATGACGCATTTTATCAAAGAAGCAAACAAACACCTTTAACGATCATCGATGTACGAGAAAGCGATGAATTTGCAGAAGGACACATACCCCAGGCAATTAATCGGCCATTGAGTAAATTGGTGGAAGAAACCGACTCATTTGAGAAGGATAAAACGTATTATATCGTTTGCCAGTCTGGCGGGCGTTCGTCGCAGGCTTGTAGTTATTTGAGTAGTCAAGGCATTCGAGTGGTGAATGTTTTAGGTGGGATATCTGAGTGGCAAGGTGAGGTTATTAGGTAAATAAAAAACATGAGCGAGTAAATGGCTCATGTTTTTTTGTGCTATGAATGGAATTAAAGCTACATTCAGAATGACAGTATAGTACAAATTAGCCTGAATTCACTTGTTGCCTCATCTGAACTTTTATGCGATCCTAATAAGAAGAATACGATCAAGTTAAGGGGGATATATGAAAAAGAAATACAAGTAGTTGGCGCGGCCATAAAAGTAAACTCAAATCTTATTTGAAAATATACCGTGAAGAAACTGAATATAACGTCTTAGAATTGGCAAAAAAAGAATATCAAGTTCTTTCTAATTATGAAAATAACCAGTTTGAATCAGCAGTTGATTTGTTAAGTAGTAACTTTATAAATAATTCAGATATTTCTATAGATGATCAAGGTTGGTATTTACAATTAGGAGCACATATTACAAACTCACATAACCAAAGCGCAGCAAATGATATGCAAATAAAAGCGAAACAAAAAAATGCAAATCTTTTAATACCTGCAATACCACTTTTGACGAAAAAGACCCGATCAACAACTGAACAAATAACAAATGTAAAAAATTGGATAAATCAATATGACAATGCTACAGATTTTCAAATTACAGTTCGTTCTATATTAATTAAGCTTGTTTATTCGCCGAAGAATAATAGCAATATCTTTGAATCTGGACTTTTGGAAATCGGTGAGTTTCTGGATATGATTCTTCAAGACTCGAAAATGATTACAATGATGGACCCGATAATTTTTTGGGCGACTAGGGATTATAGTTTTGTCATCGAATGTAAAAACCGAACAACTAACGACAAGTTTTCAAGAGATAATGCCGAACAGTTACTGCACTCAGAAAATTGGTATAACGGCTCTTTCATTAGCGGACCTGATGTTTTTTGTATTGCTTTTCATAAATCAAATGTACTATTTAATAATGTACACGTTAATCACAATTGCTATTCAGTAAATGATAAGATGCTTGAAAAATTTAAAAGTAAAATATTAAATTTCGTTAATGCTTTATCTATTAAAAACCCATCTGACTGGACGAATACTGAAATTGCTAGCTTAATGTAAGAGAACCTTTTACTGGATAAACAATTTATACAAAATTTTACAGTTGCTTTTTCATACAGCTAATAAACAGAAGTGAATGAATAGTTAATTTTGAAAAATTACTTAATTAAGAAATTTTTTTAATTTTAACTTTTATTGAAAACTATCTATTTTTATTCTATAAACAGTTTGTCTGGTAACATTATACTCCTTTGCAATCTTTGAAATAGCAATTCCCTTATTAAGATCTTCAACGATGCTTTTATAAACAAGGCGATGTTGAGGATCTTTTGTGTCTGCACTATAGAGTTTGGGGCGACCTTTATAAACACCATTCGCTTTAGCAATCTTGATTCCTTGTACCTGGTGTCGTTTTGATTCGGTACGCTCTTGCTCAGCAATCATGGCCAAGATCTGAACGATTAGGTTTTTGATAAATTTATCCAGGAGAGGATTTCTGATCGCTTCAGCCATAATTGTAAACTAGTGATAACCAGCTGTACATTTTTCTTCTTAGGATAATTCACGAAATCAATGATCTCATCATAATTCCTTCCGAGTTAATCGATAGTTTCCATAATAAAAACATCCTGTTCTCTAACAAAATCTAAAGCCTCTTGAAAAATTGGTCTTTGAGTGATGGTTGCTCCAGATTGCTTCTCGATGAAAATTTTTTCATTTCCTAAATTTGACGTTGTTCATTTTGATCGATCGATGAGACTAGTATGTATGCAATTTTCAAAAGTTCAACCTACTTTCTTACACAATTTAAAACACCCCCTAATCACACACGAGAAAACCGTATTTTTCTAATGTAACGATTATGTCTATTTAAGGTACGCTTTAAACATACAATACGTTTATATTTTATAGAAAATAATAGATTATAATTAAAGAGAGATAGTTTGAATTCAATCTTTAGAATCCAAAGCTATAAGGGAACAACGTAAAATTGACAGTTCACAGTTATAACTAACGAGCAAGAACAGAAATACTCAGTAACTGTGATCTTTCAGATGAAGGGTAATCGTTTAAAACCGTTAAGAAAACGCTTGCTTTATAGGAGGTTTTATTATACAGTTAATATAAAATTAATAAAGGGTAAGGGGAGTTGTTAATGAACAAACTTATTTCGTTATGTTTAGTTTCTATGATGTTTTTGGGATTGTCAGTACCTGTAACTGTGTATGGAGAAGAAGTTTTTGAAAATGTAGATACAGAAGTAGATACAGAAGTAGATTCAGAAGCAATTAATCCATATGTAGAAGAAAAATTGACTGATCAAGAGATATTAGAACAAGAACAAGCTTTAGGTGATTAAATTGCTTCAAATAATAGTTCAAACCCAATGTTGAGAAGCGCAACCGGACAGACTTGGAAATTAGTAAAAACAAGAAAATTAACTACGGATCAAGTTGTTGCAACCCAATATGTACAAAAATTGGATGCTAAAACTTCTAAGTCTAAATCTGTTTCTTTTTCATTTGGAATAAATGCTGAGATTAAAGGTGTAAAATTAAGTACCTCTTTTAGTTATAGTACATCTATGACACGTAGTGGACCTTCTAATGAGAAGATAGTCGGAACTCAAACGAAAGCCAGTCACGCATACTTCACCGCTGCTATATGGGGATATGTGAACGAGTATACTTATGATGTTTATGATAATGGTAGTGGTAAGAAAATTAAGACTGTAAAACAAAATGGTTTTATTCGGACTAATACACAAGGTTATTCACAGAATGCGTATACAAGAAAAGATGGAAAGGTAATGGTTGAGAATGCTTCTGGAACAAAGTACAAAACTTTCAAT
Organism: Enterococcus salsurae; assembly: GCF_054784955.1. Lineage (NCBI taxonomy): Bacteria > Bacillati > Bacillota > Bacilli > Lactobacillales > Enterococcaceae > Enterococcus > Enterococcus salsurae. The sequence goes on along the minus strand of NZ_BAAHWY010000001.1, from coordinate 734,878 downwards.
TCGCATGATTCATTTGTGAACGGTTTTGGCAGAGGTAAATCTTCTAATTTATGGTGGTAATATGAAAAAGATTGGTATTGTTTTAGTTCTTTTTTCACTTTTGATTTTAATTATTTTACCAAAAATAATTTTCCCTGAATCTGATACTGTTGATTCTACAGGAATAGTGAATGCTATACGCTTTACTGGATTATCTTTAATATTGTCTGCAATAGGGATTAAACTTTTTTTTAAAGATAAATGAGTTTAAAAATTATTAATTAAACAAAAGATAAGAATGCTGGTATTGAATATGTTCCCTATAAAGTAGACAAGGAAAAAACAAAAATTCCCAATCTATTTTATAGGGAGTTTTCGTATGTCTAAAAGAAGACATTTTTCTGTAGAAGAGAAGTAACGTATTATATCGTTTACCAGTCTGGCGGGCGTTCGTCGCAGGCTTGTAGTTATTTGAGTAGTCAAGGCATTCGAGTGGTGAATGTTTTAGGTGGGATGTCTGAGTGGCAGGGTGAGATTAGTAGGTAAATAAAAAACATGAGCGAGTAAATGGCTCATGTTTTTTTGTGTGCTATGAATGGAATTAAAGCTACATTCAAAATAACAGTATAGTACAAATTAGCCTGAATTCACTTGTTGCCTCATCTGAACTTTTATGCGATCCTAATAAGAAGAATACGATCAAGTTAAGGGGGATATATGAAAAAGAAATACAAGTAGTTGGCGCGGCCATTAGTGAACCTGTGGGAATTTCCTAGTGACAAAATCGAAGAAGATGAAAATAGAGTTTGCACGCTTAAATGTGAGTTAGCAGAAGAACTTAGGATACAAGTAAGCATTCAAGAGGAAGACTTTGAATTTTGTCGTAATGAATATGATTTTAGTTTCGTAAATCTAACGACATTTATTTGTGTATTAGGTGAAGTAGCGCCACAATTAACAGAACACATACAAGTAAAGAGTGATATCAAAGATGTGCGCGCTCTGATTGACACCATGTAAACCAATGATTGCTTATAAAAATAGTAAAATCATGAGATATTTGTTTCATCAAACAAGGATGGAAGATTTTATTTATGAAAATGGCGTATTTAAGTTTATTGTTTGGTTTATCACTATTCATATTTGGAGGAAACAAGGAACTGGGACTATAAAAAAAGCTTATGGTGTTTCATTTAGTAAAAAATTTGTATATAAATAAACCTGAGGAGGTTTCTTAATGAAAAAAACAATAGGAATTCTATTATTAGTTGTTGGTGTGCTGATACTAATATTTTTAAATAACTTTATTGAGCCTCGTTCTTTAGAAGATATGCCCACAACGGAGTACAATATAAGAATGAGTATTAATGCAGCTAGATATTTAATTATGGCATGTATATTGTCTTTTTTCGGCATCAAACTAATTTTAAAAGACCTCTAATAAGACATGGATTTATGGAATACCTCGTTGTTAAATCATTGATCCAATGGAAAAATTTATGTGTCAAAATAAAGAAAAAGGATATATCTTGTGAAAAAAAAAAGATAAAAATTTGTATCGGTCATCCTCAACAATTTTTTGATAGAATCATTCTTAATGCCATCAATCGACCGTTGCGTAAATTGGTTGAAGAAATCGACTTATTTGAGAAGGATAAAACTTATTATATCGTTTGTCAGTCTGGCGGACGTTCGTCGCAGGGGGAGATTGGTAGGTAATATAGGCTTAATAAAATTGTTGGAGAAGATGCAGAAGATAAAAATAACCCCACATAATAGAAGGATTTCTTCTATTATGTGGGGGTTACAATGCTTATCTGGATACTTATTGAGCTATTTCGCTAAATGTACAATCCGCATGATATCACGACCAGTTTCCTTGGCTAGTCTCTGTGTTTGTCGCATGGAATCGTTCAATGACATAGGCCCTCGTGTCAGGTTAAGGATTAAATCAAATCCGGATTCATAATTAGCTGTATTTACTTCACTTGCATCACCAACGACTGCGATAACTTTTTTATGTTGTGATTTAGCTAATTTTGCAATTACTGTAGGGAGTTTTCCGTAGGCGGACTGTGCGTCCATTTTCCCCTCGCCAGTAATGACAAAATCAGCAGACTGGATGTGCTCAGAAAGATGGAGCATGTCTATGATAAAATTAGCTCCAGAAACAAAGTGACTATTTAAAAAGCTGACAAAACTAAATCCAATTCCACCAGAAGCGCCAGTACTCGGAAGTAGCGCATAATTTGTTCCGGTTGATTCACATACTATTCTTGCATAGTGTGCAATAGCCAAATCAATTGTGACCAAATCAGCGACTCCTTTTTGATTCCCAAACATATGTGTTGCCCCTGTAGGTCCGGTTAAAGGATTAGAAACATCTGACAGTAATATAAATTCTATTTTCAGTATACTAGTATCAAGATCATGCGTAGAAATCGTTAAAATATCAGCTATTTCAGAAACACCAGGTACTATTTCTTTGTTGTTCTTATTTTTGAATGAAACACCAAATGCTTGCATCATGCCGATACCAGCATCATTTATCCCACTCCCACCTAAGCCAACAATACATTTGTCCACCAAGGGATGCTTCTTTAGAATTGCTAGAATCATTTTTCCAAATCCATATGAGCTCGCATTTTTTGTGTCTAAATGAGTATCTAATTGGTGAATACCAGCAGCTTCAGCAACTTCCACCACAACCGTATGCGAATCAACAAGAACATATTTAGCTGTTATCCTTCTCTGAAATAAATCGATTGTATCTATAGTAAGACATTCGCCACGCCTATTTTCATAGAAAGCTGCCAAGGTTCCTTCGCCACCATCGGCGACTGAGTAAGACTGGATGGTTGTTTGAGCATCGATTTCTTTGATGCCATCTGCTATGGCAAGGTTCATTTCTTCAGAAGTGGCACTACCTTTAAATGAATCGATCGCAACAAGTATATTCATTCAAATATCCTTCCTTATTGTTTCATAGTATCTGTTAATGTATTTCCATTTGAAGCAATGACTTCTTTATACCAATCAAATGAAGCTTTTTTGTATCGACGATAGGTTCCATTTCCAAAGTCATCTAGGTCAACATAGATAAAACCATATCTCTTTTCCATTTGATTCGTGGAATTGGAGATAAGATCGATACATCCCCAAGAGGTATACCCCATCACATCAACGCCGTCTTGATTGATTGCATGAGAAATTTGCATGATATGATCGTTCATATATTGAATACGATAATCATCTTTAATTTCACCGTTAACCAACTTGTCCTTTGCACCTAGACCGTTCTCTACAACAAAAAGCGGCTTTCTATAGCGGTCATATAATTCGATTAAAGAAATACGCATACCCAAAGGATCAATTTGCCATCCCCAGTCTGTTGCATTTAAGAAAGGATTTTTAATTGTCGTTGCAGTGTTTCCTTCATTGATATCTAAACCTTCTTTGTCGTAGGCGGAACAAGACGAACTGTAATAGCTAAACGAAACGAAATCGACTGCATATTTTTTCATAACAAAATAGTCTTCAGATTCGACCGATAAATGGATACCTTCATTCTCGTACTTTTTCAATAAATAAGCTGGATATTCTCCAAATACTTGTGTATCAGAAAAGGCAAACAACTTCCTTGCATCAAGCTGTGCAGCTAAGACGTCTTCAGGTTTTGAAGTTAACGGGTAATAAGTCTGTTTTGTAATCATACAACCAACTTTTGACCCCGGGATGAGTTGATGGCAAATTTTAGTCGCATGCGCACTTGCTACAAATTGATGATGCATTGCCTGATAGATTGCTTGTTGATATTTTTCTTCACTTGAGAAATGATCGCGCAATAGACCACCAGACATAAATGGATGTCGAATAATGCTATCAATTTCGTTGAAAGTGATCCAATATTTGACTTTATGTTTATACCTTGAACAAATTGTTTCAACATATCTCGTAAAAAAATCAATGGCTTCTCTGGATGCCCAGCCATTGTAGGATTCAGTGAGATTCAATGGCTGTTCGTAATGACTCATCGTCACAAGTGGTTCAATACCATATTTTGCTAACTCATCAAATACATCATCATAGAACTGTAATCCGGCTTCATTTGGGACAAGTTCATCACCGTTCGGGAAAATACGGGACCAAGCGATGGACATTCGATAAACTTTGAATCCCATTTCAGAAAATAGTTTGATATCTTCTTTGTAATTGGTATAAAAATCGATACCGTGGCGTTTTGAGTAGTATGTGGTGTCTTCGGACTGACGTGCTTTCGCAATATCATCAGAGGTGATCGACCAATGTTGACTCATATTTTTTTTGTCAACGTTTGGTTTGAACAGGCAGATGTCAGCAACTGACATTCCTTTTCCATCAACATTCCATGCACCTTCCATTTGATTGGCCGCTGTAGCGCCACCCCATAAAAAATCTTTTGGAAATCGTTTATTCATTTATTTACTCCTATTGTTCAACTGATAAAACAAACTCAGTTTTCATTTTGTTACCAAGGGATGCAGTAGTCATTTCTTTTACTGGTTTTGTAAGGATGACCATTGTTGTAGGATCATAACCAGCTGCAATAATTTTTTCTAAATCAAAATCAATCAACGGTTGACCTTTCTTCACCACGCTACCTTGCGTTACTAATGCTTCGAAAAATTGACCTTTTAAATTGATTGTATCGATACCAATATGAATTAATAGGTCAAGCCCATTTTCAGAAGTTAAACCAATCGCATGTTTCGTATCAAAAAGCATCGAGACTTCTCCATCTATTGGTGAAACCAAATGCCCATCTGTTGGTTGAATGGCAAATCCTTCGCCCATTATTTTTTGAGAAAATACTTCATCAGAGACATCTGATAAATCAATAACAGTACCATTTAATGGAGAGTCAATGTTTGTTTTTGTAGCCAATATTTCTTCAGGTTTAAATCCCCAAATATACGTAATAATAAAGGTCGCTACAAAAGAAATCACCATGGTGATCAATGCATGAATCAAGTTCATCGGATTTTCTCCAACAAATACCGGGAGCAATGCAATGCCTGCACCTCCTGCTGAGTATCGTACTAATCCAGAAAAACCGGCATATGCGCCACCAATAAGTCCACCAGCCATTACAGAAAATAGAATGCTTTTTTGTTTGATTGTTACACCGAACATCGCAGGTTCAGTAATACCTAGAAGCGCAGTAAATCCAGCTGAACTAGCAATTGATTTTTGCTCGGGATTTTTTGTCTTAATTGCAACAACTAGTGAAGCTGCTCCTTGAGCAATATTTGATGCTAAAGAACCAGGCCCTAATAATGTTTCGGAGCCAGTTTGTGCAATAGAAGATAACCAGAATGGAGCCAAACTCCAGTGCATACCTGTCATAACCAATAGTGGGAATAAACCACCGATAACAGTTGGAACAATCCATGATCCATATGCATTTAATCCTTCTATGAAATTTGCGACAACATTCCCAATTAAGTTGCCTAAAGGAGCTAAAACAAGCAAAGTAATCGTTGCTGTAACAGCAATTACCACAAGTGGTTTTAAGAAATATTTCAAAAAGTTCGGAATGATCTTATCACTGATTTTCTCTACATAAGACATAAGCCAAGTAGACAACAAAGCAGGTATGATTGTACTACCGTAGCTCACCAATGTGACTGGCATACCCATGAACGTGAGTGGGGTGCATTCTGCCACAATGCCCGTGAAAGTCGGATGAATCAAAGCCGCCGCAACCACCATCGCTAATACTTGATTGGTTTTGAATTTTTTCGCAGCACCATAAGCAACAATAATAGGCATAAAGTAAAAGGCTGCATCTGCAACAAAATTCAATAGGACATAAGTATCTGATGTATTGCTAATCCATTTCAAGTTCACAAATAATGCCAAAAATGCTTTCAATAATCCAGCACCAGTTAAGGCAGGGATCATAGGCGTAATTGATCCAGATATAATACCTAGAACACGGTTAAACCAGCCTTCTGTTGATTGGTTGTGTTCAGATGTATCCGTTTCAAATTCTGAGCCTAACACGTCAGTGATTGCTGCGTATGCTTCAGGTACATCTGTACCGATAATGATTTGATATTGTCCAGATGTGCGCGAGATTCCTTTAACACCGTCAATTTTTTCGACTGCTTTGTCTTGAGGGATCGTGCTATCTTTTAATACAAATCTTAGTCTTGTTGCGCAGTGGGATAAATCTGATATATTCTGTTTTCCACCAACTGCTTCCAAAATTTCTGACCCTGTTTTTTTGTAATCCATTTCTAAACCTCCAATATAATGATGAAACCGATTTCCCAACGAAAGTATACTTGATTTATTCATCACTCAATCCTTATTTTCAAATTCTGAAAATAAAAACTGATTCCTACATGTGAGGAATCAGTTTTTATTGCACATATTTTTGGTAATAAATTAAAGTTATTAATTGTACAAGTAGAAGAGAATCAACGGGGTGGGCAGAAAAACTATTGGCGTTATCAGGTAACAAGATGGTCTCTTGGACATATCTTAACTTTGCTACTTCCTCATTCATGGTGATGACATAAATTTTCAAGTGTTCTTTTCGGGTAATTGTAGATATATATTCTCTAACATAATTTCCGGATAAAGAAAAGATGATGACTAATAAGTCCTCTTGACTATCTTCAACAAAGTCAATTTGCTTATTCGGTGTTAACCGTGTTTCTATGATTTTTTTGCATCTAAATAAATTATTTTGCAACATTAGTGAAATTGTTTCCATGTGCATAGCACCAAATGTGACTACATTTTGATAATGATAAATATCATCTACTAAGGAATTTAATTTATTTAAGTCTAGTGTTGACTTAAGTGAGTCAATATCTCTTTGTACTGCACTTAAATAGCTATCTGCCAAAGAATTGCTATCTTCTGTATTTTGAAAATCATACCGTGGCTCTGTCGCGCGCTTATGGTCATTGATCAAATTCCTAAGCTCAGCAAAACTCTGCAAGCCGATTTCTTTACAGAATCGACTGATTGTTGCTGTAGAAACATGTGTCTTCGCAGCAAGGTCTTTTATGGCTACATCATGAAGATCTTCCATATGCGTTAAAATATATTTTGCAACGATATAGTAGGGAGAATTTGTTTCAATCCTATTTAAGAAAGTATATAAAATCACGCCTAATCCATAAGGTCCATTTAATTGTGCCATGAATTTACCTCCGAGTATGTTCTTTTTATATAATACTACTTATTTGGGGAGGGTGGGTGATTAAATAAAGGGTATCAGTCTAAAGTACAGAAAAAGTCATCTGTCTTAGTCAATTATGTGATTGATATTGTTAGATAATTTGAGGTGGAATTTGACAACCTAAATATTAGTAAGCAAAGCATCAGTAGATTTATAGAAATAATTCAATTTTTTGTGTATTCGAAAAAATATAATGAGAATTTAGAGTATTTTTATATAGAGCAATGGTTTTGAGTAATCTCAGATATTGTTTTAATTAAGCAGAAAAAGAATTTTTTAAAATAGGAAATATGTCAACATAATACGAACAAGTGTGCTAAAATAACTAGGTTACAATAAAAATAAAGTAGAAAAGAGTGAGCTACATGACAAATTCTGTAAGTTCTTCGGACAAGAGTAAACGTACAATTGCAGCGTTTTTTTCGGGTGTTGGAGGAATTGAGCTAGGTTTTAAAAATACTGGTAAGTTCAGAGTGGTGTATGCGAATGAGTTTGATAAAAATGCAGGTATTACTTATCAAGTAAATCATCCTGATACTCCCCTAGATTCGCGAGATATTCATGAGGTGACCCAAAATTTATCTGAAGTGCCTAAAGCAAACATCATCATGGGAGGTTTTCCGTGTCAAGCTTTTTCAATTGCTGGGTATAGAAAAGGTTTTGAAGATGATAGAGGAGACTTATTTTTCGAATTACTAAAGGTGATTAATAACCAAAAACCTGAAGCAATTTTCGTTGAAAATGTTAAAAATATGGTTACCCATGATCATGGAAACACATTTAAAATAATAAGAGAAGCTTTGGTTATGAGTAATTATTTTATCAAGTGGAAAGTGCTAAATGCTAAAGATTACGGGAATGTTCCTCAAAATCGCGAGCGTATTTACATTGTAGGCTTTAGATCAAAAGATGCATACGATTCTTTCCAATTTCCAGATAAAATTGATTTAACGAATAAATTGAATAGTGTGATAAACTTTGGTCTTAAAGCTGAAGACAAATTTTATTATGATGAACATAAAACCGTTTTTTGGGATCAATTACAACCAGCTATCATTTCTCAAGAAACAGTTTATCAATGGAGAAGGCAATATGTACGAGAAAACAAATCGGGTGTTGTACCAACGTTGACAGCGAATATGGGAACTGGAGGACATAATGTTCCACTTATTTTAACTGATGATGGAAGAATTAGAAAATTAACACCTAAGGAAACTTTTAATGTGCAAGGTTTTCCGGAAACTTTTGAATTACCTGATATATCGAATGGTCAACTATATAAACAAGCGGGAAACAGTGTCGTGGTACCAGTGATTGAACGCATTGCTAATAATATTGATGAGGCACTTAATCATGGAATCTATAGGTATGATGCAATTCCGAAAGGAAAGTATTCTATTATGCATACAGTGATGGATGGGCGTTTCGTAGGACAATCAGAATTGGTAGCTACAGTTAATAGTGAAAAAGAATTAGCTCAATTTTCAATCGATCAAGGGATATCCTTTTTAAGCCATGAAGACTACTTGCGAAATATCCAGAAGAACAAGTATTTAGATTTTTATAGTTATGAATAATTATTTACAAATTTAGTTAGAAATAAAATATAATATCTCTGTTTTTGCTGAGGCCCGCTACACGCCTCAGTTTTTTTGGTATACTATAACTAAACTATTATAGGGCGAGGGTGATCTTATGTGGGAAAAATTAGATCATGAAAAAAAAGAAAAGTATAGATTGTTAATTACAAATTTTGCGAGTTTAAGTGAATCATTTTCGCAAAAAAGTGAGAGCCAATATGAATCTGAAAATATTTCGGAAGCGGTTGCGCCAATTGTTAACTCTAAATTTCAAGAAACTGCATTCCAGCGTGCATTTGGTGCAATTGGAGAAGATATAGCAAATACTAGTTATGATGCTTCCTTACAGATAGATGAAAAACATAAATATTTAATAGGAATAAAGTCTTTTGGTATTCATTCCGGTGATCAAAAAATAGCTCAATTTAAGGCTAGTAGTGTATCTGAAGATTGGCGTAGAACTCTAGGAGAAGCAAGAGAGAATGCTAAGCGATTAAATGATAAAAATTTAGCTGACCTAGAAAATGAAGAACTTTATAAAAATATTGCTATGAAGATAGCAAAACTAAGAAATGAACGGATTGCATCATCAAAAGAACTGATCAAAGGTTTCGATGCTTCCGACGATACAAGCGTTGAAGCGTTATATCATGTATTGATGCCATCTAAAAAAAATGAGCATCCACAGATTTTTGTTGGAGAAATAGAATATACTCCTATTAATATTGAAAACTTAAAGATACTAGGCTCAACTTCTTTAAAACACTCTGCAAATTTTAAGTTTACGGATGGCCATCACACATATAAATATGCAGATGCAGATTCACAACTATTTATGAATTTTCAAAATAAAGATATCATTGTAGATACTTGGAACGTTAATTATGTAGAAGATGCGTTTTCTTTCTTTGAGAATATTCATCAGACTATTGAAACTATCGCTGAAGAAAGAAAAGTCGAAGCCACAGTGTCTTGGATGATTGCAAACAAAAAAGGGCAGGTTGAGAGAAGTTCTGGATTCAATGGATTTGACGGGGCTACAAAGTTAGCAAAAGCAAATGGATATCGAGAAAAGAGAATACAAAATTTTAGAGAAAAATATAGTGATATTATAAGTGCTATAGAAATGAACTATATTACTGATAAGCTAGAATTGATTTTATTAAATAAATTTTCTACAACAGAAGAAAAAGAAATAATGAAAGGTTTGCGTTCAGAGCTAAGAGACTATATTCTTGTTTTAGATAATGAATATATAAAACAAGAAGTGTTTTCAATGGTTTATCGACCAGTAAGTGAAATGTATATTCCTATTCCAGATGCTAAAAATTTTCACATGAGTTATCCTGATTTTTTTGGTGAGAATATTGGCACATTCCAAAATAACTCAAGTAAACTTGCGTTGCCTAAGGACAAGAGAGAGTTCATTTTAGAATTTCTTCCAAGCAAAGATCGTGTAGTAGCCTATATTAATCAAGACAATGGAAAGAGTATTCAGTCTGTTAATGAACAAGGTATTTTGGGTGAGTGGATTCTGAGAGGTATATTTCAATTAAGAGAGTACGAACCTCTTACAGGAGAACGATTAAATGAACTTGGTATAAATGGAATTAGATTAATTAAGTATGCAGATAGAGAAAGTATTGGATTGGAATTTATTTGGATTGATATTGAGAATCCTCCTTTTGACGCAATTGGATGGGTTAAAGAAAATCATAAGTAAATTAGGAGTCCAATCACTAATTGTCTAAATAATATAAGATAGAAGGAATATGTATGCCTAATAGAGGGGATTCATTTATCGTTGAATTGACAAGAACACATGTATCTTGGGGAGAACATAGAAATACTAATTCGAGAGGAAGGGTTGCTGGAGAATGCTATATACCTATACCCCAAAAGTATGCAATAAGATATAGAATTTATAATGTGAATAATGACGGGAATGGAATTGGTAAAAATGAATTCATGGCCACTTCTTCAGATGGATTTTATAACGGGATTGTTAAAGTTAGTGGTAATTCGAAAAGTGGATCAATATTTGCAAAGAATATTTCAGAGTCAGGAAACCTAAAAGGATTTTCAGAATGGTTTTCTACAGCCAATATTAAGGAAGGATCAAAAATTAAAGTTGAGTGGTTATCAGAAACAGTTATACTATTTACCAAAATATAGCAAAGAAAAAAGTAACTTATTGTAAGGCATGTTACAGTTTAATCAGAAAAAACAGTTAGATAAAGACTAATTAATTACAAGGTATTTGTAACCGCTCGTCAGGATTTCTTGAGGATTCTTGATAAGTTAATTACAAATACCTTTTTTATGTGTGTGAAGTCTAGAATGGAGATTTAAATGAACTGTTCATTTAAAAAAACAAATTCCAACATTCCTTTATATTTATATAGTAAAAAAGAATGGTTAAACATATAATTAAAGTATAGGTCAATTTAATAAGTTTTATATAATAAAAATAATCAGGTGATATTTGACTTGAATTCTAGTTGTTTTATTAAAAAATCAATATAGAGAAAAGGAGTGCTTTTTATGGATTTTTCAGATTCTAGATATCAAAAATTAAAGGATCTTATTCATGAAAAAATAGGTGAGGGTTATCCATGGGATAAAATAGAAAGTTTTGACATAGTTAGCGAAGGTTATGCTATTCCCGCAAAATATTATTGGTCTGTCCAATTGGAGCAAGCTAAAATTCCTGAAGAAGAATTTAGCAAAGAGGATTGGAAGAATTTAGTAAAAAGTGAAAAAGAAAAAAGTAAAATCAAACATTTAGGAAAACTTGCAAAAAAAACAAGAAATAATGCTATAGCTTCGGTGGAAAGAAGCTCTCAGTGGTATGGATATCGAGAGCATCTTAGAGCGGAAGGTTTTTCAAGCGAGTCAATTGAAGGGATACAATCTTCTTGTCAAGAAATTTTGCAGCAACTAGACGATAATACAATAAATTCAAGTCCGGTTAAAGGATTGGTTGTTGGAGAAGTACAATCAGGAAAGACTGCTAACATGGCAGGGCTAATATCAATGGCTGCAGATTATGGTTTTAATTATTTTATTATATTTTCAGGAATTATCGAAAACCTTAGAAAGCAAACTGAAGATCGGATGTTTAATGATTTAAAGAAACCAGCAAAAAAATTTCAATGGCACCGTATCGAAAATCCATCTATTCAAAAAGCGTTAAATACTAATGAATTACGGTGGGAAAATATTCATTTAGATAAAAATGAACGATATTTTACTGTCTGTTTAAAAAATAAATCTCGTATGGAAGATCTTTTAAAATGGTTATATCAAGATAAAAATAAAGTTAAGAAATTAAAAGTTCTTATTATTGATGACGAGGCTGATCAAGCTAGTATTAATACAAATGAAGAAACGAAGTGGAGAACTTCAATAAATGATGCAATGCTAAATATAGTGGATGGAGTAGAAAGTAATAAGTTGCTCGCCTCAAACTATATTAGTTATACTGCAACTCCGTACGCTAATATTCTCTCGACAGGTGAAAAAGATACGTTGTATCCATCAGATTTCATATTCCAGTTAAATTCACCTGCGGATTATATTGGCGCTAAAAAACTTTTTGGATTAGAAGACCCTCAGCGTGATGTAGATATTAATTATGTACGAGATATCCCAACTGGAGAAATAGCGATGATAAGCAAGATTCATAAAGAAGCTATGTTGGATATTCCAGATTCATTAAAGCGGTCAATAGACTGGTTTTTTGTTTCAAGTGCAGCACTTAGGGCAATGAATTACCGAAAACCAGTCTCAATGTTAATTCATACCAGTCATCTTAAACAGCATCATATGAATATAAATAATGCTATACAAAGCTATATTAAATCGATGAAAAATGATATTCCGGCTTATTTAAAAAAATTAAAAATTCTTTATAGCGATGAACGAGCAGAGCTTCCATATCAAAGTTTTATTGATGGAATGCCAGGTTATTCCTCGAAGACTATTAATAATTATCCAGAGTGGTCAGAAGTGAAACCGCAAATTGAAATTGTTTTACATGGAGAAGAATTAAGTAAGTATACTAAATTAGATGAAGATAATGTCCCTTTGTATGATTTCAGAGGTTTTCAAATAGCTATCGATAATAGCGACTCAAGTATTCCTAAATCTGATGATGAAGTAGTTCGTTTAGCTTATCCAGAAGAAAAGGCAAAATTATCGTTTGCACCCATGTTTATCGTTATTGGTGGAAATACATTATCACGAGGATTAACACTCAAGGGACTTACAACAACCTATTTTTGTAGACAAACAAATCTAGGTGATAGTCTAATGCAAATGGCAAGATGGTTTGGTTATAGAAAAGGATACGAGTTGTTTCCGAGAGTGTGGTTGAATAGTCTGACTATTGAAAGGTTTGGATTCTTAACACAATTAAATGAAGAATTATTTCAAGAAATAAAAGATATGGACGAAAGAGGTCATACACCGTCAAGTTGGGCACCAAGATTGAAAAATACACCATCACTTCAATTTCTTCAATTAACTTCATCTAATAAAAGGAGAGGAGCACAAGAAATTGAACTAGACTTTACGGGAGAAAATTGGCAAACAACTATATTCGATAAAGATATTGAAACTCAAAAGAGAAATATGAATCTAACTAAAAATTTTCTTAATTCTCTAGAATCAATGGACGATACTTTTATCGATAATTCTAGAATGATATGGCGAGACGTTGATTTTGAATTAGTGCAAGACTATCTTTCAGCGTTTAGTTTTAATGACCGAACTAAGTTCGCACATGTATCTTCCTTATTAGAGTGGTATCAAGAGGTAATTCAAGAATCGGGTTACCAAAACTGGACTGTTATGGTAAGTTCTAAAGGAAGTATTACTAAGAGTACTGATGAAAACGAAGATTGTTTAGTTCATGGGTATAACGTGCCTAGTGTAACTCGGAGTTATAGATCGGAAGATGAATTATCATATAATATAGGTGTATTGAGAACGCCTACGGATCAACTATATGATATAAAAGGTATTACTAAACAAGAAATAGCAAATTTTAAAGGAACTGATATTAAGAAGATTCGGAAAAAATATAATTTCGATCGTGTACCTCAATTAGTTATTTATAAGATAGATGGAAATAATTCGCTTCAAGATAAAAGAGGTATGCGTATAGGAACTGATATAATTGGAATATTTTTAAGTCTTCCGGGCATAAGAAAGACATCGCAAATAGCTAGATATGTGAATGTTAGGCTCCCGCAAGATGATGAGATGAAAGACATGATAGAAGAATAGAGGTTGAAAATTGCATATATATAAATTACCAAGACAAAAATTTGCACAAGATGGTAAAGCTATTTTAAGAAGTTTACAAAATGATAATCTTCCATTAATAGATTTAGTAATTAGAGAGTCTTTCCAAAATTCTTTAGATGCTACAAAACCAAATCAAGAAGCTACGAAAATTGATGTATTGACTAATGATATAGATACAAATTCAGTTGCTAAACATTTTGAAGGGCTTGAGGAGAAACTTAGCGAAAGGTTTACGTCGGAACAAACAGTACTTGTTATTCAAGATAGAAATACGATTGGTCTTCAAGGAATTACGGATGAACGAAATGCTAGCCAAGATGAGTTAGATAAGAGTAATTTTTACAAATTAGTTTATGGACTTTCAATGAATCAAGAAGGTGAAGGAAAAGGAGGTTCTTGGGGACTAGGAAAAACTAGTTTTTTTCGAATAGGTATTGGTATAGTAGCATATTACACCCGTGTAAAGTTAGACGATGGGACATACGAGGAACGAATAGCTGCCTCCTTAATTGAAGACCCTAAAAATCCTGATGCTTTAATAGACTCATCTCTCGGACTAGCTTGGTGGGGAGATAAAGATAATAATAACCATTTTGATACACGTCCCATAACAAATAATGATAAGATATCTGTGTTTTTAAGCGATTTTGGAATTCCAAGATATACTGAAAATGAAACTGGAACAACAATTATCATACCATTTATAAATAGAGAATTATTTTCTCCTTTAAAGGATGAAGGAGAAAAAAAGTCGATGTGGTGGGAGCATTCTATTGAAGACTCAATCATACTAGCCATACAAAGATGGTATGGGCCACGTATATTAAATGAAATATACTCTAGAGAACATAAGCAGTCCTTTCTGTTAACATCAGTAAATGGAAAAAGCTTGAATCCGTCAAATTTTGAGAAAACGTTCCAATGGTTTCATAAAATTTATAATGCTGCACTAAATAAGGTATCGCCGTCAAATGACTCACCCATAAAAGTGAGCAAAATTGTTGTGCCAAGAGATGCACTTGCTATTACTAATCAAGCAATAGGTTATGTTGCATATGCAAAATTATCTCTTTCTCAACTTGGGATGGAACAAAACTATTCTCCGTTTTCTTATGTTAATCATGAAGATTTGGAAGATAAACAAGGAAAAGGACATGCGCTTTTAGCATATTCGCGTAAACCCGGTATGGTAATTGAATATGAAACGGAAGATTCACCTTGGTTTAAGAATGTTAACTTAACAGATAATACGTTTATACTAGCTTTTTTTGTTCCATCAGGGGAGGCTTTATTACGGGAATCTTATCAGAATAACTATAGTAAGTCGTATACTACACTAGAAAGTTATTTAAGAGATACAGAAAACGCTGATCATGCCAAGTGGATTGATAAAACTGAGGGGCAAAAAAGGATTTCACTTGTAACAAGAATACAAAAATATACAGCTAATGCCATATCTAATACGTTTGCGTTAGAGGATCCAAGAGATTCTAACTCATTGACTTCTGCACTCCAAAGAAAGTTTGGTCAAATACTATTACCGCCAGAAAATTTCGGTAAAAGTGCTAATTATGGAAGAAAAAGTAATGGGGGAAACAGTTCACATAAAGTATCTTTGAATAGTAAAATATCAGACATAAAAGTTGTAAAATCAGTACTAATAAATGAGTCTCAAGTTCGAGTTGAATTTCTAGCATTTTTACATAAGGCTGGAATATATGATATAAGGTTTGATGTCTCAAGTGTAGAAGGATTAATAGATGAAAAAGATTGGATAAGAAATATGGGTAAGGTTAGATATCCGTTCATTATACGGAAAATGGATTTTACACAAATCAATGGAATGCCTTTCTCATTAACTGGGGGAGAAATTTCAGATCTATCTGTTCAGCTTTTTCCAAATAATTTAAAAGGTGCAATTCGAGTAAATTCTCAGTTTACACAAGGCATTAAATTATATGGATTTATTCATTTAGAAATATCGGACAAAACATTACAACCCGAATTAGTTGTTCGACAAATAAAATCTGAGGGTAGAAAGGGGGAAGAGTAATGCCAGCTATTTCTTTGTACCGATTAATTGATGATAAAATATTAGAAGAAGCCGGGTTAAAAATTAATCAACCAGAAATTTATTATGAATTGGAAGACGCAACTATAGAAATTCCTATTAATGAACAAACCAGCATAGTAAATATTAATGAATTAGATGGTACTTGGACTCCAGAATTGCATAATCTAATGATTAGCCAAAATATTGAATTTAATAATTTTTCTGTTTTTTTTGGTGAGAAAAGCATAACAATGCCCAATAATGACATAGGTATAGCCGTCCATATATACTCAAGAGAGTCTAATTTTCAAACTACAACTTCGTTAGAATTTCACCAATTTGATCAAAATAATGTATCATATTATTTAAATCATATTTTTGAAAAAGATTCCATTAAAGGTAAAATAAATTTTGATTTTTTCCTATATTTAAAATCATCAAAAACGTCTAATTTTTTTCAAGCCGATATAGTTGGAAGCAAGTTAGCAGAGGACTCTGTATTGACATATACAATTGCTATTGATGGTACAGGATCAATGTTCCCAATATTAGAAACGAATGAGCCAGGAGCGCCACTGTGGTCACTAGATACAAACTGGAATGATCCTTTGGCAGATCCTTTTAATACCTCATATGTTTCATTGAGGTTGAATCAAGCACATCCAAGATATAATAGTCTAGTGGGTGCAAAAGGAAAAGTAGACGCATACTTAATGAATGAAATATTGGCAAATTCTATGAGTATAATTACGCAATCAGTTTTATATGGAGAAGAACCATTGACACTTGAAGAAATAAGAGATGAATCTGAGGATGATAGTATTGGTAAAGTTGTTTATTATTGGATTGAATCATTTAATTTAAATACTCGTTCTCCTGCAGAAATTTCGAATTCATTTCATAAATATTTAGAATCGATGAATTTATCATAGGAGGTACTTAATTGAATATAGAACCTTATAATATATCTCAAGCAGAAAAAGATTTTCGAGAATTGACAATTGAAACAATTGATCCACGAAATTTTGATATAGATAATAAGTATCGTGAATTACGTTTAGCATTGCTAGATGCTAGAGATAGAGTATTTACTGAACTAGAGTTAGATGGTGGAATTGATAATCACAAGTATGAATTTGATTTATCATTTGGTATAGAAGTATACAATATATTAAAAAACGAATATAAACTTTCTAATAGACAATTAAGCAATGATGACGTTTGGCGATTTATCAATATACGTGTTGTTCCTGACATTCTTCATGCACGCTGGGGCTTTAGAGAAGCTTATTACTTCCGTGAATCTAGAAGACTGTATATGAAACGAATTTTTTGGTATATTGAACTAGCTTGGTGTGGTGATTCTGAAAGTACTTTTAAGGTACTTGAAAATAACGATACAGACGTTATAGCGGGATTTGTGGAACGCCCAGGATTAGGCTATGATGTCCCAGTTTACAAAGAAATACTTAAACAAATTTATTTAAATGGTCTAAAAGGCCGTGAAAGTATACGTCCTATACTAAAGTTGCATACAGCAAGATTAAAAGTAGTATCTCCATATTTGGTTACTGGGGGCATCCAAGGATATGTTGAAAAACTAATCGAGGTAACTAAACAGTGAAGTTTTTTGATACTAATCTATACGAGAACGTTATAATAAAGAATGCGAAATTATCGAATAAGTTAAGAATTATTAGTGGATATGGTTCAGCAAAATTTGCTAAAAAAGTAATGAATGATTTTCCACATTTATCTATTGACTTATTTTTAGGGATGTCCCTTCAAGGTATAAGTAAAGAAAATCATTCGGAGTTTATAGCTTTGATGACGCTAAATGATAAGTTTCAAGTATTTTATCAAATTGAAAATCCTGTAACCCACATAAAATTGTATCAATTTCTTAATGATGACAAAGTAATTGCTACGTTTTGCGGATCAGCAAACTTTACCTCACACGGGTTTATTGAATGGCACGAGATGTTAACTATAACTGAGGAAAATGTAAGTGGGTTGATAGAAAATCAACAGAATATTTCTCTTTTAGCTAATAATAGTTTTATTGAGGACTATATTTTATTTTACGATGAAAACATACTAAATATAGATGCTAACACTGTGAATAGCTTTGAAACAGATAATTCAATAATAAAAAATATTGAAACCCGAACCCAAACAAAAAAGATAACAAATAATAAACTTTTTTGGTCAAGATTGAATAGAAGCTCTCTTGAAGAAATAAAAATTCCTATTTTATATGAGAACTCAAAACTTTATGCTCCGGTAAACGCAAAGTTTTTTAATTCTATAGGATATCTAATGCAGCCAAATGGTGTTTCATTTGAAAAATTCTTTCCTATTGGAGAATCACTACAGTTTTTAACAGATGATGGTATTGTTTTACAAGGGGAAGTTCCTATAGGTAAATCAAGAAGATTATATTTCCACCGAGAAATATACGACTATATATTTTCTCGACTGAATATCTCTGAAAATAAACCGTTAGTATGGGAGCAATTGTTAAATTATGGTAGGACAGATATAGTAGTTTATAAAGAAGACAACAAGCATTATTTACTGGATTTTCACCAGCCTAAATAAATGTTAGAATAGTATCATTGGTTTTAAGGAAGGTGAAAAAATGCTAAACGTTGTGGAAACATTTAGTGGTATCGGATCACAAACACAAGCATTAAGAAATATAGGTGTTCCGCATAGAATTTCGGCAACATCTGAATGGGAGATAAGTGCACTCTTTGCTTATGATATTTTGCATCATGGTAATCAAGATTTAAGTCCGTATAGACATCATACTAGAGATTCGTTAGCGCAAAAATTGAGTCAATTCGGTTTAAGTACTTCTGGTAAAGACCCCCTTACATATCAATCTTTATCTACAATGAATATGATTCAATTAAAATCAATTCTTTGCGCGATTGAACGAAGTAATAACTTGGGCAATATAACACAAATTCACGCCGAAGATTTGGAAGAATCTATTGACTTACTGACGTATAGCTTTCCTTGCCAAGATCTTTCTGTATCTAGTCATTGGTGGCATAACAAGAGTGGTATAGAAAAAGGTTCTGGAAATAGGTCTAGTTTGTTATGGGAAGTGGAGAGAATCCTGGGAGAATTAGTGCAACAAGAGAGAGCTTTGCCAAAATTTCTTCTAATGGAAAACGTTTCGGCAATTCTTAATCAAAACCATATAGGTAATTTTAATGAATGGCGCAATTTTTTGTCCGGCATTGGATATGTAAATCAAACTTATACGCTTAATGCAAATGATTTTGGTATTCCTCAAAGAAGAGAACGTACATACATGCTTTCGGTATTGACATCTAATAAAGAAGATGCTCTAGAAGTAGAAAAATATTTCTTTGAGAACAATCTTGAAAACTACAAAAGAAAATTAGACTCAAATACTCCACTTGACAAATATTTAAAACTTGATTATTCAAATCCAGTTTATCGTAACGAAGCTATAGAAAGTACACCTAAATTTACTCCGAGTAGAATGAAAATATATCAACAAAATGTTGTTTTAGCTCATGATGATAGTGTGTGTGAAAGAGTGGTAGCAAGAACAATTACTACTAAGCAAGATAGACATCCTAATTCTGGTATAATAACATATTCAGATGATAAGCAATTAGTTCCAGGAAGTAAATATAGAAACATTACATCTAGAGAAGCTTTCTTATTGATGGGTTTTACTGAAAATCAATACAATCTATTAATTGAAGCCAACATTAAAGTAACCAATGATCGTTCAATGATTGCGCCAAGTAAAATGTTGAAACTTTGTGGAAACAGTATTGTGGTTAATGTTTTAGAGGCTATTTTCAAACAAATGATAGAGATAAAAAATAACGTGTTAGATAGTAAACTTGAATCTGTTTGACTCTAAGCCACTACTAACAGAATTAATCATGTTCAATTCATAAAATCAACTCCAATGATATAGAGCCAAAATCTGCAAAGCCCAACCGCTATGCAGATTTTTTTGTTATTTTTACCCCTCCCTTATATAGGCACCCCAATCCCCATGTTATTAAACCCCTCACCTCAAATGTTCCCCTTGCAAACCTAAACCGCTTTCAGATAAACTAGTAAGCGAATAGAAACCAAAAAAATAGGCACTTCGTAAGGTGTTGGCGCACCTATACGAAGCCCTGACTAGTCACAACCCTTACAAGGACGACCAATCAAGTTGCCATAGTTGATACCCGTAGGCATCAACGTGTTTATTGTACCGAAAAAGCGGATTCATTTCTAGTGGTTTTCCACCTTTTTCGTGAAAAAAATACGTGCTGCTATACGCTTATTTCGCTATTTCACAGGCATTGGACACCCGTCCAGTGCCTTTTTGCTTTGTTTGATAAAGGATAGACGATTTGAAATGAATGATGGGTATACCCTCGGTACCAGCGCAGTACCGCAACGTGTTTCCTAGTCTCAGCAGCTGCCAACTACTGGGACCGCAAAGCACATAGGTGGCACGAAAATAGGCAGTCATAGTTGAACCAAGGCATAGGTATAATTTGAAAATATACACATCGCACCAACTTGTGCCACCTATCGCTGAAATAAGCAACGGGATCAATCTTCTGATCCTAGATAAAGAAGGGCAGTTTTTGGTTTCTATTCGTTTGTTTGCACAGTGACTCAAGAAATAATAGCACATAGGGAATAGAAAGAGGAGAGACGATGGAAAATGTCGAAATCAGCTTCACATTGATTCTGCATGCGGGCAATGCCAAATCATCCGCGATGTTAGCAGTAGAAGCAGCACGAGAAGGCGACTTCACTGCAGCCGAACAAGCTATGGAAGAAGCCAAAACTGAATTACACAAAGCCCACCAATGTCAGACCGACTTGATCCAGTCAGAGGCCAGAGGTGAGGCGACGGCCTTATCGATTTTATTGATCCACGCACAAGACCATTTAGCCATGGCGATGACAGCGACAGAGCAAGCCGCCGAATGGCTTTATTTATATAAAAAAATCACGAAATCATAGGAGGACACAAACAATGAGAATTATGTTAGCCTGCGCTGCAGGGATGTCTACCAGTATTTTAGTCACAAAAATGGAATCCGCAGCCAAAGAACAAGGCAAGGATTACAAGATTTGGGCGATCGATCAAAGCATGATTGAACGTGAACTAGGCAATTTTGATGTCTTATTATTGGGTCCGCAAGTCCAACATACGATGCGGAAAGTCAAGAAAATCATCAATGGCACTGTACCTGTCGCTGTGATCAAAGCTGTCGATTATGGACGTGGCAATGGCGCAGCTGTGCTGAAACATGCGGAAGAATTGATCGAAGGAGGTCAAGCATGAGTGCGTTTGATACTTTTGCTGATCGTGTCAGCATCGTTGCGGAGAAAGTTGATGACAACAAATACTTAAGTGTAGTCAAAAATACATTTACAGTACTGATGCCGTTCATTATTGTAGGGTCATTTGCCACACTTGGTAATTCATTATTGACCAGTGAGAGTACTGGCTTGGCACAATTTTCAGCGCTGCAGTTTTTAACTGTGTTGGAGCCAGCATTCACTGCGATTAATTTCGCAACAATGAATACGATGACATTGGCTGTGATTGTTATTTTAGGGTGGATTCTCGGTGAGAGGAACAATGAGAATGGCATCATGTGTGCAGTGGTTTCTCTCAGTGCGTATATAGCCGTGGTACCACAAGGCGTTGAAACCATGGTGGATGGCGTGGAAAGCCTCGCATCTGGTTTGCCAGTCGCCACACTAAATGCTGGGGGGCTCTTCATTGGGATGTTTTTAACGATTATCACAGTCGAGTTCTTTTGTAAATTGAACAAAATCGAGAAACTGCAAATCAAAATGCCGCCAAGCGTTCCAAGTGCCATTAGCAAATCCTTTAGTGTGCTGATACCGATTTTCATTACTTTATTTGTGATTGCAATTGCGGGTCGCTTGTTTGAACTGGCAACAGGATTATATATTAATGAAGCACTGTACCAATTTTTGCAAGCACCGTTAGAAGGGATTTTGCAACATCCGGCAGGAATCATCGGCTTAGTGGTCATCTCGCAAGTATTTTGGCTTGTGGGCATCCATGGTGGTCTGGTCATCTCGCCGATTCGTAATCCGATTCTAATCGCTGCATTGGCAGCCAACATTGCGGCCTTTGAAGCGGGACAAACACCGGATCAAGTCATTACCATGGGCTCTTGGGTCACATTCTTGGTTGTTGGCGGTGCGGGGTTGATTTTATCTTTAAATATTGCATTGCTCTTATTTTCTAAAAAAGATGACCTTCGGGCTGTGGCTAAGATTGGATTAGTTCCTTCTTTGTTTGGCATTAGTGAACCTGTCGTATTTGGACTGCCGTTGGTACTGAATCCAATTTTTGCGATCCCTTTTGTTTTGGGGAGTGGGATACCGGCGGCGATTGTTTTGGTGGCCAATCAGTGGGGATTCCTTGGATCAAATATCGTGGATGTCCCCTTTGGTTTGCCAATCATTATCGGGGCCTTCCTTGGATGGGGAATCAATGGTGTGATTCTACAGGTTATCCTGATTGCATTGGGCGTGCTGATCTATTTGCCGTTTGTTTTCTTAAGCAATCGAACCATGTCAGCTGATGCCTGAGACCTATAAGTAAAGGAGAGAAATGATGACGAAAAATTATTTTCCAGAGGGATTTTTATGGGGTGGTGCGATTGCAGCCAACCAAGCAGAAGGCGCTTGGGATATTGAAGGCAAAGGGTTGTCGGTCGCTGATGTTGCCCGCTTTAAACCAGATGTATCCGTAGAAGATTATCAACAACAATGGCATGTTGACGAACAAAGTATTGCAGCAGCGATAGCTGAGAAAGGCACAGCTAATTACGCAAAGCGACGAGGCATTGATTTTTATAATCGATACGAGGAAGATATCGCCTTGTTCAAAGAAATGGGCTTTAACGTTTTGCGGGTATCCATCGCTTGGACACGCATCTTTCCCAACGGTGATGAAGATCAGCCCAATGAAGCAGGCCTTGACTATTATCGGGCACTATTCACAGAACTCCGAGACAATGGCATTGAACCCCTGGTAACATTATCCCATTATGAAATGCCGCTGCATTTGGTTACCCATTATCAAGGATGGGTCTCACGTGAAGTCGTCGATTTCTTTGCAAAGTTTTGTCGCGTAGTTTTTGAAGAATACAAGTCATTGGTGACCTACTGGCTGACCTTTAATGAAATTGACAGTGTCTTTAGGCACCCTTTTACAACTATTGGGGTTGTAGAAGAGCGCTATCCAGACAAAGCCAGTGCTGAAGCCGCTATTTATCAAGCATTACACCATCAGTTTGTTGCCAGCGCTTTGGCAACGAAGTATTGCCGTAAATCCAATCCTCAAGCGCAGATTGGCGCAATGGTGACCAAATTGATGACCTATCCCGAAAACTGTCACCCTGAGAATGTGGCTTTAGCGGAGAAAGCCAATCGGGAGAATCATCTTTATTCAGATGTTCAGGTGTGGGGCGCTTATCCCCAATGGATCCTAAATGAATGGAAAGAAAAAGGGATAGAAATCCAGATGGAGAATTGGGACTTGGCAACGATCAAGTTGTACACTGTGGACTTCTTATCATTTAGTTACTATATGTCTTTGGTGGTTTCAAAAGATGCAGACCAAAGAGAAAAAGTCAGCGGCAACATTGCCACAGGTGTCAAAAATCCTTATTTGCCTATGACGGAATGGGGTTGGCAAGTGGATCCAATCGGATTGAGAACTTCGCTGATCTCCCTATATGACCGCTACCGCCTCCCACTGTTTGTGGTTGAAAACGGCATTGGCGCCATAGATACACCGGATGCCCATGGAGAAATCAACGACCAATACCGGATTGATTACTTTAAAGCACACTTTGAACAAATCAATTTGGCGTTAAAAGAAGGCGTTGATTTGATGGGGTATACTTCTTGGGGATGTATCGATATTGTCAGTGCATCGACCTCCCAGATGAGCAAGCGTTACGGATTTATCTATGTCGATGCCGATGACTACGGACAAGGGACATACAATCGGAAGAAGAAAAAATCCTTTGCATGGTACCAGAAGGTCATTTCATCCAATGGGGCGGATCTAGATTGAAAGGTCTGATAGCCAATTGAGTTTTTGATGCGCTGACCTCCCTGGCTCAGTAGTCATCGAACCAGATTGCCCACCTGAAGTCATGGTGGGAGATCAGATTTTGGTGAAGAAGAAGTTATCCTAGACTTGACCATGTTTTTCAGTAGTAGTTCACATGAAAAAGCCAGACCGATTGCGAAGAGGTCTGGCTTTTTGTTGTTCAGTGCGCAAAGGTATTCTGTTTCCTAGACAGATTGCATCAAGAAATTCAATACATAGACAAAGTTTGAAAACTGGTGCTACGATACTGAACTACTATCAACAATACAAAGAAAACAAAAAACGCTGCGTAGACGCTCGATGGCTTTACCAGAGGAACAAAAAGAATATGTTCAAAAGAGGGTTGTTCAAGGGTGGACACCGGATGTGATTGTCGGCCGCTCGGAAATGAAACTTGATTGTTTAGTCCGTACACTGTATCGAATGTTTCGAACTGGCGCATTTAATGTGCGTGATTTGCCTATGAAAGACAAATGAAAACCAAATGGACACCAAGAAAAACGTGGGAAACAAGCTTTTCGGCGCAGTATACATGAGCGCATCAAGGAGCATCCAGAATTTGGAAACGAGATTGGCCATCTTGAAGGAGACACTATTGTCGGTCAAAAACACAAAAGTGCTGTTATTACATTGGTGGAACGTTTGTCAAAAGTGATTATTACATTGAAGCCAGCCGGTAGACAGGCAATGGACATTGAAAATCGAATTAATCATTGGTTTCAAACGGTTCCTAAACATCTGTTTAAATCAATTACGTTTGACTGTGGGAAAGAATTTTCAAATTGGAAAGCTATGGGAAATCAAAATGATATTGATATTTATTTTGCGGATCCAGGCACCCCGTCACAACGCGCTCTAAATGAACATTCAAATGGATTATTACGTCGTGATGGATTAGTTAAAGCCATGGACTTCAATGAAGTATCAGAATCATTTATTCAAGCTGTTGCTTCCAAACGAAATCACATCCCAAGAAAATCTCTAAAGTATCAAACACCGATGGAATTATTTTTGAGAAATATAAAACCAGATGATTTGTCTAACTTAATTTGACAAATGAAATTTTAAAAAATTAACAATCTGAACAAAATTGTTTCCGAGATATTGATTCAAATTTATATTATTTAGTATTGGGAATCCGAACCGATTCTCGGACGTTCAGCTGTGGAACAATTTGCTGATGGACGATTGGTTCTTTGGGATGAGCGATGCGATGGACCAATGTCCGAATCGCCAACTGACCCATAAACTTCAGATCGGTAGCGATATTTGTCAATTGAGGAATCGCCATGCGTGTAAATTCAGTTTCATCAAAACAAATCACGCTGATATCTTTGGGAATCGTGTAACCAGAAGATTGAAGATAACTGTTTAACATGAAAGCTAGCCCAGAATTCACGCAAAACCATGCATCTGGCATTTGTTTTATATTCTTTAAGCTGTTAAATAAAGCACCTTGAGATTCTTCAATTTCTGTGATTTCAATCGTAGGATCATTTGTTAGATTGTGTTCTCGTAAAGCCCGTTGATACCCGCGATAACGCTCAAGATAGCTGGGAGAAAATGCTGTATCACCAATAAAGCCAATTCGCTTCATTCCATTTTCAATCAGAAGTGAGATGGCTTGGAACGTTCCGTCGGTGTTTTTTGTCAAGATGGCATCTGCTGTGAGTGAAGGATCATGGTGATCGATCAATGTGACAGGAAGCCCAGTATCAATTACTTTCTTGATGTAGGCATTTTTACTATGAGACAGGATCAGGATACCGTCATACTTTTTTAAGTTTGGCGGAAGCTTTAGGCTAAGTAAGTCTTCCTCTGTAATGGTATAAGTATCAAGTTTGATCGCTGTTTTTTGAGCTTCTACTTCTGCACTTTTAACGATCTCGCCAAAAAAACTCGTTTGAGAAAAAGCAAATTCGGTTGCCATCAATAAGAATGACATCGTGGTATCTTCATTCATCGTTTGATAACGATAGCCTAATTCATCTGCTTTGTTTTTAACGAGTAATTTGGTTTGTTGGCTGACACCAGGCTTATTTCTCAACGCCTGTGAGACAGAATTTTTTGAGATGCCCAATGCATCGGCAATATCTTGCATAGAGGCTTTTTTCATATTTTCACCTTATTTCTCCTAGTCTTATAATGATTATACCATAATGTTACAAAATTAATAGCCTAAAATAATTACAAAAGTAATGTTGTAATTATAATTACGTAATGTTGACAATTAAAATGACGGGTGGTATGATGACGTTGTAAAAAGAAATCGCTTACTATTTAGGAGGAACGATCATGAAAATGAAAAAAATGCTTATTGGTATTGCTGCGGTAGTGGCAGGGACAGTTTTATTCACTGGTTGTAGCAATCAATCAAAAGAGAGCGGTTCTGGGGCAACTGATGGGAAGACAAAGATTACTTTTTGGGCTGCACCCAATCCAACACAATTGAAGTATTGGCAAGAAATGGCCGCAGACTTTGAGAAACAAAATGAGGACATTACAGTTGAAGTTTCTCAAATGAAGGAAAGTCCATCTTCTGAAGCAACAATCCAAAGTGCAATTGCTTCTAACACCGCACCAACATTATCTGAAAACATCAACCGTAGTTTTGCTGCCCAGTTGGCTGCTAGTCAGGCTATTTTACCATTAGAAAAACAAGATTCTTTCGATACGATCGTCAAAGCTCGTAATATGAGTCAAACCATCGATAGTTGGAAATTCTCTGATGGTAGTCAATACGTGCTACCTGTTTATTCCAATCCGATTTTGTTTGGCTGGCGATTAGATAGTTTGAAAGAATTAGGCTTTGATGAAGTGCCAAGAACCTATTCAGATTTATTGAAAGTCGTCGACAAAATCAAAGGAACGGACAAAGCACTTTGGGCGAAAAAAGACTTAGCAGATCCAACGGCTTGGATGCGTTGGTTTGATTTCTTCCCACTCTACAATGCGGCCAGTGAAGGTGCGAGCTTTGTCGAAAACAATCAATTCACAGCTAATGAAGCTGCCATGACAGATGTATTTGGTTTGATGCATACATTAGCGGATGCAAAAGTACTGCGCACCGGTGAAGCAACGGATCCCTTTGAAAACGGCGATAGTATTATGACCGATTTGGGTCCTTGGACGTTCCCTAACTGGGAAGAAAAATACCCAGAGCTGAAGTTTGGTGAAAACTACACGGTTACTACGCCTGTGGTACCTGATGCTTTAGCGGATGCAGAACAAGTATCCACCTATGCAGATGCTAAAGGAATCGTGATGTACGCCCAAGCAACAGAAGAAGAACAAGCGGCAGCGATGAAATTCTTGGAATTTGTTTATTCAGATGAAAACAACGACATGAAATTACTAGAAATGACTTCGCTTATTCCAGCGCGTGATGATGCAACAGAAAACGATGCTTTCAAAGCCTACTTTGAAGAAAATCCAGCGATGAAAGTCTTTGCAGAAAATGTGCCTTACGCTGTTCCAGCAATGGACAACGAGAAATACAATGACATTCAGCAAGTATTTGGCGAACAAGCATGGGTGCCAGTTGTTCGGGGTGAAAAAGATGCGAAAACAGCTGTGAGCGATGCGAAGACGGCTGTCGAAGGGGCGCTTCAATAATGAGTAAGAACACAAAATTGGGCTGGTCATTTACCAGCCCCTATCTGATTTTTACATTGATTTTCTTTCTACTTCCTTTATTTTGGTCATTTTGGCTAGCATTAACGAGTTGGAATATGATTTCACCGACCGTTGAATTTGTTGGATTTCAGAATTTTATTGATGCGATAAAAAGTCCAGCGATCCAATCTGCATTCGTTGTTACATACAAATTTCTGATTATCTTTGTACCAATGGCGCTGGTTCTTTCGATGGTGATTGCGCTATTAGTCAATAGCCTGCCAAAGCTGAAGGGGTTATACATGGTGGCTTTCTTCTTGCCTTATCTGTCAAGCGGGGTTGTCACTTCTTTGATCGTCAAAGGATTGCTTTCCTACAACGGTCCCTTTAATACCTTCTTGCGAACGAGACTAGGCTGGGATATTGATTGGCTAGGTAATCCCCATGCAGCCATCATCATCGTTTCTCTGATGATCGCTTGGAAGATGTCTGGCTACTATGCGCTGATCCTAATTTCGGGCTTAGGGAATATCAACAAAGAAGTGTATGAAGCAGCGGCAATCGATGGTGCGAGTCCTTGGACAAGGTTTTGGAAAATCACCTTTCCCATGTTGTACCCAGCATTCTTTACGGTTACAGTTCTGGCGGTGGGGATCAGCTTTGGTATCTTCACAGAGGTCTACCAGTTGACAGGAGGCGGACCAAACTTTGCGACCAATACATGGCAAATGGAAATCTACAATCAAGCCTTTGTTAATTTGAAATCCGGCTACGCGTCTGCAGTTGCACTAATGGCTTCTGTCGTTACTTTTGCATCTATCGGCGTTATTCGGAAGTTACTAGAAAAGTGGGGTGAAAAAAATGGTTGGCAATAAACGAACGAAGGGAAAGAACAGTGTCCTATATCTAGTAACCACCCTGGTGATGCTCCTCATGACGTTTCCTTTTGTCTATCTTGTTTTGCACTCGTTTGCTGCTTGGGATCAAGTCGATCGAAAAATTATCCCGACCACTTTTAGCTTACGTTCTTGGACGTGGCTGTTTGGCGGTTCGGCCACTTCAGCAGATGTTCCTTGGATCGGTGCATTCGTGAATACAACGATCGTGGCTACGATCGCAACGTTTTTAATGATGGTCTTTGCATTGATGGTAGGGTATGCGCTTGCCAAAATCGAATTTAAAGGGAAGAAATTCGTGAATCATTTTATTCTCTTTCAAATGTTTTTCCCAGCGATCATTTTGCTGATCCCCCAATTTCTAATGGTGACCAAAGTGGGATTATTGGATTCTTATGCTGGAATGATCATTCCGACTGCAATTAGTTTATGGGCGATTTTTATGTATACCAACTTTTTCAAAGCCATTCCCGATGCGTTGATCGAGGCTGCAAAGTTGGATGGGGCAACGGAAATGCAAGTGTTATTCAAAGTGGTATTGCCAATGTCTAAGTCGATCACAACGGTGATTTTTCTTTTCCTATTCACGGATCGTTGGACGAACCTGCTTTGGGATATGATCGTTTCAAAGAGTGATGCGACTGTTACGCTGAATGTCTTGATTTCGCAAATGTTTGGGCCCTATGGGACATATCCAGGACCAATGTATGCAGCCTCTGTGTTGCTCACGTTACCGTTGATCCTTTTGTTTTTGATTTTTTCAAAACGATTCCAAGATGGGATGCAATTTACACTGAAGTAAGGAGTCCAACGAATGTGGTGGGAAAATGCTGTGTTTTATGAAATTTATATTGCCTCCTTTGCAGATAGTGATGGGGATGGAATCGGCGATATCAATGGGATTCGCAAAAAATTGCCTTATTTAAAAGAATTCGGTATAGATGCCCTCTGGCTAACACCATTTTATCCGTCTCCTAAAGTCGATAATGGGTATGATGTCTCCGATTATTGTGCGGTTGATCCTCAGTATGGTACTTTAGCCGCTTTTGATCTCCTTGTGGAAGAAGCGCATCAGCTAGAAATGAGAATTATCATTGATGTCGTAGTTAATCATACTTCTACCAAACATCCTTGGTTCATCGAATCAGCCAGTGGCAAAGAACATCCAAAGCGAGACTGGTATATTTGGCGGGATCAACCAAACAACTGGGAAAGTTTTTTTGGTGGATCTGCTTGGAAGTATGATGCGGCTACGGACCAATATTATTACCATAGCTTTGCCGAAGAGCAAGCAGACTTGAACTGGCAGAATCAAGAAGTGAAACAAGCCGTTTTTGATGTCTTGCGATTTTGGCTAGGCAGAGGTGTCGATGGGTTCCGTTTTGATGTCATCAACAATTTGACGGTCAGTGATCAATTTATTGATAATCCAGTGAGAAAAGATGGGAAACAAGATCATTGCATTGATGTGAACCAGCCGGGGATCAAACGTGTGTTAAAGGAATTAAATCAGTGGATCAAAACAGTCGATCCGTCAATTTTTACAGTGGCTGAAATTAGCTCGGATCAACTAGCACGGATCAACAGTTATACAGAAGATGGATTGTTCGATACCGCATTTCATTTTAATTTGGGCAGCATGGAAGAATTGGATCTTGAGAAACTAACTAGAGATTTTAAAGAAATGAGTCAACAAAAGAAAATTCCTACGCTGTTCTTTAACAGCCACGACATGAGCCGTTCATGGCAGCGACTGGCAAAAGAAAACCGCGACATCTATCGCTTATTGACCGTGTTTCTGTTGATCAATCGTGGCATTCCCTTTTTATTTCAGGGAGAAGAACAAGGGGTGGGGGATTATTTGCCTCAGCAGCTAGCTGATATCAGGGATATTCAAGCAAAAAATAAATACCAAGAAGAACTGATTTTAAGCGGAGAGTCACACGCTTTAATAATGGCCAATCAAGTGAATCGTGACCGCTCGAGGGGCATGCTTCCGTGGCTATCAAATCAGCAAAGCGGTTGGATCGGATTGGCAGCGGTGAACCAGGAGGCGAAGGGGATTTTGGCAGATTATCAAAATCTGATTCGGTTGCGAAAAACAGAAGGACCTTTTACAGCCATCCGCAACATTGAGTTAACAGGAGATTGCTTGAGTTATCAAACGGAAAGCCTACAAATTGTTTTAAATTTTGGACAGCCGATCAAGCACTCGTTAGAAGGAAATCGAAAGACCATTTTTGGAAATGGCATGTTAAGTGAAGATGGTCACTGGGTTCATCTGCCGGCAAAGGCATGTTGGATTGGAAAGGAGCAGCTATGATTTATATCAAGCAATTATTGCAGGAGTATCGAAATGAGAAAGCCAAAGTAGTCAAAGAAGCCGCAATTTTGCGATTCAGCGGTGTGGGTGATCAAGATGTTTATAATATCACTGCCCCTTTTGAATTGGCGGGGAAAGAAGTGATTGCAGGTCGCATTGAATCAAGAGACAGTGAAGTTTCCACTGTCAGTTTATTTGAAGAGGTTGAAACAAACAGGTGGACACTAATCGCTGATAGTATCGAACTTTCTTTACAGGATCCTTTTTATACCCGAATTGACGGACAAGTCATCCTTGGGGGGGTTGAAGTTGTTTTTCTAGAAGATGGCACAGCGAATTGGCGTACGGTTTTTTATCACTTGGCGACTCTTTCCGAAGCAAAAAAAATCTTTGAGGGGCCGTGGGGAATGAAAGACTTGCGCTTGAAACAATTATCTTCTGGAGAAATCCTAGTGCT
Organism: Enterococcus salsurae; assembly: GCF_054784955.1. Lineage (NCBI taxonomy): Bacteria > Bacillati > Bacillota > Bacilli > Lactobacillales > Enterococcaceae > Enterococcus > Enterococcus salsurae. The sequence goes on along the minus strand of NZ_BAAHWY010000001.1, from coordinate 703,252 downwards.
GACACGACCGCAAGGAAGTAAAGGTGGCCGAGGCAAGATAGGTGCAACGATCGTTCACGCGCTTAGTGATTTGACCATTGAAATAATTACAGAAGCCCCGTTACTGTCTGACCAGTTTTGTGAAAGCGAATGGGGTGGCGGCAATGAGATCCATGAGATTGATGGCGACATTTGGGTCTTAGGCCATATCGCGAATTTCGATGATCAAGGAAATCGTCATTATTATGCGATGGTTTTCTGTCTGGAACGAAATCAATTTGCTATGATACAGGCAAAAATTATTGCAGAAAGAAACGATTTCCAACAAGGACCAATGAAACGCCCAGATTTAGAAGATGTCGTCTTTAGCGGCGGACTTCACATTTACGAAGATCATATCGTGCTATATGCTGGTATCAGTGATGCAGGCGCGCAGAAAATTAAACTAGAAAATCCATTTAGATAGAGGTTAAGCAGATGAAAATAGAACGTTTTAATGAAAATCCATTGATCACTCCCGCAGATGTGAAACCATTACATGAAGGGTATGAAGTGATTGGCGCCTTTAATGGTGGAGTAGCAAAATACAACGATGAAGTCTTACTTTTATTACGTGTGGCAGAGCGCCCAATCTCTGACGACCCTAACGTTATTAAAGCGCCTGTATTTGATCCAAGAACACAAACGATGGAAGTATTAACATTCCACCGAGATGATCCGGATTATGATTTTGACGATCCGAGAATGATCCGCAAAAAAGACAAGTTGGATAGTTTTGTCTATCTGACATCTCTTTCTTATATTCGAATTGCCCGCAGTAAAGATGGGCATCATTTTACGATTGATGAGGAGGCATTCTTGTATCCTTTCAATGAATATCAATCATATGGCATCGAAGACGCGCGATGCACACAGATTGGCGATACTTACTATATCAACTTTAGTTCTGTCTCACCAATGGGTGTTTGTGATTCATTAGTAGCTACCAAGGATTTTCAATCCTATCAAGATTTAGGGAATATCTTTGCACCAGAGAACAAAGATGTGCTGATTTTTCCAGAACAAATCAACGGGCGTTATTACGCCTTACACCGTCCTTCTCTGAAAAGTATTGGCAACTATGACATTTGGATTGCTTCTTCGCCAGATTTAGTTAGCTGGGGACAGCACCGGCATTTACTAGGGATTCGTGAAGATTGTTGGGATAGTGGGCGTGTAGGTGGAGGGCTAGTTCCTATTAAAACCGACGAAGGCTGGCTGATTATTTATCATGGTGCGACTCCCGAACATCGCTATTGTATGGGCGCAGCATTAGTAGACTTGCAAGACCCAACAAGAGTCATTGCTAGAAGCCAAAAACCAATCATGGAACCAGAAGCTGATTATGAAAAGAATGGGTTCTTCGGCGATGTCGTCTTTGGCTGTGGTGGTATTCTAGTTGCTGATCAATTGACGATGTATTATGGCGTAGCAGATACTTCAATGGCTGGCTGTACCTTGTCGATTGCAGAGATTCTCAAACAATTAAAAGAGGTAGAAAAATGAACTGGAAAAGAAAATATCAAGAATGGCTTGATTTCCCATCTTTGGAAGCAAACTTGAAAGATCAGCTGCTCGCTCTGTCTGATCCTGCTGTGATAGAAGAACACTTTTATGACTATTTGGCTTTTGGGACAGGGGGGATGCGGGGAGAGCTAGGCGTTGGCATCAACCGAATCAATGACTACACCATTAAGCGGGCAGCGCTTGGATTAGCTCACTATGTTCAAAAAGCGCATGCTGAACAACAGGGGGTAGTGATTTCTTTTGATAATCGACATGGTTCAAAACGATTTGCGGAATGGACCGCTCGCGTATTAGCCAGTCAGGGGATTCGGGTCTATTTATCTGATCAATTACGTCCGACCCCGCAATTGTCTTTTCTAGTTCGTTATTATAAAGCCTTTGCAGGTGTCATGATCACTGCGAGTCATAATCCTAAGCAATACAATGGATTTAAAGTGTATGCCTCGGACGGCGGTCAGATCACACTAGGAACTGCCGAAGAATTGATGGGAACATTAGCAAGTATTCAAAATGAATTAATGATCGAGGCGGATTTATTGTCAACTTATGTCGAACAACAGTTGATTGATATTTTTGGGGAAGAAGTAGATGCGTTGTATTTAGATCAATTGATTCAGGTGACCCAAAATCCTGAAAGGATCCGCCATTTTGGATCACAGCTTTCAATGGTTTATACACCACTTCACGGTACTGGAAATGTATTGATACAAAAGGCCTTTCAACGCTTGGGATTTACGAATCTTCGGATAGTGAAAGAGCAAGAACTGCCTGATCCTGATTTTACAACTGTCTCTTCTCCTAATCCAGAAGACCAACAGGCGTTTATTCTAGCATTGAAAGAGGCTCAAACACAGCCAACACAGCTAATTCTAGCCACAGATCCAGACGCGGACCGCTTGGGTGCTGTTGTACGTAAGGACGGACAGCCAGTCTTTCTAAGTGGCAATCAAATAGGGGTGTTATTGCTTGATTATTTGATTAGTATGAAAAAAGACTCTTTAGACAATAAATTTATCGCAAAAACGATTGTAACATCTGATTTAGGGGCAAAAATTGCCGAAGCTTATGGCATTGAAGTTAGAAACACGTTAACAGGATTTAAATTTATTGGGGAACAAATCCAATTATCAGAAGAAACAAAAGATAAAACCTTTCTTTTCGGCTATGAAGAAAGTTTTGGGTACCTGGCAGCCCCATTTGTTAGGGATAAGGACGCGATTCAAGCAGCTGTATTATTGGCTGAGACCGCACTGGACTGTTTCCTTTCCGGAATTGATTTAGTTGATCGCTTGAATGAAATCTATGACCGTTATGGTTATTACGAAGAGCAATTAGAAACAAAAGTTTTTCCCGGTAAAGATGGACTGTCGCAAATGAATCAGCAGTTAGATCGTTTAAGAACCCTGTCATTTTCTCATTTGGGGGATTTTGTCTTAATGGCCAAAGAAGATTTCCTGACTTCTGAACGGTGGGTGGCCGGTCAATCAATCGAAAAAATTACATTGCCATCATCCAATGTTCTAAAATATATATTTACCGATGGTTCGTGGGTCTGTCTGAGACCTTCAGGTACAGAACCAAAATTAAAATTTTATTATTCTGTCAATTCTTCTAGTCAACAATCTACAAAGCTGAAAATGCAACGGTTGAAGAGATTGTTTCATTCATTAATTATAGAGAGGGATTTAAAATGAACGTAACACAACAAAAAAAGAAATTTGAATTACAGCACATTACCAATACAGGAGAAATATTAGAATTTGATGGCGTGCCTGGTTTTGACGTCTATAATTGTTCTCAACCTTTCATTTTTAATGAAGAATGGTACATGTATGGAAGGGTAGAGAAGCGAAGTGAGTGGATGAACTCTCACGTACGACTTTTCAAAAAAAGAAGTGAACTTCAATGGTCTTTAGTAAATAATGCCATGATTTATCAACTTGAGGATCCATATATTACTAAAATAAAAAATCACATTGTATTAGGTGGAACTCACGTCCAAGTAAAGCAAGAAAATTTTTTGGGTGCTTATTACGGATATTTTTATTATGGACAAGAATTAGATAATTTAAAATATTTTACAACAGGACCTCGTAACATGAAAGATATCAGAATTGTAGAACTTAAAGATGGGCGTATAGGAATTTTTTCTAGACCGAGAGACACAGCATTAATTAAGAAATATGGTAGTGAATCCCTAATAGGTTTTATAGTTGTAGATAGTTTAGAAGAACTGACAGCTGAAACAATTTACCAGGCCCCAATATTACCCAATTTGTTCGAGAATGGAGAATGGGGTGGGGTAAACCAAGCTTATCTGTTAGACTCGGGGAAAATTGGTGTCATAGGTCATCGTGCCTACAAGAATGGTGATCAAAAGGTATACACAGTAATATCTTTTGTATTGGATCCTATCACTCGTCAGATTGATAATTATAAAATCATAGCAACAAGAAAAAGTTTCCCTAAAGGACCGGCCAAGCGTTCTCATCTACAAGACTGTTGTTTTCCCTCAGGAATCACCATCGAAAAAGGTAAATGTATTCTTTATTCTGGACTAGGTGATTGTAATGAGGGAATTGTTGAGATACCATATCCATTTAAAAATGATGGAAGTATTTGTTAAATTTTATAAAAATTATTTTATACATTACAGACTTGATTAGATAAGAATCAAAAGTTTGCATTTTGTCGTGATAACATTTAAAGATTTTAGTAAACAACAAAAAATAATTTCGCAATTAATATCGAATTAAATATTACAATCTTAATATCTATTATATTGTAGGATTGACGATAATTAGTTTAGTCGATGGCATGCTTCTGTCTAAGTATTCTTTGATAAACAGGACAAAGATTCATTGGGCACTGTTAGCCAATAGATAATTTAGTAGAATAAAGTCAGTTTAAAATAAAGTACAAAAAATGTACTAAATAACTTTAAATGGCGATATTATGTTAAGTCCAAGGTAGAGAATACAAAGTCTAGTGAAGAGACAGGTTTTATCTATACTGCTTGTAAGGACAAGGGATATTTCGACTGAGTAGCAATGTATAAAATTAAAAAAAGTGATCAACTTTGAGGTTAGGTTACAAGTAAAAAGAATGATTTTAGTAATTGGGAATAACAGTGGCTACGGAATATTGATTTAGTGAGAAAAAGTGTAATTGACTAATTCTTCGTGAATTTTTATGTAGGTATATAGAGGTGGTAGTTATGAAAAAATTTCTTAGTTATTCTATGTATTTTCACTATTTTTGGTCTTTCTGCTTGTGGTGATTTTACAAGTATGACATCGCTAGGAGCTGAGTACAAGGAAATTCCAAAGAATATCAGAAAATCTTTAGTCAAAAATAGGCAAAATATAAGGCGAGAAGACTACTACGTAGAATGGTACGATTTCGGGAAACTGGAAGACAAATCTAGAGAGATATTGGAGATTACGATGAAATTCAAGCCTGCCGTGGTCCAACAATTAAATTAGCAATATCAAATAGCGGTATCCAAAACGGCTCTTTGTCGATAAGGACTGATGAGTTGTGCAAAATCAAATCTGGATCAGAATGAACCTCATTCTGACTCAGATTTTTTGTTATCTTACTTTGATTAATTGATTGATCAAAGAGATTCTAATTCTCATGTTCTCAAATGATTTAAATCCGTAGGATACTCGTTTCATTGTCTTTATATGGGTATTCTTCGCTTCTGTTTTTCCATCGGAATAAGGATAGATCATTGCGTTGTGATGCTTTGTTCATAGGTCAAAAGGTTTTGAAGCTTCTTCCGAAAGCCGTCATCTAACGTTTCGGGAAGTTCTGCCAATAAGGAGAAAAATAAGTCGGGATCTTTGTCTTGAAAAGCTTCAACTGATTCATGAAAAAAGAGATATGCCTCCTTTGAGAGCGTGGAAAAGCCAAAAAATCGATCAATCATTATTACTTCATATAGAAACGTGCATTTAGGTGCTAGAAAATTTTTCCATGTTTTGTATTCGTAATGGTTAATGTTTGCTTTGCACGATTTTTTAGCGGAAAGTGCCAGTTCTTTTTCAGTTTTTCTGCCTGACTTTTCTGTCCTGCTTTACGAAGCTCATTCATTTCACGGATACGCAACTCATTGAATCTTTGGTCACAAAAGCATTTTCTATAAAGTTGCTTGTTACAGTTGCACTAGAATGCGTGTGTAGCTTACTTTTTTTCGAGTATAATCCTCTTTCAATCTGGCTGTATGTCGAGTTAAATACTTCAACTCAATTATTGAAGGGTTAGCACTAAATGATTGTTAATCAAGATCTGTTCGTATTTTTCGAGCGATCGTCATGGTGTCTTTTTTATCGGTTTTGATTTTTTGCAAGCTTTGATTTTTGGCATATTCTTTAATTAAGTACGGATTATAGCTGTAGGTTGGGTAGCCTTGCGTCCGAAGGAAGCGTAAGATATTAAAGCAATAATGATCGGTATCTTCTAAGGCGATTTGAATGTCTTCACCGGTAGATTTCTGCAAATTAGCAAGCGTCATTTGAAGCTTCGTAAAGCCTTCACGATTGTTTTTAATCTGAAGATGACGAATAAAAATCGCTCCTTTTGTGTCAATAACCGCTAAGTCATGTTTATGCTTGACAACATCTATTCCAACATACAACATAAGTATCACTCCTAATCAGATAAAATTCACGCTTTGATCCACTCACTCTTTGCCATGTAACCTTGTGATCAATCAAGCGTCACGAACAGACGTCAAGCGCTAACAAACTTATTAACAATTTGACAAAGAGATGTGGCTAGAGCCTTTCATTAACAGTATTCCAAAGGAATCTGGTGGAGAACGTACTAGTCCACAGAGTCTAACTCAATTATAGATAGAATAACAGCTAAATAAAACGAAATAGCTGATTAATTGAGTAATCTAAATATATAAGGAAGAACGTTTATGTCCAATTACAAAAAATACGATGAAGATTTCAAAAAAGCTTAGCTAATCTTTATCATGGCGGGAAAACTCAATCCAGTTTATGCAAAGAATATGGGGGCTCACAAACAGCCATCTCACGATGGATCAAACTCTATTCTGAAGTGGAAATGGAATCAGATGAACTTCTGACTGCTAACCAAGTAAGAGAACTTCAAAAACAAAAGGCCGCTTTAGAAGAAGAGAACTTTATCTTAAAAAAGCGATTGTCCTATTCACGCCACATTCCATAAACGACTAAGAGCTATCTGTTTGAAATGATAGAGCAGAAGCTGGCATATCTCATAGGCTGCGCTTAATTGATCATTATAACTTAAAAGGTCATCCATAATTGCTTTTTCAGTCATTGGTCTTCTGAACGATCGATTGTACCTGTAATTCGAGCTATCAAAGTTATAAGAGTTTTTAAGAAACAGTTTCCAGAAACGCTTTAATCTTTTATATTTGATTGAATCTGTTTTATGGTATTTATTCATCGTTTGAATACGTAGTTGATTGAGTGCGTGAGAGATTTGTTGGACAATGTGGAAACGGTCCGTAACGATTTGAGCATTAGGGAAAACTGATTTGACCAATTCAAAATAAGGGGCATTCATATCCATAACGATATGCTTTACCTTTGCCCTTGTTTTGCGACTATATTTAAGGAAATAGGCTTTTAAAAAAGCTAGTTTGCGGTTCTCTAGTACACCAATCAATCATAGAGTCTTATTTCAAAAATAATCAATCCGTTGCCAAAACTGCGCAATGCTTAGGACGTGCGCGACAAACGATTCATAACGTGTATCAATTTTTGAAAACTGGTGCTACGATACTGAACTACTATCAACAATACAAAGAAAACAAAAAACGCTGCGGTAGACGCTCGATTGCTTTACCAGAGGAACAAAAAGAATATGTTCAAAAGAGGGTTGTTCAAGGGTGGACACCGGATGTGATTGTCGGCCGCTCGGAAATAAAACTTGATTGTTCAGTCCGTACACTGTATCGAATGTTTCAAACTGGCGCATTTAATGTGCGTGATTTGCCTATGAAAGGCAAACGAAAACCAAATGGACACCAAGAAAAACGTGGGAAACAAGCTTTTCGGCGCAGTATACATGAGCGAATCAAGGAGCACCCAGAATTTGAAAACGAGTTTGGCCATCTTGAAGGAGACACTATTGTCGGTCGAAAACACAAAAGTGCTGTTATTACATTGGTGGAACGTTTGTCAAAAGTGATTATTACATTGAAGCCAGCCGGTAGACAGGCAATGGACATTGAAAATCGAATTAATCATTGGTTTCAAACGGTTCCTAAACATCTGTTTAAATCAATTACGTTTGACTGTGGGAAAGAATTTTCAAATTGGAAAGCTATGGGAAATCAAAATGATATTGATATTTATTTTGCGGATCCAGGCACCCCGTCACAACGCGCTCTAAATGAACATTCAAATGGATTATTACGTTGTGATGGATTAGTTAAAGCCATGGACTTCAATGAAGTATCAGAATCATTTATTCAAGCTGTTGCTTCCAAACGAAATCACATCCCAAGAAAATCTCTAAAGTATCAAACACCGATGGAAATATTTTTGAGAAATATAAAACCAGATGATTTGTCTAACTTAATTTGACAAATGAAATTATTTAGAACTACTGCATAAACTTGATAGTAATCAAGTTTATATCTCTTAAAAACTAATATACTGTGGTTGTACTAAAGTATAGGAGGGGTTTATATGCAACAGACTATATTGAAACATAAAAATCATATTACAGTTATTAGTGGTCTATTCATTATTATAGGTTTTATTGCACATTTCATCTTTAACAATACGGTTATCTTTAATAGTGCTTTTATAATTGCTTCCATATTGGGTGTTATACCAATTGCAATACAGGCTTATCAGGCTATAAAAGTAAAAGTAGTGAGTATTGATGTTTTAGTAACGATAGCCGTTATTGGTGCTTTCTTTATTCAAAATTACGAAGAGTCAGCTATTGTTACTTTTTTATTTTTATTCGGGTCATATTTAGAACAGCGTACACTTAAGCAAACACGGTCTGCTATTAAAGAGTTGACGGAAATGGCTCCAGAGACTGCTTTTAAGCAATTGAACGAGGGACAATTTGAAGAAGTAGATATTGATAAAGTAAAGGAAGGGGATATTCTCTTAGTAAAAACTGGGGCCAAGATTCCAGTAGATGGTAGGGTAACTACTGGAAAAGGATATGTAAATGAGGCTAATATCACCGGCGAATCTTTACCTCTAAAGAAAGAGAAGGGTGACAAAGTATTTGCCGGTACCACTATGGATAATGGGACTATTCAAATAATCGCTGATAGAATTGGGGAGGATTCTACATTTGGTCGAATTATTGAATTAGTAGAAGAAGCACAAGATTCTAAATCGGAAGCTGAACGATTTATTGACCAGTTCTCTCGTTGGTATACACCTGTGGTCCTTATCATTGGGCTATTAGTTTGGCTACTAACTAAAGATACAGCACTTGCGGTTACTGTATTAGTACTTGGTTGCCCAGGGGCCTTGGTCATTGGTGTACCTGTTTCAAATGTCGCGGGTATAGGAAATGGTGCAAAGAATGGAATTTTGTTTAAAGGTTCTGAAGTGATTAGTCATTTTGCAAATGTAGATACAGTCCTATTTGATAAAACAGGTACCTTAACTGAAGGAAAGCCTGAAGTTAGCGAATTCGTTTACTATGGAAATAATCAAGAGGAGGATTTATCTCTATTATACTCGGTTGAAAGGGAATCTGATCATCCCTTAGCTGTCGCTATTACAAATAAATTAGCGCAATATAAACTAAGACCTGTAGATAATACGCAGGTTATAAAAGGTGGGGGTGTAATTGCTCACGTTGACGGACACCTTGTTGCAGTAGGGAATAAAACCTTAATGGAACAAGAAAATATACCACTATCTGATGATGTTCTTAAAGAATTAGATAAATTAGAAAGAGCCGGTAGTTCAATTGTATTAACGGCAGTTGATCGTAAGTTAATTATTTTAATGGGAATCCGTGACCAAGTTCGAGCAGGTGTTAAACAAGACCTACAAAAATTAAAATCACTTGGTGTTAAAAATCTCATTGTATTATCAGGGGATAATCAAGGCACAGTTAATTTAGTTAAAAAGGAGCTAGGATTAACCGAGGCTCATGGCGATATGTTACCTGAGGACAAGCAAGCGTTTCTAAAAGAAAGACAGTCTACTGGTGAAATTATTGCTTTTATTGGTGATGGTGTGAACGATAGTCCTTCTCTAGCTACTGCAGAAGTAGGGATTGCTATGGGAAATGGGACAGATGTGGCTATTGAAAGTTCAGATATTGTTCTAATGAATTCCAATTTTAATCGTCTCCCCCATGCTTTAGGTTTAGCTAAAGGGACATATGCGAATATGCGACAAAATATTCTAATTGCTGTTGGTGTGGTGATAATTTTATTGGTTAGTTTAGTATTTAGTGAATGGATGTCTATGTCGATTGGCATGTTAGTTCATGAGGCAAGTATTTTAGTAGTTATTTTAAATGCGATGAGATTAAGAAGATATGAATTAAGATAATTGATCTACGTCAATTATCTTAAAAGAAATGTCCTGTATAATTTATTTAAAGGAGTGATAGATATGACTAAAGCAACATTAAAATTAGAAACATTAACTTGTCCATCATGTTTACAAAAAATTGAAAATGGTTTAAAACAGACAGCTGGTGTAGAAAAAGATTCTGTAAAAGTACTGTTCAATGCAAGTAAGGTAAAAGTGGATTTTGATGAAGAACAAGTCAATTTGAGTGCAATTGAAAAATCTATTGAAAACCTAGGATATTCAGTTATTAGTTCAAAAGTAAAGGAAGGTGTATAAAATGACAACAGCAAATGAAAGACAAGAAAAATTAGCTGCTGAAAAAGCATATAAAGAACACATTCATCATACTAAGATTAATGCTGCAGCTGTCACAGATCATATACTTGCTAATATCCATACCTTACATGTAAAATTACATCAATATCATTGGTATGTAAAAGGCACAAATTTCTATTCATTGCATAGTGTTTTTGAGAATTTATATAATGAGAATGAGACATGGTTTGATAAGATTGCAGAACGTTTACTAGCTTCAGGATTTAAGCCAGCTTCAACAACTACTGAATTTCAGGAATTTACAATAATTTCTGAAGATCCGTCTGAAAAATATTATTCTGCTGAAGAAATGGTCATACAGTTAGTAGGAGATTTTAGGACTAATCGTGAATTTACCGTTCGTGCAATGCGTTTAGCACAAGAAGAAGCAGATGATGCATTAGAAGATTTACTAATTAGTTATAAAGATTACTTAGATATAAATATTTGGCAACTTCAAGCCTTCGTTAACAAGGATGCGTTAGAAGATGATGACTATATAGATAACGATTAATTAGGAGGAAAGCTGTATGGCACACCATCACCACCATAGTCATATAGATTGTATACGTTTAGTTCCGATTTTTAATCACCTAAATGAAGAACAAATGAGTTTAATTGCGCAATCAGCGCAAGAAGTACATTATGCAAAGAATGCGTTGTTATTTGGAAATGGTGATAAAGATGACACACTTTATATTATAAATAATGGGCGTGTACGTGTTTATAACTTAAATGAATCTGGTCGTGAACAAACTGTACGCATATTAAATCCTGGTGATTTTATGGGAGAAGTGGCTATTTTTCAAACTGAAAGTTACCATTCTAATTATGCTGAAGCAATATCAGAAGTAAGCATATGTAGAATTCATAAAAAGGATATGGATGACTATTTAGGCGCTTACCCAGAAATTATGAGAAGAATACTATCAGATGTTACGAAACGGTTACAGGTATCAGAAAAGCAAACGATGCAGGTTGGTTTGGAGCAAGTAGAGTCTCGTATTATTGATTTTCTATCAGAATACGTTGAAGATGAAGAAAACCATACTTATGTGACTTTACCAATGTCGAAAAAAGATCTAGCCTCCTACTTGGGTACAACCCCAGAAACAATAAGTCGCAAGTTCTCATCATTGGAAGAGAGAGGTTTAATTAAACAGCATACTCAAAAACATATTGAGATATTTGATTTAGATAAATTATTATTTGCATCAAGTTAAGTTAAATGGTTCTATGATAAATAGTATTGGTTACCAACACTATTTATCATAGAACCCAATTTTTTAGTACAATGATCCATGGTGATATCCTTTCTTGGTGTAGTTTTGTTTTAGAAGCCTAGAAAGTCAGCATAATTATCAATCTCATTTTCGTAAATATAAGTGGCAATATCTTTCATCACACTTATTTTACTTGTTTTCGTTAATTCAAAATAACTTTCAACATCAGCACCACCATGACCAACTATTTCATCACGTGAATATTGATATTTTTCAGGATTATCCAAATGAATAAAATATCTAATCATTCCACGTCCTGAACCAACTTTTTGTGGTGCAGGCACATTCAAAGGTTCAATAATTTTCTCAACTGCTTTTAACGTAATCGGCCCATCAGCCGATAACATTACATGCCAATGCGGTTTTTTGATCGTTCCATCAGGATTGAAATCTTTATCATGCAAGGGACTTTCAATCCAACGCATATGCGTTTCGTCTAAAATCTCTCGCCAATTTTTTGGCGCACTCTCTGGATACACAATAAATGCCCAAACTCTTTCACTTCACTGACAACACCTTCTACTAGCGTTTTTATCTGTTCAGCCGTTACACTCTTAGATTTCTCAAAGAAAGCCGTAAAATGATATGCTTCCTATAAAGTAGACAAAGAAAAAACAAAAATTCCAAATCTACTTTATAGGGAGCACTTCATGACGAATTTCTGGACACTCTTTTTAGATACTGTAATTTATAGGTATCACTCTATTTTTGTGTTCATAAACTCGTAACTAAATCATTGTTCAATTAAAATTTAGGTTTATGAGTATTAGGACAAATCTTGGATGTGGTCAAAAATTTAAGGGTTTATGAGCTCTCTTTGATTGCTATAACTATAAAAGAGTTCAAGATAGAATATTCTTTAACAGTTTTTCTATGCTAAATTAACCTATAATGAGAGTGCTAACTATACTATTAATTCCTATTTACTTAGAAATTATGAGTAAACAACTTGACCTTATATAGATGGTTGTCTATATTACATATATAGACAACCATCTATATAAGGAGGGTCGAAAAATGAATTATGAATCTCTTTCATTAGTATTAAAATCTCTAGCGGATCCAAATCGTATGAAAATAGTAGATGTGCTTTCTTGCGGTAGTTTGTGTGCATGTGATTTACTTGAATATTTTGATTTTACGCAGCCTACACTTTCTCATCATATGAAAGTACTTGAAAAAGCGGGTGTCGTTTGTGTAAGTAAAAAAGGGCAATGGCACCATTATTCATTGAGGGAAGAATTTGTTGTAGAATTTATGGAATCTATTCAACAATTACTTGTAAATAATGAAGACAACTGTGTATGCAAAGTAAAAGAAGAATCTAAGTAGGAGGAAAGTAAAAATGAAATCAAAAGGTAAAGCTGAAGGGTTAGGCTTTTTTGAAAAGTATTTAACTCTATGGGTAATTTTGTGTATGATAATCGGAATATTGATTGGACAGTTTGCTCCAGCTATCCCTGATACATTAAGTCAATTTGAGTATTTTCAGGTCTCAATTCCAACGGCTATTTTGATATGGTTGATGATTTATCCTATGATGTTAAAAATTGATTTTACCAGTATTGTTCGTGCTGCTAAAAAACCTAAGGGATTAGTTATCACGTGCGTTACTAATTGGCTTATTAAACCGTTTACGATGTATGGCATTTCAGCACTCTTTTTTTATGTGATTTTCCAACAATTGATTCCAATAGAACTAGCAAAAGAATACGTCGCTGGTGCAGTTATTCTAGGAGCTGCACCATGTACAGCGATGGTTTTTGTGTGGAGCTACCTAACAAAAGGTGACTCTGCCTATACTTTGGTTCAAGTCGCAATCAACGATTTAATTATCCTAGTATTATTTGCACCTATTGTTGCTTTTTTGCTAGGCGTTGATAATGTAAGTGTCCCTTTAGCCACTTTATTACTGTCAACTGTTCTATTTGTAGTTGTTCCACTGTTTTTAGGCTTCATTACTCGAGTGTTGATCATAAAAAAAAGAGGTTTAACCTATTTTGAAAATGTCTTCTTGAAGAAATTTGATTCAGTGACGATTATTGGTTTATTACTAACTCTGATCATTATTTTCTCCTTCCAAGGTGAAAGAATTATTTCCAATCCATTGCATATTTTATTGATTGCAATTCCTTTAACGATTCAAACGATTTTAATATTTACAATTGCTTATAGTTGGTCAAGATTTTGGAAGTTGCCACATAATATTGCTTCTCCTGCTGGAATGATAGGAGCAAGTAACTTTTTTGAGTTGGCAGTAGCGGTATCAATATCACTTTTTGGATTACAGTCGGGAGCAACTTTAGCAACAGTCGTAGGCGTACTTGTGGAAGTGCCAGTTATGTTACTTTTAGTTAAGGTTTCTAATAAAACAAAAGACGGGTTCATAAATCCGGAATCTTTGAGTGAAATCAAGAACGTATAAAGGATAGGTGTGGAGAAATGAAAATCATCATTATTGGATCTGTCGCTGCTGGAACAAGTGTCGCTGCAAAAGCAAGAAGGAATACTGAAGATGCAGAGATTGTTTTGTATGATAAAGATATGGATGTGTCTTACGCAGTTTGTGGGATTCCATATGCAGTGGGGGGAGAAGTGGAAAACTTTGATGAACTGACGCCTCGTAATGCTGAATGGTTTAAAAAAAGGTACGACGTAGATATTCATACCTCTCATGAAATAACTCAGGTTGACTATGATAAAAAATTGGTGCACGGAATCAATCTAATTACAAAAAAATCATTTACCAATAATTTTGATGTTTTAGTGTTGGCCACAGGATCGGTTTATAATACCCCAGAAATATTTGTTAATAGACATTTTGAGAATGTTTTTCAGGTGAAAAACATTTCGAGTGGGAAAAGTATCAAGAAGTTTGTAGATGAAAACGAGCCAAAAAAAGCAGTTGTCATTGGTGCTGGATATATTGGTTTAGAAATGGCCGAGCAGTTGCAGAGACTAGGTCTTGAGGTCTCGTTACTTCAACGAAGTAAATATCCCATGTCCCATTTAGACTGGGACATGTCTTCAAGAATCATTAATGAAATGAAAAGGAAAAACATTGCCTTTTTCCCTGAAGAAACCGTCAGAAAAGTTAACGGTGATGGTCGTCTGAAGTCTATTGAAACGGCTAAAGGAACTATCTTTTCGGCAGATATTTTTGTATTAGCTACCGGAGTAAAGCCGAACACCGCATTAGCAAAATCCATGGGAATTAAATTAGGAATTACCGGAGCTATAGAAGTAAACGATAAGTTAGAAACCAATTTTTCAAATGTTTATGCTGTAGGTGATGTTGCAGAAAGTTTTGATTGTATAACTAGGCTACCTGTTTATCGACCTTTAGCTTCAACAGCCAATAAAATGGGAAGGATCGCAGGAGATGTTATTACAGGTGGCAATCTACGACACAAGGGAATCTTAGGAACTGGTATTTTACGATTCTTTGATTTAACAATTGCTCAAACTGGTCTCACAGAAAAAGATGCTTTAGCAAATGATATAGCCATTACTACTTTATATAATATTAAACCTAATAAGCCGGACTATATGAATGGTAAAGAGATGGTGATCAAAGCGATCGCAAATAAAGAAAATGGGAAGATACTTGGGGCACAAATCATTGGATATGATGGGGTAGATAAGCGTATCGATGTGCTTGCTACTGCTATTTCATTTGGCGCAACTGCTGAAGATTTATTTCACTTGGATTTAGCATATGCCCCACCTTTTTCTACAACAAAAGATCCCATCCATTATACTGGGATGGCTTTGAACAACGATATAAATAATGACACTCCGTTGATGACCCCTATAGAGCTATTGAGAAGAATTGATAGCGGTGAAAAATTACAAATTATTGATACTAGATCAAAAAAACAGTTTGAAACTTCGAAAGTTGAGGGAGCAATTCACATACCTTTAGCTGAGTTAAGAGATCGATATGAGGAATTGGATAAAGAATGTGTGACAGTAACTTATTGTAATAAAGGCGTTACTGGAAATGCAGCACAAAATATTTTACTGAACAATGGCTTCAGACAAGTCTATAATTTATCTGGAGGAAACAAAAATTATCAGGAAATACTTAAAAACACAAGATGAAATGAGGAAGAAAAGCAATAACTAATGAGAGAAGAAAAGTGAACCGCCGTACGTATTGTGGTTGCTAAACTTTTAAATTTTCCTATTCGATTAGGTGTATTTTTGAATATCCTTATTCTAATTTTTGTGGCGAATTTTAAAATGAACTTAGCCACTTCATAAAATAAAAAAACATCATTGCCCAATTTCATGTATTATTGAAGTTCCTACACAATCAATAAAGGATGAAATGACAATGACGCAAACTGAGAATACCACATTTTTACGCAAAGGCAAACACCTTGATTATGAAGAACGAAATAAAATTGAAGCTTGGAAACAAATCGATCGCCCTTTGTCGAATCGTGCAATCGCAAAATTACTCGGACGTGCCCCTCAAACCATTCATAGCGAAGTAAAAGACGGTACGGTTCGCCAAATCAGGCGCCAAGTCCAAAATGGTAAAACCTACGAATATGAATCGTTTGTTTATTCCGCAGATGCTGGTCAAGCCGCTTACGAAAACGCACGAACAAATTCTCGCAAACAACCGAAATGGGTTTCTTCGCCAAAGTTCATGGCGTATGCCGATCATCAAATGAAGACAGAAAAACAAGCGCCTGATGTCGTTGTTGGTCGTGCAAAGAAACTCGGCTTGTTTCCAAATGAGACAATCCCTTGTACCACAACCCTTTACACCTATATTGATCTCGGATGGCTGGAAACAAAAATATTGATCTGCATCTCAAGGTTCGACGAAACACCAAGCGATCACAGAGTAGGAAGAATAAAAAAATTCTCGGCGATTTGATCGAAAATCGACCAGATATTGTCGATACTCGTGAACGTTTTGGTGATTGGGAAATTGATACGGTGAACGGACTGCGCGTTGGCAAAGACCAAGCATTGCTTACATTGACCGAACGTAAAACACGTTACGAAATAATCATCAAAATCGATGGAAAAGCAGCTAATCCAGTTGATCGTGCACTGACTGCTTTAAAAGAAGCTGCGGGCAACGATTTCGAAGTGCTTTTCAAAACGATTACTTCAGATAATGGTGCTGAATTCGCTGGTCTAACCACACTTCTTAAAGATGTTACGGAAGTTTATTTCACCCATCCCTATTCTTCATGGGAACGAGGGACCAACGAAAATCATAATGGGATGATTCGCCGTTTTATACCGAAAGGAACACGTATGGAAGATGTAGCGTTGAGTACCATTCGTCGTGTACAGGATTGGATGAACAATTTGCCGAGAAGAATATTGGGTTACGCCACTCCGCGTGAGTGTTTATTGAACGAGCTATCGGAGCTATCCTTAGCCGCTAGATAACCAACAAAAACTAAATAACCAATGAATTTCAATAAGTGGCTAACTTGCACTTGAAATTTGGGAATCATATATAATTTTTACAATTAAAGAAATAATTAAGACTATATAAAAAATATTTCGGTACAAACTTTGATCATATTTTAGAAATACTAAAGCTAAAATAAAAACAACGACTAAAATTATATGGTAAATTTTAAATTTAGAACTTTTCATGATAGCTCACCCTCTTTTTTATTGCCATTCAAATCCCCATGGTATTGAAGTCCCACTAAATATCATGCCAGGTACGAAAATTGAATGACTTCGCCAACAACTGGCATCAGACCTATCCCAAGTTAATCAAAAATCTGCTTAAAATGCCGAATCTGCTCACTTTAATGGATTTCCCACCAGCTATTCGCGGTTCATTGTATTCAACCAACTTCATTGAGAACTTTAACAAACATCTCAAACGCAACACCAACCACAAAGAACAATTTCCAACGGAAGATTCACTGGATCGATTCCTGGTTTCTCAGTTTAATGTCTACAACGAGAAGTCCATGAAGCGAATCCATCGCGGATTCAAAGGACTTCAGGACACCCTGGAATCATCCTTTATTTAAATTAACTACATATTATATGTACGGAAGCATTTCATTTACACAAGATTCTTGACGCTACACATATTACTCAATAGATTAATATCAAATGGTGAAAATCAACGAAAAAAGGAGATCTATCAAGCAATCTCCTTCCCAATAAATCTCCTCTTATATAAAGTTATTTATGAACACTGATTTAAGCTAAGCTGCCGATATCACAATCTCAGCATCCACTAAATCAGCCTTCAAGTTTTTGACATCTAAATGGTCAAGGTAGAAATCCGTTACCTTATCACGAATTTGTTGTTCAATTACTCGCCGTAATGGCCGCGCACCCATTGCTTCATCATAGCCTTGTTCCATCAGCCAATCTTTGGCCGCTTTAGTTACCTCAAGTTTGATGGATTTTTTGGCTAAAGTTTTTTGTACATCCGCCAACATCAACTCGACAATTTGACTTAAGTCTTGCTTAGTCAGATGTGAAAATTCCACGATTCCATTAAAACGGTTCAGAAATTCTGGGCGGAAAAATGGTGCTAACTTATCCATTAATGACTGATCTCGTTGCTTGTCACCACTTAATGCTTCATTACCAAAGCCAGCATTAGAAGTAGCAATAATAATCGTATTTTTGAAATTAATGACATTGCCTTGTCCATCCGTTAAGCGCCCATCATCCATCAATTGTAACAGTAACGTTAATACTTGTGGATCAGCCTTTTCAATTTCATCTAATAATACAATGGAATATGGATTACGCCGAACCCGTTCAGTTAGAGTATTAGCATTATCTTCATAGCCTACGTATCCAGCCGAGGTACCAATTAATTTCGACACAGCTGTACGATCAGCATATTCACTCATATCTAGCCGAATAATCGCATTTTCATTTCCAAACATATCTAAGGCTAATTGCTTAGCTAATTCAGTCTTTCCTACGCCAGTTGGGCCCACAAACAGAAAACTTCCAATCGGCTGATCACCCTCTGAAAAGCCCGCACGGTTACGCCGAATTGCTTTTGCTACCATTTCAACCGCTTCATCTTGACCGATTACCTTACTTTTCAGACGCTTATCAAGATTTTTCAAGCGCTCAATATCATTAGCGCCCATATCAGAAACTGGTATACCAGTTAAACGTTCAACCGATTGTGCCACATCATCAATCGTGGCAGTGATTTTTTCTTTTTGATCCGTTTCATTAATTTTTTGCTTGGTTTCCTCGATCGACTTCTTGATATCAGCGGCTTTTGTAAAGTCCTCCGCTTTAATGGCGGCCTCCTTAGCTGCCTCTAATTTTTTAAGGCGTTGATCCAATGTCTCAACATCAGTTTGCGAATTTTTAGCCGCTAAATGAGCCGCAGTCATGTCGATCAAATCGATAGCTTTATCTGGCAAAGTGCGTTGTGGTATATATTGGATTGAATAATCCACAGCCGCCTTCAAAACATCATCTGGTAATACAACATGATGATGTTTTTCGTACAGCTCTTTAACACCTTGTAATATACGTAAAGTGTCAGCGGCCGTCGGTTCATTAATCACAACATCATTGAATCGCCGTGCCAAAGCCGCATTTTTCAAAATAGTATTGCGATATTCATCTTGAGTCGTAGCCCCGATTACACTCAGCTCGCCACGTGACAAAGCAGGTTTAATGATATCAGCCAATCCTTTGCCACCATCTTCACCACCAGTGGCACCCGTGCCGAGAATCTGATGAATTTCATCGAAGAATAGAATAATATTACCAGCTGCTTTAACTTCCTCTACCAGCTGTTTAATATTTTCTTCAAAAGAACCGCGATATTGAGTTCCCGCTTCCAAAGACGATAAATCAATCGAATAGATTTCTTTATCTTGAATCGTTTCTGGAACTTTACCAGCCACAATTGCTTGTGCCAGACCTTCGACGACTGCAGTTTTACCTACACCGGCATCACCTACTAAGATTGCATTATTTTTCGTTCTACGACTCAAAATTTCTGCAGTTTCTTGAATCTCTTTCTCACGTCCAATCACTGGATCTAGTAATCCATCACGAGCCTGTTCCGTCAAATTAGTCCCTAACTTTTCTAAAATCCCTCCTTTTTTAACAGCCTGTTTACCATCTTTAGATACTTCTATTGTTTTATTATTTTGGGGTAGCTTACCAGTTGCTCGGTATTGAGCAAACTCATCTGATGTCAACGATTGTCCATTAACTAAATACCGTGCACGCTCCGAATTTTGATTATCCATGCGCCGAAATAATTGATTGAAAACATCATCCATATCATTGTTAAAAAAAGGATCATTTCCGTAGAAATCTGCCATATTACCACACCTCCATAAAAATTTATATGTTTAACTTAGTGACCATAATATCCTTTAAAACTACAACTGAATTGTATCACAATTTTTATGTATCGCTAAGTAAAGTGCTTACAGAATCAATTAGAAATAATTAGGATAATTTTGTTTAAACAAAAGAGAAATCAATTTCATAAAATGAATTGATTTCCCTACAAGGTTCCCTATTTAATAGCCCTTGATAAAGAACTTGAATTAACAAGTTACTTTCCAGACCAATTTTAATTTAAGAGACTAATACTCATACGCGTGGTGCTAGTTAAATTTAGACAGTAAAAAAGACTGACGGTTTACACTTAGAGCAATCTATAGTAAAGAAGTGTTAAGCGTATCAGACTAAGACTTTGCTTTTTCGTGGGCTTCGATTGCCAGAACGTCCTTTGAAACTTCGTTCAATTCATTACCTCATTTCTTTTATTGTTTTCATTTGTCTAACTTAATTTGACAAATGAAAAAGGTATTTAGCTTTTATCATTCTAAATCAAATTGTATATTTAAAGCGTACCCAAAATAGACACTAACAAAACATTGATTTTACTGGGTGTAACTTTTCTATTTAAATGGCAAAAATTTCCAGCAATAAATGACAAAAGCTACCAACTTTTGGTAGCTTTTTATATGCCTATCACTAAACTATCTCTTGCTGCTTCGACAACTTCTACAGTAATCTTATCCATTTGATTGATTCTTAAAATACGATCAATCTGTGCAAATAAACGATGAATAAGCCTAAAATTTCCTTTTGTAATTTTAATGATAGTTGTGATAGCCTCTTAATCAGAAAAATCTTCTAACTTAATATCAATTCCTAAGTCTGACCATTTGTATTCCAAAATATGATGTGTTTCATCCTTACTAAGGTTATCAAATTCATGCGCAAATCCTATGCGAGAGTAAAGTTGCGGATAACGAGACAACCTTTTTTCAATACCAGGCATACCGATAAGAACCATTGCCAGATCATTTCTATCATAAATATCTCTTAACTGTTCTAAATGCTGAAGCTTTAAACGATCAATTTCATCGACAATAATTAAATCAATTGCCTCATAGGTTTTAGGCACAGAAGGATCTTCTTGATTGTATTTTAGTACCATATGCATTGCTTTAGTCAGACCTATTCTACTAGTTATTGTGTTAATATCAGAACTGACACGAGACATCTTTTCAGCTGGTGCAGTATAAAAAACTTTATTTACACCTAATATTTCATCTGTTGCATTTTTTCCAATATCATCAGCACGATGATAGGCAATTTGCTTTTCTATATTATCCCAGTTACAGTAATACCTTGAAGATAATGTTTTACCTACGCCAGGAGCACCATAGCAAATTCCAATATACTTATATTTAATACATGCGTCACAAAATTCAGCAAATCGTTTATATTCTTTTGTTTCAATAAAGGTTTTATTCATTATAGTACCTCTTTAAAGCTGATTTCTTAGGTGGGGTAGTTATTTCTTCATACTTTTTCTCTTCAATTAATAATTTTACAGAACTTGGTACTTGTATTTTTTGTTTTAATAATTTTTTTCGTTTATTTCTAGCAAAAATTAAATCATCCATATTAATTTCATAATTTGAAATATCTGGAGAAATGGCATTACAAAGAAACTGATTCTTATAAAATACTCTAATTTCTGCCAAATCATTTGGCGTATAACGGATTAAAACAGGTTCTCCAACAAACGCAGATAAATTAGGATTAGTATATCGTAATCCTTGGAAATGAATTCCATCAGAGTGGACTTTTCGAGTTTTTGGAATTTCTAATAACAATAAATCTAACTCTTCTAAACTATTAGGCATATTCGGTAAAAATAATTGCTCACTCCATTTTTTTATCGGACTTACTTTAATAGAAGAATGATTTGTTTGATTATATTCATTGATAAGAAAACAGTGTAATTTCTCTTTAAATTCTTGAATAGTTAATAATTTTTCGTTGCAGTTATTTTCAATATAACCTGGTAATCCTTCTAAAAGCATTTGGTTAATTGTCTGGAAAAAACGCTCAATTTTCCCACGCCCTCTTGGAATTCCTATGGCAGAAAAAATGAGATTTATTCTTAAATCAACAGCGACTTGTTCCATAAAATTTGAAGTAAAATCACTTCCGTGATCCGTATAAAAATTTTCAGGAATACCACATATAGGCCACGAAGAATCTTTTTTTGTCCAAATAGCTTGATGTAAGGTTAATGCGGTATTGATTGCTGAAGGGGCAGAAAAACTCAAATAATAACCAGCAACTGCTCGACTATAATCATCTAATATAATGGTCAACCAGGGACGATTAATATTTCCTTTTTCATCAAGCAAATTGATATCTAATAAGGTATGATCTGCTTGCCAAATTTCATTCGGACGTGTTGCTCCCCTTATAGCAACCAAATCATAATTCTCTTTATATGTTTTCTCTCCCTCATGGGCTAACTGAATGAGACTTTTGGGAATACTTTTCCGTAATTTATAAATTTGAGAATAACTTGGTATATCCAGTTTGTTTTCTTTACAATAGGAAGCAATTTTTCGTGATAATGTCTTAGTACTTATTTTTTTGTATCTCAATACCAATTCTTCTATTTTTTGTCGAACTTCTTCTGAAATCCTAATTTGCTCAAAATCTGTTCGAGTCTTTCTAATTAAACCAACTAGACCATCATGTTCATATTTTTGTACCCACCGATAGAGTGTACGAGTAGACACTTTATTTTTAATAGCTATTTCTTTTATCGTTTCTTGTTTATTAAGATAAGGCTCAATAATTTTATATTTTTTCATAGCAGCTATTCTATGCTGTTCTGAAAAACTAGTGAGCGTTTGTCTTTCCATCTTTTTCCTCCATTTTATCTAAATAACGGTAAATCGTTGTTCGAGAAACATTCCAACGTTCGGCAATCGTTTTAATAGGTGTTCCACTATCAACTAGAGTCTTTAATAATTCTAAGTCTTGGGTTTTTAATTTTTCAGGACGACCTCCAAAGCGCCCTCTTGCTCGAGCCGCTGCTCGTCCTGCTGCAGATCGTTCCAATATTAAGTTGCGTTCAAATTCTGCAAATGCAGCAAATAAATGAAACATGAGCTGACCAGTCGAACTAGATTTATCCATCGTAATGTTTTCTTGAAGACTATGAAAACTAACACCTCGCTCATTCAGTCGATTGACGATTGAAATCAAATCTTCCATATTTCTACCTAAACGATCTAAGCGCCAAACAACAAGTGTATCGCCAGAGCGAACAAAATCAATCGCCATTTCTAATCCTGGTCGATTACTTTTTGCTCCACTTATATGATCGGTAAAAATTTTTTCACAACCAAATTTATTTAGGCTGTCTTCTTGTAAATCCAAATTTTGTAAACCAGTAGATACCCGGGCGTATCCTATTTTCAAAAAAAATCACTCCTTCATTAATTTTATTGTAACATAACTTTATGCCAACGGTATAAATGAACATATATTTTGATATGGGTTTGTGAACATATAATAGAATCAAAATTATAGAAATAAGATAAAAAAATAGAGTGTTCAGAAACGCCTCATTTTATGAACATTCAAACATTCACTTGAATATAGATGGATGTTCTGATACAATACATTCAAACAAACATTTGAATGTAAAGGAATGATCGTATGAATAATGAAATTTGTGAAATTACTTGTATTCATGAAGACAAAGTTAATCGTGCTAAATCTAAACTAGCAAACTTTGATACTCCGTCAGTAAGTGGTTTCTTTAAAATATTGTCAGATGAAAATCGACTTAAAATTGTACATGCTTTAGTTCATGAAGATGAGCTATGTGTTTGTGATATTGCTAATATCATTGATGCTTCGGTCGCAACAACTTCACACCATCTGAACTCCTTAAAAAAATTGGGAGTAGTTGATAGTCACAAGGATGGTAAGTTAGTCTACTATTTTATTAAAAATATCAAAATCTTAAATCTTATGGAGCTTGGCGTAAATTTTAAAGAAGAGGTGCTAGCATGAGTGAGAAAATGACCGAAAAAACCTATCGAATAGAAGGATTAAGCTGTACAAATTGTGCAGGTAAATTTGAAAAAAATGTAAAGCAGTTGCCAGGAGTTACGAGTGCAACAGTAAACTTTGGTGCAAGTAAGATTTCAGTAGAAGGCCAAACAACAATTGAAGAACTCGAAGAAGCGGGAGCCTTCGAAAATCTTATCATTCGTGATGATCAAGAAAATGATGAACAAGTTAGATCAAAAGAGTCTTTTATTAAACGGAATATCGCTTTAATCATCTCTCTTGGTTTTATACTTGTTGCTGTGATTTCCCAACTATCATTGGGCGAAGATCATTTATTAACGAAAGCTCTTTATATATTGGCAATAATAATTGGTGGATTTGATTTATTTAAAGAAGGGTTCTCTGATTTGATCAAATTGGACTTCTCCATGGAATCTTTAATGACTATTGCAATTATTGGGGCCGCATTTATTGGAGAATGGGCCGAAGGTTCTATTGTAGTAATACTATTTGCTATTAGCGAAGCTTTGGAACGATTTTCAATGGATAAAGCAAGACAGTCGATTCGTTCTCTTATGGATATAGCTCCCAAAGAAGCTCTTATCAGGAGAAACAATGTAGAGCAATTAGTCAGTGTCGATAAAATCGATATCGACGATATTATGATCATTAAACCCGGACAAAAAATAGCCATGGATGGGCTTGTTATCAACGGTCATTCTTCAGTAAATCAAGCAGCAATAACAGGAGAATCGGTTCCTGTTGAAAAACAGTTAGATGATGAAGTGTTTGCAGGAACACTAAATGAAGAAGGTGTTCTTGAAGTCAAAGTAACAAAAAAAGTAACGGATACAACGATTGCCAAAATCATTCACTTAGTTGAAGAAGCGCAAGGAGAACGAGCTCCTGCACAAGCCTTTGTAGATAAATTTGCAAAATACTATACGCCATTCATAATTATTATGGCCCTTTTGATAGTGGTTGTTCCTCCGCTATTCTTTGGTGGTGACTGGAATAAATGGCTTTACCAAGGGTTATCCATTTTAGTTGTCGGATGTCCTTGTTCATTAGTGATCTCAACACCTGTTTCAATTGTTTCGGCTATTGGTAATGCAGCAAAAAATGGTGTTTTAGTAAAAGGCGGAGTCTATCTGGAAGAAATTGGTCATTTGAGAGCAATTGCTTTCGATAAGACTGGAACCTTAACAAAAGGAAAGCCTGTCGTAACGGATTTCATTGCAACCAGTTCTGAAACTGATATAAATTATCTATCGATTATTTCATCGTTGGAATCTCTTTCTCAACACCCATTAGCTTCTGCTATTTTAAACGAAGCGGATAAAACTAATGTGGATTACAAGTCAATACAAATCGAGGATTTCCAATCTATCACAGGTAAAGGACTTACAGGTATACATCAAAACATACGTTACTATATTGGAAGCCCTAAACTGTTTTCTGCATCAGTAATCGAAGAAACAGCGGTCAAAGTACAATACAGACAATTTCAAGAACAAGGGAAAACCGCCATGTATTTCGGTACTGACGAACAAATTTTAGGAGTAATTGCTGTCGCGGATGAAGTAAGAGATTCAAGTGCTGCCGTTATTTCTGAACTCCACAAGTTGTCAATTGAACACACTATTATGCTTACTGGTGATAATACTAAAACCGCTGAATCTATTGGTAAGCAATTAGGTGTGACTGAAATAAAAGGAGATCTAATGCCTCAAGAAAAATTAGATTCGATTAAAGCGTTGCGGACAACTTATAATAAAGTAGCAATGGTGGGCGACGGCATTAATGATGCACCAGCATTAGCTGCATCGACGGTTGGTATTGCAATGGGCGGTGCAGGAACAGATACGGCTCTCGAAACTGCTGATGTTGCTCTAATGGGCGACGATTTACAAAAATTACCATTCATTGTTAGACTTAGCCGCCAAACTCTAAAAGTAATTAAGCAAAATATCACTTTCTCATTAGGTATAAAACTATTAGCTCTACTACTAGTCATACCAGGTTGGCTAACACTATGGATTGCTATTGTAGCAGATATGGGAGCAACGCTTTTAGTAACATTAAACGGATTACGATTGATGAAAGTTAAATAACACAACAAATAAAAGAAGGCATGTTTATAAGCGTGCCTTCTTTTTATGATACATTTTTAGTTTTTTTGAACGCTAGTTATGAAGCAAACTATGCGCCATTTAAATATTAAAATGACAGACGGACCAGAATTTGGATCGACAAATCGAGGCACTAAAAAAAGCAGGAGCAGAAAAAATCTTTGAAGAGAAAATGTCTGGAAAGAGTATGACAGATCGGGAGGAACTACAGAAGGCTTTGGGCTTCCTACGAGAGAAAGATGTCTTTATTGTGGAGTCCTTGGATCGACTGGGTCGGAACTATGATGATATCGTTCAGATGGTGCAGCGACTTGATAGGAAAGAGATCAGTTTAATCGTTTTGAACTTACCCATTCTGAACCATGATTTAGGAGATCCCAATCTTCAGAAACTGATCCGGAATATGATTGTGCAGCTGTTGTCCTGGACTGCTCAAAATGAACGTGAAGAAATTAAGCGGAAGCAGCGACAAGGAATTGAGATAGCAAGAAAGAAAGGCCACTATAAGGGGCGACCAGTTAAGTATGCCGCCGATGCCAAAAATCCGCGTGACCGCTTGACATATAATGTGATCGTGAACAAATTAAAGAAAGAAGAGCCAATTAAAAAAATTGCAGAAGAAACAGGAGTAACCAGGGATACTGTTTATCGAATAAAAAAGATGATGGATAAGATATCGTGAAGAAAATCATATTTTGAATGTAAGGGGACGAGTTCCATTATGAAAAAAGAAGATTTTATTAGAAAAGGGGCACTTTTATTAATCAAGAATGATGTAGAGACACTTAAACAATTAGGAACTCACATGGAATCACCTACAAGTTTGATGTTGCTTCCATATATTTGTCTATGCTGCAATGAAGCCCTCAATTTTATGGAATATAATCTTCTAGCTGAATATTTAACATCCTCTCCAATCAGTTATACAGAAGTTCGGAATAAACTCAAATTATTCAGTAATCGTTATGGTAAATCTATCAAGCAAATAAAATTAGTTGATTCCAGACAAGATAATGAGTTTAAATCCAAACTAAGATTTAAGTGGATGGAAAACTGGAAGATTCATTATAACTTAGGTATTTATTGTACTCCTCAAGGACATGTTGTAGGAAATACACAGTATGTAGCTTTTTTACTGCAGAATCCCTCATTCAACTTAAATGAAGACAATAATACCCTCTACGAGTTCGGGGTTTTTTTGGGATCAGCCCTACAGAGAATTTCACAGGATTTAAACTTCTTACAATTGGATTCCCAAATTAATATGAATGAAGTCTTAATGGACTGGCAGTATAAGGATTTTCATACAGATAAAAAATTTAATCTCTTTCTTGAAATGGAAGATGGTAAGGAGCTTACATTATTTTTGTTACATCTTTTATCTACAGTTAATTTTGTAGGGTATGAGCTACCGAGATTTGTAGACAACGAAAACCCTTGGCTGCTTCGTATTCAATACATTACTGTGCACTATGTTAATGAGAGCTTGAATCGTATCAAAGATATGGACTTACCTTATAAAGCTCTTATTAGAGAAGAAGTAAAGGATAATTCCTTATTGAATAGTACTTTCCGAAGTTGTATGTTCCATTATGGATTCTATAATAAGGGAGAATGCTCTATTAAGGATGAATATTTACATGAAGAGCTCTTTTTTGGGTTAATCGAAAGTTGCTTTGAAGGAAAGTCGTATGAGGAATACCAAAAGCTTTTAGTTAGAAAAATTTTCAGCTTGTCGAAAACTATGGAAACAATCCTGTCCCTACCTGTTCACCGTTTTAAACCCCTTTCTGGTAAATAACAAATGAATTAATGGGTTCTGTTGCAAAGTTTTAAATAAAGAATAAAATCCCTTACGGTATCTATGATTTAAGCTGGGATTCCCAATAATACCTTGATTTCAGTACAGACCGAAAACCCGAAGAGAGTGCCTTCTTTTCGGGTTTTCTTATATAATCCTCGAATGGCTTCCATGCCTTTAATCGTGGTGGAGGCAGTGCGTAAACTTCGATAGAATTTATTGCGTCTCTTTACTGGACGATGGTCTTGTTCAATCAAATTATTCAGGTATTTAATGGTACGATGTTCTGTCCCATGATAAAAGCCGTATTCTTTTAGTTTCTTAAAGGCACTTGTAATAGAGGGGGCTTTATCTGTGACTACAACCTTCGGTTCATCAAACTGCTTCACTAACCGCTTAAGAAAAGCATAGGCTGCTTGTGTGTCCCGTTTTTTACGTAACCAAATATCCAAGGTTAAACCATCTGCATCGATGGCTCGATACAAATAATGCCATTTTCCTTTAATTTTGATGTACGTTTCATCCATTTTCCATGAATAAAAGGATTTTTTATTTTTCTTTTTCCAAATTTGATAGAGTAGTTTGCCATATTCTTGCACCCAACGATAAATCGTCGTATGAGAAACGTTAATGCCACGATCATATAAGATTTCTTGAACTTCACGATAGCTAAGGTTATAACGAAGATAGTAGCCCACGGCTACAATAATCACATCCTGCTGAAATTGCTTTCCTTGAAAAATGATTCATCGTCATTCCTCCTGCTATCTTTTTCTATTATTCTACTTTATTTGATAGTAGATTTAAAACTTTGCAACAGAACCGGAAATTTCGCCAATTCAACTTTGCTTTCCCTAGCTTTCATTGTATATTTAGGTGAAAGCGTATTTAGGAGGTAGATCGAATGGAAAATAAAGGAACCTCAGTCAGAAGTCTTTTGTTGCGCTATTTAAATAATCAGAAAAAACAAGACAATAATTACTTTATTGCACAGGCGATTCTAAGAAGTTTTTCGAAAATCCCTAAGATGACCATTTATGAACTCGCAGAAGAATGCTTTGTGTCGACTGCAGCGATTTCGCGATTCATTCGAATTTTGGCTTTTTCATCTTATACGGAATTCAAACAAGCGGTTGAAAAAGAGATCGATATCGTCAGCGATTATTCCAAAAAAGTGATCCAGCCCGTGGAACAAAGGGAGGAATTTCTGGACGAATTCACCTCAAATCTTTTGATCAATTTGAGGTACGCCAAAGAACATCTCTCGATTTCAGAACTTGAAACAGTGGTCTCTGCGATCTATGAAACAGAAAACGTTGCTGTGTTTGGCTTAGAATTTGCTGCTTTTATGGGACAGCATTTGCAAAGCAAATTAGCAAGCATGGATAAAATTATTCGGATTGGTTTTACAGTGGAAGAGCAATTAAAAATCGTGGAAGAAAGCTCGCCAGATAGCTTGGTTTTGATTTTTTCGATGGAGGGCGGTTTCTTTTACTTTAGTGAAAAAGTGATTGCAGCCTTGAAGAAAAAGGGAATCAAAATTATCGTCTTTACGTTTAAGCATTCTCCAATCATTGAGCGAAGTGCAGACCAAATTATCCTCTGTGGAGAGATCAACGAAAATACCGAAGGGCGGATTGCTATCTTATATATGATGGAGTTAGTGATTTATATGTATATGAAAAAGTTCTATTTGCCTCAATAGTTTCATATTTTGAAACAAGACCTTTGGATTTGAAACCAGAGGTCTTGTTTTGTTGTCGTTAGAATTAATCCCGGATGGTATCGTTTTCTTATAAGGGAAAGGTGGAAGGAACAATGGTCAAAAAAGATTTTTATTGGGGGGCATCAACCTCAGCATTTCAAGTAGAAGGAGGCTTTGGTGAAGGTGGAAAAGGGATTGCAACAACAGATGTGCGTCACGTACCGGAGGGAATTGCTGATTCAAAAGTAGCATCAGATCAGTATCATCATCTATTAGAAGATGTTGAGTTAATGGATGAACTAGGAATTAATCTCTATCGTTTTTCCTTTAATTGGACTCGAATCATGGGGGATGGATATCAGGTCAATCAAGAAGGAATCGAATTTTACAATCAGTTGATTGATGCTTGTCTTGAAAAAGGAATCACCCCTTTTCCAACGTTATACCATTTTGAAATGCCACAAGCTTTTGTGGAGGATTTTGGTGGTTGGCGTTCCCGAAAATGTATTGATCTCTTTGTCAAATATGCTGAAGTCTGTTTTGAAAACTTTGGAGATAGAGTCAAACTTTGGGGAACGATTAACGAGCAATTGATTGCGACTGCTGCTTCAGATTTGAATGGGAATCACGAGTCTGATCCTAATAAAAAAATGAAACAAATGTATCAAATGAGCTATCACATGTCTCTTGCAGAAAAAAAAGCAATTGCCCGTTTTAGAGAGATTGTTAAGAATGGTAAGATTGGTCCAGTTTGTTCGATGCAAGTGGTGTATCCAGAAACTCCGGCACCAGCTGATATTTTGGCATCAAAAAATGCTGAAGACTTTCTGCAAAATTGTTTTCTTGATATGTCTGTTTTGGGACGCTATCCTAAAAGTTATCAGCATTACTTAACAAAAAAAGGCTGGTTTCCGGAAACTAAACCGGATGATGATGAGATTCTTCGCCAAAATAAGCCTGATTTAATCGGTATCAATTACTACGCAAGTACCTGCATCCGATCATTAAAGCCAAAAGAAGATACGAGTAAGTTGCCACCCTTTTACCGCAACGAATTATTTACATTAGGTACAAATACCTATCTGGAGAAGACGAAATGGATGGAATTTGGTATTGACCCTGAAGGATTATATATAGGTATGCGGTCGATTTATGAAAAATACCATTTACCAATGATGGTAACTGAAAACGGTTTAGCGTATTCTGATAGTATTGAAGACGGGCAAATTCACGATGTCTATCGTATTGATTACTTGGAACAGCATATTAAGCAATGTGAGCGTTTTATGGAAGAAGGATATCCTTTATTGGGTTATAGTCCTTGGTCACTACTTGATTTGGTTAGTTCACACCAAGGGTTTAAAAAGCGATATGGTTTGATTTTTGTTGATCGCACAGATGAAGATCCGAAAGAATGTCGACGAATTCCCAAAGACAGTTACTATTGGTACCAAAATAAAATAAAAAACACTAAAAAGGGGTAAGAAAAATGAATACATTTATCCACTTTATGGAAAAAAGATTTATTCCCGTTGCGAATAAAATTTCTTCGAATCGCTATTTAAAAAGTGTGAGTACAGGTTCGATGTCATTACTAGGCGTTATTATGTTGGGTGCCATCTTTACAGTTATTTCTAGTTTAAGCTGGGAACCGTATCAAAACTTTCTATCAGTGACCAACATTGGGACAGTGATGAATTATATTCCAGCTTACACAATTGATTTATTAGGTTTGTATATGGCATTTAGTATTGCCTACTGTGGAGCAGGAATATTCGGGATCAAAGAACAAGCCTTGGGGACTGGGTTCATCTCATTGGTATGTTTCCTGTTATTAACGCCACTCACTGAAAATCCCGAAGCAAGAGCTTCATTTTTAAGTACCAATTATTTAGGTGCGCGCGGGGTCTTCGTGGCAATTTTCGTTTCACTGATCACGATTCAACTGATGAAATTTTTTGTGGAAAAAAATATTACGATCAAAATGCCCGATGGGGTGCCAGAAATGGTGACAAAGTCATTTACTTCTTTAATTCCAGCAGTTGTGATTGCATCACTTTTTGGAATTGTTAAATTTGGTTTTAGCGTAACTAGTTATAATTCGGCGACAGATTTTGTTTATACATTGCTTCAAGAACCATTGCAGCGATTGACGGGTTCCTTAACTGCCTTTTTGATTCTTATTTTGATCTCGAATCTCTTATGGTTTTTCGGGATTCATGGTTCAATGACCGTATTGCCGATTCTCATGCCGATTTTCTTGGGTTATCTTGCAGACAATAGTGCTGCTGTGGCGGCGGGAGAAGCAGTCCCTCATGCCATTAATTTTGGATTATACGATTTGGCATGTTTAGGGGGGAGCGGTGCAACGATTGGTTTAGTGACTGATATGTTTTTATTTTCCAAGAGTAAGCGCTACAAATCATTCTCAAAAATCGTATTTCCGAGCGGTCTTTTTGGCGTAAATGAACCGGTTGTCTTTGGAATGCCGGTGATGTTGAATGTAATGCTTTTGATTCCGTTCTTATTGACGCCATTAGTGATCACTTCTCTTGGGTACGCGTTGATTTCCATGGGAATAATTACCGCACCGATTGGCATCCTGGGGGCGAGCTCGTTGCCTCCGCTGATCCACGGCATCGTTCAAGGGAGTCTCTCCTTTGGTATCTATCAACTGTTTGCAGTTGCTATTTCTATGGCTATCTACTACCCATTCTTTAAAACCTTGGATAATCAAGCAGTTCAAGAAGAACGCTTGGCACAAGAACAAGCTGCATAAGAAACTTGCGCAGGATTTACATGTAACCATAATAACAACAAACGAGCGCAAGAGTGAATTGATTCTTGCGCTCGTCGTCTGTGAAAACATCGATTGGAGGACAACTCAATGAGAGAGACCAAGAAAAAACAAATTCAGAAGATTGTAGAAAATATGTCAGTTACGGAAAAAATTGGTCAGCTTTTTTTCGTGATTGGACAATCTGGTTCCGTAGAGGAATTGACGGCATTTATTAAGAAATACCAACCGGGGGGAATGATGTATCGCCCCGACAATGCTGAAAAGCTGAAGAATCAGCTAAGAACAGTCCAAGATGCTAGCACGATACCGGTGTTTCTTTCCGCAAATTTAGAGTCAGGTGGAAACGGTATTCTTACAGAAGGGACATGGGTCGGTAACCCTATGCAGATTGCCGCTACAGATTGCACCGAAAATGCCTATTACTTAGGAAAAATTGCTGGGTTAGAAGCGTCTCAAATTGGCATTAATATGGCTTTTGCACCGATTGTCGATATTGATTATAACTTCAAGAACCCAATCACGAATACTCGCACATTTGGAAGTGATCAAAAACGAATTATTCGCATGGCTCAAGCGCAGATAGACGGCTTTTCTGAGAGTAACATCATTCCAGTGATCAAGCATTTTCCTGGGGATGGTGTTGATGAAAGGGATCAACATTTACTGAGTTCGATCAATTCACTCTCCGCTAATGAGTGGATGGAATCGTATGGGAATATTTATCGCCAGTTTATTGAAAAAAACGTCAGCTGTATCATGGTGGGACACATTTATCAGCCAGCATGGGAGCGAAAACTTTTACCAACTATCAGAGAAACCGAATTGATGCCTGCTTCTTGCTCGAAACTTCTAGTTAACGGGTTACTAAGAGACACACTGGGCTTCAATGGTTTGGCTATCACTGATGCAACACCAATGGTCGGTTACACGACGATCATGCCTCATAGTGAGCGACTCGTTGCTTCAATCAATGCAGGAATCGATATGTTGCTTTTTAATAAAAATATTGATGAAGATTATGAAGTGATCACATCTGCTGTAAAAGATGGAAGCATTTGTATGGAACGTTTGGATGAAGCAGTCGCACGAATTTTAGCAGTCAAAATATACCACGGTTTATTGACTGAAGTAAGGGGAGAGACAGTCGATACTATTCCCAAAGGTATCATCGATCGTACTGAATATCAGTGGGTAACGAAGAAAATTGCTGATGAGTCGATTACATTGGTCAAAGACAGAGAAAAACACTTACCACTCACACCACAACGATACCCTCGAATCCGTCTCGTTATTTTGGGTGATTCTGACGACGGTGAGTTTAAAGAGGGAGGACGAGTGGGTCCGCTTTTTAAAGCTGGATTAGAAGCAGCTGGATTTGAAGTCAACCTTTTCGATAATCAACAATTGGATTTCCAGGAGGTTTTCGAGGCAGGGGTTGAGGATCTTAGAAATAAATTTGATTTGGCATTGTATGTTGCTAATGTTGAGACTGCCAGCAATCAGACAACTATTCGTTTGGATTGGAATCATTTGATGGCTGCAAATGCTCCCTGGTATGAAAAGGATCTCCCTACCATTTTTGTTTCTACTGCCAATCCCTATCACTTATTTGACATCCCTTATGTTTCAACTTTTATCAATGCGTATACAGGAAATCCAGAAACAGTGGAGGCTGTAATCCAGAAATTGCTAGGGAAAGAACCGTTTAAAGGTAAGAGCCCGATCGATCCATTTTGTGGGGACTTTTTAGCTAGAGCAAAATAACTTTTATAATAAGGCGGAGAAAAAATGAGACAAAATCGATTACTGAATGATGGCTGGCAATTTCACTTAGGTGAGATAGAAGAGCCAATGAAAACAGTCAGAAAAGCCGCAGCTATCGGTGGCTTGGCAGCTCCGCTTGAAAATGAAGCGGGGGATACTGTTTTGATAGGTGCTGGTGGAGAACATTTTCTACGGCTGATTGCTCAAGGTGATCGTGAAAAAGGCTTGAGAATGTTGGCGAACACTGCTTTGGAAAGTGAACTTGACGAAGATTGGGTATCTGTTGATCTCCCTCATGATTGGAAAAATGAACTTCCGTATGTTAATGATCCCGATTTACTGATGAGTGGATCAAAGCCAGATGGCATTGCCTATTACCGTAAGACTTTTGCGTTAACTCTAGATGAAGTGAACGAAAAGCAAGTGACTCTCCACTTTATGGGCGTCATGCGTATGGCATCTGTCTGGTTTAATGGTGTATTTCTAGGTGATCATTACAGTGGATACTCTGATTTTTCTTTTGATGTCTCTGAACTGATACGCATCGGCTCAGAGGGAGTGAATGTGGTGTTGATCAAAGTGGATACGACGAAAGGCGCGGAAGGCTGGTGGTATGAGGGAGCAGGTATATATAAGGATGTATATTTAGAAATAAAACCAAAGCTTCAGATTGTGGCAGAAGCATCGTTTATCGAAACAACTGAAATAAACCAGCAGGAAGCGCTCCTTAAAATCACCATTGGTCTTGCTAACCATCATTTTGAGAAAAAACAAAAGATAACGATCAAAAGTCAGGTGGCTGATCAACAAAATGTCCATGAGTGTAACGTGGATCCTTTGGCGACAACAGAATGGAGTTATTGTCAAAAAATCTGCGCGCCTCAGCTATGGTCTCTCGAGAATCCGCATCTATACCAAGCTACTTTTCAACTATTTGATGGCGAGAACCAAATCGATGACTATCAGCTTTGTTTTGGTATTAGGACAGTCGCATATACTACGAAAGGTTTTCTGCTTAATGGGGAACGTAAAGAATTAAGAGGGGTCTGTGAGCATCAAGATTTTGGTGGTCTAGGTGTCGCATTACCAAAAGATATTTTACGGTATAAGCTGTTGAAAATGAAAGAAATGGGGGTAAACGCCTATCGCAGTGCACATCACTTTGCTTCCAAAGATCTCCTTGAATTATGTGATGAGTTAGGTATCATCGTTATGAACGAGAACCGCATCTTGGAATCTAGTGAGTGGCGGACAAATGAGCTGGTAAAAATGGTGAAGCAAACACGTAATCATCCTTCTCTTTGTTTTTGGTCCCTTTGTAATGAAGAGGTGATTGGTCATACGCCGCTTGCTTACCGAATGGCACAAAAATTAGCAGCTGTGATCCGAACCCATACTTCGCAAAGTCTCATTGTTTCAGCGGAATTACTTAATCCTGCTGGTCAGGTGGATGCTTCTTATATGCGTATTTTTGATGTGAACGGGGTCAATTATCCTGAGTCTGCTGTAAATGGGACAGGTTTAGTTGCTGTAAAGGAAAAGTATCCGCTATTTTCATATCTTAGTACGGAAAGTGCTTCTTACTTTTCGACAAGAGGGGTCTATCAAGATAACAGCGAAAAATGTCATACTTCAAACTTTGGTTCTCTTTATTCTATGGTCTTACCTGGGAAACGAAAGCCTGAAGAGCCAGGAACCGGTGGTACGGCTAAACCGAAAGAAGTACTGCGTTACTTAGAAGAACATGCCTATATGGGAGGTGTCTTCTTGTGGACATTTATGGATTACTACGGTGAGCCAGCACCGTTTCACTGGCCTGGAATCAGTTCTCAATTTGGAATTACAGATACGGTCGGGTTTGAAAAGGATTCTTTTTATTATTATCAATCAAGGTGGACTGAAACACCAATGGTTCATGTGTTTCCTCACTGGAACAAAGAAGGGTTAACAATTGACCAAGGGGTTACGGAGGTGAGGACTTTTTCTAATTGTCATACTGTTGAGTTGTTTCTGAACGGGAAGAGTTTTGGAAAGAAAAAAAATGATAAAGATGGCCTATCTTGGCATATTCCTTATGAACCAGGTTGTTTAAAAGCCATTGGTGTCAAAGAGGAACAAACAATTGAAGCAACTCGAAAAACAAGTGGTCCGACTGATTCTGTCACAGTTAAAGAACGATTCTGTGGAGCGGACTACTCTCTATTTGAGATCCAAGGAATCGATTCAGAAGGGATCGAGGTGCCAACTGCAGACGAACTTGTAGCGGTTTTGGTAAAAAATGGCACAATCCTCGGACTTGCTAATGGCGATCCCGCAGATCTAGACGGGTATAATTGCCAAGAGAAAAAACTTTTTTCAGGAAAATTAATGGCAATCATAAAAAAAGAACCAGGAAAAGTACCACTTATCCAAGCAGCACTAAAAAAGTTGAGTGAACAAGAAACAATTGAAATCGGATGTTAGTAATAAGAAATATTCGTGGTTTAGTAAGAAGTATTCTAGATTTAGTTCTTCTAAAATTGTTTATAAAAGTATCTAAATAATTTACTTAATAATTGATTGGCGAATTTTAAAATGAACTTAGCCACTTCATAAAATAAAAAAACATCATTGCCCAATTTCATGTATTATTGAAGTTCCTACACAATCAATAAAGGATGAAATGACAATGACGCAAACTGAGAATACCACATTTTTACGCAAAGGCAAACACCTTGATTATGAAGAACGAAATAAAATTGAAGCTTGGAAACAAATCGATCGCCCTTTGTCGAATCGTGCGATCGCAAAATTACTCGGACGTGCCCCTCAAACCATTCATAGCGAAGTAAAAGACGGTACGGTTCGCCAAATCAGGCGCCAAGTCCAAAATGGTAAAACCTACGAATATGAATCGTTTGTTTATTCCGCAGATGCTAGTCAAGCCGCTTACGAAAACGCACGAACAAATTCTCGCAAACAACCGAAATGGGTTTCTTCGCCAAAGTTCATGGCGTATGCCGATCATCAAATGAAGACAGAAAAACAAGCGCCTGATGTCGTTGTTGGTCGTGCAAAGAAACTCGGCTTGTTTCCAAATGAGACAATCCCTTGTACCACAACCCTTTACACCTATATTGATCTCGGATGGCTGGAAACAAAAATATTGATCTGCATCTCAAGGTTCGACGAAACACCAAGCGATCACAGAGTAGGAAGAATAAAAAAATTCTCGGCGATTTGATCGAAAATCGACCAGATATTGTCGATACTCGTGAACGTTTTGGTGATTGGGAAATTGATACGGTGAACGGACTGCGCGTTGGCAAAGACCAAGCATTGCTTACATTGACCGAACGTAAAACACGTTACGAAATAATCATCAAAATCGATGGAAAAGCAGCTAATCCAGTTGATCGTGCACTGACTGCTTTAAAAGAAGCTGCGGGCAACGATTTCGAAGTGCTTTTCAAAACGATTACTTCAGATAATGGTGCTGAATTCGCTGGTCTAACCACACTTCTTAAAGATGTTACGGAAGTTTATTTCACCCATCCCTATTCTTCATGGGAACGAGGGACCAACGAAAATCATAATGGGATGATTCGCCGTTTTATACCGAAAGGAATACGTATGGAAGATGTAGCGTTGACTACCATTCGTCGTGTACAGGATTGGATGAACAATTTGCCGAGAAGAAAATTGGGTTACGCCACTCCGCGTGAGTGTTTATTGAACGAGCTATCGGAGCTATCCTTAGCCGCTAGATAACCAACAAAAACTAAATAACCAATGAATTTCAATAAGTGGCTAACTTGCACTTGAAATTTGGGAAAAATAATATTTAAATTTAACTTAGATTTTTAAAATGATAAATAATTTTTAAACTACATCCAAATCACTGTTCAAGTTTATGTTCGCTTGTCATTTAAAAAGTGTATTAATTTTTTTATATATCGTCGATTGTAAAATTAAGCTAGACAACTAAAAAGATCATTTGTGCTACACTCAAAATAGTTCCGACCAAAGAATTATTAAGGAGTGAGTACAAATGACCTACACCCATCTTACAACAGACGAACTAGTAATCATAGAGTCTTATTTCAAAAATAATCAATCCGTTGCCAAAACTGCGCAATGCTTAGGACGTGCGCGACAAACGATTCATAACGTGTATCAATTTTTGAAAACTGGTGCTACGATACTGAACTACTATCAACAATACAAAGAAAACAAAAAACGCTGCGGTAGACGCTCGATTGCTTTACCAGAGGAACAAAAAGAATATGTTCAAAAGAGGGTTGTTCAAGGGTGGACACCGGATGTGATTGTCGGCCGCTCGGAAATGAAACTTGATTGTTCAGTCCGTACACTGTATCGAATGTTTCAAACTGGCGCATTTAATGTGCGTGATCTGCCTATGAAAGGCAAACGAAAACCAAATGGACACCAAGAAATACGTGGGAAACAAGCTTTTCGGCGCAGTATACATGAGCGAATGTGTTTTGCAAAACATCCGCCCCCCCTTTCCTACATTTTATCGTGGCCCTTTACACAATGAAGAAATGAAGATAAAAAAAGAAGTTGCGAAAATTGTTTGAATAGTGCTGCATGAAAGATACTTTTCTACTAGAATTGTCTAATTAAGTTCAATATTAAGAGTGTTTGTAAAAATTATAAAAATGAGATAAAGAATCTAATAAGTATTTTTTTAAACACTATTTTTTATTAAAAAGGTTTAAAGAATTGAAATTCTTATAGAGTTGAATTTTTTGTCATGATACTTTTGTTTAAAAGGAGGAAGAGACTTATGCTCTCATACACAATTTATTTTTTTGCAGTTTGGTTTATACCCTTAGCCATAATTATTTATGGAATTTATAAAAAATCAAAGAAGTTTTGGCTTACAGGAATTTGCTTAATTCCAATCTTCCTTATCGTTATGCCGGTAATAGCTATGTTTTTTGGTGGAGATAATATGTAAATTATTTTAGATGAGTCAAAAAAATTGACTCTTCGTAAAATTTTTCATGTTAGTTTTTCCATTCTTGCTATTCTATAGGCTGATTATTTAGCTTATTAACGATAGACTCAATTGGTTTATTGAAACATACGCTACCTAAAAAATAATTAATCGTCAAATGATTTTTGAATATAGGAACAACAAAAAAAGTTGAAGCTAAAGAAATTGGAGCAGACGTTCAAAAAGACGGAACAGTTACAGTTAAACGTTTAGACGGAAAAATGAAAGTTTTACCAAAAACAGGTGAAACAGCAAATATTGCATTGTCTGTCCTAGGTTCATTAATGGTATTAGGATCAGGAATCATTTTAAAAAGAGAATTTAAGTAAATTTAAAAGCATGGTCGCAAGTTTCACTAGCAGCCATGCTTTTATTGAATCATTGTAGGACATTTTAAAGATAAAATTGCCCACTTTAAAATTAAACATGTGCTTAGAATCGTTCTAGGCAACACCAATAACAACAGATAGAATCAGCAACTTGGCTTCATTTTAAAATCATGCTATAATGAATGTGCGAAACGAGATAAGTTCTAATGAATAGCACAAAAGCCCAACCTATTGCGAGTAGGTCGGGCTTTTCTTTGCACTTGTTGCGAATACAAGCGTGTAAGTTAGACAGCAACTTGCTTGCTATCGTCTAATCATCTAACCAATGATCAACTAATGTGATTATTAGACCCACTAAAAGTGGTGCGATAACTAACGAGATAATTTGTTCCATGAATAGCACCCCCTTACGGGGCAAGTTGCCGTTAATTAGTATAGCATACTTAATATTCTAAACAGTTGATAAATTAAGATAAAAGCTAAAATCACTAATCACAAGTGATTTACAAGGTGTAACGATATAATTAAATGGAAAACGTGCAAAATATTTACATAAACAGGGGGGAGAAACTTGGAACTAGCATTTAGAGAAAACTTAAAAAGATGAGAGGTACCAAATCAAAAGAAAAATTCTCCCAAGAATTAGAAATGAGTAGATCAAATTATTCACGAATAGAATCAGGAAAATCAGATCCAACCATAAAAACACTAGAACAAATTGCAAAGTTAACTAACTCAACGCTAGTAGTGGATTTAATCCCAAATGAGCCAACAGAACCAGAATCAGAACAAGTAACATTGGATTTAGAAATGGAAGAAGAAATAATCTCAACTCTCCAAAATCCTCAAAATACCGCTATATCAAGCCATTTCCAGCCTCTACTTATCCACCCTTGTTATCAATCCCACCAACTCGATGTGGCTTGAGAGGACAGAATGAATGTCATTTGAGTATGTTCGTTCTCGGAAACATATCCACTGCGTTTTTAGCACTATCGGTAGACGGGAACATATCCATTCATGATAAAAAATAACGTGTCTAATTGCATAATCATAATTGAGTAGAGTTGTCAAAAGAATAAACATAACGTATTTCAGTAATTTTTTTTCCTGTAATTTCAATAATGCATTCATCGTCTTCATTGCATCGCCACTTATTCTTCCGGCTGAATCAATACTACCCCCTGCTCTGAGATGACAATAATGATATCACCTGAAGCTGGTATCCCCTTGTTGGAAGTATATCTTTCAAAAAATTTGACAAAACTTATCATCTAGTACAATTTCCATGCCTAAAACCACAATATTAATATCCCTCGACTACTATAACTTCACCTTCTTCATCAGTTGGGGGTTGAAAATGATCATAATAAGTGGAAGCTGTTTGCTCCGTCAATATGATATCATTTTGATGATTTCCGTTTCTTTTTCGAATACGTTCCATAACAACTTCCTTAGGTGTCTTTATATAATAGATTTTGGGTTCTATGTCGTATTTCTTTAATAATGAAATATATTCATTTCTCATTTCTCTAGACCAAAATGAATAATCGAGAACAATATCAATGTTTTGCATGATAAGTGAAATTAGTTTTTCATCAAGATAGGTTTTAATATCTTCTAAAACCTCCTGAGGTAAAGGATGTTCATTCAAACCTCGTTTGAATGATTCTTCATCATAAGATAGTATTGTCATCCCGGTACTTTCAAATTTTTTTGCTAGTGTTGATTTACCTGCTCCCGCAGGGCCGCACATTAAAATAACTTTACTTTTCGACAAATTATCTACTGTATTTTTCATTGATATAACCTCCTATAACAAACCAAGAAAACATGACACTCTCCTTAAGCATTATTACTATTCGCTCTTTTCATGATTTCCTGTACTATTGATGTTTTAGCATTCGCATAGTGCTGGACATGCCTCCATCTATGCATTGGCACTTAATCTCTTATTACTGGAGTTAAATTCATATGATTTTTAATCTGCAAAAAAGTTTATAGCACCGTCGCTTATACCAGAAAATATAACAAACGCCGCATTGTTTTTTTGTGCACTTTAATAATCTATTCAACTAAGGAATTAAGCTGGCTGTCAAGAGAGTAATATCGTATTGAATCTCAGGTGGAAATTTTCTGCGGTATCTTTTTTGACTGAAATGACATTAGTGTCTTTTGGGGATTGTGTATGTAAGTATTTTTTAAAATCATTTTAACAAGTTTTGGACAAAAATTCTTATGAAAAAACAGAATTTAAATAGCATGATAAATTAGAGAAGATAGTTTAATGTGCTTATAGGAACACCCCACTTTTACAGTCACAATCAATAACCTTGCTACTTTCTTTCGAAATTGATAAGAGTCTAAAGGATTGACAACGCTTGATAGTGAGCATAAACTTAATGTACGCTAGTTAGTTTACAAGTGCAAACTAAAAAAGTATGATGTGTCGTCTCTGAAATTCTCCCTGATTCAAGTCATAACCAGAGTACATATCGGTTATTTTTTGATTCCATATTTTTTCCTTTATGTGCTGAGGATTAAGGGGTACCAATTGTAATTGCGCGTTATATGGTCTTTGTTTAGAATCGCTCTCCAAAAAGCCAATTTTTTTGCATAGAATTTTAGATGTGGTGCCATTAATTAGAATTATTATAAATAAGAAGTAGGTATCATTGTTTCAGTACAAAGACTAGGAGGAATGGAAGATGGAAATAGACTACAAGGATCATGGGAAGAAGCCGTATATCATTAATATTGAAGACGCCACCACAGGAAATGATAATTACCGGACGACCATTTGGACAGGCAGTAAACTGCAAGTCACCGTAATGTCCATTCAACCGGGCGATGACATCGGTTTGGAAGTGCACGAAGGCATTGACCAATTTATCCGTATTGAAGAAGGAGAAGGCGTGTGTAAAATGGGGCCTTCTAAAGATAACTTACATGTTCAACAAAAAGTGATGGATGATGACGCCGTATTTGTTCCGGCGGACATGTGGCACAACATCGAAAACACCGGTGATAAGCCGCTCAGACTGTATACCATTTATGCTGGTCCAGATCACCTTGAAGGAACGGTTCACCCTACTCATGAAGACGCCAAAAACGATCCAAACGAACACTGAGGTACACTAGGATGAAACAAAAGCCCTGCACCCGTATGGATGGTCCACTGGTGCAGGGCTTTTTTATAAAGGAGAGAAGTGGTATGAGTGATTCATTGTTTCAATTAGAGAAGGTTGGTTTTCAGGCAAACGGAAACCAAATCCTTCAAGATATCTCTTTTACAGTAAACAAAGGGGAAGTGATTGTTTTTTCTGGTCCTTCTGGAAGTGGAAAAAGTACCCTTTTGAAATTAATTGGTACGCTGCTTTCCCCAACTTCCGGAAAAATTTATTATCGAGGTACGGATCTGCAAAAAATCGATCCTGTGGAGTATAGAAAAGAAGTCTCTTATTTCTTTCAAAACGCTTCTCTATTCGATGAGACAGTTCAAGAGAACTTGTCTTTTCCTGCCCGCATAAGAGAAGAAGGATTTGATCGGGAACGTGCAAAAAAATTGTTAGAACGAGTTCAAATACCTGAAACTTACTTATCGAAAGAGGTCAAGGAACTATCAGGAGGGGAAAAACAACGGGTTGCATTGGTCCGAAATTTGATGTATCAACCGAAAGTGTTGCTCCTGGATGAAGTTACAAGTTCATTGGACCAAGAAAACAGAGCGATTGTCCTTGATTTAGTCCGAGACATGATGAAAGACCAACAAACTACGGTGTTGGCCGTCACTCACAACCAGGAAGAAATCGACCAAGCTTCTCGTCTGATTACTATCAAAGGTGGAAAAATGGAGGAATCGAAATGACAAACAATTTGGAAATCAGTAATCTTTCTTTGCTTTTATCCTCTGTCCTCTTGATAGTTGCCTTGTTGATTGATTACAAAGAGAAATTGGGATTAGGAAACGACATTTTTATTGCGGGAATTCGCGCTGTCGTTCAATTATTCCTTATTGGATATGTATTGAGCTACGTATTACGAGTGGATAACAACTTTCTCACTTTAGCGATGGTTTTGTTCATTGTGTTCAACGCTTCTTATAACGCCCATACACGCAGTGAGGGGATCAACCGCTCTTTTAAAATTTCAACGACGGCTATTGGAGTAGGAACAGCCTTGTCCTTACTCATTCTTGTTTTTTCAGGAGTCATTGACTGGTCCCCTTCCCAAATCGTTCCAATTACAGGCATGATTGCCAGCAACGCCATGACTGCGATTGGAGTGACCTATCGGTCTTTGAATTCAAAATTTACGGACCAACGCCAACAGGTATTGGAAAAATTGGCATTGGGAGCCAATAAAAAACAAGCGTCCATGAGTATTGTAAGAGAAAGCGTCAAAACGGGCATGGCTCCTTCAATTGACCAAACAAAAACGGTTGGACTTGTCAGCCTACCAGGTATGATGTCAGGGTTGGTTTTTGCGGGAATTGATCCTGTTCAAGCGATTCGTTACCAAATTGTTGTGATGTTTATGTTGATTTCAGTTACTGCGATTTCTTCGTTTATTGCTAGTTATATGGCTTACCGTGAGTTTTATAACAATCGCAGTCAATTAATTATATGATTTGGGATGATACACTACTCTTAAAACCAGTGGTTACAATTTTATGTAGTTAAAAGAAGACCTCACGAGAATAATTGCAAAAAGAACTTCTTTTTTTAAGGAAGAAGGATATTTTTGTCATCGAATCTTTGGAA
This sequence comes from Enterococcus salsurae, assembly GCF_054784955.1. NCBI lineage: Bacteria > Bacillati > Bacillota > Bacilli > Lactobacillales > Enterococcaceae > Enterococcus > Enterococcus salsurae. The sequence goes on along the minus strand of NZ_BAAHWY010000001.1, from coordinate 658,886 downwards.
CGACTAGGGCGAAACTATGATGAAATTTTTTATATAGTGCAGCAACTGGATTAAAAGGATATCGGACTGATTGTTTTGAACATGCCTATCCTCAACCAATGAGAACTTTCGACGAAATCATGTTCTAGAAAGAAATTTCTATCCAATAAGAATTCCAAATCATGGACACTATTATCAAAGAAGCTTTAATAGATAAAATATTCAAAGCAGATTCTAAAAAAGTCGATTCCACAAAATATACATGAAATGAAAAATGGAGGAATATAAGTGAACTTTATGTATGAAGTTAAAACAACTAAATCATTCCAAGCGGCAACAGAAGCACTCATTGAGAAACTCAAAGAAAGAGAATTTGGTGTATTGTATCAAGTTAATTTTAAAGAAAAAATTAAATCTAAAGGGTTAGATTTCCCTACAAATTTTGAGGTATTAGAAGTATGTAATCCAAAACAAGCAAAAGAAGTATTGGAAAAACGTATTGAAGTTGGCTACTTTTTACCGTGTAAACACGCCAAATTGCCGATTGGTTGATCGGCATGAACGTAAGCCCTTTGTATACGTTAAATTTACAACAGAAGGGCGTACAAGGTACATTTTCCCTAGGACGTGTTCAAACGCCCACCTTATACCTTATTTTTCAGCGCCAGGAAGCCATAGAGAATTTTAAAAAAGAACCTTTTTTCGAGGTGGAAGCTAGTATAAAAGTAAACCAAGGGTCATTTAAGGGCGTTCTAAGCCCCACACAGCGTTTTAAAACCCAAGAGGAGCTTTTCTTTTAGCTTTTGTTTCTTCTAAACAAGCTAAAATAGGCAATCAAGAGGGGATAATTGCTGATGTTCAAACCAAAGAGAAGAAAACGAATAGTCCGAGTTTGTTTTCTTTAAGTAGTTTGCAATCAAAAGTCAATCAGCTTTATAAAGCGACAGCGAGCCAAACTTTAAAAGCTATGCAAAGACTGTATGAAGCAAAATTATTGAGTTATCCAAGAACAGATACACCATTTATTACAGAGAACGAATTTGCTTATTTAAAGGCGAATTTTGGCAAATATAGCGGTTTTTTAGGACTTGATCTTGAAATGGTTCAAACAGAGCCTAGAAAGCGTTATGTGGACGGTAGTAAGGTACAGGAACACCACGCCATTATCCCAATGAAACAAGTACCTACAGAATCTGCATTAGCTAAAATGGACGATTTACAACGAAAAATTTATGCTTTAGACGTTAAAACGACCGTTGCCATGTTTTTACCTGATTACTTGTATGAAGAAACCAAGATACAAACGAAAGTAGCTGATTTGCTGTTTCAATCGATCGGAAAGACACCAAAACAAGAAGGTTGGAAAATTCTTTTCAAACAACAAACCAAAGAAGAAAAAGAGGACGTTCAAACGTTACCACTCGTTATCATTGGCGAACGTGCCGAAGTTGATGTTAAGAGTGTTGAAAAAGAAACGCAACCGCCAAAAGCTTTTACAGAGGGTACACTTTTAACCGCTATGAAAACGGCGAATAAAACGGTTGATAATGAAGAAGCAATAAAAATTTTACAAGAAGTTGAGGGGATTGGAACAGAAGCAACAAGAGCAAGTATTATTGAAGCGTTAAAACAAAAAGAATATATCCAAGTGATTAAGAATAAACTTGTTGTAACTGAAAAAGGAAAATTATTGTGCCAGGCAGTTGAAAGTCAGCACCTTTTAACGAGTGCTGAAATGATTTCCCATTAGCCATACGCAAGACTATTTACTCTACGAACTTGATTGAATCCTTTAATAAGCAAATCAAGAAATACAGCCACCGCAAGGAACAGTTCCAAAATGAAGAGTCGATGGAACGTTTCTTAGTCTCGTCTTTTGATACTCACAACCAAAAATTCCTAGGTCGCAGTCATAAAGGTTTCCAACAGGCCGAAGGCGAGCTCGAACAAATGCTGAGTCAACCGATGGAGAATTAGAAACAATCTACAGTAGGAAAGAACCATTTACACAAAATTATTGACGCTCCCAAGCTAAAACTCCTATTAATCGATCTACTAAAAATAAATAAAAAATTCTTTTCAATTTTTATTTATGGTATGACATAAATAAAGTAAAGTTATTCTTCTAGGTTAATCTTATTAATGCTCTTTCTCACTAGTGTTGCATGCAACACTAGTGAGAAAGAGCATTAAATATACTGCAAGGCAAGACATTTGGTAATTGAAGAATAACAAGCAAAAAAATAGCAGTCAGGTCTCTTGACAAAGTATAGTTGCTATTCTTTTTTTAGGCCCTACTTTAATGAAATTTTTGTTTGGAGGGAACGACTTCATTCCTTTGATTATTTCAGTTGAATTTAATAGAGAAGCCTGGCGTCTATTAAGAAATACTTTTCTTGATGAGCGTCAATTTTTTTAACGGAAATCTATCCTATACTAAATTCAGTAAAGAAAAAGGAGGAATCAAAGAAAGCTATTTTAAACAAACCAAAATTATAGGAGGAATAAATCATGACTGAAAATAAAGCTACTCAAGAAAGAACACCCCAAGAAAGATTGCAAGAAGAACAAGAACACAAGGAACATGTTCATCATACGAAAATTAATGCAGCGGCCATTGCGGATCATCTTTTAGGCAACATGCATACATTACATGTGAAACTGCACCAATATCACTGGCATGTAAAAGGAGCCAATTTCTTTACGTTGCATGAAAAATTTGAAGAGTTGTATAACGAAAATGAAAAATGGTTCGACAAACTTGCGGAGCGTCTAATTACTTCTGGGCATAAACCTGCTTCGACAACGGTTGAATTTGAAAAATATTCGATGCTTTCGGAAGATGCAGTTAATAAATACGCTAAAGCAGAAGACATGGTTGAAAATATTATCGAGGACTTCAGAAGCACTCGTGACCTAACTATTCGCGCGATTCGTTTAGCTCAAGACGAGGGTGACGATGCTTTAGAAGATACATTGATTGCTTTTAAAAATGACTTAGACAAGAACATTTGGATGCTGCAAGCGTTCATTGGTAAAGAAGCATTAGAAGATGATGACGCTCTTGATGAGGATGAAGATTAAGGTAAAAGTAGAAGCTGATTTAGGGATTGGAATTCTTTCCAGTCCTTTTTCCATTTTCTTGATGTGCATCAATTTTTTTGTAGTAAGAAACTTATATAATAAAAGCAGCGAATATAAACAAAATAAATAAAGGGGGAGAATGAATTGACTAAACATACCCATCATGAAATTGGCGACCACGCAGCCTGTATCCGCTTGGTTCCAATATTCAATCACTTAGAGGATAGCGCGATGAATTACATTGCTGAAAAAGCCCACACGAAACAGTATCAAAAAGGAGAGTTTCTGTTTCGTTCACAAGAAAAAGAGGATACTTTATATATTATCAATCGTGGGAAAATCCGTATTTATCGATTGGCAGACTCTGGCAAAGAGCAGCTAGTGCGGATCTTGAACCCTGGTGATTTCACCGGAGAATGGACCTTGTTCAACCCGGATGCAGTACACGAGGAATATGCCGAAGCAACCCGAGATACCGTTGTCTGTATGATTCAGCAAAAAGATGTCCAAGATTTTCTGGAACAATACCCAGCTATTTCTTTAAAACTATTGGCGGAAATGTCTAAACGGTTAGAAAGTTCAGAACGTCAAACGACACAAGTAGCCTTGGAGAGTGTCATTACCCGTTTAGTTTTGTTTTTGGCAGAAAATGTGGAACCTGAAATGGGCAACTCTCCCACCATCACCCTGCCGATGGAAAAAAAGGACATTGCTTCCTATTTAGGAACGACACCTGAGACCATCAGTCGCAAATTTGGAGAATTGGAGGACGAGGGATTGATTCAACAGCTGTCTGGGAAAAGGATCAAGATTCAGGATTTAGATGATTTATTGCTTTACAGCGAATAATCGGACACACTTTTTTCTACACGTTGGTGTTCTGTCGCTCTTCATTAACAACGGGACAGAACTCAGTGCTTTTGCTTCCATCTGTCCGTTTTTGGCTTTTTTAAGACAGAACGACCTTCATTCATTGGAAAAATAAAAGCACAAACATGATAACCCTCAAGTTTTTTTGTTTTATTTTTCTTTAAGATAGGGTTGTCGAACAAAACGTAAAAATAAGTAGGGGTGAATGTGCATTGTTTTTGGGTGATAGTTGCCATCACGTTGTCAGCAGCGGGTGCATTCTTTGTGGTCCCTTTCACCAAGAACACGATTGGCGGCGAAGCAAAAACGTCTAACGTTGTTGAGGCAGATAGGTTAGCTATGGAAAAAGAAGAGGAAGTTGTAAAAGGAGCCGGCGTAATCGGACACGGAAAAGTGGCGTATTACGAAGCGAGTGACCAGGGAGATAAAAGTTTATTCACTGTTTGGTTTCCATGGAGCTTAGCCGGAATCTTGTTCAGCATCACCATGACTAGAATGACGCGAAAAATTGAAGAAATGGAGCAAATAGAATGGGATTCGTATTAGGCGTTTTGAATCCCCATGTGGTGGAGATTGGTTCTGTTGTGATTCATTGGTATGGAGTCATTATTGCAGCGGGCATATTAGCGGCTCTCCAGTTGAGCACCAAGGAAGCAAAGAAAAAAGGACTGGAAGAGGATACCATTATCGATATGGCCTTATGGGCAATTCCGATTGGACTCCTCGGCGCTCGGCTTTATTATGTGTTATTTGAACTTGGTTATTATCTGCAAAATCCAGGACAAATCCTTGCGATTTGGAATGGCGGCATTGCGATTTATGGGGGATTGATTGCAGGAGGGGGTACGCTATATTGGTATGCAAAGAAAAAAGGTACTTCTTTGGCACTCGTTCTTGATATCTTAGCGCCCAATGTATTGTTAGCCCAGTCCATTGGTCGTTGGGGCAATTTTATGAATCAGGAAGCTCATGGTGGACCGGTTACTCGTCAATTCTTGGAAAATCTTTATTTACCTGAATTTATCATTGAACAAATGAATATCAATGGTACCTACTACCATCCGACTTTTTTATACGAGTCATTGTGGAGTTTGTTGGGCTTTGTCCTCATCGTCACTATACGGAACCGAAAACAGCTTTTGCGTCAAGGAGAAGTCGCTTTGAGTTACGTTTTGTGGTACTCAGTGGGTCGGTTCTTCATTGAAGGTATGCGAACGGACAGTTTATGGATTGGCGAGTGGATCCGCGTTTCGCAAGCCTTGTCTCTGGCCCTGTTTATTGGCGCGATTGTAGTATGGTTTATACGCAGACAAGATTATCCACCAATTTCTTATTATTCTGATGGCAATAAGGGGCAGAAAAAGACTATTAAGATGGTGAATTGAGCAAAAAGATAAAAAGAAGTGCAAAACTTGATATGCGTCAATTTTCGTTTGCTAAAAGTGAGCTATACTACAGTTGTAAAGAGGAAAAGGCAGTGTTCATTAATCTGCTGCCGATAAAATAAAAACACATAAAGGAGATAGGAATTATGGAAAAAGCTATATTGCAATTAGAAACGTTGTCTTGTCCAAGTTGTATGCAAAAAATTGAAGGTGCCGTGAAATCAGTTAACGGTATTGATAAAGACAGCATTAAAGTATTATTCAACTCCAGCAAAGTCAAAACCAATTTTGATTCAGCTGTCACTTCGATTGAAGAGATTCAAAAAGCTATCGAAAACGTAGGCTATCCGGTCCTTAAAGCAAAAGTCAAGGCCGCTTAACAGATTAAATGAACTAGGCAATTCTGGAAGAAAAGCTATTTTTCCAGGATTGCTTTTTTTGTTGCAATCCGATTCGAGGTGCTTAGAAACGATAAAAGAGAACTTTCTAAACTTGATGTCAGTCAATTAATTACTTAGGCAATTATCTTATACTGTGTTTATCAATAAAAGAGAAATTAAATTTGGAGGGAAAAAGCATGCAACAATATATATTAAGCAAGAAAAATGTTATCACCGTCATCAGTGGATTGTTAATCGTACTCGGTTTCTTCAGTCACTTTGTTTTAGAAAACGTAGGACTTTCAGAGTGGTCTTTGATCATCGCCTCTGTCTTTGGGATTACGCCAATTGCCATTCAAGCGTTTCAAGCAATGAAAGTCAAAGTCATCAGTATTGATGTCTTAGTCAGTATTGCAGCGATTGGTGCGCTTTTTATTCAAAATTATGAAGAATCGGCTATTGTCACGTTCTTATTCTTATTCGGACACTACTTGGAACAACGAACATTGAACCAAACGCGATCTGCTATCAAAGAATTGACTGAAATGGCACCCGAAAGCGCCTTGAAACAAATGGATAATGGCGAATTTGAAGAAGTAGAAGTGGATGATATAGATGAAGGGGATATCTTGCTCGTTAAAACGGGTGCGAAAGTTCCAGTAGATGGCATAGTCCTTACGGGTGAAGGGCATATCAATGAAGCTAGCATTACAGGTGAAGCTGTTCCAGTCAACAAGCTAGCTGATGCAGAAGTTTTTGCAGGAACCATTTTAGAAAACGGAACGATTCAAATCAGAGCTGACCGAGTTGGTGAGGACACCACATTTGGAAAAATTATTGAACTCGTGGAAGAAGCACAAGATTCTAAATCCGAAGCGGAACGGTTCATTGATCGCTTTTCTAAATACTACACACCAGCTGTCTTGGTTCTGGCAATTGTTGTATGGGCGTTCAGTCAAAATATTGAGTTAGCAATCACCATCTTGGTTCTAGGTTGCCCAGGCGCATTAGTTATCGGAGTGCCTGTCTCAAACGTTGCCGGTATTGGGAATGGTGCTCGTAACGGTGTTCTTTTAAAAGGGAGTGAAGTCATTCAAGACTTCAGCAATGTGGATACAATTGTATTTGATAAGACAGGTACTTTAACTGTCGGAAACCCAACCGTTGCAGCGACTGAACTGTATGAAAAAGATTCTGCTGAAACGCTTGGCTATCTGGCCAGTGTGGAACGGGAATCAGATCATCCATTAGCAAAAGCGGTCTTAAATCAAATTGGAGAAACAAACTTTTATCCTGTTGAAGGAACTGAAGTCGTGAAAGGCGGCGGAATCGTTTCAAGTGTAGCTGGACATAGAGTGGCTGTTGGGAATGTGGCCTTGATGGAAAAAGAAAATGTTACTCTCAGCAAAAAAGTGCAAAAAGATGTCAAACGGTTTGAACAACAAGGGAACTCTCTCGTTTTGACAGCGGTCGACGGTGAATTAAAAGTACTGATGGGCATTCGCGATCAAGTCCGTCCGGGTGTGAAAGCTAATTTGCAGGAATTAAAAGACTTGGGCGTGAAAAATCTAGTCGTTCTTTCAGGAGATAACCAAGGAACCGTTGATGTGGTCGCCGGCGAACTTGGTTTGACCGAAGCTCACGGCCACATGTTGCCGGAAGACAAATCGGCTTATATTGGAAAACTTCAACAACGTGGTCAAATTGTAGCCTTTGTTGGAGATGGCGTTAACGATAGTCCGTCCTTAGCTTTAGCAGACATTGGAATCGCAATGGGAAGCGGAACGGACGTAGCGATTGAAACATCCGATGTCGTTTTAATGAACTCGAACTTCAGCAACTTGCCTCACGCATTAGGATTAGTAAAAGCCACCGCAAATAATATGAAACAAAATATCGTGATTTCAATTGGAGTAGTGTTGGTCTTGTTGACTAGCGTCTTCTTCAGCGAATGGATGAATATGTCTATCGGAATGTTGGTTCATGAAGGTAGTATCTTGGTGGTAATTTTCAATGGCATGAGATTAATGAAGTATAAGTTGAAAGGTCGAAAAGAACAAAAAGAAGTATCAGCACCTGCAGAGAAAGTAAAAATATCTTAAGAATAAATTAGAAGAGGCTGAGACAATAGTCCATCCTTGAAATGACAAAAGTGGAAACTCAGATTTTTAAATCTGGGATTTTCTGCTTTTTTGAGTTCTTAAAAAAAAAATAAAAGTATAGAGTATGTTCTTTATAAAATTAATTTTCGTGAAAATGATTAAAAAATTTAATAATAAAATTTAAATTCCTATTAAGTTGTAACACATGAAATTGCTTATAATAGTGTATTGGAATTAAGATAGATTGACAAACGAGTGATCAAATAGATATACTTCATTCAAACAATCGTTTGAATTTGAGGTGAGATGAATGGAAAAAGTTTGCCAAGTGACTATCGTACATAAAGAAAAAGTAAATGTAATAAAAAATAAATTGGATCAAAAAGATTTTTCAAACTTACTTGTGTTAGGGAAATGTTTCAGCGATTCTTCTAGAATTAAAATTTTCTATGCTTTAGAAACCTATAAGGAAATGTGTGTATGTGATTTAGCAGAAATACTTACTGCTAGTGTCGCTACAACGTCACACCATTTACGTTTTTTAAAAAAATATGGAATGGCAAAATCACGTCAAGATGGAAAAGTAGTTTATTACTCTTTAGCGAATGAAGACATCCTTTCCGCTATTCGTGTTTTTTTTAAGTTATCAGAAAATCTATCTATGAAATCTTAGTTTGGAGGAAGTTATTTTGTTACAAAGTATTTTTTCAGCTATCGCTGTTTATATTTCTACCAGTATTGATTATTTGTTTATCTTGCTCATTATCTTTTCTCAAAGCCACACACAAAAAGGTATTCGTCACATTTTTTGGGGTCAATATCTTGGAACAGGTATTTTGGTAGCCGTAAGTTTGTTTGCTGCTTATGTGCTAAATTTTATTCCGCAAGATTGGATCATTGGACTTCTTGGATTAATTCCAATTTATTTAGGTATTCGTGTCGCTGTGATAGGTGAAGAGGAGGAAGAAGAAGAGGAAGTCGTTGAAAAGTTAGAATCTAGAGGAACCAGTTGGTTATTTTGGACTGTCGCCTTAATAACCATTGCGTCAGGTGGCGATAATTTAGGCATTTATATTCCTTACTTTACTTCGTTAGCCTTTTCAGAAATTGTTATTACTTTAATCGTATTTGCTTTCTCTGTTGCAGTTCTTTGCTATGTCAGTTATAAATTAGCAAAAATTTCCTTTGTTTCCGAAACATTAGAAAAATATGAACGAATCATTGTTCCTATAGTGTTTATTGGTTTAGGAATTTATATATTGATCGAAAATGGTACGATTCAAACTTTATTAAGTTTATTTAATTAATAAATAGTTTGACTGTTAGCACAAAAAAAGACATCGATTAAATCTCGTTGTCTTTTTTTGTGATAACAGATTGGCGCATTATCCAAATAGTATCATGCGATACATGAAATTAGATAAAATCATGTATGAAGAACCCTACACCCATAGGGTTCTTTTTTATGACCGCCAGAAATAAACGATTATATACCATAATCGGATAAAATCATGTATCGAAAATAGAAGCCTACGTTTTTTCTTTAATTATGTCTAATTTGGGTGTACCCAAAGCAGACACATGTAAAACATTGATTTTATTGGATGTCATTTTTATATTTAATTGGCACAGTTTTTTCTAATTATTTGTCATATTCATAGTCAACTATAGCTACAAAAGCAACTAATTTTGGAGATAGATTGAGATATTTAAAAATCTATCATGAAAAATTAGTTGCTTTTGTCACTTAGCGCTGAAAATTTATGCCATTTATCTAAAAAAATGACAGAGTATTGACTATAGTTTTCAGTTCCAGTGTCATTTTTATATTTAATTGGCACAGTTTTTTCTAATTATTTGTCATATTCATAGTCAACTATAGCTACAAAAGCAACTAATTTTGGAGATAGATTGAGATATTTAAAAATCTATCATGAAAAATTAGTTGCTTTTGTCACTTAGCGCTGAAAATTTATGCCATTTATCTAAAAAAATGACAGAGTATTGACTATAGTTTTCAGTTCCAGTAAAATCAAGGGGTTCAGAGGTGTCAGAACTAATGGTCAAAAGTAAAATAGGAAAAGAGGTTGAAAAACATGAAATATGGCTATGCACGGGTGAGTACACGTCACCAAGATTTGGAAGGGCAGATGCGACAGCTGGAAGAGGAACGGTGTGATAAAATTTTCTTCGAAAAAATAACAGGGACAAAAAGTGATAGACCAGAATTCCAAAAAATGCTTCAGAGGATTCAACCTGGCGATGCGTTAGTAGTCACAAAATTAGATCGGTTTGCGCGAAGTACACAAGATGCCTTAAATACGATTAAGTATCTTTTTGAAAAGGGCGTTCAGATTAATGTCCTTAATCTAGGTATAATTGAGAACACTTCGACGGGAAGATTAATTTTTACAATCTTTAGTGCATTTGCTGATTTTGAACGGGACTTAATTGTGGAAAGGACACAGGAAGGAAAGGCGATTGCGAAGCAACGTCCCGGATTTAAGGAAGGGCGACCAAAAAAATATTCAAAACAACAGTTATCTTTGGCAATGCAGCTACTTGAAGAAAATTCTTATACAGAAGTAGAAAAAATGACTGGTATTAGTAAAAGTACTTTGACACGCTATAAGAGAAAATACATGTCACAACACTAGCGATTTTTATATAAATTTCGTTTGTCAAATTGAAAAATCTCACTCCTACATCTCGTTATGCGATAGCGGTCTTTAATCAGTGCACAAAAAAATATCGATTCAGTCAAAGAAGAACGTCTGATTTATGAGAAAGAACGCATCCATTTATGATTCTCTCGATGTACTTTTGAATAAGTCTTTAGCCACTTCATTGAGCTGTTTATTCTCTCTGTTTTAACTTTACTTTATAAAGGACTGATATGATTGATAATGGATAGATTAAATGATGTAATAAATTCCTATAAAAAAAATTCGACATTCTATATATTGAGTTTATTCTTTCAAGAACATATTCACGAGATTCCTTATATTACAATGGATGAGGTTGCTAGTAGAACCTTTGTATCAAAAAGCCAAATTTCTAAATATGTCAGATATTTAGACTATAAAACTTACATTGAGTTTAAAGACGCTTGCGTAGAATACCTCGAATCCTTAGAGAGACGCCGTCACGATTCGAAAGCATCTAACAATATGAAAGATAATAGTTTAATCTTTGCAGGTACTATGATTCATTTTCTTAACTCTTTAACAAGTTCGTTAGATTATAATCAACTGGAGTTATTAACTGAACAGCTTACTTCCGCAAATACTATATTTGTCTTTGCTCAAGGCGATGCGCGCTATCTCTGCCATCAGATCCAAACAGAACTACAAGTGATTAACATGAATGTTATTATTTGCGATGTTGGTTTTCAACATTCCTACGATATTAACGACAATGATTTATTATTAGTACTCAGTATTGACGGCAATACTTTCAAGTACGACAAACGAGTAGTGAAGAGACTCGAAAAAATGAATGGAACAAAATGGCTTATAAGTTGTCAAAGTAATATAAAATTCAAAGGGCAACAGTTACATGTTCCCATACAATATGGAAAGTTCAATGCCTACTTCTTCAAATATGTTATTGATTTATTAATCCTCAATTTAAAGCAAACCTATTAAGCTTATTCGTCAAGGAAGTTTCTTTTAAAGAAACTTCCTTTTTGATTAGCAACATATACCTTATACTTTGTGATAAGAACAAGGAGGAATATACATGTCATTTCCAAAGAATTTTTTATGGGGCGGAGCAACTGCTGCGAATCAAACAGAAGGGGCTTACAATATTGATGGACGAGGTCCTTCAAATCTAGATTATATGCCTTACGGGGATTTACGTTTTCAAGTAGGTACAGGAAATTTGGACCCTAAATCTTTACCAGAGGATACTTTTTTTCCATCAAGAGTCGCCATTGATCATTATCACCATTACAAAGAGGATATTGCACTGATGGCCCAAATGGGATTTAAAGTCTATCGATTGTCAATCTCTTGGTCAAGGATTTATCCTAAAGGAGATGAATCACAACCTAACCAGTTAGGTTTGGACCACTATTTGAATGTCTTTAAAGAGTGTCGAAAGCATAATATTGAACCCTTAGTAACCATCAATCACTTCGATATCCCTATGTATTTGGTTAATGAATATGGGGGTTGGAAGAATCGTCAAACTATTGATTTTTATTTAAAATTTACCGAAACATTATTTAATCATTATAAAGACTATGTCAAATATTGGCTCACTTTTAATGAAATCAATATGGTCTTACATTTTCCTTTTGTAGCAGCAGGCCTAACTTTCAAGCCAGAGGATAATAGAGAGCAGATCGTAACTGATGTGATTCATCACCAATTAGTCGCCAGCTCGAAAGCGACCCAAATTGCTAAGGAAATAAACCCAAATTTTCACATTGGATGTATGTTGGCTGCTGGAAGCTACTATGCACAGACACCACATCCAGAAGATGTCTGGAAATCTATCCAAGATTCCCGTGAAAGCTATATGTTTTCAGATGTCCAAGTAAGAGGATACTACCCTAATTATTACTTAAAACAAATCGAACAACGCGGTCTCACTCTTCCTGTTAAAAAAGGCGATATTGAAGCTTTAAGAGATCACACTGTAGATTTTATTAGCTTTTCTTACTACTCTTCAAGAGTAAGCAGTGCCCAACCTGATGCTGCGAATCAAACCGAAAGTAATATCTTCGCTTCAGAAATTAATCCTTATTTGGAAACTAGCGAATGGGGTTGGCAGATTGATCCATTGGGGTTTCGCATTACAATCAATGAAATTTATGATCGTTACAACAAACCCATGTTTGTTGTCGAGAATGGTTTAGGGGCTGTCGATAATTTAACAGAAAATGGTGAGATTCATGATGATTATAGAATTAAGTACCATAAAGAACATATCAAAGCCATGTCGGACGCAATCACTCTAGATGGTGTCGAATTAATCGGTTATACATCATGGGCGTGTATTGATTCTATTTCTAACGGAACCGGTGAAATGGCTAAGCGCTATGGTTTTATTTATGTTGACCGAGATGATTCCGGGAAGGGAACATTCCGGCGTATTCCGAAAAAATCTTTTTATTGGTATCAAGAAGTAATTAAGAATAACGGTGAAAATTTAAATGATAAATAAATTTAATCTAACCTCATTATTCCGTTTATTTCTTCTTTTATTCGGATCTTTAGTTATGGGCTTAGGAGTTTCATTATCCATATCAACAGGTTATGGGAGTGATTCTCTTTCTTGGGTCTGGCAGGGTATTTCACTTCATACTAATTTAACTTTAAATCAATCCAATATGATTATCACTTTACTAATGCTGATTCCACCTTTAATTTATGACCGCGCTCAATTAGGTATTGGGAGTATTCTCCAACCTTATATTGTTGGAGCAACTGCCGAATATATATTAAATCAAGGACTCAGTAATCCGGGCAACTTTCTTTTCTTAATTATGGGTATTTTATTACTTGGGATTGGAGCCGGTATCTATACAAGTGCAAATTTAGGGAAAATGCCTTATGATGCATGTGTTTTTTGGATTAGTAAGGTCACGAAGCGATCAATTGGGTTGATTAGAAGTTTAGGGGATCTGTGTCTCTTTATTATTGCTTTGTTGCTTAATCAGCATCTTATTATTGGTCCTTTAATCTCCGTATTTCTGATTGGTTACATTCTAAACACTACGTATAATCTAATTAATAAGTTTATATTAAAAAAAAGTTGTCTCTAAAGCACAATTTTAGGAGGAATCGGAATGAGTAAACATACACAACTCGCTGAGAACATAATTAAACTAGTGGGTGGTCAAAAAAATATTAAAAGCTTACGTCATTGTATTACGCGCTTGCGATTTGAATTATATGATGAATTAAATGCAGATACTGACGCTATTAATTCGCTAGATGGAGTAATCACTGTCGTTAAGGCGAGCGGCCAATACCAAGTGGTCATAGGTAACGAAGTTGCTGATGTGTACGAAGAAATTAATAATCAACTAAAAAGCAACAAAGTCGTCGAGCATGAAGATTATGAAGATAGTACGAAAGGTAATAAAGTAAATATTCTAGACAAATTTATTAACTTTATTTCAAGTCTATTTCAACCATTTTTAGGTGCACTAGCTGCAGCTGGGATGATCAAAGGACTTGTTGCTATTTTTGGATCTTTTGGACTAAATGTTGATAATAGTGGTTTAGTCGCCATATTGAATATTGCTGGAGACGGATTTTTTCAGTTTCTCCCTATTATGCTAGCAGTCACTGCAGCGAGGTCATTAAAACTTAATGTTTTCAGTGCATTAGCGATTGCTAGTGCGCTTCTATACCCAACTATTGATAGCTTAGCCAGTGGAAATTCAGCTTTTATTTTATTTGAAAATACAATATTCCAGTCTGACGTCTATCAGACTTTCCTAGGGCTCCCGATTATTTTACCACCTGGTGGATATTATGCAACAATTATACCGATCATCATCGCAATTTGGTTCGGAGCTAAGATAGAAAAAATAGCAAAAAAAACTATCCCTAAGTCTGTTCAAACATTTTTCGTACCATTTGCTGTACTGTTAATTGCTATTCCAATTTCTATACTAATTATTGGTCCAGCCGCTTCATGGTCATCAGACTTGGTTGGAGCCCTATTTAAATATTTATACGAATTGAATACAATTCTTTTTGGTGTATTAATTGGAGGACTTTGGCAGCTACTTGTTATGTTTGGTTTACATTGGGGACTGATTCCAATTGCTATATTACAAGTTGTTGAACAAGGATACTCTCCTATATTTGGTGCTAGTGATGTTGCTTGGGCGGGAGTTATGGGTGTATTGTTGGCTGTATTTTTTAAAGCAAAAGATACACAAACTAAAGAAATTACCTTACCTGCTACACTTTCATCTTTCTTTGGTATTACTGAGCCTGGAGTATATGGTACTTTACTGCCTCAGAAGCATTTATTTATCATTGCATTAATTGCAAGTGGGATTGGCGGGGGCTATTCAGGTTATTTTGATGTTGTTCCATATCGTATGGGTGGGCTTGGTATTTTCAGTCTAGCAAGTTATATACCTGATAGCGGAGAAATTACCATGAATGTATGGCATCGACTCATATCTTATATTCTAACATTCATCATTGCTTTCATCATTACTCTAGTCTATGAGCAGCGTAGAGAATTGAAAGCTGAAAAAAATATTCGCCCAGTGGAAGATGGAACAAGAACAAGTGGAAATGGTTGAATCATTAGCTCATGATTTAGAAAAACCCCTCTTTCCATTATAAGAGGATATTTCGAGGCAATACTAGAATCTAATATTGATGACAATGAAAAATTGCATAGATACTTAACAGTTATAAAAGTAAACTTAGAGAAAATCAGATAGAAATATCGGTTCTATGTTAACTTGGGTGGACAATTTTAGTCCCTTATTTAATTAAAAAATTTGAACACTTTTCATGGTAGTTATTAAACTGCTATGAAAAGTGTTTTTTCGTTATTTTAACTTTTGCAAAGTCATTACATCACCTTCGTTTATTCTCTTTATACTTTTACTTCTAATTCTTATTTATCGATATAATTATATATAAACAATTATTGGTTCGTAATTTCTAACACTTGTGCGATATCTTACAGATAAATCATACATCTATTCCTAAATCTAAAGTAATGACGGCACTTTTATATGAATGCCAACGATCGTATCACCTTCAAGGTGACCAAACTCAGAATTGAAATCAGGATAATTATCAGGTCGATCATGGATTGAGCGCTGATACTGTTGTTTTCCCCGTTTTTCCTGACGGCCATTGGGTTTTCTTTTACCTTTCATCGGTAGTGTGTCACTATCAAATATTCCTTTAGAAAATAAACGATAAAGTGTTCTCATACCGCATGAAACAGGCCTTTCTTGTCGCCCGATAATGACGTCAGGCGTCCAACCAAGAGTGACTTTCTCTTTAATGTAATCTACTTCATGAGCAGGTAATTGAATGACTTTTCTACCACATTTTTTCTTATTTTCTTTATACTGGTGCCAATAATCAAGAGCAGTCTTGCCTTGCTTGAACTTATTGACTACATTATAAATAGTTTGTATAGCACGTCCCATTCGGTTAGCGATTTCAACCGGT
Source organism: Enterococcus salsurae (assembly GCF_054784955.1). Taxonomy (NCBI): domain Bacteria; kingdom Bacillati; phylum Bacillota; class Bacilli; order Lactobacillales; family Enterococcaceae; genus Enterococcus; species Enterococcus salsurae. The sequence continues at coordinate 642,912 of NZ_BAAHWY010000001.1, read as the reverse complement.
TTATTATGTTGAAGATAATATGATTCTATCATTGTCAGTTCGTCTATGGTAAGATGTTTGTAGGTCATTTATGGTTACACTCCTTTGTTTTCTTTCGTCGGAAATACAATTTGAGTGTACCATAAATGCCTTTTTATTTTTCTAACTTAATTTTACAATTCGCGTTATAAAAAAGATATTAATGGATAATTATGTATATACGAAAATCGAGATATATGTTATACTTTGTATATACAATTAAAGAGGTGAATAACATGGAAATGATACCAATCAAAAAATGGGGAAATAGCAACGGACTTAGATTGCCAAAAAATTTAATGGAATTTCTGGAATTAAAGACTGATGATCGAGTATCAATCAAAAGCGAAGATGTTAATGGAAAAAGACGATTAATTATCGAACCAGCAATTTCAAAAGAAGAAGTAACTATTGAAGAGCTTTTCAAAGATTACACAGAGGGCAAAGTAAATATTAAAATTCAGGATTTAGGAAGCCCAGTAGGGAGAGAACTATGGTAGATGTTCCAAGACAAGGTGATATTCTTTTATTGAACATAGCTCCCAGATCTGGCCATGAACAGACTGGAAGAAGACCTTATATTGTTCTTAGTCACGATATTATTGCAGATACTAGTAATGTGGTTATTGTTGCACCGATAACTACAACTAGTAGAAATTACCCACTATACATTGAAATAACAGAAAATCATAAAATGAAAACACGCCGAAAAGTTATGTTAGATCAAATCACAACAATTGATTATGAAGCCAGGAACTGCAAATTTCTAGAAAAAGCTTCTGAAAAATTAATAGAAGAATTATTAACAAAAATACGAGCTGTATTTCAAAAAGTATAAATTATTTTTTCATAAAAAGTCGACCCCAAAAATTAGAAAAAAAATCTAATTCTTGGGGTCGTTTCATACTTTCAGAATCCTGCCGGTACCCCAAAAGCACACAAAACTATTATCGCGAATGAAATAATCATTTTGTGATATTTCCATTCATTTATTGTTACTGAAATGAAATCAATAAGTCAATACACAGAGGTCATAGCATAGCTTCAGAAGTTGGCACGCAAATTTATTCGTATCAAAATATTTATGAAACCGAACGATTGAAATAAATCAGGAATTTTATTGTTCCGTTTCATTCGTTTGAACAGTCGAAATCCTGGTTCCTTCAGGAGCAAATGTTGGGCAAATTCCCGAACTATTACTCTATTTGACATATTATTAAGCTGCGTACAGTGATAGTACGCTACTTTTACTGCTATATAATAAATTTTATACAATTAATTATCTAAGATACAAACTATTGAACAATCATTTTAAAAGACAAGTCAATGAGACACAATCAGATTCTGTCACATTCGATAAAATTGCTCTATCCTTAGAGGCTCTAAGAGAAAATTATTTTTCTTTTAGCGATTTTTTTCTATAGCTTTTTTAAATGTGACTTATCATCTGTTATAGTCGTATTAAGTAACATTTGTGAGGTGGCTAAACCGGAAAATATGGGCAATGAAATTAGATGCTTTTTAGTATGTATAAAATAACTACGGTCTAATAAAACGCCAATAAATCCTATAGCTAATATATTTTTTCTGCAATGTGTCCCATCGCAATCGCAGGTTGGCGATTGATTTCTCAGAGATTCACACATCTTTTTCTGATCATCCGATAAGACAATGGTTATATAATCGGTCCTCTCCAATTCTTTCGAATCTTTTGAAAGAATAATTTAGGGGTAAAGAATGTTAATATATAGAGTTTAGAGTAAATGTTGCCGCTGATTGGCGAAGTGCAGAGTGGTCTAGTGATGAGAGATGAAAATAATTGCACTTATCTATTGATGATTGGGATTATTTTTGTTAGAATATATATTGTATCAAAAAATTGAAGACACAAAGGTTGAGCATTTCGGTGTTTCAAGGATCAGGTTTGCCAAGGGGTGAGGCGAACATTCTTGGAGGAATGCTGGCCTTTTTTTGTTATAAGCATACTTCTTCGCGAGGTATGCTTTTTTGTTTGTTTTTCAGTTGAATATACACATGATTATAGGAGGGGAATTAATGAGAGAAGCTTTGACTCGTTTACGAGAAGCAGAAGAAGCCAATGAACAGCAATTGATCGCTTTGAAAAAAGCGCTACAATTGGAAGAAGCGCAGCAACAACAAGAATTGCAAAAACGGGCTGCCGCTTTGGAAGAGGCACTTGCACAAGAACAAGTCGCAGTCGAAGAGCAGTTACACCAGTCGCTGGAAGCACAAAAGCAACGGCTGGCAGAAGAAAATCAACAAGTTTTAGATCGTTACCAAAAAAATATGCAAAGCTTCCAAGAGCAAGCGATTCAACAGATCGTTGAAGGAGTGATCGGGACTTATGGCAGTAACCAAACTAAATAAATTAACGTTGATCACCCCGAAACGCTACCAAGAAAGTTTGTTGACGAAGTTGCAAGCGATGCAGTTTGTTGAAATCGAGAATGTATTTGAGAAAGAAGCCAACGAAACTTGGTTGCAGGAATTTTTTGCAGGTACAACGCCAGAAAGTACTTCTCATCAGACACTGATTCGTCGTCTACAAGAAGCAATCCGCTTTATTCGTCAAACTGGCGATGCGAAAAAAAGCACGGAGTGGCGGCGGGCTGCCTTGCGGCTGTCGGACTTTGAAACAAGCTTCGATGAAGCAGCAGCTTTAACAGAACTAGGTCAAGTTGAGAATTTGCAGGAGCGCTGGTTAGAGACGATTGAAGCGATCGAAGCAGCGACTCAGGCAGAAGATTGGGCGACACAGTGGCAAAATCTTGACGTGCCACTAGAAATTGAAGCACCTACACATACGTGTTTTTTTGCAGGTAGTGTTGAAGAACCACGCTGGGAAGATCTAGCTGAAGCTTTGCGTCAATTGGAAGATGTTTATATAGAAGTCATCTATTCTGATCAGAAGAAAGTTAATTTCAGCTGTCTTTTTTTAGCAACGACCGAGGCGCAAGTTTTCCAATTGTTTCACCGTTTTGGGGTGAAGAAAGAAACTGGCCTAACATCAGAATCACCAAAAGTGGTTTTGCAAAACGCGAAACAAGCGTTGACTTCCTTGACGCAGCAGCGCAAAGAACTGATTACAGAAATCAGTCAGCACAAACAACGGCTGATCCTGTTGCAGCAAGCGGAAGAACTGTTTTTGACTCGTGAGAATCGTGCAATGATGCAACAACGTCTAGCGGCAGGTCAGACATTTTCGCTCTTGCGCGGGTGGATTGCAGAAAAGGATCAACCGTTAGTGGCAGAAATGGTCCAAGAATCCTTTGCCAATGAGATTTACTATTCATTTGAAGAACCAACGGCAGACGAGATTGCTGCCAATCAAGTACCAACGAAGTTAAAAAATGCTTCATTTATACAACCCTTTGAAATGCTGACGGAAATGTATAGTTTGCCGAAATACGATGAAATTGATCCAACCCCTTGGATGACGCCTTTCTATTATGTTTTCTTTGGGATGATGGTGGCTGATTTAGGTTATGGTGCATTGATGGCTGTAGCGACAACGATTGGGCTGTATGCCTTACGTTTGCCAAAAGGAACCAAACGATTTCTGAAATTGTTCCAGATATTGTCTGTACCAACCATGATTTGGGGTGCAATCTACGGCTCTTTTTTTGGTGCTACATTGCCTTTCCAGCTTTTATCGCCCGCCGAAGATTTTATGGCAATCTTTGGTCTATCGATGATTTTTGGTGGCATCCAACTGTTTACAGGTCTTTATTTGGCGGCTAAAGAAAACATCCGCAAAAAGGATCTTTTAGGTGCAGTAAACGAAGGCTTTGCGTGGCTAGGACTTTTGAGTGGTCTGCTAGTGGCAGCCGCAGGCAATCTTTTGATTGATGTCCCTGCATTAACCACTGTCGGCTTGATTTTAGCGGGCTTTAGTGCCTTATTGATTATCGTGGTACCGATTCTTAAAGGGAAAACCAAAGTGGGCGGCTTCTTTCTAGGGTTGTACGACTTGTACGGTGTGACGAGTTACATCGGTGACTTTGTCAGCTACAGTCGCTTGATGGCTTTAGGGATCTCCGGTGGGAGTATTGCAGCAGCCTTCAACTTATTGGTGGGCTATTTGCCGCCAGCTGCTCGTTTTTCAGTGGGTATTCTCTTATTGCTTGTACTGCAAGCATTGAATATCTTTTTATCGTTACTGAGTGCATATGTGCATGCCGCTCGTTTACAATATGTAGAATTTTTCGGCAAATTTTTCACTGGTGGTGGACGTCAATTTGAAACCTTTACGCCAAGTGAGAAATATGTTGATTTTGACAAAGAAAATGGAGGAGACAATAAATGATTGATTACTTGATTAACAATAATGGTGGTATGGTGTTTGCAATTATCGGAATGGGGATTGCGACGATCTTTTCTGGGATTGGTTCAGCCAAAGGTGTGGGCCAAACTGGTGAAGCAGCGGCAGCTTTAACGACGAATCAGCCTGAGAAGTTTGGACAAGCTTTGATTTTACAATTGCTTCCTGGGACACAAGGTCTATACGGATTCGTTATTGCGTTTATGATTTATGGCAGCTTAAGTGGTGAAATGTCGACAGTGACTGGTATGGCTTATTTGATGGCATCACTGCCAGTTGCTTTTACTGGTTTATTCTCAGGAATGGCCCAAGGAAAGGTCGCTGCAGCTGGGATTCAAATTTTAGCGAAGAAACCAGAGCATTTCTTTAAAGGCGTGATGTTCTCAGTAATGGTTGAGATGTATGCCATCTTAGGCTTTGTTATTTCTTTCTTACTTTTAGGAACGATTTAAAGGGGGCGAAGGTATGGATGCAATCGACAAAATGATTGCTGAACTAGACCAAGAAGCGCAGATAAAACGGGAACGTTTGGCTGCCGCTGAACGTGCTAGGATCAGTGAAACCATGGCACGTGACTGGGCGAAGAAAGAGTCGGACTTGCAGCTTCGTGCCCAGCAAGCAAAAAAGCAAGTCGAAAAAAATTATCAGCAAGCCCTGAATCGCCAATCAAGTGCCGCCAAGCAGCAAAAAATGGTGAAGCAAAATGAATATCTGACACAACTTTTTGAGCAAGCTTATCAACAAATGATTGGTTGGACACCAGAAGAGCTCCAGACATTTGTTGAAAATGTGCTGGAGCGGCTGCCAATCAGTGGCACGTTGACCTTTCATGCGGGTCTAGATCAAGCAGCCCACTTAGATGATACTTGGGTCGCGGCTTGTCAGTCCGACTTGCCGTATCAAATCAAGGTAGGAACACCATTGTCAGAAGCTGGATTTTTGGTGGATGACAATGGTATTCAATACAACTTTACTTATCGTGTGTTACTTGAAGAATACAAGAAAGAATCCCGTGAACGGTGGTTACAGATCATACAAAAAGGAGGTTGATCCATGAGGAACTATCATCAATTGAATCCCATCATTCGGCTGAAAGAAATGACTTTACTGAAGCCGCAAGAAGTGGAACAAATGATTACGGCAAAAAACTTTGCTGTGGTCGAAACGGTGCTGCAGCAGACCCATTATCAACGCTATTTGCATCCATATTTTCACGAACAATTCGAAATATCACTTGATGAAGAATTGTTAAAGACAATCAAAGAATTGATCGAGCTGGTTCCCAATCAAGAAATCCTCCGATTGTATATGATGCCTTTTACTTTCCACAATCTGAAAGTCTTGACCAAAGAGTCAGTGACTGGAAAGGATTATGCGCATCTACTGGTTGAAGACGGTTTTTACACGATCGACGAATGCCGGACCGCCATCAAAACAGGCGTATCAGAAGTATTGCCTGAGAAAATCGTGACTACAATTCAAGAGGTTCGGGAATACTTGGAAGGCGGCGCTGTGTTGCAAGGCATCGATATCATATACGATCGCCGGTATTTGCATGAACAACGGCGATTGGCAGACAAAATCAATATACCTGAACTACAAGAAGCCGTCATTAAGATGATCGATTTAACCAATATAACCATCGCCGCTCGCTGTCTGAGCCAAAAGCGATCCTGCAGTTTTATGAAGGCGGTCTTGGTGAGTGTCGGCAGTATCCCGAAAGAAGAATTTTTAGCGTTTGCAGATGCGTCCTATAGCGACTTTATAACGTTCTTATTAGAAAGTGAGTATCAGGAAGTGATGCGGCCAATCATTCATGAACAAGTGATCGACTTCGCTGGCTTGGCGCTTTTACAAGACAACTTGATTACAGAAAGCTTTGCACCAGCCCAAATAGATGCTTTAGGACCACTACCTTTACTCGCATTTTTGAATGCTAAGATTTTGGAACTGCAAAATCTGCGTATCTTGCTGGTAGGCAAACGCAGCGGCTTTACGGAAGGACAAATCAGAGAAAGGATGCGGCGCTATGACGCATAAAATCGGTGTGATCGGCGAGAAAGAATCCGTCATTCCTTTTCAATTATTTGGGTTCCAAGTTTGTTATGCCTCGGAAGAAAAAGAAGTCAAGCAGGCACTGGCAAAATTAATGAAGAGTAGTACGATTATCTATCTGACTGAAAAATGTGCAGAGATGATTCCCGATGAATTAGCAAAGGTCCAACAAAAAATGACACCTGCGATCATCTTGATTCCTGATTACGATGGTTCCCGAGGAATCGGCAGACGGATGATTCAAGATAATGTTGAAAAAGCGGTCGGACAAAACATACTATAGAGAGGAGCCGATGTTGTGGAAAAAGGAACAATTATTAAAGTATCAGGTCCATTGGTTTTAGCCAAAAATATGGGTCATGCAAGTTTAGAAGATATCTGTTATGTAGGAGATTTAGGCGTGGTCGGTGAAATCATCGAAATGCGCGGCGACGTCGCTTCGATCCAAGTCTACGAAGAAACTTCAGGGATTGGTCCCGGAGAACCAGTCGAAACCACTGGTGAACCGCTATCCGTGGAATTGGCTCCCGGAATTATGTCTCAAATGTTTGATGGGATCCAACGCCCATTGGAAACCTTTATGGATGTTACCAAAAGTAACTTCTTGACTCGCGGGGTGCAATTGCCTGCGTTGAATCATGAGAAAAAGTGGTCTTTTGTACCGGTGGTCGAAGTGGGTGCAGCGGTTAGTACCGGAATGGTTATCGGAACTGTGCAAGAAACACCACTGATCGATCACAAAATTATGGTTCCTCATGGCATTTCAGGAACAGTCAAAGCTGTTTATGCAGGGGAATATACGATTGATGAAGTGATTTATGTCTTAGATACGACTAAAGGAGAACGTTCATTTACGATGCTACAAAAATGGCCGGTTCGTCATAGCCGTCCAGTGAAGCAAAAACTGAATCCAATCGAACCGATGATTACAGGACAGCGCGTGATTGACACGTTCTTTCCAATCGCTAAAGGCGGGGCTTCAGCCGTTCCGGGTCCTTTTGGTGCGGGAAAGACCGTTGTTCAGCATCAAATTGCCAAGTGGGCGGATGTCGACTTGGTTGTCTATGTTGGCTGTGGGGAACGCGGCAATGAAATGACAGATGTAATGAACGAATTTCCAGAGTTGATCGATCCTCGCAGTGGTGAATCTTTAATGGCTAGAACCGTTTTGATTGCCAATACATCAAATATGCCAGTAGCCGCTCGGGAAGCGTCGATTTATACGGGGATTACCATTGCAGAGTACTTCCGTGACATGGGCTATTCAGTGGCGATCATGGCGGATTCAACCTCACGTTGGGCGGAAGCACTGCGAGAAATGTCTGGTCGTTTGGAGGAAATGCCTGGGGATGAAGGATATCCGGCTTATTTAGGTAGCCGTTTGGCAGAGTATTATGAACGTTCTGGGAAAGCGATTTGCTTAGGTTCTGATCAAGAAGGCAGTATTACTGCAATCAGCGCCGTGTCACCATCTGGTGGGGACATTTCGGAACCAGTTACTCAAAATACTTTACGGGTCGTTAAAGTATTTTGGGGCTTAGATGCCACATTAGCGCAAAAACGTCATTTTCCATCAATCGATTGGTTGAAGAGTTATTCTTTATATGAAAACGAACTTGGCGCCTTTTTGGATCAGCAAATGCAAGTGGATTGGTCCAAACAAGTAACAGAAGCCATGCGGATGCTACAAAAAGAATCTGAATTGTCAGAGATCGTTCGTCTTGTCGGTATCGACGCTTTATCAGAAAAAGATCAATTATTGCTGGAAACGACCAAGTCCTTGAGAGAAGATTTCTTACAGCAAAATGCTTTTGACGATGTCGATACGTTTACCTCTCGTGAAAAGCAGTTCAAAATGCTAGAAACGATCTTATTGCTCCACAAAGAAGCCGAAGATGCGTTAACACTAGGTGCGTATCTTTCAGAAGTCTACTCAGGAATTGAAGAACTACGAGACAAAGTTGCACGCATGAAGTATTTGCCTGAAGGTGAATTTGCCAAAATTTCTGCTTTGCATCAAGAAATCAAAGCAACCATAAAAGAAATTTTACAGAAAGGAGACCGTACTGATGATCAAGGAATATAAAACGATTGGAGAAGTCGTCGGTCCATTGATGGCCGTCGATCGTGTCTCTGGTGTCAAATACGAAGAGTTGATCGAAGTCCGCATGCAAAACGGAGACATGCGACAAGGCCAAGTGCTTGAGATTCAAGAAGACAAAGCATTAGTCCAAATTTTTGAAGGGACTGGAGGGATTAACTTGCGCGAATCAGCGGTCCGCTTTTTGGGGCATCCTTTGGAATTAGGCGTTTCAGAGCAAATGATTGGGCGCGTCTTTGACGGTTTAGGACGGGTCAAAGACGGTGGAGTAGAGATCGTTCCCGAAAAATTTATGGATATCAACGGCGAAGTCATTAATCCAGCAGCCCGAGATTACCCTGATGAATTTATTCAAACGGGGATTTCATCAATTGACCATTTGAACACATTGGTTCGGGGACAAAAACTACCAATTTTTTCAGGTTCTGGTTTGCCTCATAAAGAATTGGCCTCTCAAATTGCCCGTCAAGCACAAGTGCTAAACTCGGAAGATGAATTTGCTGTTGTATTTGCCGGCATTGGGATTACCTTTGAAGAAGCAGAATATTTTATGGAAGATTTTCGGCAAACTGGCGCCATCGACCATTCTGTTGTCTTTATGAATCTAGCAAATGATCCAGCGATCGAGCGGATCGCTACTCCACGAATGGCATTGACGGCAGCTGAATACTTGGCCTATGAAAAGGATATGCATGTCTTGGTGATCATGACGGATATGACCAACTATTGTGAAGCTTTACGGGAGATCTCTTCTGCACGCCGTGAAGTACCGGGACGTCGTGGGTATCCAGGGTATCTCTACACGAATTTGTCAACGTTATATGAGCGTGCCGGACGAATTCGCGGCTTGAAAGGTTCAGTGACGCAGTTGCCGATTCTGACTATGCCAGAAGATGACAAAACGCATCCAATTCCTGATTTAACAGGCTATATCACTGAAGGACAAATCATCTTGTCTCGGGATTTATATAAAAATGGCATTCAACCGCCAATCGATGTCTTGTCATCGCTGTCACGCTTAAAAGATAAAGGGACAGGCGAAGGCAAAACACGTAAAGACCATGCTGCAACGATGAACCAGTTGTTTTCTGCATACGCGCAAGGACAGCAATCCAAGGAATTAGCAGTTGTTTTAGGCGAATCGGCCTTGTCAGAAGTTGATAAAATCTATGCTAAATTTGCAGAACGCTTCGAAATTGAATACTTGAATCAAGGATATCGAACCAACCGCTCCATTATCGAAACCTTGGAATTGGGCTGGGAATTATTGGCGATGTTGCCAAAAGTCGAACTGAAGCGAATCAGTGATGCGTTACTGGCGGAATATTTACCGGAAGAGGAGAATAATGGCGCAAAAAAACGTTAATCCAACCCGCATGGAGCTGTCGCGCCTCAGTAAACAATTGGCGACAGCTAAACGCGGCCATAAATTATTAAAAGATAAACAAGATGAACTCATGCGTCAATTTATTGAATTAATCAAAAAAAATGATCATTTACGTAAAAATGTGGAAGAGCAGTTGCAACATGCCATGAAGGCATTTCGCTTGGCCAATGCCACAATCAATGAAAAATACATTGAAGAAATGTTTATTTTACCTGCAACTGAAGTCTCCCTTGAATTATCAACGAAAAATATCATGAGTGTAGAAGTACCGGTCATGCATTTTGACTATGATGATGCTGTGATGCAAGCGCCGATCGAATACGGATTTTTGAATTCCAATGTTCCTTTAGATAACGCCGTCGCCCGTTTTACAGACGTTATGCCCAAGCTGTTGGCTCTAACAGAAATCGAAAAAACCTGTCAATTGATGGCAGGGGAAATCGAACGAACCCGCAGGCGGGTCAATGCGTTAGAATATTTGACGATCCCTGAATTAGAAGAGGCCATATATGGGATCAAAATGCGGTTAGAAGAAAACGAACGAGCGAATGTAACAAGAATGATCAAAGTGAAGAATAAATCAAAATAAAATGGTATGATAAGAGAAAAACGAAAGCAAAAGACTTGGATTACTAAGACATTCGTTTTTGAAAAAGGTCAAAGGAAATGAGAATGAAAAAAAGAGATCGTTTGAAAAAAAAGTTGGCACATCAACACTTTTTAATTCCACAAATCGTCTCACTAGTGTTTCTCTTACTGATATTGGCAGGGACAGGCTTACTGATGTTGCCTACGGTCACCAAAAGTGGTGAAGGTACCAACTTTTTAGATGCTCTGTTTACTGCTACTTCAGCTATTTGTGTGACGGGTCTTTCTACCTTAACGGTGGTGGATCATTATAATATCTGGGGCCAAGGCATTTTGTTGATATTGATTGAAATTGGTGGAATCGGCTTCATGTCGATTCCCGTCTTCTTTTACATTTTGGCAAGAAAAAGAGTCCATCTTAGTACGCGGATGATTTTGCGAGAATCCTTGAATCTAGATCGTATGTCCGGTGAAATCCATTTAGCATGGTACATTATCCGGATCGCCTTTTTGATCCAAGTTAGTGGGGCTGTATTGCTGGCTTTTGCTTTTGTTCCTCGTTTTGGTTGGCGCCAGGGTCTCTGGTATAGTGTTTTTCATGCGATTTCGGCCTTTTGTAATGCTGGTTTTGATTTGTTTGGCAACAGTATGGTCGGATTTCAGAATGAACCGTTTGTGCTAGGGGTCATCAGTTTCTTGATTATCGCCGGCGGTCTCGGTTTTCTCGTTTGGTTCGATCTCCTGCATAGGGCATCCAAAAAACGTTCCTTACATAGCCGCTTGGCATGGATCACAATGATCGTTTTGATTGTTCTTGGAACGGTAGGCTTCTTTTTGACCGAAAAAAATTCACAGTTGATCACTGGTGATTCTGTCATTGAACGCTTTTTTCAATATTTGTTCTTAGCGGTCACCCCAAGAACAGCTGGCTTTTTCAGTATTGATTACGGACAAATGAGTCAAGCCAGTTTGATGCTGACGATGATGTTAATGTATATCGGCGGAACCTCCGGATCAACTGCTGGGGGATTGAAGACAACGACATTTGCAGTCTTGATCATCAAGGTCCGTAGCTTGTTAAAAGGACGCAGCCAAGCTGAGATTTTTGGCCGAACAATTAAAGAATCTGCCGTTTCGCGAGCTTTTACTTTGTTTTTTCTAACTTTGTCGTTATGTTTCATATCTATTTTCCTGTTATCGATTACTGAAAATATGCCGCAAAACCCTACATTCGGTTTGCAATATATTGCCTTTGAGGTCTTTTCAGCTTTTGGGACTGTGGGCTTGACGATGGGACTTACGCCCTATTTATCGGTTTTCGGCAAGCTATTGATCATTCTTTTGATGTTCATTGGTCGTGTGGGAATCATGACAGTTGCTTTTTCATTGATGAAAAAAGCCAACCAGCGAGAAGTTGGATACAAATTTCCTGAAGAGCGAGTGATGATTGGTTAAGCTAGACGTATTCTGTTAAAACAGTTGCGTATTTCAAAAGAGGATGATTTTTTTTCTGAGTAAATCATAGGAGTGAATATCTATTTTTATGTAAACGAAAGGGGCTGTTGATACAGCCCCTTTGTACTTTATGTGTGTTTTTCTCACACTAAGTAACACAGAATCATTCAGTCGGTCATCTTTTTCGAAACAACCACCATCGATTTGATCGTGCGACGATTTTGCATATCTGCATAGGCTTGGTTGATTTGTGCCAATGGATACGTTTGGGTGAAAACACGGCCAGGATCAATGGACCCATCCAAGACTGCTTTCAGTAAGACTTCTTTGTCATAGGTGGTCACAGAAGCAGACCCACCGGCAATCGAGATATTTTGGGCAAATGTCGAGCCAATGGGCCGATTGTTGTAGTGAGGGACACCGACATAGCCAATACGGCCACCATTGTGCAAGACCCCAAGCGCTTGCTCGATAGCCGCTTCGGTACCAACACATTCTAATGCCGCATCAGCGCCACCACCTAAGACTTCTCGTACTTCAGCAATCCCGGCTTCACCGCGCGCTGCAACGACTGCTGTTGCACCAGATTGGCGGGCCATTTCTTGACGGTCTGGGTGTCGACTCATTAAGACGATTTGTGAAGCCCCAAGCATTTTTGCGGCGATCACCGCGCATTGACCAACGGCCCCATCGCCAATAACGACCACTTTATCGCCTCTTTGAACATGGGCACAACGGGCAGCATGATAACCTGTTGGCATCACATCTGCCAAAGTCAGCAGTGATTTGATCATGCCTTCTGTGTAATCCGATGGTTGACCAGGGACTTTGACCAGCGCCCAGTTGCCATAATGGAAACGAACGTACTCTGATTGAAAGCCATGGGACCAGTTGGTCGCACCTTGGTGGCGATCACAAGTCCCATCGAATCCTGCAAGACAGGCATCACATTCCCCACAACCATGGGTGAAAGGAACGATCACGAAGTCACCGGGTTTAACGGTGGTAATAGCTGTACCAATTTCTTCCACAATCCCTAATGCCTCATGGCCATCGTTGACAGAGTGGGGTTCTTTGTTGTCGCCATGGGCATAAGACCAGAGGTCAGAACCGCAGACACAGGCCCGCACGATTTTGATGATGACATCATCAGTTGCTTGCAACTGTGGTCTTTCTACTTCTTGGACAGAAACAAGCCCGGCTTTTTCAAAAATAGCTGATTTCATATACATCCTTCTTTCTTTTTCAACATACAGCTAGTGTAAATCTTGAAGTGTACTTTAAGGCAAGACAAAGACGTCAAAAAGGTGCAAAAATGTTTCTGGTTGACTTAAAGTATACTTTAGGGGTTAAACTAAGGTTGAAGCAATGCAAAAATCACAAAGAGGGTGGCTTATATGGCAGATACGATTGGCGCAGTCGCCAAAAAATTCAATCTCAATCCGTCTACATTGCGGTACTATGACGCAGAAGGGTTGATTCCAGCAATCAAGAAAAACGAGCAAGGCAACCGCATATTTGATGAAGAAGCGGTGTCTACCTTATTCACGATTGAATGTTTGAAAAAATCAGGGATGTCGATCAAAGAAATCAAAACATTCATGTCTTGGTGTCAAATTGGAGATGACTCACTCAATCAGCGCCTCGCCATGTTCAAAGAACGCAGAGCATGCCTAGAAGCGCAAATCAGCGAATTGACCGCGACATTGGATTATATCGACTACAAAATTTCCTATTATACACAAGCAGTCGAAGATGAAACAGAAACCCATGTGAAAGGGACTTTCCGATTCAAGCAAGAGGCATAAGCCATAGGATAAAACAAGCAACCAAAAACAGGTGGCGCAGCATTTTTTGCTGCCCACCTGTTTTTTTGGATCAATGAGTGGCGGGTGTATCCTCGATCGTTTTGATCAGTTTTGCTGGTACGCCGCCTACGATCGTCTTGGGCGCCACGTCTTTTTGGACGACTGCGCCGGCTGCAATAATCGCGTGGTCACCAATCGTGACACCAGGCAATATGGTTGCTTGCGCGCCAATCCAGACATTCTTGCCAATGGTGATAGGCGCTGGGTAGAGATCCTTTCTGGTTTTTGCTGAAAGCCCGTGATTCAATGTGGCCAGCACCACGTTGTGTCCAATCAGCGTGTCATCGCCGATAGTGATTCCACCTTGGTCTTGGAAGTGGCACCCAGCGTTGATAAAGACACCTTTACCAAGGGTAATATTTTTGCCGCAGTCTGTATAAAAGGGTGGAAATAAACCAAAATCAGTATCGACTTCTTTGCCAATCAATAGAGCGAAGCGTTGCCGCAATTCTGCCTGTGTATGATACTTGTTATTGATCTCCGTCGTATGTTTGCGGGCTTCGTCACTTATCTTAGCCATCATCTGGTGATAGTCCGAACCTGCCTTTACGACTTGTCCGCTATTTAAATAATCTGTGAATGTCTTGTTATCCATGTGTCCATCTCCTTTATGTGTCTGTCATAGCTGTGTGCTTTATTCTAGGTTACAGCTTCAACTCAACTTGAAGTCAACTGCAAAGGAGCAATCAACAAAAAAAGCTTGCCATCGTCTAGAGGCAAGCTTGGGGAAGCTTAAGCAAATGTGGTGAGTAATTTTTCGATGGTGCGTAGGACGCCATTTTCGTCATTTGATTTTGTGACAAAATCAGCGCGCGCTTTGACTTCGTCAAAAGCGTTGGCCATCGCAAAGCTGATGCCTGCTTGTGCAAATAATTCCAGATCATTGAAGCCATCGCCAAAGGCAATCGTTTCGGCTTTGGTGACGTGCAGTCTTTTTTGCAATTCATTGACAGTTGTTCCTTTATGCACATTATGGTTTGAAATATCGATCCAAGCAGCTTCCGAGGCTACGATATAAGCGCGATCACTGAATGACTGCAATGATTTGACACTTTCAAAGCAGCGTAGTTTCGGATCGAAGACAGTGATCTTGACAAAATCTTCTTGGATGTCGGCAAGATCGGCCATTTTTTGAACAACAGCGTAAGAACCGCGCACTTTTTGGGCTTCTTCTTCAGGAGTTGTTTCTTTGATAAAGGCCGCTGTCGGTGTGCAGGCAATAATCACATGATCTGAGGCGATCGAATCTAAAGTCTGGATGATTTCTCGACCGACTGTGTTTGGCAACAATGATTCATAGACATATTGGCCTTGATGTTTGATGCGTGTAGCACTATCTCCTAAAATCCAAATGTTTTTTGACGCTTCAAACCCAAATAATTCTTCGACGCGTTCACATTGCTTGCCCGTGCAAGCCGCAAAAATAATGTCTTTGTCGTGCATCAATGCTTGGATCCGTTGGTATTCTTGCTGATCAAAATCACTCTTGCTTGTCAAAAAAGTGCCGTCTAAGTCAGTAATAATTAGTTTTATCATGGTACGTTCTCCTTTTGTTGGCTTGCCCTTTGGCGAAGCGTCATCTTATGGTTGTTGGTTTACTTGTTGGACTGTTTGTAGTTCACTCGCGTTGATTGGCCGATTGTTTCGATAATAGTGGTAGTCATGTTCGTTGATGGATCGCAATACACGGCACGGGTTGCCTACCGCAACGGTATTGTCTGGGATGTCTTTGGTCACGATACTGCCAGAGCCGATCACACAATTTTCACCGATCGTTACCCCTGGATTGATCACCGCGCCGGCACCAATCCAGCAATTGTCTTTGATCGTGACCGTTTCAGCATACATAAAGGTGCGGTAGTCGGGGTGAACAGGATGCCCAACAGTGGCGATCGTGACATTGGCTCCGAACATGACCCGGTCGCCAATCAAAATCTGCCCATCATCAATGAAATTGCACTGATAATTGACATAGCAATCTGTTCCAAAGTGAATATTGCTTCCATAGGTGAATAGGAAAGGGGTTTCAATCCAAGCATTACAAGAAGCGCCAAAAATATCTTTTTTCAGCACCTCTTTTTCGGCGAGCTGGTCTGGCGATAAAGCATTCAATCTATGACGCTGCACCCGCGCGCGCTGTCGTTCAATATCTAGCCCTTGGCAGTGATCAAGAAATAACTGACCAGAGGCGATTCGTTTTTTCATATCCATAGCTTACCTTTCTGATTTTAGTTAAAGTTTTTAATTAAGTATATTAACTAAGTGGAAAGATGTCAAGAAAAAATGTGATAAAAAGCATGAGCTAGCTGTGCAGATTTACTTTTTCCGACAGATAGGGTATGATCTATGAGAGTTAATTAATAGATTTAATTAAGGACGTGCTTTTTTATGTCACAAAACAAAAATTTGATTCGTGAAAAAAATATGCGTGCCATCAAACAAATGATGCGTGAAAAGGGGACCGCCTACAAGGCAGAAATCGCTGCTGAAACGGGGCTGAGTGTGGTGACTGTGAATGCGCTGGTGGCCCAGTTGGTAGAAGCAAAGGTCTTGATTGAAGGAGATTTGATGCCGCAGACAGTCGGTCGTCCAGCCATCGCCTATCATTTCAATGAGGAGCAGCAGTACTTCTTATTGCTAAGTATTCAAGAGAAGCTGACCCCGAACTACCGTCAATTGATGATTCATGGTCAAATCGTGAACTTGGCCGGGGACATCAAATATACACAAACAACTGAATTTTCAGAAGTGACAATGCCCTTCTTTTTGGCATGTGTCCAGCCATTTCTATCTGCTGGTTTTGAGATCGCCAAAATCGGCGTGTCGATCCCTGGTAAAATCTACCAAGGGGTGATTCTGTCCAGTTGGGAAAATTTATTGAATCAATGGCATTTACAAGACGCGTTGTCTGCATTTGCTTCTGTACCAGTAGTTATCCAAAATGATGCCCATTTGGTCACGATTGGCTATACGGTTCGAGAAAAACGCAGCAAAGAAGAAACGATCGTCGGTATTTTCTATCCCGAAAATAGTATGCCTGGTATCACGATCTATGCCAAAGGGACATTGATCGAAGGCAATATGAACTTAGCCGGCGAGGCAAAATTTTTGCCTCATTTGATGGAAGAGATCTTTCCTTTGACAAACGAGAAGTTGATTGGGAATTTAGTTGAGATTTTTACGATTTATAATGCAGTCATTGCACCAAATACCTTTGTGATCTCGGCTGATTCTGTCACTGAGACCGCCATTCGAAACAAGATTGCGCAATCCACGCTATTGGCCATGCAAGTCAACCAGCCTCAATTTTTATTCGTGGACCAATTTACAGCATGCTTGTATACGGGTTTGCTTTGGTTGGTGCTGAAAGACAGTGAGTATGCACTATAGACGTATCATCCTTGCCCGCACAGTTAGATAATCATACAGTAAAGAAAGGGGATCGATTATGAATACGATCATTGTAAGCTTGACGATCTTACCTGTGGTCTTGCAACTGCTGATGCTGCTGTTTCTTATGCAATCTCGACAGCCAAGGACACGAGGGATCAAGATACTATTTTGGGCAATGTCCATTTTGAATGGCGTAACTGCTATGTTCGTTGCCCTTCTGCTCGGTTATTTGGCGGATGAGAGGCTGATTGCTTCCACATCGTATATGCTGATCCCAGTGCTTGCAACAGGATTGGCAGCCATCGCGACGCTGCTCAAGGTATAAAGGCAACTGTGGCATCAGCAGGCAGAAACGAAAAAAAATGCTAGACTAGGTTGGTTGTCCAGCGCTGGCTAGCATTTTTTAGTTGCCTGTGGTCTATTTGTTCAACACCGTCATTGGATCGATCAATTGATCTTGCGCCAACGTAGGGGACAAACTTACTTCAAAGTGCAAGTGTGGGCCAGTACTATTGCCTGTGCTGCCCATTGACGCAATCACTTCTCCTTGTGCGACTTTTTGGCCGACTTTTACAAGGTTTTGATTGTTATGCGCATACAAGGTGGTCAGGCCATTGTCGTGAAGGATCGCGACATAATTCCCCCATGAATAGTGGCTTTCCGCACGAATCACAGTGCCTGATTGACTAGCGTAAATAGGTGTGCCCATTGGTGCAGCAAAATCGACACCCCGGTGGAAACCACCGCCTCGCGGACCAAATGAAGACGATATTTGCGGATCTTTGACCGGATAGATCAAGGCTTCGCTGCCTTCTGGCAATTCTTGGTCATAGCTGGTCAATGCATAGGCTTCGATCAAGGCATTTAATTTTTGGTCATATTGACTATCCGTTGCATAACGACCAGTTAAATAAGCAGTTGCTTCTTCATAATCTTCGGTCTCTGATTTCCATGCGCCTTTATAAAATTCTTCGTTATGATCCAAACCATTCTTCAATAAATCAGCATAATCTTGCAAAGATTCGGCATATTCATTGTAGTGTCTGAAGGCTGCAGTGATGGTAAAATAATTGCCTGATGCGTCTTCTTCTTGGGTGCGGAAATTGACACCCTGGCCTTCAAATGTCCCTTTGATGCCGAACAAATTGAAATAAGGCGCTTGACTCAATTGACTTTGTCCATTGCCAGATTCCAAAATGGCTTGTGCGATCATCACTGACGCATATAAATCTTCTTCCAGACCAATTTCGCGGGCATCTTCACCAATTTCTTGGATAAAAGCCCAAGTTTCTTTGGTTGGCGTCACTTGGATCGATGAGGCGTCGGTGACTGTAGTGGTGCCATTGTTGCTTGTTGCTGATTCTGAAGGGGTGTTACCAGGTGTGGTGGTTTCAGGTTGTGCGGGTGTCTTTTCAGGGACACTTGGTGTACTGGTGTCTGGTGTTTCTTCAGCAGGTGTTTCAGGCTTCACCGGTGTTTCGGGTTTTGTTTCAGGTGCTGTAGGCTCCTCAGGTGTTGGTTCTGCAGGTGTCTCAGGTGTTGTCGGTGTTTCAGGTTCAGCAGGTGTTTGAGGCGTTTCCGGCTCCTCAGGTGTTTCAGGTACTACTGGTGTTTCTGGTGCAGGGACGCTCTCTTCTGGCGTCGTCTCCACCGGTCCTGTTTCCGTTACTTCAGGGACCGCTTCGGTTGCAGGTGTTTCTATTGTACCGCTTTCCTCAGCTGCGTTGTCGCTAGCGACTACAGCGGCTGAAACGGGTAAACTCGTTAATAATTGGCTGCATACCAACGCAATGGCGAGCCATTTTCTTGTATGTTTCAAAATATAAAACCTCCTTTATATCATAGTGTACCAAGGGGGGACAGACATGTGTAGTCAAATTTTTCATGCAGTTGTGAAAAATTTAACAAGACAAAGCATTTAGCAACAGTTTCCTGTAGATTTTGGTAAAATAATAAAATGATGAGAGCCTATACCATCATTTTACAAGAAAGGGTGACTTTTTTGAAACTAAAAGGGTATCGTTCTACCTACCATGAAGATGTAAGACATTATGTGCAAACAGAAGAACTGTTGCGATACACAGGCACACCGCAAGACAATATCGCAATTTCTGCAACCACCCCGACGCATCACTCTATCTTAGTATACGAAAAAAATCAGCTTGTGTGTTTTTTTGCTTTGGATGAGGGAGCGTTAAAAACGCAATACACCTCAGAACCGTCGGCGTTCGTACTTCGCAGTTTTTCAACAGATGCACGCTACTTGCGTAGAGGTTATGGCAAGCAGGCATTAATGTTGTTGCCTGATTTTGTGCGCAATCAGTTTCCTGACATCAAAGAAATCGTTTTAGGAGTCAATCAGAACAACTTGCCCGCACAAGCTTTGTATGAGAAAGTCGGGTTTGTCGCGAACGGGCGAATACTCCAGGGGCCTAAAGGACCGCAAAATATATTGATGTTGTCCATTTGACAGCTATCCTAAAGAACAAAGACGTGTCTGGACAAGAAATTCTCTTGCGGACACGTCTTTTTGATTGTTTAGGCAAAGAAGTAGGAAGGGTCTAGTCCTAGATGGATACAGATTGTTTGCCAATCTTTGGCTTCGGGATAGCGTTGATCAATACATAGGGATTGGTCGCGATTTGCTAAAAAGAAAGATGTATCCTAAAATCAACTTTTATATGAAAGTCAGATTGTTTTCACTAATGAATCAACTTGAGCTTGCGTCACATGATACGCCTCAACCGCCAAGATCGCTTCCTTGAACATCTCCCGTGTGATCTCATATGGCACATGGACGATGTCGTTGGTGGTCATCGCTTTGTCCAAAATCGCATCCAAATCGCTGGCAGCATTCAGCTGCATATCCGCCAAACAAACTGGCAATCGATTTTCTTTCATAAAACGATAGATTCGTTCAAAAAGTGCTTCTTGCTGATCCAATTTCAAGAGGGCTAAGACGCCATAGCTGACGGAAGCACCATGAAGGAAGTCTTCCATTTTTTCTAAGACGGTTGTGCCATAGTAGAAAGAATGGGCCATTGCGGAGTTGTAGTCATTGATCACCAAGACGGAGACCAAACCAGTGGTCACAATGATGTCCAAAACGACTTGTTCAATCGAATAAGACGGGATATTGGCGGCGCTATCGGTCAACGCTTGGGTACCATACGTCAATAAGCGTTCGGTACACATTTTGCCGATTTGGATCCCCAGTCCGTCCGTGTAATCTAGCTGGTCGCCTCTAGCAGAAAAGCTGGATTCGATTTCTTTGGATAAGGCATCGCCAATCCCTGCCCACAAATATTTGTCAGGGGCTTCCGCTATGATTGCGATATCGATGAAGGCATGGGTTGGTGGTTTGGTTGGGAAGAATAAGCCTTGCATTTCGCCATTTTCTTGATACATCACGCAAACAGCAGTGACTGGTGAACAGTTGGAACCAATCGTCGGAAAGGTAAAAATGGGCTTGCCTAATTTTTCAGCAGTGACTTTGACGGTATCGCAGACCCGGCCGCCACCAACTGCAAATAAGACATCCGCATTTTGGACACTGGGTTCTTGCAAGAGTGTCTCAACGTTTTCATAGGTAGAGTTGCCACCATACCAAAGGGTATCGGTGACAGTCACTTCTTTCGTTAGGGCAGCTTTGATCTTGGTTTCAGCTTTTTCAAGGGCGGTTTTGCCCCCGATCATCACGGCTTTGGTGCCATAGGATTTGACGATATCATTGATGGCGCTGTAGGCATCGGCACCGATGGTATAATTTGGCAAAAAGATACTTTGACTCATATTATTTTCCTTCTTTCTTTGATACGAGATTGGCTAAGATGGGTCCTGTGATTTGATGGATGACCATCCCGACGGCAGCAGGCGTCACGGCAGCTGCGATGGTCGCGAAATGCACATTTGCTAAGGAAATCGCGAGGCCGGTATTTTTCATCCCTAATTGAAACATGATTGATTTGGCTTGTTTGGCACTGACCCCGAGCATTCTGCTGAGTCCGTATCCGGCACCGTAGCCAATTAGGTTGTGGACCAAGACCAATACGATGACAATGAAACCGGATTGAACGATCACGGCACCGTTTTTAGCGACGGTTCCTGCCACGATCAACAGGATACTGACGGAGGAAATCAAGACGAATGTTTGCAGCCATTGATCGATATACTTATGTATCACACGGTGGACGATGACCCCGAAGATGATTGGGACTAAGACCATTTGCAAAACAGACAACAGCATATCGACAAATGAAATCTCAGTATATTTTCCTGCTAAGATGTAGGTCAAAAAAGGTGTGACAACCGTGGCCAAAAGGGTGGAGACGGTTGTCATGGATACGGTCAGCGCCACGTCGCCTTTCCCGATAAAGGTCATAACGTTGCTGGCGGTACCGCCGGATACCGAGCCAAGTAAGACAAAGCCGATGATCAATCCGGAGGAGAGGCCGAATACTTGAGCGAGTCCATAGGCGACCAACGGGCTGATCGTAAATTGAAAAAGAACACCAATAATAAAGGCTTTTGGCTGGATAACAACCATTTTAAAGTCATCAAGATTCAAGGTCATGCCCATGCAAAACATAATGATGCTTAACAGATTCGTGATTCGAGGTGGAATCCACAAAAAAGGTTGCGGCATGAAGTAGGCGAGTATCATGAGGAGAATCATAATATAGATCAAATATTTATTTACAAAGGCAGCGATCTTATTGACAGTTTTCATCGTAGGTTTCTTCCTTCCACATCCTGTTGTAGCAGGATCATCTATAGAGTCAACGTTTATCAAATCTGCCATACATGACAGTTAATAAACGGAATATAAGGGCAAATTGAGGTATAAAAAAACATTCCATCAAAGAAGCGAAATCTTCTTTTAGATGCAATGTGAATAGGGACTTTTTGAATGTTTGTTCAAAAAAGTCCCGTTTATAATAATAAAATAATGACTTGATTCGGCATTCGTTTCGACATCTGTTTCACGCTCCTATTTTGTCAGAAAATTCATAATATTAACAATAATTTCTTTTCAGTCTACAAAATCCAATAAGAAATGTCAACAGCTTTGCGAGAAATTTTGTCATTTTTTCTGAAATATGCAAGAAAACATCATCTTTGTTCTGTAATGGTTTCATCAAATAAGCGAGTAGGAATCTGTTCTTTGATGGGTGAAAGAAGCGGATTCTTGATAGTCAAAAAAGACTACGCTATCATAGAGGCTAACTTTAAATCTGGAGGTGGTAAATAAATGTCTAGTGACTCGAGTGATGGTGAGCAGAAAATGTATTTTGCGTTGCCTTACTTCCTAATTGAATAGCGAATAATCCAGCACGTTTATTTATCATGTGATAAATAAAGGGGCTTTTTTGTGCTATTGATTTTCGCAGATAGAAAGGGAAGAGAAAAATGAGTAAACAAGCATTTCAACAAACAGTAGCGGAAACCCGCGAGACCTATCATGTGCAACAACTTGATGATGGACTGACAGACAGGCAGGTGACCGAAAGACTGGCTCGGTATGGATTGAACCAGTTGGCGGTCGAAAAAACCTCAAAATGGCGCTTATTGCTGCGTCAGTTCAACAACATGATTATTTATATTTTGATATTTTCTTGTGTATTGACTTTACTGATGGGCCATCGCTCAGATGTATTGATCATTGGTATCGTTGTGATCGTGAATGCTTTGATCGGATACTATCAAGGAGCCAATGTCTCAGATGCATTGGAACGAATCAAAGAATTGCTATCCGCAGAAGCGACTGTCTATCGTGACGGCGTCCGTCAAGATATTCCTGCGGAAGAAGTTGTACCGGGAGATGTCGTCTTCCTGGAAGCCGGCGATAATGTGCCTGCTGATTTACGTATCTTTGAAGCAGATAACTTACGGCTCCAAGAATCCGCGCTAACTGGAGAGCCAGATTCAGTTGAAAAAAATACGCTGCCTATTGATGATCCAGCGACACCTTTAGCCGAACGAACCAACTTGGCATTTGCCTCAACATCAATGACTTCCGGCAGTGGGAAGGGGATCGTGATTGCCACTGGGGAACAAACTGAGATTGGCCAGATCTCATCGGAAGTCAATCTTGCAAAAGAACGCAACCCCCCCCTTGATGAAAGAGATCGATGGCTTAGGCAAAGGGATTACCTATGTGATCATGGCTGTCGCGATAGGTTTGTTTATCATCAGCCTATTCCAGCAAACATATGCTTTATCCGTACTATCGTTAGCGGTGGTCACGATGATCGTGGGATCGATCCCTGAAGGATTGCCGGCGACGACTTCTGTTGTGCTAGCAATGGGTGTCAGTGATATGGCAAAGAACAAACATACGATCATCAAAACATTGCCTGCAGTTGAAACACTAGGCTCTGTCGATGTGATCGCCACAGACAAAACTGGTACTTTGACCAAGAATGAGATGACCGTCAAAGACGTGATCCTTGCAACGCATCAATACCATGTCACCGGAGATGGGTATGCACCAGAAGGAAAGCTTGTACCAGTGACACAAGAAAGTGCTGAGGATACCCAACAATTGGCATTGTTCTTGGCTGCCGGGTATGAAGTCAATGATACTGTTTTGGTCAATGAGTCATCACGTTGGCAAATCAATGGGGAACCTACGGATGGTTCATTTTTGACCCTGTATCATAAGCAGTATCCATATCCAGAAGCACCTGTGTATCGAGAATTGTCTATGTTGCCTTTTGATTCGGACAATCGCTATATGGCAAAACTCGTGGAAGACCAAGCCCAACAACGCCTGCTCTTCCTTAAAGGCGCCCCTGACAAAGTGTTTGCGATGGCGAAGACAGCGGACCCAGCCTTTGATGAAGCGTATTGGACTGCCCATGTTCGTCGCTTATCCGAGCAAGGAAAACGGTTTGTCGCTGTGGGCTATCGGCAAGAAACAGCAGCTGAGATCACCGATCAGACGTTTGAACAAGGAATCCAGCTGCTTGGCCTTGCTGGTATTATCGATCCTCCTCGTGATGAAGTGATTGCTTCTTTGAAAGAAATGAATCAAGCGGGTATTCAAGTAAAAATGATTACTGGCGATCATCCCTTAACAGCCAAAGCGATTGGCGAAACCTTAGGCTTAGCACCAGAGATCAAGACAGTCACTGGTACCGAACTAGACGGGATGACAGAAGCTGAATTTCAAAACGCAGCTGTCAATAACCAAGTGTTTGCCCGAACCACAGCGAAAAATAAGTTTGATATTATCAAAGCACTGCAAGCCAAAGGCAAAGTGACAGCGACGACTGGAGATGGTGTCAACGATGCACCCGCATTGAAACGAGCAGATATTGGTGTTGCGATGGGAATCAGCGGTACCGATGTGGCGAAAGATGCGGCGGATATGATTTTAACCGATGACCATTTCGGTACGATGTCCGATGCTATCCGGGAAGGGCGCCGCATCTATGACAATATTAAAAAAAGTATTCTTTTTTTATTGCCGACGTCATTTGCTGAAGGGTTGATCATCGCTTTTACGATCTTGATGCAGCAAGAAATGCCTTTACAGGCCACGCAATTGTTGTGGATCAATATGGTATCAGCGATCACGATCCAGTTCGCGTTTATCTTTGAGCCAGATGAAGCAGGAATCATGAAACGGCAACCGCGTAAAACAGGAAACAAGCTGTTAACGAAACACGATTGTTGGCAAATGGGGTATGTATCGGTCTTGATGGCCCTCATCAGTCTGATTGCCCATGATTGGCTCTTGGCCCAAGGTGTCAGCGAAACAGTGGCCAGTACGATGATGGTCAATATCGTTGTCTTGAGTAAGATTTTCTATTTATTCAATATTTGTACCAATGCTCCAGCATTTTCTAAAGCGTCCTTTACCAATCCAAAGGCTTTTTGATTATAGGCATCATGTTGGTCTTGCAGTTCTTGTTGACCTATGTGCCATTCATGCAACGGGCCTTTCATACCGCCAATATAGATCTTACTGGGTGGCTGATTGCTATTGCATCAGGAATCATTGTTCTATTGGTGACAGAATTAGACAAATGGCTGCGGCATCGGCGAACTGCTGATTAAAGAAACAACTGACCTGATCTATCTTATGTGATCGTGGATCAAAGCAGACCCAAGAATAAACAAACCCTGCTTCAATAAAGGGTTTGTTTATTTGTTTACAGTAAAAAATATGCATTTTTACGCGATGTTTTATGTTTGACAGATACATTCCTTCTTGTGCACTATGAAAAGGAACGATTGAAAAAAAGTGAGAATGGGGGAGGATCATGAACAATAATATGCACGGCATCGATCATATTGGTTTGACTGTACCGAATTTAGATGAAGCCACACAGTTTTTTTCAGAGGCTTTGGATGCAACTGTTATTTATGATACGTACAAAAAAACAGAGCCGATCAAGGATGCTGCATTTACCAAAAAACGCTTAGGTATCCCAAACGATATGGCAGAACGGGCCATTCGTATGATTGGTTTGCCGAATGGCCCGCAAATCGAATTATTCGAATTTGTTGGACCGAATCAAGCCGGACCAGTCGCCCCTTCTGATTATGGCTGGCAGCATGTCGCATTCAAGGTGGATGATATCCAAGAAGCAGTAGCGAAAGTTGAGGCTGCCGGTGGAAAAAGAAATGCAGATCCCACTGATTTAGGCGGGATCGAAGCTGGTGCGGGCAACCAATTCTGTTATTGTCGAACACCATGGGGCTCAACGATCGAATTGATTGCCTATCCGACACCGCAACCCTATTTGGCACAGGCAGAGCGAAGAAAATGGGATGTCTAAGTAAAGAAACGATCCAATATAAAGCAGCATATAAAAAAGGCACAGTCTGGTATGTGCCTTTTTTTTTGCGGTCAAAGATAGGGACTATCTTGGTAAATAACAGGTAAATGAAATATTTATTAGTGAATTTTCAGAAAATTATTTACATTTGTGAGGCTTTTACTTATAATAAACTCAATCATTGAGAGTGATTCTCATTTGCAATTATTAGATTCTCTTATGCGTTTGCACAATCATACACAGAACATTGTCTATCGTTGCTGTGTATCAAAGGGGATAAATATATGTCGGTCGGAATAATCAAAACAAATCGGTGGTTCGTGTCCACCACAATTTTTGCGCTACTGATAGTGGCTATCTTACTATCTGTAGGAATTGCCTTGGCCAATGGTCAAGCAGATATATCAATAGGTGAAGTGTACCAAATTTTATTTTACAAATTAAGTAACGGCCTTTATGGCAGTATAGCTGGATTATCAGAAGCCAACGTCAATATTGTTTGGTTTGTGCGGGCACCACGGGTGTTGTTATCGATTTTCGTTGGAATGGGTCTGGCGATCAGTGGGGCTGTGATGCAAGCAGTCGTACAAAATCCCTTGGCAGATCCATATATTTTAGGTATTTCTTCAGGCGCTTCATTAGGTGCAACCTTCGCGATTTTGGTTGGATTTGGCGGTTCAGCACTGGTTCTGCAATTGGGCCTTTCTTTCGGTGCATTTGTTGGGGCGGGTCTGGCGACTATTTTGGTCCTGGTCCTTTCCAGTATCGGCGGGAGAATGACTTCTACCAAGCTCGTTCTTTCAGGCACAATTGTCAGTGCATTATGCAGCTCAGTGTCGAATTTGATTGTCTACTTAGCCAGCAATGCCGAAGGAATGAAAACGGTGGCTTTTTGGTCAATGGGTAGTTTGGCCTCGGCCTCTTGGAACAAGTTGACGTTTATTGTGCTGATCGTCTCGCTCGTTACGGTCTTTTTCTTATCGCAATACCGTATTTTGAATACGTTGTTATTGGGAGATGAAGTCGCGTCGACTTTGGGGGTCAAACTGACGTTTTATCGACGCCTTTATATGATTTTGGCCGCATTATTGACCAGTATTATTGTGGCTAATTCCGGAATGATTGGTTTTGTGGGATTGATTATCCCCCACATCGTACGTGGCGTCAGCGGCTCAGATCATCGTTTATTGATGCCGATGACGGCGTTGACCGGCGCTCTTTTCTTGATCTGGGCGGATGTGATCGCTCGTGCCACATTGCATGGTGTAGAATTACCGATCGGGATCATCACGGCCATTATCGGTGCACCGATTTTTATTTATATTATTGTCAAACGACAATATAACTTTGGAGGGTAAAGTGGATGAAATTAACAGTCGATGCACTCAATCTCACAATCGGTGATCAGCAGATTTTAAAGGATATCTCGGTGCAAACACAAGAAGGACAATTTGTCGGTTTAATAGGCTCGAATGGCAGCGGCAAATCCACCTTATTGAAAGCTATATACAAAACATTGAAACCTGACAGTGGGGAGATCCACCTTGGGGACATGAATATTTTAAAAAGTACTGAAAAAAAAGTGGCGCAGCAAGTAAGTGTTGTCAGCCAGTTCAATGAAATAAGTTTTGATCTCACAGTGGAACAGATGGTTCTTTTGGGTCGGACGCCCCACAAATCACTATTGGAGCAAGATACCCAAGCAGATGTCGATCTGGTCGAGCAAGCCCTCGAAAAAACAGGATTAAGCCGCTACAAAAAACGCAGTTATCTATCTTTGTCTGGTGGAGAAAAACAACGGGTCGTCTTAGCGCGCGCCATCACGCAGGAGCCGAAATTCATGATTCTTGATGAACCCACCAATCACTTAGATATCAGATACCAACTGGATATTTTAGAAACAGTCAAAGCATTGAATATCGGCATATTGGCTGCTTTGCATAATTTGGAACAGGCAGCCAATTATTGCGACATCATCTATGCGTTAAAAGATGGGCAAGTGATTGGTTGCGGTACACCGGAAACGTTATTGACCGAAAGTCTGATCGAAGAAATCTATGGGGTAAAGTGCAGTATCTATCACCATCCGATCACCGGCGGTTTAGGTTTTCATTATTATTTTGAGAAGGAGTAGCGTAAATGAATAAATGGGGTAAAATGATTGGCTTAGGATTGGTTATGATGACATTGAGTGCTTGTGGAAGTAATGATAGCGATGCAGCAGCATCCACGTCCAGTGAGGCTGCAAGCACCTATCCATTAACGATCAGCAATTTTACAAAAGCAGAAGGCGGCACAGAGTGGACAGCAAAAGATCAGACCTTTACAGAAGCACCAAAGAAAGTCTTGGCCAATTCACAGCCAGCAGCTGAATTGTTGCTGCACCTAGGATTGAAAGACAGAATTGCCGGTGTAGGCGCGACTTTTGGCGCA
This sequence comes from Enterococcus salsurae, assembly GCF_054784955.1. Classification (NCBI taxonomy): domain Bacteria; kingdom Bacillati; phylum Bacillota; class Bacilli; order Lactobacillales; family Enterococcaceae; genus Enterococcus; species Enterococcus salsurae. Next base: position 614,483 of record NZ_BAAHWY010000001.1, on the reverse strand, counting down.
GCTGACGCATCTGTTGCGGATGAATATGCCGAATTAAATGATTTAGGTAGTGATTATATCAGCAAAGAAACTGCGTTGAGCGTGGATCCGGATATGATTTATGGTCGGGGTGGGTTATTTGACAACCAAGACTGGGGTGTGGGGACGGTTGACTCATTGAATGAGATGGGGATCCCAACCTATGTCCAAGAAACATCCGTTACAGGGGCGACGTTTGACTCTGTCTATAAAGATATAGAGAACTTAGGCAAAATCTTTGATGTGCCTGAAGCAGCTGCAGCATTTGAGCAAGAATTGAAAGATCGCCAAGCAGCTTTAGAAGACAAAGTGGCAGACAAAGAAGTACAAACCTTCGCGCATCTATTTATGTCTGACCCTAGTGTGGTCAGTGTCTACGCAGCGCAAGATGAATCTTTCTTTAATAGCAACTTTGAAATGATCAAATTAGACAATGTCTTCAAAGATTATTCCGGAGAAGTGAGTGTTGAAACGTTGATTGAAACAGATCCAGATGTCTTGATCGTAGGCGATTGGTCAACGATCGAGGGCAGTGTCTCTGGGGATGAGATCATTCAAGGCTTGTACGACAATGAAAAATTGTCCAGCATGAAAGCCATCAAGAACAAACAAGTCTATGCACTAGACTACAATTATCTATTTGGATATGGGTATCAAGCTTTGACGGGGTTAGAACAATTGGTTGATGAGATGGCGAAGTAAACACAAAAAAAGTGAATAGAACGCATGAACAGTTTGGTGTGAAAGCCGAGCTGTTTTTTCATGGCTTTCTATGTGCTATCATGTTTGCAATTGACCATGTATTTGCATCAATTCTTTTCTCTTGCTGCTGTGCTTACTTTTTGTCTTCAGCCGTAATCAAACTATCCACAGCTGCCAAAAGTGCTGTTTGATTATCTGCTAATGGGTGCCATCCTAAAACAGCTTTGGCTTTTTGATTGCTGACTTGGCGATTCATGCTCAAAAAGAGGGCGCCTTCCTTGGCTTGGTGGTTGAATAAGGCACCGAATTTTATGATCCATTGCGGTATCTCTTTCGTTGTTACACGTGAAACCAATTGTGGTCGTTGTTGCTGAATGATCGTGGCCATTTCTTTCATTGTAATTTGGCCATCACAAGAAGCGATGAAACGTTGGCCGGCTGCTTCTGGAGTAAACATGGCTAGCAAATGGATTTTTGCCACATCTCGCACATCCACAATATTCAAAGGAATATTTGGGTACCGTTTGTTGGCACCAGCCAATAATGTGTCTATCAACGTAAAACTACCAGAAACATGCTGATCTAGTGATGGACCGAATATCGCAACAGAGTTGACAGTCGCAAAGGTATACGCTGGTTTCTCAGTTGCAACGAAAGCCCAAGCGGCTTGTTCGTCAAGTAATTTTGATTTTTCATAGATAGATAAACCAGGTTGTTCAGGATCTGTCCAATCGGCTTCTGTCGTTGTCGAATGTTTGTCCAGGTTGCTAAATCCGACTGCACCAAAATTGGATGTCATGACGACACGTTTGACAGGGCTGTTTTTTGCTGCTTGAAGAATACGGATAATGCCTTCTGTTGCAGGACGGATCACTGCTGCTTCATCGGTGACTTTGCCAAAGAAAACTGGAGAAGCCACACTGAATACATAGGTACAATCAGCCATCGTTTCATGCCACTCAGCATCTTTGGCAAATCTGCTTCGACAAAGGAAAGTTGATCCAATGCGGTAATCCCATTGCCCGCCATCGTACGTAAAATTTATTCTTGACTCTTCAGTGACCGAACGGTCGTTTTCACTGTATGGCCTTCTTGTAATAACTGAAAAATAATGTGGGAAGTCAAAAAACCTGTGCCGCCGGTAACCAATACTTTTTCTTTCGTATCTGTTTCCTCCTAAATTTAAGCGAACTGTGAATGATTGTTTTATTGATAGCCAAATTGTAAACCCTAGAGTATACTCTAGGGAAAGGAGACTGTTTGAAAATTTTTGAAAGGTGCGAAATCAATGACTTATTCTATCAAAGAAGTGGCCGAAATGTTTGATCTATCTGTCTACACCTTGCGCTATTACGACAAACAAGGTTTGATGCCTTTTGTGGTCAAAAATCCTTCTGGGTATCGTGCATTTACAGAGTCTGATTTATCTTTGATCCATACGATTTGCTGTTTGAAAAATACCGGTATGCCGATCAAAGAGATCCGCAAGTATATCGAGTATTGTATGGCAGGACCTCAAACAGCCCCCCAACGCCGGGTGTTGATGGAGGCACATCGTAAAAAGATCGAGGACGAGATGACAAAGTTAAGAGAGAATTTGGTAGAAATCGACCATAAACTGGAAATCTATACAGATCCGCAAGCAGAACAGATTTTACAAGAGATGCGGGAGTATACGGAGAATGAAAAGGCAGCCCTTCATTTTTGAGGGGCTGCTTTTTTATGTATTATTTTTTGTTCATTTCTCTAATTTGCAGTTAAAATATTTTTATGATCTAAATATTGATAAGTACCATATGAGAACGTATACTGAACAGTAATAATAGATCGTACAAAATAGGGGGAAGTACATGAAAAAATGGTTGGGTTGGTTAGCGTGTCTATTAATTGTAGGTTTGTTCATATACGGTGGTATGCGTTGGGTTTTTCCTGATATGTTTGGCAATAAAAGCACTTTATCAGCGTATGTAGAAGCAACCGATGATACACAAACCACATTTTTGGTCAAAGAAGCAGCTGGTACCTTTCAAGTGACTACGCGTACGCCTGACGAGGAAAAGAAAACTTGGTTGAGCAATGCAGAGCTAGTTAATGACTATACAGGGGACTGGACAGTAACCTTTGGACTAAAAGGGAAAGGGCAAGATGGGGTAGTCGAGTCGACCAAGATGGACGATCTTTCTGTAGGTGGGACGGTCACCAGTGATTTAGCCTATGCTGCGTATATACCGTATGCCACAGCGAATGGCAATGAGGTGGGCTTGTTTGTTGCGACAGATGACCAAGAGATCATCAAGGCGATTCAAAAAGACCCACAGTCTGCTGAAGAATATAAAGAAAAAGCAGAAATCCGATATATTGGTATTGAAACGGCATCGAACGATTAAAAAAGCTGACCCTTTCGGCGGTCAGCTTTTTTGCATATTGATATATAAGGTATATTTTATAGCAATGGCAATATCCAATTGACCCACATCCAACTAAAAGGCATAATCAAGACCATTGCCGGAATCATATCCGCAACAGGGAACATTTTGACTTTGATCATACGAAAACCAGTCGCTAACATCAAGATACCGCCGCAGGCTTTAAAATCCAAAATCATATCAGGGGTGGTTAATGGGAAAATGAATTTTGCCAACAAGAACAACAAGAAAAAGATAATAAATTGTGGAATGGCAATGACTGATACGACGAATCCTAAGTTGCAAGCGAAAATAGCAGCAGTGAAGAAATCTAGAATAGATTTGGCGATCAGAACCGAACTGTCACCAGTCATACCTGAATCTAAGCTACCGTAGATTCCCGTTCCGCTAGCACAAAACAGGACGATAACTGTGATCAATGTGCTCATGAATTCATCTTCTGTTAGACTGATGCTTTCGTTTGGCACGATTTTGGCAATTGGCTTTTGCATCATGCGGGCACCTTTATTGATGATATCCCCTAAGTGGATCGCCAATCCAAAACCAGTACCAATAACCATCGCAAAAATGACAGCAGGCATGTATCTCATTGGTGCAATGGCAAAAATCCCCATTGCCATTGAACAAGCACCGAAGACCAAATTGATTTCTGTTTTGAATTTCTCTGGCAATTTTTCACCTAAAAAACCGCCAAGTAGTCCGCCGAGTAAGACGGATAACGCATTGATAATGACTCCTGTAGGCATGAAACTCGCTCCTTCAATAAATAAAATAGGTACAATAAGTACATCTGACAGTGCTTATTGTACCAAAGAAAATTTTCGCAACAATTCAAAAATCATGATAAAGTATTCTAAAATGGAATAGATGAGAGGCGCCAAAAATGGATATTCATAAACTTGAGATTTTTATCGATTTATCTGAAACATTGAACTATACAGAAACCGCTGAACGACAATTTACGACCCAAGGCAATATCTCAAAACAAATCATTGCGTTGGAAAAAGAAGTCGGCGCACCATTGTTTGAACGGGCCCATCGCCAAATCAGCCTTAATCCATTAGGAGAACTTCTGCTGCCTCATGCACAAGAAATCGTCATGCAATATCAGCAAATGCAGCAGCATTTGAGCGAACAACTGTCTCAAGATAGTTTGGTTTTGATGATGCTGACGATTCCGACGATGGCCAATTACTATGGATTTGAACTAATCACTAAATTTCTTAAGCACCACCCTGAAGTCGATGTGCAATTGAAGGAAGGTGAAGGCAACGCATTGCTGCCATTTCTGAAAAGCGGACAGAATCATGTGATTTTTGCCCGCACCTTTAGCCGTACCATGGCTGAATGCGAGATGTTGTTGACTGAAGAAGACCGATTTGTCGCTGTTTTGCCGAAACACCATCCGCTAGCCAATGAAAAAAAGATTGCCCTTGCTGATTTGGGTATGGAACAATTTGTTGCCTTAGAAGAAGATACTTTGATCTATCAACCTATGGTCGATCTTTGCCATGAAGCGGGGTTTGATCCGCAAATCAGCTTTCGCAGTGCCCGAATCGACTTATTGCTGAATATGGTAGAACGTGAATTGGGTGTGTCACTACTTATGGAAAAAAGTATCGACAAATATTGGGTCGATCGTGTCGCCATTGTGCCAATCACTCCTACGAAAAAGAGTTACCTTTCGTTTATTCGGACAAAAAATAGTCATTCATTGGCGAGTCAGCTGTTATGGCAGTACATCAAGGAAGAAGTGAACTGAGAAGGGGCGCCTATTCCAAAATGGAATAGCTAGTGACTGAAAGTGAATTGTTCTCTTCGTGCAAGCCTTATATCATAAGGTTGTAAACGAAGAAGGAGGAGCACAATCATGTCAAATACACCTTATGATTTACGTAAAGTGATCGAGGAATTAAAACAACTGCCTGGTCAATATCATGAAACAGATGTTGAAGTGGATCCTGAAGCAGAATTATCGGGGGTTTATCGCTATATTGGTGCTGGTGGTACCGTTCAACGTCCAACACAAGAAGGACCTGCCATGACCTTCAACAACATCAAAGGGTTTCCTGGCATGCGGGTCAATATCGGTACTATGGCAAGCCGTAAACGGGTGGGTCAGATTTTACATCATGACTACCGTACCTTAGGTCAATTACTACAAAAATCAGTCGAAAATCCAATCAAACCAATCAAAGTCGCAAAAGAAGAAGCACCGGTCCAAGAAGTCGTTCATCTAGCGACTGATGAAGGTTTCGATATCCGAAAATTGATTCCAGCACCGACCAATACAGAAGAAGATGCCGGACCTTATATTACTTTGGGTGTTGTCTTAGGTTCAGATCCTGATAAAACAATGAGTGATGTGACGATACACCGGATGGTGCTAGAAGATGAAGACACGATTGACATGTACATTATGCCTGGCGGCCGCCATATTGGTCATTTCCAAAAACAATTCGAAGCATTGAATCAACCTATGCCGATCACGATCAATATCGGTTTAGACCCAGCCATCGCGATTGGTACGACTTTTGAACCACCAACCACGCCTCTTGGCTATAATGAATTGTGGGTAGCAGGCGCCTTGAGAAATGAACCTGTACAACTGGTAGATGGTGTCGCTGTGAATGAAGTGGGCATCGCCCGTGCTGAGTTCGTGATCGAAGCTGAGATCATGCCAAATCACACCATGCAAGAAGATATCAATACCCATACAGGCAAAGCAATGCCAGAATTCCCTGGCTACACAGGTGATGCCAATCCAGGTGTCAATGTGGTCAAAGTCAAAGCAGTGACGCACCGAAAAGACAAGCCAATCATGCAAACAACGATTGGTCCAAGTGAAGAACACGTATCTATGGCGGGCATCCCTACAGAAGCAAGTATTTTGGGTCTGGTAGACAAAGCGATCCCAGGGAAAGTCGTCAATGTGTATAATCCACCAGCAGGTGGCGGGAAATTGATGACCATTATGCAAATCCACAAAGAAAATGAAGCGGATGAAGGCATTCAACGTCAAGCAGCGATTTTGGCGCTCTCTGCATTCAAAGAGTTAAAAACCGTTATTCTGGTGGATGATGATGTGGATATCTTTGATATGAATGATGTGATGTGGACTTTGAACACACGTTTCCAAGGCGACAAAGATGTGATCGTGATTCCTGGCATGCGTAATCATCCCCTTGATCCTTCAGAATTGCCACAATACAATCCAGGTGTGATCCGTTTTAGAGGGATGAGTGCCAAAACCATCTTTGATGGCACAGTACCTTTTGATATGAAAGAACATTTTGAACGTGCAAAATTCAAAGATGTTCCTCATTGGCAAAAATACTTGGATTAAGCAAGAATGAGGAAAGAGGAATGACCTATGACAAGAAAGAAAAAAATCGTGATTGGCATCAGTGGGGCTTCAGGAACAACGTATGCAATTGATCTAATCAAGAAATTACACGCCAATCCAGAGGTGGAAACCCACGGCGTGATCAGTACCTGGGCGAAGCAGAATTTGAAGCTAGAATCAGATATGTCATTGCATGAACTAGAATCTCTATTGGAGGACTATCATTATGCTATCAATGATCTTGGTGCCACGATTGCGAGTGGATCCTTTCTTGTCGATGGGATGGTCATCGTTCCAGCAAGTATGAAAACAGTCGCAGCCGTTTCGATGGGATATAGCGACAACTTGATTGCACGTGCGGCAGATGTCACCTTAAAAGAACAACGAAAGCTGATTCTCGTTCCTAGAGAAACACCATTAAGTACGATCCATCTGGAAAACTTAACAAGATTATCCCGATTAGGTGTTCAAATCATCCCACCAATTCCGGCTTTCTATAATCATCCAGAAACGATTGCAGATTTGGTCAACCATCAAACGATGAAAATCATGGATGCCTTAGGAATCGAAAATGAGAGCGATGGGCGTTGGAAAGGGGAAGAATAAATGCTGACCCAAAGATGCCAAACTACAGAAGCAGGCTATACGATGACGGCAGAAGCAGTTTTTGTAGGCGCTGATTTATTGATTGTTCTGACTGGTGGCGATGTGCCGCATTTAGGCACAGTGACAGCTGTTGCGGATGATATGGCTACGGAAACGATTCGCTTCCATAGCCATCACGGACGCTACCATAAAGATGATGTCCTCAGTACGATCATCGCAGAAATCATCAAAGATGCATTGCCCGGGCATTGTCTGATCACTGCCGGGATACATGTGAATGATATTGCTGATGAACAAATCAAAGCTTCCGCTAACATGGCTAAAGATCTTGGCCATCAATTGCTGCAGTGGCTGCAAACAACCGAAATCTCTCTGCCAGATACGGTATATACACGGTATCGGCAGACGTTTGATGAACAAAACGAATAGCATATTTGTAATAAAAAAAGATAAGTTGAAATGTGATTTTCAACTTATCTTTTTTGTTTTGATCAACTGCAACTATTTCCTAGCTGCAACCAACAACATCATAGGTCTGCGTAATTCATCTTTCATTTCTGGAAGATGCATCATTGTTTCCGGTGGTTGCGGCTCGATCACATCAGTGATGACCAGCCCTGCTTGCAACAGGGTATGTAAATAAGTGGTGAGGGTGCGATGGTATTTTTGCACCGGTTCACCTAAAAAGACAGCGTCTCTCACGCCTTCTTCATAATAATGGTCTACTGGAAAATGCAGTTTTTCCCCATTCAAACCATAAAACCAATCTTGATCACCTCGTGCTGTAAATACCGGATGTTCCACCGAAAAGACAAAAGTCCCATTCGGGCGTAACCAGCGGGTAATGTTTTGTACAAGTGATGAGAAATCGGCAATATAGTGAAAGGCCAGTGAGCTGATGACGCAGTCGAAGTGGTTGTCGGGATAATTGAGATCTTCCATTGCTGCACAATGATAGCTTATATGGTCATTCGCATTTTTGGCTTGCGCAACCGCCAACATTTTTTGAGATACATCGATGCCAACGACGTGACTTGCCCCGTGATCGGCTGCAAACTTGCAATGCCAACCATAGCCGCATCCAAGGTCAAGAACCTCTTTGTTCGTGAAATCGGGCAATAGCTTTTGCAATTCTGACCATTCGCCTGCACCTGCCAATCCTTGAGTGGATCGTGACATTTGGCTATATTTTTTAAAAAAATCTGGATTGTTATAATGATTCACTGTCATGTTCGATGCTCCTTTTATTATGCACGAATGATGGACACAAACGAGAAAGATACTATCAGTGTATCACAGCTGCCGACTAAAATTGAAGCTGGTCTTAGCTTCTTGTTTTAGGTTCTGCAACAGCCTGTCGGCGAACGTGGCGATTTAGTGTAACTAACAAGACTAGGGTCATCAATGTAAAAACAGCTCCACCAGGACCTACATACTTTGTGCCGTTAAATTGAACGATCAAGCTGCAGACCCTAAGGCAATCCCGAAATTAGCGAATATTGAATTTAGAGACGAAGCCAAAACCAGTGATTGAGGGAACGATGCTTCAGCAATCTCAAGAACATGTAATTGAATAGGGGAATTGATCAAATACACCGTCAATCCCAGCAGCATAATATCGATCGTTCCAAGAATCGGTATCGTCAGCAAAAATGGCAAGGAAATCAATAAAGCCAATTGGCAAAGGTAGACCTTAGGCATGAAAGACAATCCGGGGCCTTCCGCGATTTTTCCGCTTAACTGATTGCTCAACAAGGACATGAATCCATAGACCGTAAAAGTGATCGTGATCAGTGAGATACTAATGTGCAATTGTTCGGAGAACAAAGGACGGAGATAGGTATAGACGACATATACGGCGGCTAAGCTAAACATCGTGATCAAGACACTAAGCTGGATCTGGGGATGTTTGAAAATAGTGAACTGATCTGAAAAGCGGTTGTGTTCAGAACGGACTTGTTTGAAATCAGCGGGTAAGCTGAGCCAAACAAAAAGCATGGCCACAATACTGATGACAAAAATCGTATAGAAAGCCATCGGCCAACCAAATTGATGGCTGAGCCACGTACCCAGGGGCACCCCAAAGACAGAAGCCACACTAAAGCCGGAACAGACCCATGAAATCAACCACGCTCTTTTTTCTAAAGGGGCTAAATGGGTGCCGAAGGCCATTGCAACGGAAATGGCGGCACCAGAAACAATGGCTACAACGATTCTTGAAATCGATAAAATCAAATACGTTGGGGCCAATGCCGTCAATAGATTGCCGACAGTAAAAATACCAAGAAGAATTAGCAATACTTTTTTTAACGGTCTTTGACCAATCAAACTGGTGATCACGGGTGTGCTGCAGGCATAAATCAAAGCAAATATCGTGACCAAATAGCCAACGGTTGAAACTGAAACAGAAAATTCACGGGATAAATCATTTAGAATACCCACAATGATAAATTCACTAAATTCTAAAATAAATGCAATCAAGATCAATACGAAACTTTGAAATGGGAATTTTTTCAACCAACTAACCTCACTTTTTTATTATTGAATAGACCACTTGTTATAACGTGCTGAAATATCAACGAATAGCAAGCGTTCACGTAGTATACCAAAAGAGTCTTTTGGCCGTTAAACGAAGGACACATCAGTCAGAGAATCATAATAAAGTGATTGTGCTTAAAAATAAGTGACACGAAGCAACAAATAAAAGGCTCGGGTGAAGCAATACTATTTTTCGTAGAGAGTAAGTTTGAGAGGCAGTTTCTTTGCGCGCCATTTTTTGCTTCTTTTGTCTATTCCTAGTATAATAACTTTGTTTTGCGAGGAGTATCTTGCTGACTTGAGGTCAAAGAAATGGAGCGTAGATCATGACAACAAATTTTTGGGCTGAATTACCGTCGCCCTTTTTCGTTTTGGCACCTATGGAAGACGTGACTGATGTCGTCTTTCGACATGTGGTGCAAGCAGCCGGTGCACCGGATGTGTTTTTTACCGAATTTACCAATTCAGACAGCTATTGTCATCCAGAAGGTCGCGACAGTGTACGTGGTCGGCTGGTCTTTACTGAGGATGAACAGCCGATGGTGGCACATATTTGGGGAGATAAGCCTGAATTTTTCCGTGAGATGAGTATTGGACTGGCTGAAATGGGCTTTCAGGGGATTGATATCAATATGGGATGCCCAGTACCCAATGTTGCTGGTCGAGGCAAAGGCAGTGGATTGATTTTGCGGCCTGAAGTTGCAGCGGAATTGATTCAAGCCGCCAAAGCTGGGGGACTGCCTGTGAGCGTCAAAACGCGGTTAGGCTATACCGAGCTGGGGGAGATGGAGGCTTGGTTGACCCATGTGCTGCAACAAGATATTGCCAATTTGTCGATTCATATGCGGACCCGCAAGGAAATGAGCAAAGTTGATGCCCATTGGGAACTGATTCCTGAAGTTGTAGCATTAAGAGATAAAATCGCGCCACAAACCAAGTTGACGATCAACGGCGATATTCCTGATCGGCAAACAGGCTTGGCCTTAGCTGAAAAATATGGTGTCGACGGTTTGATGATCGGCCGGGGGATTTTCAAGAACCCCTATGCCTTTGAAAAAGAACCTAAAGACCATACGTCGGAAGAGTTGTTGGGATTGCTGCACTTGCAATTAGATCTGCAAGACCATTATGCGCAAATGGTGCCCCGTTCGATCGCTGGTTTGCATCGATTTTTCAAAATTTATGTTAAAGGCTTTCCTGGTGCCAGTGAATTACGTGGAAAATTAATGAATACCAAGTCTACAGATGAAGTGCGCCAGTTATTGGCTGCTTTTGAAGCACAGCAAACGTAAGCCATGAAGTATTGAGTTGTCGCTGACTCAATACTTTTTTTGTGTTCAAACCCGCTAAGAGAAGAAAATAGCTAAATGAATACGCCTTCCATGAAACGACTTCTTGACAATAGATAGGTACCTATGTAAAATGGACTATGTCTTTTAAGTAGGTACCTATCTAAACAGTTTCACTTTGGCGTGATGTACATAGTAAAAACAGAAAGAAAGGAGAAAATACAATGGCTTATTCAGATGTAGCAATCGTAGAACGATTATTTGAAGTATATAAATTGAATCGACGATATGCGGAAAAGAAATATGGCAATTTTATGCCGGGACGCGGACAGTTCAATTGCTTGATTGTATTAGATGAAAAAGGCACGTTGACACAAAAGGATCTGGCGGCTTATTTGGCGATTCGTTCGACATCTACGGGAGAACTGATCAAAAAATTGGCGGAAAAAGGCTTGATCCATAAAGAAATTGATCCAAAGGACAAACGGAGTCATCTGATTTCATTGACAGAAGCTGGCAAAGCAGAAGCACAGTTGATGAAAGACAAGCGCAGCAAAGCACATACCGAAATGTTGACCTATTTATCAGACGAGGAAAAACAAATTTTTGGCGAAGGTTTAGCCAAAATCGAAGCATTTTACCATGAGAAGGAGGCACACATGGATTGAGTGACCTAAATGAACCGAATGACCTAAATGAAGTAAATCATATAAACAAGCAGGTCCATGAACGAACGGAAAGGCAGCGAACGTTGATTTTCATCAATTTGATGATTACCTGTATTGCAGTATCGATGTTGGCGACAGCCCTCACAACGGCATTGCCAGCAATCGTGACCGACTTGCAGATCTCAGTGACAACAGGTCAGTGGTTAACTAGCGGCTATTCATTGGCGATGGCGATCGTGATGCCTTTGACTGCCTATTTGATGAATCGGGTACCAACGAAGAAATTATATTTATCTGCCTTAGGGATCGCGCTGGTAGGGTTGTTATTATGTGCTGGGGCACCGAACTTTTTTGTTATGATGATTGCGCGTATCTTGCAAGCAATCGGGAATGGTATTCTGACCGCTATGGCGCAAGTAATTTTGTTGACGATTTATCCAATGAATCGCATTGGCGTCGTGATGGGCTGGTATGGCTTGTCGATCACGGCAGCTCCAGTGATTGCACCAACGTTGGCGGGGCTGATCGTAGATCGGCTGAACTGGCATGCGATTTTTTATATTGTTGCGGCGATCGTTTTGCTATCATTGATTTGGGCGATTCGAGTCTTTGACGATGTCTTGCCTACAGCCAAAAGCCGATTTGATCAATTATCTTTTGTGCTGAGTGCCTTCGCTTTTGGTGGGGTGACATTAGGATTTGGCAACATTGGCAGTTATGGATTTATGAGTGTACCTGTCTTAGGGTCACTAGGGATTGGTTTGCTGGCTGGTATTTGGTTTGTTTTCAGACAATTTCGATCAACCCAACCATTTCTTGATTTACAAGTGCTGAAAACCAAAGAATATGCAATCAGCGTTTTTGGCAGTATCTTGCTGTATTTAGTCTTGATGGGATCAGCGATGTTGATGCCGTTATACGTACAATCGATCCTCGGCAAATCGGCGACGATATCCGGATTGGTGATTTTGCCAGGCTCTTTGGTTTCGGCCCTGCTTAGTCCGATAGCCGGCCGTATTTATGATAAAATCGGCATCCGTCTGTTAACGATTTTCGGTGGCGGTTCTCTGGTTTTAAGTAATATTGGGATGTATTTTGTTCATATGGACTCAAGTATTTGGCTGGCGGTTTGTTTGAATATACTGCGGTGTGCAGCGACAGGTTGCTTGTTGATGCCCTTTGTCACATGGGGCAATAAAAACATTGCACCAGAATTGACTGCCCACGGGACAGCGTTGCTCACCTCTTTGCGAACAGTAGCTGGTGCGATCGGTACGGCACTTTTTGTTGGCATTATGAATAGTGTTGCCCAAAAAAGCACCACTTTGTCCGGGGCTGCGGCTTTGCTCCATGGGATGAATGTATCTTTTCTATTGATGACGATCGCATCAGGGCTGCTGTTTGCGACCGGTTTGTTTTTGATTCGAGACAAGCAGGATACTACGCCTGTCTGGGTCGAAGGGGCAGAAGAACCAATTGAATAAGGGCAGCGCTGCTGTAAAAAAAGACGAAGAAAACGATTGTTTTGTTCGTCTTTTTTCATGAAAAGGATATGAAAAATCAGAATTTTCGCTATAATAAGGTAACTTATAAAAAGAGGAGGCGTATTTTTCTCCTGATCGAGTGGTTGTCGGTCCTCAGAAAAATCAATCGATACATGAAAAATAAAGGGATTTATTATGGGTTGTCAGCATATGTATTGTGGGGATTGATCACCCTTTACTGGAAAATGATCGTTGGGGTATCACCTTTAGCCACGATGTGCTATCGGATTTTATGGTCGTTTATTTTTATGATTCTATTTATTCTTGTATCTGGCAAATGGACACAATTTATCCAGGAACTAAAGTTATTGTTGAAAAACAAAGCTTTTGCGGGATTGGTCGCATTGGCCTCTGTGCTGATTTCGATCAATTGGTTTACGTTTATTTTCGCTGTAAGTGCAGGACATGTGATGCAAGCGAGTTTGGGTTATTATATCAATCCGTTGGTCAATGTCTTGTTAGCCACGCTGTTTTTGAAAGAACGATTGAGTCGTTCAGGCCTTATTGCCTGTTTATTGGCCAGTATCGGGGTAATCATGCTTTCGATCCAAACCGGCAGTGTGCCGTACGCTTCATTGATCATGGCCTTTTCTTTTAGTACCTATGGCTTGATCAAACGTCGTATCCCGGTTAGTTCTGTCACCGGATTAACAGTCGAGACTGGCATCATTTTGACCTTTGCGCTGATTTATATTTTCGCTTTTTCTAGTGTTGGGTTCATGGATTATCCATTACAAACCAATCTCTTGTTGGCGGGGGCTGGAATCGTTACAGCGATCCCTTTGCTGCTCTTTGCCGAAGCCGCGAAAAGTATTTCGTATATCTCATTAGGGTTTATCCAATATATCAATCCGACGATCATGCTGTTACTGGCAGTCTTTTTGTTCCACGAAACGTATACAGTGGCGCAGTTCTCTGCCTTTGCCTTTATCTGGTTTGGGATTGCCGTCTTTACATACGGCACACTGGGCAACGCCATCAAAGCACGTCGGATGCAAGGGTTAAAATAATCGGTCAGTATATGGAATGAAGAAAAGTAGAGGCGAGGGGATCAATCCTCGTTTCTTTTTTAGTTAAAAAACATAATGATACATAAAAAAGATTATTTTTTTAAGGGAATTGGTCTACTTGGATAACACTGCTATGGCAGTTGAAAGAAATCCTTTTTGAAAAGGGTTGCATCTGTTAAATGAGTATGTTATTATTCTCTCAGTTACAAGGATTGTTACTGTTCGGCAGGCAAAACCAGAATTGACCGTAGTGTATTGATGGGGAGATTCTAGGTTTTTTTATTTTGGAGTGAGTGATATCGATGATCATTGGAAAAATTTTGAATAATAATGTCGTGATCTCGACCAATGATGCCGGTCAGGAAGTCATCTATATGGGACGAGGGATCGCTTTTAAGAAAAAAGTGGGCGACCCAGTTGATGCGGCTTTTGTGGAAAAAGAGTTTGTCTTAAAAGATGGATTGACAGCCAATCAGTTTCAACAATTATTCTCTGATATCCCAGTGGAAGAGGTCGAAGCTGTCAAACAGATTGTTGACGATGCGGAAACGATTTTAGGGGTTGAATTATCCCAAAATATTTATCTGACTTTGACCGACCATATGCACTATGCCTTGATTCGCGCACGAGAAGGCATCGAGATTCCCAATCCGCTCTTGTTCGAGACACGCAAGTTTTATCCTAAGGAATATGGTGTTGCCACAAAAGCGATCGACTATTTCGAGGATGTATTTGGGGTCAGATTACCGGATACTGAGAAAGGGTTTATTGCCTTTCATATCGTCAATAGCGAGCAAGCCAATGGGACGATGGAAACCACGATGCAAGCTGTTGAGATCGTTCGTGATGTGTTGGCGATCATTAGTCGCTTTTATGGACGTGTCTTTAATCCGGACTCGTTGAATTATCAGCGAATCACCACGCATCTACAGTATTTCGCACAGCGGTATTTAAGTGATGCACTATCTAGCGAGAAAGATGAGTTTTTATTTGCACTTGTGCAATCAAAGTACCCAAAAGCGTTTCAAACGGTACAACGGATCAATGAGTATTTGATCAAGACCTACGATAAATCGATTGGTGAATCAGAAATGATTTATTTGACGATCCATATCGAACGGGTGGTCAATGATCAAAAGTAATAGACATTCAATCGTTCAAGGATTGTTACTGTTCGGCAGGCAAGACCCAGATTGAAAAGACAACAGTCAGCATGGTTTGATTTGCTGATGGTCGTTTTTTCAATCTGGGTTTTTTTATATCAAAAAAAGGAGTGTTGTAAAATGAGTACAAACAAAGAAATCGCGGAACGTGTCTTAACGGCCGTTGGCGGCAAAGAAAATGTCAATAGTGTGGTCCATTGCGCCACCCGCTTACGATTCAAACTAAAAGATGAGCAAAAAGCGGACACAGCGGCTTTGAATCAAGATGATGATGTGATTCAAGTGGTTCAAAGCGGTGGGCAATATCAAGTCGTGATCGGCAGCCATGTCAGTGATGTCTATCGTGAACTAAATAGTGTAGCAAATTTCGATGGCACTGCTGAAAACACTGGTGAAAAAGGGAATATCTTCAATCAATTGATCGACATTATTTCGTCCATTTTTACACCGTTTTTAGGTGCGATGGCTGGTGCAGGGGTCTTGAAAGGGTTCTTGACTTTGGCGCTGACCTTGAATTGGATGACAGCCGAATCTGGCGTGTATACAGTTTTATATGCCATTGCAGATGGGTTGTTCACTTATTTACCTGTAATGTTGGCCTTTACAGCGGCTAAAAAGTTTAAAACCAATGAATTCTTAGCTGTTTCTTTGGGCATGGCATTGGTTCATCCCAGCATCACGGCATTAGCTGGCCAAACGCTGCACTTTTTTGGGATCCCAGTGATCATCGGGGCAAGTGCCTATACGTCATCGGTCATTCCAATCATTTTGGCAGTCTTTCTACAAAGTTATGTCGAACGTTTCTTTAAAAAAGTTATTCCGAGTTTCTTGCAAATCATTTGTGTGCCGTTAGCGGTATTTCTGATTATGGCACCATTGACATTTATTGTTGTTGGCCCATTAGGAACGATTCTTGGGAATCTGCTAGGAAGCGCTTATGGCAGTATTTATGACTTTAGTCCGCTTGTCGCTGGCGCAGTTATGGGTGGATTATGGCAAGTATTCGTGATGTTCGGTATGCATTGGGGCTTTGTACCGATTATGTTGTTGAATCTAAGTCAAAATGGTGTCGATACGATGGTTCCTATGTTGTTGCCAGCCGTTGTCGCTCAAGGTGGTGCCGCATTGGCAGTCTTCTTTATCACAAAAAATGTAAAGTTAAAAGGTTTAGCTTTGTCGTCAACGATCACAGCATTCTTCGGGATTACCGAACCGACTGTTTATGGGGTCACATTACCATTGAAAAAACCATTTATCGCTGCTTGTATCAGTGGTGCAATCGGCGGCGCATTTATAGGGTTTAGTCATGTTGAAAACTTTACTTTTGGTTTAGTGAGTGTCCTGAGCTTACCTTCATTTATCCCTCAAGATACCAAAGATCTTAGTGGGTTGATTGCAGCATCGATTGGTACGGCAATTGCCTTTGTTGCCGCCTTTGTCTTGACCTTCGTCTTGCGTTTTGAAGACAAACCCGACACAGCAGCTGCTAAAGAAACGAATGGACCAGCAGCGCCAGTGACTATTAGTGGTACGGAACGAATCATTTTGAGCAGTCCGTTAGAAGGCAAAATTCTTCCGTTATCTGAAGTTAAAGATCAAGTTTTCTCTTCAGGTGCATTAGGAAAAGGGATCGCGATCGAACCTGTTGTTGGTGCATTGTATGCCCCGGCAGACGGCACGATCACGACACTATTTCCTACCGGTCATGCTGTTGGCTTAACGACAACAGAAGGTGCAGAGATTTTAATGCATATTGGGATGGATACAGTTGAATTAGAGGGCAAAGGCTTTGAAACCTTCGTTAAACAAGATGATCAAGTCAAACGCGGAGACTTGCTGGTCAAATTTGATTTAGATGTAATCAAAAATGCGGGCTTCTCAACGGTTACCCCTATCGTTGTCACCAACACACCAAATTATTTAGATGTGCTGGATATGAATCAAAGCGATGTCTTGCAAGGCGAAGATTTCTTGGCAATCGTGAAATAAATAAACGAAATGACCACAAGCAGCGGGGATTCTTCCGCTGTTTGTGGTCATTTTCCTTGAGAGAATGGAAAGTAAAATCAAGCTTCTTCCTGTAGCAAACCGTCCTTCATCCGATACGTTCGATCGCTCCATTGCGTCATCCGCGGATCATGTGTAACCATGATGATCGCTTTTTGTTTGTCATGCGCCTCTTTGGCCAATAACTGAACAACTTCAAAGGCATGATCAGAGTCTAAACTGGCGGTCGGCTCATCAGCTAAGATGATGGCAGGATCATTGAACAATGCGCGGGCAATTGCCACGCGTTGGCGTTCACCACCAGAAAGTTCTTTGGGAAACTTGTCTTTCAAATCAAATATGTCTAGTGATTGCAACAGTTCTTCTGCTTTGGCTTCTTCATGTCGCTTGTTCAACTTGTCAACGAGGGTAAATTGTTCTTGAACAGTTAAAAAGGGAACTAAATTTGCGCTTTGCAAGATAAAGCCAATTTCGTCGAAACGGGCTTTGGCACGTTCTTTTCCTGTTAAGTGAGTAAAGGGACGAGTGCCAATCGTGATCGTCCCTTCTGTAGGGGTTTGTAAGCCACCGGCAATCGTTAAAAAGGTGCTTTTTCCTGATCCAGAAGGGCCGATGATACTGATAAATTCACCCGCTGCTACGTTAAAATCGATGCCTTTCAAGGCAGTGACTTCTGTGTGGCCACTGCCAAATCGTTTGATGATGCCTTCCATAGATAAGACTGTTGCCATCTTATTCGCCTCCTATCGCGGTAATGGGATCAACTTTGGTCACGGTACGAATGGAGAATAGTCCGCCGACCATAGAAACGACGATCAAAATCACACCATACAATGACCATTGGATCAAATCAACTGTGAAGGGCATCGCTGCGGGTAATACAAGGCTTGTCAAAAAACTCAAAAGATAAGCCAAAGCGACACCGACAATACTCACGATCAAAGATTGACCGACAATTGAACGGACCAAATAGCTTGTTGCTACCCCTTGGGCTTTTAGTATCCCAAAGAGACTGGTTTTTTGCAAAGTCATCACATATAAAAAGATACCAACAACTGCTGCTACAACAATAAATAAGAAGTAAACCATGGCATTCAGTGTGAGTTTTTCTGCAGCATACCCAGGTAGATTTTGAATGAAGTCATCCATGGACAACGTCGTTAATTTGGTTGTTTCATCTTTATTGTCCAAAGAAACTGCGGAAGCTGCTGATTTTGTGGCAATCAGAGTGATCGGTTTCTGGCTATCGTCAGTATAGGCTTGCTGGCCATATTTTAGCTGCGTATAGGCATCTAGATCAAGGTAGAGCACTGGAACCACACTATATGTCGTAGCTTTAGTGACACCAACGATCGTGAAGGTCGTGTCGTCACTGCCTAAAGTGATTTGATCCCCCAGCTGATAATCATCATCCAATAAATTCTCAGAAACGATCACTTCGTTTGTTGCTTGATATAGCCGGCCATCAATGACCTTTGGGACAACAAAACTATCTGCTGCTGCACCAAAAACAGAAAGGTTGGTTTTTTCATCCGTGCCTGCATGGGCGATCGCAGAAGCAGTCAGGCCGACAGCTGCTTTTTCTTTCGCGCTTATCCGATCGAGATCTCCTTGTGTGAGGATAGAGGCGCTGGCTACTTTGTTGCTATCTTCTGACAGAATGATCGAAGAAGCCCCCCAATCACTGACTGCTTTTTTGTGACCATCTGACAACCCGTTAGCGAGCCCTGACAACATGAAGACAACATAAGCGACTAAGAGCATGATGCCAATGATCAAGCTATACCGTAACTTGGCATAGCGGATTTCTTTCCACGCTAAATACATAATGCATTTCCCCTTTCGAAAAATATCATACACCCTCGGTGACATTTTGTCACCGTTTTTGTTTGCTTTTTTTATGCTATAATTTAAAAAAACGAAAGAGGAGGGCAATTGTATGCCGAAAGCGACCTTCAATCATTTGCCTGCAGAAAAAAAAGCGTTTGTGCGCGGGGTGTTATTGCACATTTTTGCTAAACAACCTTTGAGCCAAGTGAAAGTCAGTGAGATCGTTCATGATCTGCAAATGTCTAGAGGCATCTTTTATAAATATTTTGAGGATTTAAATGATGCGTATGATTATCTGATCAAAGATGCTGCCAATAAAATCCATGGTCGGATTTTGCAGCAGATTGCCCGACATCATGATGATTTTTTTGCAGGATTGGCTGTTTTTTTGACTGAGGCATTGGCATACGATCCTGCTTCTGATGGGTATAAAGAATTACAGCTGTTGACTCAAAATAGTTATTTGTTTTCTTATCGAAGTGAAGATCCGCATGGCGCAGAGGCGTGGCAAAAAATTTTGACCGCCAATCATTTCAATATCAAAGGGGAAGCAGAAGCTATGAGTTTTTTGTATTTTTCTATGAAATTGGTGATCGACAGCTTGACGGATGCCTATGCCAATGAATGGACGGCGGAAACACTGCTCCAAGACTTTGATTATAAAGTCAGTTGGTTAAAACGGGGCATCCAATCCTGAAGCATCCGACTGCGTCAAAAATCAGCGTCCCTTTTACTTCACAAGCATATCGTAAGCTTCAGGAGCGAATGTTCGTTATAATAAAGCTTTGTGCAGTATGACTAAAGGAGATGGATCCGTGGAAAAGAAGCGCGGGGTATTATTGATCAATTTAGGGACACCAGATAGTCCTGATCCGCAAGATGTAAAAAAATATTTGAAACCTTTTTTATCAGATAAACGTATTATCAAAATGCCAAGTGTTATTTGGCAACCGATTTTGAATAGCTTTATTTTAACGACACGACCAAAAAAATCAGCGGCTTTGTATGCACAAATTTTTGAAGATGGTGTTTCTCCTTTGCTGAAATATGCACGTGCGCAAGAGGCAAATCTACAGCAGTTATTACCAGATACGAAAGTCGGTATCGCTATGTCTTATAGTTCACCTGCGATCCCAGATGCCATCGAGGAGATGTTGGCTGGTGGTGTGACTGATCTAACGGTCATTCCGTTATACCCGCAATATTCGGGAACAACGGTAGGCTCCGTTTTTGACGACGTCATGGGTTTCTTTCGTCGTTCTGACAACATCATCGATCTTCGTTTTATCCGCTCGTTTTATGATCATCCTGGATATATTGCTTATTATGCTGACAAGATCAAGCAGGCATTGGCTGCACATACAGTGGATGCAGTAGTGTTTTCTTATCATGGTATTCCGGCATCCTATGTGAAAGATGGCGATCGATATCCTGAAGAGTGTACAGCCACCACACGTTTGATCATGGAAAAAATGGGAATAGATGTGCCGCACTTTCAAACGTTCCAATCTAAATTTGGTCCCAATGAATGGCTCACTCCAGCGACAGACGCGACATTAAAGACTTTACCTGGACAAGGAATCAAAAAAATCTTGATCGTTGCACCAGGATTTGTGGCGGATTGTTTAGAAACGATCGAAGAATTGGAACAAGAAAACAAAGGATATTTTTTGGCATCCGGCGGAACCGACTATCATTACGTGCGCCCCTTTAATGAGGAGCGAGCGCTATCAGAGATTTTTGTCGATTTGCTGAAAAAATAGAAAGACACTAAAACAGCGAGAAGCACCCCTAGAAGAGGTGTTTCTCGCTGTTTTTTCTCGCTATTTATAATGTCATTTTTGGTTAACTAAGATTTTCTGCTAAAGATTCTAGTGCAGCTATATCAGATAAGATATAACCTTTTTTGTCGCGCTCGATCCATTTCTCTTCGCGAAAGTTATTGATGGTTCGTAAAAGATGGCGATAACTGACATTTAGAATAGCCGCGCAAGTAGTCAGTTGGAAAGAAAAGCGCTCATTTTCTTGATTTGCCAACATAAATTTTGCCAATCGGGCTTCTACTGGTGTGTTCAAGGCGTTTGCCAAGTTGATACCGGCATTTAAGCGATAACTAAGCAATTGACACACTGTTTGCAAAAACCGAACATCTTGCTGTAATGTGGTGCGATACCGGTTGAGTGGAACACAGACACATATACAGGTAGAAGCAGCTTTGACACTACTTTTTGGAATCAACTCCCAAAGCGAAGACGCTTCACCCAATGGGGATGCTGGTTGCGCATAATCTATACAGATCGTTTGGGTGTCGGAGGAAAAAGAGTAAACCATCACTGTCCCTTCAACTAAAAAATAAAGGTAGTCTGATGGGGTTTCTGCATAGATCAAATGTTCTTCTTTATCAAATTTTTGCAGAGAAGCCATCGACAGCAGATCACTATCCATGTACCCCTGCAGGTCAAAGGTGTCAATGTATTCTGCTAAGCGTTGACTATCATGAATGATTTTCATCAAATGCGCCTCCCACATGATTTCTCTAAGTATAACGTAGAATTTCCATAGACTCAACACGAACGATAAAAAAAAAAATATGTAAATTGTATGTAAAAATAAGGTAAAATAGGACATATGTCACTTCATTTTATATAAAAAATTGCTATGATTTACAGGTAACGCAGGGTAAACCATTAGGAGGAAAAAATGATGCTTATTAAAAAGATGACCAAAGGGATTGTGGCAATGAGTTTGGCTTTGCTATTGACTGGCTGCAGTAGTGGGAGCAGTGATCAAAGTGCTGAAATGGATAAATTGGTGGTTCAGTTTGTACCTACCAACAATGATGGCACGATGGAAGCCAAAGCCAAGCCATTTGCTGAATATTTATCTAAACAATTAGACCGTGATGTCGAGGTGACGTTAGCTACAGATTATTCAACGATCGTTGAAGCGATGGCATCGGGACAAGTGGATCTAGGTATCATGCCGCCTGCAGCCTATGTGCAAGCCAAAGATATGGACGCAGCTGAAGCGATTTTGACTTCTCAATTAGGCGAATATGATCAAGAAACTGGATTACCGATCGAAGGAGAGAAAACCAATACCTTCAAAGGTGAAATTTTGGTTCGTGCGGATAGCGGCCTAAATGAACTGACAGATTTGAAAGGGAAAAAAATAGCCACATTGAGTCCAAACTCAGCAAGTGGGTATATTTATCCAGTCGCAGAAATGAAAGATGCAGGAATCGATCCAACAACAGAAGCGACGTTAACGACAGTCAATGACATTCCTAGCGAGATCACAGCCGTCCTTAACGGGCAAATGGATGCCGCATTTGTTTTTGAAGGAGCCCGCAATGTATTTGCGTCAAGTTTTGCCGACAATGATCTGTTTTCTGAATTGAAAGTATTGTATTTGACTGAAGGGGACATCCCAAATGATGCCATCGCTGTTCAGCCAACAATGGATGATGCGTTGAAATCTGAAATCAAAGAAGTTTTTCTGCATATGGCAGATGATGAAGAAGGTGCTGAAGCAATGGCATTGTGGGGACATCAAGGCTATGAAGAAGCGGCTGATTCAGCGTATGATACCATTCGTGACTATACCAAAAAGGCTGCAGAATAAAATCATAAGGTAGTCCCTCTTTTGGGGTCTGCCTTTACATAGATGGAGAATAAAGATGATAACATTTGATCATGTATCAAAAACCTATCCAAATGGCGTACAAGGATTAACAGACATCAATTTGACGATCGGACAAGGGGAATTCGTAGCAATCATTGGTCTAAGCGGCGCCGGTAAAAGCACACTGCTTCGATCAATCAACAAACTAGTCCCAATTACAGAAGGGGATATTCGGGTCAATGAACAATCAGTGACTAAAGCAAATAAGAACGAGTTGCGGTTGATTCGACGACAGATTGGCTTGATATCGCAGCAGTTCAATTTGGTCAAACGCAGTACTGTGCAGAAAAATGTCTTATCCGGCAGATTAGGCTACTACAGCACATGGAGAAGTATTTTAGGCCTTTTTACAAAGGAAGATTATCAACAGACGCAGACCGCCTTGGCATCTGTCGGCCTGTCAGATAAACTGCAAACCCGCAGTGATCAGCTTAGTGGTGGTCAACAGC
Source organism: Enterococcus salsurae (assembly GCF_054784955.1). Lineage (NCBI taxonomy): Bacteria > Bacillati > Bacillota > Bacilli > Lactobacillales > Enterococcaceae > Enterococcus > Enterococcus salsurae. The sequence continues at coordinate 591,203 of NZ_BAAHWY010000001.1, read as the reverse complement.
AACGGGTATTGATTGCCCGGGCTTTAGTACAGCAAGCCCCTATTATTTTGGCCGACGAGCCCGTGGCTTCCCTTGACCCCATCACAACTGAAAAAGTCATGCACGACTTGCAGCAGATCAATCAAACTATGGCAAAAACGATCGTGATCAATCTGCATTCTGTACCATTGGCCAGAACCTATGTAACCAGAGTGATTGCCTTGAAAGCTGGAAAAATTGTTTTTGATGGTTCGCCGGAAGTTTTGACAGATGAACGTTTGGAACAAATATATGGCAAAGCTATTTTTGAAGAAAGTGGGGGAGATCTTTGAAGCTAAGAGATACAGTTCACTTTCATCTATATAAGCATCTCTTGCTTCTGATCTTTTTATTGTTGTGCTTTCAAAGTAGTGTTTGGATCACGGGTGCTGATTTTACCAAAATTTGGACAAACAGCAATCAAATGACGGCATTTTTTGCGCGGTTTTTACATCCAGATGTACGCTATATACCTAAGCTGCTCCTTCCTTTGCTGAAGACGTTGCAAATGTCCTTTCTCGGTACCATCATTGGTGTAGCAATGGCATTGCCCTTTAGTTTATTGGCAACAACCGTGGTCACCGAAAATCGTTGGCTTTCTATAGTGATTCGCTTCATTTTAGGGTTGATACGGACAGTGCCGAATTTATTGCTGGCGGCTTTATTCGTTGCCATCGTAGGGATAGGAGAAGCGACTGGGGTCTTGACCATCGCAGTCTTCACATTTGGAATGGTCTCTCAATTGATGTTTCAAGCAATCGAAACGATCGATCAGGCGCCGATTGAAGCAGCTGCTGCAGTAGGCGCCAACAAATGGCAAATCACTATTTACGCGATTTTGCCGCAAGTGATGGGACAATTTGCCAGCTACACTTTTTATGCTTTTGAAGTGAATGTACGGGCTTCAACCGTTCTGGGATATGTAGGTGCTGGAGGGATTGGTGTGATTTTGAATGCATCACTGGCATTAATGAATTACGAACGGGTGTCGATCATCATTATACTGATTTTAATGACGGTTGCTGTAGTCGATTTTTGCAGTGAACGAGTCAGGAGGGCGTTTCTATGATGGTGAAAGATATAAAAAAAATGACATGGGTCTGGTGCAGTATTTTTATGGCGTTCGTTCTGCTTGCGTTGTTGACATTAGATTACTCTAGCCTAAGTACTTTTTCGCTTACCATGGGGCAGGAAGTGATCAGAGGCTTGAGCAAGCCAGACTGGTCATTCTTTTATGATGGCAGCGGAGAAGATTTGTTTAGTTTGTTACTACTGACATTGGCGATTGCTTGCTTGGGTACGATGATTGCTGCAGTTTTGGCGATACCCATCACGTTGATCAGCGCGGCCAATCTTTGGCAAAGTGCCCCGTGGGTCGCTAAAATGGGTAAAATGATCTGCAATGTGTTGCGTGCCTTTCCAGAGTTGGTGTATGCCATTATTTTCGTGAAGGTTGTAGGCCCAGGACCTTTTGCAGGTGTCATGGCGATTGGTGTTCATCAAATCGGTATGTTGGGTAAACTTTTCACTGAGGAGATGGAAGCGATGAACGATCATTCGATAGAGGAAGCACAAGCAGTAGGGGCCAATTTTTGGCAAACCATGTTTTTTGTTCGGGTACCTTATCTCGCACCAATCTATAGTTCCTTTGCTCTGAATCACTTTGAGATCGCAGTGCGAAGTGCAGCGACCTTGGGATTAGTAGGTGCCGGCGGTATCGGGGCGCCTTTGATTTTTGCCATTCAAACACGCACGTGGAGCAAGGTGAGCATCATCTTGCTGGGTGTTGTCGTCACCGTTTTTTTACTGGATCAATTGACCGGTATCATTAGAAAGAAATTGAGATGATCGTATGAATATATTACACGTTTCAGACATCCATTATCGTCAGCAGTATGCAGCTCAAACCGAAGGCTATCAAGGGATGCTTGGCCGGATGCAAAGCCCGATGATTCCATTGACCACTTGTATCGAACGTGCGAAAGAAAAAAACACAATAGATTTGCTCATTGTTAGTGGAGACTTAACTGAAGATGGTTCTCCAGAAGATTACGCTTATCTCAAGCAAAATCTTCGAGATATGCTAGGCGAGATCCCAATACTTGTTACGTTGGGGAATCATGATATCAAGGCCAATTTTAGACAAGGCTGGTGTCAATCGGCAAGTGAGTCATCGCCATACAATCAAGTGTTTGATGCAGGGGAATTTCGGATCATTTGCTTCGATAATTCTTGTCATGGCTTTGCGGATGGTGTTGTAGATGAAAGGCAATTTTTATGGTTAAAAGAGATCTTAGGGGAAGAGGATGGAAAACCGGTTCTTTTTGTGACCCATCATCATCTTCTTAAAGGGCAAGCTAGTACATCAGCTTGGCCAGGTGCAAATCGTTTGCTCGATTTATTAGGAAACAAAGATATTTGTGCGATATTATGTGGACATACACATCATGCTTATACAGGTACAGTTAGAGGGATACCCTATTTTACGGTTGCAAGTATGTCGTTTGTCGGAGAAGACGAAGGGAACGGCATCGTCCGCTTTGAAGAACGATATGGGTATAATTTATACACGATTACAGCCGGAAAACTGACCTACCATTCAGCAGAAAATTTCCGGCCCAACCATGTATTGATGCGTCTTGATATGCGACAGTAAAAAAGAAGGCAAAGTTCGTTCTAAAGATACTGGAACGGACTTTGCCTTCTTTAATTTGTGTTGCCAATATTATCGAATGAGTAAATCAGTGTCATAAAGAAAGCCATTTTCCTCACTCAATGTTTTATAGAAATAGCCGCTTTTTTTGATGGTTCTTGTTTGTGTCTCTAAGTCTAATGATACAAGACCGTAACGATTTTTGTATGAATTTATCCAGGACCAACAATCAATAAATGTCCACAAATGATACCCTTTAATGTTGCAGCCATCTTGGATTGCTTGCCAAAGATATGCTAAGTGATCTTGGATGAAGGAAATCCGATAATCATCGATCACTTGTCCGGTTTCGTCCATAAACCTTTCTTCATCTGCTACCCCCATACCGTTTTCTGAGATAAAAGCTTCGATATTGCCATAATTGTTCTTTATATCAAGACACAAATCATACATCCCTTTTTCATAAATTTCCCAACCACGGTATTCATTCATTCGTCTTCCAGGCATAATATGATGCTCGAAAAACCAGTCAGGTAGGAAAGGTCCATCAGGGTTGATGGCAGTTAAGCGTGCTTTAACTCGGCGAGGTTCGTAATAATTCAGACCTAAGATTTGTGCTGTATTCTCTTTGATAGTAGCTAAATCTGACTCTTGGTAGTCAGCCGGCATTTGTTCATATGATTTTAAAAGAGTAATCAATTTTTCGGGAAATACGCCTTTAACCATTGGATCTAAGAAACTTCGAGTATAGAATAAATCTGCAATTTCTGCAGCGCGAACATCCGCTGAATTTTGACTTCTAGGAAAAGTTGGACTCAGATTAAGAATTACACCTATTTTGCTTGTCAAATCATATTTTTTGAATGCTTCTATTGCTTTTGCATGAGCCAGAATTGTAAAGAATGCTGCTTGTGCACCTCTTTTGAAATCAATCATATTAGGATAATGAAAATCTTCCAAATAAGAACCTAAGATTGGACCTAAAGGCTCATTGAATGTGAACCAATGGTACACTAAGTCACCAAAATATTGAAAGCAAGTATCCGCAAAGTGAACATAGGCGTCTACAACTTCTCTGGATTCCCAGCCACCTTGGTCTTGTAGTTTCGCGGGCATATCAAAATGATAGAGATTTGCGAATACTTTGATACCATTATTGTTCATCTCAGTAAATAAATCACGGTAGAATGCGATGGCTTTTTTATTTGGTTCTCCAACGCCATCATTTGGAAACATCCGCGCCCATGAAATTGAAACACGGAATGAATTGTGCCCGGTTTGTTTCATTAGTTGAATATCTTCATGATAGCGATGAATGTGATCGGTAGTCGTATCAGGACCGATTCTTTTATAAAACCGATTGGGCTGTTCGTGAAACCATCGTTCCCATACGGTTTCTGCTTTTCCGGTTTCACCTCGTCCCTCAGCTTGTTCAGCAGACCAAGCAGATCCCCACCAAAAATCTTTTGGAAAGACTAATTGTTTTTTTGTCATATCTTTTCCCTCCACTCAATGACATTATTTTAACACCGCTTTCACTTTAAAGTAAATACTTTTATGCAAAAATATATATCTTTTTTTATGGTGTATATTTTTAGTAGCATAAACTGATGTCTTTATGATAAAGTAGGGTTATGATTGTTTGGTGAAAGGAAGTTTTGAAATGAAGAAACAGCCCAAATATATGGAAGTCTATACAGATATCAAGAAAAAAATTGCTAAAGGTACATATCCGATAGGTGAGAAACTACCACCAGGTGATATTTTAGCGAAAAATTATCATACAAGTAAATTAACGGTCAAAAAGGGGATCGATATGCTCGTATCAGAAGGACTCCTGCGTACAAGAAGTGGTTATGGTACTGAAGTATTGCGCACACCAATCGATAATTCAAAAGTATTTGGTCCGAATGAAGGACTGTTTGACTTGGTAGGAGAAGAGCATGTTACGTCGAAGATACATACATTTTCCATTGAACTACCAAAAAATGAAGTCGCTACCATTCTGGGAATCAATCCAAATGAATATGTCTATAATATTATTCGAAGTCGCTTTATTGACGGTGATCCCTACTCAATCGAACAAACCTTTATGCCTCTTTCAGTTATTCCCGGATTGGAGCCGAAGCATTTGGAACGCTCAGTTTATAGGTATATCACAGATGAATTAGGATTAGAAATTAAATCTTCCCATATTTGGATCAAAGGCGATGTTGCGAGTACATTTGATGCAGAAGTTTTATCCATTGATCCAGGTTCTTTTATGATTGAAGTAGACAAAGTGGTTTCATTATCTTCTGGTTTGCCATTTGAATACTCATTGTCTCGCCATTTATATCAAGATTTTATTTTTGAAGCAGTATTTGTAGAGAAATAAAAACCAACGTAGAAGTTGGTTTTTATTTTTTATTTATACAAAGGTATATAATTTTATATAAAGGTATTTACTTTGTTGAAAAGCTGATGTATTATCATGTCATAAGCAATCGCTTACAGCGAAATAGAGGGAGATGGATTGTATTATGAGTAAAAAAGATGCTATTTTTGAAAAATTTGGTATCATTGCGACGAAGTTGGGGAATCAAATACATTTGCGTACACTGCGTGATGCATTTGCAACTTTTATGCCATTTATGATGTTGGCGGGGTTTGTCACATTGATTAATTATGTGATTTTAGAACCCACAGGTTTTATGGGGAAAATCATTGATCCGGCAACGTTAACAACAATTCAAGAAATAGGAACATCAATAAGCAATGGGACATTGAGTATCACGACATTGCTAGTTGTGGCAGCGGTATCATATCATATGTGCGTCAGTAGAAATTATACCAATCAAATCGCTGCGGTATTAGTAGCTATTTCAACATTTGTTGTATTAACACCTATGATGACATTCTTTACACCTGAGGGAAGTCAACAAGCTTTTGAAGTTAGCGGGGTAATACCCGTTACACATACCGGTGCTTCAGGTATGTTTGTGGGGATTTTTGTTGGACTAGCAGCTACAGAATTATTTATCAAACTTTCAAATAACCAAAAACTGCAGATTCAGTTATCGGGTAACATCCCACCAGCAGTGTTGAAATCATTCAATGTGTTGATACCCATTATGATAACAGTCACTACTTTTGCCATTGGTTCTTTTGCAATCAATCAACTATTTCATATGGACGTTAATACGGTCATTACTACTGTAATCACAGGGCCTTTGAGTAAAGTGACGACAGGGTTGCCAGGATTCTTACTCATCACATCGATTGCCAATTTATTTTTTGGCTTTGGCATTCATCAAGCGGTTATTTCTGGCTCACTATTAGATCCGTTTTTATTACAAAATATGCAAGAAAATATGGCAGCTTATGCCAACAAAGAGGAAATACCACATATTATCAATATGGCGTTTAAAGACACTTTTGCAGTGATGGGTGGCTCGGGAAATACGATTGCTTTGCTGATTGCTATATTTATCTTTAGTCGTCGAAAAGATTACAAAGATTTTGCGAAACTTTCCGTAACACCTGCGATATTTAATATTAGTGAACCGATCATTTTTGGATTGCCGATTGTATTCAATATTAGCTTGATTATTCCTTTTGTATTGGCACCAATTTTTTCTTTAACTGTTGCCTATTTTGCCACCGCTGTTGGTTTGATTAACCATGTCGTAGTTCAGATTCCTTGGACTACGCCACCTGTGATCTCCGGATTTTTAGCTACAGGAGGCGACTGGCGTGCCGCAGCATTGCAGATCGCGATTATTGCAGTCAGTGTGTTCATCTATCTGCCTTTCTTGCGTATCGATGAAAAAGTAACATCAAACATGAGTAAAAAAAGCAATTAATTAAAAGTTTTGATTTGAAAATCACATTTTTTGCAGTGCGTGTTTAGGCCAATATTAATGTGAAACGATCGAACACAAAAAAAGTACAACCACTTCAGAGTGGCTGTACTTTTTTATAATTATAAAGGGATAACTATTCAGCAGAAGAATCAGTTGCACTTTCGCTAGTTGCAGTTGAATCATCAGTTGAATCAGTTGCTGCGTCACTGTCTGTACTATCAGTTTCAGAAGAGTCTGTAGCATCAGTTGCGGAAGAGTCAGTTGTAGAATCTTCTGTATCGGCAGCTGTGATGTAATCAGAAAGCAGATCAGCAAGATCAGAATCTTTCATTTTGACATTGGCAGCTTGTAATTCTGTACCAATCGTTGAAGCAACAAATGTGGAATCATTTAACAATGTGTTTTGAGCGATTTCAGTCAATTCATCATTGAATTTGTCCATGTCATTGCCTTTATCTTGGTTTTTCACCATTTTGACAACATAGTAGCTTGTTGTATAAGTTGATGTATCCGTTGCTGAAATGACATCTGAGATTTCGCCATCTTTTAAAGCAAAAGCAGCTGTTTGTACTTCAGTCGGTACATCTGTTGAAGTAGAATCAAATTTGATCGTCCCGCCATCTTCAGCAGTTGCTGTGTCAGTTGATTTATCTTTTGCAATCTCACCAAAGTCAGCGTCATCTTTATTCACTTCATCTAAAACATCATTTGCATCATCTTCACTTGCTACTTTGATGATTTGTGCTTCTACTTCAGGATGGAAAGAATCCCAAGCAGTTTTCAATTCGTCATCCGTGATATCCATGTTGGCTTTCAAACCTTCTTGTAAAGACAATTGTTGTCTAATTTGTTCACGGTAGGTTTTAGTTGTGTAACCAGCAGATTCTAATGCGGATTCAAAGGTATCACTGCCGCCATATTGATCAGCAGTCGTATTGAATTGTTCATCGACCATATCATCGGTCACTTTGTCGCCATATTTTTCATCGAATACTTTTAAGACGATCAATTGACGAATCAAACTTTGGTTCGTTGAATCTGTTTTTGCTTCATCGTAAAAATCTTGAACGGTGATCGTACCACCTTTCATTGTTGCAATTTCTTCACTGGAACTGCCACAAGCAGCTAATGCAAAAAGGCTCATTGCACTGACAGCGGCTAAAATCAATTTTTTCTTCATTCTAGTAAGCACTCCTATTTCGTCAAAATTCTAAATAATCACAAATCCTACTATACCACTTCTATAAAAGGTTGGAAAGAAAACCGTAGATGTTTCAAACAAAATTCATAAAAACTACAATGTTTCTTAGGAGACTACTCTTCATCGGCGGTTTTAGCTTGGATCGTTGTGACATGCTGATTGAGTTGCTCAAGCTGGGTTTTGATCCGCTCGATCCGTGGTTGGGCTTGGAATTTAAACGATTCTAGATCCTTTGTGAAAGATTCTGTCACTACTGGGATCGTTTCGTCTATGGTTTTGCGGGTGACCATCACAGCATCTTTTAAATGTTTGACACTATCATTGAATTCAAGGGTTGCTTCCGTGGTTTCATCCAAATAACGAATCATCTGTTCGCGGGTTTCTTGCCCGCTTTTAGGTGCAAACAAAAGCCCACCTAAACCGCCGGCTAATGAACCGAAGAACAAGCCTTTAATGAATTGACCAATCATCTAACGCACCTGCTTTCTGATTTTATCTGCGATATCTGCTAATTTTTCAGTCGTATAGTCTGCTGTATGGTCGCCGAAATGCATTGAGAAATCGTCTTCTTTGCTATACCGAGGAATCAAGTGGATATGGGAATGAAAGACAGATTGATAGGCCAAGGCTTTATTATTATTGACGATATTCAACCCCTCGATCTCAGGAAACGCGTCTTCGATGGCTTGAGCGATTTTCGGGATACGGGAAAACACATCCGCTGCTAACGCATCATCAAAGTCAAAGATGTCCATGACATGTTTTTTGGGGATCACAAGGGTGTGGCCGGGTGTGACTTGAGAAATATCCAAAAAAGCATAAACGACATCATCTTCATATACTGTATGACTAGGAATCTCCTTTTGACTGATTTTACAAAAAATACAATTGTCCATTGCAAGAACCTCCTTTATCTATTCATCTTACTTTACCATATTTGCTTGCATTTCGTCAGATTTCATTCATAAATCACAATGGCAAAACTGCTCTATCAAAGAACAACAAAGTTTGATTTGAAAAAATAATAAAACTTCTCAAGAAACGCTTGCATTTCAATTCTGACAACCCTAGACTTAATCTTAATGAATCGGAAAGTAGGATTATATGAAACCAATTATAAAAAAAACGCTGCAACAAAAGAAAACCTTTCCCGAAAAAGCACGCTACCTGGCGTATGCCTACAAAGAATGGCTGATTGCAGGCATCGTGATCATCGCTGTCGGCGGCTCGCTGATTTATTCAGTGACCAGACCGAAAGAGGAGTTTGTCACAGCCGCCGTTGTTTCAGAAAGCGCATTGGATCAAGATACGCAAAATGGACTGACAACTGTGGTCAGCCAGTGGGCGAAGGCGCAGGATATCGATGAAGACACGCTGACGATCAATTTTGTCTCCTATGATGAACCAGCGGCTGTTCAAGCGTTCACTACACGTTTAGCAGCGGGGGCCATTCAGATCGTGGTCTATCCGACTGCAGAATCTCAGACTTGGCAAGATCGTTTTGGCAGTCAAGACTTGGCAGTAGAAACGCTATCTGTTGGAGAAGAAGACTATAGTTTGCAAGTCACCAACCGCTTTGATTAGTTGATGGACTACTGTTGCATACGCCAAGGCATGGTATAATTGGCAAAACGGAGGAGAAAAGAATGACACTACAAGTAGAAAATGTGACGGGCGGCTATCATCAGCTGCCAGTATTGAAAAATATCGATTTTACGATCGAAAATGGTGAATTGGTCGGATTGATTGGACTAAATGGTGCAGGAAAAAGTACCACGATCAAAGAGATCATCGGTCTTTTGCAACCCCATAGCGGCAAGATCATCATTGATGGATTGACGTTAAAAGAAAATCCTGAGGCCTACCGCAAAAAAATCGGGTATATCCCAGAAACCCCTTCTTTATATGAAGAACTTACGTTGCGAGAACACATTGAAATCACAGCTATGGCCTATGGATTGCCTCAAGAAGAAGCAATGTCCCGAGCGGAACGGTTACTCAAAACATTTCGATTGGAAAACAAACTGGATTGGTTCCCAGCCAATTTTTCTAAAGGGATGAAGCAAAAGGTGATGGTTCTTTGTGCTTTTTTGATTGAACCAAGTGTCTATATCATTGACGAGCCCTTTTTGGGGTTAGACCCATTGGCGATCAATGCTTTATTAGAGTTGATGAATGAAATGAAACAGTCTGGTGCGGCGATTTTGATGTCAACCCATATTTTAGCTACCGCAGAAAAATATTGTGATAAATTCATTTTGCTGCATAATGGCGAGATTCGTGCCCAAGGCACATTGGCGCAATTACAAGCGGAATTTAAAACACCTGACGCATCACTGGATGATCTGTACCTAGCGTTGACAAAGGAGCAATAACTATGACTGATTTCTTTTCTCAACGATTGCAGCGCCACCAAAAACATATGATGCGTTATTTACGCTATGTGTTCAATGATCATTTTGCTTTGATTTGTACGTTTTTAGTTGGTGGATTGGGGTTGTATTATTCTGAACTGTTAAAAACATTGCCTCAACCGTTTAGGATCGGTGGCTGGATCGTTTTATTGTTGTGGATAAGTGCTTTGTCCTTTGGTCGTCTAGCCACATTAACGAAACCAGCGGACTTGATTTTTTTATTAGCGAAAGAAAGTCAAATGGCTGCTTATCTGAACCGGGCTGTGCGCTACTCTATGTGGCTGCCTTTTGGTGTGCTTTTTCTGATCGTCGGGGCTTCGATGCCATTGGTGGTGGTTTCTGTTGACATGCCTTTCTCTTCCTTTCCTCTATATGTTCTCCTGATGTGGTTGTTGAAAATCAGTGATTTAACGATCCAGCGGCTGCGGTTGTATCAAGATACGACCGCCCAAAGCAAGCGTCAACGGCTGATCTGGCTGTTGGCAGTCATTGCTTCCATCAGTTGCAGTTTGTGGCTCACGCCTTGGTTAGGTTTATTATTGGCGGTCGTACAAGCCCTTTGGTTTGTCTTCTTCTTAAAAGCGCCCAAGCATTTGCTGGCGTGGGATCAGATGATCCAAGTGGAACAAACTCGGTTGCATCGAATCTATCGTTTTATCAATCTGTTTACGGATGTACCGCAAATCACAGCACAAGCCAAACGCAGAAAATATCTGGATTGGCTCTTGAATTGGGTACCTAAAGACCACAAGAACACCTATCTTTATCTTTATCTGCGACGCTTGATTCGGGGAAGTCAATACGGTGGACTGTATGTTCGTCTCACGTTGATTGCCAGTTTGATTCTTTGTTTTGTACAAGAGACGTGGCTTAGTTTGCTGATTGGCTGTTTGTTTATTTACTTGATCGGCTTTCAGTTGCTTCCATTGACCAATGAGTTTCAATATATGGTCTTGACGCACTTGTATCCGGTACAAACAGAACAAAAAGTTGCTGCGATGAAAAAAGTTTTGGCACTGCTGTTATTTTTCGCAGCGTTGATTTTTGCGGTGATTGGTGGCTTTACGCTGACATCACTCAGTCAATGGGGATTAACTGCTGGCGGTTACTTCATTTTTACCGGAGGATTTTTGAAAATCTACTTGCCAAATCGCCTCAAAAAAATGAATCCATGAAATAGATTGTTTTTCTCAAAAAAAGCGAACGCATATGCGCTTGACGGCGACACTTTAGGAAGCTAGAATAAGAGTTACTGTGAAATAAGGAGAGAAGTAAGGATGGATATTCGTTTGGATCAAGATTGGCGGATGCGGCCAATCAAAGGCGACACCGGAAAAGCCTATATTGGGCTTAAAGACGACGATAAAGTCTTTATCAAACGGAATACGACTCCGATGCTAGCAGCACTCTCTAAAGAGGGCATTACGCCGAAGCTCGTATGGACGAAACGGACGGGCAACGGTGACACACTATCGGCACAAGAATGGTTGGATGGACGCGTCTTAGACCCTGAAGAAATCGGTCAACGCAATGATGTGATCGATGTATTGTATCATTTGCACCACTCCAAAACATTGGCGCAAATGTTAAGCAAAATCGGCGGCCAAATCATGACCCCAGAAAAAATGGTCAAAGAATTTTCGGAAGATTTGCCAATATCGGTGGCGCAAAATCAATTCATCCACCTCGTGACGACTTATTTAAAAAAGAATATTCCAACTTTTCAAGCCCAAAAAGCAACGGTTGTGCATGGAGATGTCAACTATCGTAATTGGTTAGTGTGTCAAAACTATCTGTATTTGGTTGACTGGGATTCCATCATGTTTGCTGATCCAGCCATGGATATTGGTACGATCTTAGGCCATTACGTTCCTCTATCTAGCTGGCCTCATTGGTTGATGCGTTATGGTATCCACGGCAGCAGTGAAGTGATCGAAAAAATTTATTGGTATGCCTTATTGAGCATGCTGCAAGAAGTCAAAAAATATTATCTGCGGGGCGATTTTAAAGCAATGAACGCAGAGATTTTACAATTAAAAAGAATTTATAGTGAATAAAGCCAAGATGGAGCACAATAAACTGGTTCCATCTTGTTTTTTCGGAGAGGAAAGATTATGAGAGTAAGAAAACGCGCGGGTGCACCAGAGCTTGTGGCAGCCCATCCAGAATTTGTGGTAGCAGATCCTACAGAATGGAAAGGACGCTGGCAAGAACGGTTTGGCAACGACCACCCGATCCATATTGAAATCGGTATGGGAAAAGGACAATTTATCACAGGAATGGCAAAAGCCAATCCAGACATCAATTATATTGGTATCGAGATGCAGATCAGTGTCGTATCGATTGCCTTGGATAAATTGATCGCCGAAGAAATCCCAAATGTTCAATTATTACATGTAGATGGTTCGGCGTTAACTAATTATTTTGCAGACCATGAGGTAGATCAAATCTACTTGAACTTTAGTGATCCGTGGCCGAAGAAAAAACACGAGAAACGTCGTTTGACCTCGAAAGCATTTCTTGCAGTAGATGAACAGATCATTCGTCCAAATGGTGAAATCCATTTTAAAACAGACAACCAAGGGTTATTTGAATACTCATTGGCTAGTTTTTCTCAGTATGGCATGATATTGAAACAAGTCTGGTTAGATTTGCATACAAGTACGTATGAAGGCAATATCATGACTGAATATGAGGAAAAATTTGCCAATCGCGGGCAACGGATCTATCGTGTCGAAGCCCAATTTGTGGCAGAAGAAAAATAAATAGCAATGCTCGATCAAGACGAAGCTTAAATATGCTTCGTCTTTTTTGCGTACTTCTATTTAGGAGGGGATAGACATGATGGATATTACAACTTTTTCAGATGAATTGGTGGACTATGCACGCAAAGCTTGTATCCAAGATGTGTCTGTGCTGCCGCAATTAGGCCAAACAGCCGTGGTCTGCAGCAAAAGCTATCAACGATTGCTCTATGCGCATCTATCCGATGAAGAAGCGCAGCAACTGATCACACGCTTTAAATTTTTGGGCGGCATGGATGTGGGTGAACGGCGCAAAGCCCAATTAGGGGCGCTCAGTTACCCAATAGCCAGTGGCGATCAGCGGATTCGGATTTCAACAGTGGGGGATTACCAAGGGAGAGAGAGTTTGGTGCTGCGTTTTTTGTATACCGTCGATCAGCAGCATATCAGCTATTTCTTCCCAGAAGACATGCAAAACATCTTGGCAGCGACGCGTTATCGTGGTCTGTATTTGTTTGCGGGACCAACTGGTTCTGGTAAATCGACCTTGATGTATCAAATCGCTAACGAAGCGCAAGGGCAAGTGATCACCATCGAAGATCCCGTTGAAATCGAAGCAGCGCATTTTCTGCAATTACAAACGAATCTAAAAATCAGCCAAGACTATGACGAATTGATTCGTCTATCCCTGCGCCACCATCCCGAACTGCTGATCATTGGTGAAATCCGTAACCGGGAAACGGCGCAAGCTGCTGTCCGAGCTGCTTTGACAGGTCATCGGGTGTTTGCGACGATCCACGCCCGAGGTGTAAAGGAAACGAGGACGCGTCTAACAGAATTGCTGGGTGAAACAACTAGCCTGAACCATGCCTTGCAAGGGGTTATTTATCAGCGGCTCATGCCCAATGCGGAAGGGGACGTCCAAGGCGCAATGGCATATGCATTTGTTGATGCCCAGCAATCTTGTACATGGCAGCAGACATTAACGCAAATCTACGAGAAAGGATGGATCTCAAATGATACGTTTCAAAAAGAAGGCGGACAAATTGCCCCGCAAAGCAGCTGAATCTTTTTTGGCCACATGTACGATTTTGTTGGAGAGTGGATTTTCATTGCAAGAAAGTCTGCAGGTCATGTTGCGCAGTGGCCAATATATGCCTTCAGTGATTCAAGATCAGATGGCGATTCTGGCGCAAGGGAGATCATTGGCGCAAGCGGTGGAGAATTTACAACTAACTGCATCTGAAATCAATCAATTGTATTTGGCAGAGACACATGGAAACTTGATTGATACTTTGCGTCGGATGGTTGATTATCAAGTACTATTCAACAAACAAAAGCAGCTGTTGCAAAAAACGATCCTCTATCCTGCTTTATTATTGGTTTTTGTCTTTAGTGCATTGTTTGGCATGCGCAGCTTCTTGTTGCCGCAGCTTTTAGCTTCAGGCATGATCGATGGGGACCACTGGGGCATTCGATTAGTGGAACAGGCACCCATCGTATTGTTGGGTTTCGTGCTGCTCATTGTCGTCCTCTGGCTGTTGGCCAAGTATATATTCTCTCGAAAAACAGCCATTGAAAAAGCCGAGTTCTTTAGCCGCATGCCTTTATTTGGTTCAGTCTATCGTTGCTGGCAAACGAGTTTTTTTGCTTTGGAGTGGGGCAAGCTGTTCCGCCAAGGGCTAGAAATCAACCAAATCATTGTTTGTATGAAGGAAACCAATAAGGCGACGTTGATCCAAGAACTTGCTATACGATTGGAGCAGACGTTGGTGCAAGGAGGGCGGTTGACAGATCAACTGGAACAGTATCATTTTTTGACACCGGAGTTTGCCTTGATCGTTTTTCAAGGAGAAATCAAAGGTCGGTTGGGAGAAGAGTTGTTTGTGTATAGTCAGTTATTGTCTGAACGGGTCTTTGAACGGGTAGAAAAAACGATCCAATGGATTCAGCCGGTGATTTTCTTATTTGTAGCGTTACTGATTGTCGGGATTTATGCAGCGATGTTTTTGCCTATTTATGGAAATATACAAGGAGTGATTGAATGAGTATATTGTTGAACCAACGCATATGTGCATTGAAAAAAAGAAAAGGCGACTTAAAAAAAGGATTTACTTTAGTTGAAATGCTGATTGTTTTATTGGTGGTCAGTGTTTTGATATTGTTGTTTGTTCCGAATTTGGCGCAACAACGCGGGACGGTCGATGAAAAAGGCAACGCGGCGATCGTGAAAGTGGTTGAGACACAAATAGAATTGTTTAGACTGGAAAACAACCGAGAACCAAGTGCGAATGAACTTGTCGATAGAAACTACGTGTCAGCTGAGCAATATCAGATTTATCAAAATAGACCGCCCTCAAATTAATGGCCCAGTCTAAAGGTTTTACACTCATTGAAAGTTTGATCGTTCTTTCGGTAGTTAGCATCTTTGTACTGTTGCCGATTTTAGCGATCGATCAATATCAAAAACAAATCGAAGTGGTCGGTTTTTGCGGAAGATTAGAAAAAGGCTTATACACTGCACAACAAACAGCAATCATTGATCAGCGTCAAACACGTGTGGCGTATACGAGCGGAACGGATCCCGCAGTACATTTTCAATCGACGATCACAGGGGAGCTGCGTTTAAACAGTATCGATATGCCTGAACAATTAGAAGTCCGCAGCTTTCCTACGATTTTATTCAGCAGCAACTCTGGCAATAATAGCAGTTTTCCGCGGATTGTTTTGTATTGGCCAGAAAAAGAGCAGACGATCACCTATAAATTTCTTTTTGGGAGTGGACGTTATGAGAAAATCATCGAATAAAGGGTTCATTCTTCTCGAAAGCATGCTGGCCTTTAGTGTTTTGACCACGTGTATTTTTATCTTTTTACACTTGCAATCTGCCTCGCTGCAACAAAGTGCCCATTTACAAGAAAAAGCTGAAATCTTGCGGGTCTTGTATGAAGAAGTCCAATATCAGCAGACCGCACTACCCGCAAACGTTTCATACAAAACGATCCGCAAAGACATGTATCAAGTAACATTTTGGCAGTCCAATCAACAGCAACAAGTCCAGATCAATAAAGGAGATAGTCAGGTGGTGATCAAA
Source organism: Enterococcus salsurae (assembly GCF_054784955.1). Taxonomy (NCBI): domain Bacteria; kingdom Bacillati; phylum Bacillota; class Bacilli; order Lactobacillales; family Enterococcaceae; genus Enterococcus; species Enterococcus salsurae. The sequence goes on along the minus strand of NZ_BAAHWY010000001.1, from coordinate 575,234 downwards.
AGTGAAAACTAGCGGGTTCACCTTGATCGAATGTTTGTTGGCGCTGGTCGTTTTGTCAGTCAGTTTGTTGATGGTCGATGGCATCATCAAACAGATTCCACAAGTCAACCAACAGCTTTCTGACAGGAAAGATCAGGAGTGGCATATTTTTTTATTGCAGCTTGAAAGAGAATTGGCGACTTGTACGTATATCTCTGTCTCGGACTATACGTTGTTTTTGCGCAGCGCAGAAAATAATGTCGTGACGATTGATCGGATCAATGGTGTGATCCGGAAACGTGACAACAACGGATATCAACCACTGTTGACAGAAGTCAGTGGACTGAGTTACCAGAAAATCAATGAAAGTATACGCTTTACAGTTACTTTTGAGAATGGAGTACAAAAAATTGGGCAATGGAAGATCCATACGGTATAAAGGGGGGATTTTACTCACCGCTTTGTTACTGATTCAATTGTTAAGTCTCATGCTGATCACTGTTTTGGAAAGCAGTCGAACCACCACAGATTTTTATCATAAAACCATCCAACGCTATGAGGCTTCGATCATGAGTGAATTGTTTTGGGCCGAATATCAGTCAGTTCTTTACCCTAAAAGTGGTACCAGACAGTTCAATACGGGGGAATTAACCTATGAAAGCCGAGGAGAGCAAGTGGTCATCACATGTATGGTAGGGACGAGAACCTTTACATTCTATTACGCACAACCCCCTGAAACACCAGAAATAGACACAGATGAAGAAACAGATTAGTACAGAAAAAAGATGCCGTGGTTTGGCATCTTTTTTCTTATAGACAAACGGAGAAAAATGTTTACAGCTTCACAAATTAATCTGAACGAAAGCGATTGATTATTTTTCACAAATCAGCTAGAATTAAACAGGTATATAAGTTGTTATAGTTTTGAGAAGAGGTGCGAGATGTCCGCAGAGAAAATGGAGTCATCCTTTCATTTGACTGTCGAAGCCATTCAGTTGTTGCAAAACGCATTAGAATCATCTTTTTTTGATTCTTATGTAGAAACCATCGAAAATTTTATTGATCATTATCAAGTGCGTGTGATCGATGGTGTACCCGATGAGACAACGGTTGCTCGACTGCAAACCATTTATGAAGAGCTCAAAGCAGTGTCACTGACTGCTGAAGAAAAGCGTAAACTTGCGCAATTGCTCCTTTTAAAAGGAGGTCAAACTGAACGGCTGCAAGCCAATCATCAACTCACACCAGATAGTCTAGGCTTTTTATTCGTCTACCTGATTGAACAGTTGACCAACGCCGATGATACAACGCAGATCCTAGATTTGTCAGTAGGAATGGGCAATTTATTACTCACGGTTTTGCTGAATCTGCAATTGGCAAAGAGACAAGTAGAAGGTACCGGCGTCGATATCGATGAAACCTTGCTGGCGATTGCCGCAGCCACTAGTGAATGGACACAAGCGCCTTTGCATTTGTTCCATCAAGACGGCTTGCAAGATCTGTTGATCGAACCAATGGATATCGCGATAAGCGACTTGCCTGTCGGCTATTATCCGCAAGACGAAAAAGCAGGTCAATTTATTTCAGCAGCGCCAGAAGGCCACAGTTATGCCCATCATTTATTGATGGAACAAGCCATGAACTATGTAAAGCCTGATGGGTTCGGGATATTCTTGATGCCAAGTAATTTCCTGGAAACTGAACAAAGCGACTATCTAAAAAAATGGTTGAAAGAGAAAGTCTATCTGCAAGGCATGATTCAGTTGCCGGATGAACTTTTTAAGCAAGCACATTCACGTAAAAGTATCTTGCTTTTACAAAATAAAGGAGAAATGAGCCAACAAGCCTCAGAGGTCTTGCTTGTTAAATTGGCCTCCTTGAAAGAACCAAAGAATATCACCAAACTTTTTGAACAATTTGCTGCTTGGAAGGCGGCAAATCTGTAATATAAACCGGATAAGGAGATCATCATGTCAAAAACAATCGCTATCAATGCTGGAAGTTCAAGTTTAAAATGGCAATTATATCAAATGCCAGAGGAAACAGTAATTGCCAAAGGAATCGTAGAAAGAATCGGTTTGAAAGATTCAATTTTCACGATCAAATATGGTGAAGATCAAAAATTCGAACAAATCATCGATATCAATGATCACGAAGTAGCAGTAAAAATGCTATTGGATCAATTGATCGAATTATCGATTTTAGGTGCGTATGATGAAATCACAGGTGTGGGTCATCGTGTCGTTCACGGGGGAGAAGACTTCCCAGAATCAGTGATCATTACAGATGAAGTGATGACACGTATCCAAGATTTGGCTGAATTTGCACCATTACACAACCCAGCAAACCTCATGGGAATCACGGCCTTCAAAAAAATCTTGCCAGAAATCATTAGTGTGGCAGTATTTGATACCTCTTTCCATGCGACAATGCCAAAACACAATTATTTATATAGCCTGCCAATCGAATTTTACAATGACTACAAAGTTCGTAAATATGGTTTCCATGGCACCAGTCATCGCTATGTGTCAGAACGTGCGGCAGCGATGTTAGGCAAACCAATCGAAGAACTGAAAATCATTACATGTCATTTAGGCAATGGCGCATCGATCACAGCAGTCGATGGTGGTAAATCAGTTGATACATCAATGGGCTTTACACCATTAGCAGGTGTAACGATGGGGACTCGTTCAGGTGATATCGATCCTGCCGTATTGCCTTATTTAATGGAAAAACTTGACTTGAACATCGATCAAATGGTAGATGTATTGAACAAGAAATCCGGTTTATTAGGTTTAACAGGTATCTCAAGCGATATGCGTGATCTAGAAGCAAACTACGACAAAGATGAAGTCAAAGTTGCTTATGACGTGTTCACTGACCGTATCCGCAAGTACATTGGCGGCTATGTGACAACTATGAATGGTGTTGATGCAATCGTCTTTACGGCAGGAATTGGTGAAAATGATGCCCATGTCCGCAGTGAAGTTATCAAAGGCATGACATGGTTCGGTTGTGCATTAGATGAAGCACAAAATGCCAAACGCGGCGAAGAACTTGTGATCTCCACAGAGGATTCCAAAGTGAAAGTATTATTGATTCCAACAGATGAAGAATTAATGATTGCCCGCGATGTCGAAAGTTTACGGGGATAATTCCAATAACCGAACAAGCCGCTCTGCTGAGAAGATAGTTTCTCTAGTAGAGCGGCTTTTTTGGTTTTCCTATCGTGAAGACAAAGACAATTTGATCAACTGATAAAAATTGGTTAAGACCATTTTAATGTTTTGTTGATTTTTTTAATAATTATATACGCGTTAAAATAAACATGTAAGTGCTTCTTTGCTTTTTCTCTAATAAATATTTCATTTTCATGCGGTGGTAAGATGAAAATCTGACATGTCTTCTCACCATTTTAGCCTTGTAAAGCAAGTGAAATGAGCATAAACTAGCGTGTATGAATTTTCAGAAAAATTCAGCTATTCAATTTTCATTACTTTATTTAAGGAGCCAGGAATTATGGAGAAAGAAAAAACTTTTTTAGGTCAGCCGCGAGGGCTTTCGACACTGTTTTTCACTGAAATGTGGGAACGATTCAGCTACTACGGAATGCGTGCCATTCTGGTTTACTTTATGTACGATGCAGTGACCAATGGCGGATTAGGTTTGCCAAAAGGGACCGCTGTTGCAATCATGTCTATTTATGGCTCATTAGTGTATATGTCTAGTATCGTTGGTGGCTGGGTTTCTGACCGTTTGCTTGGATCAAATAAATCTGTCTTCTATGGCGGGATATTGATCATGTTTGGTCATATCGTTTTGGCAACACCATTAGGGATACCAGCCTTGTTTGTATCGATGATGTTGATCGTTATCGGTACCGGATTGTTAAAATCAAATGTTTCTGGTATGGTGGGGCACTTATACAGCAAAGATGATGTTCGTCGTGATGCTGGATTTTCTATTTTCTACATGGGCATCAATATTGGGGGCTTGTTGGCACCGATCATCGTAGGGATCTTAGGTCAAAATGTCAACTATCATCTAGGATTTTCTGTGGCAGCAATCGGGATGTTCATCGGATTGGTGCAATACTATGTCCAAGGAAAAACAACCTTGAAATCAGTCGCAACAGCACCAACCAATCCTTTGACAGCTTCTGAGAAGAAAACATTCTTCCGAAACATCGTCATTGTTTTAGTGGTCTTGGCGGCAATCTTTGGCGGCGCAGCAGCTGCTGGCTATTTATCCGTTGACTTCTTTATCAACTGTATCAGTGTTTTAGGTATCTTTTTACCAATCTACTATTTCACAAAAATGTTGCGTTCAAAAGATGTGACAGCCGATGAGAAGAAAAAAGTATTGGCCTATATTCCATTGTTCTTGTCTGCTATTGTGTTTTGGTCGCTAGAAGAACAAGGCTCTTCGATCTTGGCGTTGTTTGCTGCTGATCGGACACAAGCATCTTTATTCGGAATCACGATTCCAGCTAGTTTGTATCAAACTTTGAACCCATTGTTTGTTGTCTTATTGACCCCGGTTTTTGTTTGGTTATGGACCAAATTGGGGGATCGCCAACCACGAACTGAAGTTAAATTTGCCATTGGCTTGATTTTGGCTGGCTTGTCATTTGTCTTGTTGATGTTCCCAAGCATGATGTTTGGTGTCGATCAACGGGTAAGTCCATTGTGGTTAGTATTCAGCTTCCTGATCATGATTGCTGGAGAAATGTGTTTATCACCTGTGGGCTTGTCCGTGACAACTAAATTGGCACCAAAAGCTTTTGAAGCACAAACCTTAGCTATTTGGTTATTGGCAGATGCTTCATCCCAAGCGATCAATGCCCAAATCGCCCGCTTCTATACCCCGCAAACAGAAGGTGCTTACTATGGCATCGTCGGTGGGATCGCAGTGGTCGTTGGGATCATTTTGTTCATGGCAAGAAAACCAATTCGCAAATTGATTGGCAATATCCATTGATCAAAGACTAAATAAACCTCAAGCGCAACAATCGCCCGTTGATCGGTTGATTGACAGCTTGAGGTTTTTTTTGCGTTGTTAAGGTTAGCTGCGTTCTGACAAATGACTTTCTTTTGGCTGACCAATCACCAATGGGACCGTTTCGTGGACCACATCACTGTATTCTAGGCCAAACCAACGTTCTGGTGAGATCGTATGGCGTTTGATAAAGAGTTTCATTTGCATAATTTGTTTTTTCCATTTTGACAAAGCAGTGGCATTAGATAATTCTTCTTCGATCAAGACGAATTGGAAATCCCCCACATTGCGTCCAGGAGTCAAAGAGTAACGCTGCGGCTGCTCGGGCAAGCGACCATCTTTCATCAGTTCTTGAATGATTTGGCGAATGTACACATTGACTTCTTGCGGTACCCGAAAACCTAGGTACAGTTTTAATTTGACGATAAAGTCGGTATCGGCCATAGAGACTTCATAGGATTTCGTATAAGGCTCATCTGTGACTTCGACATTGACAAACCAATAGACTTTCGCCCGCTTTGGCCGTTTGTCTAAAATTGAATAGATAAACTGTTGACCGATGTGATCATCCGTCAAATTAGGGACCATGAAGACCACATTGGTTTGTGACAACGGCAAGGAATCATCATTTTTTAATTGTTCCAACTGAGGAATATAGGCAGACAAAGAGACTTCTTCAGCAACATGTTCTTGAATTTGATTGCCCCATTCCCAAATCAGCATAATCATGATGATCACACTGGCCATAATGACTGCGACATAGCCCCCATGTAAAAACTTCGTGGCACTTGAAATAAAGAATACACTTTCGATCGCCGCAAAAAAGAGGGTGATGAAAGGAGCCAATAGGCGTGTTTTTTTGTTTTGGTGCAAATAAAAATAGAGTAAGATCGTGGTCATCAGCATCGTGACCGTAATGGACAATCCATAGGCAGCTTCCATTTTCGTTGAGGTTTGAAAAAGCAGGACCACGCCAGAACAAGCAATCCACAATAAGGTATTGAGGGCTGGGATATACATTTGCCCAATTGAAGCGCCAGGGTAAATAATCTGCATCCGCGGCAAAAGTTTTAATTTGATTGCTTCAGAAACTAACGTGAATGAACCTGACAACAACGCTTGAGAAGCGATGACTGCGGCAATCGTTGCAAATCCTACACCAAAAACGGTCCAGCCTGCTGGCAGTGCTTCAAAAAATGGATTTATATGGTCAATCGATTGATAGTTTGGCTCTTGATACACTTGCAAAAGCCAAGCTGCTTGACCAAAATAATTCAACATCAAGCAGATTTTGATATAAGGCCAACTGGCATAAATGTTTTTTTTGCCGACATGCCCTAGGTCAGAATACAACGCTTCGGCACCTGTTGTTGCCAAAAAGATATTGCCTAAGATGAATAATCCTGAAGCATTGTCTGGGCTAAATAGCAAGTTCAGGGCATATCTAGGGTCAAGGGCTCTGATCACTGAAAGGTCTCCGGCAAAGTTAAAGACACCCACCACACCTAAGAAGGTGAACCAGCCAAACATGATTGGGCCAAAAGCCTTCCCGACAAATTCGGTACCAAAACGTTGCAAAGCGAATAAGACCAGTAAAATCGCTAATGTGATCCCGACAATAATGGATTGATCATTGCCAAAACGGTCGTAGAATAGAGGGATTCCTCGTAACCCTTCGATCGCTGTCGTCACAGTCACAGCAGGTGTCAGTACGCCGTCTGCCAATAATGCCGCACCACCAATGATTGCTGGAATGATCAAGTAACGGCTATGCTTGCGGACCAAAGTAAAAAGTGAAAAAATACCACCTTCACCATGGTTGTCTGCATTCAACGCAATGAGGACGTATTTGACTGTAGTCAATAAAGTCAATGTCCAAAAGACCAAAGACACACTGCCTAAGATGAAGTCAGGCGTCAGTGAAGACAATCCCCCATTATCTTCCACTAAGGCTTTCATCACATAAAGCGGACTGGTTCCAATATCTCCATAAACGACCCCCATGGCTACCAGCAATCCCCCGGCAGTTATTTTTTTCATTTGATTTGTTGCGCGCATGTGTTTATTCCCTCCAATTTTTTCATGCAAAAAGACCTAAGCGGCCCTTTGCCACTTAGGTCTTGCAAGAAACATCTTAAACCAGCGGATTCCCGCTTGCTGTTGATCTAAGATCATGGAAATGTCCATGTGCTACTCCCCTAAAGTTCCCTCATTATCATTGTTTTTTGATTTCTTGTCAACCAAAAGAATAAAAAAATCGCAATAAACATTTTTCTTTCTATTTTCGATAACGTAAAATAACATTCAAAGAGTAAAAGGAGGGTAAGCGATGATTGAAATCAAACATCTTGTTAAAAAGTATGGGACCACATTGGCGTTGAAGGATCTGTCTTTAACGATCCGTCAAGGAGAGATTTTCGGCTTTTTGGGTCACAATGGGGCGGGGAAGTCAACGACGATCAAAAGTATGGTTAGTATTTTACAGCCGACCAGCGGTGAAATTTTTGTCGATGGTCAAGCCTTATCTAGTCATCGAGAAGCCATCAAAAAACAAATTGCCTACGTCCCTGACTCGCCGGATCTATTTTTACAATTGACCGCAGCGGAATACTGGGACTTGATTGCCGCAGCATATGAAGTGCCGCAAGAAAAGAAAGAACAACGATTGCAGGAGTTGGGGCAATTGTTTGATATGTTGACCCACGCAGAGGAAACGATCGCTAGTTTTTCTCATGGTATGCGGCAAAAAACCTTGCTGATTGGTGCACTGATTCCAGACCCGGATATTTGGATCTTGGATGAGCCATTGCAAGGCCTGGATCCCCAAGCCGCATACGATTTGAAGCAGATGATGAAACAGCATGCTGAAAAGGGAAAGACTGTTATTTTTTCTACCCATGTCTTGGATACTGCACAGCAGTTGTGCGACCAATTGGCCATCCTAAAAAAAGGTGAATTGCTCTATAACGGATCGGTTTCAACATTGCTGGCTGACAATCCAGACACTTCTCTAGAAACCATTTATCTGCAAATGACGGGTCGTAGTCCGGAGAGCCAAACAGTGGAAAGTGGAGATGCAGTCCTATGAGAAAACAGCAGCTCTTGATGTTGACCAGAATCAATTTACTGTATGCGAATCCGCAAATGACAGATAAAGCCCGTAAAAAAGGGAAGACTGGTGGAAAACTGACCCGCTATCTCCTTTGGCAATATGGCTTATCGGGATTAACCTTTATCCTTATCTATGGGGTGGCTATGTTTACGATGGATTTCAGCCAAATGCCTGGTTTCTTTACTTATTATGTGGCCCTCTTCGGTATTTTAGGATTCTCGCAAGGGATCTCCGCTATTTACAATGTTTTTTTTGAAAGTCAAGATCTCATGGCTTATTTGCCTTTACCCTTCAGGCAAACTGAGATTTTCGCTGCTAAGATTTTAGTGGTATTTTTGACGGTAGCGCCTTTCGTCTTTCCAATGATGGTGCTATTCCTATTGACTGGTGTGCGTGCGTCTTTATTTTTTGTGGTGACGATCGGTGTATCGATATTGTTGTTTCTTTTCGTGTTGGTGATTTTATTTAGTATCTGCAGTTTGATCGTATTCGGATTAACACGAACCAAGTTCTTTCTCAAACATAAAAAACTGGTGACGACATTGCTTTTAGTTGTGACGATAATCGTGGTCATGGCTGGGGTTTTGATGATGAATCAAGTCACTTCCTACGACACAGAGATCTTAGATCGAGGGGCGATCGTATTCTTGCTGCCTTTTTACTATGTCATGACTACGCCTTTTCACCTATCAGGTGTATTGAGCTTTGTCGGAATCATTGGGCTAGCAGTTTTGTTGGTTGGGGCACTTTACTGGCTGATCTTACCTAAATTTTTTGAACAAGTAGCAGCTGCAGCGCCGAATCAAGGCAATCTAACACGAAAGCATAAAAAAGGACGGAATTTGAGCCAATTGCTCTTCAATTACAATTCGCAACTGATTCGAGATCCGAATCTGATCATGCAGGTGTTTTCGTCTTCTTTATTGATGCCTATTGTTTTTCTATTGTCTTTTGTCTTCACAGGTGTCTTTCGCTTAGATCAATTGGATGAACGTTTTTTGGGAGTAATGTTCGTGGCAGGGGGAGCCTTAGCAGTTTTAATGGTCAATCCAACGTCGTTTGTCAGTAATCTGATTTCTTTAGATCAGGAGAACTTTTTGTTTGTCCGTTCTTTGCCTTTATCGATGAAAACATACCTCAAAGCAAAATTTCATTTTGGTCTGTTGATACAAATTATGTTAGCTGTGGTGGTCGCAGTCGTGGCCATGTTCCTATTACAGGCGCCATTTGTCTTGGGCTGTGCCTTTGTATTAGGTGCAATATGGAGTACGATCCTGATCAGCAGCCACTACTTTGCCCGCGATTATCGGTTGCTCTTACTGCAGTGGACCAATATTAGTCAATTATTTGCGCGAGGGGCTGGCAGTGTCGGATTGGCTTTAGTGACGATGGGGACAATCTTCTTAGCATCTATCGTGATAGGCGCTTATGCTTTTGCAGCTACAATAGTTGATTTTTGGCTCTTGAATTTGCCTGTATGTATCGCGTTGCTCGTCATCACTTTGATTGTATACTTGCAGATCCACCTTAAATTTTGGCGTCGATTTTCTTGAAATCGGCGTTTCTTTTCATAGCAATGGCATGTCAACGAATGAGAAATGAATATCTATTCAGAAAATTCAGAATAAACTATTTACATTAACGCCAAAACATGTTTAGATAGAGATACCTATTACTTTGCTTTCATTTTTTGCTGTACAAGTTAGGATAACCGACTTGTCATCCTGAATGGTTTTTACCATTCAGGCTTTTTTTTGCACAAAAAAAGCCTATCTGAAATCAGACAGGCGCATGTAAGCTTATTTTTTGGTATCTTCTGTTGGCAATTGATTGTGCAAATCTGTACGGACCACCAACACGTCGCATCCTGCATGACGGATCACGTATTCAGACACGGAGCCAATAAAAATACGTTCTACAGCATTCAATCCGGTAGCACCGATCATGATCAAGTCGATATGATGGTCTTCAGGCAGTTGTTTGGCGATGATTGGTTTTGGTGAACCATATTCGATGACGGTCTTAACTGAAGCAACATCGTGGTCGTGGGCATACGCTTCATAGTCTGCCAAAGTTTGTTTTGCCATTTCAGTTGCTTGTTCAGCCAGCATGCCGTCAAAAGAAGAAACCGTTTGAAAGGCACGGGTATCGATCACATGTGCCAAAATCAATTCAGACTCGTTTCGTTGCGCTACATTGACCGCTTTCTTAAAAGCAAGCTCCGATTCACTCGATCCGTCGACAGCGACCATGATTCGTTGATATTGTTGTAACATATGAAACACTCCCATCTGATCTTTTCTTTTATTGTAGTCCTTTTTGACCGAAAAAGAAAACCTAATCTCCGCTTTTTTTCATTTTATGGGCAAGCATGATACTAAAAGCTGCAGATGAAATCAGCAATAGTGCCAAATAGAATAAAGCAATCAGTTTCAGATCGATCACCGCTACGAGGATCGCCAACAGTCCTAGTACCAGATGGACGACGCTATAGAGTTTAAGAAATGCTTGGTTGTTCGCCGTTTTAGGAATCATCGTGAAAAAAATGGCTTGTTTCGCATAAAGCATGTAACTAGTAGCAAATAAGACAAGTGCCACGAGTGTGAATAAAAAGATGATCATCATATGCAATTCTCTCCTGTAATCAAAGATATATTTAGTATAACGAAGTCCTGGCGGAATAGCAAAGAACCGCCAGTCTGCTTAAGAAAGATAAAGCAGCCAACAGACAAAAAAAGCCACCTGTCAAATAACAGGTGGCACATTCTATAAAAGAATGGGTAATATCCGTAGATGCCGTTCTTTTTCCCGTAGTATTGATCCCGCAAATTCTAGCAGGTGGGTTCCACGGTCTAAGCTTCGAACTACCAAAAGAAAAGGCATGTTACCAGCATTGACACAAGACAGATCCCAAGATATCAATAAAAATGTTCGGTCAACACACAAAAGGGATAACTCGTACATCACAGAATTCCCACCCTTATAGTAGCACAGGAATATAAAAGGTGCAATAAAGTTGACTGAAAACGATACCAAAAATTAAAAATGATTGGTGTGAATAGTGGAAGATGCTGTGATATCAATGTTTTTTGCGGTTATTCAACTGTTGATAGCGTTGTCCAAGAGCTTGTTCATACTTGCCTGTGGCTTTCGGCTCGTAATAATGGGTACCTTTTAATTTATCCGGTAAATACTGCTGGTCGACCCAGGCATCATCAAAATTATGCGGATATTGATAACCGACACCACGGTTTAGTTTTTCTGCGCCTTTATAATGACTATCACGTAAATGATCAGGGACATCGCCAGCCTTGCCATTACGAATATCCGCGATGGCGGCATCCAATGCCATATAAGCACTATTGGATTTGGGGGATAAACAAAGATCGACGACGGTATCTGCTAATGGAATCCGGGCTTCAGGTAAGCCTAGGCGCTCTGCTGCCAATACAGCATTCACAGTGCGTGCGGCAGCTGCGGGATTGGCCAGACCAATATCTTCATAGCCAATCACCATCAGACGGCGGCAAATAATAGCCAAATCACCCGCTTCAACTAAACGCCCCAAGTAATGCAGCGCGCCATCGACATCACTGCCGCGTATCGATTTTTGAAAAGCAGAGATGACATCATAATGGGCATCGCCATCTTTATCATGGGTCAGTGCTTTGCGTTGGACACATTCTTCGATCACGGAAAGAGAAAGGTGGATCACACCATCTTCAGATTTGGGTGTGGAGCGGGCAGCGAGTTCTAACCCATTCAAGGCACTGCGCAGATCACCATTTGTGGCTCTAGAAAGATGGAGTCTGGCTTCTTCGCTTAGCGTAATGGCTTCATTACCTAACCCCCGTTCGCTATCAGCCAATGCTTGATCGATCGCCAGCAAGATATCCTCTTCTTGCAATGGTTTGACTTCGAAGATTTGGGTTCGGCTCCGAATGGCTGGGTTGATGGTGATATAAGGGTTCTCGGTTGTTGCGCCAATCAAAATTATTTTGCCGCTTTCCAAATGAGGCAGCAAAAAGTCTTGCTTGGTCTTATCCAAACGGTGGACTTCATCTAGTAACAAAATCACTGTCCCGCTCATGCGGGCTTCTTCAGCGACAATCTGTAGATCCTTTTTCGTGTCTGTTGCGGCATTCAACATGCGGAACGCGTAACGGGTCGATCCAGCGATTGCGCTGGCGATACTCGTTTTTCCGGTTCCAGGAGGTCCGTAGAGAATCATCGAAGACAGCATTTTGGCTTCAACCATTCGACGAATGATTTTTCCGGGACCAACCAAATGCTGCTGGCCAACGACTTCATCTAGATTTCTGGGACGCATGCGGTAGGCTAATGGTTGTTGCATAAAAACGATCCTCTCCTTTTTTATTAGTATAGCATAGAATCAAAAACCGCCGGTGCACAGCGTGCTGTCGTTTTTTGATCGAATACCCGCTGCAAAACGGTTTTTACGCGCATTTCAGCAGATTTGGTTCCAATGATAGTAACTTGCCTTGTAATTGTGTAAAATAGGGTAACGGAGTGATGACTATGGATGACTTAATGGCTTTATTGAATCAAAAAGACACAACAAAGATTGCCCGTGCGTTGATTGGTATGTATCTGGTCCATGAAACGACAGTTGGTCGTTTGGGCGGGTACATCGTCGATTGTGAGGCTTATCTGGGGCCAGAAGATTTGGCAGCGCACAGTGTCGGTATGCGGCAAACCCCAAGGGTGCGTGCGATGTATCAACAAGCAGGGACCATCTACTTATATACGATGCATACCCACAGGATCGTCAACATCATTACCCAGCCTGAAGGCACGCCTCACGGCATCATGATTCGCGGGTTAGAACCAGTGGAAGGTATTGAAGAGATGCACAACAATCGTCAGACAAAAGGGCCCGCATTGACCAATGGACCAGGAAAACTAGTCCAGGCGATGAACATTGGGCCAGAACTATATGGTGCATCGATCATCACCAGCCCACTCCATTTGGAGCCGCAAAAGAAACGGCTGCCAAGAACGATCATGGCTTTACCGCGAATTGGCATTCCCAACAAAGGAGAATGGACGGACAAGCCATTGCGTTTTATCGCAGCGGGCAATCCTTATGTGACAAATATCAGAAAATCAGCGGTCCAACCGGATCATGGCTGGTTATAAGAAAGAAGGAAAAAAACATGGCGAAAGAAACGATTTTAACGTATTTAGACCAACGTTTGACCAAACAGATCACAGAATATGATGTGGCTATCGACTGGGATGCCAAGAATCATACGATTGAACTTGTCCTGCGTTTATTTGCAGAAAATCCAGCCCACCAAAAAATCGATGATGCCGATGGTGTGGCCTCTGAAGAAGACATCATTGAATTTGAAGATGGCATCTTATTATATGATCCGCAGAAATCTAGTTTCAATGAAGCGGACTTTTTGGCAGTGATTCCTTACGAAGGGAAAAAAGGATCGCGAAAAGCGTTATTGGATGGTTTGGTCGATTATATGAAAGAGATATTGAGTGAAGGAGAAAGCGACTTGTTGGATTTCCTAAATGACGATGCGGAAGATGCTGTATTCGAGTTGAGATTTGATGAACAAGCATGGCTTGAAAAAGTCGCGAAATACCAAACAAAAGATGGGGATACAATGATCCCTTATCCAAGTTATTAAGGAGCAGAATCATGAAATGGAATGAAGTAACTGTTGCCACCGCGAGTGAATCAGTTGAAGCTGTAGCCAATATTTTGATGGAACAAGGGGCCAGCGGTGTGGCGATCGAAGATGTGTTAGATGTTGAAAACTTCAAAAGTGATGCCTACGGGGAAATATTAGACAAAGAAACCTATACGACTTTGGCTGAAGGGGCCCAAGTCACAGCCTATTTTCCAGAAACGATTTTTTTACCGGAAGTGCTGCCGATCATTAAAGGCGCCATTGATCGTTTGCCTGAGTACGGCTTAGCGCTTGGCAAAAATGAGATTTCTACGAATGAAGTGGTTGAAGAGGCTTGGGCGACCGCTTGGAAAAAATATTATCACCCTGTGCGGATCTCCCGCTATTTGACGATCGTCCCAAGTTGGGAAAAATACCAAGCCAAGCAAGCAGATGAAAAAATCATTACGTTAGATCCCGGCATGGCCTTTGGGACAGGCACACACCCAACGACCCGCTTGACATTGCAAGCATTGGAAGTCTATGTGCGCGGCGGAGAAACGGTATTAGATGTTGGAACTGGTTCAGGTGTTTTAAGTATTGCCAGTAAACATTTAGGGGCACAAACTGTGCATGCCTATGATTTAGATGAGGTGGCTGTCCGTTCGGCAGTAGAAAACATGCAGTTGAATCCGATTGCCCATGATGTACATGTGCAAGCCAATAATTTATTAACGGGTGTAGAAGAAACAGCTGATATCATTGTCGCCAATATCTTGGCCGATATTATTTTGTTGATGATTCCAGATGCGTGGCGTTTATTGAAAGCAGAAGGCACGTTGATCGTTTCGGGGATCATTGAAGCCAAAAAACAACTTGTTGTAGAAGCGATGCACGCCCAAGGATTTGAGATCGACCAAGTATTTACCCAAAAAGACTGGGTAGCGATCGCATTCAAAAAAGCTGAGGAAGAATGATATGCAACGATATTTTATAGATCAGCCGTATCAAACACAGGCAGAGTATGTGCTAAGCGGTGAACCATTTCATCATATGATCCGCGTCATGCGCATGACGTGCGGCAGTCAAGTTGGGTTAGTATTTAGTGACCAATTGGCCATCATTGCCGCTATCAGTCGTATCGATGAAACATCTGTCTATCTGACAGAAATCGAAAAAGAACAGCAAAACAAAGAATTGCCCATTCATGTGACCATCGCCAGCGGATATCCCAAGGGTGACAAACTAGAGTTGATCGTTCAAAAAGGCACTGAACTTGGCGCCGCTGCTTTTATTGGTTTTCCAGCCCAAACATCTGTCGTCAAGTGGGATGATAAGAAGCTGCAAAAAAAACAACAACGGCTGTACAAAATCGCCCAAGAGGCCGCAGAGCAATCGCAACGGCAAGTAGCACCTTCTGTAACGCTGCTTAGCAGCGAAACGATGTTCTGGGCGCAACTTTCAGCATATGATTACATCGTGGTGGCGTACGAAGAGTCAGCCAAGCAAGGCGAAACAGCTATGCTGTTACAACTATTGGCGGATGTGAGACCTGGTAGTAAACTATTGGCGATTTTTGGTCCAGAAGGTGGTTTGGCCCCTGCGGAGATCCAAATGGCTGAAAGTCATCACGGCGTAGTATGCGGGCTAGGTCCCAGGATCTTGCGCACAGAAACAGCACCTTTATATTTTTTAAGTGCTGTCAGTGTACAATTGGAATTGACAAGGAAGTGAGAGAATGGAAGCACACCACAGAAATGTCAGTGTTCGTTTATTAGCGGCTGATTTGACAGATTGGTATTTAAAAGATGTATTGATGGATTGCCAACAAACAACGGTCAAAGAAATCGTCGTTCTTCCAGCAACGATCCGTCGTGCCAAACAGTTGGCCCAAACCTCTGATATACAGATTGGCGGAGTCATCGACTATCCGTTGGCACAAGGAACGACGGCAAAAGTGGCGTTTGAGATTGGCCGTGCATTTATGGATGGCGCAGACTTTCTTGAAGTATGGCTCCCGGCATCTTTGTTGCTGCATAATAGCCGCGGCTTTGAAGAACTGATCGAAACGATCCGCTCATTGACGTTGACCGGCGGCGAGATCCGTTTGGCTTTACAAACGGAGAGCATGAATGAATTGACCAAAATCCAAGTAGCCCAACAGCTGAAAGCCCAAAACTGGCCTAGTGTTGTGTTAGGGCAAGAAACCCCGCTAGCGGATGCGATCCATGATGTGACACTTTTTGCTTTAGACGGCGGTGATCAACTGATGATCCAAAGTAATCCAGAAGCTATTGATGGGGCAGCTTATGATCAGTTGGCCGCAGCAGGGGCATCAAAAGTCAGCATTCCATTCACTGCCTATGATGCGTTCTTCGCATAAGTGTGACGTTGGCTAGCGAGCACCAGTGATTGAAAAATAATGAAAAAATTTGTATAATGTCAGTGATTATGAGTAAGAGTGGTTTAGACAGGAGTCCATGCTTGAAAGAGTTTGCTTCGGCAACCTCTTATGCGGGACTGCTGTCTAATTTTTGAAGACAAGAAGAAGGAGGCGACAATCATGGCGAAAGAAGTCATTTTGACCGGCCCAAACGTGATTAAGTTAGTATCGTACTATATGAGCGATGAGCATGTGGCATTTGTCCAAAAAGCGTTAGATTATGCGACAGAGGCCCATAAAGAACAATTTCGCAAATCTGGCGAACCATATATCATCCATCCAATCCAAGTTGCGGGTATTCTTGCTGAATTGCAAATGGATCCCCATACGATCGCGACGGGGTTTTTGCACGATGTCGTTGAAGACACTGACATCACATTAGCCGATTTAAAAGAAAATTTTGGTGCCGATGTGGCCATGCTGGTAGACGGCGTCACGAAATTAGGCAAAATCAAATATAAATCTCATGAAGAACAACTGGCAGAAAATCACCGAAAAATGTTGATTGCTATGGCGCAAGATTTACGGGTCATTATGGTCAAATTAGCAGACCGTTTACATAATATGCGTACGTTGAAACATTTGCGTGAAGACAAGCAGCGTCGAATCGCCCAAGAAACCATGGAAATATATGCGCCGCTGGCACACCGCTTAGGGATCAGCCGAATCAAATGGGAACTGGAAGATATTTCATTGCGTTACCTCAATCCGCAACAGTACTACCGAATCGTTCATTTGATGCAAACCAAGCGGGAAGAACGAGAAGCATACGTGTCAGAAACCGTAGAAGAGATCCGGGTGGCAACAGAAGAACTTGATATTTTTGCAGAAATCTATGGCCGCCCAAAACATATTTATTCGATTTACCGCAAAATGAAAGATCAAAAGAAACAATTCAATGAGATCTATGATCTGCTGGCGATCCGGGTCGTAGTGGATTCAATCAAAGATTGTTATGCCGTCTTAGGGACGATCCATACCAAGTGGAAACCGATGCCGGGCCGCTTCAAAGACTACATTGCGATGCCCAAAGCCAATATGTATCAATCTTTGCATACAACGGTGATTGGCCCTAAAGGCAATCCAGTAGAGATCCAAATCCGGACCCATGAAATGCATGAAATTGCTGAATTTGGGGTAGCTGCCCATTGGGCCTATAAAGAAGGCAAGACTGAGAAAGTCAAACCGGATAAAATGACCCAGCAAGTCGGCTGGTTCCAAGAAATTTTGGATTTGCAAGACGAGTCGTATGATGCATCTGAATTCATGGAAGGTGTCAAAGGGGATATTTTCAGCGACAAAGTCTACGTTTTTACACCAAAAGGCGATGTCACAGAACTGCCGCAAGGCTCAAGCCCGTTAGACTTTGCCTATAGTATCCATACCGATATCGGCAACAAAACCACCGGTGCCAAAATCAATGGCAAAATGGTTCAACTTGACTACAAACTGAAAAATGGCGACATCATCGAAATTTTGACCTCGCCGAACTCTTTTGGTCCAAGTAAAGACTGGATCAAATTGGTGGCAACAAGTAAAGCCAAAAATAAAATCAAGCGTTTCTTTAAAGACCAAGATCGTGAAGAAAACATCATCAAAGGCCATGAAGCAGTCGTTCGTACCTTGCAAGATATGGGCTTTGTGCCAAAAGAATTTTTATCAAAAGCCAAGATGGCAGAAGCCTGCGAGCGATTCAATTACCATACTGAAGACGACTTGTTTGCCTCGGTTGGCTTTGGTGAAGTCAGTCCGACAACATTAGCCAACCGGCTGACGGAAGAAGAACGGCGAGAAAGACAAATCGAAAAACAAAAACAGCAAGTGCAAGATATGATCAATCAGCCAGCCAAAAAAGAACCGGAGAAAATGAAGGTTCGTCATGAAGGCGGGATCGTTATCGAAGGTGTCGACAATTTGTTGATCCGGATTTCTCGTTGTTGTAATCCAGTTCCGGGAGATGAGATTGTCGGCTATATCACGAAAGGTCGAGGGATCTCCATTCACCGCAGCGATTGTCCGAATGTCCAAAACAAAGAGGCGGCCAATCGATTGATCGATGTCGAATGGGAAGATGCTTCAGATAACAACAAGGAATACAATGCCGATCTTGAGATCTATGGCTATGACCGATCCGGTCTGCTCAATGATGTCTTGCAAACGGTCAACACCATTAGTAAGCGTTTGGTCAGCGTAGAAGCGAAGACCAACAAAGACAAAATGGCTACGATCCGCATCACTGTCTCGATCCAAAATTTGACCCATCTGCGATCGATCGTGGATAAAATCAAACAAATTCCCGATGTGTACAGTGTGAGACGAACGAAAGGATGATGGCAAGATGAAAGCAGTCATTCAGCGGGTTCGTCAAGCCAGTGTGGCCATCGAAGGGACCGTTGTTGGTGAAATCGAGCAAGGATTGATGGTATTATTGGGCATTACCCATGACGATCAACAGGAGGATGTGGATTATCTGATTCGCAAAATCATGCAGTTGCGCGTTTTTGAAGATGAGGCAGGCAAGATGAATCGTTCCCTGGCTGCAATCAACGGTGCAATTTTGAGTGTTTCCCAATTTACATTGTATGGTGATACGAAAAAAGGCAATCGCCCCAGCTTTATCAAAGCTGCCCCTCCCGCACTTGCAATTCCTTTGTACGAGGCCTTCAATCAAGGTCTGAAAGAGTCAGGTGTAACTGTAGCAACGGGTCGGTTTGGCGCCGACATGCAAGTGTCTCTGATCAATGACGGACCTGTAACGATCATCATTGATACCAAAGAAAAATAATGCGACAAAGTACCTATTCGTTCAAAACGAGTAGGTACTTTTTTTGGTGAAAAACCAGGATACCAACGACTGAAACGCTATCTTACAAAACTGTTAGAAAAATCCATTCATCCTCTAATGTTATATAACGCAGATTAAGTCGCTTTTTAGATGGTGATTACAATGTTTGTCCTGTTATCTTAAAAAAATAGTACAAATAACCTCCATTTATTCAGATTGTTCTTACTGGCGAAGTATGGAATAATTGTTAAAAAATAATGTCACTGGAGGAAATGACAATGAATTTTTGGCAGCGCGCATTAAAAAGCATCACTCGCAGGAAAGGGAAATCATTTATTTTATTTTTAGTTGTATTTGTATTGGGAAATGTCATTGCAGGCGCAGTAGCAATCCAGCAATCAACAGCCAATGTTGAAAGAGAAACAAAAAAGAAAATGGGCAATGTGGCGACGGTCGAAATGGAATATGAACGTTTTGAAAAAGAAACGGCGGATATGCCAGACGAAGAAAGATATAGTGAAGATTTTTATCCAAAGACTCCTAGTGTAGATGTCTATGAACAGATAGGAGAATTGAGTTATATCAAGTATTATGACTATTCCAATACGAGTGGTTTTGAAACGAATAAATTAAAAGTATATACGCCAGAAGACGGTTCAATGGGCATGGGCGGCAACTATTTCTCACTAAAAGGTGGCAACCTGACCGAACCATTGGATATGCGTGAAGGTTTGATCAAGCTGGTTGAAGGAGAAGGCTTTACTGATAAAGACATCAATGAGTCAACCAATGCTGTTTTAGTCAGTAAAGAAGTAGCAGAAGCCAATAATTTGTCCGTTGGAGATCAACTCGTCTGGGATATTCGCAGCGAAGTGTATATGGATAGTTCAGAAGCCGAATCTGATGAGGAAACAGAGGATAGTGGCAGTACCGTCGTGACTTTCGACTATCCGGTGACGATCGCGGGTATCTTCTCTGTCGTTAAAAAAGATGATAGTAGCCAATCAGATCAATCAGATAGTGCACAACAAAGCAACCAAGCGTGGATGCTGATGGATCAGATCAATACCTTTTACGCAAGTAATAATTTTGTGAAAGAATTTAACAAGGTCCAAATGGAAAAACTATGGGGAGAATCAAGTGAAGATGTGGATGATCAGCAATACTATACCCCAATGTTTGTCTTAAATTCTATTGATGATGTGGATGCCTTTAGGCAAGAAGCAGATGCCTTGCTGCCTGATTATTATAAGGTCGTTACCAATACGGATCAATATGACGAGATTGCCGGCGGCTTTAATCGTTTGGGTGTGATCGCCAACTACATCGTCATCATCGCATCGATTGCGGCCATGTTCATCATCTCGTTGGTTGTGTTGCTGTTCTTGCGGGATCGCAAGCAAGAGTTGGGCATCTATCTTTCTCTAGGGGAGAGCCGAGGAAAGGTGATCGGTCAAATCGTGATCGAAGTATTGCTGGTTAGTGCGACGGCGCTATTGGTATCGTTAGTGACCGGGAATCTTTTAGGCGGCGCAGTATCTAATACCTTGATGCAAAGTGACTTTATGTCGCCGCAAGTTGACAATGGGATGGTTTATTACGGTAGTTTGATGTCTGTCGATCTCAATTTGAATGATGTGAAGGATGCCTATCAGGTCAATTTCTCTGTTGGGTATATCATCACCTACTTATTGCTGGGGCTAGGCACAGTCTTGTTATCAGCAGTCTTGCCATTGCTTTATATCTTGCGCTTAAATCCGAAGAAAATCATGATGTAGGAGGAAAAACACCATGACATTACTAGAAACCAAAGCAGTCGATTATTATTACCAAGACGGGGATCAACGCCGCTACATCCTGAAAGAAACCTCTGTTGCCTTTGAAAAAGGCAGATTTTACGCAATTTTAGGTCAATCTGGTTCTGGGAAAACCACCTTTCTTTCTTTGATCAGTGCTTTAGACAGCCCGAAAACGGGTGAAATCTTGTTTGAAGGCACCGACATCGAAAAAATCGGTCATGAAAATTACCGTCGGGACGATATCAGTATCATCTTCCAAAGTTACAATTTGATTCCTTATTTAAGTGCTGTCGAAAATGTACTGGTACCGATGTCGATCACCAAAAACAAGTTGCCAGACAATCAACAAGAAGTTGCCTATAATTTATTGGATTATATTGGCATCACGAAAGAAAAAGCCAACCGGCTAGTCAATCAACTCTCAGGTGGGGAACAGCAGCGTGTCGCCATCGCCCGCGCGTTAGCCACCAATGTGGACATTATTTTGGCAGATGAGCCAACTGGAAACTTGGATGAGGCCATGGAACAGGAAATCATTGATATCTTCAAAGATTTGGCCCATGTTCATAACAAGTGTGTGATCGTCGTGACCCATGCCAATGAGATTGCCCAGCAAGCCGATGAAGTCTTGTATCTTCGTAAAGGTGTGTTAAGCAGTCATGAGTGATTTTTTATCCAATTTCAGTCCAGATAAGTATGATGGCAAAAAGCAAGAACCGACACCTCAAGACAAACCAGAAACACACACGCAAGCACCTGCGCAGGAAGAAACGCCTGTGCCTGCAAACGATCCAGAGACCACAGGAAGTCGGCGAGGAAGCAAGCCTAATGGTCGTCGTGAGGCCAAGGACGAGGAACAAGCAAACAGCAACAAGCAATCTGTGAGCCGTTTTGGTCAGGAAGAAACAGAGTTTGACCCAACGTACAAAAAGCGAAAACGAAAAAAGATCTTTATCATAGCGGCTCTTTCCCTCCTTCTAGCGGTGGTGATTGGTATCGTGTATTATCAAATGACCCATGTCACAGTCCCTGACTTTAAAGCAAGCAATCTTTCGGATGCACGCACCTGGGGCAATGAGGAAGGGGTGACCCTTAAGGTCGAGCAAGTCTATGATTTTGAGCTGGATACCAATCAAATCATTGATCAAGATGTAGCTGCAGACAAAAAAATCAAAAAAGGGGCGACTTTGACAGTAACGGCTAGTCTTGGTCCAGATCCAGAAGAACAGTTGACATTGCCTGACTTTGCTGAGATGGAAACGGCGGCAGCCAAACAATGGATCGAGGACAACAAAGCGGAGAATATTTCCTTGATCGAACAATTTGATGATACCGTTAAAGCCAATGCTTTTATTAAGCAAGAAGCCAACAATAAAGAATTGGATTTGACAGCCTACCGCCGGAAAGATCGCTTAAGCGTCTATTATTCTAAAGGCAAAGAAGTCTTCGAGAAAGATATCGAAGTCACCGATTTTACGGGCAAAACGAAAGCTGAAGCGGCAGAATGGGCCAAAAAGAACGAGTTGACCTACAAAGAAGAAGCGGTATTTTCTGATAATGTCGCGGTGGATCTAGTGGTGTCACAGGAACCGGTCAAAGGCAGTAAGCTAGCGAAAAAAGACACCTTCCTTGTGAAAGTATCCAAAGGGGAAGCCATGACAGTGCCAGACTTCTCTCAATATACGATCGAAGAAGCCCAAGGATTAGAATCTAAGATCCCCGTTCAAGTCTCAACGATCTATGCCACCAACGTTTCGTATGGCAGTTTCATCAGTCAATCCGTCGAAGCAGGCAAAGAATATGGCGAAGGCGATAATCTGCCGACAGTGCAGGTCGTTTATTCACTAGGACAACCTTATCTGAAAGATATACGTTTGCAAGCAACAGAAGGCGATCTGCCGAAGTTGTTCTTTGATGAATACAAGTCTAAAGGCGCGTATATTTACTATGATATTTACTATGTTGATTCTGCAGAACCGAAAGGAACGGTCGTGGAAATGAGCCGCTATGGCGAATTCATTCCTTTAGAAACATGGATCACGATTGGAATCAGCCGCGGCAATCTGCAAGGAGCAACCACCACTGTGCCGGAAGAAACGCTAGCGGATGCACCTGTTGAAGAAACAGACACTGTCGATTCTGGGGAGTAAACGAAAGCTATAAGCAAATAAATGAAGCAACGGTCTTTAAAAGCGGCTCAGTCGGTCGCTTTTGAAGACCGTTTGCCGCTTCTTACAAAGCTATGCGTTTTTTTGAGAAAATAGTCTTAAAAAAAAGAGCAAACCAGAAGCTTGTATTCGGAGAAGTGATACAGTAAACTTGATGTAACAATAAAATCGGTGTTTGATGCCATTTACAGAAAGGGAAGAAAATAATGATAAAAAAATTGCTCGCAAATGTGGGCAGCTACAAAAAAGACAGTTTGATGACCCCCGTATATGTAGCGGGAGAAGTGGCATTGGATGTGATCATGCCCTTGATCATGGCAATGATGATTGACCAAGGGATCGAAAAAGGAGACGCCAGCGTAATTCTGCGAGATGGTGGCTTGCTTTTTTTATTGTCTTTATTGGCGTTGCTGCTAGGCACTTTGGGTGGACGAACAGCGGCGATCGCTTCCGCTGGGTTTGCTCGTAATTTAAGACATAACTTATTTACACGGATCCAAGATTTTTCTTTTTCAAATATTGATCGCTTTTCTTCGGCTAGTTTGATCACGCGGATGACAACAGATGTCACCAATGTTCAAAATGCCTATCAAATGATTATCCGCATTCTTGTACGCAGTCCGTTAGTGTTGATATTTTCCTTGGTAATGGTTAGTACGATTAGTCCAGAACTGATGACGATCTATCTGGTTGTGCTGCCGATTTTGGCGATTGGTTTAGCGTTGGTGATCAAATTTGCACACCCGTTGTTTTTGAAAGTCTTTCGAATCTATGACAAGTTGAATAATGTGGTGCAGGAAAATCTGCAAGGTGTGCGGGTCGTTAAATCTTATGTCCGAGAAGAACAGCAGGAAGAGATTTTTGACAAAGTCTCAGAAGATGTTTATCGCAACTTCACACTGGCGCAACGAATTGTTTCCTTCAACATGCCATTGATGCAATTTTCAGTCTATACGTGTATGTTGCTGTTGTCTTGGTTTGGTGC
Source organism: Enterococcus salsurae (assembly GCF_054784955.1). Lineage (NCBI taxonomy): Bacteria > Bacillati > Bacillota > Bacilli > Lactobacillales > Enterococcaceae > Enterococcus > Enterococcus salsurae. The sequence continues at coordinate 551,317 of NZ_BAAHWY010000001.1, read as the reverse complement.
TCAGCTGATCGTAGAGCAAAGTAGTCTGACAACTGGTGAATTGGTCAGCATGTTCAACTATACGATGCAAATTTTGATGAGTTTGATGATGATGTCGATGGCATTTGTTCAAATCTTGATTGCTAGAACCTCTGCGGAGCGCGTGGTAGAAGTACTGGATGAAGAAAGTGATTTAAAAAATAACGCTGAGCCGCTAACAACGATCAGAGATGGTTCTATCGTGTTTGAAAATGTTTGTTTCAGTTATGCGAATGACAAAGACAAATTGGCCTTGGAGCAAGCCAATCTTGAGATTGCTTCAGGAGAAGTCATTGGGATCATTGGTGGAACAGGGAGTGGGAAATCGTCCCTTGTTCAGTTGATTCCCCGGCTCTATGATGTGATCGAAGGTCATGTCAAAGTCGGCGGTCATGATGTCCGTGACTATGATTTGGCCGTTTTAAGAGATCAAGTCAGCATGGTGCTGCAAAATAATGTGCTTTTCAGCGGAACGATCAATGACAATTTGCGTTGGGGCAACGAAAATGCCTCTGATGAAGAAATTCGTCGCGTAGCAACGATAGCCCAAGCGGACCCATTTATCCAAGAATTTCCGGATAAATATGAGACCATGATCTCTCAAGGCGGAAACAATGTTTCTGGTGGTCAAAAACAACGGCTGACGATTGCCCGCGCTTTGTTGAAAAAACCAAAAATCTTGATTCTAGACGATTCTACGAGTGCTGTCGATACAAAGACAGACCGCAGTATTCGCGAAGGATTGAAACGGGAGATTCCAGGGACGACAACGATCATCATCTCGCAGCGAATCAATTCGATTGAGGATGCCGATCGGATCATCGTCATGGATGATGGTAAAATCAATGGAATTGGCACGCATGATGAATTACTAGCCAACAATACGATTTATCAAGAAGTGTATCATTCCCAACAGAAAGGATTTGGTGAAGGTGAAGAATAGACAAGCAGCAAATCCAGTAGGAACGATGAAACGGTTGTTAAAAACCATGTTTGGGGATTACAAAGGTCAATTGCTGATCGTGATGTGTATGATTTTATTAAGTGCGTTTGCCAACGTGCGCGGTTCGCTCTTCTTGCAAGTGGTGATCGATGATCATATCGCACCATTGTTGGGACAAAGTAATCCTAATTTCAGCAGTTTGCTGCAAGCAATCATTCAGATGGGGATCATCTATTTGATTGGGATTTTGGCTGGGTTGGTCTATAACTTTATGATGGTCAAAATCAGTGAAGGGACGCAAAAAAAGATTCGTGATCAAATGTTCACCCATATGCAATCATTGCCAGTCGGTTACTTTGACGCACGCTCGGATGGCGATATCATGAGTCACTTCACCAATGATACAGACACACTCCGTCAAATGATCTCGCAAAGTATTCCTAATTTGATGATGGCAGCAGTAACATTTTGTTCCGTGTTTATTGCGATGTTCTCAATTAGTTTGCCGTTGACACTCTTCGTCTTGCTTTCTATTGTCTTAATGTTGAACGTGATCCGCTTGGTTTCAAGAAAAAGCGGGCGTTTCTTCGGTGCCCAACAACGAGATTTAGGTGCAGTCAATGGCTACATTGAAGAAATGATGCATGGTCAAAAAGTCGTGAAAATCTTTAACCATGAAAAAGTTGTGATGGCTGAATTTGATGCTCTCAATGATCAACTGCAAGAAAGTGCGACCAAAGCCAATGTCAATGCCAATACGTTGATGCCGATCATGATGAATCTTTTGAACATTCAATATGTGCTGATCGCCATTATCGGCGGGCTGTTTGCAATCAATGGCGTGTCTGGATTGACAGTAGGGATGATTGCTTCTTTTCTGCAATTAAGCCGCTCATTGAATGGCCCAATCAGTCAAGTGTCACAACAAATCAATTTTGTGATCATGGCATTGGCAGGTGCCGAGCGGATCTTTAATCTCTTAGATGAAACGCCTGAAGTGGATACAGGCTATGTGACATTGGTCAATGCCAAGTGGTCACAAGGGCAACTGGTAGAAACCCAAGAACGCACCGGGACATGGGCGTGGAAACATCCCCATGAAGATGGCACGATCACTTATACAGAAGTCACTGGTGATGTGCGCTTTGAAGAAGTTGACTTTGGTTATGTCGATAACAAAATGGTCTTACAAGATATCAATTTGTTTGCAGAACCTGGTCAAAAAGTGGCCTTTGTTGGTGCGACCGGCGCTGGCAAGACGACGATCACAAATTTGATCAATCGGTTTTACACGATCCAAGAAGGAAAAATCCGCTATGACGGAATCAATATCGAAAAAATCCAACTTGAATCATTGCGCCGTTCATTAGGGATCGTTTTGCAAGATACCCACTTGTTTACCGGGACGATCAGAGAAAATATCCGCTTTGGTAAACTAGATGCAACAGATGACGAAGTATTAGCAGCGGCCCAGTTGGCGAACGCTGATATGTTTATCAATCATTTGCCGCAAAAATATGATACGGTGATCACAGGGGATGGAGATGGCTTGTCCCAAGGGCAACGCCAATTACTGGCGATTGCCAGAGCAGCGATTGCCGATCCACCGGTGATGATCTTAGATGAAGCAACTTCAAGCATCGATACGCGAACAGAGCGCATCGTGCAAACAGGGATGGATCGCTTAATGACTGGACGCACTGTCTTTGTCATCGCGCATCGCTTATCAACGATCCAGAATTCTGATGTCATCATGGTGATGGACCATGGACGCATCATTGAACGCGGGACCCACGATACACTACTAGCCGAAAAAGGTACCTACTACCAATTGTATACTGGTAAAATCGAATTAGATTAAGCAAAAACAGCGGCGTATCAGAAAAGCCGCTGTTTTTTTGTACCGTATCGTCTGGTTTGTGTATACTAGAGAAAAGAGCTTTGATTGTGGGCACTATAGATCAACTGGGTTCTCAAGCAAACAAGAAGAGGTGCTGTATGACTTTCACACGACAAATAATCCACATCAATGAAGAAACGTATGAAGCTGTTCGAACAGAAAAAGGCTATGTCTATTTTGGAAAAGAAGCAGCCCATGATGAATGGATTAAGTTTTTTCCGCTGGCAGTGCTCCACGAGGGCAATGAAATCAATAGCAAAATCGAGCTGCAGCTCCAACGATACTTTGCTGGAGAGGCAATCGCCTTTGACATTCCCTTCGACTTTGTTGGTACACCATTTCAACAAGCAGTCTGGCAAGCGTTGACTGAGATTCCTTATGGACAAACGATCAGTTACAGTGGGTTGGCGCAAAAAATCGGGCGACCAGAAGCAACGCGGGCAGTAGCCAATGCTGTTGGCAGAAACCCATTAATGATTCTGGTCCCTTGTCATCGTGTATTAGGAAAAAATGGGCGGTTGACGGGCTATCGCGGCGGTTTACCAACCAAACAACGCTTATTGGCACTAGAAGGAATCGCTTATAAGATGTAACATAAACTGATTTAAGGTAAAAAATACTAAAAGCCCACCCATTTCAGCAACTGTCTGGTATAATGAAGATGATTCCGGTTACAAGAAGGGGTGGCGAAGATGACGTTTATGGATTTACAAAATGGTTCTGATATTCGGGGGATTGCGATAGCAACTGCTGATGAAGAAGTGATATTGACAGAAGAAGCAGTGGCAGCAGTGGCATCAGGATTGCATCACTGGTTAGCCAGTAAGGGCACAGGTCCGTTTCGGGTGGCAGTGGGCAGAGATAGCCGCTTAAGCGGAGAGGCCCTGCAACAGGTATTGATGACCCAGCTGCAAGCTGAAGGCATTGATGTGATCGATTGCGGACTGGCAACGACGCCTGCGATGTTTATGAGTACCCAATTTCCAGATTTTGCTTGTGATGCCGGGGTGATGCTGACGGCTAGTCATTTACCCTATTATTTTAATGGCATTAAAGTATTCAGCCGTGAAGGCGGTGCAGAAAAAGCCGATATCCAGTACATCTTAAGCCATAGCCAACCACAACCTAAGGATGAGCTAGGCACCTATCAGCAAAAAGATTTGATCACACCTTACGCAGAGGATCTAGTGACTAAGATCCGTCAGGGGATGGGGACAACTGAGGCGCATCCGTTATCAGGTTTGAAAATCATCGTTGACGCAGGAAATGGAGCAGGCGGCTTTTTTGCCGAAAAAGTGTTGCTTCCATTAGGCGCAGATAGCAATGGCTCACAATTTTTAGAACCGGATGGGCATTTTCCAAACCATATCCCGAATCCGGACAATCAAGAAGCGATGAAAAGCATCACTGATGCTGTATTGAGAGAGCAAGCAGATCTTGGAATCATTTTTGATACAGATGTTGATCGCTCGGCAGTAGTCACTAAAAGCGGTGCCCCGTTAAATCGCAACAATATGATTGCGGTGTTAAGTAAAATCGTGTTGGCCGAGCATCCTAGTACAAAGATCGTGACCAACTCCCCTACCTCAGATCATTTGAAACGATTCATTGAATCGTTAGGCGGACAACAAGTACGCTATATTTCCGGTTACCGCAATGTGATCAACAAAGCCATTGCCTTGAACAATGCAGGAGAAGATGCCCTGTTAGCGATTGAAACTAGCGGTCATGCGGCCTTTAAAGAAAATTATTTTCTAGATGACGGTGCATATGTGATCGCGAAGATCCTTATGATTTTACCGGAGCTCCAAGCACAAGGCACCTCGCTGGAGGATTTGATCGCGACACTAAAACAGCCGTTGGAGACCCAGGAGTTGCGCTTTAAGATCAATACGCCAGAATATCGGCGGTATGGTCGTCAAGTGATCGCTGATTTTGGCGCATTCAATCAAGAAGGTTGGGTCATTGATCCTGAAAACGAAGAAGGTATACGTGTCAAAGTAGCAGAACCATATGGCAATGGCTGGTTTTTGTTACGGATGAGTTTACACGAGCCGTTACTCGTGTTGCAGATCGAAAATGATGTTGCAGGGTATTTGCCGGCCATTGCCCAGAAAGTCGGTGACTTCTTCAATCAGTATCCAGCGATTGATCAAAGTCAATTACGGTCGTTTTTGTCAGAATAAAATACGTCATAGAAATGCAGGGAAAAAAATGGTGATGGTAATGGGTTTGATCATGTTGGTGACTTACGGAACAAATTTCTTTTTGATACGCTATTTGAAGCAGCGGCCCCATATTGATGTCATAGAAAAACTCTCAATGTTGTTAGGAATCAATATGAGTGTGCTGTTTTTAGACGGTATTTTATTATTCGTTGGAAAATTGCTGATCGACACCGTAGAAATCATTGAGTAACGCACACAACAGGGAAGAGAGAACCGAAAAGATCCGCCATATGGATGGCGGGTCTTTTATTATTGGTTAAATGAGCGATTATTGTTCGCTTTCAGGTATATTTTTTGATACAGTTAAGGAAAGTATTTTCGAAAAAAGTGAGGCATGCATATTTATGGCTAAAATCATGGTAGTAGAAGATGAAGTTGTCATTCGGCAATTGATCATGGAGGAATTGGAAAAATGGCAATTTGATACGATTGGCACGACAGATTTTCATCAAGTAGGTGCCGATTTTGAAGCAGAAAATCCCCAATTGATCCTTTTGGATATCAATTTACCGGTGTTTGATGGGTATTATTGGTGCCAAAAAATTCGAGAAACATCGAAGGTACCCATCATTTTTATTTCTAGCCGCAATACCAATATGGATATGATCATGGCGATGAATATGGGCGCCGATGATTTTGTGACTAAGCCCTTTGAGATCGATGTTTTGATCGCAAAAATCAACGCATTGCTGCGTCGTTCGTATAATTATGTTGAGAGCAGCAATGAAACATTGGTCCATAACGGATTGACGTTGAATATTGACAATAGCAGTATGTCGATCAATGATGAAACGATCGATTTGAGCAAAAACGAGTATCGCTTGCTCTATATTTTAATGAAGAATCATGGCAAGATTTTAAGTCGTGAAAAACTCCTGCGGGCATTGTGGGATGATGAGCGGTTTGTGGATGACAATACCTTGACCGTCAATATCAACCGATTGCGTCGGAAGATCGAACAAACAGGGACTGCAGGTTATATTGAAACCAAAGTGGGCCAAGGGTATATTGTGCCATGAACCATCTAAAAACGCTGCTTGGCTTTCTCAAAGATCGTTGGCTACTGCTGGCTGCTTGGTTGATTCTATTTGTTTTGACTGTGTTGGTCTTTTGGTTGATCCCCCACTCACCATTAGACTGGGGAACTGTTGGCTACCTATTTTTGATGCAATGCGTCCTGCTGGTCTTTTTTTTGGCGGTCAGTTTTTTGGCAAAGCGGCGTTTTTGGCAAAAACTCACGCCGCGATCTGGCGAAAATTTATTGCAAAATTATCTGCAAGGGGCGCGCTCTGTCGAAGAAGAGCGGATCGAGCGCTATATCAATCAATTGATTAGCGAACATCAAGAGTTGATGCAGCAAGTCGTGGGCAATCAAGAAGAGCAAAAGGAGTATATTGATTCATGGGTCCACGAGATCAAAGTGCCACTAGCCGCTTCTCGTTTATTGCTCCATGCTGTGGAGTTTGATATTCCTGATGATAAATTTATCTTATTAGAGAATGAACTCAACCGCATCGATGCTTACGTCGAACAAGTCTTGTATGTTTCCCGATTAGATAGCTTTTCGAAGGACTATCTGGTTCAAGAAGTGTCGATAAAATCAGTGATTCAACCTGTATTGCGCAATCAGGCCAACTATTTTATCCAAAAGAATTTGCATTATAAAGTCGTGGGAGATGATCAGCCAATCTTGACAGATGAAAAATGGCTGTCCTTTATTTTTAGCCAGTTGGTGAGCAACGCGGTCAAATATACGCCTGATAATGGCCAGCTGACGATCCAAATCGATAAAGATCCACAAGGTACGTATTTGCGATTGATCGATACTGGTATTGGTATTCCCCCAGAAGACCTGCGCCGTATTTTTGATAAAGGGTTCACAGGTGAAAATGGGCGTAAAACCGACACCCATTCTACAGGATTGGGTCTATATTTAGCCAAAAATCTGGCCAAGGAGTTAGGGATCGAACTGACTGCCGCGTCTACTGTTGGAAAAGGCACAACCATGACCTTGTTTTTCCCTTTATTAAGCTATTATGAAGAAATTCGCTAGAAAAATGAGGATTGGTTAGGTACAGTATCACGCCTGATTTTCACATTGTTTTCAGCAAATTATAACTTGTCCTTTAAACGTTTTCACTGATACACTTACCCTTGTGTACTAAAAACTGAATAGTAAGGATGAATAAAATGGAAATGCTTGTAGCTTTAATCCCTATGTTCGCGTGGGGCAGCATCGGTTTAGTCAGTGGAAAACTTGGAGGCGATGCCAATCAACAAACACTAGGGATGACGATTGGTGCGTTTGTCTTTTCGCTGATTGTGTTTTTTGTCACGATGCCTACGATTGACGGGAAAGTGATCATCATTGGTTTACTCTCAGGTTTATGCTGGTCTGTCGGTCAAAATGGCCAATTCCATGGCATGAAACATTTAGGTGTTTCTGTAGGTTTGCCGTTGTCAACAGGGATGCAGTTGATTTTGAATACTGTGGCAGGGGCGGTCTTTTTTGCTGAATGGACACAAACCCGCGATTACTTGTTAGGCATCTGTGCCTTGATCTTGTTGGTGCTAGGTGCGTATTTGACGGCACGACAAGATGGAGAAAAAGCGCCAGAAACAGAAAACAAAATGCTCGATTTTCCTAAAGGATTCAGAGCTTTGATCTCTTCTACGATTGGTTATGGTGCCTATACGATCATTATCACTTGGGCAGGAATCGATCCGTTGGCGATTATTTTGCCTCAAAGTATCGGTATGCTGATTGGTGCCAGTTTGTTCGCATTACGCAAAACGACGGTGGATCGCTATGTTTGGAAGAATACATTGTCTGGTTTGTTGTGGGGCGTCGGGAATGTGTGTATGTTGATCACCGTACAACAAGTCGGTTTGGCAGTTGGGTTTTCATTGTCGCAAATGGGCATCATTATTTCAACGCTGGGCGGTATTTTCATTCTAGGAGAAAAGAAAACCAAAAAAGAATTGCGTTATGTTGTCATTGGCTGTTTGCTGGTGATTATTGGTGGCGTTTTGCTGGGATATATGAAAGCGGCGTAACGTAAATTTCAGGAGGAACCATGGATTTATTTCGTAAAAAGGTCATACAACCAGAACGTGTGACAAACCTAAAGAAAGAATTGAAATTAAAAGATTTGATCATGCTGGGGATTGGCGCCATTATTGGTACGGGGATTTTTGTTGTGACCGGGGCGGCATCTGCTGAGTATGCAGGACCGGCACTGATTTTGTCCTTTGTGATTGCCGGGATCGTGGTGGTGTTGTCAGGTCTGTCTTTTGCAGAATTTGCTTCTCGTATTCCGGTTTTGGGGGGCGCTTATTCTTACTTGTATGTCGTTTTTGGGGAATTCATTGCCTGGTCGGCCGGTTGGTTCCTGATTTGTGAATTCTTATTGGCTGTTTCTTCGGTGGCCTCAGGGTGGTCCGGATATGTCCAAGGATTCTTAGCCAGTGCCGGGATTTATTTGCCTACGGCGCTGACGGCGGGGTATGACCCAAGTAAAGGGACGTATATTGACTTGATTGCTGGTTTGGTGATCGTCTTTGTCACTTTATGGGTGAGCCAAGAGGCGAAGAAAGCCTTGCGATTGAATAATGCAATGGTTTGGGTCAAATTTGCGATCATTGCCTTATTTATCATCTTTGGTGTATTTTTCGTCGAGCCGGGCAACTGGCAGCCCTTTATGCCGTTTGGCTTCTCAGGTGTCTTTAATGGTGCTGCTTTGGTGTTCTTTGCTTTCTTAGGGTTTGACGCGGTCGCAATGGCGGCTGAAGAAGTCGAGGATGCCAAGAAAAATGTTCCCAGGGGGATTATTGGCTCGATTGCAATCGCCACTGTTTTATATATCGTGGTGACACTGATTTTGACAGGTATCGTTCCGTATACTGAATTAGGTGTTAGTGATCCGGTAGCATTTGCGATGCGTTATATCAACCACGGATTGGTCGGTTCGATTATCTCCGTCGGTGCGATCTTGACACTCTTAACAGTCACGATTGCTATGATGTATTCATTGGCACGCTTGTTGTATGCAATCAGCAAAGATGGATTGCTGCCGCGTTTTATGCAAGAGGTAGATCCAAAGCAGCAAACGCCCAAAAAAGCGACCTATGTTGCTGGGGCCTTTGCCTTGTTCTTTGCTGCCGCATTTCCATTGAATATTTTGGCTGAGTTGACCAATATTGCCGCATTGTCGTATTTGATTTTAATGTCGCTAGGTATTATCAAACTGCGCAACATGTTGGGAGAACCAAAGAAAGGGGAATTCAAAGTCCCCTTTGTTCCAGTTCTACCATTGCTTTCCGTGGCCAGCTGTCTATTTTTGATGACCCGTCTGCAAATGACCACTTGGATCGTTTTTGCGATTACTTTGGTGATTGGTGTGGTGATTTATTTTGTGTATGGATATCGGCATAGTGCGTTGCAAGATGAGGAGAAGAGTTAGCTTTAGGCTGACTCTTTTTTGCTGTTTATCATAGCCTAAGGGAATATGATAAACTACCTATATATATGATTTTGGGGAGGAGAAAAAATGCCAAAAATTTTGGTCGTAGGTAGTCTATCTATGGACTATGTAGTCGAAACACAGCAAATACCGCAACAAGGCGAGACGGTATTTGGTACGCAGTTCAAACAATTTTTTGGCGGCAAAGGGGCCAATCAAGCTGTCGCTGCGAGACGCGCAGGGGTGGAAGTTGCCTTTTGCGGTGCGGTGGGTGATGATCTATTAGGTCAACAATTGATCAACAACTTAGCAGACAATCAGATCGAAACGGATCATGTCGCCAAAATCCCAGCATCAACTTCAGGAACAGCGCACATTACATTGTTTGAAGGAGATAATCGGATCATTGTTGTGCCAGCTGCCAATCAGCAGCTAACTGCATCTTTTATTCAACAGCGCTTGATTGACTGGGAAGATCTCTCAATGGTTATTCTGCAAAATGAAATTCCTCAAACGGTCAATCGCGCACTGATTGACAGGTGCTGTGAGAGAGGGATCCCCGTTTTATACAATCCAGCACCAGTGACACAGCTTGACTCAGAAATCATAGGTCAAATCACTTATCTTACACCAAACGAGGAAGAATGTAAGGCCTTATTCTCAGAGCTGTCGATTGAAGAAGCGGTACAAAAGTATCCGAACCAGCTCATTGTGACTTTGGGTGCGCAAGGGGCTATCTATCATGATGGCCAAGCGGTGCGCAAGGTTCCTGCTATGTCATTAACAAAAGAGCAAGTCTTGGACACAACAGGTGCTGGGGATACCTTCAATGGTGCTTTTGCCGCAGCAATTTGTCGTAACTTATCTCTGGAAGCGGCAGTACAGTTTGCCAATCATGTAGCAGGATTGTCCGTGCAGCAATTGGGTGCCCAAACAGGAATGCCCTATCTAGATGCTTTCTCTAATTAAACAAAAAAGCCAAAAGCGCATATCAGATAACGTGCAGGGCACGTCTGATATTGCTTTTGGCTTTTTCTTTATTTATTCCCCGTCAAATCCAACAGACGGTCTTTCAAATCTTCTTCTAAATGACCCAATTCCACTTCGGCAGCCCGACGTTTTTCTTTTCCTTCGCGTTGGATGCGTAATGTTTCTTGGATGGTTTCTACCAAATCATTCTGCGTTTTTTGCAAGGTTTCGATATCGACGATGCCCCGCTCGTTTTCTTTGGCTGTTTCGATTGCAGAGACTTTAAGCATTTCAGAATTTTTCTTCAACAGTTCGTTGGTTGTTTCAGATACTTGTCGTTGTGCTGTAACGGCATCTTTTTGTCGCAACAAGGTCAATGCAATGACGACTTGGTTTTTCCATAATGGAATGGCTGTGTTGACAGAGGCTTGGATTTTCTCTGCTAAAGCCTGATTGGTGTTTTGGATCAAACGAATTTGTGGTGCTTGTTGGATCGTGATTTGGCGTGCCAAGCGCAAATCATGGGTCCGTTTGTCTAAACGGTCCAAAAACTGAGTATAGTCATTGGCAATCTGTACATCCATTTGATCATTGGTTTGTTCGGCTTTCTTCATAGCTTCAGGAATGATGGTGGTTTGTAATTCTTGCATTTTCAATTCCCCAGCTGCGATATAGATATTTAATGCGTCAAAGTAGTCTTTATTTTTATGATAAAGCTGCTCCAGCATTAAGTTGTCTTTCAGCAGACCATCTTTTTCTTTGTCTAGTTTGACGGCGATTTTATCGATTTGGGCGCCGATTTTTTGATATTTCGCTGTGATCTCAAAAATTGATTGTTTGACTTTGCCAAACATCCGCTTGAATAGATTGCCTTCACCCGCACGCAATTCATCGGGATTGGCTTCTTGCAAGCGATACATCAATTCTGTCAATGAATCGCCAACAGGACCAATATCGGCTGCTTGTACATGATTCAACATCGATTGCGAAAATTCCCCGAGCTTCGTCTGTGCGGCTGCCCCATAAGTGATGACTGCTTGCTGATCAGTGGCATCGATCTTGTTGGCAAGTTCTTGGGCTTGTGCCTGTCTTTCTGGCGGCAATTTGTCGATTAGCCGAGGGGCTTGTTGTTGTTCTTGCAGCGCAGTGATTTCTGCTTGTTGTGTAGTTGTCAACGTGTCGACAGGGGTTGCAAATGGGTTGTTCAATAGATCGTCAAGGGTATCGTTGACTGGTTTTATTTGATCAGGTGTATCACTCATAGAAACTCCTCCTAAAAATGTGTTCATTTCGAAAAAAATCTAGCCTGGGCTAGATTTTTTTTTAGATCTGATTCGCTTATGTAAGCGTGAGATCTATCCCTATTCATTATCGCGTTTTATGCTTTGTTTGGCAATGGATAACTCAATATCCATATCATCAAGGTCATCTGCAACAAATTGCGAGTAATCTTTGGCGATCAAAGAGGCCATTTGTTCGATGATCTGGGTGCTTTCTTCGATTTTTTCATAGGTTTCACGACTTTTGATCTCATGTTCGTTAATCTCGATGAATTTGTCGGTTAGATCGACCATATTTGGCAAATGGGTATAAAGAAAGTGATTGGCCAATGGCAGCTTATTTGGTTCCTTGACCAATTCTTTAAAGAGCGCCTTCGATGCCCGTAAAGCGTCATGCCGCAAGTCAATCGCTTTTAGTTTATTGTTGCGGGCAATGTTTTTTTGCAGTTGGTCGATTTGCTGTTTGCTTTGGTTCATCGTGTCGCGAAATAGTTCGATTTCACGTGTCGACATCCCGCTTTTCAAATAGTGCGCTTCTCTTTCTTTGGTCAAAGAAGGCAACACATGGGGATTGGCTTCGACTTTGCGGCCTCTAAGGCCGACCACGATTAAAACGATACCTGCTAACAACAACAAGGTTGTAAATGTATCAGTACCAGTTGCGCTAACAAATAGCAGCAACATAATGAGTATGATCGCACCAGCGATCAACCGGATGTTTTTTTTCATTTTTCCTCCTCCTAAAAAAATCGTTGGACAAGTTGATTTGGTTGTTCGACATCTTTATTTTAGCATGTTCCAGCGGATAAAAATATCAGACTTGGGGTGGATATTCTGATATTTAGTAAATTCATAAGCTTTCTTGTCTTTTCTTAAGAAGATATTTTTGGCAAATTATGCTAAAGTGTTTGTTAGATAAGACGAGTAAAGGTTAGGTGGAGAAAAATGCTTGAATATACAGATTTTGAAGAAAAAACGATCCAGCGCAAGGAGATCTTCCATGGAAAAATCATCGATGTTGTGATTGATGATGTGGCTTTGCCAAATGGCGGCACCAGTAAACGAGAACTGGTCTTTCATCCTGGCGGTGTTGCGGTGATCGCTTTAACAGCAGAAAATAAAATGGTGTTTGTGCGCCAATTCAGAAAACCATTGGAACGGGTCATCTTAGAAATACCTGCTGGGAAAATCGATCCTGGTGAAGGGTCGACACCTGAATTGACAGGTGCCCGCGAGCTGGAAGAAGAAACGAGTTATCGTCCAGATGCCCTTGAACATCTTTATTCTATGTATTTATCGCCAGGTTTTGCCAACGAGATCCTGCACATATATTGTGCCACGGCTATCACGAAAGTGGAAAATTCGTTGCCGCAAGATGACGATGAAGTGTTGGAAATCTATGAACTGACTTTTGAAGAGGCGCAAGCTGCTGTGGCAGATGGAAGGATTTGCGATGCCAAAACATTGTTTGCGTTGCAATATTGGGAATTGCTGGAATTGAAACGGAGGAAGGGCCTTGCCTAAAGAACCATTGATCACTCGTTCGGAATTGCGGCGACGCAAAGAAGAGGAAGAGGCGGCGAATGAACGCAATCAAAAACTGATCGCCAAACAAAGCAACAAAGAATTACAGAAAAAAGAAAAGCAAATCGACAACCATTACCGAAAAGTACGTAAGCAAACAAAGGATATCACCAAAACGCGGGCCGGAGAAAATCAAAAGTCCCGTGATTTGAATCGCTTTTTGATGAAAGCAATCGTGATCGTTGGTTTGTTGTTGATCGTTGTTGGCTTGGCTATTTTTCTGTTGTAATTCGCTGCGTTTATTATAAAAGAGAAGCATGCAGAGATTCATATGGGGGTTATTTGGTTTGATATGGCCTAATGATAGCTGCTTTGTATAATGTATGGATTTTTGAAGGGGGATATATGTATGAAAATCGGTATTATCGGTGCAATGGATGAAGAAATCAAAGCACTAAGAGAGCAATTAGCCACACCATTGTCATGGGAAAGAGGCGGTGCGCTATTTATTTCTGGGAGTATCGGCAATCATGAAGTGATCGTGGTACGTTCTGGTATCGGCAAGGTGTTGGCCTCGATCACGACGAGCTTGCTGATTCAGCAATATGGTGTCAATATGGTGATCAATACGGGGTCTGCTGGCGGCATAGGGTCAGGTTTGCAAGTCGGTGACTTGGTGATCTCAGATAAAGTCGCGTACTTTGATGTTGATGTCACTGGTTTTGGTTATGCGTTTGGCCAATTGCCTGGCGGAATGCCTTTGTATTATGAAGCAAGCCGCTATTTGATCAGTGAAATGACGAAAGCAGCTGAAGCCACTGATCATATTGTGAAGAATGGGCTGATCGTTACAGGGGATAGCTTTATCAATGATCCGCAAAAAGTTACGGCTATTTTGGATCACTTCCCTGAGGCGTTGGCTTGTGAAATGGAAGGGGCAGCGATCGCCCAAACTGCGCAACAATTCAATGTACCTTTCTTGATCGTTCGGGCGATCAGTGACACGGCAGACCATGGAGCCACCCAATCGTTTGATGACTTTATTTTAGATGCGGGCAAACGTTCGGCTGAAATGGTGCTGGCTTTTCTTAAGCAATTAAAGTGAGGCTAGCAGCGCTAGACTAAAAGGAGGATTTTCTATGAGAGCATTGCTGTCCATTGATTATACAGTTGATTTTGTAGCTGATGACGGCCGTTTGACTACAGGTCAAGCAGGTCAAGCGATTGAACAACGGCTGGTAGATCAGACACAAGCGTTTATTGACGCTGAGGATTTTGTTGTTTTTGCGATAGACCGCCATGACCCTGAGGATCACTATCATCCGGAAAGTCAGTTGTTTCCACCACATAATATTGCAGGCAGTTCTGGCAGAGCATTGTATGGATCGTTGGCACCACTGTATGAAGCGCAAAAAGATCGTGAAAATGTGTATTGGATCGACAAGCGCCATTACTCGGCATTTAGTGGAACAGATTTAGATATTCGGTTGCGAGAGCGCGGCATCACGGAGATATATTTAACGGGTGTTTGTACAGATATTTGCATTCTCCATACAGCTGTAGATGCATATAATTTAGGCTATCGATTGGTGATTGATGCAGATGCAGTCGCGAGTTTCGATGCGGTTGGTCATGAATGGGCATTGCGCCATTTTGAACAAACACTCGGTGCCAAAATCATAGCGAAGGAGGAATAGTCATGGGATGGATGGATCAACTGAAAGAAAATTTTAGTTTTAGTGAATTGACTGGATTATATCAAGCATATCAAAAAGGTAATTTAGATATCAAAGGATTGCTGAACAATGATTTTTTAAAAAAATATACGGATTTTGCTGACTTGGATGCTTTCATGGCAAAACTTGGTATCAAAGATGAGAATCAAATCATGGACTTCTTGAAAGACCGTGGCAACCGACAAAAAGCCGATCAAGTGGTCAATGCCCATACGCAATTTGATTCAGTAATCGCTATGTTAAAGAAAGCGTTGAATCAATAATTGTTTGATAAACCAAAAAATCCATCACGAAAACGGTTGATGCCGTTTTCTGTGATGGATTTTTTTTTACCAGATATGGACCCGTTTTTCGGGAGCAAGATACATAGGGTCTCCTGGTTTGATGTCGAAGGTCGTGTAGAATGCGTCGATGTTTTGAACTTGAAGATTGGCTCTCAATTTTGCTGGGCCGTGGACATCGATCGACAGCAATAACTGTTGATACTGCTCTTTGGCTTTGGTACGCCAAATTTTTGCCCAGTTGATAAAGAAGTCTTCCAATGCTACGTCCGCTTCTTTTTCAGCTGCCTCTAAGGCACAACTCAATCCGCCGGCATCGGCGATGTTTTCAGAAACGGTTAACGTCCCGTTCACGGTACCGCCCGCAAATGGTACACCGTCAAAGGCTTTGATCATATCTTGTGCCAACGTGTCAAAATGGGCCAAATCTTCTTCAGTCCACCAATTATTCAAATTCCCAAACTCATCAAATTTGGCACCGTTGTTGTCAAAGGCATGAGAAATTTCATGGGCGATGACTGCCCCGATCCCGCCATAATTGGCACTGGATGATTGTTTTAAACTATAAAATGGTGCTTGTAAAATGGCTGCCGGAAAGACAATGACGTTTTTGAACGGATGATAATAAGCATTGACCGTCGCGGCAGACATTTCCCACTCGTTTCGATCAACTGGCTGCTGCCACTTTTTAAATCCGTCTTCTCGGAATAAGCGGCCAAAGCGCAATGCATTTTGTAAGAGTGAAGAAGTCTCATCCGTATGCAGCTGATCGTAGATCGCTGGGATTTGATCAGGATAGCCGACATGAATGCCTAAATTGTTTAATTTGACGATGGCTTTTTCACGGGTATCCTGACTAAGCCATTGATTGCTGGTCAATCGGTTTTGATAGACACCAATCATGGTCTCTACCATATGTTTGACATCATTTTTGGCTGTTTCACCAAAATATTTGCGACCATAATAGTCACCCACCACTTGGCTGAACTGACCAATCGTTAAATAGTAGGCGGCTTTTTGTTGGGGCATCGCTTCGTCGATCCCAGACAAATAGCGGCCGTAAGTGCCTCCTAATTGTCGGATCTCTTCGCTCAGGTAAGCCGTATATGTCAAACTTTGGTTGACGATCATCCAGCCTTTCAGTAAATCGAAATGGCTCAAAGAGAGCAAATGATCGAATGCTTCGAAATATGCTGGTTCTGTGACGATCAGGGATTCTGGTGTGGCTGAAAGTAAAGCAGTCAAGGTTGTTTTGAAATCGATATGGGAAGATTGTGCAGCAAAAGCATCCAATGTTTGCGGGTTGTAATTTTTGCTGTAATCTGCACTCTCTTCCGCACTGCGTACATGGGGCGCAATCAATTTATCAAAAGTAATCGCTTGTTCCACCAGGGATTCAGCAGCTGCTTGGTCTTTGCCGTAAGCCACCAGTAATTTTACTGCCATATCAAAGTAGACTTGCAGCATTTCTTCTGCTTGCGGGTTGTCCGTGTAATACGTCTTATCCGGTAAAATCGTTGCTGGTGGATAGACGAGTAATGTATTCATTTTGGCGTTCTTCATGTCAGAATCGACATCGAATTGGAAAGGCAATGTGATACCATCCAAGATAAATTGGTCCAATTGCTGATTTAAATCATCATAAGAAGCTAAGGCTTCAATTTTTGCTAGGATAGGTAAGACTTCTGTACCGCCAGCAGCATCGCGTGTTGCAAAATCCTTTGCCAACCGGTAGAAAGCGACCGCGTCTTTCATCCGGCCTTTGGGTGTTGCATGGGGATCTTTGGCCATGTTCTCGAATTCTGCGATCATCAATGTGTCGATGCCATCTACCAAATCTTGAAACCCGCCAGTTGCAGGTTTATCCGCAGGAATCACTGCAGTGTCCATCCACTCGCCGTTTACATAATCATAAAAATCATCTTTTAACAGGGTTGTCATGTCTTTCGCTCCTCTCGCTTTCTACTATTATGAATCAAAAATCGAAAGGACGCAAAGAAAAGTTTTTCTTTAGATAAGGATTCGATAGGAGATTGTTCGATCCTTTGAGGTATAATAGAAACAAAGAAGGTGAAGCAGATGGAAAAATCCACATGGCAGGGCATCCCCGAAGAACGCTTTCGTTTGTATCGGCAATGGGTCACGCCCTCGGGGTATTTGTGCGGGACATATGCAGCGGCTGTTTTTTTGGCTTATTATCAGGATCACATCGACGCGTCCATCATTCCTCAAGCATTTCGCAAGAAAAATCAACGGGATCTCACGGCTGTGACCGCGTTTTTGCGATTGGTGATCCAACCACATGGGTTGCCGACAATCTCTTGGCAAGTTGCCCATGGATTGAGTCGTTACTTTGCCCATTTTCAATTGCCTTATCGTGGGCGCGCAACGATGGTTGGTGGCTGGCAACGTGCTTGTAAGCGAATCGATCAAGGAAAACCTGTGATTATCGGTATCTTGAAACCATTGGGCAGCACGTATGGGAATCATTGGGTGGTTGCCTACGCCTATTTAGAAAATGATAAAGGAGAACGATTCTTTAAAGTCCATGACAATTGGGGAAACTATAGGAAAGTGATTCCAGCTAGTTGGGTGAACGGCACTGTGACATTACCTTGATCCCGCGACTTAAAAAAACAGCAAATTTGTGCTAGAATAGATAAAAATAACCATATTCATTGGAGGCAATCATGGGCGAGAGTTATAAAGATAGTTCGTTGAAGATTTTTAGTTTGAATGGCAATCTGCCATTGGCAGAAAAAATCGCAAAAGTGTTCGGAACAGAACTAGGGAAATCGAAAGTGAAACAATTTAGTGATGGCGAGATTGCGATCAATATTGAAGAAAGTGTTCGCGGGGATCACATTTATATTATCCAGTCGACCAACGAACCAGTCAATGACCATTATTTGGAGCTGTTGATCATGATCGATGCGATGAAACGTGCTAGTGCCAAAACCATCAACGTGGTCTTGCCTTATTATGCTTATGCACGGCAAGATCGTACAGCAAACCCGCATGAACCGATCACAGCAAAATTGATTGCGAACATGCTTGTTGAAGCAGGTGCTTCTCGGGTGCTGACGTTAGACCTCCATGCTGTTCAAGTACAAGGATTTTTTGATATTCCAGTGGATAATTTGTTCACGATTCCTTTATTTGCCCATTATTACCGTCAAAAAGGGATGACAGGAGACGATTATGTCGTAGTTTCGCCTAAAAACAGCGGTGTTCAAAGAACCCGCAGTTTGGCAGAATATCTGGATACAGCCATTGCGATCGTTGATCAAGATGAAGCACAAGAAGGCTACGTGATTGGTGATGTTGTAGGGAAAAAATGTATTTTGGTCGATGATATTCTGAATACCGGTGCAACGTTGTCCAAAGCTGCCCAACTATTGAAAGAAGCTGGAGCAACTGAGATCTATGCCTGTGCCTCTCACGCATTGCTTTCACCGCCGGCCAAGCAAATCCTTGATGACTCACTGATCGAAAGTATTTGTGTGACGGACTCTTGTTGGACAGAAGATGCACGGCATCCAGAAAAATTACAGTATATCTCATGTGCTGAACTCATGGGTGAGGCGGTCAAACGCATCCATGAAAACACACCGATGAGCCCGTTATTCCGTTTAGAAAGCAAAGACTATCAATAATAGAGAATAGAAAAACAGCCACCAAATGCTGATTTGGTAGCTGTTTTTTTGTAGAAACGTGAATGGTCACACTTGATCCACATGATGCAAGTTCAAGACCGTTTCTCGTTTGATCAATTTATGCGGCACGACCAATTGCATGCCATTGGAGTCTTCGTGATTCAATTGTGCCATCAGACGCTCGGTGGCGATTTTGCCTAGAGACAATACATTGATATCGATACTCGTCAAATAGGGGTGGGTCAAGGTCGCAAAAATCGAATTGTTGAAACTGATCACTGAAAGATCATCAGGAACCTTGATGCCGTACATTTCAGCCAATTGAATGATCCTCACCGCAAAAAGATCATCGATGACCACGATAGCCGTTGCTTGTGCCTGCTTGATGACTTCTTCGAAGGTGACATAATCCTCGGCTTTCTCAAAAGTCAACGCCGGATAGAAGGGTAAACTGGCTAGCATCATGGCTTTCTGGTAGCCAAAAAAACGCTCGAAATAGAGGTTTTCATGGGTGGTGTTAGTGGCAAATAAGATACGGGTATGGCCTTGAGCAATCAAATGTTCGGTCGCCTGTTTTCCTAAGAGTTGGTTGTCATTATCGACAAACACGATTTTATCTTCATTGCTGTAAGGATGACCAATCAAAGTAAAAGGGACTTCTTTTTCGACTAAGTAGTTGATGATTGGATCTTTCTCATCAGAGTAGACGAGAATAAAACCATCCACTTGTTTTTGCAGATGCATACGTTCCACATTTTTCAATAGTGTATCAAAATCTCGGGCAGAGGCGACAGCAACTGTCATTTGGTGATGACGGGCCTCTTCGTTGATGGCTTCTATTGTTTCTAAGTAAAAGGGATTTCCTAGCCGTTCTTTGGAATCTAAGGGGGGCAAAACGACGCCAATCGCACTGGAAATTTGTTTGCCAAGATTTCGGGCCGCTAAATTGGGCACATACCCCATGTCGGCCATCACTTTGCGGACTTTCTTTTTGGTATCTTCAGAAATACTTGGATGATTGTTGACGACGCGTGAAACCGTAGAAGTGGCAACCCCAGCTTTTTTGGCCACATCTTTGACCGTTATACTCACTGTTACTCCTCCTTTTTTAGCTTATAGTATCACAAAGTATCACTGTTATGGTAGGACCAATCAAAAGAAAGAAGAAATGCAGCCATTTCTTCTTTCAATCAAATCTTATACGATGTCAGCTGTTACTTCTGTTTCTAAAATGCAGTCTTTGCCGTAAAGTTTGATTGGCAATGAGTCACCTGAGATTTTCTTCAACGTAACGGTCGTATCATCGACAGACACAAAGATCAAACGATCCCGGTAGTTGATGTGGAATGCATAACTGCGCCAGGTACTTGGCAAGAATGGTGCAAAGCCTAAATGACCATGGTCGGTTTTCATTTGGGCGAATCCTTGTACGATTGCCAACCAGCTGCCGGTCATTGATGTGATATGCAAGCCGTCATCGGTATCGTTGTTATAATTATCCAAGTCAAGTCGTGCAGTTCGTTCATACATTTCTAAGGCTTTTTCTTCCATGCCCAGTTCTGCGGCTAAAATAGCATGCACACTAGGGGATAAAGAAGATTCATGCACAGTCATTGGTTCGTAAAAATCGAAATTCCGTTGTTTTTCTTCTTTGGTAAATTGATCACCGAAGAAATAAATTCCTTGCAGCACATCGGCCTGTTTGATAAAGCAAGAACGTAAAATATGGTCCCAAGACCAGTTCTGGTTCAATGGCAAATGCGCAGGGTCTAAGTCGGATACCGGCATCAAGTCTTTGTCTAAGAACGTATCGTGTTGAACGAAGACCCCTAATTCTTGATCTTCTGGGAAGTACATGTTGTCAATGATATCCTGCCATTTGGCTTGCTCATCTGCAGAAATCTCGACATTGGTTTCATCTTCGAAAGTGCGATAATTTTCTAAAGTATAGCGTAAGACCCAAGCAGCCATTTTGTTGGTATACCAGTTGTTGTTGATGTTATTTTCGTACTCATTTGGTCCAGTCACACCGTGGATCATATACGCTTGCTTTCGTTTCGAATAATGGACACGGTCAGCCCAAAAACGTGCGATAGCCGTCAATACGTCCAATCCCTCATGTTTCATATAAGTCGTATCACCAGTATAATTTGTATAATTATAGATCGCGTAGGCAATTGCCCCATTGCGGTGGATTTCTTCAAAGGTGATTTCCCATTCGTTATGACATTCGATCCCAGTGAAGGTCACCATCGGATATAAGGCACCAGCCAATCCCTGTTTTTGGGCATTGATGTGGGCTTGCGGCAACTGATTGTGGCGATATTTCAATAAGTTGCGTGTCACTTCAGGTTTCGCTAAAGCCAAATATAGTGGTACAGCATAGGCTTCCGTGTCCCAATAAGTGGCACCGCCATATTTTTCACCAGTGAACCCTTTCGGTCCGATATTCAACCGCTCATCTTCACCGTAATAAGTAGAGAACAATTGGAACAGGTTAAAGCGAATCCCTTGCTGGGCGGCGTCATCACCTTCTATGATGACATCCGCTAAGGCCCAGCGTGCTTGCCATGCATCGACTTGTTCTTGCCGTAATTCTGCGTATGAAGCTCCATATAAAGCAGCCAATTCAGTGATTTTTGCTGGATGGTCAGCTTCTGGCACATCACGGCTTGTAATAATCAACACTTCTTTGATCAGTGAGAATGCTGTCCCAGCATCACCGCTAAAAGCAAAGGTGTCGGCTACAGAAAGTTCACTTTTTATGGAAGCGTCAGGGACTTGATCGTGGTGCATTGCAGAAGTGACAGTAAATTGTTCGATATCAAAATGATTCTCTACTGTACGGGTCGTCAAATAGCTGAAATCAGCTGCTTTTCCATCAGCCAATTCTTCCCAAAAACGTTCATCATAATTGCTGTCTTCGTTGTGGACATTATTGTCCAATTTAGAAACGATTTTGACTTCAGCGTGGCCGTCTAAGATTTCTGCTTCCATCTTGATCAAAGCAAGTTCTCGTTTAACGATACTTAAAAAACGTTCGAAAGAGAATTTCACAGTGGCGCCTGCTAAAGACACGGTAAATGTCCGGCTTAAAATACCTGTTTGCATATCTAGTTCCATCCGGAAATCTTTCGGACTGACTTTGGCTAAGTCTACCTGCTGGTCGTTGATATATAAGTCCATTGCGATAAAATTAACAGCGTTGATCACTTTACCGAAATAATCGGGGTAACCATTTTTCCACCAGCCAACGCGGGTTTTGTCAGGGTACCAAACACCAGCAATATAGGTGCCTAAATGATGGTCGCCGCTATACTGTTCTTCAAAATTGCCCCGCATGCCCATGTAGCCATTTCCAATACTTGTTAACGACTCTTGCAGTCGGCGGTTTTCTTTATCTAGTGTTGATGTGGCGATTTTCCACGGATCGATTTCGAACAATCGTTGGATTTTCTTCATGAATGAGCCCTCCATAATTTTTATGATATATTTATCATAAGCGCAAACGATTGCGTGGTCAAGTCTTTGTTGTTGCATTCTGCGAGTTTTCTTGTTTTTGTTAATAATCTTTAATGAAAAAGGCTTTTTTTCTATTGTTCATTCAGAAATTGATGGTTTACAAAATGTTTTTTCTTCGTTAGAATAAAAAAGTAGAGAAACCGATTGCGTCAATCGTTTCAGAAAGGAAGGAAAGAAGATGAAAAAATTATTGAGTTTCGAATTTTGGCAGAAATTCGGAAAAGCACTGATGGTGGTCGTTGCAGTCATGCCAGCGGCTGGGTTGATGATCAGTATCGGGAAAACGATTCCGATGATCAATGCTGACTGGGGCGTCCTTGTTACCACAGGCGGTGTGATCGAAAGTATTGGTTGGGCAATTATTGGCAATTTGCATTTATTATTTGCGTTAGCGATTGGTGGCAGTTGGGCAAAAGAACGAGCTGGGGGTGCATTTGCAGCTGGTATCGCCTTTGTATTGATCAATCGAATCACTGGGTCGATTTTTGGCGTGACAAGTGCCATGTTAGCAGAGGAAGGGGCGTTCACCCATACCTTATTCGGCACAAAAATCATGATCGATGGCTTTTTTACAAGTGTATTGGAAGCACCTGCTTTGAATATGGGGGTTTTTGTGGGGATCATTGCGGGATTTGTTGGGGCAACTGCGTATAACAAATATTATAATTTCCGCAAATTACCGGATGCGCTATCCTTCTTTAATGGCAAACGATTTGTTCCCTTTGTGGTGATTGCACGGTCAGTAGCTGTCGCATTGGTCCTTTCTGTGGTATGGCCATACATCCAAGCTGGTATCAATAATTTTGGGCTGTGGATCGCCCAGTCGCAAGAAAGTGCACCTATTTTGGCACCGTTTTTATTTGGTACTTTAGAACGGTTGCTGCTGCCATTTGGCTTACATCATATGTTGACGATTCCAATCAACTATACAGAATTGGGTGGGACTTACACGATTCTTTCTGGCGCACAAGCAGGAACGCAAGTGTTTGGTCAAGATCCATTATGGTTGGCGTGGGCGACTGATCTAGTTAATATGCGCAATGCCGGAGACACATCGCAGTATCAATTTTTGTTGGAAAACTTTGTGCCGGCCCGCTTTAAAGTGGGGCAAATGATTGGTTCTTCGGGTATTTTGATGGGCTTGTCTTATGCGATGTATCGCAACGTCGATGCGGACAAACGCCACAAGTATACGTCGATGTATTTGTCAGCAGCCATCGCGGTCTTCTTGACAGGGGTAACAGAACCATTAGAATTTATGTTTATGTTCGCGGCTGTACCGCTATACATTGTCTACGCAGTTGTACAGGGTGCCGCTTTTGCGATGGCGGATATCGTTCATCTGCGTGTGCATTCCTTTGGCAATATTGAGCTGTTGACACGAACCCCAATGGCAATCAATGCAGGTTTAGGGCAAGACTTGATCAATTTTGTTCTCGTGACCATTGTTTTTGGTGTCGGTATGTACTTCCTGGCGAATTTCTTGATCAAGAAGTTCAACTTTGCTACACCTGGCCGAAATGGCAATTATGAAGTCGAAGGAGCTGCAGATACGCCGGCAGCAGCAACGGCAGACGGCACGCTTGACCCAAATGCACAAGTCGTGAAAATCATAAACTTGTTGGGTGGGCGCGAGAATATTCAGGATGTTGATGCTTGCATGACACGGTTACGAGTGACCGTGAACGATCGGACAGCTGTCGGTGATGAGCGATCTTGGAAAGCTGCTGGTGCATTAGGTTTGATCGTCAAAGACAATGGCGTTCAAGCCGTCTATGGACCGAAAGCAGATGTCTTAAAATCAGATATCCAAGATCTGTTAGATTCCGGTGTTACGATTCCAGCAGCAGTCATTTCCGAGCCAGCAGATACACCGAAGGCGCATCAAAGCCAAGGCTTGACGATTGACATGGTGTCGGTTGCAGATGGAGAAGTGGTTCCAATCGAGCAAGTGAAGGATCCAGTTTTTGCAGGTAAAATGATGGGCGAGGGATTTGCAGTCATTCCTGACCATGAAACAGTGTATGCACCGGTATCTGGGAAAGTCACTAGTGTTTTCCCCACCCAGCATGCCATCGGTCTGTTGATGGATGAAGGCGTCGAAGTCCTCGTGCATATGGGATTAGATACAGTTGATTTAGATGGCAAACCATTCAACGTCCATGTGTCAGAGGGACAGCAAGTCGCGCTAGGCGAGGCAATAGCCGAAATGGATATTGCTGCGGTGGCCGCTGCAGGAAAAGAAACAAGCATCGTGGTTGTCATCACAAATACAGATCAGATTGATGCATTCACATTGGAACAAACTGGCCAGCAATCAGGGAAGAAGGTTGTTGGAACGATCAAATTATAATACAATAAACCATCGGGTCATGTTGATTGACCCGATGGATTTTTTCGCAATGATTCGATATTGAAAGATAGGAGCTATCATGAAAGTTTTAACGTTAAATACCCATAGCTGGTTAGAAGAACAGGCAGAAGAAAAGCTGCAGATACTCGCCGATGAAATCGCAGCGGAGGACTATGATCTCATTGCGCTGCAGGAAGTCAATCAAAGTATGACGGCGCTAACGATATTCCCTGACGGTTCCTACTGTCCAACGCAAACCTTTGTTGAGATCAAGGAAGATAATTTTGCGTTGCGTTTGGTTGAAGCATTAGAGATTAGGGATATTGAGTATTATTGGTCCTGGAGTTATAGCCATATCGGTTATGATCGCTATCACGAAGGCAATGCGCTGTTATCAAAGCAGCCGATCGTAGCAACGGACTATCTGGCGTCAAAAACCAATGACGTATTAGACCATACCACTAGGAAAAATTTGAGCGGATTGACAGAAGTCGCTGGCAAGATGGTCCGTGTCCTAAGCTGTCATTTCTCATGGTGGGAACAAGACAAATTTGCTCATGAGTGGCAGCAAACGGAAGCATTCTTAAAAGGAACAACGGAACCAATCTTGCTTCTTGGCGATTTTAACAATGATGCGGCCAGTCCAGGGTATCAGCTTGTGTTGGATAGTCCATGGCAATGGCAAGATGCGTTTGCCGCAGCACAGCAAACAACTGGCGCAGCGACGGTGAATAAGAAAATCGATGGGTGGCATGAAAACGAAGGACAGTTGCGGATCGATTATGTCTTTGTTACAGGGCACGTAATTGTCCAAGAATATGAGGTCGTTTTTGATGGCAACCGTGTACCGGTCGTTAGTGATCACTTTGGTGTGAAGGTCGTTTTGGCGTGGAAAGAAGAGTAGCAAAAAAGGAATCTCTGTAGGAGATTCCTTTTTTTGTTTATGCAGGCATACCGTGATGCAGTAAACAGGAGGCGCATGCCCTAAAAAATCATTCAAATAGTCAAATTCTATTTAGAATCAGTAAAATGAGTAAAGTTAAGCTGATACAGATTGTACATGAAACATACACAACCCCTTTTTCTAAAGAGGTTGGATTTTCTGAGTGATTTTCTAACTGATTTCGATAAAAGAAAACCAATCCGGCACCAATCAAATTTCCTGTCATTATTTGTTGGAATAGTAAAACAAAGAGATACCTACCTAATAAACCATTTTTACTTTGCGAGAGGCGGGCGATGTAGTGGAGAGACCCCGTTTGAAGCATCATGATGCTTGTCAATAATATACCTAATGTAAATAAAGGATTGGCTAATAATAGTGAATGTAGTGAAATGTTTTGGGTTGTGATCGTAATAGATACATATAAATAATACAAACAAGAAACAATCATCCAGTAACCCAACAAAATAGGATGGAATGGAAACTTTCGTTTAGTCATAGTCACTCTCCTTTAGCGTAAATTGTCCATAAGAGCGAATCAAATAATCAATCAAGCAGTTTAAGCCAATCAATGACTGGCTAGGGATTTTTTTTCGTCCTATTTGAAAGAAATCACAGAAATAGGTTAGGTGATAGGTCGTATGGCGGGCAAAATAATTATCACCTGGCGCAGTTAATGAAAGTACGGGAATCTTGCGAATAGAAAAGGTACTGATATTTTCTTTGATATTTTCTGTTTCGCCACTCAATGATGCAATAATTACACAATCTTCTTTTGTGATCATTGGCATCACCATATCAAACTCAGTTTTATTTGGTAGTACGATGACTCTTTTTTCCATTGACAACATCATTTTTGAAAACTCTTCGATGGCTTTTTTTTGAGAAAAACCTGTCGCGTAACAATAAATTGTTTTGCTATCATCAAACAACTTGTTGATCACACGCAAATCTACTTTATTCATATAGTTCAGGGTAGCGAGAATATCATCCATTTGTTTATCGAATATAGATTTATCGTGGCGTTTCACTTGTTCTTCTTTTTGTTGATTTCGCATGAAATACTTGAATTCGGAATAACCAGAGAATCCAAGTTTCTTTGTTAGGCGCAAAATAGATGATTTAGACACATGTACACGTTCAGCCAAATCAATAATATTCAGTTTTGAGATCGTGTCCTCATTTTTCAGAATGTAAGATAGAATTTCACGGTCAAGAGTGCTTAAATCTGAATGATGTTGGTGAATCAAAATCTGTAATTTCAAAAAAATTCCCTCCTTTTATTTAAGTATAACTGAAAAAGAGGGAATTCGGTGGACGTACTAATCAATGGAGTGTAGGCCAGAATGATTGATTCGCTTCAATCAAATCATCTAACAATTCTTTTGCTACTCTTGCATTCGGAACTACTTTAGATAAAATCAATGCTTGCCATAATTTATGATAAGAATGTTCTTCCCATGCTTCAACCACTAATTTCTCTACGGCGACTTGCTGTTCCATCATCCCTTTTTGAAAGCGGGGAATACTGCCTTGTGTGATGGGCACAGGTCCATTGCTTCCTACGATACAAGGGACTTCAACCATAGCAGTTTGATCAAAATTGACGATCGCTCCTTCATTGGGTACGATCAACAACATCCTTTCTTGTGTGTTGTAGGCAATAGCACGGGCTAAATCAACAATATAACTGGCATGCTCATCCACTTCTAAGGAAGTATCTTTGGCTGTTTGGTTTTCAATGATTCTTTGACATTCACCAAATACATGTTTTTCACGACCGGCCATAACCTCATTCGCTCGCGTGAAATTTGGATTGGCATGAGCAACTTCATCTTGTGGGAAAAAGTAGTACTTCAAATACGTATTGGGTAAGGTAGAGGGATCAATTTCGTAAACTTCTTTTGCTTTAGCAAAAGTATGTGACCAACTCGCATCGGTATGTTGTGATGCTTCAATTTCTTCTGCTAAAGAGTAACCATACTTAGCTACGTGCGCTTTAATAGCTGGCATCAGATCCTTTCCTGACTTATCACGAATATCTGTCCACCATCCAAAATGGTTTAAGCCATAATAGCGGACAATTAGGTCCTTGCGGGATGCCAATCCAATTGCTTGCGCCATCCGTTCTTCAATGCCCACAGGCATATCGCAGATATTGATGATTTTCGCATGTGGTCTTAATTTACGGGTTGCTTCTGCAACGATTGCTGCTGGGTTTGAGTAGTTTAACATCCATGCTTCTGGTGAATATTGTTCCATGTAATCAACCAATTCCAATACACCGCCAATAGACCGCATACCATAGGCTATCCCGCCAGGACCACAAGTTTCTTGACCAACAACACCGTACTTCAAAGGAATTTTTTCATCTTTCTCACGCATGGCATACAACCCGACACGAATATGCGCCATCACGAAATCAACATCAGTAAATGCCGTTTCAGGATCAGTAGTCGCTAAAAAATCAATCTCAGGGGCACGTTCCTTCAATAAAATTTCACACGCTTGAGCGACTTTATCTTGTCGCTCCTCTAAGTTGTCATAAAATTTGATTTGACGAATTGGAAAACGGTCTAAATGTTCAAGTAACATCAAAACGATTCCTGGCGTAAATGTACTACCGCCTCCTGCAATAACGATTGAAAATTTTTTCATTTATAATTCTTCCTTTCTATTCATCGATCATTAATAATTTTTCGAATTGTTCCCTTACTTGTGGCACATCTAAACCAACTATGACTTGAAAAGCATTCCCATTTCTAACAACACCGTGGGCACCGCCTTCTTTAAAGACATTGTCTGGTAATACCTGATTTTGATCTCTGACTGTGATGCGGAGGCGTGTGGCGCAATTCGTCACTTTATCGATGTTATCGCGCCCGCCAAAACCCTCTAGATAAACAGCGGCTTGTTCTGTATATCGATTTGCCCCGGCAACTAAGGGGGTTCCGTTGGCTGCTTTTTTCTCTTTATACTCTTTTTTCGAATATAGTTTTACCTCTGCGTTGCTGTCTTCTCTGCCTGGTGTAGCCAAGTTGAATTTCAAAATCAAGAAACGGAAAACGATAAAGTAAATTGCAGTGAAGGCTAGACCTATCAATAATTGTGTGAAAATCATTGATTTATGATTTTGGAACAATGGAATCCAAACTTTGGCTAATAGATCAATGAACCCACCACCCATATCACCAACAACACCAAAGGCAAACATCGTTGCAGCCATTGTAGCTGCGAGAACAGCATGTACGGCAAACAGTGGCGGAGAGATAAACAAGAATGTGAATTCTAGTGGTTCCGTAATACCAGCTAAAACAGCTGTTAATGTTGCAGGAATCAAAATCGCTAATACTTTCTTTTTATTCTCAGGTTTAGCTGTAAAATAAAAGGCAGCTGTAATACCTGGGGCAGCAAAAATTTTGGAATTTCCATGAAGCGCGAAACCACCTTCAGGAAATAGCTGTTTTAATGGCGTGCTTGATTGTGCAAATTCTTGCAAATGTGCCATCCAGTATTTTGAAATACCTTCTTCAACAACAGCAGGACCAAAAACAAAAGGTGTATAAACGAAGTGATGGAGGCCTGTGGGAATCAATATTCGCTCTAAAAATGTATATAGCCACACCCCAAAGACACCGGCACTTGCTAAGAATCCTTGCATTGAACCAATACCTGCTTGAACTTTTGGCCAAATCAAAGCAATCAGAAAAGCAACTGGCAACATAATGAAAAAACCTAGAATAACAATGAATGAAGAACCTTGAAAAATACCAAGAAAATCTGGTAGTTTTGTATCAAAGAATCGATTATGCAAATAAACGACGATTGCAGATATAAAAATTGCACCGATGATTCCTGTATCTAATGTTTTGATTCCAGCTATTAGCTTCAAACCACTCTCCCCACCAGCATCCGCGGCGAAGTTCACACCAAAAAAATCTCCAAAGTATTCAATCATACCAGATATAAAATAATTACATGTAATATACACGACAAACGCCTCCATGGCAGCGCGTGCGTTTGCTTTTTTGGCTAAGCCAATTGGTAAGCCTATAACGAAAAGCAATTCCATTTGATTGAATACAGTCCAAGCGCCATTCTCAATAATCGTCCAGATGGCATACCAGGTAGTACCTTCTGTAGCGATACTGCCAACCAACATTGGGTTTTTGAAAATAATACAAAGTGCTACCATAATACCTGAAAATGAAAATAGAA
Source organism: Enterococcus salsurae (assembly GCF_054784955.1). NCBI lineage: Bacteria > Bacillati > Bacillota > Bacilli > Lactobacillales > Enterococcaceae > Enterococcus > Enterococcus salsurae. Next base: position 521,283 of record NZ_BAAHWY010000001.1, on the reverse strand, counting down.
GAACGGGTGTAAACATGGCGCCTCCGAAGCGCTGAATCTTTTCCATCATTTTTTTAAACATCCCCTTTCAATTTTTACTACATTCTTAGTATAAAAAAATGTGATAGCGGTTACAACGGTTCTTTAATGAGTAGGCACTTGGATTCAAACGTTGAGAAAAGGTAGCAAAGTCAGGGAATTTTCCCGCAAAAAAAGAACAGCACTAAATTATGCTGTTCTATACACTATAAAAATAAGTTTAGCTTGATGATGAAAGGCATGCTCTACACATCAATCTCCCCATAACGATTGGTCAACGCAGTACGGATCAAGCGTTCCGCCAAATGTTCGTTGCGGGCAAGTAATGGACCATGGAAATAAGAACCGAACACATTCCGGTAAACGACACCTTCTGTTTGATCTTCTCCATTGTTGCCATGGCCTTCGATGACTTTGCCAAGAGGCTTTTCGCCTTTACCTAAAAAAGTCCGCCCATTATGATTTTCAAAACCATAGTATGTTTCGTCGAATCCTTCATTGTGAATCACGATGTCACCGATGAAACGATTGTTGTCTTGGCTAAGTGTATAGTGATCGAGCGCGCCGATGCCCTCGATTTTCTCCCCATTGGCCCCCATATAATAATGCCCTAATAATTGATAGCCGCCGCAAATAGCTAACATGACACCATCATTTTCGATATAGCGGGTCAAGTCGTCTTTTTTACTTTGGATATCTTTGGAGACAATCAATTGTTCAAAATCCTGCCCACCGCCAAAGAAGACCAAATCATATTTTTCGGCATCGAAAGGTTCATGGATACTGACAACTTCCACATTGAAGGCAACGCCCATTTTCTCAGCCACATAGCGCAGCATCAGGAGATTGCCGTTGTCGCCATAGGTATTCAGCAAGTTGCCGTATAAATGGGCAACAGATAGACTGTACTTAGTCACGTCCCATCCCTCCTTTGATATAGCCTTTTTCTGCTAATTTTTTGCGCAATTGCAAGACCGCAGTATACGTGGCTAAAATATAGACTTTTTCTGTCGGAAGATCAGCTATATCATTGATTACTTCATCTAAGTCTTTGGTTTCAGTGATCGATTCTTCTGGAATGCCAGCAACTTTCAGACGCAAGGCCATGTCTTTATGGCGATCACCGCCTGCAATCACTTTGGGGATACCCATTTGTGCAAAAGCTTCATGGTCACCATCCCAAATCCAGCTGACGTCGATGCCATCTGCATAATTGGCATTCAATAGACAGACCAGAGAGAATGGGTATGGGGAAAGACCGATCATATCAATAACTTGATTAAGACCAACAGGGTTTTTGACCAAAACAAGGGTGCATTCTTTGTCACCGATCCGGATCACTTCTTGACGTCCGAAGACTTTCTCATCATAGGCTAAACCAGACTTGATTTTCTCGGGTGCCATTTGATAGTATTCCGCAACAGCGGTTGCCGCCAAGGCGTTGTAAACATTGTACATACCGCCAACTTCGATCCGATAGGGATTGTTATCGATCACAAAATCAGCTGAAGTATTGTCCATCGCTGAGATCGCAGTCAATCGATAGTCTAAGTTTGGCCGATGGAAGCCGCAATTTGGACAGTAATACTTGCCCAAGTTGGCATAGGTGATCATTTGGTAATGCAGCAAGTGATGACATTCTGGACATAAAACACCATCCGTATTGTAATGAGCCATCTGCTCTTGATCAGGCAAATGATCGAATCCATAATATTTCCGAGGATTGACCGTTTTGACAGAATTGAATAGCGGAGAATCACCATTGCATAATATCGTCGCTTCAGGTGCATTTGCAGCCCCTTCAACGATCATCTTATATGTTGTATAGATTTCTCCATAACGATCCATCTGATCGCGAAAAATATTGGTAAAGACAAATAGTTCTGGTTTGATATAGCGTGTGACTTTGCTTAAGCTGGCTTCATCAATTTCTAAAACAGCAAATTTTTTGCCTTTTTTTGGCTTTGCAGACAAGAACGTCGAAACGATCCCTTGCACCATGTTTGCGCCAGTTGGATTGGTGAGTACTTCATCAAATTCCTGACGCAGAATGTTGACTGTTAATGCGGTCGTTAAGGTTTTGCCATTCGTTCCTGTGATAACGACCACTTGATAATCTTTGGCCAAATGATCCAAGATATGCGGATCGACTTTTAATGCCAATTTGCCTGGCAGACTAGATCCGCCTTTGAAAAAGTTTTTTAATACCCACTGAGAGGTCTTACCGACTGTGACCGCCAGTTGACTTCGTATACCCATAATTTACCCTCCATTTAGCGCACTGAAAAGATCACGCAAATTCAATTTATCATACCATATCCAACCAAAAAGGTTAAATTGCTTTTGCTATTCTTTAAGTTTCTGCTAAGGAGAATAAAAAAAGGCCAGCAACAAAGCTGACCTGTATGGTACAAGCAATCTAATGAACAGGAAAAAGACATCTGTTAACCAATAATGATTTTCTCAGTTGGATATTCATAGCCGATGTCGCGGGTTTCTTTCGGTACGAACAGCATCAAGGTATAGAGCATGCCAATCCGTCCGATGAACATCAGCAAGGCAATCACCAATTTGCCAATCGTAGATAAATCCCCTGTAATCCCCAACGATAACCCGGTCGTTCCAAAAGCAGAAGAAACTTCGACAATGATCGCAATCAAAGGAATATCTTCGGTTGCGGTCAAGAACAACACGCAAAAGAAACACATCCCCATAGATAGCATAAAGACGACCACTGATTTTCGCACATCATCATCGTCAATGCGCCGACCAAAAATACTGATGTTGTCTTCACTTTTCAAGAAAGCATATAGATAAAGACCAATGATAGCGATCGTCGTTGTCCGAATGCCGCCGCCAACAGAACTTGGACTGCAGCCGATAAACATCAACAAAGAGAAAACGATCAATGTCGTCGTTTGAAAATTTCCTAAATCATGGATCTGCAAACCAGCATTCCGCGTGGTCATTGAATAGAACATGCTGTTTACCCACATTCCGCTAAAGCTGTAATCTTTGAACAAATGATCTTTTTCAAGAAAGAAGATGGCCAGGGTACCGCCAACAAAGAGGATCACAAAAGCCAAGACAGCGATTTTGGTAAATAAGGAAAAACGAAACGGCAATTGGCGGCGCCGTTTTTTTAGTTTAAATTGGACCCACTCGCGAAAATCCATAATGACTGGAAACCCAATGCCGCCAATAAAAATCAACAGCATGATGGAGATCAAAAAGAAATAATCATGGGCAAAGGGTAAAATGGAGTTGCCTGTGACATCAAAGCCAGAGTTGGTGACTGCTGATATGGCTTGATAAAAACCATAAAAAATTGCATCCCGCCAATGATCGTAATAGCCATACAAGTGAAAATAGATGGCAAAGACCGTGCCAGCTATGACTTGGCACAACAGAATGATGGTGAATGTCGTACGAATCATGCGCACGATCCCGCTTAGTTTAGGCTGGTTCATATCCGTCATGATCAGCTGTCGTTGTTTTAAGCTGATTTTTCGTCGAGAAACGATCGCAAAAAAAGTAGAGATCATCATAATACCCAATCCACCTACTTGAAAAAGGACTTCAAGCAGCACCACGCCGCGGTCATTGAAAATATCATTGATCGGAAATGTGGTGAGCCCAGTCACGCTGACCGTACTGACAGCCATAAAAAAGAGGTCGATGAAAGAGGCATGAGAACCCGGTTCACGAAAAAAAGGCAGATAAAACAAAGCCAATGAGAGAACGGTCATCACAATATAATAAAAAACGATCACTTGGATCGAAGAAACATTTTTAGATAAAAATGTTTTGCCGCGACGTTGTGTCAGGCGGGCAAAGCGGCTGATGTTCATCTTGATTAACCCCTTACTTGGTAAACTAAGAATAGTATACCAAAGAATAGGGGGTTTTTGAATGGAAGTGATAAGGCAGGACATGGTTGCTGTTTATCTTTAGCGTTAGAGAGCTTCAACAGCAAGGATCGCTTGGTAGACTTTTTCGGTCGTGATTGCTGGATCAATCAACACGAAGGTTTCTTCCGGCTTGATCGCATATTGTAAAACATCTTCAAAATATGCTTGATCGGTGCGGGTGACATGGATATCTTTTAACTTCATCGGTAAATGCAACGCTTCATAAAAAGGGCGCAATTCTTCAATCACCGTAAAGTCATTGGTATAAGCGAGTTGGACCCAGATGCAATAAGCGACTTTATTGCCATGCAAAACAGCATGTGTTTCTGCCAAGTAAGACAAGCCGTCATGGAGCGCATGTGCGCCAGATGTACGACCGAAATCAACTGCAAAACCGCCAACTTCGCCAGCCAACGCAATGATCGCATCTGTGATACGGGCAAATGCGGGGGTCAAATGTTGGGCTTGCAAATCAGCGACTGCTTGGTCGGCATCTTGAATCAGCAGTTCTTTGATCAAACAAGCACTTTGAAAACCTAAGCGAACCAACGCTGTTTTTTGATCCTCGGTCAGATGACGATAAATGGCTTCCATTTCATAGTATTTTGCCAACGTGTCAGCGATACCGGCGATAAAATAATCGACTGGTGTCGCCAATAAGAAGGCCGTATCAACGAGGGTCAGATAGGCTCCTTTTTTTGCATAATCGATTTTGTTGATGGTATGGTCTGGATGGTAGACAACGATCACTGGCGTGAACGGCGCGCAGTTAGACACAAGTGTAGGAATGACGATCAGTTCAGCCCCTAGCCTTTCTGAAGCAATCTTTGCTGTATCTGCGACACGACCACCACCGATCGCTACGACAGCATCTGCACTGCCAATCTGATCTGCAAGAAATTGGCCATTCTCATAGCTGGAAGAACCATCATAACGATAAACTGGGTAATCAAAATCATGGGGATAATAGGCTTCAAATGCAGCAAAGGATTGGTTGCCAGTAATCACTGCAACTTGTTTGAACACTTTTAAATAGTCAGGCAGATCCTTTAATACGTGTTCACCGGTCACATACCGGTTAGGGCCAGGGCGAACTTCATTGGCTAACATACACAACACTCCTCAATAATCGTCAGAATTTTCAACCATATTAACGCGTAATCAAGCCTATTGTCAATTTTTTTTGATAGAAGAAAAAGCCGGTCTATTCATCTGAGATGAATGGATCGGCTGATAGCTGCTATTTGCGACAATGATCGTGTTGCGCGTCAAAGCCAAGTCTTACGAATAAATCCGGCACGACCAGAACCTTCGCTGTAGGCGTTGTAGTGGGCGGCATTTTTCTTGTAAAAATCTTGGTGGTATTCTTCAGCGGGATAGAATGGTTCAGCTGGCTCAATGCTGGTCACGATTGGTCCTTCAAAACGGCCGCTGGCTTGCAGGTTGGCTTTTGATCGTTCAGCAATATCTTTTTGTTCTTCACTATTGTAGAAAATCACCGGTCGATAAGAATCACCGCGGTCCGCGAATTGACCGAAGGCATCGGTCGGATCGGTTTGTTGCCAGTAAATCGACACCAATTCATCGTAAGAAATCAGCGCAGGGTCAAAGGTGATCTCGACTGCCTCCGTATGTCCTGTTGTACCAGTGGTCACTTCTTGATAAGACGGATTGGGGACATGCCCACCTGTAAAACCGGAAACGACTTTTTCAATGCCAGGCAATGAATCGAAGGGCTTGACCATGCACCAAAAACAACCACCTGCAAATATTGCTGTGTCTTTCATATTAAATGCCTCCTTTTTCTACTATGGTAAGCTTCTCATGGCGAAAAACAAATGATATGCTTGAGGTAAAGGAAATAGGAGGGATCATTTGGGTTGCGGTCCATCCCGTGCCCAGCGGCAAGGAGCCCCTCGACAACTGTTGTATCATGTTCTGGAAGTCTGTCAACAATCAGATGCGCCAACGATTTATTTACCTATACAAACTTGGAGTCATCACGCCATTGCTTTGTATCGTTATGAAACTGTCCATACATTTCCCCCAACTTGACTTTATGGATGGCAAACACAGCTGCATGAATTTAAGTCTGTAAAAATTTCGCTTTTTCAAGTATAATACCAAAGGAGTATGAGGAAGGATGGGCGAAATGGCACAGCTTTTTTTTAAATATGGCGCGATGAATAGTGGGAAGACCATTGAGATTTTAAAAGTGGCACACAATTATGAAGAACAAGACAAGCCAGTCGTGATCATGACTAGTGGTTTAGATACTAGAAGCGGTATTGGCAATGTATCCAGTCGAATTGGCTTAGAACGCGATGCGATCCCAATCTTTGATGAAACGGATCTATACAATTTAATCAAAGATTTAGGCTATACACCTTACTGCATTTTGATCGATGAGGCACAATTCTTGAAAAAGCATCACGTATTGGCTTTTACCAAAATCGTCGACGACTTAGGTATCCCTGTGATGGCGTTTGGTTTGAAAAATGATTTTCGCAATGAGCTGTTTGAAGGCTCGAAATATTTGCTCTTGTACGCAGATAAAATAGAAGAAATGAAAACGATCTGCTGGTTCTGTCACAAAAAAGCGACAATGAATCTGCATTACATCGATGGCAAGCCAGTCTACGAAGGAGATCAAGTCCAAATTGGCGGCAATGAAGCCTATTATCCGGTTTGTCGAAAACATTACTTTCACCCTGTCATGCAAAAAGAAGGAGAATAAACCATGTACGATCAGTTACAATCAATAGAAGACCGTTATGAAGAATTAGGCGAATTACTGAGTGATCCAGCTGTTATTTCCGATACCAAACGGTTCATGCAGCTTTCCAAAGAAGAAGCCAATACCCGGGATACAGTTGAAGTATACCGCCGCTACAAAGAAGTAGTGGAAGGAATCAAAGATACAGAAGAGCTGCTTGGCGAAAGTTTGGATGCCGATATGGCAGAAATGGCGAAAGAAGAACTTTCCGATCTAAAGAAAGAAAAAGATGTTTTAGAAGACCGTATCAAAATCCTATTGTTGCCAAAAGACCCGAATGATGACAAAAATATCATCATGGAAATTCGTGGTGCTGCTGGCGGAGATGAAGCGGCTTTATTTGCTGGTGATCTATTCAATATGTACCAAAAATACGCGGAAAATCAAGGCTGGAAAGTCGATGTGATGGACGCCAATGTTACTGGTATTGGCGGCTACAAAGAAGTCATCATGATGATTACTGGTGATAGCGTCTTTTCAAAGTTGAAGTATGAAAGTGGTGCCCATCGTGTGCAACGGGTACCGTCAACGGAATCTCAAGGACGGATCCACACGTCAACGGCAACGGTCGTTGTCATGCCAGAAGCCGAAGAAGTAGAGATCGATATTGCTGACAAAGACATTCGTGTCGATATTTACCATGCTTCAGGTGCAGGTGGACAGCACGTCAACAAAACGGCTTCTGCGGTTCGCTTGACCCACTTGCCAACAGGGATCGCTGTTGCCATGCAAGATGAACGTTCTCAGTTGAAAAACCGTGAAAAAGCGATGAAAGTGTTACGGGCGCGGGTCTATGATCAAATTTCGCAAGAAGCGCAAAGCGAATACGATGCCAATCGTAAATCAGCTGTCGGTACAGGTGATCGTTCTGAACGGATCCGTACTTATAATTTCCCGCAAAACCGGGTAACCGACCATCGAATCGGGTTGACTATCCAAAAATTGGATCAAATTTTGGCTGGTAAGTTGGATGAGATCGTCGATGCATTGATCGTGTATGATCAAACATCGAAGTTAGATGAGATGCAAAATGGCTAAAACCTATCGAGAAGTCCTTTCACGGGCTTCTTCTTTTTTAGAATCTGCCGGATTGGAAGGATATGCGATCCACTATCTTTTTTTGCGGCGCAAGCATTGGCAGCAATTGGATTGGCTGCTGCATATGGATAAAGATATTCCGCAAACGGATGAACAGCAAATAGCTGCTGATTTGACACAATTATTGGCCCATCAGCCACCGCAATATCTGCTAGGATGCGAAGAATTTTATGGGCACACGTTCAAAGTGACCAAAGATACGCTGATTCCCCGACCAGAAACTGAAGAATTGGTTGAGGCCTGTTTACACGTGACGTCAGCACAAGGCCTATTGCGGGTGGTGGATATTGGTACAGGCACAGGTGCGATTGCAATTTCCTTGAAAATGGCTCGGCCTGATTGGCAAGTGGCAGCAGTGGATTTGTCCCCTGCCGCATTGGCCGTAGCCAAAGAGAATGCGGATGTGCTTGGCGCAGAGATCGATGTTTATCAAGGGGATACATTGGCGCCAGTCATCGAACAGCAATGGGATTTGATTGTGTCTAATCCGCCTTATATCAGTCAAGATGAATGGCATTGGATGGATGTAAGTGTCAGGGAAAATGAGCCTAAGATGGCACTTTTTGCAGAGGACAACGGGTTAGCGATGTATAAAAAAATGGCCACCCAAGCACAACAATGTTTAGCAGTGAATGGGCAGATTGCAGTGGAGATCGGGTTTCAACAAGGCCAGGCTGTCCAAGAAATTTTTGCCAGTGCTTTTCCCCACAAACAGGTCACGATCAAAAAAGATTTAGCTGGTCAAGATCGAATGGTTCTCGTCACTCATCCACAGTTTGTGGATAAATAATTTTTTTTGCGGGGATAATTTAAATGAAAAACCTATGATATGAACAAATTCAAGTGAAATCGAGTTATGAACAGACTTGTCCACACTTGACAAACGATTTATCCACAAAATGTGGATAAAAAAGCAAAAAATGTTGATAACTATGGAAATGTACAAAATAAGGATGTGGATAAACTGTGGAAACCAAAATATTTGATCAACAACATATTGCCGAAGCTGCCGCCGTTATAGCCAACGGAGGGTTGGTTGCTTTTCCGACTGAAACTGTCTATGGGTTAGGGGCCAGCGCACTGTTGCCAGATGCAGTGGCGCAAGTTTATCAAGTCAAAGGACGACCAAGTGACAATCCTTTGATTGTCCACGTTGCTGCACCGACACAAGTGGAAACATATGTGGATAACTTATCCCCGGTGGCTAAACAGTTGATGCAAACATTTTGGCCGGGTCCGCTGACATTGATTTTTAACATCAAGCCCAATAGTTTACCAAGTATCGTCACAGGAGGATTGCCCACTGCGGCCTTTCGGATGCCGGACCATCCTCAGACGGTGGCATTGATCCAGCAAGCACAGCAACCCCTCGTTGGGCCCAGTGCCAACACTTCTGGGAAACCCAGTCCTACATCAGTGGACCATGTATGGCATGATCTTCATGGGAAGATCGCCGGAATCTTGGATGGGGGCGCAACGCGCATTGGTGTGGAATCAACAGTGCTTGATTTGAGTGATCCGTCAGGGACACCCATCATTTTACGACCAGGCGCGATAACCAAAGAGCAGCTTGAAGCAGTTTTAGAAAGAGACGTTTTGTTAGATAAACATTTGGTATCTGCTGGAGAAACACCGAAAGCGCCTGGGATGAAGTACAAACATTATGCACCAAATACCAGAGTGATGATGGTGAAGGATGCAGACTGGGCGGCAGCGACCGCTTGGGCGCAAGCCAATCACTTCAAAGTTGGGGTACTAGCAGGTCCTGCGATCGCTGAAAGGGTCCGCACGGAAACAGCGGCTGTATATCAATATTTCAACGACAGCGCTGAAGCCGCAGCGAGAGGTTTATTTGCCGGCTTACGGGCTTTGGATGAATCGACTGTGGGGCTTGATCTCTTGTTCGCAGCCGCATTTCCGGAAGAAGGAATAGGCGCTGCTTATATGAATCGATTGAAAAAAGCGGCAAACCACGAATATTTCCAAGAAAAATAAAGGAAATCGCTCATTCGTTATAGGTGGCTTTTAGGAAATATGATACAATGCAACCATTAAGGTTAAGGGGTGTTGTAAGCATGGATTATCAAACGTTTGATCCCGAGTTGTGGCAAGCGATCGACCAAGAAGCAAATCGTCAGCAAAACAATTTGGAGTTGATTGCGTCAGAAAATATCGTTTCTGAAGGCGTAATGGCTGCTCAAGGCAGTATTTTGACCAACAAATATGCTGAAGGGTATCCTGGGCGTCGCTACTATGGTGGTTGCGAATTTGTTGATGTTGTAGAAAATTTAGCGATTGAACGTGTGAAAGCAATTTTTGGTGCAGCATATGCCAATGTGCAGCCACATTCAGGATCACAAGCCAATACGGCTGCTTATCTAGCGTTGATCGAAGCCGGTGATACGGTTTTAGGAATGGATCTATCCGCCGGTGGTCATTTGACCCACGGTTCACCAGTGAATTTCAGCGGCAAGACCTATCATTTCGTCAGTTATGGCGTTGACCCTGCCACTGAAGTCATCGACTACAATGTCGTTCGAATTTTAGCCCGCAAACATCAACCTAAGTTGATCGTTGCTGGTGCTAGTGCATATTCCCGAACGATCGATTTTGCGAAATTCCGCGAGATCGCTGATGAAGTTGGTGCCAAATTGATGGTGGACATGGCGCATATCGCGGGTCTGGTAGCAGCAGGTCTTCATCCAAATCCAGTGCCATATGCAGACATCACCACTTCAACCACCCACAAGACCTTACGGGGACCACGAGGCGGTTTGATTTTGACCAATGACGAAGCGTTGGCCAAAAAAATCAACAGTGCTGTTTTCCCAGGGATTCAAGGCGGTCCATTGGAACATGTGATTGCCGGCAAAGCAGTTGCTTTCAAAGAAGCACAAGAAGATAACTTCAAAGTGTATTCTGAGCAAGTGATCAAAAATGCCCAAGCAATGGCCAAAGTCTTCAATCAAGCACCGCAAGCCCGATTGGTTTCAGGCGCGACAGACAATCATTTATTGTTGATCGATGTCCGTGGTTTTGAATTGAACGGCAAGGAAGCAGAAGCATTGCTGGATCAAGTCAATATCACTGTCAACAAAAATTCGATTCCCTTCGAATCATTGAGTCCTTTCAAGACTAGCGGTATTCGAGTAGGCACGCCAGCAATCACGAGTCGCGGATTTAAAGAAGAGGATGCTGTGGAAGTGGCGAAGCTGATCGTCAAAGTATTGGAAAAACCAAATGATGAAGCAACAGTGGCGGAAGTCAAAGCCCAAGTCAAAGAATTGACCGACAAATATCCGCTTTATCAAAACTAACAGAATAGGACTGTGACAGATGATTGCCTAGACAACCCTCGTATATACGAGGAGGTGTCTGCAAAAAAAATCTGGCACAATCCTTTTTTTTGAGGGAATCACCCTGCAAAAAAAGTGCAAGGTTGTATCAAAGGACAATATGCTTTAAAATAAAAGAAAAACCAAAGGAGATTTTTTAAAATGGGTAAATTTCAAGTAATCGATCACCCGCTGATCCAACACAAATTGACGATGATCCGCGACAAGAACTGTGGAACAAAAGTTTTTAGAGAAGTAGTCGATGAAATCGCGATGTTGATGGCGTACGAAGTGTCACGAGATATGCCGCTAGAGGATTTAGTGATCGAAACACCGATCGAAGAATCAACACAAAAAACCTTATCTGGTAAAAAAGTTGCGATCGTACCGATCTTGCGTGCCGGCTTAGGCATGGTAGATGGTATTTTGGAATTGATCCCAGCAGCGAAAGTGGGACATATCGGTATGTACCGTGATGAAGAAACATTGGAACCTCACGAATACTTCGTGAAATTGCCTGAGGATATCGATGAACGCCAATTGTTTATTGTTGATCCAATGTTAGCAACTGGCGGTTCAGCGATCATGGCAATCGATGCCTTGAAAAAACGCGGTGCGTCAAATATGAAATTTGTGTGCCTCGTTGCAGCACCAGAAGGGGTCAAAGCCTTGCAGGATGCACATCCAGATGTAGATATCTATACAGCAAGCTTAGATGAACGCTTGAATGAAAATGGCTATATCGTCCCTGGATTGGGCGATGCTGGTGATCGCTTGTTCGGCACAAAATAAATAAAAAAGGGAAAATCTTCAAGATTTTCCCTTTTTTTGATGCTGAGTACGGCTCAGCAAAGTTAGATTTTGGTTAACTGTTTGTAGTTGATGATCAGGACACCATTGCTTTGGGTCACTAATTTTTGGTTGTCCGCAGTTTCGTTTAGTTCAACGACAGCGGAATTTTTTAACTGTTTCGTGATCGTACCCGTTTGCTGGATACCATGGATCGTGAACGTGACAGGAGTGGCGACCTCAAATGTTGAACCTTCTTGTGACGGGACAATCGTTGTTTCAAATTTACCAAATGTAGCCATGTAAAAACCTCCTTGATATCTTCATTATAACATATTTTTTGAAAATTTTCAGCAATTGGAATTTTTCTCCCCAAACCTCTTTACAAAACGAGTGTTATTACCTATAATCGTCTTTGTGTGAGTTGCCAGCTTAGCTCAGTTGGTAGAGCAACGCACTCGTAACGCGTAGGTCACAGGTTCGAATCCTGCAGCTGGCATATTGAAAAGACGATGATCTTCTCTTTAAACAGAAGATCATCGTCTTTTTTTGTTTGATGGGTGTATGCAGATACAGCAGCTGAAAAATATCATTAATCCTTCCTTTCATGAAAATCATTAAAGTTTCTAAATTTTTTATGAATGCGGACGGAGAATCCTTTCTTTTCTAGGCAAACATCACTATAATGGATAAAGATTCTACAGAAGAGAGTGTGGGCATGGAAAATACACGAAAAAAGAGTGACAATCGAATTGACTACGGTGTGATTTTACCCGTATTTTTATTATGTCTGATTGGGGCGGCTTCGCTTTATGTAGCGTTGACCCATGACCCCAGCAATCCGTCGGTATGGCGGATCTTAGGCTTCCAAGCGTTGTGGTATGTGTTGGGGATCGTGGCGATCATTATTATTATGCATATCAAATCAAAATGGCTTTGGAAATTGACCCCATATATATATGGCGCAGGGCTTGTAGTCATGTTGGCGCTGGTCAAGTTTTATGATCCAGCCATGGAAGCTTCTACAGGCTCGAAAAACTGGTTCCGCTTTGGCTCCTTTACCTTGCAGCCGTCGGAATTGATGAAGATCGCCTTTATTATGATGTTGGCGCTGATTGTGACGAGGCACAATGTGCAAAATCGCGAACGTACGCTGAAAAGCGACGGCTTGCTGATTGCTAAAATGTTGGCAGTCACGATTCCAGTCCTCATACTGATCACTTTGCAAAACGATTTTGGTACCATGCTGGTCTTTCTAGCAATCTTTGGCGGGGTCTTCTTGATGTCAGGGATTTCCTGGCGGATCGTGGTCCCAGTGATTGCAGCTTTTGTCTTGATTGGCGGAGGAACGATTTTTCTTGTAACGACAGATACGGGGCGAGAGTTGTTGTATAATACTGGGATTTTCAAAGAATACCAATTTGCCCGGATCGATTCTTGGCTGGATCCTTTCCATGATACACAAGGACAATCTTTTCAGTTGGCGTATGCGTTGATGGCTATTGGCTCTGGCGGCATGTTTGGTAAAGGGTTCAATGTCAGTGATGTCTATGTGCCCGTAAGAGAGTCAGATATGATTTTCTCCGTTATTGGAGAAAACTTTGGTTTTGTGGGGAGCGCCTTCGTGATTTTGCTCTATTTTATTTTGATTTATCGCATGATTCGCATCTGTTTTGATACGAATAATGAATTTTATGCCTATTTGGCGACGGGGATCATCATGATGATTCTTTTCCATGTATTTGAGAACATTGGTGCCAATATCGGTCTATTGCCGTTAACAGGGATTCCTTTGCCGTTTATCAGTCAAGGTGGTTCCGCACTATTAAGTAATATGATTGGGATTGGGTTGATTTTATCCATGCGGTATCAAGCAGAAACCGCACCTAAAACGTTATAAGGAGTATGTGATGGTTGAATTATATTGCTATCCCAAATGTGGGACCTGTAAAAAAGCACAAGCGTGGTTAGAAGAAAATGATGTCGCATTTGAACATATTGATATCGTTCAAGATACACCAAATGAAACACAGATAAAAACGTGGATCGAAACGAGCGGGTTGCCTTTGCGCCGGTTCTTTAACACAAGCGGCATGAAATACCGCGAGTTGGGTCTAAAAGATAAGGTACCTCAAATGACAATCGCCGAAGCAGCAGCGATTTTAGCGACTGATGGGATGCTGATCAAGCGACCATTGATTGTAGCAGGTGAACGATTTTTGATCAACGGGTTTAAAGAAAACGAATATGAAGGAGTTTTACTAGAATCATGGAAAAAAGATGTTTAAGAAAAAAAGACAATTTGTGGATTTTGTTTAATGGCAAAGAATATTGCGTTGGTTTGACCAAAGAAGCCCAAGAAGAACTAGGTGTAATCACTTTTGCTTCAATCCAAAAAGTTGGTACTGCGTTGCAACAAGGAGATACATTGGTTGAATTAGAAGCCGAAAAAGCAGTCAGTGAATTTACAAGTCCGATCACAGGGGTGATTTCTTCTATCAACGAAAAAATCGACCAATCTATCGATATCTTAAATGATGAAGACGAGATGAATGCTTGGTTAGTTAGTTTCAAAGATGTCGATCCGAGTCAATTCGACGCCCTCTAAACAGGTCTTTACAAATAACTAGTTTTTTTACAAAAAGAATTGACAGGACCATGAGACGTTGCTATAATTTGCTCAATAAATGAATGCTTTGAAAAGAAGAGTACATCCTTTTGACATATACAGAGAGCCTTGTTCGGTGCAAATAGGCGATGAAGAAACGGTGGAAGATGGTCTTTGAGCAGGATAGGTGAGTTTGTATGAGCCTATCACGGGAAGCACCCGTTATCGTGCAGCAGTATGCGAAGCAATTCAAGTACTGAACGAGGTTGTTGATGCGAGTCAACAACAAATCAAGGTGGTAACGCGGAAGTTGTGCTTTCGTCCTTTGTAACAGTATAATGTACAAAGGACGGAAGCTTTTTTTGTATGCAGCCGCCTAAAGCAAAAGAAAGATGGGAGTACAATGGCACTAATCGAATTAACACATGTGAAGAAATCATATGCCCAAAAGAAAACAGCCGTTCACGCGGTCAACGATGTATCATTGCAAGTCGAAAAAGGGGATATTTATGGGATCGTCGGCTACTCAGGCGCAGGAAAAAGTACCTTGGTACGATTGCTGAATGGACTTGAATTGCCAACCGATGGCGATGTCGTGATCAATGGTCAAAACATCTTGGCATTAAAAAACAAAGAATTACGCAACTTTCGTAAAAAGATCGGGATGATCTTTCAGCATTTCAACTTGCTATGGTCTCGCACGGTGATCCAGAACATTGAGTTGCCGTTAGAGTTGGCGGGTGTCAAAAAAGCACAACGCCGCCAAAAGGCCAAAGAATTGGTGCAGTTGGTGGGCTTAGAAGGTCGGGAAGATGCCTATCCAGCCCAATTATCTGGTGGACAAAAACAACGGGTCGGCATTGCCCGGGCTTTAGCCAATGACCCTGAAATCTTGTTGTGTGACGAAGCAACGAGTGCTTTGGATCCTCAGACCACAGAAGAGGTCTTGGAACTGCTCTTATCTATCAACAAGAAATTACATTTGACAATCGTTTTGATTACCCACGAAATGAATGTGATCCGTAAGATTTGCAATAAAGTTGCTGTGATGGAGCTAGGGAAAATCGTTGAAGAAGGATCGGTTCAAGCGGTTTTCAGCAATCCGCAACAAGCAGTGACCAAACGGTTTGTTCAGCAGGATCTTGAACCAGAAGAAGATCCCGAAGAGCTGCGACAAGCGTTCTTGCGAGAAAATCCCCACGGCCGATTGGTAACATTGACCTTTACCCAGGACAACGCCAATGAACCGGTGATTTCACAAGCGATTCGCCAATTCAAAATTGATGTGAATGTCGTCTATGGCAAGATCCAACAAACCAACGAAGGCTCTTTCGGGGCGTTGACTGTTTTATTGACAGGCGATACGAAGGAGATCGACCAAGCAGTCGCATTCTTCGGCGCGCAACAAGTCGCTGTGGAGGTGATCGAACATGGGAAATAAATCATTTTCAGAAACCTATTTGAACTTTGAGCAAATTGATTGGGGCAATATGCAGCAAGCAACGATCGACACCTTGTTTATGACGTTCTTTTCGATGGTTTTAGTGATTATTATCGGTTTACTATTGGGATTGGCGTTATACTCTTTAGGACGCAAGTCTACCACAGGTGCAAGTGTTGCTTATAACATCGTATCCATCGTCAGTAACGCGTTCCGCTCAACACCATTTATGATTTTGATGGTCTTGATCATTCCCTTTACGACATTATTAGTCGGTTCTTTCTTAGGAGCAAAAGCAGCGATTCCTGCGTTGGTATTATCTGCAGCGCCGTTTTACGCACGGATGGTTGAAATTGCCTTTCGTGAAGTTAGTCCTGGCGTGATCGAAGCTGCGGAAGCAATGGGCGCTAGTTATTGGGAAATCATTTACAAAATCGTGATTCCTGAAAGTGTACCAGCATTGATCTCAGGGATCACCGTAACAACGATCTCAATGATCGGCTATACCGCAATGGCGGGGGCAATTGGTGCCGGCGGCCTAGGTTCACTGGCCTGGCAAGAAGGATTTCAACGTGGAAATTACACTGTGACGCTCGTCGCAACAGTGATTATTTTACTCATCGTATTTATTTTACAAGGCTTAGGCGACTTCTTAGCCAAAGCCACCGACAAACGGTAAAATAAGGAAGATGGACCAAGATTAAAAGTGGAGAATATGGGAGGAAATAAAAATGAAAAAGATTTTAGGTTTTGCAACAACAGTTTTGTTAACAGCAGCATTGGCCGCATGCGGCACAGGATCAAATTCAAGCAGTTCTGATTCAACGACAGCCAGCAGCGGAGAAAATACCAAATTAGTTGTAGGTGCTTCTGTCACACCTCATGCTGAAATTCTAGAACAAGCTAAACCGTTATTGGCTGAAGAAGGAATTGATCTTGAGATCCAAACGTTTGATGACTATATTTTACCGAACAAAGCTTTGGAAAATGGGGACATTGATGCCAACTATTTCCAACACATTCCTTACTTGAACAAGCAAATTGCAGACAATGGCTATGATTTTGTCAATGCAGGCGCGATCCATATCGAACCAATGGGTCTATATTCTCAACGTATCGATGATATTGCTGATTTGGCAGACGGTGCGACTGTTATTACATCTAATTCTGAATCTGACTGGGGTCGGATCTTGACGATCTTACAAGATGCTGATTTGATCACATTGAAAGACGGTGTGGATACAGAAACAGCGACTTTCGATGATATTGCGGAAAACCCTAAGAACTTAGAATTCAAACATGACATCGACCCTTCATTATTGGCAACTGCTTATCAAAATGATGAAGCAGACTTAGTGGCGATCAATGCAAACTTTGCTTTTGGTATCGACTTGAATCCAGTTGATGATTCTGTCTTATTAGAAGCAGACAATTCACCTTACGTGAACGTGATCGCAGTACGCAAAGGCGATGAAAATACCGATAAAATCAAAAAATTGGTCGAAGTACTGCACTCTGACGAAATCAAAGACTTTGTTGATCAAGAATGGCAAGGTTCTGTCAAAATCGTTGATGCAGATGCGCAATAATCCAGCATAGATCGTTGAACACATCACCCTAGTTTCTTTTACTAGATGGTGTGTTTTTTTATCGTCAGCATAGGCTGAAAGATGGATTGTTTGTGCCAGATACATTCGTAAAGCAAAGGTAATTCGGGATGCTTTTTTAGTAATTTTTCATAATGGGGCAGTTGCAATAAGAAACTTTGAATCAATTGTACCGTTGTTTCTGAAAGTGAAAGAAGCGCTGGTTGAAAGACAAAAATATTGCCCTCAAGCAAAGCACACACTAAATGGATTTGGTATATTTGGGATAAACTGTCTGCCAAAGGCTGATCCACATGATCTTGAAGAACGGAATCAACGATTCGGCTGATCAATGTTGCATCATGGGGTGGGACAAAGAATGTTTCTTGGGCCAAAAGCTGTTTCCATAAAAAAAGATAGGCAGTGTCAGTGGTCAAATAATAATCCGGCACAAAGCACCTAGGCCTAATTTCCTCCACAGTGATACAGGAAGCCGAAGGATAAATTGCCTGCTGGCGCAAGGTATGGATATCAAAAAAATGTTGATAAAGCCTGGATGGAGAATCATACAGAGAAGGCAGCAAAAAAGTTGTCAGTTTGAACAGCAGGAAACGAATCTGACGTTCATTGCCTTTAACAAATGGATATGTCCGACGGTCAATGGCGATCAAATAAGGGGAGAGAAACTGGGCAAAGGAAACAAAGCGTCGATGAAGGGTCGCTGTACTCATATACGCAGCGTTGCCAAGCATGGGGAAAGTCAACACTGGTTGTTTCATAGATAGGATCAAAAGCGCTAAGTTTTGGCTTTTATGCAATAAATCGGCGATGAATGCCGGCTGATTTTTCAGCAACGCTTTGAAATCGGTACTCCTGATCTTTCCAGTAGTGATATGGCAATTAAAGAAAGCGGATTCATTTGACCGGCTAGCGATCAAACGCCGCACGGTTTTATCAGATATCCGCTGTATAGTGGCTGCTTTTTTGACAGACAGCGGATTTTCTTCCAACAAGGCAGCCGCTAGCTGACATATGAGAATAATCTCTTTCTCTAACAGTTTGTCCAAGCGCAATCACCTCTTAACAGTTAACGTTTTGTCATTATTGTAGTAGAAATGTGTCTGTTTTTTCTGTCTATAATAGAATACTTCGTAAAATATAATAAATAAATATACAGGGGAACGAAAAAGAAGCTCTTGCCCGTTTCTCCAATAAAAAAAGAATGATAAATCCAATAAAAAAAACTATCCTCTTCTTGAAAAGGATAGTTTAATAAATAGATTGTGTTATTCCTTAAGTTCCAAGCCTGATTTGGTGCTTAACGGGTCTCACTTGGCAGCAGAATCGTTTGTCGTTGGCCATCATCATAAGCATAGATGCTTTTCGGCAATGATTCATCATAAAAATAGGGGAGATCCACCCCTAAGGCCAATTCAGAATGTGGTTGTGAAAAGAGTAGTGTGACGCGTCCTTGATTGTTTTGAACGTCGAAGGTCAATAAATTTGTCAGCGGGAAAACCCCTTTCAAATCCAGATCAATAATCATCCAAATACTGTCGATCAACTCACCAGGCATTCTTTGGACGATGCCACCCGAGGCGTAGCGGCTGCGTTCGTGATCAAATGTTTCAAACATAGCAATCCCTCCTTCAAAGGTCTTGATACAGGCAACACATTTCGTGTATCTATCATAAGGAAGATGCTGAGAAAAAGCAAATGATTTTGATTTTTCTTATAGAAAAAAACAGTACCCTGTTGAAGCAGTACTGTTTTGATAAGTCATCTACGGACGCAGATGACAGATTTATTCTTCTTCTTCGCCGATCACTGCAGGTTCAGCTACTTCGCCAGCTTCTTCATCTTCAGGAATCTCTTGTGGTTCAGTGATCGCAACGATTTGCTCTTCTCCATCAGTAACGATCGTATAATCATCGTTCTTCGGTAGATCAGCAACTGTCAATGAATCACCAATTTCTAAAGCAGTCACATCGACTTCCACACGCTCAGGCAATTTGTCAGGGGTTGCGGAAACGACAACTGCATATAAGTTTTGTGCTAAGACACCACCAGCTTTGACACCAGCAGCTTCACCAGTCAAGCTGACTTCAGCTTCAACTTCGGTTTCTTCATTCATATCGACTGAAAGGAATTCAACGTGGGTCAAATTGCGGGTAAAAGTATCTGCTTGATACTCTTTGATCAACGTATTGACTTTCTTTCCTTCTAAATTGATCGTGATCACGGTATTCAATCCATTTTCACGCAAGATTTTTTCTAATTCAGTGGCATTGACTGCAATTGCAGTACTTTCAACTTTGTAGCCGTTGACTACTGCAGGCACTTTGCCTTCGTGACGTAATTTGTTCCTTAAAGAACGGGGGCGGACTTCTCTTTTCGTAACTTCTAATGATACTGACATAACTCAATTCCTCCTAAAATTTTCTCGGTTTGCCCGAGCGTTTTTTAAGCAAATTTTGTTAACTCTGCACATTAAGTGGTACGTGAATGAAAACACGCAAAAGGACAGTTGTGTACACAACTGTCCCGGAAAGTTTTGGTTCAACTTTTCTCCACCAGGTCGTAACGCTGTGTATGAGAAACTTTATTTACTTTACTCTTTAACCTTACCCGCTATCCAAATGAAAGTCAACTGATATGAAATCTCACTAGTTTTCAGATTGGACGATCTACGCTATAATAGCCGCAATGGAGAGAATTTTATGCGTTTAGATAAACTGATCGAAGAACAATTACATACCCCAAGAAAAACCATGAAGCGCCTGTTTCAGACTGGACATGTCTATGTGGATGGTAAGATCGAGCGTCGGCCTGAACGAAATGTCGATCATGCATTGCATCGCATTGTTGTCCAAGGCAAACAATTGCAAACCGATGACGTCTATTTTCTATTGAATAAACCAGCTGGTGTCGTGACGGCTAATCACGATCAGCAGCATCCAACCGTGATTGATTGTTTGGCATCCGCTGACCAGCGGTCCGATCTTTATGCTGTTGGACGTTTGGACCGAGATACGGAAGGATTGGTATTGCTGACATCGAATGGGCAACTTGGCTATGCACTGATGCATCCAGAAAAAGCCGTCACGAAGTGCTATGACGTAATCGTGAATGGGTGTTTGACTAAAACCGACCAAGCAGCCTTTGCTGCTGGCGTGGTCTTTCATGATGGGACAACTTGTCTGCCAGCTAAACTTACGATCCTTTCAGCCCAGGAAAAGCGATCACAGGCGATCGTGCAGATAACGGAAGGCAAGTTTCATCAAGTAAAGAAAATGTTTCTTAGTCGTGGTGTCAAAGTGATCGGCCTGAAAAGAACGGCCATCGGACCTCTGACTTTACCGAAGGATCTCGCAACGGGGCATTACCGCACATTGACCCAAAAAGAACTAGAAAGTTTAGTGGAATATTTTCACTAAGAAAGAAGGAAGCAATGACTTACAAAACATTATTATTCGACGTTGATGATACGCTGCTTGATTTCCAAGATACAGAAAATCAAGCGTTGCAAAAATTATTCGCCGCACAAGGGATCCAGATGACAGATACCTTAAAGCAAACCTATCAGACGTTGAATCATGGATTATGGCAAGATTTTGAAAAAGGAAAATTGACCCGTGAACAAGTGACAAATGAGCGCTTTGGCTTATTTTTTGCCACACTCGGAAAAACGGTGGATAGCGCTGCTTTGGAGCAGCAATATCGAGGGTTTTTGAATCAAGGACATAAACTTTTGGGCAACAGCGATCAAGTACTGGCTCAGCTGGTGCCTGATTTTGATGCCTACGTGGTGACGAATGGCGTGTCGAAAACCCAATATCAGCGCTTAAAGGATGCCAAATTGATGTCTTTTTTCAAGGATATTTTTGTGTCTGAGGATACAGGTTATCAAAAACCGATGAAAGAATTTTTCGATTACGTTTTTGCCCGTATCCCGAATGTAAAAAAACATGAAACAGTGATCATCGGCGACTCATTGAGTTCGGATATATTAGGGGGTCAATTGGCAGGAATCGATACGATTTGGCTGAATCCGCATAAAAAAAACACTGACGGCATCAAGCCTACCCATATGATCGAATCGATCGAACAATTGCCTGATTTATTACTGGGCTGATTTTTCAGAAATAGTAGTAATTTGCAGAAATTTCGCTATAATAGAAACAGTGCGAATTTTAGAAATGAAAGAGGTAAATCGAATGACGAATGGCAAGCCCATTATAATTGGTGTGACAGGTGGATCAGGAAGCGGTAAAACAAGTGTGAGCCGAGCGATTTTTAATCACTTTCCGAATCATTCTATTATGATGTTGGAGCAAGACTCATATTACAAGGATCAAAGTGAATTGAGTTTCGAAGAACGATTGAACACCAACTACGACCATCCTTTTGCATTTGATACAGATTTATTGATCGACCACTTGAAACAGCTGCTTGCGTATCAAACGATTGAAAAACCGGTCTATGATTATGTAGCACATACCCGCAGTGAAGCCACGATCGTTCAAGAACCGAAAGAAGTCATTATTCTAGAAGGTATCTTGATCTTAGAAGATGAGCGTTTGCGTGATTTGATGGACATCAAATTATATGTTGATACAGATGATGATATTCGTATCATTCGTCGTATCAAACGTGATATGGAAGAACGGGGCAGAACATTGGATTCAGTCATCGAACAGTATCTAACAGTTGTGAAGCCGATGTATCACCAATTCATCGAACCAACGAAACGCTACGCCGATGTCATTGTGCCAGAAGGCGGCGAAAATCATGTGGCCATTGATTTGATCACCACGAAAGTTGCGACTTTCTTATCGTAAAACAAAATGTATCATATAGCTGCAGTCTAGCGTGCAGTGGTCGCCCAAAGCCGGATGGTCTATCTAGGTTTTGGCGGCCATTTTTATACATTACAGGCGATTTAGTCAAAAAAAGGTAGCATTCATGAGGATTGTGTGTTAAAGTAATCCTCATGCGACGAGTCGAGAAGGTCTAGCATTTGCTGACCAGATTGATAGCAGAGGCACACCGCGTAAGCAACCTGCCGGATTTGCAGGGTGTCGGAATCGTCCTTTTGTGGAGATAGGGCTTTTCTACTAGCAATAGTACTGTGAGTAAAAAAACAGCTATGAACGTTTTCGTTCATAGCTGTTTTTTTTTGCGTACATCATTCCTTGGGCAAGCGAATTTGGAAAATAACCCCCTTAGGCAACAGATCTTTGACACTAATTTGCCCTTTGTGCTCATCGACAATTTGTTTGGCGATGGCTAACCCTAGACCGTAGCCGCCGGTTTCTTTCGAGCGAGAACGGTCTTCTCGATAAAAGCGATCAAAAATGCGGGCCTTTTCTTCATCCGTGATCGAAGGGCCTGTGTTTTTGACCTCGATCAGCCAATGCTTATTAGAGATTTCCGAAAGCAGCGTGATTTTGTCCCCAGAGCTAGTATATTTCAACGCATTGTCTAACAAGATCACTAAGACTTGATGGATCTTTTTTTGATCAAATATCGCGGTTGCATCAGCGAAATTCTCGATAACAAAACGCTTCTCATCTAATTCAGCAATTTCTTTGAATGGCTTGACGAGCTCAGCGATAAACGGTGCCAGTTCAACTTTTTCTTTCACTAAGGTCAATTGATTGGCATCGCTGCGGGCAATCGTCAGCAAATCGGCAGTCAAGCCTGTCAAGCGCCGGGTTTCCGCCAATGCTTGGGCGATGCTTTCTGATTCATCAATAATGGTATGGTTGGGTTTGGTAAACAACCGTTCCAAACTATTTTGGATGATCGTCAAGGGTGTGCGCAGTTCATGAGAGGCATTTTCAACAAACTCTTGCTGCTTTTTCCATGATGCCAAGATTGGCCGCATACTCAATGTGGTCAAGAAATAACTGATACCAATCGACAAAATCCAGAAAAAGACCATCGATAAAATCAAAATCGTTTGAAAATTTGACATGGCATTTTTGATTTGGTTGGTATTGGCTAAAACCTGAATATAACTGACACCTAAATTGTTTGACGGTGCCGCTGTAGTGATCGAACGAAAGAGCAGCTTGTCTTCGGTTGTAGAGGTCGATTGATCATCAATCGAAAAAGATTGAATACTGTCCAGATTTTCGGTCGATAATATCAGATTCGTCAATTGCGAAAAACGCCCGCCTAGCGCTTGCTTATTCAAGATTTCACCATCTTCTGACCATAAAATCAATTGGGTATTGAAGCGATTGGTTCCGGGAATGTTGGGCATGGCGGAACCCGGAGGCATCGTCAGACTGTCAGATTGATAAGAATTGATCTCTGCTTGGATCAAGCGTGTATCTTCGATAGCTTGTTCCAAAGATAGATCCGTTTCACGATAGGCGGATTGATTGAACAGCTCCAAGACGATCACACCTAATAAGAAAAAGACCAAGGCAAATGCACTGACGTTGATCAAGAAAGACTGCAATCGTTGTTTGTTCGAACGCTCATTGTTCATCGGCTACGCTCCTTGCATGATATAACCAACATTACGCAATGTGCGGATCTCTTTATCAATACCGGTATCTCGCAAATGTTTGCGTAAGTTGCTCATATAGACTTCAACAACGGTCAAGGTGGTTTCTGAATCAAAGCCCCAAATACGGTCGAAAATTTGTTCTTTCGTCAAGATAATCCCTGGGTTTTGTAAAAAGTAGAGCAACAATTCAAATTCTTTGCCTTGAATCGGCAATAATTCCCCTTTGTACGTCACTTCGTTCGCTGCCAATTTGCACAGCAATCCATTGTATTCTAAATGATTCTCATTGAACAATCCTAGTGATCGTTTCAATAGGGCTTTGACCCGCATCAATAATTCTTCTCGGTAAAAGGGCTTTGTCAAGTAGTCATCCGCCCCTTTTTGAAAGCCTGTGACTTTATCCTCTAAGCCATCTTTTGCGGTTAGGATCAACACTGGGGTCTGGATCCCCTTGCTTCTTAATGCCGCCAACACTTCATACCCATCCATTTCAGGCATCATCAAATCTAAGATGATCAAGTCGTAGATGCCTGTTTCAGCTTCGTATAACCCTTCACTGCCATCAAATGATTGGCTGACTTCGCCGATTTCACTAACGATTTCTTTGATATTTTCAGATAACGTTTTGTCATCTTCGACAAGTAATATTTTAATCATTTTTCCACCTCTTTAATGATAAGAATAGCATGAATAGCATAAAAAATACTTAAAAAGCAGAGAATTACTTAAGCTGGTTTTAAGTTGCTTCCTTTAAATTATAAACAAGAACAACGAGGGAGGACAAGCAAATGAAACTTAAGAAAGTTTTCCAACGAAAAGAAACCAAATATTTGATCCCAAACGATCGCTTTCCCGCATTCTTTGAAGCGTTGCAGCAACGAATGCAGATTGATGTGTATGGCAAACATACGATTATGTCGCTGTATTATGACACGGATGACTTCCGTTTTATCCGTCATTCAATGGATAAACCGAAGTACAAAGAGAAATTTCGGATCCGGAGTTATGGGGTGCCAAGCCAAGATAGTTTGATTTTTTTGGAGATCAAAAAGAAAGTCAATGGGATTGTTTACAAACGACGCGTACCCATGTCCTATCAGCAGTATCAGCATTGGGTCAGGAGTGGACAATTGCCAGAAACAGTTGAGCCAGCGCAGATTGCGGCTGAAATTAAATGGTTGTTCAAACAAAACCAAGATTTGACGCCACGGGTACTGATCGCCTATGACCGTTTGTCGTTGTTTGTGGATGATGACAGTGATTTTCGGGTGACTTTTGATCAAGCGATTCGTTTCCGTACATGCAATTTAGATTTGGCTGCCGGTAGTGATGGTGCATTGGTGGCACCAGAAATCGGCGTCTTGATGGAGGTCAAGGCCCTTGGTTCATATCCGTTGTGGTTCGTTGACTTGCTGAATACCTATGGTGTACGCAAGGGCAGTTTTTCAAAATATGCGCAGACTTACCAACGGCATTTATTCAAAAAGGAGGAAGTTTTACATGTTATCTAGTTTGTTTTCAGGCGATACCAGTTCATTGGAGTGGGGGAGCCTGTTGATTTGTATAGCCGCTTCATTGATTTTAGGTTTATTGGTGGCAATCGTGCATATGATCAAAAATGTCTATACCAAAAATTTTGTGATCACATTGGCTGTTCTGCCGATTTTGGTGCAGTCTGTGATCATGCTGGTCAATGGCAACTTAGGAACGGGGGTTGCGATCCTTGGCGCCTTTAGTCTGATTCGTTTCCGTTCAGTGCCAGGAGGATCCAGAGAGATCACCAGTGTCTTTTGGTCAATGGGGATTGGTTTGGCGACCGGAATGGGGTATGTCGGCTATGTGGTTGTCTTTTCGATCATTGTGGCGTTCTTTTTAACGCTCTTATACACCGTCCCATTTGGCGATCGCCAAAAGACAGCCGAACGAGAATTAAAAATCACGATTCCCGAAGATTTGGATTATCCGCAACTGTTTGATGATATTTTTGATACCTACACCCATTCAGCCAAATTAGAATCTGTTAGAACAACAACTATGGGCAGCTTATACGAACTGAGATACCGCTTGATGCTGAAGGATCAAGCACAAGAGAAGCAAATTATTGATGAAGTCCGCGTGCGCAATGGCAATCTGCCTGTTGTATTAGGCAAAGCTGCTGCGAATCGCGATGAGCTATAGAAGGAGGACTTTCTATGAAAAAAATCATTTATCCATTATTGTTATCGACACTGCTTTTGGGTGCCTGTGCCCAGTCCGATACAACGTCTAGCAGCAGCTCAAGTGCTGCAGCAGCAACTTCAGGTTCAGCTGCAGCAGTGACCAATGTGTCGACAACATTGGATGATACAACGGATTATTATGGCACATATGAAGACGAAGATGTTGATGCGAGTTATGACGAATCAGCTGCCACTACGATCACGCTGAACGATGATGCCACAGAAGCTGCAGATGGCGTGACGGTCGATGGCCAGACAGTGACGATCACCCAAGAAGGCACGTATGTAGTCAATGGTTCATTGAGCGACGGGCAACTGATCGTGAATGTCGACAAAGAGGCCAAGGTACATTTGATCTTCAATGGTGTCACCATCACCAATGAGTCAGGTGCGGCTGTGGTGGTAGAGCAAGCCGAAAAAGTCATCACAACATTGGCAAGTGATACAACGAACACATTGACAGATGGCAGTGACTATACACTGGCGGATGGCGAAACAGAACCAGATGCTGCTTTTTACAGTAAAGAAGATCTATCTATCAATGGTGATGGCAAACTGGTGATCACTGGTAATTACAGCAATGGGATCCGCAGCAAAGATGATTTGGTTTTAGCTGGCGGGACATATGAGATCACCGCCAAAAACAATGCGATCAAAGGGAAGGACTCTGTATCGATTTTAGCAGGTCAATATACGCTGAATACTGAAGAAGGGGATGGCATCCAAGCCAATAATACTGAAGACACTGCGAAAGGCTATGTAGCAATCGACGGTGGCACCTTTACGATTCAAAGCGGACGGGATGGGATCCAAGCGGAAACCAACCTCAGCATCCAAAACGCAGATATTTCGATCCAAACGGCCGATGGTGCACAAAGTCAATCCATCAGCACCGATGAAAGCTATAAAGGATTGAAAGCTGGCGGGGCTATGATCATCAGCAGTGGGACTTTCACCATCGATAGTGCCGATGATAGTCTGCACGCCAATGATACGATCACGATTTCCGGTGGTACGATCACTGCCAATAGTGGCGATGATGGCATTCATGCGGACAATGAATTAACGATCAATGATGGAGATATCTCAATCGAACAATCTTATGAAGGATTAGAATCCAGTGTGATCAATATTGCCGGCGGTACGACCCAAGTTGTCGCCAGTGATGATGGTGTCAATGCTGGCGGCGGCAGCGATACCGATGAAGGTACAGGGCAATTTGGTCAAGACAGCTTCGGCGGTGGACAGCCTGGCGGCGGTGATGAGGCTGACGACAGCAAACTAGTGAACATTACCGGTGGCACATTGGTGGTTGATGCAGAAGGTGACGGTATCGACAGTAACGGAAATGTGACCATGAGCGGCGGAACAGCAATCGTCAATGGACCAACAACTGGCGGGAATGGTGCGTTAGATTATAATGGTACCTTTACCTTGACAGGCGGCGTCTTATTGGCGGCTGGCACCACTGACATGGCCATGAATGTGAGTGATGGTACGCAACAATCTGTGGCGGTCACGTTTGATCAATCGCAATCGGCGGATACGCTAGTCACCTTGCTAGATGGTGACAGCAATGCCATTGTTTCTTACGCGCCAAGTAAATCCTATCAACATGTGGTGATCTCTACGCCAGACTTAACAGATAGTTCATATACACTGGTTAGCGGCGGCAGCAATGATGGCGAATCTACCTTTGGCTATTATGCCGGCGGTACGGTGTCCGATGGTACTGAATTGGGTACATTGCCAGTGTCAGATACAATTGCCAATTTGACACAATCTGGAGAAACAGCCTCCACGAATCAAATGGGTGTCGGCGGTTTCGGTCGCTAGGCATCTAGCCAAGTGAAAACAGATGATCAAAAAGGAGAAAACGGAACGAAAGCAGGCAAAATAGCTGTTTTTGTTTCGTTTTTCTTCATTTGGTCGTTTAAGTTTCTATTAAGTTAAAACAAGTATAGTCAGCTTATGTTAAATATAGGAGGAAATGCTATGAATTTTTTTAAGCGAGGGCTTCAAAGTGTATGGGCCAAAAAAGGCAGAACGATTCTGCTGATCGCCGTTTTTTCAGCTATTTTGATTTTTGTTTTAGCAGGCTTGACCATTAGAAGTGCGGCGTTGGTTGCGACCGAAAATGCCCAAAAGAGTGTTGGCGCTACTGTGACTTTACAAGCCAACCGTGAACAAGCGTTTCAACAAGGAACGACAAGTTCAGGTAGTGATAGCGAAGCGTCACGCCCAGATCCTGGCAGCTTTCAATCCACACCAGTGGAGATCGAGGATGCACAGGCCATCGCAGACATAGATGGTGTGGCGTCATACAGTTTTGAAGTCAGCACATCGGCAGATGCTGTCAGTGGCATCGAAGCAATCTCAAGCTCAGATACGGACACATCCACTGATGATTCCAGCGCAGATGCCAACCAAATGGGTGGGATGCCTAGCGGCGGGATGCAAGGGGGCGAAATGAGTTCTGGTGATTTCCAAATCACAGGCGTTTCCACAAGTGCCGCTTATACGAGTTTTTCTGAAGGTACCGCATCGCTGACAGATGGGGAAGGCATCACAGCAGAGGATGAAGGCACCAACAATGTAGTGATTGAATCTGCATTGGCTGAGGCCAACGATTTGGCAGTAGGCGATACCTTCACGATCACAGACAGTGACGACAATGAAGTCGAGGTCACGATCAAAGGCATTTATGAAACGTCAGAAGTCGGCAACAGCATGAGCCAAATGTTTAGTTTCCTGAATCCTGCCAATACGATATTCGCGTCTTATACCTTCGCCAATACATTAAGCGGCAATGATGGAACGATTGATTCAGCGACCTACACACTAAGTGATCCTTCTGAAATGGATGCTTTCGTAGAAGAGGCAGAAGGATTGATCGATACGGATACGTATAGTATTCAATCGAACGATCAACAGTATCAATCTATGTTGACACCATTGAATAATGTGGCTAGTTTTGCCAAAAATATCATTATATTAGTGGCTGCAGCAGGTGTCATCATATTGACCTTGATCGTGATGATGTCGATTCGTGAACGCCGCTATGAAATTGGCGTTTTGCTATCATTGGGTGAATCACGAGCAAAAGTGATTTTCCAATTCTTTACGGAAATCTTTATCTGCATGATCTTTGCTTTGGGCATTGCTGCGGCGAGCGGCAATCTTGTAGGGAATGTTGTAGGTGAGCAGTTGCTGGCACAACAGACAGAAACGACGACTGATCAAGATACGACCAATGCCGGACCTGGCGGCGGAGGCGGGATGCAGCAAATGGGCGGCAATGGCGGTGGCTCTTTCCCTTCCTTTACCCAATCTGAAGAAATCCAATCATTAGAAATCACTGTTTCTGCAGAAGAAATCGGTCTATTGGCATTGATGGGCTTAGGTATCAGCTTTGGCTCGATCATTTTATCATCGGCAGGCATTTTACGTCTGAATCCGAAAAAAATCTTGGTTTCCTAGGAGGGGTATAATGACACTACGAACAGAACAACTTGGTTATTGGTACCAGACAGAAGCGGAAGCGTTATTTCGTTCAGTCGATTTGACGTTTGAACCAGGGAAGATGTATGCGATCCTTGGGTCTAGCGGTTCTGGCAAGACCACCTTTTTATCGTTGATCACGGGGCTAGATACCCCTAAAGAAGGCAAAATCTTATATAATGACGAAACTTTGGCGAAAATCGGCTTGCGGGAGTATCGACGCAAAGATGTATCGATCGTTTTTCAAGCCTACAATTTATTGCCGTACATGTCTGCTTTAGATAATGTCACAACGGCGATGTCGATCGCTCAGTCACAACAAACAGACAAAAAAGCGTATGCCTTAGCAAATTTGGCCAAAGTTGGCATCACTGAAGAGTTGGCGATGAAAAAAGTAACCCAACTTTCTGGTGGGCAGCAGCAGCGGGTAGCGATCGTACGGGCCCTTTGTTGCGAGCATGAACTGATCGTTGCGGATGAACCAACCGGGAATTTGGATGAAACCACATCAAAAGACATCGTGGCATTATTTCAAGAAATCGCCCACGAACAAAATAAATGTATTATTCTAGTGACCCATGAACAAGATGTCGCCAAAGCATGCGATGTCGTCTATGAACTGAAAGACCGCAAATTTTCGATCATCGAATCCGTGAACTGATTCGGTGAAATAAAGAAATAATCAAGCAGAGGCATTGTTCTGGGCATCCTGCCCAACAATGCCTCTGCTTGATTATTGGTGCTGTGACCCGTACAATAAAAGCAAAAGCGAGGGGGAGCAATATGCGATTGTTGATCGACGGAGATGGTTCACCTGTCAAAAATGAAGTGATCGCCCTTGGTGCAACATATCACTTGCCTGTAATGATCGTGACCAGTGTCGATCATTATACCAAAAAAGAATTTCCAGCCCATGTACAATTCATCTATGTAGACAAAGGCTCTGATCGCGCAGATTATGAGATCGTCAAAGAGATTAAAGCTGGAGATTTTCTGGTGACCCAGGACTATGGCTTGGCATCGTTGGTTTTGCCCAAGCATGCACGTGTGTTTCACCATAACGGCACCGAATACTTAAAAGAAACCATTGATTTTTTACTGGGACAGCGCTATCTAGGTGCCCAGATGCGCAAAGCCGGCAAACGTACCAAGGGGCCGAAGCCTTTTACCAAAGAAGATCGGCTTCGTTTCGAAGAAATATTTGAAACAGCGATCAAAGAAACGCAGAACAAATAAAGACCGGGACACTGCCCACGAAAAGCAGTGTTTGCCGGTCTTCACTCTTGTTTTCGAAAATGATCATAAAAATATTTGCCAGCCAATAAGATACAGGCGATAAAAGCCAAACAAAAGCCGAATATGCCCATGCGATGGACGAAATCCCCTTTTTCAGGACTGGCGACCACCAATAAGGAGGAGCTTAAGATGACTGCCGCCAAAATAATACCGATCACTAAGCGATTGACCATTTTGTCAAATCGATCGAGTAATTGTTTTTGTTCACGAATTTCTAAATTCAAACGGTGTTTGCCAGTAGCAAAGGTATCAAGTACAGCCAATGCGCGGTCAGGCATACGGCCAAGCGCACGCAAGCTTTTGGCAGCAGCAAGAGTACTTTTCTTTAATTCTTCAGTGGCATCGAATTGAGCTAAAAAATACTTTTGTGCGAAAGGCTGTGTCACTTCCATCATAGATAAATCTGGATCCAATGCTTTGATGACACCTTCTAATGTCCCAAATGCCTTGATCAGCAAAGTGATATCGCGATTCATTTGTAAATGATTGTCATAACATATCTTGATCACTTCGCCCATGACTCTTTGGAGATCGATATCCTTTAGCGGCATATTATAGTAGTTTTCAACAAAGCGCTGCAAATCTTGATAAAACAAGACTTCATCAAAGGCAGTGCCTTGGCTGCCGCACAATCTGAGCACAGCCTTGCCGACTTCTTGTGTATCTTGGGTATAAAGCGCGATCAAGGCATCTGCCAGACGGCTGCGCAATGCCTGATCCAAATGACCCATCATCCCGAAATCCAAAAAAATCACTTGATAGGGCGGCAAGATAGATTCATCTTGCCATTTTAAGGTATAGTCTACGCCACCTAAAACGCCCACGCGTTGCTTTAATTGAAAAGGATGGGGACGATGTTCTTGATCAGCAAAAACATGGAGGAATAGATTTCCAGGGTGAGGATCTGCATGAAAAAAACCATCTTCAAAAACTTGTTTCATAAAGTTCTTCACCAGCAATGTTCCTATGGCTTTTTTGACTTCTTTGACAGTTTGGTTGCCATAAAGCAGTTCCTGATCAGCGCGGTTCAACAAGCAATTCAAACTCTCGCCTGCCATAAAATCCATGACCAAGACTTTTTGCGTACACCATTCGGGGTAAACTTTTGGCAATGCCAGTTGGGGATCTTGATGGTTGTCACGATAGAATACTTGCGCATTGGCCATCTCTTGCAGAAAATTGGTTTCGTTGGCCAAAGAGCGGCGGATTTCTGCCAAGACACTTTTCAGATCTACTACATTGGCTTCCGGCACGTAACGGATCAGAGGGATCGCTTTTTCAAAAAGGTTCAAGTCCACCTCGATGTCGGCGATGATCCCTGGATGCTGTACCTTGACGATCACTTCTTTTCCGTTACGCAAAACAGCGTGATGGGCTTGTCCAATCGATGCGGAGGCGACGGGCAGCTGATCAAAGGAAGTAAAAACATCAGATAGAGATTGTTGGAGCTCAGCTTCAACTAAAGCTTTGACCGCTTGGAAAGGATCACTTTTGACATTGTCTTGCAACTGTTTGAACGCTGCAGCAAAAGAAGGATCCAGCAAATCTGTTCGTACCGAAAGCATTTGGCCAATTTTGATAAAGGTTGGGCCTAATTCCTCAAACGCTTGCCGGACCATTTCTGGTTGTTGCTGTTTGCTGATATTTTGCAGCACTCTGTATTTGATAAAGACCTGAACAATTTGTTTTAATCTGATCCGTCTGGAAGGAATCGTTTCTTTTGCCATCTTTCACACCTCATCATTCACATCTTGATATAGTCATAGTACTGACAAATTGAAAAACATTCAACTCTGGACCTATCTATTCCTTTGAGAGAAAAGATTTTTTGTCCAAGATTTAGTGCCGATTGACTGAATTTATGCTAAAATGTGAAAGACTTAGTGTGGTAGAAACCATGGATGCAGGAGGAATTTCTTTTGAAAATCATTTTATTATATGGGGGACGCAGTGCAGAACACGATGTATCGCTGCTATCCGCTTTTTCAGTAGTCAATGCTGTATATTATACTTACTACCAAGTGCAATTAGTAATGATCACGAAAGAGGGACAATGGCTCAAAGGGCCATTATTGACTGAAGCACCAACCTCTAAGGATGTATTGGCCTTGACAGATGACGCCCATAAAGGTGAAGTCATTCAACCAGGCGCCATTTATGAAGAAGAAGCAATCGTCTTTCCATTGTTGCATGGGCCGAATGGAGAAGACGGCACGATCCAAGGTTTCTTGGAAACGATTGGCATGCCTTACATTGGCGCAGGCGTACTGACAAGTGCTTGCGGCATGGATAAAATCATGACCAAATATATCTTGCAAGCTGCAGGGATACCCCAAGTACCCTATGTGCCTGTTCTTAAGAATGCCTGGAAAGAAAACCCTAAAAAAATCTTCGATCAATGTGAAGGCAGTTTGCTGTACCCAATGTTTGTGAAGCCTGCCAATATGGGATCAAGCGTAGGAATCTCCAAAGCAGAAAATCGCGAAGAATTGCAAAACGCTTTGCAAGAAGCCTATCGCTATGACACAAGAGCCATTGTTGAACAAGGAATCGAAGCCAGAGAAATCGAAGTGGCTGTTTTAGGCAACGAAGATGTACGTACCACGATGCCTGGTGAAATCGTCAAAGATGTTGCATTTTATGATTACAATTCAAAATACATCGATAACCGAATCGATATGCAGATCCCAGCACACATCCCTGAAGACACGCAGGCAAAAGCGCAGGAATTTGCCAAAAAAGCATACACGATGCTAGGCGGCAGTGGACTGAGTCGTTGTGACTTCTTTTTAACAAACAAAAACGAACTGTTCTTAAACGAATTGAACACGATGCCAGGTTTTACAGCGTTTAGTATGTATCCACTATTATGGGAAAAAACCGGCTTGCCATATGGCGATTTGATTGAAGAATTGATCCAATTAGGCATGAACCGTTTCAATCAACGCCGGGCATTTTTGACTGACGTCGAAGCTGAATAATGAAGAAGAAAGCCAGGCTCAACTCAAGGGAATACTTGAAGCGAACTTTGGCTTTCTTTTTTTAATAAAGGAGATAGATCCATGAATCTGACAATAGAAGAAGTAGCCGCTTTATTTGAACAAGAAAGCAATGACCAGAGAACAATCTCTTCCGTCGAGTTTGACAGTCGCCTAATCAAAGAAAATAGTTTGTTTGTTCCGATAGCAGGAACCAGAGATGGCCATGAATTTGCGCAACAAGCGAAGGACAATGGCGCAATCGCCACGCTTTGGAGCCATCCAACGATCCTGCCCCCTGAACATATCCAGGTTATCCATGTGGAGGATACGGTGGCTGCTTTTCAGCGATTGGCACGAGGCTATAAAGAAAAGATCAATCCCAAAATCATTGGTATCACAGGCAGCAATGGCAAAACAACAACAAAAGACATGGTAGATGCCGTAATGGCACAAAGCTATAAAACCTATAAGACCCAAGGCAACCATAACAATGAACTAGGGGTACCTTTGACGATCCTGCATGCGCCGGCAGATACGGAAGTCCTGATTTTAGAAATGGGTATGGACCACGCAGGGGAAATCGAAGTATTGTCATTATTGGCAGAACCAGATGCCGCCACGATCACCTTGATCGGTGAGGCCCATATCGAAAATCTAGGTTCACGGGAAGGAATCGCCAAAGCAAAAATGGAAATTGCTGCCGGACTGAAAAAAGATGGCTTTATGATGGTTCCAGCTGACGAACCATTATTAGCCCCTTATCTGCCTGAGCTAACGCAAACAATCAAAACCTTTGGCCTAGCAGCAGGTGATGTGCAAGGAACGATTTTAGCAGAAGCACAGCAAGAAACAACCTTTTCTGTTGAAGGCGTCAAATATACGATCCCCGTCATTGGCGGTTATAATGTCAAAAATGCCTTGATCGCTATTGGCATGGGCCGGTATTTTGCTGTGCCTGACGCAGCGATCCAAGCAGGTCTGGCAGGCTTTCAGTTAACAAAGAACCGCACCCAATGGCTGACAGCAGGAAACGGCGCTGCACTTTTGAGTGATGTGTACAATGCAAACCCTACAGCGATGGGCTTAGTGTTAGATAGTTTCAAAAAAATCCCACTTCAAGGCAGACGAATCGCCGTATTGGCAGATATGCTGGAATTAGGGCCAGACAGCGCTGAGATGCATGCAGGAATGGCGGCACATATCGATGATACTGTACAAATGGTCTTTTTGTACGGTCCAGAGATGAAAGCATTACAAAACCGTTTGACTGATCAGGGCTTTGCAGGGCAAATCTATCACTTTGACAAAGAAGAAAAGACGGGATTGATCAATGCCTTAATAAAAACTTTAAGTCCCGAAGATAGCGTTGTGCTCAAAGGCAGCAATGGAATGGGTCTAAATGAAGTAGTCGATGCCTTGATCGGAATGTAAAACAGAATTGAAATCTTGCTGAAACTTTCAATTTATGCTATACTTATCTAACGCCGAAAGATGAAGCACAGAATGATTACTGTAAAAAAAACATTGACGTTTTGAGATAAATGATGGCTGAAGCATATCTTTTTGTTTTAGCCTTTTATAATGCCTTCGAGAAGCGGTTTTTCGGTACCGAGAGAAAGATAAGAGTAATTGGACTGCTCTTGTGTTTCTGAAGAACTACCTACGCTTCAATGATAAAAACAGGCATCGAGATGATGACCAAATAGGAGGATCCATTTGAAATTTAAAGATCTAGAATTATCCAGCGAATTATTGACTTCTGTTGAGCGTGCCGGCTTTGAAGAAGCAACACCCATCCAAGAAGCAACGATTCCGTTAGCCCTAGCAGGCAGAGATGTGATTGGTCAAGCACAAACTGGTACTGGTAAAACCGCTGCTTTCGGTTTGCCAATGCTAGAAAAAATTGACACGACAAACCAACAATTACAAGGTTTAGTTATTGCGCCAACCCGTGAATTGGCTATCCAAACCCAAGAAGAATTGTATCGTTTAGGGAAAGACAAAAAAATCCGTGTCCAAGCAGTATACGGTGGGGCAGATATTGGTCGCCAAATCCGTCAATTAAAAGATCGTCCACATATCGTTGTTGGTACACCAGGACGTATGTTGGACCACATCAACCGCCACACCTTGAAATTAGGCACGGTTGAAACCCTTGTATTAGATGAAGCAGACGAAATGTTGAACATGGGCTTTTTGGAAGATATTGAAAAAATCATCAGCCAAGTGCCAGACGTTCGTCAAACATTACTATTTTCTGCAACGATGCCGCCAGCAATCAAAAATATTGGTGTCAAATTTATGAAAAATCCTGAGCACGTTCAAATCAAAGCCAAAGAAATGACGGCTGATTTGATCGATCAATATTATGTGCGCTCGAAAGACTTTGAAAAATTTGATGTGATGACGCGCTTGTTGGATGTTCAAACGCCTGAATTAACCATCGTCTTTGGCCGTACCAAACGTCGTGTTGACGAGTTGGCTCGTGGATTAGAAGCCCGTGGTTACAAAGCAGAAGGCATCCATGGGGATCTTTCTCAACAAAAACGGATGAGCGTCTTGCGTTCATTCAAGAGCGGTAACTTAGACATTTTAGTAGCAACAGATGTCGCTGCCCGCGGCTTGGATATCTCAGGTGTGACCCATGTCTACAACTACGATATCCCACAAGATCCTGAAAGCTATGTGCATCGGATCGGTCGTACCGGTCGTGCTGGTAAAGGCGGCATGTCCGTGACTTTCGTTACACCAAACGAAATGAGCTACTTGCATGTCATTGAAAACTTAACCAAAAAACGGATGACACCTCTTCGTCCGCCAACCGAAAAAGAAGCCTTCAAAGGTCAATTAGGTGCAGCATTAGAAGCGGTAGAAACCAAGATGGATGAAAATGGATTAGACAACTATTTGGCAGCTGCAGATGATTTGGTTGAACGCTACTCAGCGCAAGATTTAGCAGCCTTGTTGTTAAAAACATTGGCGAAAGATCCGACTGATCAAGTACCAGTTAAAATTACGCCAGAACGTCCACTTCCTCAAGGGAAAAAATCATTTGGCAACAAGAATGGTCGTCGCAGCAATAGCAATGGTGGCAACCGCAACCGTAAAGAAGGTGGCAGTCGCGGCAATGGCAGCTATAGCAAAGACGGCGGCGGCAGCAACAAAGCCCGCGGCAACTATGCAAAAGATGGTGCCAAACGCAACAACCGCCGCAGCAATGACAAAAAACGCGGTTTCGTGATTCGCAACAACCAAGACTAAGCTAAAAAAGCAGAGCCCTAAGTCAACGCCTCGGCAGATCTTAAGAAATATTCTTTAAGATCTGTCGATGTCCGTTCGTCTTAGGGCTTTTTTTTTTGATTTTTTTATAATCAAATCGTAAAGAAAATAGTTAGGCATGGTATTTCGCCGAATTTTTGGTAGAATGGTAACTAGTTGAAGGCGTTGTTGTTGGATAGACAGCAACTGTCGAGAATAGTTGGAGAGATAAAGATGATCAAAGGAATAGGCATCGATGCAGTGGAACTGCCTCGTATCAAGACGCTGATTGAGGAAAAGCCCCGCTTTATTGCACGAATTTTAACAGAAGCTGAAGTGGAATTGTTCGACAAGCTGCCGTTGAAACGGCAAGTCGAATTTCTGGCAGGAAGATATGCTTGTAAAGAAGCATTCTCTAAGGCGTGGGGCACAGGAATAGGTAAATTATCCTTTCATGATATCGAAATACTAACGAATGAGGTCGGTGCCCCGGTGGTCACCAAAGCGCCACATCCTCTAAGTATGATTTTTGTCAGTATCACCCATACCAATGATACAGCATTTGCACAAATTATTTTAGAAGTGCCCGCAATCAGTTGAAACAGCCTAAACAAGCACCAGCTGTTCAACTTCATGCACGTTGTAGGAAAGAAGGAATCAAACATGGTCGTTGCACGTCATAGACCCACCAAAGCGATTATCGATACCGCTGCTATTACAGAAAATATCCAAAATGAACGGAAACGGTTGGCCAATGATACGGCGCTTTTTGCTGTGGTCAAAGCCAATGGCTATGGTCACGGTGCTGTGGAAACAGCACAAGCAGCGATAGCAGGCGGCGCAGCAGGCTTCTGTGTGGCAACCATTGATGAGGGAATTGAATTGCGTGAAGCAGGCATTGCGGCCCCAATATTGTTGTTAGGTGTCGTAGCGGTCACAGATATTGCCTTGCTCGCAACCTATGATTTTTCATTTCCAGTTGCGAGTCAAGAATGGCTGTCAGATGCTGAACACTATCTATCAGACATGTCTTTGCCACGGCCTTTGCGGGCCCATATCAAGGTCGATACAGGCATGGGGCGGATTGGTTTTTTAGATGCCCAAGCTGTTGCACACGCAGCTAGCTGGTTAGATCAGCACCCTGCATTTGAATGGGAAGGCATTTTTACCCATTTTTCAACTGCCGACCAAGCAGACACTGTTTATTGGCAGCAGCAGCATCTTTTTTTTCAAGAAGTCTTAACAGCACTGCCGCATTTACCGACATATATCCATACAGGGAACAGTGCCACTGCATTATGGCATGAGCAAGCTGTGGGGAATATGATCCGCTATGGCATCGCAATGTATGGATTGAATCCGTCAGGACATGCATTGGAAGCACCGATCCCGTTAAAACCAGCGTTGTCGCTAGTTTCTACCTTGATTCAAGTGAAATTGCTTGAAAAAGGCGCTGGAATTGGCTATGGTGAAACATATATCACGCCACAACAAGAATGGATCGGTACCGTTCCAATCGGCTATGCGGATGGCTGGTTGCGCAAAATGCAAGGATTTTCCGTACTGGTTGAAGGGGTATATTGTGAAATCGTTGGGCGGGTCTGTATGGATCAATTGATGATCCGATTGCCTCAAGCATTTCCAGTTGGTACCACAGTTACCTTGATTGGTGAAAATAATGGGGAACGTATCACGATGCAAGATGTAGCGGATCAATTAGGGACGATCCATTACGAAGTTGCATGTACATTGTCAGCGCGGGTGCCGCGAGAATACAAAAGTTAGGGTGGTCCTATGGTAAAAAGAGGAGATATTTATTTTGCGGATCTATCACCAGTCGTCGGTTCAGAGCAAGGTGGCATTCGTCCAGTATTGGTCATTCAAAACGATTTGGGCAATCATTTCAGCCCAACCGTGATCATCGCTGCGATCACTGCCAAGATGGCCAAGCCGAAATTGCCAACGCATATTGGCATTTCCTCCGATTGTACCGGAATTGGCAAAGATTCGGTGATTTTAATGGAACAGATCCGAACCATCGACAAATGTCGGTTAAAAGAAAAAGTCTGTCATTTAGACGAAAAGATCATGGATGAAGTCAATGCGGCATTAATGGTCAGCATTGGGGTTGAAACGGCGTATACGCCATCAACGATCCAGGTGTGAGGCACGCAGCAATGATTGGATATATTTTTATAGGATTAGTTATATTATTATTGTTTTTATTTACTTATCAACACTTGCGCCATTTTTTGAGTGAATCAAAAAAGCAGCAAGAAAAGGTTATAAAAGGCTATTACTTGGTCAGTCATACATATGAAGAAAAAAGTACAAATCAGCAAAGTCACTACTATGGTGTTTTCCAACAAGGCGATCAAAGCTATACGCTGGAAATATCCTTATCGCTGTTTTTGCAATTACATCCGCCAATGCGGGGAGAACTGATTGCGCAAGATGGCAAAGTTCAGACATTCAGTTAAATATCTAATGAGAATCAACTACTTGTGTATGGTCGGTACAAGTAGTTTTTTTGTGAGAAAATAAGTCATTTTAAATGCAGGGCTTGTGTATATTTTCATCATTGATGCAAAGGAGATAAGACTTTGATAAATGCTTGCAGGATCGGTTGATTTTGTAAGATCTTTCAGTTATAGTATGTAGCGACTAGTTTGAAAAGAGGAAAAATTGTGAACCCATCTATTTACGGATCAACCAAAGAATCATTGTCTTTGTGGTTAAATGAACAAAATGAAAAGAAATTCCGGGCCAACCAAATTTGGGAATGGCTGTATGAAAAACGCGTCCAAGATTTTTCTGAGATGACGAATTTGCCCAAAACCCTAATTGAAAAACTGATCAACGCTTTCGTGATCAATCCACTGAAACAAATCGTCGTTCAAGAAGCCAGTGACGGCACGGTCAAATATCTGTTTCAGTTGCCAGACAATCATATGATCGAAACCGTCTTGATGCGTCAGGACTATGGGATGTCTGTTTGTGTAACGACACAAGTAGGCTGCAATATTGGCTGCACATTTTGTGCCAGCGGTTTGTTGAAAAAACAACGGGATCTGACTGCCGGTGAGATCGTGGCACAGATCATGCTCGTACAACATTATTTTGATGAACGTCAAGAAAATGAACGGGTGTCGCATGTGGTCGTCATGGGAATCGGTGAACCATTCGATAACTATGATCATGTGATGAGCTTCTTGCATATCATTAACGATCCCAAAGGACTTGCGATC
Source organism: Enterococcus salsurae (assembly GCF_054784955.1). Taxonomy (NCBI): domain Bacteria; kingdom Bacillati; phylum Bacillota; class Bacilli; order Lactobacillales; family Enterococcaceae; genus Enterococcus; species Enterococcus salsurae. The sequence goes on along the minus strand of NZ_BAAHWY010000001.1, from coordinate 480,695 downwards.
GGCGCCCGCCATATCACAGTCTCCACCAGTGGACTGGCACATAAAATCCGAGAATTTGCCGAAAATGGCTTGCAAGTCAATTTAGCCATCTCATTGCATGCACCGAACAATGAAGTCCGGACGTCGATGATGCGGATCAACCGCAGCTTTCCTATCGAAAAATTGATGGCGGCAGTCGATTATTATTTGGAAAAAACCAATCGCCGTATCACTTTCGAATACATTATGCTAGATCATGTCAATGACCGGCCAGAACATGCCAGAGAGCTTGTGGCCTTGTTGAAGGACAAGAAGAAGCTGACCTACGTCAACTTGATCCCGTACAATCCTGTCAGCGAACATGATCAATACGCCCGCAGCAAAAAAGAAGATGTGGCTGCTTTTTATGATATTTTGAAAAAGAATGGCATCAACTGCGTGATCCGCAAAGAGCATGGTGCTGATATCGATGCCGCATGCGGCCAGTTGCGGAGTAAGCAAATGAAGAAAGCGACAGCTTAAATATATCCATTGGCGCGTATGCGCTCGAGAAACGATTGCACGATCGCTTCATTTCGTCATGACGGATAAAAATCATACATGCATAACTGATGCGTGTATGATTTTTTTGTCTACATACAACATATTTAATAACGATAAAAGAAACCGATTGAGTATGAGAATATTCTAAAAACAATGTTTTGTACTTGAAAAATGCATTATACTTAAGAATGGTTTTTACTATAAATAACTTAGTGGGAAGATTTTATGGAATGGATCAAACTAATTGGTATCTTAGTTATCCTGATTGGTTTTTTGCTGAAATTGGATACGATCGCTGTCGTAATCATTGCTGGTTTTGTGACATCGTTAGTGTCTGGGATCTCGGTCACAGATTTTTTGACGATGTTAGGAGAAGCCTTCGTTAACAACCGTTTGGTAACACTGTTCTTACTGACATTGCCAATGGTTGGTTTGTCTGAACGTTTCGGATTAAAACAACAGGCGGTGATTTTGATTGAAAAAATCAAAGGGTTGACGCCAGGCAAGTTTTTAAGTTTGTACTTATTTATTCGTGAGGTTGCAGGGTTCTTCTCAATCAGAATCCAGGGCCATACCCAATTTATTCGGCCGATCGTTAATCCAATGGCACAAGCTGCCGCAGAAAATAAATTTGGCGAGATCGACGAAAAGGACCAAGAGAAAATCAAAGCGCGCGCTGCTGCCAATGAAAACTTTGGGAACTTTTTTGCTCAAAACACGTTCGTGGCCGCTTCAGGTGTCTTGTTGATCGTAGGTACCTTGAAATCACTTGGCTATGAAGTTGCTGCAAGTGCCGTTTCTCAAGCCTCATTACCCATCGCATTGATTGTCCTAGTCATTACAACGGCTTCGAACCTTTTGTTCGATCGTAGTTTAGCCAAAAAATATGGCAAGAAGGAGGAAGAATAGATGGCAGATTCTATCAATACGATTTTAGAATTCTTCTATATTTTGATTGGCTTGTTGGCGATGATGACGGCAGTTCGTGTCTTTCGTGAAACAAGCCATCCAACACGTTTAGGTACGGCGGCATTTTGGCTGCTGCTAGGGGTGGTTTTTGCTTTCGGTAATTTTATCCCTTATATCATTGATGGGATTTTGATTGTCTTGATGGGCTGTTTGACGATGTTCAAACAAGTTCAAATTGGTAAGATCGTCGATGTAGATGAAGAGAAAGCTGAAACTTCAGCAAGAAAAATCGGCAGTCTGATTTTTGTTCCTTGTATTTCGTTGGCGGTGATTGCTGTCGCGATCTCTTATACGCCTTTAGGTGGCCAAGTAGGGATCGGGATCGCTTCTGTACTAGCACTGTTGATTGCTATTGCCATCACCGGAGCCAAACCTAAAACGGTGTTGGACGATTCAGACCGGATGTTGCGTCAAGTGGGTACGGCAGGTATTTTGCCTCAGTTATTGGCTGCTTTGGGGGTGATTTTCAATGCTGCCGGTGTTGGGGATGTCATTTCTCAAGGAATCTCAGGTGTTGTACCTGAAGGCAATCGTTTGGCAGGCGTTGTCGCGTACTGTTTGGGGATGATGATCTTCACCATGATCATGGGCAATGGCTTTGCCGCGTTCACAGTCATTACCGCCGGTATTGGTGTGCCTTTTGTGATTGCGCAAGGGGGTGACCCTGTTGTTGCTGGTGCGTTAGCGATGACCGCTGGCTTCTGCGGCACGTTGCTGACACCTATGGCTGCCAATTTCAATGCATTGCCAGTGGCGTTGCTAGAAATGAAAGATGCCAATGGGGTGATCAAAGCCCAAGCACCGATTGCTTTGCTGTTATTGGTGATCCATATCGCTTTGATGTACTTTTGGGCGTTTTAGTGATACAACGGAAATAGAGAGGATGAACATGAATGAAAATTTTGATTACCGGATTTGATCCATTTGGTGGCGAAGCCATCAATCCCGCATTAGAGGCAGTCAAGTTATTGCCCGATACGATCGGGGGTGCACAGATCATCAAAGCTGAAATTCCAACAGTCTTTGGCAAATCCGCTGCGATCGTAGCGGAAAAAATCGACGCGCATCAACCTGATGTGGTACTGAACATCGGTCAAGCAGGCGGTCGATTTGCCATCTCGCCTGAACGGGTCGCGATCAATGTAGACGATGCCCGTATCCCAGATAACGAAGGCAATCAACCAGTGGATGAAGTGATCCAAGCACAAGGACAGCCAGCTTATTTTACCCAGTTGCCAATCAAAGCAATGGTAGAAGCCATGAAAGCCGCTGGAATCCCAGCGGCTGTTTCCAACACGGCAGGCACGTTTGTTTGCAATCATATTATGTACCAAGTCCAATATATGATTGATACACAGTACCCAGCAATCAAAGGCGGATTTATCCATGTGCCGTTTATCCCACAACAAGTGGTAGACAAAGCAGGACACCCAGCCATGAGTTTGGCAGATATTGCTACAGGACTTGAAGCAGCTGTCTCAGCTATCGTAGAATTCTCAGACAAAGACGACTTGAAAGCAATCGGCGGCGCGATCCATTAAGCAAGATGATTTTGCAAAGGCACGGTATAAGCGAAGACTTATAGCGTGTTTTTGTTTTACCTAAAATAGGGGAGATGATTATCTGTAAAACAGAAAGGAAATCTAACGAAAATTCATTGAAAAATTTCATTCCCGTCTGTTTTTTAATTATTTTTTTTAATAATTACATATAAGCAAAAAGTTAAAAAAAGCTTTCACTAAGCGTTCAATGAGAATAGCGTAAGAAAATAAAAAGAATACTATCTTTAATGACTGTTTTTTATCAAAAAAAAGATTGCTTTTTTAATAATTATTAATTAAAATCTTATCTAACTTCAGAAATCGAAGGATTATTCTGAAAATTATTTCAATTAAGGGGTAGGACAGGATGAAAAATAAATGGGCATATGGTTTGGTTGCTGTGTGCGGCTTAGTATTAGCAGGCTGTACAACAGGCGGAACCGATAGTTCAGGCGACAACACTGCTTCAAGCGGTACAAGTGATGCAGAACAAGTATTTAATGTAGTGGTTTCTCAAGAAATGCCAAGTGCAGATTTATCTTTGGCAACAGACACGATCAGTTTCAGTGCATTGAACAATGTATATGAAGGCTTGTATCGTTTAGATGCGGACAGCACACCACAACCTGCTGGTGCTGCGGAAGCGGCTGAAGTCAGTGAGGATGGCTTGACTTACACAATCAAATTGCGTGAAGATGCGAAATGGTCAAATGGTGATCCTGTAACAGCTGCAGATTATGTCTATGGTTGGCAACGGACTGTGAAACCAGAAACAGCGTCTGAATATGCGTATTTGTATGCACCAGTTAAAAATGCTGAAGCCATTACAGCTGGCGATACTGATCCATCAGAATTAGGCATCAAAGCGGTGAGTGATTATGAATTAGAAATCACATTAGAAAAAGCAACACCATATTTTGACTACTTATTAGCATTCCCATCATTCTTCCCGCAAAATCAAAAAGTGGTGGAAGAAAATGGTGATCAGTACGCAGCAACAAGTGATAATGCAGTCTACAACGGACCATTTGTTTTAAGCGGTTTTGATGGTGCTGGTACGGATACAGAATGGGCGTACGAAAAGAACGACCAATATTGGGATAAAGACACAGTTAAATTACAAACGATCAACGTTAGTGTCGTGAAAGAATCAGCAACTGCTTTGAATCTATTCCAAGATGGCCAAGCAGATGATGTGATCTTGACTGGTGAATTGGCGCAACAAATGGCCAATGATGAAGCGTTTGTTTCTCAACCAGAAGCAACAACTTCTTATTTAGAATTGAACCAACGTGATGAAGATTCTCCTTTCCGCAATGAAAACTTGCGTAAAGCTATCTCATACGCAATCGACCGTGATGCCTTAGTGACATCGATTCTAGGTGATGGATCTATTGCATCATCAGGATTGGTTCCAGAAGGGATGACATTCAGCCCAACAGACAATACAGACTTCACTGAGGCTGCCGGCAGTGTACTTGAGTACAACGAAGACAAGGCCAAAGAATATTGGGAAAAAGCCAAAGAAGAGTTGGGGATTGATTCATTAGAATTTGATATCTTAGCTTCTGATACAGATTCAACGAAGAAAATCATTGAATACTTGCAAGATACGATCCAAAACACATTGGACGGCGTGACAGTTACCTTAAGCCCAGTGCCATTCTCTGTTCGTCTAGATCGCTCAAATGCGGGTGACTTTGATGCTGTTATGGGCGGTTGGGGTGCTGACTATGCGGATGCAAGCAGCTTTACTGACTTGTTCACAACAGGCAACTCTTACAACCGTGGTCAATGGAGCAACGAAGAGTACGATGCAGCTGTTGAAGCATCGAACACAACTGATGCCAATGATCCAGAACAACGCTGGGAAGATTTGGTCAATGCTGAGAAAATCATCATGAACGAACAAGGTGTCATTCCAGTATACCAAAAAGCTGAAGCACATTTACGTGCGACCAACGTCAAAGGTGTCGTTGTCCATGCAGCTGGCGCACAATATGACTACAAGTGGACATCAATCGAATAATCACGAGTAGTTGACTTGAAAGGCCGAAGAAAAGGCTGGGACAATTTCTTGTCTCAGCCTTCTTCTATTGGTAGATGTATGCGAGCAGAAATAAGCTATTAACTAGTAGCAATCAGTAAAAAGAGCATGGAGAGGATGAATAGAAAAAATCCGGGCCATACCCAAAAGGCATAGCTTTGCTTGCCAACTTGCGACATTTTCAGATAATCGGTTTTGTTTCTCGCAAAGGTTTTTTTCATGGAGTATTGAAAGTGGTCAAAGAAACCAGAAGCAAATACCCAGAGAAAACCGCCGATGATCAAGAAGAACATCGCCCATAAAAAGAGGGCATCTGAAAGAGTTGCGAAAGTCAATTCGTTTTTGAACGCCAACCAGCTAAGGGAAGCGGCAAAACACAAGAGGGTGATCCACCCGCTGCTTTTATTTATTTTTATTTTCATGATCTGGCTCCTTTTTAATGATTCGTACTATGTTAATTTACATAATTATTGAATAGAAGTCAAAATACTTAAGGGGGAAAACGCGTGAACGGCTTTTTGAAATATTTATTAAAACGAGTATTCTATATGGTACTTACCTTGTGGTTGATTGCCACCATCACATTTTTCTTGATGCAATTCTTGCCAGGAACACCATATACCAATGCAGAAAAATTGAGTCCAGAACAAATTGCTTTGCTGAATAAGCAAGCTGGCTTAGACAAGCCAATCATTGTCCAATACGGACTTTATCTGATGAATCTAGTGAAGGGTGACTTCGGGATCTCCTTCCAATTTAAAAATCAACCTGTAGCGAATTTATTGTCAGGACGAATTGGTCCATCCTTGCAATTGGGTGTCCAAGCAATCATTTTCGGCACGTTCTTTGGGATTATCTTAGGAACGATCTCAGCAATGAAACAAAATACATGGGTGGATACAACATCGACGTTGGTAGCCATCTTGGGTCGTTCGATCCCGAACTTTGTGTTCGCAGTGTTACTACAATACATTTTTGCAATCAAACTTGGTGTGTTGCCAATTGCAAAGTGGGAAACCTTCGCAAGTACCATTTTACCAACTGTCGCCCTGGCTATGTCGCCATTGGCAGATTCGGCCAGGTTCATTCGAACTGAGATGGTAGAAGTCTTGCACAGCGATTATGTAGAATTGGCTAGAGCCAAAGGGCTTAGCCGCTGGGAAATCGCCTTTAAACATGGGTTGCGGAACAGTTTGATTCCCTTATTGACCTTATTAGGACCATTAGCAGTTGGCTTAATGACAGGGTCATTGGTTGTTGAAAACATTTTTGCCATTCCTGGAATCGGGGAACAGTTCGTTAAATCAATCATGACCAATGACTATCCAACAATCATGGCAGTCACGATTTTGTATTCAGCTATGTTGGTCTTTGTGATTTTGATCGTAGATATTTTATACGGTATCGTTGATCCGCGGATCCGTGTATCAGAAGGGAGTCGTGGCTAATGGCAGAGAAGCCTTATACAGCAAATGAAGTAGCTGCGATTGATGCAGCAAAATTTCAACCATTACAAAAAAATACCAAAGAAGAACGAGAAGCGATTGCCACACCATCTTTGACCTTCTTCCAAGATTCTTGGCGTCGTTTGAAGAAAAACAAAGCAGCCGTCTTTTCTATTGTTTTACTGTTGATCATCATTGCGATCTCGATCATTACGATTTTCGTATCGCCTCATGATCCAACCGCTCAAAATGTAAAATTCACCAATTTGCCGCCCAAAATCCCAGGTATTAATATCAATGGGTTGAATGGTTACGCAATGGTAGGTGGAGAACTTGTTGATAAATACGCCGCTGCCAATGTCCCTGACGGCACCTATTACTTATTGGGAACAGATGGCTTAGGTCGTGACTTGTTGAGCCGATTGTTCGTGGGTACGCGTATCTCCTTATTGATTGCGTTTATCGCTGCGCTGTTGGATATCGTTTTCGGTGTGACCTATGGCTTGATCTCAGGCTTACTGGGTGGACGTGCAGATAATGTGATGCAGCGCTTCTTGGAAATCCTTTCAGGGATTCCCAACCTAGTGGTCATGATTTTGATGCTGGTCGTCTTTGAACCAGGGATTCCATCGATCGTGGCTGCCATGGCCATCACCAACTGGATTCCAATGGCACGGATCGTCCGAGCGCAAACGATGAAATTGAAAGACCAAGAATTTGTCTTAGCAGCAACGACTTTAGGTGAGAGTCGCTCCAAAATTGCCATGAAACATATCTTGCCGAATATCTCAAGCGTCATTATCGTTCAAATGATGTTTAGTATCCCCTCTGCGATTTTCTTCGAGGCCTTCCTGAGCTTCATTGGACTGGGCTTGAAACCACCTGCAGCTTCATTGGGGATGTTGTTGAGTGATGGGTACAAAACGTTCTTGTTCTTGCCTTACCAAATGTGGGTACCGGCTGTGACTTTATCTGTGATCATGATTGGTTTTAACTTGCTCGCAGATGGTTTACGAGATGCCTTTGATCCGAAAATGAAAGAGTGATTGCGATGAAAAAAGTCTTAGAAGTGAAAAATTTAGAGATCTCCTTTGATACCTTTGCCGGTAAAGTCAAAGCAATCCGCGATGTCAGTTTCGATTTGTATAAAGGCGAAACATTAGCGATCGTGGGAGAATCAGGGAGTGGCAAATCTGTGACGACACGCAGCATTATGGGACTATTAGCCAGCAATGCCAATGTCGACAATGGACAAATCTTGTTCAATGGTACCGATATTCTGACCAAAACTGAAAAAGAATTGCAAAAAATCCGCGGCAAAGAGATCGCGATGATTTTCCAAGATCCGATGACTTCTCTTGACCCAACAATGCCAATTGGCAAACAGGTGGCAGAGTCATTGATGAAACACAACAAAATCAGCAAAAAAGAAGGGCTGAAACAAGCCTTAGACTTGTTGAATCTGGTTGGCATACCAAATGCCGAAAAACGCTTAAAGAATTATCCCCATCAGTTCTCAGGTGGACAACGCCAACGGATCGTCATTGCGATCGCGTTGATCTGCTATCCGCAAATCTTGATTGCCGATGAACCTACAACTGCATTGGATGTAACGATCCAAGCACAAATCTTAGAGTTGCTAAAAGACATCCAAAAGAAAATCAATTCATCGATTGTCTTTATCACCCATGATCTAGGGGTCGTTGCCAACGTTGCAGACCGTGTAGCCGTGATGTATGGTGGGAAGATCGTTGAAGTAGGTACAGCAGAGGAAATCTTTTACAATCCTCAGCATCCTTATACATGGGGCTTGTTAGGATCAATGCCAACGTTGGAAGGGACCGGTGATCGCCTTTATGCGATTCCTGGATCACCACCAGATTTATTGGATCCGCCGACCGGCGATGCATTTTATCCGCGGAACGAATTTGCATTGCAAATCGATGCAGAAGAACAACCGCCATTCTTTGATGTATCACCGACCCATAAGGCCGCTACTTGGTTATTGGCACCCCAAGCACCGAAAGTAACGCCGCCTGACGAAATTTTGATTCGGTGGAAAAAATTCCAAAAAAAGAATAGCCAAACAACAGTCTAAGGAGGAGAAACGGTTGGAAAAAGTTTTACTTGAAGTAAATAATTTAAAGCAATATTTTAATGTTGGCCGCAAAGACGAAGTCAAAGCCGTAGATGACATCTCCTTTAAAATCTATGAAGGAGAAACCTTTGGACTAGTTGGCGAGTCAGGCAGTGGAAAATCCACTACTGGTCGGACAGTGATTCGGTTGAACAACCCGACCGGAGGGGAAGTACTCTTTGATGGACACGATGTAATGAAGATCAAAGGCAAAAAAGACTTGGCCGATTTTCGTCGTGAAGTGCAAATGGTTTTCCAAGATCCATATGCTTCCTTGAATCCGCGGATGAAAGTGCGGGACATCATTGCAGAAGGTATCGATATCAATGGTTTAGCCAAAAACGAAACAGAACGGAACCAGCGTGTAGACGATTTGTTGAAAACTGTTGGCTTGAATCCAAGTCATGGCACGCGCTATCCTCATGAATTTTCGGGGGGACAACGGCAACGGATCGGTATTGCCCGCGCATTGGCTGTTGACCCTAAATTTATCATTTGTGATGAACCCATCTCAGCGTTGGATGTATCGATCCAAGCACAGGTAGTCAACCTGCTGCAAGATTTGCAAGAACAACATAAACTTACGTATCTGTTCATTGCCCATGATTTATCAATGGTCAAACATATCAGTGACCGTATCGGCGTTATGCACAACGGGAAATTGTTGGAAGTCGGCACGAGTGATGAAATCTATCATTATGGTGTACATCCATATACAGAGAGTCTTTTATCAGCGATTCCATTACCAGATCCTGACCATGAACGTCAGCGGAAACGGATCAAATATGTCAGCGAACCTACAGATGATCAACCAAGACAAATGGAAGAGATCGCACCAGGTCATTTCGTTTACGCATCGAAAAAAGAGGTTGCACAGTATCAAGAAAAATTGGCACAAAAAAAGGGGCAAGTATTGGTTTAAAGGTATAGGGGGATAAGGTTAGGAGGAGATGAAACTGAGTGTTTTAAAAGCATACAAATTTCGGATCTATCCTAATGGACAGCAAAAACAATTCTTCATTGAAACGTTTGGTTGTGTAAGATTTACGTACAATCAATTATTGAAAGCAAAAATGGATGAATTGGCAAACAAGGAAGTAAAGTTAGGGTTAACACCAGCTAAATTGAAGAAAGACTATCCGTTTTTAAAAGAAACGGATAGTTTAGCATTAGCGAATGCACAACGGAATCTAGAACGGGCTTTTCGGAATTATTTCCAAAAACGGGCTGGCTTTCCAAAAATGAAAACCAAAAAAAGTGTGTGGCAATCATACACGACCAACAATCAGCAACATACGATCTATTTTGTCGACGATCAACTCAAGCTGCCGAAATTGAAATCATTGGTACCGGTGAAATTGCATCGGGAAATCAAAGGAACGATCAAATCAGCGACTATCTCAGCAAAAAACGGGACAGAATTTTATGTATCGATTTTATGTTTGGAAGAAGTTGAACCTCTGCCAAAACAACAACAGAATATTGCACTGATCTTTGATCCGCAAATACTGGTACAGGCCAACCATTCTTTGCCAGTAGCCTGTACGCATGCCTTGTCAACGCTGCAAAAATTAGTGAAGGCGGAAAATAAGTTAACGATCAAAGCCAAAGCGGTCAAACGCAAGAAGATCCTCTTGAACAATGCCCGCAATTATCAAAAGCAAAAAGGCAAAGTGGCCAAACTTTATCGGCTTCATGGCTGTCAAAAGCGGGAATATATTGATCAAATGAGTTACCACTTAGTTAAACAATACGACACGATTTTTATTGAAAAAATCAATGAAGATATGGATGTCGCTGGTAATTACAGTGTCAGCGATTGGCACCAATTTATTCGTAAAATGCAGTATAAAGCCAAATGGTATGGGAAAGAGCTGCATTTTGTTCCTTTATCGGCAACGGAAAACCAAAAAATGACAGAATTATTGTCACAGATGGGCTCTTGATGGTCAAAACTGGAAGGAACGCCAGGGTTCGCCTAGGGTATAGAAAAAGCCAATAGCGGCTTTTGTTTCTAGGAACCACGTTCACTAATTATGATTAGCCAGTAAAACCCTCCAAACACGCGTTTGGAGGGTTTTACACATTACATTTTATTGTCTAATACAGCATCATTCAAGCGGTAGATCTTTGATGGGCGGCCGATACCAACTGGCTTTTCGCCAACTTCGATCAAGTATTGCAGCATGGATTTTTTGAAGTTGGAATGGTCGATCAGTTTAAAGTCGATCCCTAAGAACTTGGCAAAGACTTTGCGGGCTTCTGTGATCGTAAAATCCCGACCTAAGACCAAAAGGACTTGCGGCTCATGTTCCATTTTGTTGGCAACGCGTTGGAAAGCTTTCAAAATAATGGCACTATGGTCGAAAGCCAGGGTGTCTTTCCCGATAGAATCCCCTGACTGCATGTCTAGGATAATCTCGATCTCACCACTGCTCAACAATAGTCGATGACCCTGGCGCTCTAAAGAAAACCAGCGGACTTGATTGGCATCATCCCCCGCACTCAAAGGTTCTTCCCCAATGAATGCTAGATAGCTGACAGTGATGACCCAACCTCGCGGATCGCGATTTGGGGTACTGAAGGTATGCAATTGTTCGATATTCTGCTTAGAGATCGTCACACCAATTTCTTCATTGGTTTCACGAATGACACTATCACCGGTGGATTCTTGGGGATTGACGAATCCGCCAGGCAGTGCCCAAGAATTGCGAAAAGGATGACCTTTTCGTTGGATCAAGGCAATTTTCAATTGTTCCTCTTCTTTGTTGTAGCACATTAAGACCATATCGACGGTTACGGAAGGTTTTTCATATTTTGGTTGATCTTGTTCTTGGTACCAAGCAAGAAAGTCAGCTTCTGAAGCTTCTTGTTCGTAATAATGTTTTTCTGCTGATTTAGAGATGAATTTTTCCATGGGTTTCTCCTGCATAGATTCATTTGTGGGCATGTTTTTTTATGACCTGTCTTTATTGAAACAAATACGGACAGACTAGATTGACAAAAAAGAGGGCGATATACAGCCAAGTTAATTTTTGCTGATCATGCAATGCACGGTAGCCGCAATAAGCGAACCAAGCCAGAAGCATGATGCGCAGTACAGTCACAATGGCAGCAAATGCCGATGCTTGGCCTTGGCCATTGAAGTAGGCATAAGCATACAGATAATAACTTGAACCAATCAGATGAATGACTGTCAGTAAGATAGACAGCCAAAAAAATCGTTTGTTAGATTTTGACATAAGCGTTCCTTTCAACAGGTGATTTATCTCTATTATAACAAATATCGACCCTGTTTTTCAAAGTGAGGAAATCGGCTGCTTAGACAGCTTCATTCCGAACAAAAAAAGAAAAAACTAGCTAAGAATTATGGTATACTACCTTAGTATACACTTTATTCGACAGAAGGAGGACACCTGTCCATGGCTGAAAAAGAAACATTTTATATCACGACGCCAATCTATTATCCAAGCGGTAAATTACATATCGGAAACTCATATACAACCATTGCCTGTGATGCAGTGGCGCGTTACAAACGCTTGATGGGCTTTGATGTGTTTTATTTGACCGGTGTCGATGAACACGGTCAAAAAATCGAGAAAAAAGCAGAAGAATTAGGCGTAGACCCTCAAGAATACGTAGATAAAATGGCAGCAGATGTCAAAAAGTTATGGAAAACACTGGATATCAGTTATGACAAGTTTATCCGTACCACGGATGATTATCATAAAAAATCCGTGCAAAAGATTTTCCAACAACTCCTTGATCAAGGGGATATCTATTTAGGCGAGTATGAGGGCTGGTATTCTGTATCAGACGAAGAATATTTTACGGAAACTCAATTAGCTGAAGTTTTCCGTGATGAAGCGGGTCATGTCATCGGCGGGAAAGCACCAAGCGGGCATGAAGTCGAGTTGGTCAAAGAATCATCTTATTTCTTCCGCATGAGCAAGTATGCCGATCGTTTGGTGCAATACTATGATGAACACCCAGAATTTATTCAACCTGAATCTCGCAAGAATGAAATGTTGAATAACTTTATCAAACCAGGGCTAGAAGATTTAGCTGTTTCTCGGACGACGTTCAAATGGGGCATTCCTGTCACTGCTAGTCCGGAACATGTGGTTTATGTATGGATCGATGCGTTGTCCAACTACATCACTGCTTTAGGCTATGGCACAGAAGATGATACGTTGTTCCAAAAATTTTGGCCTGCAGATGTCCACATGGTAGGGAAAGAAATCGTCCGTTTCCACACGATTTATTGGCCAATCATGCTAATGGCATTGGATTTGCCATTACCAAAGAAAATCTTTGGCCATGGCTGGTTGATGATGAAAGATGGCAAAATGTCGAAATCTAAAGGCAATGTCGTGTATCCAGAAATGCTGGTTGAGCGCTACAGCTTGGATGCATTACGCTATTATTTATTGCGGGCAGTACCTTTCGGCAGCGACGGTGTCTTCACGCCGGAAGATTTTGTTTCTCGCTTGAACTATGACCTAGCTAACGATCTAGGCAATTTGCTGAATCGAACAGTTGCGATGATCAATAAATACTGTGACGGTTTGGTACCAGACTATGCCTCTAAAGTGACACCTTTTGACAGTGAATTGTCCACAACAGCTGCCAATGTCGTGGGGCGTTACCATGAAGCGATGGAAAAAATGGAATTCAGTACGGCATTGTCTGAAGTATGGACACTGATTTCAAGAGCCAATAAATACATTGATGAAACGCAGCCTTGGGTCTTAGCCAAGGAAGATGAACGCAAAGCAGAATTGAACAGTGTGATGGTGCATTTAGCTGAAAGCTTGAGAATCGTTGCCATTTTGCTGCAACCAGTGATGACGGAAACACCGGGCAATATTTTCAGTCAATTAGGATTAGCTGTTGAAGCTATGGACTTGAAAGATTTGCGTTTTGGTGAATTCCCAAGCGGCACCAAAGTCGTTGCCAAAGGCACACCGATTTTCCCTCGTTTGGAGTTGGAAACAGAGATCGCCTATATTCAAAAGAAGATGGCTGAAGGTACGCAAGGACCAGAAGAAACGGTGAAATGGAATCCGGAAGAAACCAATGTGCAATCGGAAAAAGAAGAAATCAAATATGAAGATTTTGACAAAATCGAATTGAAGGTAGCAGAAGTCATTGATTGTCAAAAAGTCAAAGGTGCAGACAAATTATTGCAATTCCGTCTCGCTGCTGGCGATGATCAAGACCGCCAAATTTTATCAGGCGTGGCTGAGTTTTACCCAGACCCGCAAGTCTTGATTGGCAAGAAAGTCGTGATCGTTGCGAACCTGAAACCGCGAAAAATGCGCGGACAAGTCAGTCAAGGGATGATTTTGTCAGCAGAAGATACAGAAGGCCGCTTAGAAATCGTGGATGCGCCTAAAGGCATGCCAAATGGTGCCATCATCGCTTAAAACTTTTGATGGCTTATCCTAGCGCTTTGGATTGCAACGAAAGAAAACTTTTTGTATAATGAGTGTTATTGATATGATCATGAGGGAGTAACTGGCGGTTTTTCAATCCGTGGCAACATCACCATCCTGAAAGCAATTTCTGGTGTTGCCTTAAATAGTGAGACTTATGTATGTGTTCCAGTGCATACATAAGTCTATTTTTTTTCATTTCATGTACAATAAAGGAAGGTAATACAAGGGAGGAAATAGGATGTCGGAAGAAAATAAAAAAGAACAATTGGCGCAGGCTTTCTATGCGCAAGATACCGCAAGTGTGTTGCAAGAATTGCAATCAGATACCAATGGACTCACAAACGATGAGGCCAAGAAACGCTTGGCTGAATACGGCCCCAACGAACTTGAAGAAGGCAAGAAAAAATCAATGCTCCAAAAATTCTTTGAACAATTCAAAGACTTGATGATTATTGTCTTGTTGGCCGCAGCGATCATCTCAGCTGCCGTTTCGCATGAATTTGTTGATTCGATCATTATTTTAGCTGTTGTCATTATCAATGCGATCATGGGTGTCGTTCAAGAAGCCAAGGCTGAACAAGCGATCGAAGCATTGCGGGAAATGTCGACACCAAATGCCAATATTTTGCGTAATGGCCACACTGTGACGGTCAAAAGTGATGAGTTGGTTCCCGGCGATATCGTTTTATTAGAAGCTGGCGATGTCGTTCCCGCAGATTTACGTTTATTAGAAGCAAGTTCCCTAAAAATCGAAGAAGCTGCACTGACAGGTGAATCGGTCCCTGTTGAAAAAGAATTGACAGTGATCGAGGGCAACGATATCGGGATCGGTGATCGGGTCAATATGGCTTATTCAAACAGCAATGTGACCTATGGGCGAGGGAAAGGCGTTGTTGTCAATACAGGGATGGGCACTGAAGTAGGTAAGATTGCCGGCATGCTGGCCAGCGCCCAAGAAACGGAAACACCGCTCAAACGCAATTTGAATGAATTAGGCAAATTTTTAACGATTGCGATCATCGTGATTGCAGTGATCATGTTCTTTGTCGGCACGATCTTTAATCACACTTCATGGGTTGACATGTTGCTGACATCCATCTCATTAGCTGTGGCGGCGATTCCAGAAGGACTGCCTGCCATTGTAACGATCATTTTGGCATTAGGCACGCAAGTGATGGCCAAACGCAATGCGGTTATCCGCAAGTTGCCAGCTGTTGAAACATTAGGCGCGACAGATATTATTGCATCAGATAAAACGGGTACGCTAACATTGAATCAAATGACCGTTGAAAAATTGTATGTTAACAATCATCAACATGCTGCGACTGAAGACATTCCGTTGGACAACATGGCGTTGAAAGTCATGAACTTTGCCAATGACACCAAATTCGGTGAAGAAGGCAATTTGATTGGTGATCCAACTGAAACTGCCCTTGTGCAATTTGGGATGGATCAAGGGTTCCACGTCCGTGATTTGGTTGACCAAGAACCACGTGTGGCCGACCTGCCTTTTGATTCTGATCGAAAATTGATGAGTACGATCCATCAACAAGAAGATGGCCGCTATCTTGTAGCTGTCAAAGGTGCACCAGATGTGCTGCTAGGCCGCACGGCAAAAGTGTTATTGGATGGACAAGAAGTACCAATGGATGACCAGCAAAAACAAGCCATTTTGACCAATAATACCGATATGGCTAAACAAGCGTTGCGGGTGCTAGGTATGGCCTATAAATATGTTGCTGCCATACCAGAAAATCTCGAATCAGAAATCGTTGAAAATGATTTGGTCTTTGCCGGTTTAGTCGGCATGATCGATCCAGAACGGGCAGAAGCGGCGGACGCTGTCAAAGTCGCCAAAGAAGCCGGTATCCGGCCAATCATGATCACCGGGGACCACCGAGATACTGCAGAAGCGATCGCCGGTCGTCTAGGGATCATTACACCAGGTGACGACGATGCTGTATTGACTGGGGCTGAACTGAACAAAATGAGCGAAGCTGAATTCGCACAAAAAGTGACGCAGTATTCTGTTTATGCGCGGGTATCTCCGGAACATAAAGTACGAATCGTCAAAGCATGGCAGCAAGAAGGCAAAGTAGTTGCCATGACTGGGGATGGTGTCAATGATGCCCCAGCATTGAAACAAGCTGATATCGGTGTTGGTATGGGGATCACAGGGACAGAAGTATCTAAGGGCGCCTCTGATATGGTCCTAGCAGATGACAACTTTGCCACCATCGTAGTAGCTGTTGAAGAAGGCCGCAAAGTCTTCTCGAATATCCAAAAATCGATCCAATATTTATTGGCTGCCAACTTAGGGGAAGTCTTGACTTTATTCCTTGCCACGCTATGGGGATGGGATACGTTGCTGCCGATCCATTTACTTTGGATCAACTTAGTGACGGATACCTTCCCAGCCATCGCTTTAGGGATGGAACCTGCCGAAAAAGACTTGATGAAACATGCGCCCCGCGGTCGTAGTTCAAACTTCTTCTCCGGTGGTGTCATGAGTAGTATTATCTATCAAGGGATCTTAGAAGCAGCAACAGTGCTCTTTGTCTATTGGTCTGCCATCCAATGGCCGGTCCACACAAACTATACTGATATCCATGCAGATGCCTTAACGATGGCCTTTGCGACATTAGGCTTGATGCAATTGTTCCACGCATTTAATGTGAAATCTGTCTATCAATCATTGTTTACGGTGGGGCCTTTCAAGAACAAAGCCTTTAACTGGGCGATTGTATTGTCCTTTGCCTTGATGATGGTCATCATTGTAGTACCAGGATTGAATGACATTTTCCGTGTCGCTCATTTAGACCTATATCAATGGGGCATCGTGCTGGGTGCATCTTTTGCGATCATTCCGATCGTAGAGATCGTGAAGGCAGTGCAGCGCGCAATGGGGCGCAAATAAGCAGTCCCTTAGCGCCAATGATCATTCGATAAAGTGCTGTAAAAGCATTGAACCACCACTTCATAAACCAAGCAACGCGGTTTATGAAGTGGTGGTTTTTCTTCACCCTTTCTATTTCCCGCTAGAAACGGTAAAATAGATAGTATCAACAAAAGAAAGTAGGAATCTATTGTGCGACCAAATTTAGGCTATTATGTCCAAACGATCAATGATTTAGTGAAAGAAACCGAAACAATCGGGGAAAGTATGCATCCCAACTATGAAGAAATCCGTCAAGCAATCGACGAAAAAAAGACAGCTGACCTTTCCCAAGAACGTTTAGCAGAGATTGCTGAAACATTCAAAGAAGGCACAGACAAGTACCGAGTAATGCTGAAAAAAATCAGTCAATTACGACCACCAGCAAATGTGATGGGCATCCACAAAAAATTTGAACGGTCCTATATGAGTTACGTGGCAGGCTGTGATGAAATGATTCTCAGTATTGCTGATGGCGTAGACCAAGAAGCATTTGATGCTGCAGAACAAAAGCAAGACCAAGCGACAGATGATATTTCCTTTGCGATTCAACGGATGACCGCACTATTGTTAAAAAAATGATATATAAAAACGCTTAAACAAGAGTTATTTAATTTAACTGTTATTTTATTCACATGATTAAATGTTAAATCGGCGCTATAATAAAGCCACAACCAACAACCTTTTTATTTTTCATTTTACTCCTTTTGCCACCGGGACTAACCAACCTGGTGGTTTTTTGTATTCTTAAGTGTTTTTTTATATACTTTTAAATGCGTATTTAACGAATCTTTGTGAAAAAAGTGCTTTCGTTTTTTCTGCAACGTCCTATTGGCAGACGTTTCGGCGGAAGAAATGAAAAATGTTTGCTTTTGTTGAATCAGGCATGCTATACTGTTGGCAATTATAAACGAAGTGAGGGATCTTCCATTGAAAAAGTAACCAATTTGTTGAAAGCTGCATAAGACTGGAACCACCAAGGGGACAGTCTGCAGATTTTCAGAATTGGCAACTTTTTTCTGGAAGGTCTTTTTGTGTCCTTTTCTTTTGCTGATTTTCTGAAAATACCTATAGGCTCCCGTCTATTCAGTGAATAGACACGAGGTGATAAATAATGGGCACAATCAGTATCAAACAATTAACCTTTGGCTTTGACAGTCAAGAACAGCTGTTGTTCGATCATACCAATTTAACAATCGATACGCATTGGAAGCTAGGCCTTTTGGGTCGAAATGGTCGGGGGAAAACTACTTTGTTGCGGTTGCTGCAAAATCAGCTGCCTTACAGTGGGACGATCACGCATGGCCAAACGTTCGTCTATTTTCCGATGGCGATCAATGATCCGCAACAGTTGACGTATCATGTCTTGCAAGAATCAGGAGATGTAGCGTTGTGGCGCTTAGAAAGAGAATTAAACTTGTTGCAGATAGCACCCGACGTATTGTGGCGTCCCTTCGATACATTATCCGGAGGGGAGCAGACGAAAGTACGTTTAGCACGGCTGTTTGTCGATGAAGAAAACTTCCCCCTAATCGATGAACCAACGAATCATCTTGATATCACTAGTCGTGGTCATGTAGCCAGTTATTTGCAGCAAAAAACCGGCTTTATCGTAGTAAGCCATGATCGTCAATTCATTGATGATGTCGTCGATCACGTGCTAGCCATCGAAAAAAGTCAGCTGGTGCTGTATAAAGGCAATTACACAACTTATGATACCCAAAAACAACAAAAAGACAGTTATGAGCAAGAACAAAATGCGAAGTTGAAAAAAGAAATCACCCGCTTGCAGCAAACTGCCGCAGAAAAAGCAGAATGGTCACGGGGACGAGAACGTGACAAATTGGGTTCTCCTACTAAAAAAGGCAGTGGGGGTATCTTTGATACAGGGGCAATCGGCGCCCGGGCCGCGCGCACCATGAAACGATCAAAAGCCATTGCCAAACGAATGGATGAGCAAATCCAAGACAAGTCGGCTTTGCTAAAAGATATTGAATACATCGATCCGCTAAACATGTATCCTTTGAACAGCCATCACGATGTATTGCTGCAAGCAGAAAACTTCGTATTAGGTTATGACCGTCCGTTGTTTCAACCCTTGACTTTTTCGATACAACAGCAAGACATTTTGGGGATCCAAGGGGCGAACGGCTCAGGCAAATCTAGTTTGATCCAAGCACTATTTGGCACCTTCACAGGCGCAATGTCTGGTGATATCCAATTGGCACATCAAATCAAAGTCAGTACTGTTAGGCAAAATTATGAAGACAATCGAGGCACATTGGCCGCATTTGCTGAAATGCAAGGCATTGCCTATCAAGACCTGCTGAGTAATCTAAAAAAATTAGGCTTAGAACGGAGGGTATTTCAAACCCCGATTGAAAAAATGAGTATGGGACAACGCAAACGTGTGGAGTTAGCGAAGTCGTTGGCGACGCCAGCCGATCTCTTTATTTGGGATGAACCGCTGAACTATTTAGATGTCTTTAACCAACAGCAATTGATCGAAGTGATTACAACGGCAAAACCTACGATGTTGCTCATTGAACACGACCGTTATTTTCTTGATCAAATTGCAACAAAACAAATCAAGCTGATAAAACCCAAGGCAAACGACTGAGTGGTTTTTTAGAACGACCGTTAATTGACGTCGTTCTATTTTTTTGTTATTTTTACCCTCCTGATTGAGCGTGATAAACAAATAAGAATAATGAGAGTTGCAAGTGGCGTTGAGAGCGTTTTATCTGTATGGATAAAAAAAGGGCTATTTTTCGCTTTATTTTTATGTAAATGCAAAAATAAATGAAGAAATGATAAGATAGGAAGCGATATTATGGATGCCGAAAAAGATAGACTCATTTAAAATTAAAAATTCTTTCATAATTCCCTATGGTTTTTACAAAACATTTACAATAATAGTATCGAATGAAAATAATCGTTTGTTATCATTAAAATCGAATTTCTTTGCATGTTTGACAAGACATCAGGCGTTCGTGCTTTTTTTATGGCCTGATATGTTAGCCAACTGGATTGGGAATGAGAAAAAGAAAACGGAGGGGCAGTTTTTGATAGAAGTAGTGGGGTTGAAGAAGGTCTTTGATAATAAATTTGAAGCGTTGAAAGCAGTCGATTTTACCATTGAAAAAGGAGATCTAGTTTGTTTGTTGGGCCCTAGCGGTTGCGGTAAATCAACCATCTTGAATTTGATTGCTGGTTTGCTGCATCCAACGGGAGGCGATATCCGCTTTAATGGCAGCTCTGTAGTCAAAACAGAGCCCAAAGACCGCAATATCGGGTTTGTATTTCAAAACTATGCGCTATATCCGCATATGACAGTCTTAGAAAATGTGATGTTTCCTCTTACCGTGGGAGAAAAGAAAATCAAAAAGGCGGAAGCCAAGCAGATTGCTGAAACATACATGCGTTTGACCAACATTGAAGAGTTAAGTCAGAAAAAGCCGGGGACATTATCTGGTGGTCAACAGCAACGGGTAGCGATCACACGGGCATTGGTCCAAAATCCTGAGGTTCTCTTATTGGATGAGCCTTTAAGTAATTTGGATGCTCGACTACGGTTGAAAATTAGAGAAGAGATTCGGCGGTTGGTCAAAGAAGTTGGGATCACAACGATTTTTGTGACCCATGATCAAGAGGAGGCATTGTCCATCAGTGACAAGATCATTTTGATGAATGAAGGCGTGATCCAGCAAAATGATGATCCGCAAAACTTATACTTAGAGCCGAATAATCAATTTGTGGCCAAATTTATCGGTAATCCGATCATCAATATGCTGCCAGTGACAATCAAAGAGGGGCAAATGATGCATCCAGTATTTACGATCCCTCTTGCTCGGTTTACGGATATTCGTTTTAAGAAACCTGTGCCAGACGGACAATATACGTTGGGCATCCGACCAGAAGATGTATTGACCACGACACAAGATGCCTTGTTTACGACGCAGATCAAGAGTGTAGAACTGATTGGCCGCGAGCGAATCTTGAACTTTGACCTGGCAGATAAACATGTGAAGTCGATCGTCACTATTGAGGAAATCATCGAAGAAGGTGCAGAGGTGGCGTTTGATTTTCAGTATAAGAAGGCCTTCATTTTTGATGACAAAGGGGAGCGGGTCTACTAATGTTTAAAAAAAATTATAACCCCGAAAATCAACCCAAAGCCTGGCTGTTCTTACTGCCTTCATTGGTCATCATCTTTTTGTTCAGTGTCTATCCGTTGTTTCGCTCGTTGATCATGAGTTTTCAAAAAGGAACGCTGATCAACCAACGTTATGCTGGGATCGAAAACTATCAAAAAGTCTTGACCGATCCAGTTTTCTTTAAAGCATTACGTAATACTGCACTTTTTGCTTTCACGGTGGTACCGATTGCCTTGATTTTGTCTTTGGCGATTGCCTGGATCATCTTTGAAAAAGTCAAACATAAAAGTTTCTTTGAGACGATTTTCTTTATGCCTTATGTCACCAGTACGATCGCGATCGGGATCGTCTTTCGCTATTTTTTCAATGGTTCCTACGGGATTATCAATTACTTATTGAGCCTGGTGGGCATCGCGCCAGTCAATTGGTTGGATAACGTCAATATGAGTATGACAACACTGATCATCTTCGGGGTTTGGACGAGTTTGGCCTTCAATATCATCATTTTATTGGCAGGGATGCGCAATATTGATCAAGAGCATTACAAGATCGCAAAGATGTTTGGTGCCAATAACTGGGAAATCTTTCGCAGGATCACGTTTCCGCAATTGATCCCAACTTTTGCTTTCTTATTGACAGTCAACATTATTGCTGCATTCAAAGTGTATACCCAAGTATATGCATTGTTCGGTGGACAACCAGGAATTGCGAAGAGTGCGACAACAGCTGTCTATTACATCTACGACAAGTTTCATATCGCAGGTCGGCCAGGAATAGCCATGGCGGCAACGGTCATCTTATTTGTGATCATTTTGCTGGTCACTTTTGTCCAAAATAAAATCTTGAAGAAAGTCGGTGAGTAACAGATGAAAAAAATCGTGACCTGCCTCTCACTGCTATTTTTGGGTCTGTTGGCGATCATTACTGTCTTCCCATTTATTTATATGATTTTGGCAGGATTGATGACATACAGCGAAGCGACAAGCATTCCGCCGACGATTATTCCAGCATCCTTTCAATGGGAAAATTATGCTGAGGTTTTTACGAAAGCACCATTTTTGCGTTACTTCATCAACACAGTGTTCGTTTCTGCGGTCACAACGATTGCAACACTGATCACTGCGGTCCTCGCCGCTTTTGCGTTGACGAGTCTAGAATTCAAATACAAAGGCCTAGTCATCGCCTTGATGATCTCATTGCTGATGGTCCCGTATGAATCGATTATTTTCACCAACTACAATACGATTGCCAGAATGGGCTTGCTCAATACTTATAGCGCCTTGATCATTCCATTTTTGACCAGTATATTCTATATCTATTATCTGAACGGTTATCTTAAGAGTATTTCCAATACGTTCTATAAAGCTGCCAAAATCGATGGTGCTAGTGATCTGGCGTATATCCGTCGGATCTTGATCCCAATGTCAAAACCAGCGTTGGTCACAGTGGGGATCTTGACCTTCATTTCCAGCTGGAATTCATTTTTATGGCCGCTGCTTGTGACGAACGAGAAAAAATACCGATTATTGAACAATGGATTGGCTGCATTCACGACAGAAAGCGGCAGTGATGTCCATTTACAAATGGCTGCTGCCACACTGACGGTCATTCCGATTTTGATCATTTATTTGATCTTTAGAAAAGAAATTATCAAAGGAGTGGCAAAAGATGGTATCAAAGGATAAAACCAGTATTACATTTCACAGCGGCATCATGACTATTGGCGGTACAGTGATCGAAGTGGCATATAAAGATGCCCATATCTTTTTTGATTTTGGAACGGAATATCATCCTGAAACGCCATTGCCCAATGAAGAACTGAAGACGCTGGTCGATCATCGTTGGGTACCACAGCTGAAGAACGTCTACGATCCGCGATTGACCTATCAGTACCAAGGAGAAGAAAGCAAGACATACCGTGAAACAGCTGTCTTCTTATCTCATGCACATCTCGATCATTCAAAAATGATCAATTACCTTGATCCGGCGATTCCTTTGTATACATTGAAGGAAACCAAAGCGATTTTGGAAGTGCTGAACCGCAAAGGGGACTTTTTGTTGCCGGTTCCTCATGAAGCCCCTCATTTTGTTCGGGAGATGATTGGCTTAGCCCCTCACGATGTGATTCGGGTAGGCGATATCGAAGTGGAGATCGTCCCTGTCGATCATGATGCCTTTGGGGCCGCTGCGCTATTGATTCGTACACCAGATCATTTTATTGCGTATACCGGAGATCTGCGTTTGCACGGGAATCATCCGGAACGCAGTCAGGCTTTTTGTCAATTGGCGAAAGGCACGGACTTGTTGATGATGGAAGGCGTCAGTATTAGTTTTCCTGAGCGGACACCTGATCCAGCAACGATCACCGTTGAGAGCGAAGCGGCACTTGTCCAAGCCTTTGTGGAATTGGTACAGGAAAATCCCCATAGACAAATCACCTTCAATGGTTATCCAGCCAATGTCGAACGGTTTTTGGCATTGGTAGAAGCGTCACCACGGAGGGTAGTATTGGAAGCACAGCAAGCAGCACTGTTGAAAGAAATATTTGACAAAGATGTTCTGTATTACAGTATCGATGGTCAGGTGCCAGACCTTTTGGCGCCGGAACACGCGATTTCTTATCAGGCACTATGTGCGGATACCACACAATATGTGTGGCAAGCGGTGGCACATTTTGAAGATCTACAAACGGGTGGATTATATATCCATAGTGACGCCCAGCCTCTAGGCGACTTTGATCCTGCTTATCAAACATTTTTGGATCAATTGGCGGCACTGGATATTGCATTTGTTCGTTTGCCTAACTCGGGCCATGCAACACCAGCAGATTTGGATCAAATCATTGCATGGATCGAGCCTAAATGTTTGGTTCCTATCCATACGCTGCGACCAGAAAAATTGGTCAATCCGTTTGGTGAAAGAATACTGCCGCAACGCGGTGAGAAAATCATTTTATAAGAAGGAATAGGGGAGAGAAGAAAATGACAACAAAGAAATGGGTATTTGCAGCAGCTGCTGCCGCAACATTGGTATTAGGGGCGTGTGGCAACAATGACTCTTCAGCTGGAAACGATGAAGAAATCGCAACGGAAATCACAGAAGAAACCACCGTCACTTTTTGGCATGCGATGAATGGCGCGCAAGAAGAATCATTAACCAAGTTGACCGATGCATTCATGGCGGACAATCCAAATATCAAAGTTGAACTGCAAAATCAATCGCAATATTCAGATCTGCAAGCCAAAATCAATTCAACTTTACCATCTCCTAAAGATTTGCCAACCATAACACAAGCCTATCCAGGTTGGTTATGGAATGCCGCACAAGATGAGATGCTGGTAGATCTAGGGGAATATATCGATAATGATACGATTGGTTGGGGTGACCAAGAAGAGATTCGCTCTTCTTTATTAGAAGGGGCACAAATCGAAGGCGTTCAATACGGGATTCCTTTCAATAAATCAACAGAGATGCTCTTTTATAATGCCGATATGCTAGAAGAATACGGGGTTGAGGTACCAACAACGCTAGATGAATTAAAAGCTGCTTCGCAAACGATTTATGAAAAATCTGACGGGAAAGTCGTAGGTGCTGGATTTGATTCATTGAATAACTATTATTCAATCGGCATGCAAAATCAAGGTGTCGATTTTGACAAAGATTTGCAATTAGACAGCGATGAATCAAAAGAAGTGATCAATTATTATGCAGAAGGGGTCAAAGATGGCTATTTCCGCATTGCTGGTTCTGATCAATACTTGTCTGGTCCATTCGCTAACGAACAAGTGGCGATGTTCATTGGTTCGATTGCTGGTGAGGGCTATGTCAAGAAAGATACTGAAGGCAAGTTTGAATATGGTGTTTCTGCTCGTCCAGAAGCCATTAATCTGCAACAAGGTACGGATCTATACATGTTCAATAGTGCATCTGCTGAAGAACGGACTGCTGCGTTTGAATATATGAAATTCTTGACCTCTCCTGCGTCACAATTGGAGTGGGCAGTCGCTACCGGATACATGCCTGTTGTAGAATCTGTCTTAGAAAGTGATGACTACACCAACAATCCTGATACAAAAGTCGCTGCTGAATTGGCATCAGCAACCAAAGAATTATTCTCTTTGCCAGTGGTTGAAAACAGCGACTCAGCGTACACTGAAATCCGCGCGATCATGGAAAATATTTTGTCAAATACTGACAAAGATGTCGATCAATTGATTGAAGAAGCGAAACCACAATTGGAAGATGTGTGGAATCAATAAGACGTCGTACGTTCTTTAAGGTATAATAAGCGTAAACGCTTTGATGAAACGATGACAAAAGGATTTGTGTCATAAGGTGTTGCGATACCTAGACACAGATCCTTTTGTGTACATAGCTGAATAGAGGAGAATAGTTATATGAAAATCACGTTCTTAGAAACAAGCGATATGCACGGTTATGTCGCACCTACCAACTTTTCTGACGACCAGGAGCAAGGATTCGGTACCGCAAAAGTCGCTGCCAAAATGAAACAGCTGAAAGCAGAAGCAAACGGCCCGGTGATCACCATTGAAAATGGCGACTTTATCCAAGGTTCGCCATTGAGTTATTATATTGCGAAAAGTCAGCATCCTGTCGCTGCATTGACAGCGCCCGTCAACCAACTTGGGGTAGATGCCCATGTGTTAGGCAATCATGAATTCAACTACGGATTAGATTACTTGAAAGAAGCCATCAGCAGCTACCAGAGTCCAGTGCTGGCGGCCAATATCGTCAACGATACCGGCGAGCCGTTTTTCGGACAAGCGTATACGATCATCGAAAAAGAAGGCGTAAAGATCGCTGTTTTGGGCTTGGTGACACAATATATTCCTCACTGGGAACAACCAGCAACGATCAAAGGGATGACCTTTCAATCAATCGTGGATACGGCAAAAGTGTATGTCCCAAAATTAAGAGAATTAGCTGATATTGTCGTCATAAGCTATCATGGGGGATTTGAGAAAGACTTGACGACAGGAGAACCGACAGAGTTGTTGACAGGAGAGAATGAAGGCTATCAATTGCTCCATGAAGTTTCAGGCATCGACGCGCTATTCACTGGCCATCAGCACCGTGAAATTGCAGGTGTGGTCAATGGTGTACCTGTTGTTCAGCCAGGATTCCGAGGAAGCTTCATCGGGAAAATCGAATTGACTGTAACCACAGATGAGGGGCGTGTCCGGGTAGTGGAACGTGAGGCAGCATTGGTGCCGGTGGCTGATGCAGCACCAGATGAAGCGACGTTGGCCTTATTGGCGCCCATCAATGAGGAGCTGAATACATGGTTAGACCAACCTTTAGGTCAAGTGCAAGGCGATATGCGGATTACAGATCCAATGGGTGCCAGGATCAAAGAGCATCCTTATATCGAGTTTATCAATCAAGTACAAATGGCTGCTAGCGGAGCGAAGATTTCAGGTACTGCGTTGTTCAATAATGAAGGAAAAGGTTTTGGCAGCACGATCACGATGCGTGATGTCATCACCAATTATATTTATCCGAATACATTGGCCGTTGTCCGAGTGACGGGGGCAGAATTGAAGGCGGCATTGGAACAAACAGCGAACTATTTAGTGAGTGAAGCAGGGCAAATCATTTTCAATCCAGCATTCATCGATCCTAAACCGCAATATTACAATTATGATATGTACGAAGGCATCGAGTATACCATCGATCTGCGGCAACCAACAGGGCAGCGGATCACTGCGCTCGCATTCGAAGGCGCAGCGATTGGCATGGAACAGCCCCTTGATATCGTGATCAACCAATACCGAGCAGTCGGTGGGGGCAATTATGATATGTTTTCTGCAGATAAAATCATTCGAGAGATCCAAGTAGATATGACCGAACTGATTGCTGATTATTTGAAGGCACATCCTATGATCGAAGCAGCAACCAATCAAAATTTCACCGTGATCGCCTAAAAAAAGGCACCTGAGAAGTGAAGACTTCTTAGGTGCCTTTTCGCTGATTTAGTTCTCTACATTCCGGACATAATCATCGAAATACTTGATCAAATCCGCTTTGACTTGCTGATAATCTGCTTCTGTATATACTTTGTCTGCTAATTTTGCTTCAAAGAATGGCATTTCCAATTCTTCTCGCAATCGATCTAATACGTCTTCTCGATTCATGGGCTCACCTTTTCATGTTTGATTTGCTTCCATCATAGCAAATTGAATGAGGCTGTCAATGCTTCATAGGCTGAAGCTGTTTGGGTCAACCGATTTTTTAAAGAAACAAAATCATCGTCATCATGAAAAAGAACTTGTTTCAATTCAAAATAATAAATTTCGAACGCATCAAAGAAGGCTTTGACTTCAGGTGTTTGCAGTTCTTTGAAGGTGTCACAGCGAATATACGCTTTCTCTGCGATCGCATAGGCTTCAGCTGTTGTCAGTAAAACCAGCGACTCATTATAGCGCCGACTGGTGACCAATTCATATGTTGATTGGGATTTATTGTAAATATTTGAGAAATCTTTTAGTACAAGTTCCTTTGGCGTTTTTTCAAACATGGGGGAGTCCTCCAGAGAGTTATTTTTCGAATAATACACAGACGCATTCAGGTGTATAAATGTCTTTTTCCAACAAGGTCAAGACACCAGTGTCTGTATCACGACGGTATAAAGTCAAGTTATCAGAATTTTGATTGGCATTGACTAGGTAGCCGTTGCTTGGATCTAAATCAAAGTCCCGCGGGAAGTCGCCTTCAGTCGAAATCGATTGAACAAAAGTCAGTGCGGCACCATCTGCTGCAACTTCAAAGACAACGATTGAATTATGACCACGGTTAGAGCTGTAAACAAAGCGTCCGTCAGTTGAAATACGTACGGCAGCACCACTATTGAAATCAGTGAAATCAGCAGGGATCGTTGAGACTTTTTGGATCGCTTCAAAGCTGCCATCTACTTCGCTGTATCGCAGGACAGTCAATGAACTATCCAATTCACCAACAAGGTATGCATATTGATTGTTGGGATGGAAAACCAAATGGCGTGGACCAGTACCATCTTCTGCTACATAGACTGAAACTTCGGTCAATTTGCCTTCTGCGGATACATCGTAGGTGTAGACACGGTCTGTTCCTAAATCACAGACAGCCAAACGTTGATCAGGCGTTAAGTCTGTATAATGGACATGCGGTTTGTCTTGGTTTTCATGGGAGCCAACGGGTTCGTCATGGTAAATGCTGTCAGTGGCTTCGATACTGCCGTCTGCCAAAATTTTATACACATTGACTTCTCCTTTATGGTAATTGGCGCCATAGAGCAATTGACGACTTTCGTCTACAGCTACATAACATAAAGGCGCGCCTTCTTCAGTGGCTGTGTTCAATAGTGTGAAATCAGGGGTATATGCTGCAGCCCCGCCTTTACCATCAACTTCAGTTACGGAATAAACCGCTTCTTTTTTACTGCGTGCCAAATACGTAGGGCTGGTTTCTTCTGCCCGTAAGGTTAAATCAGATAATGTTTCTTTCTCTGTATCTAAAGCGATCGAATAAATCCCTTTACTTTCGCGACGCGTATACGTACCTAAATAAATCGTTTGCAACATAAATAACCTCCTAATATTTTCATTTCTTTTTAATTCTACCATACTATGCGGATTTCGGCGGTAAGAAAAACTCTTTATGTTATAATAATCATGGAAGAATTGAAAGGGGAGTTTGTCTTATGAAACAAGGAACCATCAAAGAAATCGGGCCGCAAGCCATCGATGAAAAAGAGAAAATGCTGATTTTCTTCGGTGAAGAAGCTGGTGGTGCACTAAAAGAATATTCAGTGATTCAATCTTTGCCTGATTCCCAAGCGTTGATTGTCAAAAAAGACGATCAAATTTTTTTTGGAGATCAAGCCTATAGTGTACAATATGTAGGAGCTGTTGCGAACCAAATTTTGCAAACGATCCAACACGTCACGTTTGTTTTCGGTGAAGTACCAGCAGAAAATCAATTGTCTAGTGCGATCTATTTAACACCAGCAGTAGTGCCGAGCTTGGCAGTTGATATGAAAGTGACCTACAAATAGGGGGCCGTCTATTCATGAAAGAAACAAATAAGAAGCCATATTCTTGGTTTTGGAAATGGTTTTTGAACAATCAAGCAGTGACCAGTCTATTGGTCATTCTTTTGGTTTTGCTGATTTTGTTTATGTTTACCAAAGTATCATATTTATTCGAACCTTTTTGGCAATTTTTGGCCATTGTCGGATTGCCAATTATCTTGGCAGGGATTTTGTACTATTTGATGAATCCGACGGTTGATTATTTAGAGCGTAAGGGAATCAAACGTATTTACAGTATATTTGGCTTGTTTATTCTGGTGGTTGGGTTGATCGTTTGGGGTGTTGTCGTGATCATTCCGAAGATCCAAGAACAGTCTTTAAGTTTTGCTGACAATCTGCCAGGTTATTTAACGATCATTGAAAATAAAGTCAATGAAATTTTGTCAGATCCAATCTTTTCACAAGTACAAGACCAAATCGAAGCGTCCAATGAAAAGCTGATTACATCAATGACGGATTTGATTCAAAACTTATCGAAGAGTACGATCCAGAATTTAGGTAGTTTCTTCGGTGCCGTAGCAACGATCGTATTGGCAGTAATCACAATGCCCTTCATCTTATTCTATTTGTTGAAAGATGGTCGGCAGTTGGCGCCTTATTTTGTAAAATTCTTACCAACGAAGATGCGTCAGCCTTCACTTGTCGTGTTAAAAGAGATGAATGATCAAGTGTCGTCTTACATCCGTGGTCAACTGACAGTGGCGTTTGCCGTAGCGATCATGTTTATGATCGGTTTTAGCTTGATTGGTTTGGATTATGCGATCACTTTAGGTATCGCAGCCGGCTTTTTGAACTTGATTCCTTATCTCGGCTCATTTTTGGCCATGGTGCCAGCGGTTTTCTTAGGCATTGTTGGCGGGCCGATCTTGCTGGTAAAAGTCTTGATCGTCTTTGTGATCGAGCAGACGATCGAAGGCCGCTTTATCTCGCCACTTGTCTTAGGGAATGAATTGTCGATCCATCCTGTAACGATTCTATTGGTATTGTTGACCTCTGGTAAGCTGTTTGGGCTGGTGGGCGTCATTCTAGGGATCCCTGTTTATGCAGCTGCAAAGGTGATCATCACCCATGTCTTTGAATGGTATAAGGAAGTATCTAATTTGTATGAAGAGGATACAAAAAGTGAAGTCAAGCAAGAATAGCAAGCAATACTGCAATATACAAAAAAACTTGTTGTCATCTGACAACAAGTTTTTTTGATTGACGATCAGTGAAAGCGAGCTTACAAGTATTTCGTTCTAAAATCAGCGATTGCTTGCCGCGACTCATAAATATTGCGGGCCAAACGTTCATTTTTACTTAAAAAAACATAGAAAAGGACATCCACCGCCAATAAATGGGCAATGATCGAATTGGTGGCAGCACTGCGGCGATTGGCCTCTTTGGCTCGAGAAACTTGAAGAGGCACATCTGCTAGTTTCGACAAAGGATTATTGCCGTAGCGGGTCAAAGAGATAATAGGGATTTTTTTGCCCACGGCGAACTCAGCCAAATGGACCATTTCGGGGGTATGTCCACTATTGGAAATCACCCATAACACACTTTTTTTCTCGTATTTTACAAGTTGCGGCAGCAGCAGATTATAGTCGTTCTCGAAAATCACGATTTTTCCTAAGCGTGTCCATTTTTGCTGGATATCCTGGGCAATCAATGACGAAGCACCGATCCCGCAGACAAAGATTCTTTCACGGGTCGCCAACAAATCGGTCGCTGCTACCATGAGGGATTCATCTAATAAATTGGCTGTTTCAGTCAAAGTGACCTGGGCATTATGACTTAATTTGGAGGTGATCGCTTGGAAAGGCTCGTTTAATTCAACATCTGCGTAACCCAATTTCTCGTGGGGATTTTGGCGCAGACCAGTTTCGGCAGATAATTGTATTTTCAAATCAGTCAGACTGGCAAAACCAGTTTTCTTGGCAAAACGTACCACGGTAGGGGCACTGATCCCGGTCGCCTCAGCCAATTGGCTGGCAGTCATGGAAGGCACCTTTTCAGGATTTTCTTCCATAAAGACAAAGAGTTTCTTTTCAGAGAGGGACAGTTCGTTTTTCATGCTCTCGATTCGGGAAAGAACACTCATTCTTTCACATCCTTTACATCAATATCTAAAAACAGTATAACATAAGATTTGTATGAGCTTTCACTATTCGCAAAAAGAATCGGGTCATTAACTTGCTTTTTTACCTAGAATAAAGTAAAGTAGTAACGTGCGAAATGCACGTGTCCTGTTACTTGGTTCAACGAATCACCAACGTTTTACTCAGTCGCAGGGGAAAAAGAAGAAGAGGTGAAAAACATGGCAATTTCAAAAGAACGCAAAAACGAACTAATCAACCAATTTGCACGTCATGAAGGAGATACTGGTTCTCCAGAAGTTCAAATCGCTGTCTTGACAGAAGACATCAACCAATTGAACGAACATGCACGTATGCACAAAAAAGACCACCATTCATATCGTGGTTTAATGAAAAAAGTTGGACATCGTCGTAACTTGTTGGCTTACCTACGTAAAAAAGACGTACAACGTTACCGCGAATTGATCCAAGCTTTAGGATTACGTCGTTAATCAAAATGAGGAAAAGTGAGGTTCAACCCGAATCTCACTTTTTTTGCTATGAACCACCGCTTTTGAGTTGGTGAATCAAAAGGGATGGCCAAAAATAATCATGCTGGATCCTAGTGAGCAGTATCCTACTAACCAAATGAAAGCAGCGGATGAGATGCCGATTTTTTCATTTGTTTAGTAGTGACTTACTTGGAACAGCCCAAAGGAGCAGAACATGACAGAAAAACAAGTATTCAAAACAACTTGGGGCGGACGCCCATTAGAAGTTGAAATCGGACAAATGGCCAAACAAGCCAATGGCGCTGTTTTGGTTCGTTATGGTGATACAGTCGTTTTAAGTGCTGCTGTAGCTTCTAAAGAAGCAAAAGACACAGACTTTTTTCCATTAACCATCAACTATGAAGAAAAAATGTACGCAGTAGGGAAAGTTCCTGGCGGCTTTATCAAGCGGGAAGGACGCCCAAGTACAGCAGCTACATTGACTGCGCGTTTGATCGACCGTCCAATCCGTCCGATGTTTGCTGATGGCTTCAGAAATGAAGTTCAAGTCACGAATATCGTGATGAGTGTGGAACAAGATTGCACACCAGCAATGGCTGCAATGTTTGGTTCATCTTTGGCATTGTCTATTTCTGATATTCCATTCGACGGCCCAATCGCAGGTGTCGATGTTGGTCGTGTCAATGGCGAATACGTCTTGAACCCAACAGTGGAACAAGCAGAACAAACCGACATCGAGTTGACAGTTGCTGGAACCAAACAAGCCATCAACATGGTTGAATCTGGTGCCAAAGAAGTCTCTGAAGAAGATATGCTCGGTGCATTGCTTTTTGGTTTTGATGCCATCAAAGAATTGGTTGCTTTCCAAGAAGAAATCGTTGCTGCAGTCGGCAAACCAAAAATGGAAGTCAAATTATTGCAAGTGGATGCTGATCTGAAAAAAGAAATTTTCGATCGCTATTACCAAACAATGAAAACTGCGGTGATGACTGAAGAGAAATTGGCACGGGAAGATGAAATCGACCAAGTCAAAGATACAGTCAAAGAAGTTTACGCAGAAAAATTTGCTGGACATGAAGAAGAAGCACAGCTCTTAAAAGAAGTGAAACAGATTGCGGAAGATCTTGAAAAAGATGTCGTACGTGAATTGATCACGATCGACAAAATTCGTCCTGATGGCCGAAAATTAGATGAAATCCGTTCATTGGCTTCAGAAGTTGGCTTATTGCCACGCGTCCATGGTTCAGGCTTGTTCACACGGGGACAAACACAAGCATTATCTGCTTGTACATTGGCACCTTTAGGTGAGCATCAAATCATCGACGGATTAGGTGTCGAAGAATCAAAACGTTTCATCCATCATTACAATTTCCCACAATTTTCAGTAGGGTCAACTGGCCGTGCCGGATCACCTGGTCGTCGTGAAATTGGTCATGGTGCGTTAGGTGAACGTGCCTTAGCGCAAGTGATTCCTGATGAAACAGTCTTTCCTTACACAATTCGTTTGGTTGCAGAAGTTTTAGAATCAAATGGTTCTTCTTCTCAAGCAAGTATTTGTGCCGGTACGTTGGCATTGATGGATGCTGGTGTGCCAATCAAAGCGCCAGTAGCTGGTATCGCTATGGGTCTGGTTTCTGATGGTGAAAACTATACGATCTTAACGGATATCCAAGGCTTAGAGGACCACTTAGGGGACATGGACTTTAAAGTTGCGGGAACCAAAGATGGGATCACTGCTTTGCAAATGGATATCAAGATCCAAGGGATCACAGAACAAATCTTGACCGAAGCGTTAACACAAGCCAAAAAAGCCCGTATGGAAATCTTAAATGAATTGACTTCAACCCTAGCTGCACCACGTGAAGAGTTAAGTCAATATGCACCGAAGATCGAAATGATTCAAATCGAACCAGCGAAAATCAAAGATGTGATCGGCAAAGGCGGCGATACCATCAACGGCATTATTGAAGAAACTGGTGTTAAAATCGATATTGATCAAGACGGGAAAGTATCGATCGCTTCTGCTGATGCAGAAATGATCAAGAAAGCCATCAAGATCATTGAAGAACTGACCAAAGAAGTCAAAGTTGGCGAAGTCTATCTTGGTAAAGTTGTACGCGTTGAAAAATTTGGCGCATTTGTCAACTTGATCAAAGGCAAAGACGGCTTAGTCCATATCTCACAATTGGCCAATGAACGGGTCAATAAAGTCGAAGATGTGGTCAAAGAAGGCGATGAAATCTTAGTTAAAGTCACTGAGATCGACAAACAAGGCCGCGTCAATCTTTCAAGAAAAGCGTTATTGAATGAAGAAAAAACAGAACAAAAATAAAAGATAAGCGTACGTCGTTTTTCAATACAACAAAGAAACAAAGTCGAATTTGATTCGGCTTTGTTTTTTTTGTGATTTTTGATTGAAAGATTTTTTTTTGAATGGTAGCGCTAGATAGGGACAGATTTATTCTTTGCGTTACGTGATAAAATAAGAGATAATTCAAAATATTCGCTATGAAGGGAGCCTATGATGAAAGCGAGTCAAGGGAGTGTCTACCGTCGTCGAGAAGCAATGATCCAGTATATTGAAAGAAGGGGACAAGCAACTGTTAATGAGTTAGCAGTCTTATTTCATGTGTCGTTGGTGACGATACGCAGGGACTTATTGTTTTTAGAAAAAAAACGATTGATTGAGCGATACTATGGGGGTGTGCGTATCAACAAAATCCCCCAACCATATCACCATCAAGAACAGTCATCTTCAATAGAAACAGCTGGATTGATCCAATTTTGCCAATCATTTGTGCAAAGGAAACAAACGGTTTTTGTCGGTGCCAGCAAGCATTCAACTGCTTTGATTGAGGCATTGGTTCAATTGGATGTCACCATCATCACAAACGATTATCAGGCGTTGTCTATCGCACAAAGGGAGGACCCCGATATGATTTATTTATGTGGTGGCGAGTTAGAAGCTGGAACAAATGCTTTGGTCGGAGATATTGCGACATGGACTTTTTCAAAATTTGATGCGGATCTATGCTTTTTGGAAGTGGTTGGGATAAATGAACATGAAATCACTAGCCGTTCTTTGGCAGAGTCGTTTGTTTACCGCACGATGCTTCATCATACGAAAGGAAAAAAAATCATTTATACAGACGGGAAACATTTGGGTCAGGTGCCGGGATTTATGATAGACAGAACGTTCTCAATGGACCATTTGATCGTACCTAGAGAAGTACCTGCATATCTTCATACGTACTTTGCACAGGCAGGTGTGGTCATCGACTCGCTAGCTGCATCAAAATAAATCATCAAGTCAAGCAACCGTTCATAAAAAAAGATTCATGAACGGTTACAGGAGATGTCTTGAAATTAGCTTGGCAAAAGATTAACCTAAGGGTCAGAAAGCGCTTTACTAAAAAGAGATAGGAGAACGATATGACAGAAAGATTTCCAAAAGATTTTTTATGGGGGGCATCGATTTCTGCCCATCAAACAGAAGGTGCCTATGCAACTGATGGGAAGGGACTTAGTGTCCAAGATACCCGTCCCCGAGATAACCATGAGATTGCTGACTTTACCGTAGCAGTTGACCATTATCATCACTACAAAGAAGATATTGCATTGCTCGCTGAAATGGGGATCAAGATCTTTCGTTTTTCGATTGCTTGGACACGGATCTTTCCCAATGGCCGTGGGACCATCAATCAACAAGGGCTCGATCACTATAGTGATGTGATCGATGAACTGCTGAAGTATGATATCCAGCCGTATATCACTTTGAGCCATTTTGATTTGCCGCAAGCTTTAGAAGATGAAGGTGGTTGGACGAATCGAGAAACAGTGACAGCCTTCAAAGAATATGCCGAAACGTTGTTTACAGCATACGGTGATCGTGTGACCCATTGGTTAACGATCAATGAACCCAATATCATGCTGTTGGTAGATCGCAAGATTTTAGGTAAAGAGATTCCTTTGCAGGAAAAATATCAGCAGTTCCATCATTTGATGATGGCTGAAAAATATGCCTTTGACCGGTGTCATGCATTGGTTCCTGGCGGAAAAATTGGGCCAGTGCCGAATATTTCATTGGTCTATCCGGCAACGAGTAAACCGGAAGACAATCAAGCCGCCCTATATTTCAATAGTGTTCGTAATTGGGCTTATCTAGATTTTGCGTGTTTTGGTCGTTACAATGCTGTTTTTAAGGATTATCTTCAACAAAATCAGATTACTGTCACGTTTGCGCCTGAAGATGAAGTACTGATGAAAACAGCTTTGCCTGATTTTGTGGCGATGAACTTTTATACGACAGTGACTGTAGAACAACCGACGACAACTGGGGATATGAAAAATGGCATCAGCGATCAGCAAAGTGAAGATATCATGGAACGCGGATTCTATAAAGGGTTCACCAATACGTATTTAAAAAAGAATGCCTTTAATTGGACGATTGATCCGTTAGGGTTGAAAACCACGCTGCAGACGCTATATGACCGCTATCATTTGCCTATTATCATTACTGAAAATGGGTTAGGTGCGGAGGATCAATTAACAGCGGACGAAAAAATCCATGATGATTATCGTATCGACTATTTGGCACAGCATACAGCGCAATGCTTGGCAGCGATCAATGCTGGCGTAGAACTGATTGGTTATAGTCCTTGGTCGGCAATTGATTTGATCAGTGTCCACGAAGGGATCAAGAAGCGCTATGGGTTTATTTATGTCGATCGGACAGATGATGACGAGAAGGCACAAAAACGGTATCGGAAAGATAGTTTTTATTGGTATCAAACATTAATCAAAGAAGGGTGAGCCCTTGGTTGGAGGAGTAAAAAATGAATAGTGTCTTTGGTTTTTTAGAAACACGCCTGATGCCGCCTTTGAATAAAGTGGCGAATCTACGCTTTATCCGGGCGATCATGCAAGCCGGTATTATTACGGTGCCATTTACGATCGTGGGTTCTATCTTTTTGATTATCAATAATCTGCCCCAGATCATCCCACCGTTAGCTGGTTTTTTTGAAGGAACGATTTTGAAATTTTCCCCTTTGTATACGGTGGCAACAACGATGTCGATTGGCTCGATTGCGGTCTTTTATTGCTTGGCAACGGGCTATTACTTGACTGAGATCTATCGTAAAGAGGATAAGCTGGGTGTCAGCAGCTTTGTCGGGGCGATCCTGGGCTTGTACGCGTTCTTGATGACGATCATTCAAGTGGATATCACAGACGGGGCAGCGCAATTGCTACAAACTGAAAGTGATACAGCCATTGTGTATAATGGCATCGCTGTTGGCGGTTGGATCACGCGTTTTAGCGGCGTTGGGATTTTTATCGGTATCATTACCGCTGTTTTGGCAACAACCGTCTATCGCTTGTGTGTCAAACACAATATCACGATCCAAATGCCTGAGGGCGTGCCGGATGGTGTCAGCAAGGCATTTGCTTCATTGATCCCGGCAATCTTGATTGCCTTTTTGATGGTGATCATCAATGGCATCTTAGCTTTGTTCCATACGGATCTGCATGGCTTGCTCTCAAAACCGTTTGAATTTGTGAAAGATTTGACGGGGTCATGGTTAGGGATCATGGTGATCATGTTGCTGATCCATCTATTATGGGCAGTCGGTGTTCATGGAACGGCAGTGATCAAGAATAGTTTTATCAACCCGATTTTATTGGTTGCCTTGACGGAAAACATTGATGGGGCAAACAATATTTTTGCTGGGGATTTCGTGAATATGTATATCTTTATTGGCGGAGCTGGTAGTACATTGGGCTTGGTTTTACTGATGCTTTTTGTCGCCAAATCGCAGCAATTGAAAGTATTGGGGAAAGCAGCCATTTTACCAGGATTATTTAATATCAATGAACCGGTGATCTTCGGGGCACCGATCGTCTATAACCCATACTTGATCATCCCGTTTATTGTGACGCCCATGATTACGGCATCCATTGCGTACTTTGCGTCATCCGTTGGCTTTGTCAGCAAAATCATCACTGGTATCCCTTGGATCTCTCCCCTTGGTATTGGGGCTTTCTTAGGTACTGGCGGCGATTTTCGCGCCGTATTGATCGCGTTGATCAATTTGGGTGTATCGATTGTCTGTTATTACCCCTTCTTCAAAATGTATGATGGCAAATTGTTTGCGGAGCAAGAAGGGCTTAAACAAAGTAAATAAAAGAAATGCAGCACATCCGTTTTTTAGATGTGCTGCATTTTTTGATATAAGACGCAATCATCACAGTGAGGGGTCGGTAGATGCTGCTCTTTTTTTGAGGGGAATCAACAGCCGCAAGCCATTGAGGATCACTAGGATCGTACTGCCTTCATGACCAATCACACCGAGGGGCAGTGACAAGAAACGTAAGAAGTTCGAGGCGATCAATAGAAGGATCACGCCAATGGAAAAAAGAATGTTCTGTTTGATGATCCGCTGTAATTTAAGGGCTAAACGATGACAGTCGACTAAACGCAACAGATCATTTTTCATCAACACGATATCAGCGACATCCATGGCCACATCTGTTCCTTCTCCCATAGCGATACCCAGACTAGCTGTGGCAAGTGCAGGGGCATCATTGATGCCATCGCCGATCATGGCATTGACTTGATACCGCGCTTTCAATGTCTTGATGGCCGTCGTTTTTTCATCGGGCAGACAGTCACTGAGATAGTCATCTATGCCGATTTCTGCGGCCACACGTTGGGCAGTGCCTTGATGATCGCCTGTCAGCATGGTTGTGTGGATACCAAGTTTACAGAAATAACGGATGCATGCCTGGGCATCTGTCCGGGGTTGATCTAATAATGCCAAATAGCCAACAAGTTTCCCATCTCGGTTGATATAGATCATCGTTTTTCCTTGGGCTTTTAATTGATCCAGTTGCGCCGTTTGCTGCGGGGATAAATCGGCTGTAGTGGCTTCTTTGCCTATTTGCCAATGGTGGTCTTGAACGTCTGCAGTCAATCCAACTCCTGCGTGTTCATTCACTTTCATTGGTAATGGCTCCGTGTCGGCGTAAAACCTTTTGATTGCTTCTGCTAATGGATGTGCAGATTGTGCCTCCATGCCTACGATCAAACGAGGCAGATCGGGGATGTCCTCAAAAAAAGCAACATCTGAAACAACAGGTTGACCATTGGTCAAAGTGCCAGTTTTATCAAAAGCGATCGCCTTCATGTGGGCGAAAGTATCTAATGCTTGCCCACCTTTGCAAAGGACACCGATCCGGGCAGCGTGGGAGATTGCGGCCAGCGTTGCGGGTGTAGCTGAAGCCACCAATGCACAAGGTGAGGCAACAACGAGTAATACCATACCGCGATAAAAACTTTCTTGAAATCCCCAATCCGTATATAACGTGCTCAAGATGATCATCAATGGCACCATACCCATGACGATGGGCACATAAATCTTTTCGATTTTTTCAATGAGTGTAGCGGTTTGGCTAGGGAGTTGCTGGGCTTCTTCGACAAGTTGAATGATCTTGGCAAAACGTGTCTGTTCACTCGTGTGGGTGACAGTGATCAATAACGGCTGCCCTAAATTGATCGTTCCACCATAGACTGTATCTCCCTGTTGCTTATCTACGGGCAATGATTCACCGCTGAGGGCTGCTTCATCGACAGTGCTGATACCATGGATGATTTGTCCATCAATAGGAATAGCAGTGCCTTTGGCTACCATGATTGTATCATGCATAGTCAATTCTTCGACGGCTACTTCTTTCAGTTGCCCATCTGACAGCACACGCTGTGCAGTGGTGGGTTTCAAAGCCATCAAGGAACTGATTTCACGGGTGCTTTTGTTGGTGGTATATTCTTCCAGTGCACCACTCAGGCAAAAAATAAAAGTCAACATGGCACCTTCGAACCAGTGACCAATGGTACAGGCACCAATTGCAGCTAACGCCATCAACAAATCAACATTGAGTGATTTATCTGTCCACAACTCCTTGATCCCTGCCCATGTTTGTTTCCAACCACCGGCAAGAATCGCCAATCCATAGGCCGCTTCACTGAAAGGCAAGGCAAGATAGGATAAAGCAGTGCCTACAATCATGAGAATAAGGCAAATTAGGGTAGATATCATGGCTGAACTGGTTGATTTAAGCATCAGAACGCCTCCTTCTTTTTTTGAGCACTGTCTGCTTTATCTTCAGCATAGCATATTGGGCATTTTGATTGTAAAAAAATAGGCTACTTGATAATGAAAGTGATTATCAAAGCTATCGTTGGCTGAAAGGCCAGAAAAAAGAACGTCTGACTCAAGGAGAATCAGACGTTCTTCGTAAAGATAGGATGGATCAACGGAAACTATAAGTGGTTAAAGGAATACGTCTTGCTTCGCACCAGTCTTTGACAGGTCCGCTAAATACCAAAGGCACATTCGTCAAGTCACTGGTCTGGGACTGCCCAACCATGGCATAAAGCAAGGTCAATTCTGCTTGCCAAGATTGAATGGTGGCAATCGTTTCCTCTTTGCCTTTGGTCAATAGAAGGTTCAGTATCGTACCAGATAAACCAACGCTTTTGGCGCCGAGGCAGAGGGCTTTGAAAATATCGAAGGCATCTCGTATCCCTCCCGACGCGATGCGGGTGAATGCTTGTTTGACTTCATTTGATTCCAATAAGGAGATGACCGTAGATTGACCAAAATGATCGAGATAAGCCATTTCGCGCTTTTTGCGACGGGCATTTTCGATTTGCGTAAAACTTGTACCGCCACTGCCTGCAACATCAATGGTTTCAACGCCAATATCCAGCAACTGCTGAATGGTTTCCCGCGACATGCCGAAACCGACTTCTTTCACGATCACAGGGACATTGACCTGGGCAACGGTTTTTTCTAATAAGGTCAACCATTGGCGGAAGTCACGATCCCCTTCAGGCATGACCAATTCTTGGGGGGCATTCAGGTGGATCTGCAAGGCATCTGCTTGAAACAAATCAATTGCCCGCTGCGCATTCTCAACAGGGCTGCCAGCACCGATATTGGCAAGCAAAAAGCCAGTGGGAAAAGTCTCTCTGACGACGGTGAATGTGTCAGAAACAGATGAATCTTTCAGCGCCGCTGATACTGAGCCTGTCGCCATCATCAAGTCGCACGCTTGAGCAATCTCCGCCAAATCGCGATTGATCTCTTTGGTTTTTGGACTGCCGCCAGTCATGGCGTTGATAAAAAAAGGGCTGGTGAAGGAGCGGTCGAATAATGTGGTTGCGAGGGTCACTTGGTCAACATCTACTCCCGGAAAGGAATGATGGACAAGCTGAACCGCATCAAAGTCATTGCTGCGATCTTTGTGAAACGCTTTGGCTAAAGATACGTGTTCATCTTTTCGATTCATACTTGATCCTCCCGATAGTGGTAGACATGTAATGGCAACGGTATGATAGCCGCTTTTTCCCAGGCGCTCATCAAAGGTAAAATCCCCGTTTTTTGATCGACGATCACGATTCCGCAGTCACCACCGCCTGCACCAGAAGACTTGGCTGCACCGCGATAGGTTTCT
Source organism: Enterococcus salsurae (assembly GCF_054784955.1). Lineage (NCBI taxonomy): Bacteria > Bacillati > Bacillota > Bacilli > Lactobacillales > Enterococcaceae > Enterococcus > Enterococcus salsurae. The sequence goes on along the minus strand of NZ_BAAHWY010000001.1, from coordinate 439,330 downwards.
GCTAAGTCGCATAGTTTTTTGAGGGCGGGGGTTTCGATCAACACACCAGTCAAGGCAGATAATCCCACCAATAACTTGCGGTTTTCAGTGATCATTTTTTTGATTGTTCGGCTATCTTCATTCAAGAAGCCATCGATCAACCGATTGACACAAGATTTGCTGGCATTGAGAAAATCAGCATAGGCAGTTTCCTTGGCTTCTTTTGATTGATACACTTGATCGACTAAATCAGAAGTAGAAGCGGGAGAGCCTGTCCAACCAATCAGCAATCGCAATGTTTTCGGTACGGTGAGCGGGCGAATCGACAATCCTGGCCAGTCCGCTGCCAACAAATCAGTCAGCGAGCGTTGTTTCTGCTGCGTCAAGACCCAGTCATGGTCAAAGGTCGAAAATGCCAACCAGCCGCCATAACATGAGGCCGCGATGTCACCGCAAGAGCCATTGCCTTGTATCGCTAAATGAGCCAAAGCGGCAATTTTGAATTGTGTCAATCGATCCATGTTCAACTGATAAAACAAGTTCAATGCTTTGACGGTGGCCACCGTCACTGCACCACTAGAACCTAGACCATATTTCCGGCCATTGGAATTATCCAATTCACTGGTCACTTTTAAATCATAAAAGGACAAAGTAGTCCCTTTTTCTCGTGCGTACTTTTCTGTTAAGCGAATAGCGGCCAAAATATAATGGAAAGGATTGTCACGGTGATCTAAAACAAGTTCTCCTTTACGCCTAGTCCAACGGATAGGCAAGTCACTATATTGAGCAGATTGGATACTGCCGTTTTTCTTGGCTTGCTCGATCGTGATATTGATAAATTGGTCAACGGCTACGATAATCGCGGGGTGACCAGGCTCAACCACCGCATATTCACCTGCAATAAATAATTTTCCCGGGACAGATAGTTCAATCATGTCGACACTCCTATTTGCTCATTTTTGGTACGTCATTCTCTAAGGGTAATGCAGTCAGTCCAGAACCAGCGTGCGCCAATACCAGCTGTTCTGGTGTGAAGCTTGCTTGCAGTGCGTCTAAAATCGCTTGTTCGTCTCGCTTTTGGCACAAGACTTTGACATTTGGTCCAGCATCCATCGTAAAGTAACAAGGCAGACCTTGTTGGCGTATGTGTCGGACGCAATCCATCGCTCGCAGCGATTCTGGCGACCAGTATGTGAAAGGCGGCTGGGCAGCTAAGGTCGTCCCATGCATTTTCAACGCATTGGACTCGGTGACAGCGCCCAAAGCAGCAAAATCTTTGTCAGCAATCGCTTGTTTGATCGTTACCAAGTCTTTTGCTGCAGCGGTCAGCCAACCATCATAAAAACTAGATGTTTCCACCGTCCGGCGCATCCCATCGCGGCTGGAGACTTCCTTTTCTTGGTCATTGATCAAGATGAAAATCATGCTCAAGTCATTTTCCCAATTATCTGATGCTACTTGCAAAGCGTAAGAGGTGTCATCTGTTCCTTGCTGCCACTCAGCAAAGCCGCCATATATACTGCGGCAGGCGGATCCAGATCCTTTCCGTGCCAAACGGGATAGTTCCTCCACTGAAAGCTGCATGTTCAAAGCCTCGTTACAAGCGCCTGCTAAAGCAGCTAACCCACTTGCAGAAGAGGCCAAACCAGCAGCTGTCGGCACGAAGTTGCGGCTGTCGATGGAGGCATAGAGCGGACAGTCTGCTTCGGAACGGATCATATCTAAGAATGCGCTGATTTTTTTGGTAGCTGCTGCAGATTGTTCTATGCCATCTAAGAAAAATCGGTCCTCTGCGAAGTCTTCTGCAAACGTGATAGATGTTTCTGTATAAAACGCATCTAACGTGAGAGACAGACTATTGTTCATCGGTAAAATCAGTGCTTCATCTTTTTTGCCCCAATACTTGATCAACGCGATATTCGTATAGGCACGTGCTTTCCCTTTATACATGTTCATAAACTCCTAATCCTTGTATCCAAGCCGCACGGGCGCCTTCGGACAATAAAATATGGCTGATCGTTTCAGCCTTTTCTCTGGTATCGGTCAAGACGATCAAACAACCGCCGCGACCGCCACCGGTCAATTTGGCACCATAGGCACCCTGCTGTCTTGCAGTGGCGACTAAATGATCCAGGCGATCATTGCTGACGCCCAATTGTTGCAACGCCTGATGGGCATGATCCATAGCCTGACCTAGGGCAGTTAGCTGATTGTTGATCACAGCTTGCTTGGCTGCCTTTGTTTCCTGTCCCAACTGCTGGATCGCTTGACTAGCTACCGTGGGTTCTGTATCGAAAAGATGTGCCACACTTTTGACTGCTTCACGGGTCTGTCCTTTGATTCCGGTATCTGCGACCAATAAGTAGCCATCGATCGTTAAGGGGAAAGAAGTGATTGGCTGACCTTTGATAAAATAGATCGCATCGTGTCCGCTGGCTGCGGCTGCATCAATGCCGCTCGGATTGCCATGGGCGATTTTCTCAGAAAAATCAACATAGACCATTAATTCTTCTTTGGTATACGCATGACCGATCCAATCAAAAAAAGCCCGGGTCAAAGCAACCGCTACTGCTGCACTCGATCCCATTCCTCGTTCAGAAGGGATGGTGCTGACGATCGTCGTTTGAAACGGCGCCGTCTGAAAATCCTGCTGCAACCGCAGTAACAATGTTTTGACATTCTTCATATGTGGAGGGGCATCCGATAACGAACCATGAAAATAGCTTGAAATCAATGTATTGGTTGTACTATCGATGATTTCGACTTGGACTTTTGCCCCCGAAAAAGGGAAGGCAATCGCTGGTTCTCCATAGACAACAGCATGTTCCCCCATCAAGATGATTTTACCCGTAGCTATGCCACTACCGACTGACATGTTTTTCCTCATTTCTTTAGGGAGCGTAGCCCACCTATATCTTTTTTTAACTATCATTATCGTAAAAAACGACTGACAAAAATTAAATTGAATGAAAGATCCTTTCCTATTCTACTAGAAGATGACTGATTCGTTAAGCATTCCGACAGAGATTTGCAAAAAAAGCAAAAATCTTTAAACTTTTATTGAAAAAAAACTTGATGTATGCTTCATTAATTTTAGTTGACGGTACAAGATATAGTGTTGTATAGTTGATATCGCAAAAGAAACATACAATATTTAGTGTAAGTGAGTTGGGGGATATGAGCGTGATCGTATTAGCAGGAACGATTGGTGCCGGCAAATCAAGTTTAACAGCATTGATTGCCAATCATTTAGGCAGTGAAGCCTTTTATGAATCGATCGATGACAATGAAGTGCTGCCATTATTTTATGCAGATCCAAATAAATATGCGTTTTTACTGCAAATATATTTTTTGAATAAACGATTTGATAGTATCAAGAAAGCCATGACAGACGACAACAATGTGCTGGATCGTTCGATTTACGAAGATTCGTTATTGTTCCATTTAAATGCTGATTTGGGACGAGCAACTGATACAGAAGTCAAAGTCTATGACGAATTATTGGCCAACATGTTGGAAGAATTACCCTATGCGGCCTACAAAAAACATCCTGATCTATTGGTACATATCCGAGTATCTTTTGACACGATGCTAGAACGGATCCAAAAACGCGGCCGTGAGTACGAGCAGTTGACCTTTGATCCAACATTGTACGATTACTATGAAGAATTGAATAAACGCTATGATCAATGGTATGCGGACTATAACGAGAGTCCCAAAATTCAAATCGACGGCGACCGTTTCAATTTTGTCGAAGATCCGGAAGCTGCACAAGCCGTGTTGACCATGGTGGAAGACGCATTGAAAGGCGTACGCTAATTGATCGATTGACCCAAAGACCGCTTATAAGTGGGCTTTGGGCTTTTTTTCTTTTATAATAGAAAGGAAGACTGGAGGGAACGCTTTGGAAAAGAAACATTTATTCAATGATGGCAACTACGAATGGATCCAAGTGGACCAACAAGATGCCACGAGTATTACTGCTTTACAAAAAGAATACCGTTTGTCAGATGAGATGCTGACCTATTCATTGGACAAAAATGAACGCGCACGGGTGGAGTATGATACGGATGAAGCTGCCTTGTTGGTGGTGTACAATGTCCCGCAGCAAGACAAACGGGACAATCACTTTGAAACAAGTCCGATAACCTTTATTTTGAAAAAACAGCAATTGTTTACCTTCTCTTCACAGCATACACAGTATGTGATTCCAATGATGGAACGTCTGATCATGCAATCACCGATGCAAACACCCATCCACTTTTTGTTTCAAAGTCTATTTTTGATATCAGGGACGTTCTTCCCGCTGGTGGAAGAAGTCAACAGTGACCGTATTCGACTCAATCAAAGACTACGCGAAAAAACAACGAACAAGAATCTATTGCAGATGTCCGACTTAGAAGTGGGGCTTGTCTTTTTGGTGTCTGCTTCTAAACAAAATGCAGTATTGTTGGAACAAATCAAAGCCTTATCGATATACCGCTTGATGGATGCTGACGAAAAAGAGCAATTGGATGATGCACTGATCGAAGCCAAGCAAGCGGTGGAAATGACGCAGCTGGCTTTTCAGATTTTGGAACAGCTGTCAGGCACGTACAACAACTTGTTGAACAATAACTTGAACGATACCATGAAATTTTTGACAGTTTGGTCCTTGTTGTTGACCGTACCGTCGATCGTCACTAGCTTCTTCGGTATGAACGTACCTTTGCCCTTTACCAATTCTGTATTTGGCTGGGGGATCGCTTTGCTGATCAGTTTGGTGTTGTCGATTTGGATGCTAGTAGCCCTTTGGCGGCGCATTCGCTAATCGATGACTAAACCCAAACCTGCGGCAATGATCAAGGCTTGTTCTTGATCAACGACAAGTCCTTTCAGCTGCGCCATGGAGAGGGCGATTTTCTCAAAGTGATTGCTTCTGAAATCTAATGAAGCCAATTTTGTATGGAACCAATTGCTGTTGTTCAGCTGGTTTTCCTCTAGGGTCAGGTGCTTCCAATCGACTTCTGTAAATTCACTATCGTTGCACTGACAATGATCGATTAGCATGGTGCGTATATTGGTATTGCTAAAGGAAGAGAAGTTGGCGGTGCAATCGATAAAGGTACAATCGCGAAAGTAACTGTCCGCAAAATTGGTGCCAGTCAATTTGCATTGCTTAAAGACCACCCGATGAAAACTAGCGCCGTAACATTCAAGATTCGAAAAATCACACTGCTCAAACACGACATGTTGACATTCCCATTGTTCAAGTCGGGTTTTTTGCAGGGTGATTTTTTTGAGTTGGCATTGCTTTAAAAGCAAATTTTTGCACGTGTCATAACTGCAGTCAGCGTCTTCAAGAAACGCCCCTTCGAATATTTTTTCCTCTTCAAGATAAAAATCACTTGGAATGAGTGTCGGAAGCGATGGAGGGAGGGGCAGATTTTTTTTAGTCATAGAATGTTCCTTTCCTACTTTTTTTCTAGTATACCATGAGGGGTGATTTGCGGGATGTATTCTTGCTGAATCTTTGTTTGAGATTGTGAAATTTATTCAATGGCAGTCAGGAATGCTTTTAAATTGGTCGAAACCAAGCATAAAATTTATTCTAAAATTCACAATCTTGTCTTCGGACGAGATTGTCAGGTCTGTTTATCCATCAGTTTCATGCAACAAAGAGGGGGTAGTCTTGCGAAAACTGTCAATTTTTTTGAAAAACCCGAAAAAGTTGATAGTAGTTCTTTTCACAATCTAGCTATAATGACAATGTAAACAAAAGGAGGAAATTTTCCATGACAAAAACAGTCATCATCGGTGCGAACCATGCAGGGATCGCAGCCGCTAATACATTATTAGACAATTATCAAGATCAAGAAGTAGTCATGATCGATCGAAATACCAATTTGAGCTACCTAGGTTGTGGGACTGCTTTATGGGTTGGTCGTCAAATCGACTCATATGAAGGATTATTTTATACCAAACGCGAAGACTTTGAAGCCAAAGGTGCTAAAATCTACATGGAAACAATTGTTGACCATATCGATTTTGCTAAAAAAGAAGTTCACGCTGTGACACAATCAGGTGAAGAAGTCGTTGAATCTTACGATAAAGTTGTGATTGCAACAGGTTCTGTTCCAATCTCACCTAAAGTACCTGGTCGTGACTTGAAGAACATCCATTTCTTGAAAAAATTCCAAGATGGTCAAACTGTGGATAAAGAATTGGCTTCAGATGAAGTCAAAAACGTAGCAGTCATCGGTGCTGGTTACATCGGTGTAGAGATTGCGGAAGCAGCAAAACGCCGCGGCAAAAATGTTCTATTGTTTGATGCAGCAACACGTGCATTGCCAAACTACTATGATAAATGGTTTACAGACGATATGGATGTCAACCTAGCAGACAATGGCATTGAATTGCATTTCGGCGAATTGGCGCGTGAATACAAAGGAACTGATAAAGTAGAAGCAGTTGTCACTGACAGTGGTGAATACCCAGTTGATTTAGTCATCAACGCGATCGGTTTCTTGCCAAACAACGAATTAGGCAAAGATCACTTAGAATTGTTTGCGAACGGGGCATACTTAGTAGACCGTCACCAACAAACAAGTGATGCAGACGTATATGCAGTGGGTGACTGTGCGACAGTTTACTCAAATGCTTTACAACAAACAACTTATATTGCATTGGCAACCAATGCGGTTCGTTCAGGAATCGTTGCTGCCCATAACATTGGCGGCACTTCATTAGAATCAACAGGCGTTCAAGGTTCAAACGGTATTTCAATTTTCGGTTATAACATGGTTTCAACTGGTTTATCTGTGGAAGCAGCTGAACGCAATGGGTTGAAAGTGAAATATTCAGACTATGAAGATACACAAAAACCAGGCTTCATGAAAGAAAATGCGACAGTGAAGATCCGGATCGTTTATGAAGAAGACTCTCGTCGCGTCGTAGGGGCACAAATGGCATCACGCACATCTGAAATTGCGATGGGTATCCACATGTTCTCATTGGCGATCGAAGAAGGCGTGACCATCGACAAGATGAAATTACTAGACATTTTCTTCTTACCGCATTTCAACCAACCATACAACTACATTACAATGGCTGCATTGAAAGCTGAATAATCTTAAGAGCCGAGGCGAAGTGCCTCGGTTTTTTTGTGTAAAAACATTGACAAGTGGTGTGGAAGACTATATACTATAAGAGTTGAGAAATAAAAGTAGAAGCACCCGCTTCTCGCCTGAGTGATGATCTTGCTGGGCAGAATAGGATTCCAATCATTTATTTGTATGGAATACGTGCGGGTTCGTGAAGAACTCGTTTTTTTTATTGTCTGATTTCGAATCGACAAGCTTTTCTTTCTCTCAAAAAACTCGGAGGTGAATGACCATAGCAAAGGATATGATGGTAAACGACGGCATTCGTGCACGTGAATTGCGTTTGATTGATCAAAACGGCGAACAACTTGGTGTAAAGAGTAAAGCTGAAGCATTACAAATTGCAGAACGAGCAAACCTTGACGTGGTATTGGTGGCACCAAATGCAAAACCGCCAGTAGCAAGAATTATGGATTACGGAAAATACCGTTTCGAGCAACAAAAGAAAGACCGCGAAGCGCGTAAGAAACAAAAAGTAATCAGTATCAAAGAGGTTCGTTTAAGTCCAACGATCGATGTGAATGATTTCAACACAAAATTGCGTAATGCACGTAAATTCCTTGAAAAAGGTGATAAAGTGAAAGCTTCTATCCGTTTCAAAGGCCGTGCCATTACCCATAAAGAAATTGGTCAGAAAGTGTTGGATCGTTTAGCTGAGGAAACAACTGATTTGGCAACCGTTGAGCAAAAGCCCAAAATGGACGGCCGCAGTATGTTCTTAGTATTAGCACCAAAAAACGATAAATAATGACTCACTGAGTTTCAGTTTAAAGTCAGATAACGAAAGATTTTGAGGAGGAAATTAGTTATGCCAAAACAAAAAACACACCGCGGATTAGCAAAACGCGTCAAACGTACTGGCGGCGGCGGATTGAAACGCTTCCGTGCATTTACTAGTCACCGTTTCCACGGCAAAACAAAAAAACAACGTCGTCAATTGCGTAAAGCTTCAATGGTTTCAGCTGGCGATTACAAACGTATCCGTCAACAATTAGCACGCATGAAATAATTGCGTCACCAGTCTTTACGTCAACAAATAATGAGTGATTTTCAAATTAGGAGGAATTATACATGGCACGTGTTAAAGGTGGAACAGTAACTCGTAAACGTCGTAAAAAAGTGCTTAAATTAGCAAAAGGTTACTACGGTTCTAAACACACTTTATTTAAAACAGCAAAAGAACAAGTAATGAAATCATACAGTTACGCATATCGCGATCGTCGTCAAAAGAAACGCGACTTCCGTAAATTATGGATCGCGCGTATCAACGCAGCGGCTCGTATGAATGGCTTAAGCTACTCAAAATTGATGCACGGCTTGAAATTAGCTGAAATCGACATCAACCGTAAAATGTTAGCTGACTTGGCTGTAAACGATGCAACAGCATTTACTGCATTGGCTGACCAAGCAAAAGACGCTTTAAACAAATAATCAATCGTTGGTAACAACGTTAACCCCCACTCATTGAGCGGGGGTTTTTGTGGCTCTTCGACATTTAGTGTTGGTAGAGATAAATTCAGTTGAAAAATTAAGTCTGATCCAGTTAAACAGATTGTTTAGCGGGATTTAATTTTTGTTGTAAAAATAAGTCCTTGCATAATATAAATTCTGGCACGAAAGTTGAAGAAGATACGGTAGTGTTAACGACAGCGATAAAATGTAGGAAAAGGGGTGCGGATGCTTTTATGGACCTTTTTCAACAATTACATTCCTGTTTCTTCCGATATTAAATAGGACTTAGTCCTCCTAAAGATAACTTGTTCCGATGATTATTATACCACTGGATGTAGTCATCCAAATGATCCATAAATTGATTCATTGAGGTGTTTTTCTAGTCCCGTTGGTAAAACATTGCATTCTTTAATCTTCCAAAGAAGCCTTCACACGCAGCGTTATCTGGTGAGCAACCTTTTTTTGACATGGAACGTGGCACATTTGTTTTGTTCATTCTTTCAATCCAACCGGGCCATCTATAATGAGCCCCGCGATCAGAAGGAACAATTGTCCAACTAATAATAGCTCCATCATAATAATCAACAATTGGCGACAAATAAACTTTTTCTGCCGGGATTTTGATTTTAGTAATATCAGTCAACCATTTTTCATTAGGTTTTGTCGCTTTAAAATTCCGATTCAATAAGTTTGGTTGTGCAGTACTGATCTCACCAACATAGGAAGAGTTTTTTTTTGCTTGGAAAATATAATGATTAGATTTTCCACGATCATCAACATCCGTACAACTTTTTCAGAAAGAATTTTCCCATATTCTTTAGTTCTTGATGAATTCTGCGGTAACCATAAGCGCAGAAGTTACTGTTGAAAATAGTCACAATCAATTGATATTATTCAACATATTTATCTGATTTATCACTTACATGTTTCTGATTAAAATAGCTGTTTTTAGACAAATGAAGCTATTGAAGAAGTTCATTTAATTTAAATTGATTTCTTAAGGCATCAATCAATCGTGTCTTTTCCTGATTTGTCAATTGAAGGAGATGGATGTCTTCTTCTTTTTTTAGTAGTTCAGTAGTTCCTTCAAGTAATGCCTTCTCGAGTTGCATTGGTGTACTTGTTTTTGTAATTCTTCGAATTCCGTTAACAGTAACTCTTTTTGTTCTTCTTGGGTCATACGCAGTGGAAAACCACTTTCAAGATACATGTCTTTCCATTGATACAGAGTGACTCTACTGATGCCTTCGGATTCAGCTAAGATTTTTCTGTTGGTTTGAGGCGCATAGAATTTTTTGAAGACGTCATCTTTTTGATCTTGGATTAACATTACTGCACTTTTCCGAAGTTTTTAAGCCCTAGGCGCTAGTTCTTCACACCATTGCCGTAAAGACTCTCGATTAGGGTAACCAAGCAATCGAATCGTCCTTGAATAGCACTATCTATATTCAAAATAATGATTTACAGCTATTCGTTTTTGTTCTTCAGAATATTTTGATTTTTTTCGGTGTTCTATATGAAGCGCTCCAGATATAAAATATTCCTTGTATCATTTGCGAAGTGCGCCAACGGACGGATGGCCTAATTCACGAATAGTAATAGCATAGGAACAATCGTACTTTAAAAATAACTGAATGGCTTTTTTACACGTTATTCGTGGGAAAACATGCGAACATTCCTCCTGAATTCTTTTTTGGTCCAGGATTATGTCCGCACTCCCTTTCCTACATTTTATCTCTGTCGTTAACATCTCAAATTCAAGTTATAATATAATTCCTCACAAATTGATGAAAACCTATCAAATTTGAACGAGTTTGAGACCAAAACCTTTTAAATATCAATAATTGAGTATTTTTGTAAACGAATAAAAGAAGGCGTAAATAAGTCATTTTATGATGGTCATTTTCTAAGTGTAGTTTGATTATTTTTCTGAGATAGAAATTTGTAACTTAAATAATGTATAATATAATAAACAACATAATTTTTTGATTATATTTGTAAAATTTTGAATTAGATAAATTGAAAGGGCTGTATTTCATGGATTTTCTATTTACTTTATTTGTATTTATTTTCATAGCAATTATCTTATTTCAAATTGTCGAGTTTCTAAAAAATGAATCTACACCAGAAGTCTCAATTCCTGCCACATTAGTGGATAAAAGCATGAGAAGTAGTAGTAATGTTGATGCAAATGGGATTTCTAATCAATCAATTACTTATTTTCTTCTATTTGAACTTGAAAATGGAGAGAGAATAGAATTTAGGGTAGGACATGGTAAATACAAATTATATGTTATCGGAGACAGTGGAGTTTTAAGATATCAGAGGAAAAGGTTTAATTCTTTAGATAGGTAAATACTAGATTAGATATCTTGTTTATTGATATTAGAATTAAAGTTTTTTAGTTCTTTATTTCAGATGAAACTATATCAAATTCGAACGAGTTTGATAAAAAAACTTGTAAACATCAATAATTGAGCATTTTTTTAAACTAATAGAATAAGTTGATTAATCAATGAATTTTCTTGATTATTTTCTAAGTGCGGTTAGATTATTTTTTTGCGGTAAGAAATTCAAATTAATTAAATTATTTATGGTGGGAATGGAAAGATACTAAGGATATTAGTATAATAAGGTGAAATTTTTTCAATCAAGGATGTGAAAATCGTGAAGAAAATTGATTTTAGAGAGGAGCAGAAGTTAACTAACCAACAGAAGAAGATACAAGAAGCGTTTAGTAATAATCGTGAAGTAGAAGTTATTCCTGCAAAAATATCTAATTCTTCTATACAGAAAAAAAGAGTAGGTGCATATTGCAGATTAAGTACGTATGATGAAACCCAATCCGGTAGTTTCGAACTACAAATCCAATCGTATACGGAAAAAATACTGTTAAATCCAGAATGGGAATTTGTCGATATTTATGCGGATAGAGGAGCATCAGGTACTACTATAAAAAAAAGAGAACATTTTAATCGTATGTTGAATGATTGCCGATCAAATAAGATTGATTTGATTATTGTGAAAAGTATTAGTCGGTTCTCAAGAAATGTATTAGATTTTATTTCAATTTACAGATAATTGAAAGCGCTACCCGATCTTGTGGGAGTGTTTATTGAAGATTTTGAATATCAATACTTTAGATACTACTAGTGAAACGTTGTTATTAATACTGAGTGTAATGGCTTAAGTAGAAAGTGCTTTCTCATTTAATTAAGTGGATGAATATTATTGTGATAAAATTACTCATACTAATATGTTTAAAATAGTTTAAGTATGAAAGGATGATGTTTTTTTGAAGAAGATTGATATAGCTATACTAGACATTGATAAAAATATATGTAAGAACATTGAGAGAAATCATGATGATAGAGGGTACTTATCTCAAAATATATTAGCACAATTGAGAAATTTTGTAGAACATATTTCAATAAAGTACTTCGTTCATTCAATTAGTGGAGACATAAGCGGCATCCCAGAGGAAAAATTTAATGAGATTAATCAGGGGTTGAAATTTATTAAAGGTAATTCTAAATTGTATTTTTTAAATAAATTTCATCAAATGCTTCAAAAATCTGCTTCACATTATACGATGAGTGAAGAAAACTCTGAGCGACTAATGCTAAAGTATTATGAATATCTTTTGAAAATAAAAAAAAATTTGAAAATAGATTTTAATTTAAATGTTCTTTCAAATATTGATAAGTTTCCAGTTAATTTAGATAATCAGTTGAGTGATTATTATGAAAAAATAGTTGATAAATTAGAAATGACATATGTCTCTGAAATATCTGAGGATAGATACTATATACAGAAGACAAAACCTTTTTTTATTGATAATGAAATTTACTATGAAATTACATTTAGGGAAGCAAATGACAAAACAAGTAAATTTGAAAGAAATATTGCGTTCACTAACCAAGACATCCTATCAAATTATGCTGTGAAATTATCAATTAAGCATGACACAGTAAGTATGTATGGTAAACATATGCCAATTCTTATTATTAATGACTGGGAAGTTTCAATTCGTCCATGTGAATTAAATGTTTTTTCACAAATTTTAAATAATTCCACGCAAATTCAATCAAATCATAATGAATACAGAAGGTTAATGAAATTCATAAAAAAAAGTAGATTTAATATATTAGATATTCTTTTATTAGAGACGAGTAGTTACGAAAAAGTAAAAAAATATGTGACTTCCAAATCAAAACAAGTCTATTTATTTAAAACGCTTGATACATGTAGAGAAATCATCCTTAATAATCGTCCTGGATGTAATATGCTAAGGTATCTTTCTTACAATTTAAATAATAAAATTATGAAGTTGCAAAAAAATATCTATGGAAATTATTGTGAAAGATTATCAAATTTGAGAGTAGAATATGGATGTATACCTTTTGATGAAATGCCATTTGTAAGTTCACTAATAGGTCATAATCCTAAGATATATGACTTATTATGGTGCATAGATACAAATGGTAGAGAACATGAGCTATTAGCTAGAAAAATTCAAATCAATTCTCAAACTAATGGTAAACTATACACTTCAATCGATGAACTTGAATCTTTTGAGGATATCCATTTGTTGATAGAGAAGTATAATTCCAATTTATATTGGAAGCATAGGAAAACTAGAGGAATAGGCAATGTTGGGAAAAACTACTATATCAAAGGTTTTGAAGATGATGTTATTAATATATTAGAGAAATTAAAAGAAATTTCGAAAGAAGGAATAGAGAGTTATGAAAACTCAGTTGAATCTTGGCTAAACACAGGAAGCTACATTATTGATTGTAAAGATAAAAAGGAAATTTTGAAGACGATGTTTTCTAATTCTAAGGTGTCTTTAATTTATGGTGCAGCAGGTACAGGGAAATCAACAATGATTAACCATGTTAGTATTTTTTTTGGACTTCAAAAAAAATTACTTTTAGCTAATACAAATCCGGCAGTCGATAATCTGAAAAGGAAAGTTTCTGCTCCTAATTGTGAATTTAAAACTATTGCAAAATATTTATATAGCAAAGAGAAACAAGTTTGTGATTTATTGATAATAGACGAGTGTAGTACTGTTAGTAATTCTGATATGAATAAAATTTTATCGAAGGCAGATTTTAAATTGTTAATCCTTGTAGGTGATATTTATCAAATTGAATCAATTACTTTTGGAAACTGGTTTAAATTAGCAAAGACTAATGTGTTAAGAACTTCTGTGTTTGAATTGACAGAACCTTATAGAACAAAAGATAAGCCTTTATTAAACTTATGGACAAAAGTAAGAAAAAATGAAGATGATTTAATTGAATATCTAACTGCGAATAATTACTCCGTTAGACTAGATGAAAGTGTATTTTTAACTGATGATTTAGATGAAATAATTTTGTGTTTAAATTATGATGGTTTATACGGAATAAATAATATCAATTGTTTTCTGCAAAGCAATAACCCTAATAAACCAGTGAATTGGGGAGTTGTATCATATAAAATTGGTGACCCTGTGCTATTTAATGAAACATCAAGATTTTCTCCATTACTGTTCAATAATTTAAAAGGTAAAATTTCTAATATTGAGAAATTAGATACTGAAATTATTTTTGATATTGAGATAGAAACGGTAATTAATGAGATGGATATTGTAAATTTAGATCTGGAATTGATTTCATCAACCAAAAATAGCTCAATAGTTCGATTAAGTGTTTATAAGTATCCAAATATGAGTGATAATGATAATGATAGTGATGATACAGTTGTTCCATTCCAAATAGCTTATGCTATTTCTATTCATAAAGCTCAAGGCTTAGAATTTAATTCGGTAAAATTAATAATAACTGATGAAATTGACGAATTAATAACGCATAATATCTTGTATACAGCTATTACAAGGACTAAAAAGAATTTAAAAATATATTGGACTCCAGAAACAGAAAAGAAAGTAATAGAACATATTAGGATAGACGAGAGTAGAAAAGATGAATCGATTTTGAAAAGAAAATTAAAATGATATTATTCAAAAAATTTCAATTTTTATTAAAGTAAATGATATGCGTTCGAGCTATTTTAAAATTAAAGATTGGTAGAAAAAAATTATGAATATTAAACGCACGACGCTAGAACTTTCCATAGATGGCGTATTTTCGTGCGAAAAGTTTGCCTATTTTTATAATGCCATTTTTCCGCGCCCAAAAAAAGTCAGTGGGTTAAATTGGATTTTGTCTTTGAGCTTTTGAATATGTTAAAGGAGTTTTTAGATGGGAATTAAAGTTGTTACAATTTGTGGAAGTATGAGATACGCGGAACAAATGTTGAGAATAACAGAAGAGTTAGAGTTGTTACAGGGGTTTGCAGTTATTCAATGTAGCTACAATGTATCTGGGAAGACCTATAGTTCAATAGATATTGCTACTTTGGCAAAAAGTCACAGGAAGAAAATAGCGATTAGTGACGCAATTTATGTTGTCAATATATCTGGCTATATTGACAACAGTACGAGACAGGAAATAGAATATGCTTTATCTAATGGCAAAGAAGTTATGTATCACGAGCCGTTATAAAATATGTGTTGCGCTGTACGCTGTAGGAATAATCTTAATATCTGTAAGTGATTTTGCAGGGAATCCACGGGTTGTAGCGGATCAAATCGATGTCGGTGCCTATCAATCTTCCGCTTATTGATCAATAATGCATGCCGTAAAAAGAGTGAGAAGAGGATAAAAAAGCAATCGCAAGGAGCGGCGTGCCTCCTTGCGAGCATATTTCATCTGTTTGTGGTGCCATTTATGCTATACTCAAACTTTGTAACAAAGAATTTGCGTAAGGGACAGAGTGAGGCAAATGGTTGTACATCCTCTCTGTTCAACAAAAGGAGCGTATCAACAGTGAAGAAGTTAAAGGTACAAGATTTGATTGCAATTGGGATTTATACGGCTATTTACTTTCTATTGATGAGTGTCTGTTTATTGATCTTAAGATTCGTGATCCCTGGTTTTCATAATTTATTTATTCCTGCAGTATCGGCATTATTTTCTGGTGTGATTTATCTTATTTTATTGAACAAAGTACCAAAATTTGGCGCTATCACCATTATGGGTACCGTTGTCGGGCTCTTTTTTTTGATTTCAGGTCACTTTCCATTGGCATTTTTACCCAATATGCTGTGCGCACTTGCTGCAGACTTGATTCTCTATCGTACAAAATTGGCGGCACAAGTCAAGGTGATGGTCAGTTATATTGTGTTTAGTTTTGGCTTGATGGGACCGATTTTGCCGTTATGGCTGATGAAGAATGCTTATATAGATTCTTTGATTGCCCGAGGAAAAGATGAGGCCTACATCAATGGGGTCTTTGCTCATACGACGACGGCGATGTTTGTGTTCTGTGCAGTGGCTGTTTTGATAGGCGCCATTGTGGGATTATTTATAGGCAGCCGGTTATATGACAAGCATTTTCGCCCTGCCGATCAAGAATAAAAAGGATGACTTGTGGTGAATAAATCAGTTTTTGACCCCCGTACCAAATTAGCCGTGATTCTTTGCGCTAGTTTTACAATGATGATCCCTGTTGGCTGGGAAGAGGAATGTCTATTCGTGACATGTCTCTTCCTGCTATTTGTATGGAGTGGTTTTTGGAAAAAAGGGCTCGCATTGTATCTATTGTTTCTGTTTTTGACTTGGACGGACCAGCGATTGTTTGCCCAAGGTGATCATCTGTGGGTATTCATCCTTGATTTCTTTTCGGTCGGTTATCGGCGGTTGCTGCCCACGATCATGGCAGCAGTCTTCGCAGTCAGCGGCACGAGAAATAGCGAATGGATGGCGGCTTTGCAAAAAATCCACATACCCAACGTATTGTTGGTTCCATTGGCGGTATTGTTTCGCTTTTTCCCAACATTGATCCAAGATTTTAAACGGATCCGGCAAGCAATGCGCTTTCGGGGAATTGGCATGAATGGCGCTTCGTTGTTCTTGCATCCCATCCAATCCCTGGAATATCTGTTGATTCCGTTGCTGATGTCTGCGGAAAAGACCGCTACTGAATTATCTGCCACTGCATTGGTGCGGGGGCTGGCGACAGACACGCGGCATACAACTGTCTACGATCAAAAGTTGCAATGGCGTGATGCGTTTGTCTTGTTGGTCCTTTGCGGCTTTTTATTGGGAGGGGTGTGGCTTACGTGATTCGATTGGCAAATGTTCAGGTGATACGAGAAAAAAGAGCTGTTTTGACAGATGTTTCCGTGATGATTCCCTCTGGCGAAGTGATCGTCTTGTGCGGTGCCAGCGGGAGCGGTAAATCAACGATCTTAAATGTATTGAATGGCTTGATTCCAGAGTTGTATCCAGCAACGGTCAGCGGTGTGATCCAAGTGGATGCTATCTCGTTGCCGGTAGCTGATTTTTCAGCCTATGCCCAAAAAATTGGGGTCGTTTTTCAAAATCCGAAGACCCAGTTTTTCACCACAGATGTTTATGCTGAATTGGCCTTCTCAATGGAAAATGCCGGCATTGCCCCTCATTTGATTCGGCAGCGAATCAAGGAAACGGCAGCACGATTTGCGATTGCCCATTTACTATCTGCTAGTGTCTTTGATTTATCTGGAGGCGAACAGCAGCTTGTGGCATTGGCTGCGGCTGCGATGCTACCCCACGATGTATTCTTATTGGATGAACCTTCAAGTAATCTGGATGATGTGGCATTGGCGAAGTTGGTTGATGCATTGATTGCCTTGAAGCAGCAAGGAAAAACCATCGTGATCGCGGAGCATCGCTTGGCGTATCTGACTGGATTAGCGGATCGCTATTGTTTACTTGAAGAAGGACAGATCAAAAAGCTTTTTCCAGCAAATGAAATCCTCTCCTTTAGTTCGCAGATGATCCATGATCTGGGGTTAAGGCAGCTGCAAGAACCTGTAGATTTTAATGAGGGTGGATACAGTGATACAGAAAAAAATGAAGCGTTGGTGATCACAGGGTTGAAGATCAAACAAACCAGAAAAAAAGCGCCCCGTCCTTGGGCTGTTTCGATCCCTGCGTTAACCTTACCGATGAAACAAGCAATCGGCATTACAGGACCCAATGGAGCGGGAAAATCAACATTGGTTCAAGTATTATCAGGGTTAAAGAAGGCGTCAAAAACTGCCTTTCATATAAATGGACAAGCAATTTCGCAAAAACAATTGTTGCAAAATAGCTTTCTGGTGATGCAAGATGTCAATTTACAGTTGTTTTTTGAGACCGTAGAAAAAGAGTTGCTGATAAAAGCTGAGAAACAGGCGGACTTCGAAAGAATCGTTGCTTTGCTGGATTTGTCTGCATTGCTGCAACGTCACCCGCAAAGTTTATCTGGCGGCGAAAAACAGCGAGTGGCTATTGGCAGTGCCTTGTTATCAGGAAAACGTTTCTTGTTTTTTGATGAACCTACCAGCGGATTGGATCTGCGGCAAATGGAAGCCGTCAGTACGTTACTTCAGCAAGTTGCCAAAGAAGTGGACTTGCTTATAGTGATCAGCCACGATCAAGAATTTCTGCGAAGAACCTGTCCGCAGGTAATTCGCTTGGCCGAAGGTATGTTGGCAGATGATGAGTAAAGATCAATCTGATAGACCGTTCCTGTTGCAGAGGGAACGGTTTTTTTCTGTGATTCGATCGCTATATGAAAAAATCTTCATCAAATTTTGGCACAATCGATTAGCGGCAAGAAAGATTATCCGTTAAGATAGAACAAAAGAGAGCGTTAGGAGGGATCATATGGCTTTCAAAATCTTGATTGTAGAAGACGAAGAAAGTTTAGCTAGTTTTATCCAACAAGAACTGCATTTTGAGGGATATCAGACGCTGTGGGCCAAAGACGGTCAAGCAGCATTGACGATGTTTCAAGAAGAGGTGTCTTCGATAGATTTGATTTTATTGGATTGGATGCTGCCTATTTACGATGGCATGACTGTTGCGCGCCGGATACGAAAAAACAGTGAGGTGCCAATCATCATGATGACAGCGCGAAACCAAACGGCGGATATTGTGACAGGACTCGATGTCGGCTTAGATGATTATCTGACCAAACCTTTTGATATCGAAGAACTGTTTGCACGAATTCGTGTGATTGAACGGCGCATAGCGAAAATGGCACAATTGCAGCACAGCAGCCAAACCCAATGGACGGCTGGTGGGTTGCACTTAGATGCGGCGAAACATTTGGTCACGATCAAGGATGAACGCATTGAACTGACCCCAAAGGAATTTGGCATCTTATATGAATTAATGAAAGAACCAGGCATTGTCAAAACCCGAGATGATTTATTGAATGAGATCTGGGGGTATCACTATGACGGGCAAACCAATGTAGTAGATGTCTACATTCGGACACTACGCAACAAACTGGCTGTACACATCACAGGAGAGGTCATTGAAACTGTCCGTGGTGTGGGCTATGTTTTGAGGGCAGGAAATGAGCAATAGCAAAAAGAGGCTGTGGAGACATACCGCCCAGTTTCAGCTGACACGGCAGTTTTCGCTGCTGCTGGGTGCAGTGATGCTGTTTTTCAATGTTGTGTTTATAGTCCTGTCGATTGGCTTCTTGTATGAGCGAATCGAGGATCAAACAGACAATGTTTTTGAGGCTATTGAAAAAGGGCATGCTGCAACAAGCGGATGGTCGTCCTTGATCGATGCTTATGTATCTGCAGATGAAGAAAATGCATTGCGGGTACAACAGCCAGATGGCACAGTCTACGTATCCCAAGAGGGGCAGGAAGTGTTCTCTGCATTGGCTGCAGGCAAGATCACGCCTTTGCTAGAAGGCGTGGTCTTTAGTGAAAAAGGTGTTTATTTTTCGAAATCGGAAAGCATCAATGGAGACCAAGTCACCGTCGCGTTGAATGCAGAAGCTAGTGTGGAATTGGCCTATGGGTTGTTGTGGATCAGCAGCTTATTGAATCTTGCCGCGGTTGTGATCGGCAGTCTGTTGATATATTGGCGAGTAGGCAAATGGAGTCGAAAATTGACCTTGATGGCCAGTGAAATCACAGCGATCGAGTCGGGCGGGCAAGGAGAATTAACAGTGGTAGACGAACCTGTTGAGATTCAATCAGTCGCTGTTTCTTTCAATCAATTGCTGAAAGACCAGCGGGAAACGATCGCCCGTGAAAAGCAGTTTATCGCTGATGCATCGCACGAATTGCGCACACCTTTAGCGGCGATTCGCGGACACGTTCAACTGATTCAGCGCCGTAGTGAGGCACATCCGGAGATCATTCCATCCTCTCTAGCCTTTATCGATAAAGAATCCAAACGCTTAGAGGGCTTAAGCAATCAATTACTGGATATGGACAGGCAACAAGTGAAGAGGCAGACAGCAACGTTGAATGTTGGCCAGCTGATCCGAGAAATATGCGAAAAACAAGCGATCATAAGTCCGCAAACCATCGATTATACGATTGACGAGCCACTGCTGATGCAAGGTGTAAAAACCGATTTTCAACAAATTGCGCAAAATCTGCTGGAAAATGCAGCCAAATATTCCCCAGATGATGGGATGATCCATGTGCGCTTTTGTCAACAAGGCAGTCAGGTATGTTTGACAGTGGCGGATCAAGGCATAGGGATTCCTGATGATAAGAAAGAGCGGATCTTTGATCGCTTTTATCGTGTAGAGGATTCTCGATCAAGTGAGATCGCCGGTTCAGGGATTGGTTTAGCGTTGGTCAAGCAAATTGCTGATCAATACCACGCAACGATCACTGTGGCGGACAATCAAGCGCAGGGAAGTGTGTTTACGGTTTTTTTCCTTTGAGTAAAGAATAAATGAACATTTCTTCATCTAACCTTCAAGCATTTTTGATTCTTTTTGATCGCGTACTTGGTATGCTAAAGATACAAACAAGAAAGCTTATAGGAGGAAACATCAAATGAAGAAAACAACGATTTTTATGGGGATTGCCTTTCTCGGATTATTGGCTGGATGTACCCAAAACACGACGCAAAGCAGCTCAGCACAAAGCACTGAAAGCAGTGCGTCAATGGCAATGTCTGCCACAGCTTCAACCGAGCAAAGCGCCAGCGGGGAGACGGCATATGCGACAGGGGAATTGCCTTCAGTGACTGTGGAAGAAGCTATACAAATCTTTCAAGATACGCATCCAGATGCCGTCGTCACTTCTTTGGAATTGGATACGACTTTCGGCAATTACTTCTATAAAATCGAAGGTGTAGACGATAACAACGAATATGAATTAACGATCGATGCAGAAACCAAAGTGGTTTCTGATGCGCGGACAGAAAAGCTAGATGCAGATGAGCAAAATGGCGTGAAAAAGGCAGAAGATCAACTAAACACGCAAGACTTACTGTCCTTGACTGAAATATCCGATATCGCTGTCCAAGAAGTGGGTGGCGGTGAAGCCACAGATTGGGATCTGGATAAAGAAATGAATGTGACGTATTGGGAAGTCAAAGTGCAAGAGGGAAATACCAAAACCAATGTCAAAATCAATGCCCAAACTGGCGAAGTCTTAGAAACGGAAATAGATGACTAAACGCTTTGAAGATAAAAAACAGCAGCTAGATTCTTTGATAAAAGAATCTAGCTGCTGTTTGTTTACGTATGTTGTTTGACTTCTTTCAACGGTTTGACGCGACCACCAATTTTAGCTGCAAATGCTTCGGACTGTTGCCGATCTTCAAAGACCCATAATTTGTCTGGAATTTTTTCACGTGTGCGACGACCATCTTTGCCTATGTACCCATGCAAAACTTTGATAACGTACATCGCCATCTTCCTTCCCTGAAATTACCTTTGATTATACGAAAGCAGTTTCAAAAAGCAAGTATAATGCCTCGGTCAGGCCTCTTTTGCCGTAGTTTCAGACAGGGCAGCATAGTCAGCAAAGCGTTGATGGATCTCAGGGAATTGGCGCTTTAACTGTACCAGACGGTTGGTCTCTTTGGCTAAGAAGCAATGTTGAGAAGTACCGATCGTCGTTAATTGCCCATCGCTGGTTTTAGAGATTTCATAGCGGAAATCCAAACGTGTACCTGTGTACTTATCGACCAATACCTTGATCAAAACTTCGTCTTCATAGTGAATCATTTGTTTATATTGCGCAGACACACCCAAAACGGGGACAATCAGGCCTACTGATTCAATCGTATGATACGGCAAATCTAAATAAGCCAAAAGTTCGACACGGGCTTCCTCGAACCAGCGGATATAGTTGCTGTGGTGAATGATGGCCATTTGATCGGTTTCGTAATAATGGGGTTTGCGGATATAGCCAGGATATAAAGACATAATCAGACTCCTTTTTTTAGCTGTGGTTGTTACTCAGCATAACCCAATTTGAACGAAAAGCAAAGCAAACTTGGCGCGCATTGTTTACTTGGTACAATGGAATGATCACCGCGTCCACTATTTACAAAAAAGGCTGAAAATATGCGATCAAAAGGTTTGAAAAAATCTTGAAAAATCTTGACATTTCACCTTGTTTCTTGTAGTTTATAGATAATATCTATTATCGATGAAGGATCGAGTACTTTGATTTTCCCCCTTAAAAGAGAGAACTGCCATGGCTGAAAGCAGTGAAGGAGCAAACAAAGGAAAGACAATCTGGAGATGAACAGAAGCAAAGCTGTTCCGTGACCGAGCGTTAATCGTGATGAGGAGAAAGCAATTTCTCGAATTTAGGTGGTACCGCGTGTGATAACTCGCCCTTGTGAACAAACAAGGGCGGGTTTTTTGTTGTCAAGCAGTACGGACAAGAAAGCAATACATATAGAGCAGCAGCCAGAAGGTATATGACGAGCAAGACCCAAACAATAGGAGGATGAACGAGCATGAGTTACCAACGTCCAAAAGGGACCAATGATATTTTACCCGGTGAATCGGAGAAATGGCAGTTTCTGGAAGAAACGGCACGGTTGGTCTTTCGTGACTATCAATTTAATGAAATCCGCACACCAATCTTTGAACACTTTGAAGTGATTGCCCGCAGTGTCGGGGATACGACTGATATTGTATCGAAAGAAATGTATGACTTCCACGACAAAGGGGAGCGCCATATTACATTGCGGCCAGAAGGTACAGCACCGATCGCCCGTTCTTATGTGGAAAACAAACTATTTGGACCGGAATACACCAAACCGTATAAAGTATTCTATATGGGACCGATGTTTCGCTATGAACGGCCGCAAAAGGGCCGTTTGCGCCAATTTCATCAAATCGGTGTCGAAGTCTTTGGTTCAGCGAATCCCGCAACGGATGCTGAAACGATGGCCATGGCCATGGACTTTTACCGCCAACTTGGCTTGAATCAATTGCGCTTAGTCATCAATTCATTGGGAGACAAAGAAACCCGCCAAAATTATCGTCAAGCATTGATCGATTACTTGATGCCGCATGAAGCAGAATTGAGTGAAGACTCAAAACGCCGCCTCCATGAAAATCCATTACGGGTTTTAGATAGCAAGGACAAGCGCGATCAAAAATTTGTCGCCGATGCCCCATCTATTTTGGATTATTTGACGCCAGAGGCAAAAGCCCACTTTGACACAGTGACGACCATGTTGGATGCTTTAGGGGTTGCTTATGAAGTTGATGCGACGATGGTTCGCGGGTTGGATTATTATACCCACACGATTTTTGAAATCATGAGTGATGCACCAAAGATGGGCGCACAAGCTACGATTTGTGCTGGTGGCCGCTATAATCATTTGGTAGAAGAGCTAGGTGGACCAGCCACACCAGGTTTTGGTTTTGCTTTAGGGATGGAACGTTTATTGTTAACGCTAGAAGCAGAAGAAGTCGTGATCCCTGCATTGAATCAACTAGATGCGTATGTCGTTGGTTTAGGACAAGAAACCAATATAGAAGCATTGAAAGTCGTGCAAGCCATTCGCAACTTTGGTTTTTCGGCTGATCGGGACTTTATGGATCGCAAGGCCAAAGCACAATTCAAATCCGCTGATAAACAAGGGGCACAGTTGGTGCTGACTTTAGGTGAAACCGAGTTGGCACAACAAGTCATCAATATCAAATCAATGGCTAGTCGAGTAGAAAAACAATTTCCGCTGGCAGCACTTTATGATCATTTCGATGAAATCTATGACGAAATGACCACGACTATGATCGAACAAGGAGAAGAAAAATGAGTAAACGTACAGTATATTGCGGGCGCGTATCTGACGCCCAATTAAATCAAACGATCACACTGAAAGGCTGGGTCCAAAAGCGTCGGGATCTAGGGGGCGTCATCTTTATTGACTTACGCGATCGTGAAGGGATCGTTCAAATCGTCTTTAATCCAGAAGTATCAAAAGAAGCATGGGAAATTGCAGATAAATGCCGCAGTGAATACGTATTAGAAGTCACTGGTGAAGTGATCAATCGGGCGCCAGAAGCAATCAATCCGAAAATGGTTACTGGACAATATGAAGTGATGATCACCGATATCACGATCTTGAACACAGCCAAAACACCGACGTTCTTGATTGAAGATGACCAAACCGTCAGCGACGAAATTCGCATGAAGTACCGTTATTTAGATTTGCGTCGGCCGAAAATGACCCAAAATATCGTGATGCGGGCGAAGACGACACAGTCGATCCGCAATTTCTTAGACAATCACGACTTTTTGGATATCGAAACGCCTTATTTAGCAAAATCAACGCCAGAAGGTGCCCGGGACTATTTGGTGCCTTCAAGGGTCCATCCAGGCCATTTTTATGCGTTGCCGCAATCACCACAAATTTTCAAACAATTATTGATGGGGGCAGGCTTTGATCGGTACTACCAAATCGTACGCTGCTTCCGTGACGAAGATTTGCGTGGCGACCGTCAACCAGAATTTACGCAAGTCGATATCGAAACAACCTTCTTAACTGCGGAAGAAATCCAAACGTATACAGAAGAAATGCTGGCAAAAGTCATGCGAGAAGTCAAAGGGCTAGACGTGACATTGCCTTTCCCACGAATCACATATGATGAAGCAATGAGCCGTTACGGCAGTGACAAACCAGATACCCGTTTTGAGATGGAATTGATCGATTTGTCTGACGTTGTCAAAGCGGTGGACTTCAAAGTCTTCCAAATGGCGCTTGAAAAAGGCGGCGTTGTGAAAGTCTTGAATGCGAAGGGTGCTGCGGACAAATATTCTCGTAAAGATATGGACAACTTAGGTCATTATGCAGGCCAGTTTGGGGCGAAAGGTTTGGCTTGGGTCAAAGTGGAAGCTGATGGGCTGAAAGGGCCAATCGCAAAATTCTTGACTGAAGTTACTGACGAGATCATTGCCGCTGCCAATGCTGAAGTTGGGGACATTTTGATGTTCGGTGCTGATTCTTTTGCTGTGGTATCAGCGACCCTAGGCGCGATCCGTAATAAACTGGGCAAAGAACTTGGTTTGATCGATGAAAGCAAATTTAATTTCTTATGGGTCACTGATTGGCCGCAATTTGAGTATGATGATGAAGCGGGTCGTTTTGTTTCAGCCCATCATCCATTCACATTGCCAAAAGAGCGTGATATCCCATTATTGGCGACTGATCCTGCAAAAGTATATGCTGAGGCGTATGATATTGTCTTGAATGGCTACGAATTAGGCGGCGGTTCTTTGCGGATCCATGACCGGGCTGTGCAAGAGCAAATGTTTGAAACATTAGGTTTCTCCCGACGTGAAATGCAAGCACAATTTGGTTTCTTGTTAGATGCATTAGATTATGGCTTCCCACCACATGGCGGTATCGCTTTAGGGTTGGATCGCTTGGCGATGTTGTTGGCAGGAGAAGACAACATCCGCGAAGTCATCGCCTTTCCAAAAAATGGGAAAGCTGCAGACCCAATGTCACAAGCGCCAAGTACCGTATCACCAATGCAATTGTTTGACTTGAGTATCGATGTCACAACAGTTGAAGAAGACGAATAGACAAAAATGATTTGAAGAAATGAGTAATGAATCAGAAACTGATGAAGGAATGAATATATTTCATGAGAATTTGTCGATTTCTTTCATTGTTCATTTCTTTTTTTGTTTGCTGACGTATAATAAGACCAAAATCACAAAAGCGAGGCTGCAAAATGCAATGAATCCCCTATTTAAATGGCTCCCACACCCAGACTATGCGAGTAAATTATCCTTTTCTGTCGTCTATGCATTATTGGCATCAATTGCCGTCAATTTCTTTTATCAACCAGGTCATATCTATTCCAGCGGTATTACAGGGGTTGCCCAAATCATTACCACACTATCGAAAGATTGGCTTGGGGTCTATCTGCCTGTATCCCTGACATTACTGTTGCTGAATATCCCGCTGTTTTTTATTGGGTGGTTCAAAATTGGGCATAAGTTTACGATCTTTACCGGTATCACTGTTTTATTGACATCATTGTTCGTCCAAGTACTACCGGAAGAAACGGTAACGACTGATCCAATGATCTGTGCCATTTTCGGTGGCGCCATCAGCGGTGTTGGGATCGGCTATGCATTAAAAAACGGCTTGTCTTCTGGCGGGTTGGATTTTATCAGTATTGCGATCCGCAAACGGACGGGTCGAACGATTGGCACAATCTCGATCGGGTTTAATATCGTGATTTTGTTTGCTGCGGGTATTTTGTTCGGATGGCAATACGCATTGTATAGTGCAATTGCGATTTTTGTCAGCGGCAAAGTGACGGATGCTGTTTTTACCAAACAAAAGAAGATGCAAGTCACGATCATCACTAGAAACCCCGAAGAAGTGATCCAAACGATTCAAAGACATATGCGTCGCGGGATCACCATCATCAATGAAGCTGAGGGTGCTTACAAACATGATAAACAAACCGTCCTGTTGACTGTCGTGACACGGTTTGAATTGCCAATGTTGCGCAGTGCCATGAAAGAGTCTGATCCGAAAGCCTTTGTCAGTATTGCGGACAATGTGCAAATCTTGGGTCGTTTTTATGAAGAAGAATTATAAGATAAAGCATGAGAAAAGTATTTCGTTGATGAAATACTTTTTTTATACAAAAATTAATTTTTTTAGAAATATAACAAAAGGTGCTAGCTTAAAGGGGGTCATTTCTGGTAAATTATGAGAGAATGACATATGCAGGTTTTTTTGTCATTTATTTACGAGAAAAGCAAATGGATCAATTTGAGAAAAGTGGTTGGATAATGAGCAAACGTTTAAGCACAAGCCGTTACATCACAGGTTTCGATGGTATTCGAACATTAGCAGTGATCGGCGTTATTTTATATCATTTATTGCCTACCCAAATGCGGGGCGGGTATTTAGGCGTACCAGTATTTTTTGTTGTATCGGGTTATTTGATCACGGACTTGCTGCGGCAAGAATGGGATCAAAATGGGAAAATAAAGGTGATTGATTTCTATGTTAGGCGGATGAAACGTCTCTATCCCGGCATGGTCGTGATGCTGGGGCTGGCAGCTGCCTATATCACCTTATTCCAGCGTAATTTGTTGAACAATCTACGAGGTGTCGTGGTCAGCTCCTTGCTATATTACAATAATTGGTGGCAAATCAACCATGGCTTATCTTACTTTGACCGATTCGGTAATGAGTCCCCTTTTACACATTTATGGTCTTTGGCAGTAGAAGGACAGAATTACTTGATTTGGCCGTTGGTGTTCATTCTGTTGATGAAGATCGGTAAGAAGCGAAGCAGGGTGTTCAATGTTGTAGCAGGCATCACCGTTTTTTCAGGTATTCTGTTCGCAGTGTTGTATACGCCGGGGGCGGATCCAACGAGGGTCTATTATGGAACAGATACCCGTTTGTTCTCTATTTGGATGGGGAGTGCGCTGGCTTTTATCTGGCCAACGACTCACTTGAAAAAAGAAATTCCTATCAAGGCCAAACGAATATTGAATCTGTCAGGGATCGTTTCGCTGCTGGGGTTGGTGTTCGCCTTCTTCTTGCTGGATGATCATTTGACCTTCGTCTATTATGGCGGCATGTTTTTGATCAGTATACTGGCCACGGTACTCGTCGCCGTGACTGCCCATCCTGGGGCTAGTCTGAATCGGCTGTTGACCAATCCGTTGTTTAGTTATATTGGCAAGCGCAGTTATGGGATCTATTTGTATCAATTCCCAGTGATGATCTTTTATGAAGCAAAAGTAGGCAATATTGGGGAGAATGTTTTATTGCATACGTTGGTTGAACTGTTCTTGATTTTACTTTTTAGTGAGCTGTCGTATCGTTTTATCGAGAACCCACTACGAAAATTCAAATACAAGCATACAGTAAGCACCGTACGTGGGTGGTTTACAAAGCCTATCTTTAGTTGGAAGAAGCCATGGGTGATTCCGGGGACATTGATCACCATGATTGCGTTAGTTGGGATTATCTCAGCGCCAACGAACTATGTGGATGCGCAACAGCAGCAATTGAAAGATACGATTGCTGCCAATAAGAAAGCGGCAGAAGAAACCCAAAAAAATGCCAACGGAGATAGTGCGCAAAGCAGTACGGACAGCAGTGATGCTGCCGATACTACTGAAGCTGAACAAGATATCATGACCAAATACGCGTTGTCAGAAGCGCAACTCAAAAAGGCTGAATCACTGGAAATCACCGCTTTTGGCGACTCCGTGATGCTGGATGCCACAGCCGATCTTCAAGAATTATTTCCCCAAGCAGTTGTTGATGGCGATGTCGGCAGGCAGTTGTATGCCAGCCCTGATCTGATCAAATCATTGAAAGATCAAGGTTTATTGCGAGATACGGTCTTGGTTGGCTTAGGGACAAACGGCTCATTTACGGAAGCGCAATTCGATAGTTTTATGAGTGAGATCGGGGATCGCAATGTGTATTGGGTCAATGTACGTGTACCGACGCAGCGTTGGCAAAATGAAGTCAACCGTATGCTGGAAAAAATGGCGGATAAATATGACAATATGACGTTGATCGATTGGTATGACTTGAGCAACAGCCAAGAATCTTGGTTTTATGAAGACCGGGTCCATCCGAATCCGGATGGCATGGTTGAATACGTGAAGTTAGTTGCCCAAACGATTTTAGCGGAGGATTAAACAAACGAAACACCCAAGCAACAGATGTTAGCTGCGACAGTTGGTCAGCAGCTTGCATCGTGTGTGCTTGGGTGTTTTTTTGTAAAATGCGCTGTAGTCGATCTTTGGTTATGGTTCGATCACCGTAAGCAAGGTTTTAAAAAGAATGGCACTGGAAGCTGCCCCCGGGTCGATATGACCAATTGCCCGTTCGCCTAGATACGAAGCCCGGCCTTTTTTGGCTACAAGTTCGCTAGTATGGGCTTCAGCTGTGTCGATATCTGACTCGGAAAGGCCGCCTTTTTGCAAAGCCTCCGCGACAGGTTGCCAGACATCAACCATCGTTTTGTCTTCGAATTCGGCTTTGCCTCGTTGTTTGATGCCGGCGAGTCCTTCGGCAATGATGTCCCCTAATGCTTCATACGAAGTGATCTCATCTAATTCTTTGGTGGCTTTGGTCATGTTCATAAAGGCGGAACCGTACAAAGGACCAGAAGCACCGCCAACTTTTGAGATCAAAGCCATCGAAAGTACTTTGAAGGTATCACTGATTGTTTGTGGTGATTGTTTTTGAAAAGCCTCTTGATAAGCCGCGACGCCGCGGGCCATGTTGTTGCCATGATCGCCATCACCGATAGGGGTATCCAAATCACTTAAATAGGCTTTGTTGTCTTCAATGGCAGTTGTAAATGTATTTAACCAAGTTTGGATCGATTCAGTTGTCAGATTCATTTGGTGGTTCACTCCTTTACCATGCAATAGTTGTCACAGGGGCGGTCAGTGCCTCTGTGTAGTCTGTATCTGTACAGTCGATCAAGGTCAAGGATAAGCCTTGCATATCGATCGAGGTCATATAATTGCCAACTTTGTGGAAGCAAACGGTGACGGCTTTTTCGGCCAATAGTTGTTCAACGTCATTGGCAAAGACGAAGAGTTCCATCAAAGGTGTACCACCCATACCGTTGATCAAGACGCCAATTTTTTTGGGTGTTTGTTCATAATCGGCCAATAGTTTTTCAACCAACTCTTTGGCCAAATCCTTTGAGGGCTGTAATTTTTCTCGCCGATAGCCTGGCTCTCCGTGGATGCCGACACCATATTCGATTTCGTCGTCAGCCAACGCAAAACCGGGTTTGCCGACTTCTGGGACTGTGGCAGCTTTCAAGGCAACACCAATCGTTTTGATTTTTGCAACGATCGTATCGCCGAGTGTTTTTAGTTCTGCTAAAGAGGTGCCGTTGCGGGCAGCATTCCCAAGGATCTTGTGCACAAGGACTGTCCCTGCAACACCACGTTTGCCAGCGGTATAGGTACTGTTTTCAACGGCGATGTCATCATCGACGACAACGATCTCTGTTTGGATATCTTCCATATCAGCCATATCCTTAGCCATTTCAAAATTCAAAATATCGCCTGTATAATTTTTGACGATCAACAAGACACCCTGTCCTTGATCGGCGGCCTGGATACCATGCAAAATCTGATCAGGTGTAGGGGAAGTGAAGACATCTCCTAAAACGGCAGCACTTAGCATACCGTCGCCAACAAAGCCAGCATGTGCCGGTTCGTGGCCACTGCCGCCACCAGATACCAAACCAACTTGCGGCTGCTGATCATTTTTTGCAAGCACCCGTGTATCTTCAACTTGATGGATCAAATGCGGATAACTACCTGCCAATCCTGCCAACATTTCTTCGACGATCTTGCTTGGATCATTGATAATTTTTTTCATGCTGTGGGCCATCCTTTCTCTGCTGCTTTTTTTGCTTCTGCTGTGATTTGCGATAAATCATCACTAAAACCGGCGGTTATGGCTGCCGCGAAGGCGCCTTCTACCAATGGTGCATCGATCAAATGATATCTCTTCTGCTGTTCAGGTGCCAACATATCGTAGGCAAGTTCCGCATTCAGCACGGCACTGCCTAAATCTGCAAAGACGAGGATCAGCGCCGTTTGATCGGATTCATTGACAGCGTCTATGATTTTTGTGGCATCAGAACCTAATGCGCCATCCGCGGTACCGCCAAGCGCATAAAGAGTTACCGTCTGCGTATCTGCCATATCTTCAATCATTTGTTTTAAGCCTTCAGTAAGTTGTTGACTGTGAGAAACGAGTAAAATACTTTTTTTCATGCATGATCACCAACGCTTTCTGAGCAAATTTGCAGCACAGTTCAATCATTTTGTCCGCATTAAAAAATAAAAGGCACACAATGATTGTAACCGCCTACAAGATTAGTATAACAAATTTTCAAAATCTTGCATGGATTTCATTTGGTCAGTGGGGGATGGGTCTATCCATGAAAAAAACGTCCCCGTAAATATACGGAAACGTCTAAGTATGTCATTCGTGTTGTGCTTTTGCTAGGCGCATGGCTGTCCACTTTTTGGCCAATAAAGACAAGCCGGTGAACAAAATGATATTGATGACCATCAATCCTATGAAATAAGGCAATGTCACGGCTGTTAAGAAACTGATTTCCAATAAGTGATGGAAGAGCATCGCAGCCACATAGATGCCTATCGTGGTGGAGATTGCTAAGAAAAGACGTAGCGGATTTAACGGCAGACAGGCACGAATCACTGCCAAACAACTGATCCCAATCAACAAATAATATAATAATGTTGTGGTATCGCCTGCGTGCCACCCGTAATCGGTTTGTAAGAAGCGCACAGCGAAGTAATTCACGAGCACGAGCAAGGCATTAGGTAAAGCATGCAGCAAGGCAGTAGACAAGTAGTTTCCATGAATGCGTTGCTTATTTTCTTCGAAAGATAAGAAGAAAGAAGGATAGCCTTCGATCGCTAAATCAATCAAAGTGATTTGGATCGGCAAGAATGGAAAGGCACTGGAAGTCAAAATACAAATCAGGGACAAGAGAAAACTGTAGATCGTTTTGATAAAAAAGATCCCTGAGGCTTTGGTCACATTATTGACCACCCGGCGGCCTTCAAACAAGACATCTGGCAATGTGGTGAAATCGGAGTCCAATAAGACAAAATTGGCGATTTGTCTTGCGGCACTATCCCCAGCAGCCATGGCAATGCTGACATCGGCTTCCCGCAAGGCCAACACATCATTGACGCCATCACCAGTCATGGCTACAGTTCGGTTGGCGGCTTTTAATTCTTCCACCAGTAGTTTCTTTTGTTCAGGCGTGACACGGCCGAAAACTGTATAGCGCAAGGCTGCGGCGCGAACGTCTTCTTCCGTAGATAAAGTGGATAGATCAATGGCTTTTTCGGCATAAGGGACACCGGCACGTTGGGCAATCGCCGCGACAGCGATTGGATTATCCCCAGAGATCACTTTCAAATCAATGCCTTCATCGGAGAGATAAGCCAAGGTTTCTTGGGCGTTTTGGCGGATAATGTCCGATAAGACAATGACAGCTATCGCTTGTGCGTCAGTAGGATCAAACGCTTCTTCGGTGTGTTGTGCTGTTGTTGAATGGGCCAAAATCAGTACCCGCAAACCGGCCATTTGTGCTGCCTTGACTTCAGGTAATTCCCTGCAGTCAGCAACTTTTTCTGGCGCCCCCAAATAGAGCGTACCTAGTGAATCGAAAGAAACAGCGCCCCATTTGCGTTCGGAAGAAAAGGGGAGCATGGTTACAGGGGTTTGTGCTGCGCTGACAGGCAAAGCTTCTCGCAAGGCTTGCATGGTCAAGTTATTATCGGTACTTGCGGCTAAATAATGACCAAGGAACACATGAGGATCGACTGTATCCTGCAATGGCAGCACGTCTTCTAAGCGCATTTTGCCTTCTGTCAGCGTACCGGTTTTGTCTAGACAAAGGGTATCGACATGGGCCAATGTTTCAATCGCATGCATTTCTTGGACAAGGATCCTTTTTTTGGCCAGTTTGATCACACCTGTGGTCAAAGCGATGCTGATCAGCAGGACAAGGCCTTTAGGTAACATGCCCAATAAAGCTGCGGCAGAAACGATCACCGAAGATTTGATGCCTGTATCTCGCAAGAAATAAGCTTGCAAAAATAAGATGACGCCAAGAGGAACGATCACATAGCTGGTGAATTGTGACACCCGACGAATCGATGAAACCAATTCAGAACGTATAGGTTTGTGGACTTTGGCTTCATTGCTTAGTTTCGCTGCGTAATTATCAGCACCCACATGAAGAACTTCAGCCGTGACCTCGCCACTCACAATAAAGCTGCCAGATAATAAACGGTCCCCTGCTTGTTTGACAACAAGATCGGCTTCACCTGTCAGCATGGCTTCATTGACTTCCACGCGTCCAGATTGAATCGTTAAGTCAGCAGGGATCTGATCCCCTGCGCCAAGTACCACCCAGTCGCCAAGTACCAATTCCTTCGAGGTGTGGCTGCTGATTTGACCATCCCGCCACACCCGCAAAGTTTGAGGTGCAATGAGCGAGAGCTTTTTGACCAGATTCCGCGCATGAATTTCTTGACTGATCCCGATGGTGATATTGACCAAGATGATGACTAGATAGAACATATTTGAGTAGGCACCCACTGCAAATAAGAAGATACCGATCAGTATATTCAAAAAATTGAATAAGGTGAATATATTGTCTTGAATAATGGCTGTAGTTGTTTTACTGGCGGTTGTTTCATAGTCATTATGCAAGCCAGCTGTTGTTTTTTTGGCTGCTTCTGCAGAAGTCAGCCCAATCGTTGTTTGATCCATAATCTTCTCCATTTCACTTTTTCTTTTATTAGTCTAGCATGACAGACCTTTGAAGTAACCAATGATAACGGTAACAAATCAAAGCTAATTGAAATCTTAAAATTTTGTACGCATTTTTCGATGTATACAAACCAAAAAGAGCTAGATATCGACATTCTGCATTTACTTTCGTATAATGGGAGAATAAAAAAATATGCTTTGAACGGTCAGTTATCAAAAGAGGAGCAACTATGTCTTTAAAAGAAAAAATTATCGCTGAAAGCAAGCGGTTAGGCATCGATAAAATTGGGTTTGCATCTGCAGAACCTTTCACTTATTTAGAAGAATCACTGCGAGAACAAAAGGCCAAAGGGCATACCTCGGGTTTTGAACATCCAGTGATCGAGGAGCGTATCTATCCTGAGCGGACTTTCGAGAATCCTCAAACAATCATCGCCATTGCACTAGCTTATCCAACAAAAATCAAAGAAAAAGTACCTAGAGATGAAAAAAGAGGCATGTTTGCCCGTGCTTCTTGGGGAATTGATTATCATGATGTGCTGCGTGACCGTTTAGATAAGTTGATTGCCTTTATCCAAGCGCAAGCAGCATCTATGGAAGCAGCGGAAGACTGGCGATTTGCACCGCAAGTGGATACCGGAGAATTGGTGGACGTTGCTGCAGCACAACGAGCCGGACTA
Organism: Enterococcus salsurae; assembly: GCF_054784955.1. NCBI lineage: Bacteria > Bacillati > Bacillota > Bacilli > Lactobacillales > Enterococcaceae > Enterococcus > Enterococcus salsurae. Next base: position 405,394 of record NZ_BAAHWY010000001.1, on the reverse strand, counting down.
GGTTTCATAGGACGTAATGGGTTATTGATCACGGAGGAGTTTGGTTCTTTTGTTTATTTAGGAGAAATCGTCACCAATATCACCTTGGCCCCAGACGAAGAAGTGCCTTTTGGTTGTGGAGAATGTACCCGCTGTATCACAGCTTGTCCCACCAAAGCACTGCTGGGAGACGGCCGGATGAATGCGCAACGCTGTCTCTCTTATCAAACACAAACCAAAGGGATGATGCCTGAGGAATATCGGAAGAAAATGCATAATGTGATCTACGGTTGTGATATCTGCCAACTGGTTTGTCCGTATAATCGAGGCAAAGATTTTCATTTTCATGCTGAGATGGAACCGGAAGTAGAGACTGTCTATCCTAAATTGAAACCGATGCTTTCGCTGTCCAACAAAGACTTTAAAGCACAATTTGGCCATTTATCTGGTTCATGGCGCGGCAAGAAGCCCCTGCAGCGCAATGCCATCATTGCCTTAGCCAATGTCGGAGATCGTAGTGCCTTGCCAGACATTTGGCGGTGCGCCACTGAAGATGTAAGACCCGTCATTCGGGGGACCGCTTATTGGGCGATAGGTCAGTTAGGAGTGAAAGAACCGGCGCTTTGGCTGGCCCGCCTGCAAGAGTGCCAATCCCTTGATCCAGAAGAAGAAGCCCAACAAGAACTAGGCCCGGCTATCGCCCGTTTGCAAGCTGTGCTAGACAAACAAGCACCATAAGCAATTTCCGCAAACAAAAAAGAAGCGACCTGTGACAGGTTCGCTTCTTTTTGTTAGTCTAGAACGTCATCTTGTTAGTCTAGAACGTCATCTTGTTAGTCTAGAACGTCATCGCTTTCAACGATTTCTTCTGCTTCAAGTTCAAAATCAGGCGCTGGATGGACTCTTTCTGGCAGTTCCATTTCCAATTCGCCTTCGCCGCTGTACTGATTGTCCGTGTCGGCGACGTCGATCAAAATGTCTTCAGGCAATTCTTGATCCAAGCGATACCCCTCTGCATGACGGGTATCTAATAAGGCCAACAGATGCTGCCATTCATCTTTAGAAATGACCACCACGTCGATACCTTCTGTATTTTGGATCTCAACGACAGAAGACAAATCAGTCCCGACAGTTTTGATGATATTTTCTAATGACCATTTGGTATTTTCTAAATCGATTTTTTGTGTCATAATATGTGCTCCTTTTTTGACTAGAATGGTTGCTCCTTTAATTGTAACGGGAAATGGGTCAAAATCAAAATAGGACGATTGGTCCTGTAAAAAAATGCGTAAGAACATTTGCAGACTTGAAACAACCGCGGTAAGATGGAGAGAATAAGACAAAGGAGGAACAAAATGAAAGAAAAACAAACGTTTCATGTGAATGGGTATTTGGCATTGGTGGTGTTGATTGGGTTGTTGATCGGTGGTGCCTATATGTTTTATGACGGTGCGGTCAATGAACGCGCATTTGAGATCATCATCGGTGTGGTTTTGTGGATCATTTCTTTTTTATTCCTCAGCTCACTGACCATCGTGCAACCGAATCAAGCCAAAGCAATTTTGTTTTTTGGTCAATATTTAGGCACGATCAAAGCCAATGGTTTGTTCGTGACCACACCATTGACACAAAAGATCAATGTATCATTGAAAGTCCGCAACTTTAATAGTTCTTTACTAAAGGTCAATGACTCTGATGGCAATCCAATCGAGATATCGGCGGTGGTCGTGTTCAAAGTCGTTGATACCGCAAAAGCACTGTTCGACGTTGACTACTACCAAAACTTTATTGAGATTCAAAGTGAAACGGCAGTTCGCCATATTGCCAGTCAATATCCATATGACACATTCAATGATGACGACATCACCTTACGTGGGAATACCAATGAAGTGTCAGCCGAATTAGCCAAAGAGTTGCAAGAACGGTTAGCTGTTGCTGGTGTTGAAGTGATCGAAACGCGCTTGAATCATTTGGCTTACGCGACAGAAATTGCCAGTGCGATGCTGCAACGACAACAAGCCAAAGCAATTCTTTCCGCCCGCCAAATCATTGTTGAAGGGGCCGTTTCAATGACACAAATGGCTTTAGAACAGATCGAAGATGGCCAAGACATCAATTTTACAGATGACCGTAAAGTGCAACTGATCAATAATTTACTGGTATCGATCATTACCGATAAAGGCACGCAACCAGTGATCAATACCGGAGATGTCAAAGAAAAAGGAGTCTAACAGATGAAAAAACTCTATATCAAGCAAAAGGTATTTAGTATTGGTGAAAAATTTACTGTGATGGATGAACAACAAAATCCCCGTTACTATGTGGAAGGCAGTTTTATGCAAATTCCTAAGCGTTTTAAGATTTTAGATGAACAACGCCAACCAGTGGCAGAGATCACCAAGAAAGTCTTTAGTTTGCTGCCAAAGTTTTTTGTTGAAGTCCATGGCAAAGAAGCCATTGTCTTATCTAAACAATTGACTTTTTTCAGAGCAAAATACGACATTGATGCAGAAGGGATCAGTGTTGATGGCAACTGGTGGGATATGGACTTTGTTGTCAACCGCCATGGCAAACGAGTCGCTGAGATCCACAAAAAATGGATCTCATGGGGAGATACTTACGAAGTTGTGATTTATGAAGAAGATATGGACGATTTGATCATTTCTTTGGTTATCGCCATTGATCGTGTCAAAGCAGATGACAATGCAGCAAGTTCAGCGAGTTCTTAACAGAGAAAGATCTGCAGGATGCAGGTCTTTTTTTGTCCGTGAGGGAAAAATAGACAAGTGAAAGTGAAATCGGTTAGAATCTTATGGTCAAAGGGTTTATTCATGGGATAAGTTTTGTCGATCGCCTAGTATTTCCAATAAAAGTTAGTTAAAATGAAGTATCAACCAAAGAAAGAAGTGGAGTACATGTTATACGGTTCGATCGAAGCCGGCGGCACGAAATTTGTTTGCGGCATTGGCGATGAAGAAATGACGATCAAAGAACGGGTTAGTTTCCCTACCACAACACCTGATGAAACGATGGCGTTGGTGATTGACTTTTTTAAACAATATCAAGACCAGTTGGCGGGCATCGGGATTGGTTCTTTTGGACCAATCGATATCCATCATGAGTCACCAACTTATGGCTATATTACGTCAACGCCAAAGTTGGCATGGCAGAATTTTGACTTTATCGGCACGATGAAAAAAGCATTTCCTATACCGATTTCATGGACAACAGATGTCAATGCGGCAGCTTACGGGGAATATGTTTTTGGCAATGGCAAAGGCCGTCGCAGTGTTGTCTATTATACGATAGGTACCGGCGTGGGCGGTGGTGCGTTGCAAGATGGCCGTTTTGTTGAAGGGTTCAGCCATCCTGAGATGGGTCATGCATTGGTCGTGCCCCATCCTGATGATGATTTCAAAGGCAGTTGTCCGTTCCATGGCAATTGTTTAGAAGGCATGGCTGCAGGACCAGCGATTGAAAAACGATTAGGCAAAAAAGGCCAAGATGTGTCAGAGGATGATCCATACTGGGCCATTGAAGCCAGCTATATTGCCCAATGTGCCTATAATACAACATTGATGCTCTCACCAGATGTGATCATATTTGGCGGTGGGGTCATGAAACAGCGGCATATGCTGGAAAACGTCCGTCAAGCATTTCAAAAACTGATCAATGGCTATGTAGAAACGCCGACTTTAGATAAATACATCGTTACGCCAGCACTAGAAGACAATGCGGGAACATTAGGCTGTCTGGCATTGGCAAGAGAAGCAGTTTTACACGCATAGGAAAGCGAAGACCATGCGGTAGCTGGCATGGTCTTTTTCATGATAGGCTGACTAGGAGCGTACAAAGGGAACTTGCTTTGCAGAAAGCTGGACATTCCGTATACTTAGAAAGAGGTGGAGAAAATGAAAGTAGCAGTACGCAAAAGAAAAATCGGCAATATTCCTGTGTTAGAGGTGGTACCGGAGGCGTTGATCTATGAACCGTTACCATTGATCATTTATTATCACGGTTGGCAAACCAGCAAAGAGTTGGTTTTGACCCAAGGGAGAAAGTTAGCACGTGCCAACTTTCGAGTGATTTTACCAGACGCCGCTAACCATGGCGAAAGAAAAACTGCTTTATCGGAAATTCCGTCCCTAACGTTTTGGCAAAGTATTCAAACGAACTTGTTCGAGTTTGCATACTTAGTAGATTTCTTTGAAAATTTAGGTTTAGTCAATGGACAAATTGCAGTCGGCGGCGTTTCGATGGGGGGCATGACCACTTGCGGTCTTTTGTGCCAACATCCTGAAATCACTGCGGCTGCCTGTATCATGGGTTCTCCTTCCATGATCAGCTATCGGGCGCGCATCCAAACCCATGCCGGCGCAGCTGGCTTTTTTGTGCCAGACGATTATGCGAAGCTGTTGGGTTGGATGGACGACTATGATCTGCAATCGCAACCAGAAAAATTAGGTCAGCGACCGTTGCTGTTTTGGCATGGGACCCAAGATGAAAAGATCCCCTATCAAGATGTAGAAGCTTTCGTAGAGGCCAATCCTGAGGCCAACCTACAGTTTATCTCCCGAGAAGAACGGCATTTGGTTCGCGGTGAAACAATGGATCAAGTCACAGCATTTTTCGTCACATCGTTGCAGTGATCAATGTTGCAGCAATTGGCGAGATTGTGTGAAAAGGTACAAGCATAAAACTCGTTTTTTGTCACGAGATAACCTATACTGTAGTGTGCAAAAAAAGGAGGAATTATTGTGAATTACCGTGTCTTATTGTTTTACAAATATACAACTATCGAAGATCCAGAAAGCTTCGCAAAGGAGCATTTAGCATTTTGTAAAGAAAACGACATCAAAGGTCGTATTTTAGTCGCAAAAGAAGGTATCAACGGCACGCTTTCAGGAACGATCGAAGCGACAGATAGATACCGGGAAATGATGGAAGCAGATCCTCGTTTCCAAGGCATTTTTTATAAGATTGATGAAGTGGCAGACCATGCCTTCAAGAAGATCTTCGTCCGTCCAAGAAAAGAATTGGTTTCATTGAATCTTGAAGATGATATCGATCCATTAGAAATGACTGGGAAATATTTAGACCCGAAAGCGTTCAAAGAAGCATTGTTGGATGAAGATACAGTTGTGATCGATGCCCGAAATGATTATGAGTATGATTTGGGTCATTTTCGTGGTGCGGTTCGCCCAGACATTCGCAGTTTCCGGGAATTGCCGCAATGGATCATCGACAACAAGGAACAGTTTATGGACAAAAAAGTGGTCACATACTGTACCGGCGGTATTCGCTGTGAAAAATTCTCAGGTTGGCTCATGCGGGAAGGCTTTGAAGATGTTGCCCAATTGCATGGCGGCATTTTTGCCTATGGCAATGATCCAGAAGTACAAGGAGAATTGTGGGATGGCAAAATGTATGTCTTTGATGAACGCATCAGTGTGGAAATCAATCACGTAGACAAACAAGTAATTGGCCGTGATTGGTTTGATGGGACACCATGTGAACGTTACGTGAACTGTGCTAATCCTGAATGTAACCGTCAATTCTTGACGTCAGAAGAGAATCAAGCTGCGCATTTAGGTGCCTGCAGCTACGATTGTGCCACGCACGAACACAACCGCTATGTTGAAAAACATGGCATTTCCGAAGCCGAAAAGGAACGTCTATTGGCGAATTTTGCGGTAGAAGCCATGCGGGCATAAGTAGTTTGGTGTGAAAAGATAGGTAGTGAAATACTTGTTAGTTGGACGGTCATGACCGTGTCGGCTAGCAAGTATTTTTTTGTGGTTGCAAGCGGTCAACCGTTTACACGAGGAAGAGCGTACTGTAAAGGAGTAGTGTACGTTCTTTAATTATCAGAAAAATCAAACTATTCCAATTCGCTTTTTCTTAAATTTTCTTGCTTGAAACGCAAGCCTCTCGCATATTTGGGCAATTTAGAGTAAACTATACCTAATTGTCAGATAGGAAAGAGGAAGATAGATGAAAATTGTTATTGCTGGTGCTGGTGCGATGGGTAGTCGCTTTGCGATCATGTTGAAAAGAGGCGGCAACGAAGTGACGTTGATCGATGGTTGGCCGGCGCATATCGAAGCGATTCGGGAACATGGGTTGAGAGCCAATTTGAATGGAGAAGAAATCGCCGTTCCATTTCCAATCTATGCGCAACAGGAAATCCCTTCAGACACACAAGCAGATTTGATTTTGGTATTTACTAAGGCGATGCAATTGGATCAAATGATGCAAACGATCCAGCCAATGATCGGTGAAGAAACGAAGATGCTTTGCCTTCTAAATGGCATCGGCCATGAAGATACGATTGAAAAATATGTAGCTGCTGACAAAATTTTTCTTGGGAACACCATCTGGACGGCAGATTTGATTGGCCCTGGCCAAGTGCGCTTATTTGGAGAAGGCTCAGTGGAATTGCAGAATTTGAAACCAGGGTATGAAACTGAAGCGAAGGAAGTCGCGGCTGTCTTGGCAGCTGCAGGTCTACATGCTGCATATTCAGAAAATATCCGTTATTCAATCTATCGCAAAGCCTGCGTCAACGGGACATTGAATGGCTTATGCTCGATTTTAGATGTCAATATTGCCCAGTTTGGCAGTACCTCAACAGCTCGGAAAATGGTTGAAACGATCGTTGCAGAATTCGCTGCTGTTGCCCGACATGAAGCAGTCGAATTAGATATTCCAGAAGTGGTTCGTCATATTGAAGAAACGTATGATCCAGCAGGGATCGGCATGCATTATCCATCCATGTATCAAGACTTGATCAACAATCACCGAAAAACCGAAATCGATTATATCAATGGCGCCATCTCACGCAAAGGTAAGAAATACGATGTACCGACGCCTTATTGTGACTTTTTGACGCAATTGATCCACGCGAAAGAAGAAGTGTTGGAAGCGAAGTAACAGCGTCCGAAAAGAAAAACGGGTCTGCAGAATTGCTGCAGATCCGTTTTGTTGTGAATAGCCATTATGCTTCCGGCAAATCCGTCATCATCCGTTCCGTACCTTGAAACACAGCCAATTCTGTCACGTCAAAAGAACGCAGCAGTTTGCTCATCGCAGCAAAATCCATACGATAATCACTTGCTACATGGGCGTCAGAACCGAGGGTGAAGAGCTTGCCCCCTACGCTTTGATATAAAGGAATCGCATACTCGTACAAATGGGCATTCTTGTAGGGGCCAAAACTTTTGGCATTGATCTCCATCGCCAATTCTCGCGCCACGATTTTCTTGAAGATCGTTGTCAATTCAGTTTCAAAATGCTGCGCCAATTCTTCTTGACTGAAATCAAAACGGCGCAATCCATAATCGAAATGAGTCATGATATGGCCTTCAGGAAATGAGTCGAGGACGGTTGACATCTGTTCAAAATAGATTTTTGCCACGTCGAATTTGTCTTTTTTCAAGACAGCATCATCCATATAATCAAAGGTACCGTTTTGATGGATACTGATCAGTTTCAAATCATAGGGATGGTCATGGAGATAGTCGAGAATCTGTTGTTCTTGGCCAGGAACTACGCCAATCTCAATCCCTTTCAGCAAGTGTGTGCTGGTGGTATCTTGCAATTGCTGATGCTTTTCGACTAGGCGTTGATAATCAGGAATATCATCGTGAAAATTCGAATAGGGGTTTTTTAGATCAAAGTGATCTGTCGCTACAAAAAATTCAGGTTGGTACGCCAAATAATGTTCAAATTGTTCATTGGAATCGAAGGATAAAAAGGTGTGCAAATGTTGGTCATAGTAGTTCATAAAAAGCCTCCTTTTTCTGAATACGATACCACAAAAAGCCAGTAGAAACCATGCTCTTGCAGAAAAGGTTTTCTCTTCTATTCATTTTCTATTATAATAGACTACGAATAGCTGAGAAGGAGCCGTCAGTCGATGAGTATGTATCTAGAAATTCCGGAATTTGAAAGTGAATTTCGTTTTCGCACGTTTTTAAATGATGGATTAACGATCGTTTACCCCCACGTACATAAAGAAATCGAGATTATTTATGCCAAGCGCGGCACAGTCAATATTGGTGTTGATGATACGATCGTTGAACTGCGGGAAGGGGATTTGTATCTTTTTGCCAGCGGTCAGCCGCATTATTTTCTGGCATCTCCAGAAAGTGAGCGTTATGTCTACCAATTTGATTTGAAACTATTTGAAGAAGGCTTATTAAGAGAATCTGAAACGTCTCTTTTGCGTTTGTTTGAAGAGGGTGAGCCCCATAGCCGTGAATGGCCTGATAGCTTTACTGAGAAAATCACAGGTCTGTTGACTGAGTTGTATCAACTAGAAGAAGAGAATGTCCGAGGAAAGCGCTATTTGATGATGGGCTTACTCTATCAAATCATTGGAGAATGTTATCAAAGTTTACCCAAACGTCAAAAAGTCCATGGTACGTTGAAGCGTTCTGCTGCCCAATACAAAGAAACATTGCAACGATTGAATCAAGTCTTCGAGTATATTGAATCACATTATCAAGATGTGCTGACGATGGAAGAAACTGCGCGCTATGTTGGGTTTAGTCCCCATTACTTTACCCGTTTTTTTAAGACCAATACTGGGAAAACATTTATGCAGTTTTTGACGGAGTATCGGATCAATCAGGCCAAATTTATCTTGGCCAATCAAAAAATACCGATGGCAGAAGTGGCAGAGAAAGCAGGATTTGCCAGTGTAAAAACCTTCCATCACGTCTTCAAGGAAACGGTAGGTCAATCGCCATTACAGTACCAAAAACAACTGAATTTAAACGAGTAACACAACTTGCTGGGATCCACGGCAAGTTTTTTTTGTCGCTAAAAGGCACCTGTTCCCAATCCGAAATAAGCACGTCCTGACATATTTGGTGAGAATTCCATAAGATAAATTTCGGGAATTTTTTCCTTGGAAAGCGGGAAGAAGTTCGTTTGCGGGTTCGTTATAATAACTCTATAGAAAATAAAAAGCGTTTTCAGGAGGAAAGTTATGACAGTTAAAGTTGGAATTATTGGTTGTGGCGGGATTGCGAATGGCAAGCATATGCCTGCATTGTCACATGTTGAAGAAGTAGAAATGGTGGCATTTTGTGATTTGATCATTGAACGTGCAGTGGAAGCAAAATCTGTTTTTGGAACAGAGGATGCACAAGTGTTCAGTGATTATCAAGAGATGTTGGCACAAGCGGATCTTGATGTGGTCCATGTGTGTACACCAAATGCCTCTCATGCAGAATTATCGATTGCTGCGTTAGAAGCAGATTGCCATGTGATGTGTGAAAAACCAATGGCCAAAACCACTGAAGAAGCCAAGGCGATGATCGAAGCCGCGAATCGTACAGGCAAAAAATTAACGATCGGCTACCAAAACCGATTCAGAAAAGATTCTCGCTACTTGCATGAAGTTTGTTCAGAAGGCCAACTAGGCAATATTTACTTCGGGAAAGCCCATGCGATTCGTCGTCGTGCAGTACCGACATGGGGTGTTTTTCTAGATGAAGAAGCCCAAGGCGGCGGTCCATTGATCGATATTGGTACCCATGCCCTAGACTTGACCTTGTGGATGATGAACAATTACAAACCAAAATTCGTGGTCGGCAAAGCCTATCATGAATTATCACAAACCAAAAATGCAGCCAATGCATGGGGCTCATGGGATCCTGAAAAATTCTCTGTTGAAGATTCTGCCTTTGGTTTTGTTGTGATGGAGAATGGGGCAACGATTTTCCTTGAAGCGAGCTGGGCTTTGAACAGTTTGGACGTCAAAGAAGCCAAAACAACGCTGATTGGCAGCAAAGCCGGTGCAGACATGAACAACGGCTTGACGATCAATGGCGAAGACCATAGCTTGCTCTACGAAAAAAATATTGAATTAGAAACTGGCGGCGTTGATTTTTATGAAGGCACTGGCGAAACCCCTGAGATCCTAGAAGCCCAATCATGGATCCAAGCGATCATCAATGATACAGAGCCGGTCGTAAAACCAGAAGAAGCAATGGTCGTGACCGAGATTTTAGAAGCCATCTACAAATCATCAAATACAGGTGAACCTGTCTATTTGGGCTAGAGAATAGAAGCGCATGGGAGGAACGGACATGACGAAACCAAAAATTGGCGTACAACTATGGAGCATCCAGGATGCCTGTAAAGAAGACTTTGCCACAGCGTTGCAAACGGTCAAACAAGCAGGCTATGATGGGGTTGAATTTGCCGGTTATTATGATCACTCTGCGGCGGAAATTGCCGCGCTGTTAACTCAGTTATCCCTTGAAGCAGCGGCTTCTCATATTCCCTATGAAGCATTGCTGCCTGATAAGATCCAAGAAACATTGGCGTTTGAACAAGCAATTGGCAACACGCGTATCGTGATTCCTTATGCCAGTTTTGATACTGTTGAAAAATGGCAGGATTTTGCCCAATCACTGAAAGACATTGCCCAACAGGTCCAAGCGGCAGGAATGACATTATATTATCATAACCACGCCCATGAATTTACCGAAATTCATGATCGATCCATGATCGACTTGTTGCTGAAAGATAACCCATCTTTAAGATTAGAAGCAGATCTGTATTGGTTGGCATTTGCCGACGTGGATGTATTGCCGTGGCTGACGGCGCATCGAGAAACAGTTGGATTGGTCCATATCAAAGATATGCAAGCACAACCAAAAGAAAGCACCGAAATCAATCGAGGTATCCTGCCAATCAAAGACTATGTGGAGGCAGCAAAAGCCCTTGATTTGCCATGGTTGATCGTTGAACAAGAAGCGTTCCAAGCCTATGGCCCGTTAGAAGCAATTGCCATTGATTATTTACAATTGAAAGAGATCGTAGAGGAGGTCCACCAATGATTAACGTCACAGTCTGGAATGAATTTCGTCATGAAAAAACGGATGAAACAGTCCAAAAAATGTATCCAGAAGGCATACATGGTCAAATCGCTGCTTTTTTGGGCGCGGACGACTTTGAAGTGCGAACAGCAACTTTAGATGAACCAGAGCATGGGCTGACGGAACAAGTATTAGCCGATACAGATGTTTTGATATGGTGGGGACATATGGCCCACGACGAAGTCGATGACACGATTGTCGCAAGAGTCCATCAGCGCGTGTTAGAAGGAATGGGTTTGATCGTTTTGCATTCTGGTCATTTCTCAAAAGTATTCAAAACCTTGATGGGTACTTCTTGTGATTTGAAATGGCGTGTCGATGACCGCCATGCCCGGGTGTGGAATGTCAATCCAAGCCATCCAATCGTGGAAGGTGTCGGAGAATATATTGAATTAGAACAAGAAGAAATGTACGGTGAACATTTCGATATCCCTGCGCCAGATGAACTGATTTTTGTTAGCTGGTTCCCAGGGGGCGAAGTGTTCCGCAGCGGGTGCACATTCCGACGTGGAAATGGCAAAATTTTCTATTTCCAACCCGGACATGAAACATTCCCGAGCTATTATAACGAGAAAGTCCAAAAAGTCATCAAAAATGCTGCCCGTTGGTGTGCGCCAACGGAAAACAGCTATCCCTATTATGGACACTTTCAAGCATTAGAGGAGGAAATCAAATGAAATTAGGCGTATTTACACCTTTATTCAACCAATTAAGCTTTGAAGAAATGATCGATGAAGTAGCCAAAAAAGGCTTGCAAACTGTGGAAATCGGCACTGGCGGTTCTCCAGGGAATGCCCATCTAGATATCGATCGATTATTAGACAACGAAGCTGCACGCAAAGAATATTTAGCGAAGTTAGCAGACAAAGGATTATCGATTTCTGCATTAAGTTGTCACAACAATCCGATTTCTCCATTAAAAAATGAAGCCCAAGAAGCAGATGAATTGCTGCGCAAAACGATCAAACTAGCAAGCTTGATGCAAGTGCCAGTAGTCAATGGTTTTTCTGGCGTCTCCGGTGGGAATGCGACAGACACACAAGTCAACTGGCCAGTCCTGCCATGGCCGACTGAATACGACGACAATTACAATTACCAGTGGGACCAAAAATTGATTCCATATTGGAAAGGCATCAACCAAGAAGCTGAGGCAGCCGGTGTCAAAATCGGTATTGAATTGCACGGTGGATTCTTAGCCCACACACCTTATACAATGCTGAAACTTCGAGATGCGGCCGGTAAAGCGATTGGCTGCAATCTTGACCCAAGTCATTTATGGTGGCAAGGCATCGATCCTGTAGCCGCAGTCAAAATCTTAGGGGAAGCAGATGCCATCCATCACTTCCATGCCAAAGATACCTATTTGGATCAAGACAACATCAATATGCATGGGTTGACAGATATGCAACCGTACAGCAATGTCAAAAGCCGGGCATGGACATTCCGGTCAGTCGGCTGCGGCCATAGCCTGCAAGTCTGGTCAGATATCATCTCTGCACTGCGCATCTATGGGTATGACTATGTATTGAGTATCGAACATGAAGATCCAATCATGTCCATCGATGAAGGATTGACACGGGCGATCAGTAATCTAAAAACGATCATGATTCGCGAAGAAGCCTCATCTATGTGGTGGGCGTAAGAACGGAAAGGTGGTTCAAAAAATGAGTGCAATCAACTTTGCAGTAATCGGCTATGGTGGCATGGGCGCTTACCATGTGCACAATATTATGCCGAATGAAAACGAACGGATCCATATCGTAGGTACGTACGATATTTCAGAAGAACGGCAGGCTATTTCGCAAGAGAAAGGCCATAAAATCTATAAAAGTTATGAAGACGTATTGGCAGACGCAGAAATTGAAGCGTTGCTGATCGCAACACCAAATGACTTGCATAAAGACTTATCGATCGCAGCACTGCGGGCTGGCAAACATGTGGTGTGTGAAAAACCGGTTGCTTTGAATGTCGCGGAATTAGATGAAATCATGGCTGTTGCAAAAGAAACAGGCAATACATTTATGGTCCATCAAAACCGACGATGGGACCCTGATTTCTTGATCGTACGAGAATTGTACCGCAATGGACAAATTGGGGACTTGTTCCAATTGGAATCACGGGTCCAAGGTGCTAACGGTATCCCAGGTGATTGGCGACATGTCAAAAAACAAGGTGGCGGTATGCTGTTAGATTGGGGCGTGCATCTGCTAGATCAACTGTTGTGGTTGGTGGATAGTCCAGTGAAGGATGTTAAAGCAGACTTAAGCTATGTCTTAGGTGAAGAAGTCGATGATGGATTCTTCAGTCTGATCACCTTCGAAAATGGCGTTAAAGCAATCGTCGAAGTCGGAACGTCCAACTATACACAGTTGCCACGCTGGTATATCAAAGGAACAGAAGGCACGGCAACGATCACGGATTGGTCATTGAATGGTGAAATGGTTCGGGCGACAGGTCGAGAAGATGTTGCCGCACCAAAACCAGTGCAAGCAGGCGTAGGTTTGACCAAAACAATGGCACCGCCATCCGAATTAGCCGCCGAGAAAGTCCCATTCCCAACGGCAGAAGCGGATTTCGATCCATTCTACAAAAACTTTTACCATGTCGTGCGTAATCAAGCAGAACCAATCGTGAAAAACGAAGAAGTGCGGCAAGTGATGTTGCTGATTGAGCGAATATTTGCAAGTGCATAGAGAAAAAGGATCACAGACCAATTTATTGGTCTGTGATCCTTTTCTATTAACTATCTAAATAATAAACATTCACAAGAATATTTTGATTGTGATTCCCGAATCCTTTGCCAAATAAGGTGAGTCCGCCTTTATTTTTGGCATTTTCTTCGATTTCTAAGCGCAGTTTTATAAAAGGAGAATCATCCAGGTTTAGATCATCGATGGTAACTTCTGAATATGATTCACCATCAATTCCGGTGTCTAGTTTGTTGATCCGAATGTGTTTGAGCAAGCCATATTGACTAAAGCGATCATTCCACCAAAGGGGCGTATAGCGACCTCTGGTGTCTGAGAAATTTCCAGGAACCGTATAGACAGCTACTTTGACATCGTTGACAAAAATCGAAATATCACTTGGCCAAATGTTATTGGATAGTGGGAATTCCGAAGCCAATTCAAGACTGATTTCCAACAATTCTGCTGTTTCAGACTCTTGCAAAAGGTTTGGGATCTTGTACTCCACAAAGCCTTCGCTAAACCATAGCAATCCTGCATTGACACGATTGGAATCTAAGAAATACTTTGGATCATCCGATTTGCCAACCACTTCTTTGACAGTGGCCAAACCGCAGGTTGGGTTGACAGAGAAATCAGTAAAGTGGCCAATGCTGAGATCGGTTGAGTGCAACTTAAAGGCTTGGTAGATTCTTTCTGGAAATGTGATATGGATATCGTCTACTTTTAAAAAAACCATTTTTTTATTTCGATTGGCGCCAATCCCTCTTTCTGAATCTAATAATCCAGCATCCTCCATTTGTTGTACATGGCGGGTGGTGATGGCATTGCTGATCTGTAATTCTTTGGCGATCTCACTGATACTTTTCTTTTCGCTGCCGATAAAGTGAATCATTTTTAACCGTGTTTCGCTCGCTAATGCTTCATACACAGCAAGTGAGTGTTTCGTTAAATCAAGTTCCATTGCTTCATCTCCTTAACTTTTAAGTTAAACTAAATGCAGGGATCTTAGGTAACATTTCTATGTTCATTAACCAATGAGTTGTTTTTACTAAATTAATATACCATAGCATTGACAGCGCTTGCAATAGATGATAATTTAATTTTTGTAAACGGAAACAACAAAATACTAATACTAATTAGTTAAAGTATAAGTCGTGTATAAAGATTAACGAATTAACTAATTGGTAAAATGGAGGATGGCAATGAAAGCGAATAAGATGGCAAAGTGGTTGGTGATGGGTGTCTGTGCAGGTCTCTTGGTTGGTTGTGGCAATTCGTCTAGCAGTTCGGGAAGCAGCAAGAACGAAATCACGTTTTGGAATCCATTTACGGGGGCAGATGGGTCAAATATGGTGGCCATGATCGATGCCTATAACAAAACAGATCCAGAATATAAAATCAAAAATGTGTCCTTAAAAGAAGGGGATATGTATGCAAAGATCCCAACGGTTGTCAATTCAGGCAAGAATATCCCGGATTTAACCATCGTCCATGCGGAACGGATCAAACAATACAACGATAATGGGATGCTAGAAAGTTATGATGATTTGCTGGGAGATTATGAAAACATCAATGCTGACAATTATGTTGCTGAAGCTTGGAATCTTGGAGAATTAGATGGCTCTCGCTACAGTGTACCGCTAGATATTCACAGTTGGGGAACTTATTACAACAAAGATTTAGTCGAAAAATATGCACCAGGTGCGTTGGATGACAATATTTTGACATTTGATGAGATCAAAGCAGCCGGAGAAAAAGCAGCTGCAGATGACGTTCGTGGTATGGCTGTTACTTGGGTCAAACCAAATTTCTTATCGTTGATGAAACAATACGGAGGTGCGTTGACTGAAGATGGCACAGAGCCAACTTTAGATACGCAAGCATCTAAAGATGCCATCGGCCTATGGAAAGAAATGTATGACGAAGGTGTGACAACAAAAGATGGTGAAGATCCAACACAATTATTCCTTGCAGGTAAATTGATTTTCTTCCCAGAAGGTATCTGGTTGCAAAACAATTTGAAAGACGCGGAATTTGAATGGGGATTGACCAATTCACCACAGTTATCTGATGATTTAAATGAAACAGTCAACTGGGCTTCTTCGCACCAATTTGTACGCTTCAACAGTGAAGAACGTACAGATGAAAAAGAAAAAGGCATCATGGATTTCTTAGAATGGTTACGTACGAATTCACTTGAATGGGCGAAAGCTGGTCAAAATCCTGCCTCATTAGATATTTTGAATGATGAAGAATACCAAGAAATGCCACAATCAATATTCATCTCAACACCAGAACAACAAGCAACATTGAGCATCTTCGATTATAAATACAACGGATATGTTGCAGAATACTTAGATGCCCATGGCTTTGATACGATTTTTGGCAAACAAGAAATCGATGACTTTACGTCTGGTATGCAAAAAGAAGTAGCAGACAAGATAGCAAAAGATAGTTCGAACAAATAAACATGAACGGTATCAGCTTGGTTCTGTGCTGATACCGTTTTTCTTCAAGAAGGGAGCATGATGTATGATCACGTCGATGGAAAAAACCAAGACGGTCAAGAAATCAACAACGAAAGAATGGTCTGCCTGGCTATTTGTCGCACCTCATTTAATTATTTTTTCTATATTCTTTCTCATTCCAGTTGTTTTTGGGATTTATATTTCCTTCACAGATTGGGATTTATTCAATGCACCAACATTTGTCGGTCTGGATAATTATAAAGAATTGTTCTTCAATGTAGATTCGACGTTCTATACCCAGTTAAGGACTGGTTTGACCAATACCTTTATTTTTGTTCTCTGTGCAGTGCCATTTTGTATTATCGTTCCGCTGCTATTGGCAGCTGCACTGAATACCAAACCGTTTCTGAGTAAAGTATTTCAGTCTATATTCTATATGCCTTCACTTTTCGCCATTTCTGCCATCGTCATCATTTGGACATTGGTTTTTAACGTGAACTATGGCCCAATCAATTCAATCTTCAACACATCCACACCTTGGACTGGTACGCAGCCATATGCGTGGATTGCATTGGTTGTTGTCACTGTATGGTGGACGATCGGCGGAAATATGATTATTTATCAAGCTGCCCTGAATGGTATTCCAAAAGATTATTATGAAGCGGCGGATATCGACGGCGCTACTGCTGTTCAAAAGTTCTTTAAAATCACGTTGCCGTCCATTCGCGGACAAATCTTATATACCGTTGTGATGACGACGATCGCACAATTCAATGTGTATGGACAGCCCTTGATGCTAACTGGTGGCGGACCGAATAATTCGACGCGGGTATTGCTGATGTATATTCAACAGAACGCCTTCGGATCAGGACAATCGATTGCGGGGATTGCCTCAGCAATGGCAGTGATTTTAGGGGTATGTATCATGATCGTTTCTGCAATTCAATTCAAATTTCTACGTGTTAAAAGATAAAGGAGGTCCAAGCGTATGAAAAAAAGAACAATTTCATCAGTTGTTGCGTTTATATTTCTTATCATCATGGCAGCGATTTGGCTCGTGCCTTTATTGTATGGTGTATTGACTTCATTCAAGTCAGAGATGGAGCTGATGACTGCTGGTTTTAAAATTTTACCCATTGAATGGGTCTTGACCAACTATACCGAGTTATTAGTCAATAATACCAGTACGCCGCTTGTTAAGTGGTTCATGAATTCAATGTTTATATCAGTCAGCCACACCTTGTTGGTATTGGTTGTTGTTTCCTTTTCGGCTTTCGCTTATAGCCGATTGCAATTTAGAGGCAAAAATGTATTATTTTCTTTTTTACTGGCAACGATGATGTTTCCTTCAGTGGTGAATTTGATTCCCCTCTATAAAATCGTTGATATTTTTGGATGGGTCAACACACCTTTGGCCATGATCGTTCCGGGCGCTGCTGGCGTCTTCAATATTTTCTTAGTCAAGCAATTTATGGACAATATCCCCAAAGATTTTGATGAGGCTGCCCAAATTGATGGCGCAGGCGACTTGACCATTTTTATGCGAATCATCTTGCCGTTGATCAAGCCAGTACTACTTGTTGTTGCTTTGTTCTCATTTACGGGCTCTTGGAATGATTTCTTGTGGCCATCAATTGTGTTTAATGATATCGAGAAAATGCCGATCACTTCTGGCTTGCAGTTGTTGCAAGGTATGTACCAAGCCCAACCAACGCTCTTGATGGCAGGCGCATTGATTGCCATTATTCCAACGTTTCTACTGTACTTATTTGCCCAAAAATACTTCTTGCAATCGATGTCTTTATCGGTTGGCGTGAAAGGATAAGACAATGAGCAGAAAAATGGAACGGCGTTTGGTGCTGATCATGGGGATTTGGCAAATCATTGACGGCTTGATCACGATCATTTTTTATGGGTTAGGAAACCAATTGAATCTCTTTGGGTTCAATAGTGGGAATGTGACTTACTTGAAGCAGTTAGATGCGACATATGGCAATATCTTTTTGTTTGTCAGTAGTTTTGGCGTTGTGTTGATCGGTTTGGGCATCGTCAACATTCTGCTGAGTAAAAAATATATCAAAGATGATCAAATCCATTTTAAGATGGGCATGTACATCATGATTCAGAGCTTGCTCTCTTATTTTATTTTGGACTTTATTAGTTTGATTTTAGGCATGACCGCAGGTGTCTTGTTGATTGCCAAAAATAAATCGATTCGATTGAAAAAAAAGCTGGCATAAAAGGAGGTAATTATGAACAGAACAGAATATCCAAGACCACAATTTGTCCGCGATAAGTGGACAAACTTAAATGGTGAATGGTTATTTATGTACGATGACCAAAATGTAGGTGTGGAAAATAAATGGCAGGACGATCCATCCCATTACCAGAAAACCATCCAAGTACCTTTTGTCTACCAAAGTGCGGAAAGTGGCATTGGTGATCGTACCCCGCATGATATTGTGTGGTATATGCGGGAGTTTGAGGTGTCTTACAGCAAGCACGAACGAGTGTTGCTGCATTTTGGTGCTGTGGACTATGAAGCGGACATCTATATCAATGGACAACATGTCAAAAATCATATCGGTGGGCATACATCATTCGAGGTGGATATCACGCACCAGTTGCTTGAAGGTTGTCTGCAGCGGGTAGCGGTTCGTGCCTACGATCGGCATGATGATGAGAGTACACCTCGCGGAAAACAATTTTGGGAAGCAGAATCCGCAGCGATTTGGTACACCAATTCTACCGGTATTTGGCAAACTGTCTGGTTAGAAGTGGTCCAAGATAGTTACTTGCAAAAAACAAAGTTAGTTCCACGATTTGATGCGGGGAAAATCGACATCACTGCTGAAGTGAATCAGGTGATCAATGATTTATCTTTGGCTTATGAGATTACATTTGGAGAGACTGCTATTGCAGCAGGTACTGCTGTGTTCACTGAAGCAAAAGTTGTCTTCGAAGTCGAATTGTTTCAAGAACATATTTTCAGGACGAATTTTCATAACAATGGTTGGTCCTGGACGCCAGAGAACCCGCAACTTTTCGATATCCGATTTACACTCAAACAAAAAGATAGATGTCTCGACACAGTGAACAGTTATTTTGGCATGCGGAAAATCCATACTGAAAACGGGATGGTGTACTTAAACAATAAGCCATATTATCAAAAATTGGTGTTAGATCAAGGCTATTGGCCAAGCGGATTGTTGACTGCACCAACAGATGAAGCGTTCCAACAAGACATCTTGCTGGCGAAAGAAATGGGCTTCAATGGTTGTCGCAAACATCAGAAGACCGAAGATCCACGCTTTTTATACTGGGCGGATCGGTTAGGTTTTCTTGTCTGGGGGGAATGTGCAGCACCAGCGATTTATAATGAACGATCGGTCTCTCGCTTGATGCATGAATGGACGGATATCATTGATCGTGACAGCAATCACCCCTCGATCGTGACGTGGGTGCCAATCAATGAGAGCTGGGGTGTACCGGCGATTGGCCATGATCGCCAACAACAACATTTTTCGCAAGCCATGTATCATTATATTCATTCGATAGATCCAACGCGCTTGGTCATCTCAAATGATGGCTGGGCGATGACTGAAACGGATATATGTGCGCTGCATAATTACAGCCATGGTACGCAAGAAGAACCTGAGAAGTATGACTACTTCAAAAAAACACTAAGCACAAGAGAAAATCTGGTGTCGAGAATGACATCTGCCTGGCCTGTGTTTGCCAAAGGATTTGCTTATCAAGATCAACCTATCTTATTGACTGAGTTTGGCGGTATCGGTTTTGATGTGTCTGGGCAACCAGGATGGGGGTATACCTCTGCAGACAATGAAACAGACTTCTTGAAAGACTATCAACGCATCATGACTGCAGTCTATCAATCGGTCGGTCTTTGGGGTTATTGCTATACGCAGATCACTGATGTTGAACAAGAAATCAATGGCTTATTGACCTATGACCGTCAGCCAAAAGTACCATTAGTGGCGATCAAAAAAATCAATGACCAATTTCACGCCCCTCAAGTCGATTAGTCCAAAACAAGGACAAAAGGAGAGAGTGAATGAAGAAAAGAGGGTTTGTATGGTTGTGCATGTGCGGCGCTGCGTGGGTTTTGAGTGGTTGCGGACATGCTGCGACCCAAAGGACAGTTGTGGAAGATTTCACACCGATTATCGACAATGATGGTGCAGATCCTTGGATCTTGCAGACAGATGATGTCTACTATTATACGAAAACCACTGGCAATAATCTTACACTTTGGCGCTCAGAACAGTTGACGGATGTCGCTGCTGGCGAAGAAAAAGTGATCTGGGAAATGCCGGCGGATCTTGAGAATATTTGGGCACCTGAACTCCATTTTATAGAAGGACAATGGATCGTCTATTTTGCCGCCAATAAACCTTCAGAAACCCATCGAATGTATGCCCTCATCAATGATCAAGCAGATCCTTACTCAGGTGAATGGGTGTTGAAAGCTGTGGATGGCATGGATGACACATTTGCCATTGACGGAACGGTGTTGACGCTTGGGGACACCAACTACTTCATTTGGTCTGGTTGGGCAGGGTATGAAAATGTGGCCCAAAATATTTATATCGCAGCAATGACCTCGCCGACGTCAGTTCAGGGAGAAAAGCAACTGATTTCTGCACCAGAATATGCGTGGGAAATAAAGCAGACACCTTTGATCAACGAGGCACCGCAAGTCATCATCAAAGAGAATACTGTCAATTTGGTCTATTCTGGCAGCGGCAGTTGGGACAATGATTATGCCTTAGGTTTGCTGACAATGGCGACCGATGCAGATCCATTGGTCAAAGACAATTGGCAAAAAGAAACTGAACCCATCTTTCAGCAGACGGACGCAGTATTTGGTCCTGGTCATAACGGATTTGCCAAATCAAAGGATGGTACAGAAGATTGGTTGATTTATCATGCTGCCCGATGGGATCATTCTGGTTGGGCGCGGTCGATCCGGCTGCAGACCTTCACGTGGGATGAAGCGGGCAAACTAGTGATAGATCAGCCGCTGGGAGATGGAGAAACACAAACGCTGCCTGCTGGTGAGCCAAGCCGATTACGTTTAGCAGCGAAAGATGCTGTCGCAGCAGGAGATCTCACAACGATCGCCGATGAGGCTGCCCTTACGAAGCAGATTGTTTCTGGCTTTGAGTCAACAAATGATCGGTTGACTTTCCAAGCAAAAATTGATCAAACCGGTGATTATACAGTGATTGCTTATGTCAAATCACCTGACTATCTGACGCTATCTGCGCCAATACAATTCAACATGGGCAACAAAGAAGAGGTGCAAACACTATTGGTGCCGCCATCTCAGTATTATCAGCCCATTCAAGTACGATTTTCCTTAGTAGAAGGAAGCGAAGAAATCATCTTATCATCCGAAATTGGGGTCGATACAGTGCAAGTCGACCGCTTGGAAATTATTCAAATAGACGAGGAGTAACTTTATGACAATCGATCGCAGTACACATCCACGCCCGCAATTTATCCGAAAGGATTGGGCTTCACTTGATGGCAAATGGGATTTTGCTTTTGATGATGAAAACAGAGGCAAAAGAAACAATTGGTTTCAAGGGTTTGAGCCACAACACAAGATTCAAGTGCCTTTTACATATGAAACTGAGGCAAGTGGCATTCATGAGGAGAACCATCATCAAATTTTATGGTATCAAACAACCTTTCAAGCACAGGCCGATCAGCCAATAACACTTCATTTTGAAGGGGTAGACTACGTAACAGAAGTCTGGGTCAATGGACAAAAAATTGGCCGAAATCAAGGTGCATATAGCCGCTTTTCATTTTTGGTCGACAGTGAATTATGTAACGGAGACAATCGCTTGGTCCTTCGGGTAGAAGATTCATTGGCCACTGATCAACCACGTGGCAAACAGCGCTGGTTGAAAGATAATTTTGGTTGCTGGTACGTACAGACCACTGGGATCTGGAAATCAGTTTGGCTTGAAAATACGCCGACCCAGTATTTAGATCGTGTGAAAGTCACGCCCGCTTTCGATCAGGATCAAATGATTTTTGAGCCGCAAGTGAAGCATCGGGGAAGTTACAGGACAGGATCGGAAGAAAAGCTGTCTTTAGAAATCAAGTTGCTTTTTGATGGGTTATTAGTCAGTCAATCAGTCACTGCATTGACGCATGACAGTGCGCCCATTGCGTTGGATACGAGAGTTCGAGAAGACGCTTGTTGGGGGACTAAAGTATGGCACCCGCATCATCCAGATTTATATGATATCGAATATCTATTGCTTGATGAAAACAGGCAAGTGATTGATGAAGTCCATAGCTATTGCGGCATGCGCAAAATAGCGATCGAAGAAGGGCAGATTCTATTAAACAACGAAAAACTTTATCAACGCTTGATTCTGGATCAAGGCTATTGGCCGGAATCTGGCATCACGCCACCTTCGATCGACGCAATGAAAACTGACTTAGCACGTATACTTGAAATGGGGTATAACGGATTAAGAAAACATCAGAAAATTGAAGATGAGCGTTTCTTATACTTATGCGATCAAATGGGGCTGTTGGTTTGGGTTGAAATGCCCTCGACGTATACCTTCAACGATACAGCAATCCAGAATCTGACAAAAGAATGGACATCGATCGTGTGGCAGCATTACAATCATCCTTCTGTCATTACTTGGGTGCCATTTAATGAGTCTTGGGGCATCAAAGGCATCCATTCGTTGGTGAAACCGCAACAACTGACAGAAAGTATCTATCACTTGACCAAAGCGATCGATAGCCAACGGCCGGTCATCACGAATGACGGCTGGGAGCATACAGTTTCTGATATTTTGACATTACATGATTATGAAGAAGTAGGCGAGCGATTCAGTCAGCGCTATGCAGACAAAGAAGCGATCGTTACCAATCAGCAAATGTTCAACAACGATTGGTTTGCTTTTGCCCATGGCTATCACTATAATGGGCAACCAGTGATCATTTCTGAGTTTGGTGGAATCGCGTTTACGACCGACTCTGATGAAGATTGGGGGTACGGCAACCAAGTCAAAGATGATGCAGCCTTTATGGCAAGATTCGATGCTATTCACCAAGCAATCCAAAATTTACCTTATGTCACAGGCTATTGCTATACCCAACTGACAGATGTCGAGCAAGAAGTCAACGGTCTATTAGATCCTCAAAGAGCACCTAAAGTTGATCTGGCGGCAATCAAAAAAATCAATCAACGCCGTATAAAATAGAGACGAATTTATAGTATTTGTCGAAGGCACGGTCTTCGACATTGATTAGACGATGACAACGATCGCCGATCAGTCCAAAGTCTTCTTTACCCTATCCTATAGTTTTGATTTGACGCAGGTGATGTGCAGAAATTGAACTTCCTTACTTACCATGCTGAAGTCCAAAAATCAATTGATTGAAGGATTGAAGAAAAATAACGGTCTGGAATCTTAAAGTGCCCCCTAAAAGTCTAACTTTTAGGGGGGCACTTCAAGATTCCAGGTCTTTTTTTGAAGGGAAATGGTGATGCTGGTGCGACTGGAGGAACAAGTTCTGTTGCTTAAACAATACCGATAAAATAACGCTAAAACCTTTGGTAAATCTAGGCTTTTAGCGGAGGGCATGGTATAATATGCGTACAGTAAAGTTTGTGACGGTGGCTATCTTTTGAAAGGTGGTGGTGCTTATGAAAGTAAGTGCTGACTCTTTAGAAAGGAGAAGCCTTTTGTCTGTAGCTGAAGCATTAGGGCTAATGATGAGTTTCGGTTCATTAATCGTGACGATCATCTTTGGCATCCTATCAGCAGTGAAAAATGACAAAAAAAATAACCGTCTACTTTAGCAGGTCACGGTTATTTTCGTTTAAATAATTGTACTGCCACCGTCTTAAATGGTGCTGTAGGGGAGTTGTTCGCGCAACTCCTCTTTACATAGCAAGTATAGCAATATTTCAGTGAAATATCAACCTTTTGCACCACAGACGTGCCTTGTACGTCTATTTTTTTGCCCTCCTTTCTTTTTTTTGTGAAAAAACAATTGACCTATTGCGCACTGCGAAAACTATGTATAATAAAGTCAACATACAATACAAAGATGGAAGAGGTGCCAAATGAATCCTTTAAGAGAGTCTATCCAGTCGTCAAATGGACAAGACACATTGCATATCCTGTCTTGGATCCCAGAAGAAGAACCCAGCGCTGTGGTACAACTGATTCATGGAATGATTGAACACATTGCCCGTTACGATGATTTTGCCCATTACTTGGTTTCTTTAGGGTATGTCGTGATTGGTCATGATCATTTAGGTCATGGTGAAACGGTCAAGGAGAAAGAGAAGTATGGCCATTTTGGAGAGGTTGATGGTGTGGACTTCTTGGTTGCGGATTGCGGCCTGATCCATCAATTAGCTGCTGAAAGATATCCTAGATGTCCGTATTTCATTTTAGGTCACAGTATGGGATCGTTGATTTTGCGCAATTATCTTTTTCAACAGCCAAAACCTTTAAACGGGGCAATCATTATGGGTACAACGATGGAGCCAGCAGCCTTGATGAAGAGTGGACAATTCGTGACACGAATGTTCAGACCCTTTGCAAAACAAGACTGGCCGTATCGTGTGATGGACCAAATGGTGTTTGGCAAACACAATCAGCGTTTCAGACCGAATCGGACAAAAAAAGACTGGTTATCTAGTGACGCGTCACAAGTAGATACCTATTTACGAGATCCTCATACGCAATTTCATTTTTCTTTGTCAGCTTATAGAGATTTATTTGTGCTGACGGAAACTGCTAGTGCGTCAAAAAATCTTCGTAAAATCGATTCTCGATTGCCATTGCTTTTGATCTCTGGCGACCAAGATCCCGTCGGGCATTATGGGGAAAGTGTGCGACAATTAGCAAAACAACTTGAAGGGAATGCTGACGTGACGATGTATTTGCTGGAAAATGGCCGACATGAAATTTTAAATGAGAAACAAAAAGACATTGTGTATGGGGAAGTCGCAAGATGGTTGTCAGTAAAACGCTGTAATGACGAACGTTAAGGAATTGCTAGTTTTTTCTGAAAATTCCAATTCATTTTTTCTTTTAAGGGTTCTTTCATCCAAGGTTATCTGTTATAATAATTTTCACATCTAACAATAAAGGAGAGATTTTTTGTATGACTGTTTATAATTTTTCAGCTGGTCCCGCCGTATTGCCCCACACTGTATTGGAAAAAGCACAATCCGAACTTTTGGATTATCGTAACAGTGGGATGTCCGTGATGGAGCTGAGTCATCGATCCTCCTTATTTGAAGAAATCATTCAAGATGCTGAAAACTTGCTTCGTGAATTAATGGCTATTCCAGAAAACTACCAAGTATTGTTCTTACAAGGTGGTGCAAGTTTACAATTCAGCACAATTCCTTTGAACTTAGCTCGCCATAAAAAGGCGTTGTATGTCAATACTGGATCTTGGTCACAAAAAGCGATCGAAGCGGCACAACAGATTGCAGACGTGACTGTTGACGTGATTGCTTCAAGTGAAGACAAGCAATTTTCGTATATTCCTGACATCGATCCATCTTCTATCGATCAAGATGCTGCATATCTACACATCACGACCAATAACACGATCGAAGGCACTGCGTTTCAGACGATTCCAAATGCTGGGATTGTTCCGGTCGTTGCAGATATGTCTTCTAATATCCTGGCCAATGATTATCAGGTGGAAGATTTTGGTTTGATCTATGCAGGTGCCCAAAAGAATATAGGTCCAGCAGGATTGACGGTTGTGATCATCCGTGATGATCTGCTAAATGATGAGGCCATTTTTGCGCCAATGTTGGATTACCGTCTACAAGCCAAAAATGATTCATTATACAATACGCCGCCAACGTATACTATTTACATCGCCAAATTGGTGTTTGAATGGTTGCAGGAACTGGGTGGTGTCAAAGAAATCCTAGCACAAGACCGCCAAAAAGCAGCGTTGCTTTACCAAGCAATTGAGAAATCAACATTGTTTAGCAGTCCGGTTGCTGAAGATAGTCGCTCATTAACGAATATTCCTTTCGTTACTGGCGATAAGGAATTAGATCGCCTGTTCAATGAACAAGCTGTCGAAGCTGGTTTTGAGAATTTGAAAGGGCACCGTTCTGTTGGCGGTATGCGTGCCAGTCTATACAACGCCTTCCCTATCGAGGGTGTTCAAGCGCTAGTTGATTTTATGCAAGCATTCGAAGCGGAGGTCAAATAAATGTTTCAAATCAAAACATTCAACGCGATTGCACCCGAAGGTTTACAACGATTAGAAGAAGCAAATTACGCAATCAACCAGAGTGAGCAGCCACAAGGGATTCTCTTGCGCAGCCAAAAATTACATGACTACGATTTTCCAGAAAGTGTACTGGGGGTTGCTAGAGCGGGTGCCGGCACCAATAATATTCCTGTTGAGGCATGTACAGAAAAAGGGATTGTTGTCTTCAACACACCTGGAGCCAATGCCAATGCTGTCAAAGAATTGGTGATTGCCAGCTTACTGTTAAGCGTTCGTCCGATCATTCAAGGGGCACAATGGGTCCAAACGCTAAGTGGATACAATGTGGAAGAACAAGCAGAAGCCAACAAAAGCCAGTTTGCTGGAACAGAATTAGAAGGAAAAAAATTAGGCATCATTGGTTTAGGATCGATTGGTGCAATGGTAGCCAACGATGCGTACCGTTTAGGGATGGAAGTCGTTGGGTACGATCCTTATGTTTCTGTAGATACTGCATGGACGATTTCTCGACGTGTCAAACGTGCCAATGATATCGCAGAAGTATTTTCAACCTGTGATTTCATCACAGTGCATGTGCCTTTGATGGAAAACACACGTGGGTTGATTGGTGCAGCTGAAATCAGCAAGATGAAACCTACAACGAAGATTTTTAATTTTTCGCGGAAAGAAATCGTTGATACAGACGCCATCCTACAAGCATTGCAAGAAAATCGGTTGGCCGGTTATACGACAGATTTTGCGGATGAACAATTGCTGCACAACGAAAAAGTTCTGGTATTGCCGCATTTAGGCGCTTCGACCGAAGAAGCAGAAGTCAATTGTGCCAAAATGGCTGCTAGAACGTTAAAGAAGTTTTTGGAATTTGGGACCATCAAACGGTCAGTCAATTTTCCTACCGTTGAAATGGCCTTCCGTTCACCTTATCGAATCACGATCATCAACCGGAATGTGCCAAATATGCTCGGGCAAATTTCTTCGATCATCGCCGAAAGTGGGATCAATATCGACAATATGTTAAATCGTGGGCGGGATGACTATGCCTATACACTGGTTGACGTCGACTCTGAGGACAAAGACTTATTGCAGGCGTTGGCAGGGAAGTTACGAGACAATGAAAATATTATTCGGGTGCGGGTCATCCAAAACCAGGAGGCTGGTTATTAATGGTGAAAGTCTATCCTTTTAAAGCGATTCGGCCACAGGCAGCATTGGCGACACAAGTCGCAGAGTTGCCTTACGATGTGGTCAATTCTCAAGAAGCGGCCGCTTATGCTGCGGACAACCCGTACAGCTATTTTCATATCGATCGTTCAGAAATTGATTTGCCAGGTGTAGATCCCTATGCGCCAAAGGTTTACCAAAAAGCGGCAGACAATTTGACGGCCTTTAAGGATGCAGGCTGGCTTGTGCAAGATGAACAACCTGCGTATTATTTGTATCAATTGACGATGGATGGACGCAGTCAAACTGGATTGGTGGTTTGTACATCGATCGATGATTATATTTCTGGTCAAATCAAGAAACACGAATTTACCCGACCGGAAAAAGAAATTGACCGTATCAACCATGTCTTAGCGTGCGATGCCAATACCAGCCCGATTTTTTTGAGTTACCGTCAACCGGCTGCTTTGAAAGAACAAATCGATGCGTGGCAAGCAGCGCATCCACCAATCTATGACTTTGCTAGTTACCATGATGTTCAGCATCGCGTGTGGCTGGTGGATGATCCAGCATTGTTGGAGATCATTAGCGGCGCCTTTGCCCATGTGGATGCATTGTATATTGCTGATGGTCATCACCGTACAGAATCAGCGGTGAAAGTTGGACTGCAAAAACGTGAAGCTGGCCAAAGCAGCATAGAAAGTGAACGATTCCTGTCTATTTTGTTTCCTGAAAATGAATTAGCGATTTGGGAGTACAATCGTGTGTTGCGATATCCTGTACCAGAAAACTTTTTTGAGGATTTGTCTGTCAACTTCACGATCGAACAGACAACGGACAAAAAACCAGCGCAAGCAGGTACGATCCATCTTTATTTGGATCAGCAATGGTGGGCATTGACCATCAAGCCTACTGCTATTCCAACGGATGCCGTCGGGCGTTTAGATGTTTCTTTGCTGCAGACGTATATATTAGAAGCAATTTTCGGCATCAAAGATATTCGTACCGACAAAGGGATTGACTTTGTTGGCGGGATTCGCGGGCCAGAGGAGTTGGAGCGTTTGGTGGATAGCGGTGATTGGTCGTTAGCATTCTCGATGTATCCGACACAAATGAGTGACTTGCTGGCTGTAGCAGACGCCGGCGAAATCATGCCGCCTAAATCAACATGGTTTGAGCCCAAATTATTGAGCGGGTTGTTCTTGCATGACTTAGAAACCAAATAAAATTGAATCACTAAAAAAGATACCTTAGAGACAGATCGTGTCTAAGGTATCTTTCTTTTGTAGTCA
This sequence comes from Enterococcus salsurae, assembly GCF_054784955.1. Classification (NCBI taxonomy): domain Bacteria; kingdom Bacillati; phylum Bacillota; class Bacilli; order Lactobacillales; family Enterococcaceae; genus Enterococcus; species Enterococcus salsurae. Next base: position 376,625 of record NZ_BAAHWY010000001.1, on the reverse strand, counting down.
ATACAACAGGCGTTTTTATCTTGTGTTAGAACAATCCTGCCAGTGTATCGATGATTAGCCGTGCGTTCAAGATCGTCAAAGCAATCATACAAATCCATCCTAAGACAGACACCCATAAAGGATTTTTGAAGCGATCACCCATGATTTTTTTAGAGCTGGTGAACAAGACCAATGGGATCATCGAAACCGGAAGGGCTAAACTGAGAAACACTTGTGAATAAATCAATAGACTATCCAGCGATTGTTCATTACCGCCGAAATAAATCGTACATAGCAGTACGGGAATGACAGATAAGCTGCGGGTGATCAAGCGTCTGGCCCAAGTAGGGATCTTCATGTGAATAAAGCCCTCCATTACGACTTGGCCGGTCAGCGTACCGGTGATCGTCGAGTTTTGGCCAGAAGCCAAAAGGGCAACTGCAAACAAAACACTTAACACAGGACTTGCGACAGCCCCCGCGATCGTGGAGTTTTGCAGGGCATCAAAGAGTGCAGAGAAGGTACCAACTTCTTCGCTATGCCCGAAAAAGAGAGCACTCCCTAAAATCAACAGCAGACAATTGACCAAAAAAGCAGCGGACAATTGAATATTTGAATCCCAAGTGGCAAAACGAACCGCTGTAGCTACTTCGCCTTGATTTTGTCGGTCGATTTTTCTGGATTGCGATATCGACGAATGCAAGTATAGATTGTGGGGCATGACAGTGGCACCAACGATGCCTAAGGCCATCGTTAATTGCCCGTGGTTCAATACTTCTTTTTGGGGTATGAACCCTTGCAGTACGTCAGGCATATTTGGTTGTGCGATCGCTACTTCGTACAAAAAGACCAACATGATCACCAATATCAAGGTCATGACAATCGCTTCGATTTTTCTGAATCCTAATTTCATCAAGAATAAAAGCAATAACACATCGAAAATCGTTAAGATGACACCTATCAGCAAAGGGATGCCAAAAAGCAGGTTCAAGGCAATGGCACCACCGATGACCTCGGCGATATCAGTGGCCATGATCGCCAGTTCCGTGACGATCCACAAAACAAATCCCAGCCCTTTGCTGGTATGTTTGCGGGTCGCTTGGGCTAAATCCATCTGTGTGACGATCCCTAGTTTTGCAGCCATATATTGCAAGAGCATAGCAATCAGACTCGAAATCAGAATCACGGACAGCAGCAAATACCCATATTCGGCACCGCCGCCGATGGAAGTGATCCAATTACCTGGATCCATGTAGCCGACAGCGACTAATGCGCCTGGACCTGAAAAAGCCAGTAAATTGCGCCAAAAATTACCGTTTTTTGGAATGGTGACTGTATTGTTTATTTCTTCTAAGCTAGGCCCGTTGGCTGCTTGGATCAATTTTTTTTCTTCATTCATGCTTTCACACCCAATCTTTTTAGGTACACCTAAAATCAAATCAATTGTAGTCCTCATTTATGAAAATATCAAGTGAAAATCACTGAAAAACCATAATAATTTAAAATGGCAAAAAAAAACCACACAGCAGGCTGTGTGGTCGAGTAACGTTATTGTTTAATCGGCACGTAAAGCGATAGCGGCATCTTTTTTTGCTGCCATCCGTGCAGGGATGTGTCCGCCAATCATGGTCAAAACAGTGCTGACGACGATCAAAATCAATCCGTGAAGCGGATTTAATTGGGCCACATTTTCTAAATCTGTCATATTGTATAAAACAGCATTGATTGGGAAAGTTGCCAACCATGCGATGAAGACGCCTAATGCGCCGGAGGCGATACCTAAAATACACGTTTCAGCATCGAAGACACGAGTAATATCTTTTTTACGCGCACCCAATGCCTTTAGCACACCGATTTCTTTGGTTCGTTCTAAGACGGAAGTATAGGTGATGATCCCGATCATGATCATGCTAGTGACCAATGAAATACCAGCAAAGGCAATCAATACGTACGTGATGGCATCCATCAATCCACCTGTTAATTGGGTCATCGTCCCTGCTAAGTCAGAGTAGACGATTTGATCTTCACTGTCTTTTCCTTCGTTGTAAGCATCCAAGTAATCTAGGATTTTTTCTTTGGCGTTGAAGTCATTTGGATAGATCATAATGCTGTTTGGAATATCGCTGCCGCCAAGATAAGCAATCAATGAATCTTTGGTACTATCATCAACTGGTTCATTGGTCATCACGTTTGTATCGCTGTCTTCTTGTGCTTGTACGATAGCTGAATCTTGGTTTTCCTTGATGACTTCTTGGGCCAAAGTATCGCTATAAGCGATACCAGTTGAGAGCAAGTTCATCGTTGAGTTTTGCTTGATGCGTAAAATCCCGCTGATCGTTAGTTCTTTGTTGCTGTCATTTTCATATACGGCATCTAAATCTTGGTTAGGAATGAAGTTGCCGGTAGGTAATTCGGTATAGTAGGCATCATTTGTCGCTAAAGTGATTGTTGTGCCGACTACATCATCAAAGTTTACAGTGTCGCCATCTTCGATATCAAAGCCAAGATTGATCAAGGCGTTGACATTGGTGACATTGTTTTCATCTACGATCAATACAACGTCTGTACTAGCACTTGGATAACGACCATCTAAAAGATCATAATTGTCTTCTAAGAAATTGCCATTGCCTTCAGACAGTTGCTCAGGAAATGTAGATACACCAATTCCTGTTGAAGCACTCATCGCACTCATCATGGTGCTGGTTTGTTCATTGTCTGCAGAAGCATTTGAAAAGCTGACTTGTTCAACCGTATCATCGATTTTACGGAATAGGTTCAATGAAGTAGAACGGGTATAGCCGATGTTGTTGCTTAGTTCAGGGTCGATATCATTGATATAGTCAATAAAATCTTGGTCAATATTGTTGATATGTGTGGCACGATCAGCATCACTTAATTTTGCTGTGATTTCTTTATCTGCCGGAAACTCTTCTTTTTGGGTACGGGTAAGAGCTGTTGGATCTTGTTCTGTCGCGACTTGTGAAATCGTGATTGGGAAACGGGACAATGTTTCAGATTGTGTATCGTCGATTTGTTTTTGGAAGCCAGTCGATAAGGCGAGTACGATGGCAATCCCGATAATCCCTATACTTGAAGCAAAAGCAGTCAAGAATGTCCGGCCTTTTTTGGTGCGGATATTATTGAAAGACAGGCGCAATGCAGTCATAAAGCTCATTTTTGTATGCTTTAAGTGGAACTGGTCTTTCTTTTGTCCTTCAACATGAGGGTTGGAGTCGTGAACGATTCGCCCATCTTTGAATTCAATGATACGACCAGCATATTTATTGGCCAATTCAGGGTTATGCGTCACCATGATGACGAGTTTTTCTTTCGACAATTCTTGGATCAATTCCATGATTTGCACGCTGGTTTCGGAGTCCAAAGCGCCTGTTGGTTCATCACACAATAAAATGTCTGGGTCATTGGCTAATGCCCGGGCGATAGCCACACGCTGCATTTGTCCGCCAGAAAGTTGATTTGGCTTTTTGTGCATATGATCCGCAAGGCCCACACGTGTCAGCGCATCAGAAGCTTTGGCTCTTTTTTCTTCCTTTGATACGCCGCTCAATGTCATCCCAAGTTCCACATTGTCAATAATGCCCAAATGGCTGATCAAGTTATAACTTTGGAAGACAAAGCCGATGGAATTGTTTCGGTAAGCATCCCAGTCTCGGTCTTTAAAGGATTTTGTGGATTTTCCGTTGATGACCATATCGCCAGAATCATAATTGTCTAAGCCGCCGATCACATTCAACATGGTGGTTTTCCCGGAACCGCTGGGGCCTAAAATGGCCACGAATTCTTGTTTACGGAAAGAAACAGATACACCGTCTAAGGCTTTGGTGGTACTTGAACCTACCGTATAATACTTTTTAATGTCTTTTAATTCTAACATGCTGTCACTCTTTTCTTGCTGTTTTCACAACTTTTTTCATCCTGTATCCACGCTATCACAATGGTTAACAAAAATCAACGATTATCATTGTTTAATTGAAAGATTTATACTAAACTAAAAGATAGAAGAGAGGGAGCAAGATGGAGAAACAAATCGGGGAATTCAATATTGCTGTGTTTGCAGAGATTTTTTCATTGATGGGAAACATATTATTTGAAGAAATCGGGTTAGAGGATTTAAAATTGACAAAAATGGAAATGCTGGAGCTGGTGATCATTTCCAGTAATGAAGGGTTGACCATGTCTGAACTGGCGAACCAAATTGGTACATCGAAAGTTCAAATCAGCCGTTCTGTATCTGGTTTGGAAAAAGATGGTTTTGTGCATCGTGAAACCAACGGGCTGAATCGACGGAATGTCAACGTCTATCTTGATGAAGCGGGCAGACAATTGTTTGTCCAAAAGAAGCAGCAAGTCGAAGAACGTTTGAATAGTAAAGCGGCTGAAATGTCTCAGGCGGATTACAACCAGTTAACGGATGCCTTAAGTGATGCCGTTCGATTGTTGCGCAAGTATGATATTTTGAAGCGTCCATAAATAAGCGGCTTGAGATTGATTTGCCAAAGCAATCGATTGCTTAGATGTTTTTATTCGATGATATGTACATCGATTATATAGTTAAAAAACAAGAGATAAACGAAAGCAACCGATTGCATTTATCTCTTGTTTTTGTGCAGATATTGTGGGAGAATGGAAGCAACAAAACAATCAAAAGGAGATCTGTATGAATACAACTGCTATTTACCATCGTCCCGAAAGCGAATTTGCTTATTTATATGAAAAAAACCAGATGCATATCCGTCTACGCACTGCCCGCCAAGATATCCGCCATGTCCAATTGTTGTGCGGTGATCCGTATACGCTTTATAAAGAAGCGTGGTATCAAAAGAGAATCCCAATGGAAAAAATATTGTCAACAGACTTGCATGATTATTGGCAAGTATCTGTCGGCGCGGAGTTCCGTCGCTTGGCTTATGGCTTTTCCATTGAGAGTTTTGATGGGTTACATGTTTTTTATGGGGACCATGGGGTCTATCCCTTTGAAGAACAATATTTAGAAATGAACAACAACTACTTCCGGATGCCTTATTTTCAAGAAGCTGACCGTTTCAAAGTACCTGAATGGGCCAAAGAAACTGTGTGGTATCAAATTTTTCCAGAGCGTTTTGCAAATGGTGATCCATCTAATGACCCTGAAGGAGTTTTGCCTTGGGGATCGAAAAATCCTGATCGACAAGATTTCTTTGGCGGTGATTTGCAAGGGGTCATCGATCATTTGGATTATTTGGTCGATCTTGGGATCAACGGCATTTATTTCTGTCCTATTTTTGAAGCTTATTCCAACCACAAATATGATACGATTGATTATTTGGCGATCGATCCTGCCTTTGGAGACAACGATACCTTTAAACGATTGGTAGAGGAGTGCCACAAACGTGGTATCAAAGTGATGCTGGATGCCGTGTTCAATCACATGGGGGATACCTCTAACCAGTGGTTAGATGTCATCAAGAATGGGCAAGACTCACCCTTTGCCGACTGGTTCCATATCAATGAATTTCCTGTTGATTACAAAGAAGGGGAGAACTTTGAAGATGCCTACGATATTACGTATGACGTATTTGCTTTTACCCCGCATATGCCAAAATTAAACACAGAGAACTCAGACGTTCAGGCGTATTTGTTGAATATTGCCCGTTATTGGATCGAAGAATTCGATATTGACGCATGGCGATTAGATGTCGCAAATGAAGTCAGCCATTCCTTCTGGAAAAAATTCCGACAAGTCTGTGACAATGCAAAAGATGATTTTTATATTCTCGGTGAGATATGGCACTCATCACAACGTTGGCTGCAAGGCGATGAATTCCATGCTGTCATGAATTATGCCTATACTGATGCGATCATTGAGTTCTTTGTCAAAGACGAAATCTCCATGACCAAAATGGTATCGGAATTGAACAATCAGCTGATGCTCTACCGGGAACAAACCAATCAAGTCCAATTTAATATCCTAGACTCTCATGATACCCCGCGTATTTTGACGCTGGCACAAGGGGATAAAGATTTGATGCGGCAAGTCATGGCCTTTATGTATCTGCAACAAGGGGTTCCTTGTTTGTATTATGGCGATGAAATCGGCTTGACAGGAGATATGGACCCCGACTGTCGAAAATGTATGATATGGGAAGAAGAAAAGCAAGACCGCGATCTGCTGCAATTTACAAAGAATCTGATCCGTCTGCGCAAAGAAAATCAAAAAGTCCTGTCTGAAGGGGCGATGCATTGGAATTGGGTTTCAGAAGACGATGGCTTGATTATTTTCGAAAGAGAATTAGAGGCACAGCGCATGATTGGTATCTTTAATACCGGTGATGAGCAAATCACTTTATCTAAACCAGAAAATGTTCTGTTGCAGCAATTTATGCAAGAGGAAGAAGAAATCATCGTGATTGATAAAAAAGGGTTTGTGATCGCTAAAGTCGATCAAGAAGATACTATCGAAAAAGAATAGAGTAAAAATGAGGCAAGATTCCCGTGGAATCTTGCCTCATTTAAGTTATTGGGTTTTTTTAATTTCCCCATGCACGTTGGAAAGAATCTTCCCCAAAATTCCTTCTGCGGCTATTATAGCCTATAACATATGAATGTGACAAATGATATCTATTCAGAATGAGCGGGTTTTTTGAAAAAAAAGTGCGAATTGCTGAAAATTCTGATGATTCACAACATTTTTCATTGCTTCTTTCATAAAGGTCTTTTCTTTTTTGAGGGATATGATAAACTAGGGAAAATAGTTGAATATTCGAGGAGTGATTTGATGAGTACAGGGTATCACGTAGCGGTTGTTGGCGCGACGGGCGCAGTTGGCACAAAAATGATTGAGATGTTGGAGCGAACCACGCTGCCCATTCAAACGATCAGATTATTGGCGTCTAAACGCTCTGCTGGCAAGACCCTTGTGTTCAATAATCAACCTATTGTCATTGAAGAATTGACCCCAGACTCTTTTGAAGGGATTGACATTGCGTTGTTCAGCGCTGGCGGGGGGATCTCCAAAGTCTATGCACCGGAAGCTGTCAAGCGCGGGGCTGTTGTTATTGACAATACCAGTCATTTTCGTATGGATCCTGAAGTGCCTTTAGTGGTGCCGGAAGTCAATGCCCACGCACTGGCGCGGCACAAAGGCATCATTGCCAATCCCAACTGCTCAACGATTCAAATGATGGTCGCTTTAGAACCGATTCGGCAAAAAGTTGGGTTGAAACGGTTGATCGTTTCAACATATCAAGCTGTCTCTGGTGCGGGTGCCAAGGCCTTGGCTGAGTTGGCGCAAGAATCAACAGATTTATTGGCGGGCAAGCAGCCAGAAGAATTGAATCCAGAGATTTTACCAGCTGGAAGCGACAAAAAACATTATCCGATCGCTTTCAATGCGTTGCCGCAGATCGATGTTTTTGCAGATGACGATTATACGTATGAAGAGTGGAAAATGATCAATGAAACCAAAAAGATCATGGAGGATGAGACGATCCAAGTGGCAGCAACTTGTGTGCGCATCCCGGTATTTAGCGGCCATTCTGAATCGGTGTACATTGAAACAGCTGACCATGCCGATGTCGCTGCGGTCAAGCAGTGGATCAGTGAAGCACCCGGCGCGGTCTTGCAAGATGATCCGAGTCAGCAAATCTATCCTCAAGCCTTAAACAGTGTGGGGAAAACAGAGACCTTCGTTGGGCGGATCCGCAAAGATTTAGATGTAGCCAATGGTTTGCATTTATGGGTGGTTTCTGACAACTTGCTCAAAGGTGCTGCCTGGAACTCTGTACAAATCGCCGAAACCTTGCACCAACAAGGTTTGGTCCATGTGTAAACCATAAGAATTTCGGAAAAAGTGTGGTGAATGCCACGCTTTTCTTTTTTTTGTTGTATAATAGAAAAGACGGCTTATGCTTGGGATATAAAAGATAAAGAAAATTATAAGAGGTGAATAGAAGTGGAAACAATAAAAATCATTCCTCTTGGCGGCGTACGTGAGAACGGAAAGAATATGTACATTGCTGAAGTAGGAGAGGATATATTTGTGCTGGATTGCGGTGTCCGCTATCCAGAAAATGAATTATTAGGAATCGATACAGTCATTCCTGATTTTACCTATTTAGAAGAAAATGCTGACCGTGTTGCTGGTGTCTTTTTGACCCATGGACATGCGGATGCAATTGGGGCCTTGCCTTACTTCTTGGAGAATATTCAAGTACCCGTATTCGGGACGGAATTAACGATTGAATTGGCTAAGTTAACAGTGAATAAAAATGAAGCTACCAAGCGTTTTAAAGATTTCCATATTATTGATGAACATTCAGAAATCGATTTCGGTGACGCAACGATCAGTTTCTTTAGAACGACCCATTCAATCCCGGATTCAGTCGGGATCAGTGTCAAGACAAAAGCTGGCAATATCGTTTATACAGGGGACTTCAAGTTTGACCAAACAGCGATTCCCATGTATCAAACAGACTTTGGTCGTTTAGCAGAAATTGGCAAAGAAGGCGTCTTAGCCTTATTGAGTACTTCTTCTAATGCAGAAAATCCTGCACCAGTTGCTTCTGAGTTGACCATCCAAGACGAAGTTTATGACAATATTCGTTACTGGGAAGGCCGGATTATTGTGGCTAGTGTGGCCAGCAATCTGCAACGGGTCCAACAAGTATTAGATGCAGCCTTTCGTTCAGGCCGTAAAGTTGTTTTGACTGGACAAGATTTCGGTCGAATCATCAAAACGGCGATGAAATTAGGCAAGTTGAAATTACCAGCTGAAGATTTATTGATCACACAAAAAGAAATGAAGAAATATGCACCGGAACAACTATTGATTTTGGAAACAGGACGTATGGGTGAACCAATCAGAGCCTTGCAAAAAATGGCCAATGGCACACATCGTTCGCTAAAAGTGCAAGAAGGGGATTTGGTGTATATTACGACGACCCCAACAACTGCGATGGAAACGATCGTTGCTAAGACAGAGGATATGATTTATCGGGCAGGCGGAACGGTCAAACAGATTTCGGACAATTTCCGCGTGTCTGGTCATGCCAATCCCAATGATCTGCAACTAATGTTGAACATGATGAAACCGAAGTATCTGATTCCGATCCAAGGCGAATATCGCCAACTGGCAGCGCATGCTGATTTGGCGCATGAAGTCGGTATTCCAATGAAAAACATTTTCATCACTGCACGTGGGGATGTGCTGGAGTACAAAAAAGACCACATGCATGCTGCTGGCAATGTACCTGCTGAAAACGTCATGATCGACGGTATCGGTGTGGGGGATATTGGCAATATCGTATTGCGTGATCGTAAAGTACTATCAGAAGATGGTATTTTTGTGGCTGTCGTGACGATCAATCGTCGCGAAAAGAAAATCGTTTCTGCACCGCAAATCACTTCTCGCGGCTTTGTGTATGTCAAAGCGAGTCGTGACTTGATCCGCGAAAGCGGTGAGATCGTAGCTGAAATCGTTGAAAAACATTTGCACGATGAAGAGTTTGAGTGGAGCAAGTTGAAACAAGATATCCGCGATCGTTTGAGCCGTTTCTTGTTTGAACAAACCAAGCGTCGTCCGGTGATCCTGCCTGTGATCATGGAATCAAGTCAAAGAAATCGTCACCGTAAATAAACCGTCATTTGCTGTAACTAAAGCCAATGAGTGCCCAAAAGCGATTCCGCTGACTGGGGCCTCGTTGCGCTTCAGTTACAGTTTTTTTTAGTCTCTGTTCTGTGCTGAATCAATGATAAAAACTGTGTCATTTCCTTTTTTTAAGAATACCTTGGTTTTATGGTATAGAGACCAGCGGATGGCTATAAAGGGGATTGATCAGGTGTTGTCGATTTTCCTCTTTGGGTATCCTGTATTTATCTGTTATAATAAAAAATATTAGACTGTATCAATGGATAGGAAAGGAGTTTTTTTACATGAAATTGACATACCATGGACACTCCGTCGTGACAATTGATTTTGACAATGGACAAAAAGTGTTGTTTGATCCTTTTATCAACGGTCATCCTGCAACGGATTTGAAGGCAGAAACAGTAACAACAGACTGGATCTTGATCACCCATGGTCATAGTGACCATATCGGGGACATGGTCGATATTGCGATGCGCAATGAAGCGCCGGTCATCAGTGTTGTAGAAGTCTGTCAATATGCTGCGCGTAAAGGCGTTTCAGAAACACATGGCATGAATATTGGCGGGTCCTATGACTTTCCCTTTGGCCAAGTGACTTTCGTCGACGCAAAACATAGTTCGGGGATTGAAGAAGACGGCACAACGATCTATATGGGAAATCCTGCAGGGATCATGATCCAAGCGGAAGGCAAAACGATTTATTATGCGGGTGACACAGCGCTGTTTGGCGATATGGCTTTACTTGGTGAACAATTCGATATTGATGTGGCTTTCTTGCCGATTGGGGATAATTTTACGATGGGGCCGCAAGATGCTGCAACGGCTGCAGGATTATTGCAAGCAAAAAAAGCAATACCGGTCCATTACAATACATTTCCGCTGATCAAACAAGACCCGCAAGCATTTATTCAGCTGCTGCCAAAGGGTGTAGGACAGATAATGACGATCGGTGAATCGATCACCTTATAAAAATGAAGATGGTTCGTAGAGGGGATAGTTATGGCAACAAAACATGATTTGATTTTAATGCATATCGAGAATTTACCGGTTGGCGACCGCATTTCTGTGCGGGGCATCGCAAAAGATTTAAATGTTAGTGAAGGAACAGCGTATCGGGCGATCAAAGATGCTGAAAATATTGGTTTGGTATCAACGATCCAGCGAGTGGGAACAATCCGCATCGAACGAAAATTAAAAAAACATATTGAAAAACTGACCTTTGGTGAAGTGGTTCAAATCATTGAAGGCAATGTGCTTGGCGGTGCCAGCGGGTTGGATAAAGATTTGAACAAATTTGTGATTGGTGCCATGAAAGAGTCTGCGATGGAACGCTATATCACACCAGGTTCATTGGTGATCGTCGGGAACCGAAATGAAGTCCACAAATTAGCGTTAGAAGATGGTGCAGCGGTTTTGATCACTGGGGGATTTGAAACAACACCAGAAATTTGTCGCTTGGCAGATGAGCTAGCGTTGCCGATCTTACAAACGACCTACGATACATTTACAGTAGCGACGATGATCAACAGAGCCTTGAGTGACCAACTGATCAAGAAAGACATCATGTTGGTGAGTGATATTTATATGCCTTTAGAAAAAACAAAATATCTCCATACATTTGATACTGTCAAAGACTATAAAGTCCTTTCAGAATCAACCAACCATTCTCGCTATCCTGTGGTCAATAAAAATATGCGGGTCGTGGGGATTATAACTGCAAAAGATGTGTTGGAGAAACCAGATACACAAATCATTGAACGGATCATGACCCGTGATCCGCGCATCGTCAAGAAAGAAATGAGTGTCGCTTCTGCTAGTCATCAAATGATTTGGGATGGCTTGGAAGTCATGCCTGTAGTGGCAGATGATTTATCATTGATAGGGATCGTGACGCGTCAAGATATTATGAAAGCCATGCAAATGGTCCAAAGACAAACGCAAATCTCTGATACGATCTCTGATCAGATCTCAGGACAGATGCAAGTGATCGATCAAGATTTTGAAGGCAATAAACTGCCGCAACCGCATTTCAGCTTTGCAGTCACACCGCAAATGGTCAATGAAGTCGGGACGATTTCTTTTGGTGTATTGAGCGAAGTGATCGCCAATACAGCCAAACGAACGATGCAACTCAATCAAAGACGAAATAGTTGGATCGAACAAGTCAATCTGCATTATTTCCGCTTGATTCAATTAGAAAGTGAAATTATTATTCAACCAAGAATTTTAGAATTGGGTCGACGCTCAGCAAAAATCGATATTGAGGTAACGATCGAGAATTCTTTGGTCGCTAAAGCAATCGTCGTTTGCCAAGTCATGGAACGGCCATAATCAAAGCAATCGCAGGAGATATCAAACGGCAAATCGAAGAGAGAAAGTTGTGACAGACATGAATGTACAAGAAGAAATTTTACAGACGATCCAGCGGTATCAAACGATTATTATCCATCGCCATCAACGCCCTGATCCAGATGCCTTAGGGTCTCAAGTTGGCTTGGCAGAGATATTACGCAACAGTTTTCCGGATAAAACCATTTATCAAGTCGGTGGTCCGGTAGAAGGTCTAGATTATCTGGCACAAATGCACACTGTGACGGACGATGATTATCAAGGTGCCCTTGTGATCGTTACGGATACAGCCAACGCACCACGGGTCAGTGATCAACGCTATGACAAAGGCGCCAAATTGATCAAAATCGATCATCATCCAAATGATGAACCTTATGGAGATATTGTCTGGGTCAATACGCAGGCCAGCAGCTGCAGTGAAATGATTGCTGCTTTTTGGTCAGATCATCAAGAAATACTTAAAATGAATAAAGAAGCTGCCCGTTTACTTTACGCAGGCATCGTTGGTGATACAGGCCGCTTTTTATATCCTGCCACCACAGCAACCACCTTACGGCTCGCTGCTGATTTATTGGACTTTGGCTTTGATGCACCAAAAATCAATCGTCAAATCGATCAAATATCTTCATCAGTCGCACGGCTTTCCGGGTATGTCTATGAACATCTGGAAGTGGATGAGATAGGTGCTGGAAAAGTGATCCTTTCACAAGAATTACAGCAATCTTTCGGTGTGGTCGATTCAGAAACATCAGCGATCGTTTCTTTGCCAGGGAAAATCGAAGATGTTTTGGCTTGGGCGATTTTTGTCGAACAGCCTGAAGGCTATTATCGCGTGCGGATGCGTTCGAAGGGACCTGTCATCAATGAGATTGCCAAGCGCCATCATGGCGGGGGGCATCCATTAGCTAGTGGCGCCAATGCAGCTGATTTAGAAGAAGTCGCAGTGATTTATCAAGAAATCCAAGAAGCGATCCGACAAGCATAAAAAAAGAAGCAGCCGACAAGCTGCTTCTTTTTTTATGCTTTTCAACACCTAGTAGGCGACAGGAGCATGGGGAGATCATCCTCGCAAGTCGTCTAAGAATTCGGTTTTGATTTTGGTTTTGTCATCTTTCATTTTGATGACCTTTGCAGGGGATCCGGCAACAACTGCACCAGCGGGCACGTCTTCAGTCACCACAGAACCGGCGGCTACGACGGCACCTTCACCTACACGCACACCTTCCAAAACGACTGCGTTGGCGCCAATCAATACATGATCTTCTACGACCACTGGACTTGCTGAAGGTGGTTCAAGGACACCAGCCAAGACGGCACCAGCACCAATATGGGCTTTCTTGCCCACAGTTGCCCGAGCGCCTAAAATAGCCCCCATATCGATCATCGTTTCTTCACCAACGACGGCCCCAATATTGATGACTGCGCCCATCATAATGACAGCATTTTTCTCGATGATGGCTTGATCACGGATAAAGGCGCCTGGCTCGATCCGCGCATCCACAGCGGTTAGGTCTAAAAGCGGAATGGCTGAATTCCGGCGATCATTTTCCAAATAATGATCGGTGATCTTGTCTTGATGTTCCGTGAGAAATGCAGCGACTTTTTGACTATCGCCAACAACAAAGAAAAACTTCCCGCTGCCGAATAATTGAATGTCGTCAACCTCAACGTCTGACAGGTCGCCATTGATATATACTTTGACTGGGGTCTGTTTGTTGGCGTCTTTGATATATTTTGCTAATTGATACGGATCTGAAAATTGTAATTCTGACATAAGATACCACCTTTACTTATCGAGTAGATTTTGCATAGAATAGAGTCCTGGTGCTTGATCAGCCAAAAAGACTGCTGCTTTTAAAGCACCGTTTGCGAAAATGTCGCGTGAGAGCGCGGTGTGTTTCAGTTCAATGATTTCATCTTGTCCCGCATAGATAACAGTATGTTCCCCAGGGATCGTACCGCCTCGTACAGCGTGGATGCCTAGTTGTTGTCGATCGTTGACGAGGTCGCTGCCAGAACGGCCATAGAGATAATCCTTCTTGTTTGCGCAACTGTCATTGATGGCGTCGGCCAACAATAGTGCGGTGCCGCTAGGTGCATCCAGCTTCTGATTGTGGTGTTTTTCAATGATCTCGATATCGAAATCAGCTTCTAGTGCTGGGGTGATCGACTGGAGCGCTTTGATCAAGACATTGATCCCCAATGACATGTTGGCGGAATAAAAAACTGGAATGACGTTGGCCGCTACTGGCAGCATCATTTGCGTTTCTTCCGTTAATCCTGTGGTTGCCACCACGATGGGCAATTGCTGATCAACACAGTAATTCAACAGCTCAGGGACATTGCTGTAATGCGAAAAGTCGATGACGACATCGATCGTTTCTTTGATGTAAGCGGCTGAATCATAGATCGGAAAAGCGCCGTTAAGATCTTTGTGGCGATCCAATCCAGCTGCAACTTCAAGATCTGGGTGCTGCCCAATCAGTTTTTGCAACACCTGACCCATGCGGCCATTGGCGCCGCTTAATAAAATGTTTTTCACCTTGCTGCCTCCTTAAAGCAAACCGTATGCAGTCATTTCTTCTTCTAAATGGACCAAGGTCGCATCTTCCGGCATGCCAAGGGGCAACCGGTAATGCAAATCGCATTTTCCTAGTAAGGACACCGCTGCTTTGATCGGCACTGGGTTTACTTCTCTGAAGATGGCATCGATCAATGGTTTTTGTTTCAGTTGTTCTTGAATGGCCGGCTGAAGATCGCCTTCTAAGAAATCAGCAACCAATTTCGCCGTTTGTTTAGGTGCGATGTTAGCAATCGTTGAGATGACGCCAGCGCCGCCAAGTGCGAGGATCGGTGTCACTTGATCATCATTGCCGGAATACAGTGCAAAATCATCATCTGCCAAGCGTGCGATTTCAGCAATTTGTGAAATGTCGCCACTGGCTTCTTTGATCCCTTTGATATTTGGAATCTTTTTCAACTCAGCTACAGCGTCAGGGGTTAAATTCAAGCCTGTGCGGGAAGCTACTGAATATAAGATCACGGGTAAATCAACACTTTGACAAATGGCTTCATAATGCGCCACTAAACTTCTTTTTGTTGCTTTATTGTAGTAAGGTGTCACCACCAATAATGCATCTGCACCAACACGTTGCGCTTCTTGCGAAAGGTAAATGCCATGCTGGGTGTTATTCGAACCAGTACCACCGATCACGGGAATTCTGCCAGCGACTTGCTGCACCACAGCTTCGATGACTGCGATGTGTTCTTCGTCGTCCAGTGTGGAGGCTTCTCCGGTCGTACCACAAGCAATGATCGCGTCAGTTCCTTGTTGCACATGCCACTCTGCCAACTCCTTCAACTTGTCGAAATCCACCGAACCATCTTGAAGCATAGGGGTGATCAAAGCAACGCCAGAACCTTTGAATATTGTCAAAATACGACACATCCTTCCAACCAATTTTATTTTTGTCTATAAGATAAGTGTACCAGAAAAGTTTGAATAAAAATCGAAAAATTTAGACAATTTATCTATAGATTATTCGAATTATATACTATAATATTAACCAATATCAATGAAAAACCATGAAAAACTGAATATCCAGCCCCTTTATGGATAATTTATTCGGATGAAAGAAAGGTGTTTTTACATGCAAGTATCTCAAGCTGTCAAAGATTTAACTGAGGATGTGGTGCGTTATCGACGTGCGTTACATCAAATTCCTGAATTGGGGTTGACCGAGTTCAAGACAAAAGAATACTTGCTGCGTCAGTTGCAATCTTTTGGCATTAAGGAGATCTATCCTATTTTAGATACAGGTTTAGTGGCGGTTTTCCGCAGTGAAGTACCAGGGAAAACACTTGCTTTTCGAACAGATATTGACGGATTGCCGATCCAAGAAGAGACTGGGGTCGCGTTTCATTCAACCCACGAGGGGCGCATGCATGCTTGTGGGCATGATGGACATATGGCCACAATGTTGGGTTTTGCTAAGTATTTGTCCGCACACCCAGACGCGATCCAAGGAACGATCATTCTCATTTTCCAACCAGCAGAAGAAGGGCCAGGGGGGGCACAACTGCTGATCGATGAAGGTGTCTTGCGGGATTTTGCGGTGGAACAAATCGTGGGCTTGCATGTCTTTCCGGATTTCCCTGAAGGTGTGATCGCTTGCCGCAAAGGGCCGATGATGGCCCGCAATGGCGAAATCAATATCACGATCCATGGCGCCAGCGCCCATGGGGCACAACCGCAACAAGGAAGTGATGCGATCTTGGCAGCTGCGGCTGTGATCCAAGGGTTGCATTCAGTGATTTCTCGCAACATCAGTCCGTTGTCCTCTGGTGTGATCACGTTTGGCAAAATCCATGGTGGAGATGCTGAGAACATCATTCCGGGAAAAGTTGTCTTGAATGGGACGATGCGCGCGTTTGATGATGATGTGTATGATACGATGACACAGCGTGTGACTTTGTTAGCGGAAGAAATTGCTAAAGGCTATGGTTGTCGTGCAGAAGTAGAATTTGAGCACCTGTATCGTGTCGTAGATAATGATGCACAAATGGTGGATGTTTTGGCGAAAGTCGCAGGAGATAGTTATCTCGAAACCCCAACCTATATGTTGGCGGAAGACTTTTCGATGTATCAAAAAGAAATTCCTGGTGTTTTCTTTTTCGTTGGGATACGGAATGAAGACAAGGGATATACGTACCCGCTGCACAGCAATAAAATGAATTTTGATGAAAAAAATCTCTTGCAAGGGATTGAGTGTTATGTCCGACTGATCCCTGCATTGAATGAAACGAAAGGAGCTGCAAAATGACAAAAGAAATCAAAGAAAACCATTTATACATCGATGGTGTCGATACGGTGTCATTGGCGCAAACATTCGGGACCCCCTTGTATGTCTATTCTGTTTCTGACATTCGGGAAGAATGTCAGAAAATCCATGCGGCCTTTTTGGCTCGCTATCCGCATACGCGAGCGGCTTATGCAGCCAAAGCATTTTGTACAACTGCGATGTTGCGGATCATTGCTGATGAAGGATTGTCATTGGATGTTGTGAGTGGCGGTGAATTATATACGGCGATCCAAGCTGATTTCCCTGCAGAACATATCGAGTTTAATGGCAACAACAAATCAATCGAAGAGCTGACAGCGGCCATCGAGTATGGTGTTGGCCGGATCATTGTCGATGGGATCCAAGAAATCGGCATGATTCGGGCGATTTGCCAAGAGATGAATCAGGTGGCGAAGATTATGTTGCGGATCACACCAGAAGTGTCTGTAAAAACGCATCAATTTATTTCTACTGGCCAAAAAGATTCTAAGTTCGGGATTCCATTGGATGAAGACATCTTGTTTCCGCTGATAGCCGAAGTCATTGATGCGCCAGAGCTCGATTTTTATGGGCTGCATTTTCATGTTGGCAGTCAGTTATCCGATAACCAATCACATCTAGGCGCTACAGATGCAGCCCTGCAGTTAGTCAAACAAATTTTTGATCGGTTTTCTTATTGGATCAAGGAGTTGAATGTTGGTGGCGGTTTTGGTGTCCGTTATACTGAAGCGGACATCCGTCAGCCTTACAGTTTCTTCCTTGACCCAGTGATGGAAAAAATCGATGCATTTTATCAACAGCAAAACCAAGAACGGCCAACGATCGTTATTGAACCTGGGCGTAGTATTGTTGCAGAGGCCGGTATTAGTTTGCATACGATTGGCAGTATCAAAACACTTCCTGGTATCCGGACGTATGCCAGTATCGATGGTGGGATGACAGACAATATTCGTCCGGGTTTGTACCAAGCAGCTTATACAGGCATCTTGGCTAACCGCGCCAATGAACCAGCAACAGAAACCATCACGATTTCTGGCAAAGCGTGCGAAAGTACCGATATATTGGTGAAGGACTTGGCGTTGCCGCCCGTTAAAACCGGTGACATCTTTGCGACATTTTCAACAGGGGCTTATGGCTATTCAATGGCCAGCAACTATAACAATCTGCAAATCCCAGCTGTTGTGTTTGTCAATGAAGGCCAAGCAGAATTGGCCGTCAAACGCCAAACCTATCAGCAAATGATCCAAAATGAAGTGATTCCTTCATTTTTAACGAAATAAATCGGCGTTTGGTCAGATCAAAATAAGAAAGCAGGTGACCAACCATGAAGATTCCCTATACCAAAATGCAAGGTGCCGCCAATGACTTTATCGTGATCGATAATCGGTCATTGAAGCTGACCCATGAACAACTCTCAACACTAGCGATCCAAACTTGTCAACATAAATTCTCGATTGGTGCCGATGCCGTGATGGCAGTGGACTATCCAGAAGGCACAGCTGATTTTCGCATGCGTTTTTACAATGCAGATGGCACGGAAGCTGAGATGTGCGGAAATGGCGCGCGTTGTATTGCGCGTTATGCCTATGAACAGCAAATCGCTGGTGAAGCAATGACCATTGAAACAGTGGCTGGGGATGTACCCGCTTGGCGCTTAGACAAGAAAGAATACAAAGTTTTGTTAAATCCGCCAACAGTGACGCGTTTTGATCAATCCTTCCCAGGAACAACGGTCACAACGCTGGATTATGTTGAATTAGGCAATCCAGGGATCCCCCATGCTGTCGTCCATTATCCAGGTTTAGCAGATGTACCTTTAAATGAGCTGACAGACACTGCAAAAGCGATACGCCATTGGGATGCTTTTCCGAAAGGCGCCAATGTCAATTTCTATGATGAGACGCCAACAGGTGATTTAGTCGTCAGAACCTTTGAACGCGGGGTGGAAGACTTCACGTTTGCCTGCGGTACGGGTTCGGGTGCTACTGCCTATGCAGTGTCACACCATCAAGGGAAAACCACGGCAGAAGTCTTGCTGCAGGTGCTAGGTGGAACCTTGACTGTAGTCGTTGACCACGAAAACCTTGCGTTGATTGGTGATGCCATCATGGTGTCAGAAGGGTTGATCACAGATGAGAATTTACATCTATAAACTAGGTGAAAACACTTGTAAATGAATTGGATTTTCATGAAAAAAAGATTGACAATCAAATCTGCGTATCGTATAGTTAAGCACAATTAAAAAATACGCAACGATAAGAAAAGTAAATCATTGCTGCTTGTTTCAGAGAGCTCGGTCTGGTGGGAAAGAGCACAAGCGATTGATCGAAGATGGTCTTTGAGCGTTTGTATGTGAGCTTTAGGCTAGCCTACAACGGGATGCCCGTTACAGCAAATCAGTGAACTGATAAGGTTGATTTCGATCAACGAATAAAGGTGGTACCACGAACTTGGTTGTTTCGTCCTTTCTCTATGCTTATAGAGAAGGGATTTTTTTTATTTTAAAATAAAGGGGAAATGAAGAATGATAGGGTTAAAAAAATTAACAGTTGGGTTGGCGGCAACTGCCGTCTTGTTCACACTAGCAGCTTGCGGAAACGGCAGTACCAGTGAAACAGAAGCATCAAGCACAACAGCAGCGCTAGAAGAAAAAGTAGTAGGTGTTGCACCTGGTCCTTATGGTGATATGGTAACAGATGTGATTTCACCATTATTGGCAGATAAAGGCTATACTTTGACAACAAAGGTCTTCAATGATTATATCCAACCAAACAATGCCTTAGCCAATGGGCAAATCGATGCCAATTTATTTCAACATACGGCTTATTTAGAAAAATTTTCAGCAGACAATGATTTAGATTTGACAGCATTACAAAAAGTACCAACATTAGGAATGGGGATCTATTCCAATAAACTGACTAGTCTGGATGATCTAGCAGATGGTGCAACGGTATCGATCGCCAATGATGCATCAAACTTGGCACGGACCTTGCAATTGTTAGCCGCCAACGGCTTGATCACGATTGCAGAGGATATCGATGAAACCAAAGCCACTGTAGCGGATATCAAAGACAATCCGAAAAATTTGACCTTCAAAGAGCTGGATGCTGCACAATTGGCCCGTTCTTTAGATACCGTAGATGTAGCCTTGGTACCTGGGAATTTTGCTTGGGCGGCTTCCTTAGATCCGGCGGATGCATTGGCGCTAGAGTCGTTGAAAGAAGAATATAAAAATGTTTTTGTTGTTCGCACAGAAGATAAAGACAGCGACTTTGCACAAGCTGTGACTGAAGTGTTGGAGAGTCAAGATTTCAAAGATGCGATTGCTGATTCAGCTTTCAAAGATTTCAATCAACCAGATTTTTGGACAGAGTAAGAAGGAATAGCGATGGTAAAAATAGAAGTAAAACAGGTTTCGGTTTTATTCAAACAAAATAAGCAATTCAAAAAAGCGGTGGACAGTGTGGACTTTTCCGTACAGACAGGAGAAGTGTTCGGTATTGTGGGCTTGAGCGGCGCGGGGAAAAGCACCCTCGTTCGGACGTTGAATTTACTGCAAGTCCCTTCAAGCGGCCAGATCTTGATCGACGGAAAAGATATCACGAAAGCGCGGGGACAGGAATTGCGGCAAATCCGCCAGAAAATCGGCATGATTTTTCAACATTTCAATTTGATCCATAATCGAACGATCAAAGAGAACTTAGCGTTTGCGCTAAAAGCCGGCAACTACCCCAAAGACCAGCGGGAAGCTAGGATTATGGAATTACTGGAAATGGTGGATTTAACAGATAAATTGCATGCGTATCCCAATAATTTGTCTGGTGGCGAGAAACAGCGGATCGGCATTGCCCGTGCCATTGCTAATCAGCCGGAAATTTTGCTCTGTGATGAAGCAACGAGTGCGTTGGATGTTGAAACCACCGAAGAGATCCTGCAATTATTGACGAAAATCAAAGAACAAACCGGTATCACGATCGTCTTTATTACCCATGAATTAGATGTTGCCCGCAAATTTTTTGATCGCGTAGCAGTAATGGAGAACGGCCGAATCGTGGAAGAACAAACGACCTATGGGCTGTTCAGTCAACCCAATCAACCAATCACGCAAAAGTTGGTTGGCCGTTATTTAGATTTGACACTACCGGAGGAAATATTGGCGCTCTTTACACAGGGCGATTTGCTGGAATTAAGATATCAAGGGGAGTATACGTTGGAACCCTTGATTTCAACAGTAGCCAAAGCGTATGATGTGGCTGTCAATATTATTCATGGCAAAATTGACTATATCCAACAAGATGTGATCGGTATTTTATATGTATATTTGACAGGCCCGCAAGAAGAAATCGACAAAGCCCGCGCGTATATTGCGGCCAATGTCTTCTCTTTGAGGAAAGTAGGTGCAGCCAATGACTGAAACGATCGAGATATTGAAAACCAATTTGCCTAAGGCGCTTTGGGAAACCTTCTTTATGGTAGGGACTTCTGCAGTGATCGGCGTTGTTTTTGGCTTGTTGATAGGGCTCGTGCTGTTTTTAGTAAGCAGCCGACTTTTTTATAGAAACAAAGCTTTGCACCATGTGGCTGATTTTATTGTCAATGCGATTCGTTCACTGCCTTTCTTGATTCTCTTGATCACATTGATTCCTGTATCGGCGTTGTTGATTGGTGACCCTTATACACCAGCAGGAGGGGCTATCGCATTGTCGATTGCGGCCATCCCATTTTATGCACGGATCGCGGAGTCGGCCTTCGCAGAAATCGACTATGGTGTTCTAGAAGCGAGTATTGCTTCTGGCGCATCTACAGGTCAGATCATCCGTGAGGTGATTTTGCCGGAAAGCTTGCCAGCTTTGATTCGCGGCTTTGTTTTGACACTGATCAGTTTATTGGGCTACTCCGCCATGGTCGGTACGATTGGCGCAGGTGGGATCGGCGATTTAGCGATCCAATACGGGTATTACCGTTACGAAACGGCAATCTTGATTTTTGTGATTGTTTTGCTGATCGTTATCGTGCAAATCATCCAATGGATTGGCGATGCCTGTGCCAATTACTTTTCGAAATAAAGACATATGTATGGTAGGAAGAATAGGGGATTCCCCCCTGTGGCACCATAGACAACATGCACTGCAGAACGGACACATGAAAGTTCGGATGCAGTGCATGTTTTTTTTACAATTTTTATGACGAAAATAGTGGTTGCATCCGGTATCAATTTTGGGTATGCTGAAGCCGAATTGTTTTTTTTACAACTATACTATTTTATCAAAGGAGCAACAATATGACACAAATGCCACATTGTCCTACGTGCCAATCAAGTTATACATATGAAGACAGGGGGTTCTATGTTTGCCCCGAATGCGGCCATGAATGGGAAGACGCGCAAGCCACAGAAGAGCTGCCGGTTTACAAAGACGCCAATGGCAATCTTCTGGTCGATGGTGATACCGTGACTGTGATCAAAGATCTCAAAGTCAAAGGTGCAACAAGTGCCATTAAGCAAGGTACAAAAGTGAAAAACATCAAATTGGTCGAAGGTGATCACAATATTGATTGTAAAATCGATGGATTCGGTGCAATGAAATTGAAATCCGAGTTTGTAAAAAAAGGTTAAATACAAAATTTTCGTTTCATCTTCACCGTTTTTTCACGACTTTAATGGTAAAATAAGGTCAAAGATTTAAAGGAGGAATACACTTATGTATGGTATGGGTGGATATGGTTTTGGTTGGTTTTACGACCCTACGTTTATTTTAGTGATCATCGGTATGGTTATTTCGATGGCTGCTTCAGCATATGTCAAAAGTACCTTTAACAAATTTGACAAAGTCAAAAGCCGCAACAATATTACTGGAACGAAAGCGGCACAATTCATTTTGGAAAGCCAAGGCATTCATGATGTTGGTGTTCAAGCCATCGCGGGTGATTTAACAGACAATTATAATTCAGGCAATAAAACACTGAGCTTATCGCAAGCTACGGCGCAATCAACCTCGGTTGCGGCGATTGGTGTCGCAGCCCATGAGTGCGGACATGCGGTCCAAGATGCCAAGGGCTATTTTCCGCTGCGTCTGCGCCATGCGATCGTTCCGATCGCCAATATTGGCACTTCGATTTCGATTCCTTTGATTTTGATCGGTGTGTTGCTTCGTGGTTCGTTTCTTGTCAACTTGGGATTGATCGCTTTTTCATTGGCGTTTATTTTCCAATTGGTGACGCTGCCTGTCGAATTTGATGCCTCAAAACGGGCAATCAAAATTTTGGCAGACGGAGGATTATTGACAGAGGAAGAAGTTCCCCAAGCACGACGGGTACTGTTTGCCGCTGCATTAACCTATGTCGCAGCAGCGGTTGCTACATTGTTACAATTGCTGCGTTTGGTTATTTTGTTTGGAAATAACAATCGTCGGAATTAAACTTTCTGATAAGAGAAAAAATCTGCAGAGTAAATTTCTGCAGATTTTTTTTATTCAACGAGCGCATAGATATAAAATACAAGATCTAAGGTCTTAAGGTTTTCTTGCGCAATATTAAGTTTGAAGTCATCATAAATTTTCAGCGCATCTCCACTTGCTAGATAAAACAATGGAATTTCCTGCTTTTTTTGAATCTTCACTTGGTTATTTTCGATGCTGGTCACACCACCGAATGGGGGTGAAGCTTCTTCATCTTCTGTCGGATACCCGTACTGTGTCAAATCCGTGATTGCGCTAGACTTGGCGCCCTTGGAAAATATTTCTGTCAGCAGCTTGCCTTCACCTTTAGGAAAACCGATGTTCATGTAGCCGCTGAGATCTGCGTCTTTCTCATAGGTGAGAGATGCGGCCGAATCGTGACCAACTCTATCGCCAAAATGGTATGTGTCGACAAACACTGTGATCGAAGTTGCATGCGTGTTGAACATGAGATGAGAGCCGTAATCAAACAGTAAACTGCTAAGTCCATTATCATTTTCTGATTGAATCAAATGATTGTCTGGAACACCAGCCATTTTGTCTCCTTGGAAAGGACCGTAATTATAGTAACGCAGATACCAGGTAAGTGGGACACCTATAAATAGAATCAAACTGAATATAATAGTAAACATGATTTTTCGATTATTTTTACGTCTAGCTTTTTTCACGATAGCTGCTAATTCTTTGTCTTCAAGTGTCATTTTTCCTTCTCCTCTAATATCATTTTCAGTTGCTTTCGGCCGCGATAAAGAGATGTTTTGATACTGTCTTCAGATTTGTTGAATAAAAAACTGATTTCTTTGATACTACGTCCTTCGCTATATTTCATGTATAGAAGCGTAGCTGTGGTCAAAGGCAATTGCAGCAACGCATCATACAGTCGATCATCTGCTTCCTGCCATTCCGTACCTTCATTGACAGGGAGATATTGTCTGAGAATACGATTGCGACGCTTTGTTTGGTTATATAGATTGAAATAACGATTGATGCCTACACGAAACAACCACGGACGGATAGCATCAGCGGATAAGACCTGCTCGATCTCAAGTATTTTGACGAGGGATTCTTGTGCAATATCCTCAGCATCTTGCAGACTAGCGCCAATGGATCGAAGATACTGAATCAAATCTTTGGTCAATGCAAAAAGATACTGTTCATATTGATCTAACTGCATGTCGGTCCTCCTCTCATCAATACAACAAATCACTTGAGAAAAAGTGAACAAAAGAATAGAGAAAAATTGGAAAAATGCTTTGTTTGTTGTTTATAGCTATTGTCGCAAATCTTTTCGTTAGAATCAACCAACCGTCCATTCTGGAGAAGCGTATGAGACAGAATCGGGAAACCCACAAAAAAACAAGATACAACTCAGTATCTTGTTCAGGGTCAAACCATAGCGTAGAAGGCAGGAATCGAACCTGCACCTCACATTTGCCAAAAATACCTAGAATGAACCTTCCAATCATTTTTAGCAAAACGAGTAAAGCGCCAGTCTTCATCTACAAAAACGATTATGACAGATAAAAATCAATAAAGTAGGCGTAAAAAGAGATATTCTTTCGAATAGATATGGTGAAATCGTGAAGAGTAGTTAAGAATTTTTAATTACGGGTGGGTTTATGAAACCTCATGGAAGAACCACCTTCGATTTGAAACTCAATTCTTTTTCTGAAAAAATCCGATAAAGTTTTCTTGACATTTATCAGGTGAGATTGTATCATTCTGTTTGGGCACTCTTTACAAGAGTCAGAAAGTGATTTAGAATTTTCGCTCCCTATTCATTCGATGGATAGGGAGCTTTTACTATTTTCTAAGTGCTTTTCCTGTAAAATAGATTAAAGGAGTTTTTCAGTTTATGACAAAATATATTTTTGTAACCGGCGGCGTGGTTTCTTCAATTGGTAAAGGTATCGTTGCAGCGTCATTGGGCCGTTTGTTAAAAAACCGCGGCTTGAAAGTAACGATCCAAAAATTCGATCCTTACATCAATGTCGATCCGGGCACAATGAGCCCATATCAACATGGGGAAGTATTTGTAACAGATGATGGCGCAGAAACGGACTTGGACCTTGGTCACTATGAACGGTTTATTGATATCAACTTGAACAAATACTCAAACGTAACAACTGGAAAAATCTATTCAGAAGTTTTGCGGAAAGAGCGAAAAGGGGAATATTTAGGCGCGACTGTCCAAGTCATTCCACATATCACCAATGAAATCAAAGAAAAAATCATGCGGGCTGCCAAAATGACAGACTCAGATATTATTATCACTGAAGTCGGCGGCACAGTTGGGGATATCGAGTCATTGCCTTTCTTAGAAGCGTTGCGTCAAATGAAGGCCGATGTAGGTGCGGATAACGTGATGTACATCCATACAACCTTGATCCCCTATCTAAAAGCTGCAGGAGAAATGAAAACCAAACCAACACAACACAGTGTCAAAGAATTACGTGGCTTAGGCATACAACCGAATATCCTAGTTGTCCGTACAGAACAACCAGTTTCCCAATCAACCAAAAACAAATTGGCGCAATTTTGTGATGTGGCGCCTGAAGCAGTGATCGAATCTCGCGACGTTGAAACACTGTATTCAATCCCATTGGCACTGCAAGCGCAAGGCATGGATCAAATCGTTTGTGATCATTTGAAATTGACTGCTCCAGCAGCTGATATGACAGAATGGCAAGCATTAGAAGAGAAAGTCCTGAACTTGAAGAAAAAAGTCCGGATTGCACTTGTCGGAAAATATGTTGAATTGCCAGATGCCTATTTATCTGTGGTTGAAGCGTTGAAACATTCTGGTTTTGCTTTTGACGCAGACATTGAATTGGATTGGATCAAAGCCCAAGACATTACTGCTGAAAATGTAGCTGCCTACTTATCAGATGCAGACGGTATTTTGGTTCCCGGTGGTTTTGGTGATCGCGGCATCGAAGGGAAAATCGAAGCCATTCGCTATGCCCGCGAAAACGATGTACCATTCTTAGGGATTTGTCTAGGGATGCAAATGGCATGTGTGGAATTTGCCCGCAACGTAGTTGGTTTAGAAAATGCCAATTCTGCAGAAACAGATCCTGAAACAGCCAATAACATCATTGACTTGATGGCCGATCAAGAAAATATCGAAAACATGGGTGGTACATTACGCTTAGGTCTATATCCATGTAAAGTGAAGAAAGGTACCAAAACAGCTGCGGCTTATAATGATGAAGAAGTGGTGCAAGAACGTCACCGTCACCGTTATGAATTCAACAACCAATACCGTGAGATTTTTGAAGCACAGGGAATGGTATTCTCTGGTGTATCACCTGACAATCGGTTGGTTGAGATCGTGGAAATTCCAGAAAACAAATTCTTTGTTGGCTGCCAATTCCATCCAGAATTGATCTCACGTCCAACACGTCCACAACGCTTGATCAAAGCGTTTGTTGGGGCATCATTAGACAATCGCCAAGCCTAAATAAAAAACGCTATGCCGCTACTGTTCTTTCATGTGAAAGACAGTGGTGCATAGCGTTTTTTTCTATTGTGACCCCTGAGGGAGTTATTCTTCTTTTAGTTCATATCCTTGATCCAAAAGCATCTCTTCTGTCCGTTCCATACTGATACCGTTGTCCGTGTCGCCCTCAAAGCTGACACCAGGCAATTGTTTGGCGGAGTCATAGTCCAACTCATCGTAATTGATGGTCAAAGATTCAGTGGCTTCGCTGTCACTATATTCTAGAGAGTAATCCAAGCCTTGAACTTTCTGGTATTGTTCTGCGATGGGGTCCAGTAATTCTTGTGCTTCTTCTTTCGTTGTCGCACCGATCGCTTCATAAGGCATGACATTGTTCGCTGTCTGACTTGTGACTTTGTCGCCATCATAATGGAACACCAATTCCATCGAAACCCCATTTTGCGCCATTGTGAACGTTTTTGACTCTTCAGATGTACTCGTACCATTGCCGCAGGCTGCCAAAAATAAAATACCAATCAATGTAAAAAATCCAAGTAATGCTTTTTTCATTTTATCCCTCCTTTTTTAATATGATAGTATAGGCGCTTTCACAAGGCTATTGATATGCTCAAAAATAGCTGGACTGAGAATTATGATAAAACAGCGAAAAAAATTGTGAAATTTTTCGCGAATTTTCACATGTGAAATAATGTGATAAATGCAAGCAGGCAGGAAAGAATTGCTTATAAAACGGCAAGTTTTCTGAAAACCGTTTGAAAATAAGGTTCTTTTGACTTTGTGCAGACTTTTTTTGAAAAGATAAATTCTTCTTTTTAGTAGCAAATACCGCAAATATTTGCTAAAATAGCAGTGTCGGTTAAGCATGGCTTAACAAATAAAGTTTTTTAAAACTTAGGAGGAATTTTTTATGCCAGTAGTATCAGGAGCTGAATTCTTAAAAGCTGCTCGTCAAGGCGGATATGCAGTCGGCGGATTCAACACAAATAACTTAGAATGGACACAAGCGATCTTAAAAGCCGCTGAAGCAAAGAAAGCACCAGTTTTGATCCAAACTTCAATGGGCGCTGCGAAATACATGGGCGGTTACAAAGTTGCTAAAGATATCATTACTAACTTAGTTGATTCAATGAACATTACTGTTCCAGTTGCGATCCACTTAGACCATGGTGATTACGATGCAGCAATGGAATGTATCGAAGTTGGTTATACTTCAGTTATGTTCGATGGCTCTCACTTACCATTTGATGAAAACTTGAAATTGGCTAAAGAAGTTGTAGAAAAAGCACACGCAAAAGGCATTTCTGTTGAGT
Organism: Enterococcus salsurae; assembly: GCF_054784955.1. Classification (NCBI taxonomy): domain Bacteria; kingdom Bacillati; phylum Bacillota; class Bacilli; order Lactobacillales; family Enterococcaceae; genus Enterococcus; species Enterococcus salsurae. The sequence goes on along the minus strand of NZ_BAAHWY010000001.1, from coordinate 348,583 downwards.
GTGAAGTTGGTTCAATCGGCGGAGAAGAAGATGGTATCATCGGTTCTGGCGAATTAGCTGACATCGAAGAATGTAAACAAATGGTTGCAACTGGTTTAGATTACCTAGCTTGCGGTATTGGTAACATTCACGGTCAATATCCAGAAAACTGGAAAGGCCTTGCTTTTGACCACTTACAAGCAATCGCTGATGCTGTAGGTTCTGATGTACCTCTAGTATTACATGGTGGTTCTGGTATTCCTCAAGAACAAATCCAAAAAGCAATCGCTATGGGTGTTTCTAAAGTCAACGTAAATACTGAATTCCAATTGTCATTTGCTAAAGCTACACGTGAATATATCGAAGCTGGCAAAGATCAAGAAGGCAAAGGATTCGACCCTCGTAAATTATTGGCACCAGGTGTTGCTGCAATCGTTAAAGATGCAGAAGAACACATTGACTGGTTCGGTTCAGCTGGTAAAGCTTAATTCGAATAACTGCTAAAAACCGTTAGAAAGATGTCTTTCTAACGGTTTTTTTATGCTTTGGATAGGACTAGAAAATGAATAAAAATCATTATCCGCAAGACATACAGCCATCGGCTGCTACACCTTCAGCAGGTGACAACGTCGCGTGAGAAGATGGTTCTTTTTTCTTTGCTGATTTTATGCTAAAATCAATTTAGTATACACAAATTTTAAAAAAGTATAGGTGGATATAAATGAAGAAAATTGTCATTGAAGGCAATCGTCCCTTAAAAGGGGAAGTCACCATCAGCGGGGCAAAGAACAGTGCTGTGGCGTTGATTCCAGCTGCGATCCTCGCAGATTCTCCTGTTGTTTTAGAAGGAGTGCCAGACATTCAAGATGTGCACTCATTAATTGAAATCCTCGAAATCATGGGTGTCAAAACCCATTTTGCACACAATACCCTCGAAATTGATCCAACCAATATTGTCTCGATCCCAATGCCAAGCGGAAAAATCAATAGTTTACGTGCGTCCTATTACTTCATGGGTGCTTTGTTGGCCAAATTTGGTGAAGGTGTCGTTGGGTTGCCAGGCGGCTGTTTCTTGGGACCACGCCCGATCGATTTACACATTAAAGGATTTGAAGCGCTGGGTGCTACTGTGACGAACGAGCATGGTGCAATGTATTTGCGCACTAGTGAAGAAGGGCTAGTTGGTGAACGGATCTTTTTGGATATGGTGTCCATCGGTGCGACGATCAATGTGATGCTGGCCGCTGTCAAAGCCAAAGGCAAAACGATTATTGAGAATGCTGCACGGGAACCGGAAATTATTGATGTTGCTACATTGTTGAACAATATGGGCGCTAAAATCAGAGGTGCAGGCACCAACGAGATTCGTATCGAAGGCGTAGAAGAATTGCATGGATGCCGACATTCAATCATTCCTGATCGCATTGAAGCTGGGACTTACTTGTCCTTGGCTGCAGCTGTCGGGGAAGGGATCGTAGTCAAAAATGTGATTTATGAGCATCTTGAAAGCTATATCGCCAAATTAGAAGAAATCGGTGTCCGCATGGATATCAGCGAAGATGAAATTTACGTTCATCCTTCGAAAGACCTAAAACCTGCTGTCGTCAAAACCTATCCATATCCAGGATTTGCAACTGACTTGCAACAACCAATCACACCTTTGTTATTGAAAGCCCAGGGCAAGTCAGAAATTTTAGATACGATCTATGCGAAACGGGTCAATCATATTCCTGAATTGGCAAGAATGGGTGCCAATGCGACAACCGAAGGCAATATGATCTTTGTGAGCGGACCAAGTCAATTACAGGGCGCAGAAGTTGTTGCATCAGATTTACGAGCTGGGGCTTGTCTGGTGATTGCTGGGTTGATGGCACAAGGTACAACGACCGTCTTCAATGTTGAATATATTTTGCGTGGGTATGACCACATTATCGAAAAACTGACTGCATTGGGTGCGGATATCCAAATGATAGAGGAGTAATTATGAGCGATTATTTAACAATGGCTGAATTGGAAAACAAAACGTTGAAAGAAATCTATACTTTTGCCAAACAGTTCCGGATTCCGTATTACAGTCAAATGAACAAAAAAGAATTGTCTTTAGCGGTGATTCGTGCACAAGCGGAGAAGCAAGGCTTCTTCTATATGGAAGGTGTTTTGGATATCGTGGGGCAAGAAGGCTATGGTTTTTTGCGGCCCATCAATTATGGTCCTAGTGCAGAAGATATTTATATTTCTTCTTCACAGATCCGTCGCTTTAGTTTGCGTAACGGGGATAAAGTTGCCGGCAAAGCAAGACCACCGAAAGAGTCGGAACGTTACTATGGGTTGATGCATGTGGAGTCTGTCAATGGCAAAGACCCAGAAGAGGCCAAAGAACGTCCGCATTTTCCAGCCTTGACGCCACTGTATCCGAACCGTCATTTGAATTTGGAAACCACCGCTGGGCGCTTATCTACCCGAATGATCGATATGTTTTCACCGGTTGGTTTTGGACAACGTGGCCTGATCGTGGCCCCGCCAAAAGCTGGGAAAACAAGTATTTTGAAAGAAATTGCTAATGGGATCACCGATAATTATCCAGATGTTGAATTGATCGTCTTGCTGATCGATGAACGGCCAGAAGAAGTCACTGATTTAGAACGCAGCGTCAAAGGGGATGTGGTGTCCTCAACTTTTGATTTGCAGCCGAGCAATCATACCCGAGTAGCGGAGCTTGTGTTGGAACGGGCGATGCGCTTGGTGGAAGACAAGCGGGATGTCGTGATTTTGATGGACAGTATCACGCGTTTGGCACGGGCATATAACCTAGTCGTACCGCCAAGCGGCCGAACGTTGAGTGGGGGGATCGACCCTGCTGCGTTATATAAACCAAAGAAATTCTTTGGCGCGGCCCGTAACATCGAAGAAGGCGGCAGCTTAACTATCCTGGCGACAGCTTTAGTTGATACCGGCAGTCGCATGGACGATGTCATTTATGAAGAATTCAAAGGAACCGGCAATATGGAATTGCAATTATCACGCAGTTTGGCTGAGCGTCGTGTCTTCCCTGCTATAGATATTAGAAAATCAGGAACCCGCAAAGAAGAATTGTTGATGAGCAGCGAGCAGTTAGAAGAAACATGGCGTTTACGCAACAACATGACCGGTGACTCATTAGAGTTCACGGAACAATTCATCCAATTCCTGCGAAAAACCAAAAACAATCAAGAATTCCTTGCTGCGTTTCAGGAAGTTCATTTCGGCGACAAACGTCCAAAAAGAAATATCAAAAGATAATTGCATCTGTAAATCAAACATGGTAAGATAGTCATGTTGTAAATTCGACAAAATCAACTCTGGTGAAGCAAATGAGCCAGGGCAAAGGAGAGAAGAAGAAATGAAACAAGATATCCATCCAGATTATCATCCAGTTGTATTCATGGACTCAACTACTGGTTTCAAATTCTTATCAGGTTCTACAAAGAATTCTCAAGAAACAGTTGAGTGGGAAGACGGCAACACGTATCCATTGATCCGTGTCGAAGTAACTTCTGATTCACATCCATTCTACACTGGACGCCAAAAATTCACACAAGCAGACGGACGTGTGGACCGTTTCAACAAAAAATACGGTCTCAAAGACGCAAACGCTGCGGAATAATAGACATATTGATTTATCAATATTCAGCGACTTTCTTTTCGAAGAAAGTCGTTTTTTTTGTGCAATTAAAGTTGTATTCTTTTGATGCATCATTGAATAAAATGGATAAATAAAAGGATACACATAAACTAGAGTGATCATAAAATAACTTGAAGGTTATCTGTTTTGAATGTATCATTAATTTAAAGGAAATGAAGCAACATAACTATATATTGAGGGGCTAAGTGATGAAAAAAAACTTTGGGGTTGTTTTGATCGTATTATTGAGTCTGCTATTTGCATTTCTTAATCCATTTATTGCTTTGCTTATTTTAGTAATTGGCATGGTTCTTTTCAAAGGAGCGAAGCGATGATAGGAACATTTTTATTGAAGTTATTCAGGGTGAAAATATATCTGTGGCTAGTTGTACTTTTTATTGCTGCGTATATAGCGCTAATGTTGATGAACAAGTATAGTGAACCGAGTATTGCAGAAACACAATCATATTCAATGGTTAAATATTTGGAAGAAACGCAGGAGCAGGTTTTTCTGAATGTGGGCATCCAAGATGTTGAAACGCAAACGAATAATACGAAAATTCCCTGGACTAAGATAGGCATTCCACTTACTGAGAAAAAAGCGATTATTATTTTGAACTATCAAGCAAAATTGGGGATAAAAAAACCAATAGATATCGAACACGAAGAAGACGGGAAATATAAAATTACGATTCCTCAATATGAAGTGATTGGCGTGGCTTTAGATGAAGAAAATCCGTATCAACTATTTAACAAGAGTGGTGAACTTTTGAGTAGTTCAACGGAAGAGATCGATACAGGAAAATTGGTAACGGAAACGCTGTCTAATGAGAGGCAAAAACATTATTTGGATCAATATAAAGATTTCTTAAATGAATCAGCTAAGAATTATTATGAATCTTTATTTGATTCAATTGATTCGGAAATTGAATTGACATTTGTTTTTCCTGATCAATAGGATCACTATAAAGTATAGCTGATGAGTGATTGCTATTTTGTTTTTACATTAGCTGAATTATTTTAATTAATATTTACATTTCTTATATAATCAAAAAAAAGCCTCGTTAGAGGATTTTTTTGTTGCACGCAAAATTTTGCTCAATTCATCATATGTATAAAAAAATTGATCAACTGTGGTAGTACCACAATCGCAAACAGGGTACGTGTGATTTGAATACTAGCAATAGAAGTTAAATCACCGCCTAAATCAGCAGCAATCAGAGAGATATCTGTTGCACCAGCGGGGGATGAAGCAAAAATTGCAGACTGAGTATCAAGTATGTCAAAATGGCTGACAATCAATGTAAAGGTTATGTTGACCAATAAGAAACCGATAAACAAGATAATGATTGGTAAGACTAAGGTTTTCATTTGTGAAAGACTGTGCATCGTAAAAGTGCTGCCAATAATTGAAGCCGCCAATATCTGTGCACCATATCTTACATATGGTGAAAGAGAAAAAGGATCCACTCTCAATTTATACATAAAGGAGAAAAGCAAGGCAAAAATTAAAGCGCCAACAGGAATACCGAGGAACACACCAAGGGAGCCGCCAATAAAAGCAATAAACAAGATCTTTATATCGTTGGTCATTGATTTCTTGGCCACGATCGTTACTGAAGACGCAGATTGATTATCCTTATTAGTACGGGATTTTTGTTGTTTATTTTTTTTAGCAAAAGTAGTCAAAATCAATTTTGACCATTGAGGCAAGATGATCAACATACCTACAAGTCTTGCCAATTGCATTATAGCAACGATTTCAGCATTCGCACCCATATCAATACTGATGAGGGAGACATCCATGATACCTCCGGGTAAGCAAGATAAGAGTGCAGTTGTCCAATCCATTGAAAAAAAAATGAACAAAAATAGCACCCAAGATAAAGCTGTTGATAGTAAATAAGGACATCAAGAAAATAATTGGCAAAATCAAATGCTTTAATTGTAAAAAAGCATTTCTAGAACTTTGTTGGCCGATATAAGCACCGCTGATAACTTGAGCGAAAAACTTCATAGAACGAGGCAGAGCCATTTGATTTGTCAGAATCGAGAGGATGGCGACTGCAATCATACCACCGGTCATAAAAGCAGCTGGTATTTTCATTCTTTTAAATATCAAACCACCAATCAAGGCGATAAGAAGTGTGAAAACAATTTGGATTATCACAAAGGCCTCCTTTAGATGTCTGTTTTTTTATATAATAAACATTTGGTCATACAAATTGTTCTTTCATTGTTCTTTTCCATTTATCAATTGCGAAGTTGGTATAATTAATATGGCGAGCAGTTAACAGGCATTGTTCTTACTCGATAGGCACACCAAGGTAAAAGGTGGTGCCTTCATTGCTGCTTTTTAGATCAATGATCCAATCGTTCTTTTTGACGATAGAAGCAACAGTGAAAAGCCCTAATCCGGTTCCGCCAGAAGATGATTTAGTAGTGAAAAATCGTGTGAAAATCTTTTCTTGTAAATCAAAGGGAATGCCCGGCCCATTATCTGCAATTTCTATCAATGCAATTTTTTTGTTTTTCATTGAGTGGGGGATATCCGAAAATTGAAAATCAACCAAATAAGCATAAGGACTGAGTCTGATCGAGCAATTTGCTTGTGCCTGATAGGCATTCATTAGCAAGTTATAAATGATTACCTGCAAATCAATGGCATCAAAAATGCCATTGCCGACTTCTCTGACGTCGACAGTAATAGACATTTTATTAGATAAAAGCTGTTGAATAGTTGTGATTGCTTCTTTCAGTGTGTCAGCAATTGATATTTCTTTTTTATTTTGGACGTCAATTTTAGAAAAGCGTAATACATTTGTGGATAATTCTTTCCCTTTTTCAGCTGCGTGATAAACTTCTTCCAAGTCTTCGACAAGAGCTGAATTGCTTTTGTTCTCGTCAATCAATAATTGCAAGTGTCCAATCATTGGCGTAAGGAAGTTGTTCATATCATGAACGATTGTGGTTGTCAGAACACCAATGGTTTCGAGTTTTGATTCTTGAATAATCGATTTTTCAATTTCGTGCTTTTCTTTTAGTAATTCCTGTCTGGTTTGTAACTCATTGTACTCAATATAGATGCGATTTCTTTTGATATAGTTTCGGATGAAGAAAGTGAGTAATACAATAATGATCATAAGGAGAACAAGTAATCCTAAAGAAATTAAGCTGTCTTGTAATAAAAGACCATTTCGTTCGTAATAATCAGAATTGCTTGCAACGATTAAGCGGGTATGTCCAACTGAAATCCATTCATAAGCAGATAATTTTAGGACTTTTTCAGGAAATTCTTCATTCCACCAGTAGGAATAATACATGGCAGTTCCTTTTTCAAACTGACGTTGTTCTTTTTCTAATTGTCTCAAGTCAGTGAAATCTAGATTAGGAAACTTATCATACCGATCATCAACGATAGAAAGACCGATTTGATCGCCAGAGGGATGCATGACGATTTTCATATTTTTGTCTTTGACCATTGTATATCCAGACAATCCAGAATCATTGGCGAAGTCGGTATTGTATAGTGTTTGCAGTTGCAAAGGCATGACCAAGGTCAGCGTTTGGTCATTCAATGTGAAAGATTTATATAAATTCATATAAGCATTGTGCTGCGCAAAATAGATACCGCCATTCGTTACATAATGATTGGCAAGAAGATCATTGGAAGCGATATCAGCAATTGAATTGTCGATGACTGTTTGTTCTTTCAAAGATGGGATATTTTTGAAAGAAACTTTAGATTGGATCTGCTGGTTCTGGTCAATCAAAAAAAGACCGATCGCAGCGTTCGTTGCATTGGCTGATCCTGGCAGAGTAGCTGCTTGGTTTAGGTTTGGTGAGTGAGTATCTTCTATATAGTTATCAACATATAATGAGAGCGATGCTTTGTATCCATCGATGCTATGGCGAATCAATTTGATTGCAGATTGATTGATGGTGGCCAGTTGTTTCTTACCAAGAGTGATTGCTTGGCTTTGTGCCTTGTGATAGCTTGTATAGGTAAAGATAATGCCAGCTGTTGTTAGGCTAAACGTAAGAACAATAATAAGGTAAAGCCAAAGTTTTGATGGTGGTTTCATTGTAAATCCCTTCCTTGCTGACTATAATTATAATGAAATAGGAGGAGTTTGTTTTGAGAAATGAAAAAATTTTAATTGTTGATGATGATCCGGCCATTCGGAGATTGATTTGGAAATCGTTACAATCGACAGGTATTTTGATTTACCAAACAGATTCTGTTGATAAAACTATTGCAATCAAGTCTCGTGTGACATTTGATTTATTTTTGTTGGATATTAGTTTGGAGCATGAAAACGATGGATACCATTTAGCACAACTCATTCGAGAAGAAAATCCGACTGTTCCTATTGTATTTTTGAGTGGTAAAAAAGAAGAAAAAGATATTATTAATGGCTACGAGATTGGTGCAGATAATTTTATTACGAAACCATTCTCACCAGCCGTTTTGAAGGCGCAAATTGTTTCGATCCTTGATAGATTGAAAGTATATTTGAAGGATGCTAAAGAAGTACCAACTGTGGATATATGTCATGGTATTTTTAGATTTGACCAAAAACGCTATCAGTTTTTCAAAAATGATCAACCTATCAAGTTTTCCTCGAAAGAGATTCAACTGATTCGTTTTTTTATGGAATTTCCAGACCAAGTTTTTTCAAAAGAACAAATTTACAGCAGTGTCTGGAATGACGGGGAATTTGATGCAAACACAGTCATGGTTTTTATCAATCATTTGCGCAGTAAAATTGAGGATGATCCCAAACAGGTTCGCTACTTAAAGACTGTTTGGGGCATCGGGTACACGTTTTTACCAGAAGGTGAAACCTTCTAATTGTAAGAAATAAATTGCTAAGGCAAGTAAATCGGCAGAACCACCAGGACTTAAGTGACGATCGATCAATACTTGATCATAGGCTGTTAATACATGAAGCAAATCTGATTTTGGGAGGTTTGCTTCGTGTATTTTTTTCATTTCACATTGTACCTCTTTCATAGCTTCGTATCCGCCGCGATGAACTAAATTGCTGTCTTCCGTTTCGCTCATCAAGTAAACAAGGCCCCGCAACAATTTGATGTTCCCTTCATCTGGCAATCGCCGCAAATAGTTTAATAATTTTTGCACAGTAGGATATCCAGCCACAGCTTCTCCTCGGATACCAGTTAGTCCGTAGGTGAGATAGTTTTTTTGTCCATAGGATAATTCATCTTGCACGTTTAGCCCTTGCAGATCACATTCGACAAGATGGCGGCACAGAGCTGCAGCAATATTAAATAGTTGATCGGTATCTGATTTCGTCCATGCTTTCACTGTTGTTTGCTGATAATAAAATCCAGTTGCCCCTAATATAATAGCGAAAGAGAAGTTCGCCCCCTTATGGGTATTGATTCCTTTGGTAGCAGTCATCATAGCCGATTCTGCCTGTTTGCCGATTTCCCTTAATTCTTCAAATAATGAAATATATGATTGCTGATGATAAAAACCGGCGTGGATATATTGAATAAAGAACGGAGCAAGACTAGTGATACTGCTGATAAACGTAAAGACGTTCATATCGGTATGCGCGCCATTTGATTGTGGGTCTACTAAACCAGGTTTTGGTGATAGTGAAACTTCATAGTGTAAGGCATTTATGGCACAATTTACTGCGTGTTCAATCGGTTGATTAGTCAATTTTACGTCGTTCCATTTCATTTAAAATAAATTTCAAGGAGTGATCCAAATGTTCATGGGTGATCATCGTGATTTGTTCAATATTTTTTGTTTTCATTCCACGATAAATCAACCAGTGCTCGTTCAGCGCCGTTTCCCTGCGTTTAGAGGAACGGATGGCGATATCTCTGAAATAGACAAGATAAGCTTGTAAATCGAGAACGATATTTTTTAAGCGAAGCATCTGACTCTTTTCATAAATGAATGCATTAAAGTCAGAAAAGTTTTCTAGTAATTCATCTACCTTGTCTTGACGATTGAATTGTTCACCCCGTTTGAGTAGGGCATGTAAATCCTCAAAGTCTTTAGCAGACATCAATTCCATTGCTTTAATCGTTGCTAATGTGTCTAATGATTTTCGAATGGCATAGATTTCATAGGCATCTTTGATACTAATCCCTTTGACCACGATGCCTATTTTGGGGACATGCTCAACAAGCTTTTCAGCAGCAAGTTGTTTCATGGCATAACGAATCGGGGTTCGGCTGATATTTAATGTATCCGAAAATTCTTTTTCGTTAATACGAGAGCCCGCTGGAATATCGCCTAAGATAATTGTTTTCTTAAATGCTTCATAGATAAGCAGTTTCAATGGTTTGTTTTGTGTAAGGTCTAAATTTTTAGTGACTGCAGGAATAATTGAATGCATTGTTTTTCTCCAATCTTTATGAAGACTCAGCAAGTATCATCATATGAACAGGTGCTTGCATCGCTATAATTGAAACTATCGAGCGTGCGTTTCCATGCTCGATAGTTTCAATGTTTAATTATTGCGGAATATAAAGTGGCATATGCCCCATTAGGATTATCGTTACAATGAAAATAATGAAAATTCCAAGTGCATATTTTGCTGCTTCTTTTTGCCATTGGCCCATATCTAATCCGGTTAAACGTAGTAATAGATAGATGAAGGCAACAAGCGGGCTAAGTAAATGGAAGGCTTGTCCCATCAAAGAAGCAAGTGCCATTTGCATATTTGTGAATCCATAAGAACGACCAGCTTCAGCTAAGACTGGTAAAACACCAAAGTAAAAGCCGTCATTTGAAATAAAGAATGTACCAGGTGCTGAAATCAGCGCAATGACAAGTCCCCAGAAACCAGCAAGTTGGCGAGGAATAATCTGAGTGAAGCTGTTTGCCAACGCAGTTGCCATACCAGAACCTTGGAAGAGACCCATAAATACACCAGCAGCAAATACTAGGATGACAACTTGAACGGCATCTCCACCATTTGCCCCAATTCTAGTTGATTGATCTTTTAGAACAGGGTAATTGACCATTAAAGCAATACAAGTACCCACAAGGAATAACAAGATAGGTGGTAGTGCAATAGAGGAAATAAAGGAGCTTGCAACTAACCAGCCAATCAAGACGATTGTTAAAATACCATTGAACAGGAAGTTTTTTGGTCTGCGAATTGCTAATGTTTCTGGATCGGTAACGGTGGTCATTTCAATAATCTCAGCATCAGTCAATTCAGTGATGCCTAAACGAGTTCTTTCTTGTTTACCCATTCTTCTAGCAACAAAGAAAGTAACATATAATAAAGAAACAACCATGCCAGGCAACAAATAGGATAGAATATCTGCATCTACTTCCAAAACAGCCATTGCTCTAGCCGTTGGTCCACCCCAAGGCAATAAATTCATAATCGTATTTTGTAAAATAATCAAAACGCCAAGGTTCATCATTTTCATATTTAATTTTTTATAAATTGGAATAAAGGCGGAACAACAAATCAGTGTTGTTGTCGTGCCATCACCATTTAATGAGACAGCTGCTGCGACAACAGCAGTGGCCATCAAGACTTTCATTGGATCGCCCTTGGCAAAATAAATCATCTTTTTTGTGATAGGATCAAATAATCCGGCATCTAACATGATAGAGAAATACAAAATAGCAAAAAGCAACATAATTCCTGTGTTTGCTGTTGTTGAAATTCCTTCGAGGACAAATTCCCCTATATTTCCATCTTCAGAAACTCCAGCGACTATAGCAATAAGAGTAAATATTAACGGGATGATTACTAAGGATGTAAATGGCGACATTTTCTTTTTCATGATAACGTACATAAATACAATAATCATGGCATATGATAAGACGGTAAGTAACATTCTCTTCTTCCTCTCCTATATCTTAATGTAAGCGGTAACAAAAACGTTTTTTCTAACTACAGGCCTGCAGTTGTTTAAGTGATATGAATCACATATATAACATATTTTTTATATTGATTTACATAAAAAACGTTATTGTTTGCTTTACAAGATTAAGAATAAACATTCTAAATATTAAAAAAAAGAGGAGATTTAAAAAAGAACAAGAAAAAAACAATTTCTGAACTTAAATCTTATTTAGAACTTAAAAAGTTCTTAATGAAATATTAATGCTCAATAAACGCTGTTATATCAGTGTTTATGGTCGTTTTTTTTGTTTTTGGCAAAAAATGAACAACAAAAAAACAATTCATGTGCTGAATAAGGCTAGCCGATTCTGCTAGTTTTTTTATAATGAAATGGAAGACAGCGAGAAAGAAAGGAGAAGTAAATGGACTTTATAAAAAGATTGTTCAAAAAAACACATAACGAAGCTACATCGTCAAATGAGAACAAAAAGATAGCGGTTACGGAAAATAAACCTTCAGTGAACAACGAAATATGGAAAGAACTTCCCGCTTACATTCCTGCGTCAACCGAAGATTATCGAATCGTTAGTTTGATTGCCACCGCATTGGCAGCCGAATCTTACCCAACAAGTCAATTTGCGATCAAGAAGATTGAACAGAGAAATCCAGAAGTGAAATTAGTGTCACTTATTTCATCTTGTATAGGGGCAGAAAACGCTGATTTTTCAGATGTTACTATCAAAAAAATTTTTAAAAAAATATAAATAAGTGAGGGAAAATAGATGTTGCGTAAATTTAAAATAGCGATTGATGGCAAAGAATATTTAGTAGAGATGGAAGAAGTAGGGGCACCTCAGCAAGCAATAGCCCATCAGGAAAGTGCACCAGTTGCTCCTGTTGCAGAACCAGAAGTAAAACCAGTGGCAGAGACTCAAACTGTTGCGCCCACACCTGATGTTCCAACAGATGGAGAAGCGATCAATTCCCCTATGCCTGGTACTATCTTAAAGGTTTTAGTCAATATCGGAGATAGTATTCAAGAAAATCAACCTTTGATGATTTTAGAAGCAATGAAAATGGAAAATGAGATCGTTGCAAGTAAACCAGGTGTGGTAGTTGCTATTCAAGTAAATACTGGAGACATCGTGAATCCAGGAGATGCGTTAATTACAATCGGATAATTTAGTGAGAAGGAAGTGACATAAGTGGAAACATTAATTGAAGGTGTTATGGGGTTAGGGTCAGAACCTGGACGCATCGTAATGATGGTCATTGGTGGTGTTTTGATGTATTTGGGTATCAAGAAAGAGTACGAACCAACTTTGCTTGTACCTATGGGATTAGGCACGTTATTGGTCAATTTTCCTAATTCAGGTGTTTTAAGTGCTGGTGGGGAAGCTGGACCTTTCCAAGTACTTTTCGATATAGGGATTTCGACAGAATTATTCCCATTGCTTTTATTTATCGGAATTGGCGCAATGATTGATTTTGGTCCGCTTTTGCAAAATCCATTTTTGCTATTGTTCGGCGCAGCAGCTCAATTTGGTATTTTCTTTACGATTATCGTTGCTGTTCTATTAGGATTTGATTTAAATGATGCTGCTTCAATCGGTATTATCGGTGCAGCTGATGGACCAACATCGATTTTTGTGGCCAATACCTTGAATTCGAAATACATGGGTGCGATCATGGTCGCGGCTTATTCTTATATGGCATTGGTTCCTATTATTCAACCAGTTGCGATCAAAGCTGTAACAACAAAACATGAACGTAAAATTCGGATGACTTATCGTGCAGGAGAGGTATCTCAAACAGCGAAAATATTATTTCCAATCGTGATCTCAATCGTTGCTGGTCTCATTGCACCTGTATCTTTACCATTAGTAGGATTTTTGATGTTTGGTAATCTGCTTAGAGAATGTGGCGTGCTGGATCGCTTATCGATTACTGCACAAAATGAATTAGTGAATATCATCAGTATTCTCTTAGGTTTAGCGATTTCAGTAAAAATGCAATATGAAGAATTCTTACAAGTGGATACGTTGATGGTTATTGGATTAGGATTAGTTGCGTTTATCATGGATTCAGTCGGTGGGGTATTGTTTGCTAAGTTGTTGAATTTGTTCCGCAAAGAAAAAATCAATCCGATGATTGGTGCTGCAGGAATCTCAGCATTCCCTATGTCTAGTCGAGTCATCCAAAAAATGGCAACGGATGAAGATCCGCAAAACTTTATTCTGATGCATGCTGCGGGTGCCAATGTTTCAGGACAGATTGCCTCAGTAATTGCAGGTGGTTTATTGTTGGCGCTGATTGCTTAAACAAATAGAAAGGGGACAAAACAATGAGTCAAGACTTACTGACTTCTTTTGAATTATTATTATTTGGATGGGGTGGGGTCTTCGTAGTTATTTTGATTATTTACTTAGCCTCGTTACTTCTATCAAAGGCTTTTCCAGTCAAAAAATAAAGAAGGCATTTTATGTATAAATTAAAACGAATCTGGTTATCAAAAGATCCGCACGCATATAAACAATGGGAAAAATTGGTTACAGCTGCCGGTCTTACCGTTGGGGAAGAAGTGACTTACACGATTGGCTTGTTTGACGAAGACAACTTGATTGCCACGGCATCTTGTTATCACAACATTATGAAATACATTGTGGTGTGTAAAGAGAAACAATCTGAGCAGCTTTTGACGCGAATGGTCATTCACTTAACGGTGCGGATCAAGGACGAAGGATACACCAATTATTTTGTCTACACGGCGCCAAAAAATCGTGTGATTTTTGAATCTTTAGGTTTTCATGAAGTAAATGTGTGTAAGGATATATTATTTATGGAACAAGGCACGCCGTCATTTGCCAGTTATATTGATTTTCTTAGAGAAAAAGCGACGGGGGAAAAAGCAAGTGGAATTGTGATGAACGCCAACCCTTTTACCAAGGGGCATCTGCACTTAGTTGAGATTGCTGCTAGTCAAAGTGACCAAGTATATCTGTTTGTGGTTTCAGAGGACAACGCCCAATTTTCGTTTAAAGAAAGATTGGAGATGGTCCAACAAGGAGTCGCTCATTTATCAAACGTACTCGTTTTACCGACAAACAATTACTTGGTTTCATCTGCAGTTTTCCCAAGCTATTTCTTGAAGGAGCATGCACCTCTTGAAATTGCTAAAACACAGGCGGCTTTTGATGCAAAATTATTTAAAGAAAAAATTGCCCCCGTTCTGTCGATCACCACACGCTACGTTGGCGAGGAACCTTTTTCGGATGTCACCCGTCTATATAACGAAGCGATGGCCTCAGTATTTCAACCAGAAATACAGTTGAAAATTATACCGCGCTTACTGGTGGGGCAAACTGCAATATCGGCAACAAAAGTTAGGCAAGCACTTAACGATAATGATTATGACATATTAACGCAGTTTTTACCTGAATCAACCTATTCATTTTTGAAAGAACATAATTATATTTAGAGGTGATGTGAAGTGGAAATCAAAAAAAGTGCAGTTGCAGGATCTGTTGAATCAAGTGATATCCTGATTGCCATTGAACCAATTAAAGATCAAGAAATCATACTCTTGTTAGATAGTAGTGTTGAAAAACAATTTGGTAATCAAATTCGAAAAGTGATTCTGGATACTCTAGCACATTTGAATGTATCGGCTGTTAAAGTAACTGCTACTGATAAAGGCGCGCTTGACTGCACCATCAAAGCCAGAACATTGACGGCAGTTCATCGTGCTGCAGAACAAGAGCAATATGCTTGGGAGGAGATTGACACATGGAACGACTAAGAAGAACTATGATGTTTGTACCGGGTGCAAATGCAGCAATGCTAAGAGATGCACCATTATTCGGTTCTGATTCTGTCATGTTCGATTTAGAAGATGCAGTTTCTTTGAATGAAAAAGACTCTGCCCGAGCATTGGTTCATTTTGCTTTGAAAACATTTGATTATTCGCAAGTCGAGACGGTTGTCAGAATCAATGGGTTAGATACGGTAGGGAGATTAGATATCGAATCCATGGTTTTAGCAGGCGTGAATGTTATTCGTTTACCAAAAACAGAGACAGCGCAAGATATCGTTGATGTTGAAGAAGTCATCTCTCAAGTAGAGAAACAACATGGTATCCCAAGAGGAACTACTAAAATGATGGCCGCTATCGAGTCAGCAACGGGTGTATTGAATGCCCGAGAAATCGCTGTCGCATCAGATCGCTTGATAGGAATTGCATTGGGTGCAGAAGACTATGTGACAAACATGAAAACAAATCGTTATCCAGATGGGCAAGAATTGTTGTTTGCCCGCAGTTATATCTTGCATGCTGCTCGAGCAGCAGGGATCGTAGCGATTGATACGGTTTACTCAGATGTCAATAATACGGAGGGTTTTATTGCTGAGACCACGCGTATCAAGCAACTTGGTTTTGATGGTAAATCAGTAATCAACCCACGACAAATTCCTTTGGTAAATGCGATCTATGCACCTTCTGAGAAAGAAATCCAACATGCAAAAGAAGTCATTTGGGCAATTAATGAAGCTGAAAGCAAAGGGTCAGGTGTCATTTCCTTGAATGGGAAAATGGTAGATAAGCCAATTGTAGAACGCGCGCAACGCGTGATTGCACTCGCCAAAGCAGCGAAGTTGATTACAGGGGAGGAAGTGTGAACATGGTTTTAAATAAAGTAGGCAAAGAAATTCCTCAAGCATACGCCGATCAATACGGTGTCTACCAGAATGAGACTGTCAATATTAAAACGTATCATGAAGCAAGTCGGACCATCAATCCTGTGATTCCTGGACAGTCCAAATTGGTAAACAGTATTCGCGAGGCTATTGAAAAGACAGGGCTGAAGGATGGTATGACCATTTCATTTCATCATCATTTCCGTGAAGGTGATTATATCATGAATCTAGTCTTGGCTGAAATCGCGAAAATGGGCATCAAAAATCTAGCGATTGCCCCAAGTTCAATCGCCAATGTACATGAACCTTTGATTGATCATATCAAATCAGGGGTAGTAACAAATATTACTTCAAGCGGGCTTAGAGATAAAGTCGGGGCGGCAATTTCAGCAGGTATTATGGAAAATCCCGTGGTGATTCGATCCCATGGTGGAAGAGCAAGAGCTATTGCTGCGGGAGATATTCACATAGATGTCGCTTTTCTTGGTGCGCCAAGTGCAGATGCTTATGGCAATGCAAATGGAACAAATGGAAAAGCAACCTGTGGCTCTCTGGGGTATGCGATGATTGATGCAAAATATGCCGATCAAGTGGTTATAATTACAGATACATTGGTACCATTTCCTAATACGCCAATCAGCATTCCGCAGACAGATGTAGATTATGTCGTACAAGTTGATGCGATCGGAGATCCTTCTGGGATCGCTAAAGGCGCAACACGTTTTACCAAAAATCCCAAAGAATTATTGATTGCCGAGTATGCAGCGAAAGTCATTATCAACTCTCCTTATTACAAAGAAGGTTTTTCTTTCCAAACCGGAACAGGGGGTGCTGCATTAGCTGTCTCTCGTTTCTTAAGAGAAGCAATGATCAAAGATGATATCAAAGCTAGTTTTGCTCTAGGCGGAATCACGAATGCGATGGTAGAACTATTGGAAGAAGGCTTAGTGGATAAACTGATCGATGTACAAGATTTTGACCATGCATCAGCAATTTCACTGGGGAAAAATGCCAATCATTATGAAATCGATGCGAATATGTATGCATCACCTTTAAGTAAAGGCGCCTTTATCAATCAACTAGATACGGCAATTTTGTCTGCTTTAGAAGTGGATACTGATTTTAACGTCAATGTCATCACTGGATCAGATGGTGTGATTCGGGGGGCATCTGGGGGACACTCAGATACAAGCATGGCGTGTAAAATGAGTTTAGTTATAGCACCCCTTGTGCGGGGCAGGATTCCAACAATCGTGGATGCAGTCAATACGATCGTCACGCCAGGTGCGAGTATCGATGTGATTGTCACGGAAGTAGGGATCGCTATTAATCCTACACGTCAAGATCTGATGGATGCGTTTGGATCGTTAGATATTCCGCAATTTACAATCGAAGAGTTAAAGGAAAAAGCATACAGTATCGTTGGCAAACCTGAGCCAATCAAATATGGTGATAAAACAGTAGCATTGATTGAATACCGCGACGGATCAATTATTGATGTGGTCAAAAATGTATAAAGCATTTGTCGATGGACCTGTTATCACTTTGGCTGACATGCTCGATGCAAGGGAAAATAGAGCTATGATTCAAAAAGAGTTAATGATGGCAGATATACAAGCATCATTGGTCGTAGCAACTTTGAATATTCCAGGCCCAATCAAGAATTCTCCTGTCCTTACCAAAGTATTTGAAACGATGATCGTGGAAGTTGAAGAAGCTGTTAAAGATACGGTGCCTATAGCTAATCTTTATCGAAACTTACCTACTGGTCCTGAATATTTTCTTGTTCTTCCCATCACTAGGTATGAATTAAAGAAGCAGATGACACATATTGAAATGACCCATCCATATGGTAGACTGATGGATCTTGATGTGCTGCATCTCGAGCAAGAATCAAACCAAGTCGTACCGGTAAGTCGTACAGAAATAGGACTAGCAACAAGAACATGCTTTGTTTGTGATCAAGTAGCGAAAGAATGCGGCCGTTTGCGAAAACATAGTATGGATGAGATGTATCAAGCGATACAAAAAATCATCGAGGAGGAATGAATAGATGAAAAAAATTCGCTTCACAGAAACTGTCCTACGCGACGGACAACAAAGTTTGATCGCAACAAGAATGCCAACAAGTGATATGCTGCCAATAATAAAAACAATGGATAAAGCGGGCTACCATGCCTTAGAAATGTGGGGCGGCGCAACTTTTGACGCTTGTCTACGTTACTTAGAAGAAGATCCGTGGGAAAGACTGCGGTCAATTCGAAAAGAAGTCAAACACACTAAGTTGCAGATGCTGCTAAGAGGTCAAAACATACTGGGGTATAAAAATTATGCAGATGATGTTGTCCGAGAATTTGTACAAAAATCAGTTGAGAATGGAATTGATATCATTCGCGTATTTGATGCGTTAAACGATGTCCGTAATTTGGAAACAGCGATTCGTGCTACGAAAGAAGCTGGCGGAGAATGCCAAACGGCCATTTCATATACAACAAGTCAAATTCATACGGTGGATTGTTTTGTGGATCTTGCGAAAAGAATGGCCGCGGCTGGTGCAGATTCGATTTGTATCAAGGACATGGCAGGGGTTTTAACGCCGAATGTGGGATATGAATTAGTCAGTCGAATCAAAAATACGGTAGATTTACCGTTAGAAGTTCATACCCACGCAACAAGCGGCATTGCAGAGATGACATACTTAAAAGTAGCAGAAGCGGGTGCAGATATCATCGATACAGCGATATCTTCTTTTGCAGGTGGCACAAGTCAACCAGCTACAGAGTCAGTAGCGATTGCATTGGATACTTGCGGTTTTGATACTGGATTAGATATGTCGTATGTTTCGGAAATCGCAGAATATTTTAATCCTATTCGTGATCGATTCCGCAACGAAGGATTGTTGAATCCTAAAGTCAAAGACATTGAACCAAAAACACTGATTTATCAAGTTCCTGGTGGCATGCTATCTAATCTTCTTAGTCAATTGACTGAGCAAGGTTTGCAAGACAAATATGAAGAGGTTTTAGCTGAAGTTCCTAAAGTCAGAGCTGATTTAGGGTATCCACCACTTGTGACACCTTTATCCCAAATGGTTGGTACACAGGCATTGATGAATGTTATTTCTGGTGAAAGATACAAATTGGTTCCTAGTGAGATCAAGGATTATGTGAAAGGTCTCTATGGTCAATCTCCCGCACCGATCAGTGAAGAAATCAAGGAAACAATCATTGGGGATGCAGAAGTGGTTACTGATCGACCGGCAGATCTGATTGCGCCTCAGTTGCCGGCTATCCGTAAAGAAATTTCACAGTATGCAAAATCCTCAGAAGATATCCTCATGTATGCACTATTTCCGCAACAAGCAAAGGATTTCTTAGGTAGAAGAGAAGATCCATTTTATGATGTGCCTGTGCAGGAAGTTAAAGTGACAATAGATATTGATTAAACATACTGCGCAGTAAAAGCATCCGTAGGTTAATAATGCCTTACCTTCACTTTTATAGGTTTATAAACAAAATGCCATGAACTTGAACACATTTCTTCTTTGTTTTCAGAAGATTAGCGTTCAGATTCATGGCGTTGTTGTTTCATTGTCAATTGGATTTCTCCTTAGCATGTCACAAATAATCCGGGAAAAAGAAAATCACCGAAACAAGCACCAAACTAATCAAAATCAGCCCAGACAAAGAAAGGAACAATAGTCCAAAACGTTTCTTTTTATAACTGATTCGCAGAAGAATCAGGTCCATGATCAAAAATAAGATGAAAATCAGAGAAAAGCCCATAATCGTTCCTCGTTTGCTTTTTTTTCTATCTTATCAAAGAATGCTTGATTTTCCTAGGCGAAAAAATAGCTTTGACAAATTTGCTGTCGTCTGATTAGATAATCAAAAAGGGGTGCAGCAAATGACGAAGGTAAAACAATATGATGTCTTCACAATGATACCAGGAAAAGGCAATCCGGCAGGTGTGGTTTTTGAAAAAGAGGGGTTGATAGACCAAGAGATGCAGAATATGGCACAGGCCGCTGGTTTTAACGAAACTGCCTTTATTTTGCCTTCGAAAAAAGCCGATTATCGCTTTCGTTTTTTTACACCAGGTCACGAAATGGCGCTATGTGGACATGGAACGATTGCTTGCGTCCAATCCCTGGTGGACATGGGGCTGATTGCTGATGGACCCATAACGATCGAAACCAATGCAGGGGTTTTACCGATCAGTGTAACCATGACTGGTGAAAAAATACTGATCACGATGCAGCAAGCTGCGCCAAAATTTGTTCCGTGGATAGGCGATACTGAAGGTTTGATGGCGTCAATTGGTCTAACTGTGGATGATTTGGATGCGGAACATCCAATCGTTTATGGTAGTACAGGTATTTGGACGTTACTTATTCCAATCAAAGACCTGCAGCGTTTTGCTGCTATGCGTCCGGATAACCAACAGTTCCCACGGCTATTGACCGACATGCCACGTGCTTCAGTCCATCCGTTCACTATAGAAGTTCGTGAGGAAAAAGCAATGATGCATGGACGCCACTTTTCCTCTCCATACTCTGGTACGATTGAAGACCCGGTGACAGGCACTGCTTCAGGTGTCATGGGGGCGTATTACAAAACCTATATTCAACCTGATTTACCTACACCCGCTTGTTTACCTATCGAACAAGGCCATGAAATAGGCAAGGATGGCATGGTTTATGTCCATGTGACAGAAGCGCCAGCATTGTCGATTAAGATTTCTGGTACTGCGGTTTTTGCGAAAGACGTATTACTTTAATGAAAAAGCGATGCACACACGCCAATGATTCAACTAGTAGTCGTCTGATATTTTCAGTCGGTAAAAAAGCAAACCATCCTTAAGAATCACTGAAAAGGATGGTTTTTGTTGTTACATATATCATGTTATGATCCCGTGGATACATAATTCTTCAACCCAACTCGCCAGAACCAGATAGCTGGCACAGCGAAGACCAAACAAACAAGAGGCGAAGCAATCCACAATGGATTTGTCCGTTGGCCGATCAGATACAAAAATGGATAATATTGGAACCAAGCCATTGGCACCACGTAGGTGAGTATGCGTAAGACTTGTTTGCCGTAAATACTGAATGGATATCGTCCAAATTCTCGGGCGCCATCCGTAAAAATGTTCATAAATTCTAATCCTTGGATCGTGAAAAATGAGATTGCTGCATAGACAAGAAACAACAAACTAAAAAAGATACTCCCACAAATGATCATCAAACAAAGTGTCACGATCGTACCAAGATGCCAATTCACACCACTTCTAGGAATCGCATAGAAAAAGACCAAGACAGCTTGCAGTAAGCGGCCAATACGAGAAAATTCCATTTTAGAAGCCAGTACCTGAAAGATCAGTGAACGGGGACGAACCAAAGCGCGATCGAATTCACCGTTGCTGATCATCTGGGGAAACAGATCAAACCCGCGCCCGAAGCATTCGGCCATCGAATAGGACAATAGGACTGTTGCAAAACACAGCAAAACCTCTTCGAAACGAAAGCCATTGACTTGATGAAAGCGAGTGAACATAAACCAAATACCTAGAAACGCAGTCAGTGAGCCAAGGAACTGACCCAATGCCGTGAAAATAAAAGAAACTTTATATTGCAATTGACTCTTTAAATGAATACAAAAATAGTGCCAGTAAACCATCGCCTTAGCCTCCTTGAACGACCACCCGTTTAAGGGCTTTTTTTAACCACCATTTGCCGAACGCAAACAACACAATCAGCCAAAAAATCTGTAACAGCAAACTACGTATTGCATCAAGTCCCTGTAAATCACCACTGTAAATGCGCAAAGGCACATTCTGCATGGCGGCAAACGGCAGCACTTCGGCAATTTGTCGAAATGGTTGCGGAAAGAAAGGAAGAGGGACGATGCCGCCAGCTAAAAATTCACCGATCGCACCGACGACCACCCTTACCCCGATCGATGATAAGGTATAGAATGTTGAAATATAAATCAATTGGGACACAGAAACGACCACGCCTAAACTAAGCAGCAAAGAAAGGATAAACAGGAAAAGAGTTGTGATCGTTGGAGGTAGTACAAGACGATAAGGCGCCGGCAGTAAGAAAGCTATCGCAAAAATCGGCAGACAGCGTAAGACAGCCTTTGCTGATCGATTGGCGATGGATTGACAAAACCAACGATGATAAATATCCATTGGGCGCGCCAATTCATAAGCAATCGAGCCGCTCGTAATGGATTCGAAGATTTCGTTTTCAAAAAACCAGAGCATGAACAATGATAAAAAAGCTTGCTGCATCCAGACATAAGAAACTGTCTGTTGAAAGCGCATAGGAAAAGCAGTTGGATCAGTTTGATAAAAGGCGTGAAAAGCGAGTATCTCCATCATGCCCCAGACAAACTGAGTGACCATACCTGCAATCGCAGCTGAACGATACTGCAGCGTATGGATGAAACGAATACGAAACAATGCGCGGTATTTGATCATATGTGATACTCCTGATACATTTTGGCCACCATTTCTTCAGCTGTGATACTCGCGACAGCCAAGTCTGTGATCTCAACATGCTGACTAAAGAAATTGATCAATTGTGCAACCGAAAAAAAGTGAGGATCGACTTTCATCACAGCACGACCATGCGTTTCTTCCACCATTTGGACAGATGCAGGTAACGGCGGCAACTGTCCAGTGTAATCAAGAGACACAGTTTTCACATCTGAAAACTGTTGTTTGAGTTGGTCTAAACGTCCATCAAGAAGGATCTTTCCTTTGCCAATCAACAAAATACGTTGCGTCAAGGCTTCAATATCTTGCATGTCATGGGTAGTCAAGATAACGGTAGTGCCTTTTTCTTGATTGAGGCGTTTGATAAATTGCCGTACAGCGATTTTGGATACGGCATCTAAGCCGATCGTTGGTTCATCCAAGAAAAGAACCTTAGGATCATGGAGTAAAGAAGCCGCGATTTCACAACGCATACGCTGTCCCAAACTGAGGGAACGGGCGGGTGTTTTAAGCAGCTCACCTAGATCTAATAACGCAGTTAATTCCTGCAAATTTTTTTGGTACCGCGGGTGATCGACTTGATAAATATCTCTGATCAAATCAAAACTATCGATCACAGGGACATCCCACCAAAGTTGACTACGTTGGCCAAAAACAACACCAATTTCTTTGACATGCTTCACCCGGTCTTGCCAAGGGATGCGACCGTTGATCAGACATTGACCTTGATCAGGTGTCAAAATACCGCACATCATTTTGATCGTGGTACTTTTCCCTGCACCATTGGGGCCGATGTAGCCCACCATTTCGCCTTCTTGAATGGTGAAACTAACATCTTGCAGCGCATGGATCGCTGTGGTTTCTCTTGAAACGAAGGCCTTTGTTGCGGCCAAGAAACCACTTTTACGCTTTGCGACGTGGAACGTTTTACTGAGATGTTCTACTTGGATCATTTGGATTCACTCACTTTCTTTTGACAACAACGCGACAAAAAGAGCATTCGCAATCGAATACTCGCAACGAGATGGTCCAAACGAACATGGTTGGGGCAGCGGTTCGTCAGCCAAACAAAAGTAGCAATAGTGTATCATAGCTGAAAGGTGAATACAATCTATAGTCGGAAAAATGCGTGATCTAAAGCGTATTTGTTTAAAAAGGGGGTTTGATGTACAAAAAAAGCAAAAAACTATTTATTTGCATAATCGCCTTGATTCATCTAGCGATCATCGGTACTATTAAAGTGAAAGGATGAAGGCATGTCGTCTTCATCAAGAAAATAAAGAACGAGCAGGAGGGTTTATGAAAACAGTCAAAAATGTATGTATCGTCATAGGGTTATTTCTATTAAGTCAAATCAGTATGACCACGTTTGGTCTGGTGAAGCTTCATTATTTAGAGGTAGGTGAAAACTATATCCCAAGTTTGGTATCCTATGGACTAATCGCCTTAATCCTCATCAATATCGGGCTGACTATGTGGCTAGCAAAAAAATTACGACTCGCCAGTTTTACATTCGATTGGTCTACCAAAAGGAACTGGGGATGGATCATTGGGGCGTTTGTCATTGGAAGAATCATCGCCATCGTCGGTACGCTCTTTTTGCAAGCAAATACCGGACAGCAGACGACCGCCAACGATGCGCTGTTAAATAATATATTCTCAGGCGAGAACCCGCTATTGATTTTTTTGTTGCTCGCCGCTGCTGCACCAGTGATGGAAGAAATCGTGTTTCGTGGGGGAATCATTGGCTTGGTGTTTAAGAACTATCAAATTGCAGGGATTATTGTAAGTATTAGTCTATTTGGATTGGCCCACACTGCTACTAGTTGGATCGAGTTTGTTATCTATGCATTGATTGGGTTGCTGATGGCACTCGTTTATGTGAAAACGAAGCGATTAGAAGCGGCCATTGCAGTCCATTTTCTGAACAATGTCATTGGTGCGATCGCGATGATGTTTTTGTAAAGGATATGGGTCATCGTTCTAAACAATGCAGATTCTTTACCAAAAAAATAACCATCGCGGTCTAAAGGCGACGGTTTTTTTTGTCATTTTTTGCTGCTAAAGTAGTTTATTTGATCGTGAAAAAAGAAAGCTCGTTTCCTTTTTCCTTTATTTTACAAAAATTCACGATGTTCTATAAGTTTTTCTTCAAATCGGACCCTAGCCGTAGGTACTTGCCAAATACCTATTGTACAATAGAGGATAGTTACCAACGGTTGATAGTTATGCGACCGTATCCTAAATTCGATCCACATGGAGGAACTTATGAAAAAACAAACACGTAAACCCATCGCGATAATCGCCACGCTCTTGGTATCAAGCCAAGTTTTACTTACGATCCCGACCGTATTCGCTGAAGAAACGTCTACGACAGAGAGTATCATACCGATTTCTGGAACAGTAGATACCACAAATTCAGAATCGACAACCGCGTCATCGGATAGCAGCGAACGCTTGCAAGTCAATGCGGTGGCTATTGGAAATGCTTTAACGAAAGACCAAGAAGACTACACGTTAGATAAACTAGGCATCCAAGGAGAAACGCCTATTTATACGACTTCTGGTACGGATTTGATGAAGTATATCCCTGATGGCGGGTTTACTTCCGATTGGGCTGTCTACAGCTCGGTGCGCATGCAGACATTAGACGAAGGGGCCGGCATCACAGTAGACATCGCCACTCCGGACAATATCACTAAGATCACTGCTGCGCAGTATCAAAATGCCGCATTGACTGCCGGCATCACTGATGCGAAACTAACAGTTGCTTCAGCTGTACCGATCGATGGTTCAGGTGCCTTGGCAGGCGTCTATAAGATCGTTGAAGAATCCGGCGGAGTCATCAACCAAGACCGTGTAGCTGTGGCACAAGATGAAATGGATGTTTTGTCAACGATCACAGAAGAGAATAAAGACAAAGATGGCTATTCAGATGATGCCTTGAATGCTGCACAAGAGCAAGCAAAAGCCGATTTGGCTGCGCAGACTGCAGATGGTACGGATTTGACACAGTCTGATATCCAAGAAACAGTCGAAAAAGCCTTGAAAGATAATGGATTAGAGGGCATCGTGACAAACAGTCAGATTGCTGAATTAACGTCATTGATGAGCGATATGAAAGACAACAATATCTTTGAAGATTTTGTCAATGAGTTGGATCTATCTGAAGCGCGAAAACAAATTGAAGAGACATCCAAAGGGTTATGGGAAAATATCAAAAGTTTCTTTAGCGGCTTATGGTCTTCGATCACAGGGGTCTTTGGCGGCGATGACACCGATACAACTTCTGATACGACTACGAGCGAGTCAACGAGTACGATAGAATAGTCTGTTCAGACAAATCACATACATCATCAAGGGTTTTCAGAGGAAAGGGAGTGGAACAATGCACGTTTTAGGCAATATCATTTGGTTTATCTTTGGCGGCTTAGTTGGTGCCATTTCCTGGTTTTTGGCAGGCTGTCTGTGGTGCATCACGATCATAGGAATCCCCATCGGATTACAATGTTTTAAATTTGCCAGCTTGTCATTGGCTCCTTTTGGCAAAGATATTGCTTATCGTGGTGGTGGTGTTTCTTTGATTCTGAATATTATTTGGTTGATTGTATCAGGATTACCGATTGCATTTGGTCATCTGATCAGCGCCTTATTGCTGACAATCACAGTTGTTGGTATTCCTTTTGCGGCGCAATCACTAAAGATGGCTCGGTTGGCCTTGATGCCTTTTGGTGCAGAGATCGTGTCGAATCGTTGGAAATAATGAAAGCAGTCGATTTGCCGAGAGTTGGTGTTTGTTCACCAATTTCTTGGCTTTTTTTTATTTGTGACCAAACAGAAAAAAAGATGATGTCGCTTTCTTCTTATTTTTCTTTGGTAAAAGGACTGGATCACAAAATAATCATAGATAAACTTCGTCTGCTATTGTCTAAAATGGACTTTATAAGGTATTGTTATGAAAATTCAGAAAATTCTGAAATACAAATTTGAGTTTTATTCGAGGGGGGAACGATATGTCCGCATTTTTTCAATGGCAATTGGTTTGGGAGTATTTTCCAAAGATTTTAAGTGCCTTGCCGGTCACGCTGATGATCGTAGGCGTAGCGACAATCGCAGGCTTGCTTTTAGGGATTTTGCTTGCATTTATTCGTGTCGAGAAAGTGCCATTTCTCAGTCAACTGGCGGCAATCTTCGTTTCATTTATTCGAGGCACACCGATATTGGTCCAGCTTTATGTGGTGTATTATGGTGTACCCGCCTTATTACAAATGATACATATCGATGTTTCTTCATGGAACAAAATCATTTTCATCTATATCACCTACGGATTAAATACTGCTGCCTTTCAGTCTGAAACTTTCCGGGCTGCGATTCTAAGTGTACCGGTCACACAGAAGGAAGCGAGTATTGCTTGCGGATTGACGAAAACACAAATGTATCGACAAGTGATTTTACCGCAAGTTGTCCGTGTCGCATTACCTGCATTTGGTACAACTACGATTGCACTGCTGCAAGACACATCGCTGGCTTTTACCATTGGGGTCGTGGATGTTGTCGGCAAAGCGCGAGCGATAGGCGCAGTGACCTTCCATACGCTTGAAGGCTATGTCGGTGCGGCGATCTTGTTTATTACCTTAAGCTTCCTCTTAGAACGTGTTTTCACCGGTCTGGAACGTCGGATGAGTTTTTCGAAAACAAAACAACAAACAGCAAAAGTACCACTGATATCATGGACCAAAAAACAACAAAAAATCAAAACAACATAGGAAAATTTTGGGTAGAGGGAAAGGGAGGAATTCAAATGAAAAGAACGATTTTAGGTGCAAGTACATTGGTGACACTTTTGGTTTTAGGGGCTTGCGGAAGCAGTTCTGCCGACACTGCAAGCAGTGGTGCAAGTGATGCAACAGAAATCAAGGTGGGTACGGGGAATGAAGCGTTGCCCTATGCCTATTTAGACGAAAATGGTGAATATGATGGCTATGATGTCGCCGTCGTTAAAGCAATCGACGACAAATTAACTGATTATACCTTTACCTTTGAAGGGGCGGATTTCCCAACGACGTTATCAAATTTAGAAAGCAATAAAGTCCAGATGGCTGCCTATGAATATGAAGTCAATGATGAACGGAAAGAAAAATTCGTCTATGGGGATGTAGGCTATGTGGTCTGGGATACGTATATCGTCTCTGATCCAGATGCCGGTACGGTCTACGATAGCTTCGAAGATCTAGCAGGAAAAAAAGTCTATGTGACGACTGCTACCAACCAAGCAGCAATGGCTGAGGCTTATCTGGCAGAAAATCCCGATGCTTTTGAATTGGTTTATGGGGAATACAACAATGAGCAAATCGTACAAGCAGTCACTTCAGGTGCGGTCGATGCAACGTTAGCACCAGAATATCAAGTCGATAATTGGAACAATTCATTTAGTGAAAATCTAGAGATCGGCAGCGAACCAGTCCACAACTCAAATGCCTACTTATTGTTCAACAAAGAAACGGACCAAGACTTTATTGATGCGGTCAATACAGCGTTAGAGGAATTGAAAGCAGATGGAACGATCAAAGAATTATCAGAAAAATATCTAGATGGGGATTACGTCCCAGAATAGGGAGGAATGGCGATGAGTTTTCAATTGTCTATTATGATCGAAGCGCTGAAAACAGCAAGTCATTATATTGGTACGACGCTTTTTATGGCGTTGACTGCACTCGTCATTGGCGCGGTGGTTGGGTTGATCATCGCCTTGATTCGTCTGTATAGGATCAAGATCCTCGCACCAGTGCTGCAAGTGATGGTCACGGTCTTAAAAGGGGTCCCAGTGGTTTTAGTGATTTTAGCGTTATATCTTATTTCTGCCAAACAGTTTGATATTTGGGCGGAGTCGATGCATTGGACTTTGCGATTTAAAGATTTCAATATGGTTTGGATAGCGATCGCCGCCTTGAGTTTAATGTCTGCTATCAATAGCAGCGAGATTTTCAGGGGCGCATTTGCGGCAGTAAAAAAAGGGCAGTTCGATGCAGCCAAATCGATCGGCATGACGAACGTTCAAGTGATCCGTCGTGTGCTGCTCCCGCAAGCCTGGCCGATTTCATTACCCATGTTCAGTAATTTGCTGATCTCGTTGGTTAAAGCGTCGGCCTTAGCTTCCATGGTCAGTGTCGTCGATGTTTTTGCGGCAGCTAAGATTACGGCCCAGCAGAATTATCGTTTTTTAGAAGCGTATGTGGCTGTTGCGATCATTTATTGGCTGATTAGTTTGGTCATCGAAAAAGGGGCACAATTACTGGAAAATCGGATGTTGCGCAAACTAAGGAGGGCCGCATTATGATGAAAGTAACAGATATCCATAAGCGATTCGGCAAACAAGAAGTGTTAAAAGGGATTGATCTTGATGTCGCTAAAGGCGAAGTAGTCGTCTTATTGGGGCCTTCCGGTTCGGGAAAAACGACCTTCTTGCGTTGTCTCAATTTTTTGGAACGAGCAGATCAAGGTGTGATTCAATTGGGAGAAACCACCACCACATTGCACAAAGCAAGTAAAAAAGAAATATTGACCCATCAACGGCAAACAGCGATGGTTTTCCAAAATTATGCCTTGTTTCAAAATAAAACAGCCAAAGAAAATATCATGATGCCATTGATCGTGACCAAAAAACAAAGCAAAGAAGCTGCCCTGCGAACAGCAGAGGCTTTGTTGGATCAAGTCGGCTTGTCTGAACGACAAGATTTTTATCCTAGCCAACTGTCAGGTGGTCAACAGCAGCGTATCGGGATCGCCCGTGCGTTGGCGTTGAATCCTAAGGTCATCTTGTTTGATGAACCTACCTCGGCATTGGACCCGGAACTAGTGGGACAGACATTGGCGCTGCTCAGAGAAATTGCGGAAGCCGGTGCGACCATGGTATTGGTGACCCATGAAATGAAATTCGCGTATGAAGTAGCAGACAAAGTCGTTTTCATGGAGAATGGACATATTGTTGAACAAGGCACACCGCAACAAGTATTCGAGGAAACCAAAGAAGAACGAACCAAAGCCTTTTTAGCCCGCTTTACCACGCAGCTGGCTGGCTAACAACTATGCAGGGAGGAAATAGAATGGCCTATCAATTCGCACAACGTATCATGACATTAGAAGCATCTCCATTAAGAGAGAATGCCAAAAAAAATATGGAGTCTGCAGCAGCTATTTCCTTTGCTTACGGATTTCCACCGACAGAAGCATTTCCAATGGCTACATTGAAAGAGATCTCGCAAAAATTATATAACGAAGCGGACCCAGAGTCTTTCTTGCAGTATGGGGCATCAGAAGGGTATCCGCGCTTACGGACCTTGATCAAAGAACGTTTGCGTCAATTGTCAAATATCGATAACGAAGAGGAGGTGCTGGTGGTGTCGGGCTCGACCCAAGCCATGGATTTGGCGGTCAAAGTCTTTTGTAATGAAGGCGATGTGGTGTTATGCGAGGAGCAAACATTTTCCGGTGCGGTGAATGCCATCAAAGGATATGGGGCGATCCCAGTGCCGGTACCGATGGATCTTGCAGCAGAATCAATGGATCTTGACGCTTTAGAAACAATCCTCAAAACAGACGCAAGAGTGAAAATGCTGTATCTGATCCCCACTTTCCAAAACCCTTTAGGCACATCAATGCCATTGGAAAAACGTAAAGCCATTTATGCATTGGCGTGTCAATATGATGTGCTGATTTTTGAAGACGATCCTTACGGTGAGTTGTTGTATGAAGGTACACCGATCCCTAAGATGAAAACATTAGATACCGAAGGACGAATCATTTATGCGGGATCTTTTTCAAAAATTTTGGCACCTAGCAGCCGGATTGGTTTTATGATGGCTGCTGGTCCTGCAATGGAAAAATTGATTTTGGCCAAGCAATCCGCCGATTCCCACACCAATTTTTATTGGCAAGTGGTATTGGCCGAATATATGGATCATCATGATTTCGAAGGTCATGTGGCCCAATTGACCTTGTTGTATCAGGAGAAATATGCCCGCATGCTGCAAGCATTACAGGCACTGCCAACGGATAAGCTTACCTTTATCAAACCAACAGGCGGCTATTTTATCACCTGTTTCCTATCGACTGAGGTGGACGCAGAGCGGTTCTATGATTATCTGGATGAGGCGAAAGTTGCGGTTATTCCAGGCAATATCATGAGTGTTGCGGGAAAAGGCTACGAGCATTCATTTCGGCTGAATTTTACGAAGCCGACATTGGCACAGATCGATCAAGGGATTGCTTTATTAGGTGATGCGTTGGAATACGCTATGCCGCCAGCATATGAAGGGGTCATTTAGGAGGTGTTGCCGATGAAATTGATTTATTACGGGGTAAGTGAAGAAGAAATTGCTTATATCGAACGGTGGCAATTTATCCACAAAACACCAGTGACGATCGTAATGGAGGGCTTGTCTTGGGAGAATATCCATTTGGCAGCAGGGCACGACGGCATCTGTTTGTATCCTAGTCTGGCTATGCAGCAAGATGAGTCCCTGTACCAACGCTTGCATATTTTAGGGATGAAGCAGTTATCGATCAAATCAACGGGGGTCGACGGTGTTCGCTTTGACTGGGCGCAAAAGCATCAGTTGACGGTTACCAATGTCCCTTCTTATAGCCCAACATCGGTGGGCCATTACACTGTGATGTCGATCTTGATGGCTTTACGCAATATTCCAGCAATGATCAAAGGAAAACTTGATCGACGGTCTGTGATTGGTCGGGAGCTACAAGACGTAACAGTCGGTTTGTTAGGCACTGGTCGAATCGGTGCTGTAGTCGCAGAAGCGATTTATCATATGGGGGGACATGTGATTGCCACTAGTAGGAGTGAAAATCCTCGGTTGAAGGGGATTGTCGAATATGTGTCATTTGAGACCTTGATTGCTGCATCGGACGTCTTGTCGATCCATATCCCGCTGACAAAAGCATCAGAAGGACTATTTTCGGCATCTGTTTTTGCACAGATGAAGCCTGGTAGTTGTCTGGTCAATACGGCACGTGGCGGAATCGTTGATACGGATGCGTTGATTGCCGCACTCGCGCAAGGGCGTTTGTCTGGTGTTGTATTAGACGCTATCGCCAATGAAGAACGGTATTTTTCAGTTGGGTGGGATCAAAATCCTTATTATCAACAGCTGAATCAACTGCCAAATGTGCTTTTGACCCCGCATATTGCGTATTATACCCAATTGGCTGTACAAGAAATTGCAGAAACAGCTTTGAACAATGCAAGAGATATTTTGCTAGAAGGACAATCTGCCAATACGATCGCGCTTTGAGCGATAGAAAAGAAAGGGTGGGAGTATGCTGCAAGCAGAAATCAAAGGATTGAAGAAGTCTTTCGATAAACAAGTCATCTTAAAAAATGTTGGCTTACAAATTGAACGTGGGGAAGTTGTGTGCATCATTGGTCCTAGCGGCTCTGGAAAAACGACCTTTTTGCGTTGCTTGAATTTGTTGGAGCAGCCTGACGCGGGGAGTTATTCTATCGGTGACTTCCAGTATGATCTCGCACATATTGGCAAAACCCAACGATTGGAGATCGCCCGCAAAACAGCGATGGTCTTTCAATCCTATGAGCTGTTCAGCCACATGAATGTGTTGCAAAATGTGGCGGAAGGACTACGCACACCACGGCGCTTCCCAAAAAAACTGGCAGAAAAAGCAGCGCTATCTGCTTTAGAAAAAGTGGGTTTGGCAGATAAAGCCATGATGTATCCTAGTCAACTGTCTGGTGGACAGCAACAACGTGTAGGTATCGCCAGAGCGATGGCTTTGACGCCAGAATTATTACTGTTTGATGAACCAACTTCAGCGCTCGATCCAGAACTTGTCGGTGATGTTCTAAATGTCATGAAGCAACTGGCTGATAGTGGGCAAACGATGATCATCGTGACGCATGAAATGCAATTTGCACAAGAAGTCGCGGATAAAGTGATATTCATGGCGGATGGTGTGGTGGTAGAAGCGGGAACACCAGAAGAAATTTTTGAGGACCCGCAAGAAGAACGTACACAGCAATTTTTGACACAAGTACGTTTTCAATTAGCTGTATAGAAGCGAGGCACAATATGGAAAAGGTGAACAGCTCTAGTCGGCTTTGGTCGAAAGATTTTTATTTAGTGATGGTGGTCACAGCACTAGCAATGACAGCCATCACGACCCAAATGGGGACCTTGCCGTTATATGTTGCTTCTTTAGGTGGTTCTAAAGCAGTATCCGGCGCCATTGTAGGTGTCTTAGGGCTATCTGCTTTGTTTTGCCGTTTGCCAATCGGTGTGGCATTGGATCGATATGGACGCAAAGTCTTGCTTTGTATGGGCTTAGCCATCCTGTTGATTGATTTTAGTTTATTGAATCTGCTGCAGGGGCTATTGATGCTTTTTTGTCTGCGCATCTTGCAAGGGGTGGGCAATAGTTTGCAAGCGACAGCAGCGGCGACGATGGCAGTTGATACGATTCCTGAAGGCAAATTAGCAGTCGGATTGGGGTATTTTAGTATCGCTCAGGCTGTGCCGAGTGCCATCGGCCCGTTGATAGGACTTGCTGTTGTAGAAAATTATGGATTTCCTGCACTTTTTCGGATGGCTGTCTTGTTGAGCGGAACGGCTTTTTTATTGAGTTTGTTTTTGAAAGAACAGCCCTTTTCACGGGAGAATAGGCACTCTGGCGAAGAGAAATCATCGTTACGAGAACTGCTTCGCATCAAAGCGGTTGTGTTTCCTAGCGGTATCCTTTTTTTGATATGCTTTGCCAATTCTGGCGTGGTAGCGTTTATTGCGCAATATGCCCTTGAACGTGAGATTATCGGCGCAGGCTATTATTTTACGGTCATGTCGATCATGACGGTCACAACACGGGTCGTATTTCCACGTTTGCTCGCCAAAATCCATACGGCTACACTGATTTATGGCAGTTTATTATTGATTTTGGTTTCTTTTTGTCTGTTGCCATTTACAACACAGCTCAGCGGCTTGCTTCTGGCCGCGAGTTGTTATGGTGTCGGTTATGCCGGCTTATTGCCTGTGATGAATACGATTGTATTAGAATCGGTGTCTGAGGCGCAGCGAGGGCAAGGGACAGCGGTATTTTCAGCAGCCCTAGATGTAGCTTATGGAGGTGGGGCTTTTTTGTGGGGAATCATCGCCAGTCTTTTTGGCTTTGACATGATGTTTTTTGGGTGTGCTCTGTTTGCTTGTGGGGCGATGATTGCTTATCGCTATTTCCAATTATCTCAGCGTTGATGTTAGGAAATTTAACATAGGATGTAATCTGTAACTTGCGCTTCTGTTGTTTTCTCGATAAACTGAGAAAATAATGAGAACGGGGGATGATTATGGATAACTTAGACCGCAAGATACTGAACATCATGCAGCAAAATGCCCGAGTCACTGTCAAACAGATCGCAGAGCAATGCTTTATTTCGTCGCCATCTGTTTCTGTGCGGGTACAAAACCTTGAAACCCTTGGTTATATCCGTTCTTATCAGGCACTGATCGACTACCAAAAACTTGGTTATCTGATCAAAGCGTATGTCCATTGCGCAGTGAATGCCAAAGATAAAGAAGCCTTCTACGACTATATCGCAGACATCCCAAATGTGATCGAGTGTGACTGTATCACTGGAGATTATTCTATGCTCTTAAAGGTTTATTTTAGTGATACAGTCGTCTTGGATCGGTTTATCACAGATTTGCAATTTTATGGAGATACCAAAACCCACATTGTATTTTCAACGAATGTCGGACCACGAGGCTTGCAAGTGCCAGTCGATGACCAGTGATCCCTGCATATAAAAAAGCGTGCCTGTCTACGTGAGATAAGCGCGCTTTTTGGGTTTTCAGAATTGATATCCTCGAGAGGGAACTGGCGTCGAGAAAACGATTTGGGTGTTGGTTCGACCGAATTTTTGCAAGTCATTGATAAAGCTGTCCAATGATTTGGTAGAAGGGAAAACGACTTTGATTAGCATCGAATAAGGGCCTGTGACACAATCACATTCCAGCACATTGGGGATCGCCTGTATGAAAGGATAGAAACTTGCTTTTTGCTGTGGTTCGATCGACAGGTGGATAAATGCTTTGATAGGCAAGCCGGCTTGTTCATAGTCAATCGTCGCTTGATAATACAACAATTGCCCGGTTTCTTCTAAATGTTTTATTCGTTGGGAAACAGCAGGTGCAGTGATGAATAACGCTTCACTTAACTTTTTGATCGATAACCGACCATTTTGCTGCAACAGATTCAACAACTTCTTATCTAGTTCATCCAAATACTTTCCTCTTTTCTGTTTTTGTACTGTTTCTCTTTGTTTTTCAAAGTGAAAGGAATCAATTTCAAGGATTAACAAAGAGATGGCTGAAAAGGCTCGTGTCTTTTTCTCTTATGTGATATTTTATCACATATAATACAAAAAGGGGCGTTTAAATCATGATGAGGATCGAATCAGATACAATTGGCAGTCTACCTATATACGAGGGGGCTTATTATGGCATTCATAGTTATCGCGCAAAAGAAAATTTTGCTTTCACTGATCAAAAAGTTGATCTGACAATGATCAAACAAGTAGCACGTATCAAAGCCGCAGCTGCGCTAGCCAATCAACAATCTGGCACGCTATCCAAAGAAAAAGCACAAATCATTGTGACTGCCGCGGAAGAAATCATCATGGGCAAGTGGGATGAAGAATTTATTGTTGATACATTTCAGGGGGGAGCAGGAACATCCACCAACATGAATGTGAATGAAGTGATCGCCAATCGCGGGTTAGAATTGATGGGGCATAAGAAAGGGGAATATCAATATCTTCATCCTTTAGACGATGTCAATCAAAGCCAATCCACCAATGATGTCTATCCTAGTGCTGGGAAACTGGCTTTGCTTATATATATTGAACAATTGGATGAAGCACTGGTACAGTTGATTGACAGATGGCATATGAAAGCGAAAGAATTTCAGCATGTGGCAAAAATGGGCCGAACCCAACTGCAAGAGGCGGTGCCAATGACAGTAGGTGAAAGTTTCGCTGCATATGCCCACAGTTTGACGCGCTGCCGTGAACGGCTGCACCACTTATCGGCAGAACTATTGACCTTAAATATGGGGGGGACAGCCATTGGGACAGGTCTTAATGCGTCCTATCGCTATCAAGAATACCTCTATCAAGAATTGAACCGACGTTTTCCAAGACCTTTACGGCCAGCGAATGACCTTATTGATAGTACACAGCATACCGACAGTTTCGCCTCGATTTCAGGTGGATTAAAAACGATTGCTATCACATTGAACAAAAGCGCCAATGATCTGCGGCTCTTAGCCAGCGGTCCGCGAACTGGTTTTCATGAACTCAACTTGCCAGCAAGACAAGCAGGCTCATCGATCATGCCGGGCAAAGTCAATCCAGTCATTCCAGAAGTTATTAGTCAAATTGCCTTTCAAGTGATTGGAAATGACGGTGCCATCACCTTTGCGGCAGCTTCTGGAGAATTGGAATTGAATGCTTTTGAGCCGGTGATGTTCCATAATTTATTTGAATCATGTCAACTGTTGACCAAAGCGTGTCAAATTTTTGCTGATAAATGTGTGGCGGGGATTACCGTGAATGAAACAGCGTGTGCGGAAGCCGTGGCTAGCAGTACGGGGAGCGTCACAGCCCTTGCACCACAAATCGGGTATGAAAAAGCTAGTGCACTTGTCAAAGAAGCTTTAGCAAAAAATTGTTCCATCGACGAACTGTTGGTGCAAGAATCAATCCTGCAAACAGGGACCTATCAGTAAGGAACAGTCGGATCCTCTATCTATTCAAAAGTATAAAAAAACTTATCCGCAGCAAAGACCGCTGTCTGTTCACAGACAAATGGGCTTGCTGCGGATAAGTTTTTTTCGGTTATGCTAGAGGGAAGACTATGCTGTAAAATGATCAACTCTCTTTGATTTTTGAAATCGAGCGACGAATCTTCTTGATCGATTGTTGTGCAGCATCCCGATTGATGAACATTAAAATCACATATAGTGCATCCATGATGCTGAGTTGCGAGATCCGTGAAGCCAGTGCTTCTGAACGAAATTCGGTTTCTTCGGAAATAGAGATAAAAACCACGTCACCTAGTTTAGCCAAAGGTGAGCCAGCATGACTAGTGAGAACGATGATTTTTGCGCCAGCTTCTTTGGCGATTTGCGCCATTTCGATCGTTTCACGAGATTTCCCCGTATGGGAGATAAAAATCGCACAGTCATCAGGAGTCAGCAAAGAAGCTTCCATCAGTTGAATATGGAAATCCGTACTATGGTATACCGCAATAGGTGAACGCAAGAATTTATGATAGGCATCTGTAGCAACGATTTCAGAACCGCCCACGCCAAAAAAATAGACCCGCTTAGCGTTATCGATCATAGAGACCGCTTGATTAAGATTCTCCTCCGTCAATAAATTACGGGTATCCGTCAGTGTGGACATATTGGAGTCAAATACTTTTTGCGCCATTGTCAATTCATTGTCAGATTGTTGGATGTTCTCATGGAAAGAAATAGCAGATAAATCGTTTTCTTGCATCAGCATGGACATCTTAAAATCTTTGAAGCCATTGTAGCCCAATTTTTTTGTGAATTGAAAAAATGTCGAATCCGCAATCCCTAAGGTGTTAGAAAGATCACTGATTGAGCTATGGCTGACTTTACTAGGATTCTCCAAAATATAATCGGCGATTTTTTGTTCTTTCAAACTAAAATCTTTATAATGTGTTTTAATTTGCAAACGGATAGATAACGTCAAAATAGAACCTCCTTTCAAGGAATGAGATAGATTATGCTTAATTTATCATAAAGACATGGAATTTCATATCAAAAAGCTAACAAAAATATTTTTTCTTTTTTGTGTTTACAAAAAAATATTTTTTTGTATAATGGAGATATAAGAAATGGAGGCGCTGACATGGAGATTGGCATTATCGGCCTAGGTAAAATGGGCTTGAATCTTGCATTGAATTTAAAAGACAGTCAGTATCGTGTGATCGGTATGGATATTTCACAGCAGGCCCAGCTTGCAGCAAAAAAGGAAGGGATCGAAACGGTTGCATCTGTGGCTGCTTTGGCAACGGATTTTACAGGCAAGCGTATTTTTTGGCTCATGTTGCCAGCAGGGGAGCCTACTGAGCATGTACTGATAGCGCTGCAACAGCTGGCAGAACCCGGTGACATCATTATCGAAGGTGGGAACACCAATTATAAGGATTCGATCCGTCGGGCTGCAACTTTCAAGGAAAATGCGGTGACATATTTTGATTGTGGGACATCCGGAGGAATCTCTGGTGCCCGCCATGAGGCCTGCTTGATGATTGGCGGCGATGAAGCGGCGTTTCGCAGGATCGAACCGTTATTCAAAGTTATATCAACCGAAAATGGCTATTTGTATGCAGGACCTTCAGGCAGCGGACATTTTCTAAAAATGGTTCACAATGGCATCGAATATGGCATGATGCAAGCCATTGGCGAAGGCTTTCAATTGATTGAACGAAGTGATTATAACTTTGATTTGGCTGCAGTGGCAAAGGTGTGGAATCATGGTTCTGTCATACGTAGTTGGTTGATGGAAATCGCAGAAGCACAATTCTCAAATAGTCCGCGTTTGGCAGAATATCGAGGAATCGTGGCTGCTTCAGGAGAAGCCCAATGGACTGTCGAAACAGCTCTTGAAATGAATGTGGCTGTCCCAACGATTGCCTTGAGTTTGTTTTTGAGAAATCTGTCGCAAGAAGAAGACAACTTTTCTGGAAAAGTGGTTGCTGCGTTGCGTAATGGATTCGGCGGGCATGAGATGGTGGTGAAGGAATAAGGGGGAATCCTATGAAACAATTTAAGATCGCTGTAGTAAATTCCAGCAGTTTCGGTAAAATTTTTCCACAACCTAGTTTTTTGAGCACAAAGATGAACTACTATTCATTACGCGCCATGGTGTGAATTATAACAATTTGGATTTAGAGGCTGCAAAATATGCTAAGATTCCAGCATTTTTAATTGAAGACGATTTGACCGATCTACCGGTCAAAAACTCCGGGAAACATCTTTTGCTCAAATATCCCAAAGTTCAGGACGCGAAAGATGCGGAAACAAAGATTTTTTCTGATTTGAATGAGGTAAGAGATTGGTTCATTAATCACAATTTATGAAAATCACAGTGCCTTGCTATATATGTGAGGTACTGTTTTTTGTGACTGCTAATTTTTTGGCACTGAAAAAAGTGCATTGTGTTTTAAGCGATAGGCTTTTGGTGTTAGAGACGTCAATAGTTTGAAATTTCGATTAAATGTTCGAACATTTTGAAATCCCGCTTCTTCCGCCACTTCTGTGATAGGCAATAGACTATGAGTAAGCAAGAAGGAAGCATGACGAATCCTTGCTTGGTTTAGGAGACGAGGAAATGAGCTTTTCAGTTTATCCGTGATCAACCTTGATACATAGACGCTACTGTACCCAACGTGACTACTTAATATTTCAAGATTCAGCTCTTCTTTGAAGTGTGATTCGATATAGATAAGGAGCTGAACCAGTATATCATCTTGATTTTTAACTGGAAGTAAGGTTGTTTGGTGTTCAAAAAGGTATAGCAGATGATATAGCGCAGATTTTCGGAAATAAAGAGAATCTGTTTCGAATAAAGGATAATAAAGCTGTTTAGCGACAGATGGATCGATGGTGATGACTGGATCAGACAAACTGAAGTCTCTCGTTTTTGCATAAAAATCAGGTATATATTCCGGCGAGAAAACAAGAATATGCAGCTGCGATTCTCTAGGTGTTTCAATAGCATGGGTCTGGTATGGCATGACCAATAATACTTGGCCAGCAGTGAGGACATACGGACTTTTTTCTATTTTGACAACCGCATCGCCATCACTACAAAAAAGTAGCTCAAAGGAGCGATGGAAATGCTCCATGTAGTTTAGAGAATAGGGATGATAACTTGAAACGCCAAGATATTCGCCAAAATGGTATTCTTCTATAATGGTCACTTTCTTTTTCTCCTTTTTTTTGTCTGTCGATGTGCGGAAATTGTCCTGTAAATGACAGCGATTTCATTTTATAATTATGACAGTTCAGCTGGAAAAAGTAAATAGAGCAATGATTATGGTTTTTTTATAAAGGTATATCGCAGTGAGTTTTTTTTTAGCTAAGTATATTAGTAAATAAAACTTACTAACCTTAGTGATTAACTATTCTGATGGTCAGTTGAAGCATAAATTCACAAAAAGAGGAGGAGTTTATTTGATTATCAATCCAATACTGGCAGGCTTTCATCCAGATCCGAGTATATGTCGTGCAGGGGAAGATTATTACATTGCTACATCGACCTTTGAGTGGTTTCCAGGAGTACGTATTTTCCATTCGAAAGATTTGAAGAATTGGCGCTTGATTAGTACGCCACTCAATCGTAGCAGTCAATTGAATATGTTGGGAAATCGAGATTCTGGTGGTGTTTGGGCACCAAACCTAAGTTACAGTGATGGACGCTTTTGGCTAATTTTCTCAGATGTGAAAACGCAATCCAACAGTTGGAAAGATGTAAATAATTATTTGGTCACATGTGAAACAATAGATGGAGAGTGGTCGGAACCAATCTATATGAATTCCTCTGGTTTCGATCCATCTTTGTTCCATGACGAAGATGGTAAAAAATATTTTCTGAATATGGTTTGGGATTATCGTCCCGAGAATCACTCCTTTTATGGAATAGCCCTTCAGGAGTTTGACTGGAAAGCTAAGAGGTTAGTAGGGCAACCAAAGATTATTTTTAAAGGAACCGATCGAAAACTGACAGAAGCACCAGTTATGTATAAAGTAAACGGCTATTATTATTTGCTGACGGCAGAAGGAGGGACGAAATTTGAACATGCTAGTACGATTGCTCGTTCTAAACAGATCAATGGACAGTACGAGGTCCATCCGCAAAATCCGCTAATCAGTTCATGGGCCCATCCAGAAATTCAATTGCAAAAAGCCGGCCATGGTTCGTTTGTTCAAACCCAAACTGATGAATGGTACTTTGTACATCTAACTGGTCGAGCATTAAAGTATCCGGAAACACCACTGATAGAAAATCGCGGTTATTGTCCTCTTGGGAGAGAAACAGCAATCCAGTCTGTTTATTGGGAAAAAGATTGGCCGTATATCACAGGAGGAAACTATCCAAAAAATGAGGTTCCTCAGCCGCAACTAACCGAACATCCATGGGAAATTGAAACAGGATTTGATGATTTTGAAGATGAATCGTTGGCACCGATATTTCAAACATTGAGGATTCCTTTTT
Organism: Enterococcus salsurae; assembly: GCF_054784955.1. NCBI lineage: Bacteria > Bacillati > Bacillota > Bacilli > Lactobacillales > Enterococcaceae > Enterococcus > Enterococcus salsurae. The sequence continues at coordinate 307,560 of NZ_BAAHWY010000001.1, read as the reverse complement.
CTGAGGAAATCGGTAGTTTGTCCGCACGACCAGGATATTTGCGATTATATGGGCGAGAATCTTTCAACTCATTATTCCACCAAGCAATGGTGGCAAGAAGATGGACCGATTTCCACTTTGAAGCAACGATAGCAGTCGAATTTTCACCTGAATCTTTCATGCAGTTGGCAGGGTTGACGAATTACTACAATACACAAAATTGGTCGGCTATTTACATTACCCATGATGAATATAAAGGAAAAATCATCACCTTATTGGCCAGCGAAAAAGGTGAATTGAAGAGGAAAGTAGACACAAAAATTGAGATACCTCTAAATGTTCAGACAGTTTATTTCAAAACAATCGTTAACTATAGTCAATATCAATATGCTTATTCATTTAATCAAAAAGAGTGGCTAGTGATTGATCAGCTATTTGACAGTTTGGTTTTATCTGATGATTATGTGTCAGAGCATTATGGAGGTTTCTTTACGGGTGCTTTTGTGGGAATGTTTACGATCGATACCACCGGTAATCGTTTGGTGGCTGATTTTGATTCATTTGACTATCAAAAAATCGAGGAGGAAGAAAGATGAATAATTGGAAACGGGTGATACAAACAGCGTCATTGATCGGCGTAGGCGCTCTTTTACTTACTGGCTGCGGAAATGGTTCAGGAAATAATGCGTCAAATAACGGCGCATCTGGGAGCAGTGGAAAGGATGAACTCGTTGTTTGGACGTTTACCTCGGAATTATCAACTATGATCAATGATTATTATTTGCCGGCGCATGACGATTTAGCCTATGACATTCGTATTGTGGAGATTCCTTCTGACCAATTCGAGACCAAACTAGATCCGATTCTAGGCGCTAAAGATGCACCTGATGTGATTGCTTTAGAATCAGCCTTTGTCAAAAAATATGTGGAATCAGGCATGATGGCAGACCTTGGCTCACTTGGACTTGATGAAGCTGCGACAGACACGTATCAATATGTCAAAGATGTAGGAACTTCAAAAGACGGAGTTCTTCATGCATTGGCTTGGCAAGCTGCTCCTGGTGGTTTTTATTACCGGGCATCGATGGCAGAAGAGCTTTTAGGGATCGATGATCCAACGGCTGCACAAACGACCTTGTCAGATTATGATAAGTTCTACAATGAAGCAAAAGAAATCAAAGAAAAAAGTGGTGGAACGACCTATATGATTTCTAGTGTCCAAGATTTGGCAAAACCTTTTTATGGTCAGCGAGAACATGGATGGGTTGAAGACGGCAAATTAGTTATCGACAACAGTCTATATGACTTGTTGGATGTATCACGAAAATTTGTTGAAGAAGGGCTGACACAAGATACAGAAGGACAGTCAGAAGCTTGGTTCGCTGGCATGAATGGCGACAATGTATTCGGTTATAGTTTGCCGACATGGGGACTACATTATTGGTTAAAACCAAATGCGACAGCTGCCGATAACTCTAGCACAACGGAGGGTGACTGGCGCATGATTCAAGGACCATCATCTTGGTTCTGGGGCGGTACGTGGATCGGTGCCACAGCAAATTCTGAGATGCAGGAAGAAGCGGCGCAATTGGTGGCTTATCTGACGACAGATCAAGAATTTTTAAAACAATGGGCAGAAGATACCGGTGACTTTGTATCGAATGAGCAAGTCGTTGAAGAGATTAAAAGTGAATACGAAGAGGAATTTTTAGGTGGCCAAAATCACTATGCAGAATTTGCAGATATGGTACAAGATATCAATGCGAAAATTCTGACAGAGTATGACCAAACGATTGAAACACTCTTTACGGATAGTTGTTTGACGCCATACTCAAAAGGAGAAATTGATCAACAAACGGCAATCCAAAACTTTAAAGATGCAGTCGCCAACGCATATCCAGATATTCAAATAGATTAGGCGTTCCTGCTGAAACCGGCACCGAATAAGAGTCGGTTTCAGCTTCTTCTCGGCATTATGTCGCTATTTGAAGAGCTTAACTTTATAGACATGATCTAGCTGTGGAGGAGAAAAATTATACAGGGGGATTATGATGCAGAATAAGAGAAAATTTGAACAATATCATCGCTATGGGCTACTATTTATCGCACCATTTTTTCTAGCATTCTTGGTTTTTCAACTTTATCCAATTCTCTATACGATTTATCTGAGTTTTACGGATCTTAAAGGGTGGAATCCAACTGCCAATCTCGTGGGACTAGATAATTATTTTTCTATTTTCCGCAATCCGTTATTTTTAAAATCGATCAACAACACTTTTATTTTGTGGGGCGTAAACTTTCTCCCTCAAATTGGCTTAGCTCTTTTGCTAGCGGCATGGTTTACCAACATCAAGCTGCACTTAAGAGGGAAAGGCTTTTTCAAAGTTGTTTTTTATTTGCCCAATATTATTACCGCTGCTTCAGTAGCAATCTTATTTTTCGTTTTGTTCAGCTTTCCATTAGGACCAATCAACCTTGTTTTACAGCACTTTGGTGTTTTGGACCAACCTTACGACTTTTTTCGCAGTGAAACGGGAACTAGACTAATTGTTTCTTTTATCCAATTTTGGATGTGGTATGGCCAGACAACGATTGTTTTGGTTTCTGGAATCTTGAGTATTGATGATGCTCTTTTTGAATCAGCAATGGTCGATGGAGCTAATGATAGCCAAATTTTCCGCAAGATCACGCTGCCTTTGTTGAAACCAATCTTGCTCTATACATTGGTAACTTCCTTGATTGGTGGCTTACAAATGTTTGACATTCCATTTTTGCTGACAAACGGCAATCCTAACAATAGTGTCTTAACGATCACGATGTTTATCTACAACCAAGCATTTACTGGCAGTCGAAATTTCAATGTTGCTGCAACGGCCTCGGTGCTATTATTGGTGCTTTCAATCATATTAAGTACACTATTGTTTCAGTTTTTCAAAGAAAACAGCAAAGTGGGGAGAAAATAAATGGAAAACAGCTATCGAGCAAAGCGATTATTGATTTATGTCTTTCTAGTGTTACTGACCATTCTAAGTATTTTGCCTTTTTGGGTTGTCTTGGTCAATGCGACTCGTTCAGCTGAACAGATCCAGCAAGGGTTGTCCTTATGGCCGGGAAGTAATCTACAATACAACTGGTCCGTATTAATGGGCAGAGGGTTCAATATCTTCAATGGGTTTAAAAATAGTTTCTTAATTGCAGCTGGAGCTACCGTTCTCAATGTTTATTTTTCTGCATTGACGGCTTATGGTGTGATTGCTTATGAATTTCGTGGGAAAAAAATATTGTTCGCAGTCATTCTAGGATTGATTATGATTCCTCAGCAGATTAGCATGATCGGTTTCTATCAATTTATGAATCGCCTAGGACTTTTGAATAACTTTCTTCCATTGGTTTTACCCGCGATTGCTTCGCCAGCTACAGTATTTTTCTTAAAACAATACTTAGAAACAATTTATCATCCTGATTTAGCAGATTCTGCACGTCTGGATGGTGCTGGTGAAATCAAAATATTCCATCAAATCATGCTACCTTTGATGAAGCCAGGTTTAGCTACTATGGCAATATTTTCTTTTGTAACGTCTTGGAATAATTTTTTGATGCCATTGATTTTGATAAATGACACAGAAAAATATACGTTGCCAATGTTGGTTCAATTATTGAAAACCGATGTATATCGCACAGAATTTGGTAGTATGTATCTAGGGATCTCGTTAAGTATTATTCCTTTACTGTTGATTTATCTGTTTCTATCGAAATACATTGTTGGTGGTGTGACTGCTGGAGGAATCAAAGGATGATAAGAATTTTTTTGCAGAAAATAAAAATCTGGACTGAATATCCAGTCCAGAAATCAGCTAGCGTAGATGTTGAGATAGACCAAGTGATGCAAAGCGTAAATCACTGATATTCAGGAAGTGCTTCGCAACTAAAACATTGCCACCAAACAATGGGGCTTGATCGCCTAGTTGACTGTTTTTGATTCTGGTTTTTTTAGTAAACTGGCTGGTCAATTTTTGCTGTAAAGCATGGAGCAAGGCAGGGATTTTGCGATAGACTGAGCTGTTTATAAAGACTTCTTCTGGATCTGAAAAAGTGATGACATTATTCAAGCCAATACTAAGAAACTCAACATTCTGTTGCGCCAATTCAATTGCAGATTTGTCCCCGGCGTGATAGGCTTTTGCGAAGGTATCTGAATTGACGATATCCGTTTCTGTATATTTTCTATAGGTATCAAATAATACCTTGTTCGAGGCATATTGCTCTAGACAGCCCCGGTTTCCACAGGGACATAAGTTGCCGTGGGGAAATAACGTGGAATGACCGACTTCTCCAGCCATACCGTGCGTACCAGTTTGCAACTGGCCGTTGACAATAATCCCGACACCAATACCGCTATGAACGCTAACACTTAGCAAATTTGTTGAATCAGAAGAAAAACAGTACTCTCCTAAAGCAGTCAGATTGGCTTCGTTCTCTATATAGACAGCTGTATTGTATTTCTGGTTTAGCGGTGTGATGAAGTCAAAGTCTTCCAAGTCATAGTAGGGGGTAAAGGCAATTGATTGATTGTGAATGATACCATGGATCGCAAGACAAATCCCCACCAAACCGTGTGTGGTTTTTGGCATTTTCGGCCAAAACTCTTTCATCATTGAATCGATCGTTGCTAATACGTTCTCTTTTGTAATCATCTTATCTGAGTGATTGGCAGAAGCTATCATCTCTCCATTGATGTAGGACAACATTCCGCGAACATAGTTATAGCCGATGTCAAAAGTAACCGCTAGGCTACTGTAGTGGTTGAATTGCAGTTGAATTGGCTTTCTTCCACCAATCGAAGTAGAATCACCAATCCCGACTTCACGTACAAAATCAGTTTCAATCAATTTTTTTGTTATTTGAGAAACAGACGCTTTATTGAGGTTTGTCAAATTTGATACTTCAGCTCTTGAAATATTCTCATTATCAATGATCGTCTTTAATACAGCCGACTCATTTTGTTCGCGTATACCCATTTTATTGATAATCATGTGTTCTCCTCTTCATCACTGTAATTAGTGTTAGTTTACCGTGCAAATTAATAATGTGCAAGCCATCGGACATAGAAAAATAAAGATAGGGAAAATGAAAAAGTTTACTGAAAGCGCTTGACTAAAATGTATAATTCCTATATTATCCAATTAGTTAGTTTTGAAAGCTAATTAACCTATTGCGCGTCAAACATTTAAATGTCGAAGTGAGAAAGGAGAGAATAAATGGCTTATCTTTTAGGGTTGGATCTAGGAACAAGTTCGTTAAAAGGGTTAGTGTTTGATCAATCAGGAGACCTTTGTGGCACAGCAAGTGCAGAATACCCGCTATCATCACCTAAACCAGGTTTCAGTGAACAAGAACCAACACACTGGCAAGAGGCGGCCGATGCAGTGATTCACGACTTGATCAAAAAGCTTCCTCAGTTACAAACTGAATTAATTGGTATTAGTTTCTCTGGACAAATGCATAGTTTGGTTTTATTGGATGAATCAAATCGTGTTATACGGCCAGCAATTTTGTGGAATGATGTTCGCACAACCAAACAATGTCAACGGATAATGGCATCTTTTGGTGAGGAAGTAAAGGCAATGACTAAGAATATTGCACTTGAAGGGTTTACTTTACCCAAAATTTTGTGGGTACAAGAGCATGAACCTGAAAAGTGGCAACGGGTCCGTCATATCATGCTGCCAAAAGATTATTTGGCTTTTTGGCTAACAGGCAATTATTCGATGGACTTTTCAGATGCAGCAGGAACTTTAATGTTGGATATTGCGAATAAATGTTGGTCTGAAGCCATCATCGAAAAATTTTCAATTTCTCCAGATTTGTTACCACCGCTGTTTGAGTCTGCTGCGCCTGTCGGTAAGATGCGCAGTGAATTGAAAGAAGCTTTCGGATTTGAGCAAGAGATCACAATTTATGCAGGTGGAGCAGACAACGCTTGTGCCGCGTTAGGTTCAGGCATCATTTCGGAAGGAATTGGCATGGTATCGATTGGTACAAGTGGTGTTTTCCTTTCTTTTGAGGAAGCGCAAGAAGTTGATTATCAAGGCAATCTGCATCTTTTCCGCCATGTAGTCAAAGACAAAATGTATTCGATGGGTGTTACCTTAGCAGCGGGGAATTCTTTGAGTTGGTATCGAGAAACATTTGCACCTGACCGAAGCTTCTTGGAATTATTGACTGAGATTGGGGAGGTAGAACCTGGATCAGAAGGCTTATTGTTTACACCATATATTGTGGGGGAACGTACGCCCTATATCGACAGCAAAATTAGAGGTAGTTTTATAGGAATTGATACAAGGCATCGCGCGAAGCACTTTAGCCGTTCAGTTTTAGAAGGCATTACCTTTTCGTTGAAAGATTCGCAAATGATAATGGAAGAACAAGCCCAACGTAAGTTCACCCAAATAATTTCAGTAGGGGGTGGTGCACAGAATTCGGATTGGTTACAAATGCAAGCGGATATTTTCAATGCAGAAATACTCACGTTATCGACAGAGCAAGGACCGGGGATCGGAGCTGCGATGTTAGCAGCTATTGGTAGCGGTTTGTATCCAGATGCAGCAACTTGTGTTGACTCGTTTGTAAAGTATGGGGAAACCATTCACCCAATTCCTGAGAATGTCCTGAAATATCAACAAATTTATTCAGTCTATCGCACTATTTATGCGCAAACTGCACCCATCTGTCATACGCTTATGCAGATTGAAAGATAGTTCAGATCGTTGCGTAGATTTAGCTAAATGATGGAATAGAATAATACGAGCGTGTAAGTTAGTTTGCTATACTAAAAAACAAAATGGAGGCAATAGTATGACTTATTTCCCAGAAATCGAAAAAATCCAGTATGAAGGTCCAACAACAGACAATATGTTTGCATTTCGCCACTACGATGCCGATGAAGTCGTTCTAGGCAAAAAAATGAAAGATCATCTTCGCTTCGCTATCGCTTATTGGCATACGATGACCCAAGATGGGTCAGATCCCTTTGGCGCGCCAGTCAACAAGCGCACTTGGTTTGGCGAAACGGAAATGGAGACAGCCAAGAATCGTGTAGAAGCATTCTTCGAAATTTGTGAAAAATTAGGGGCAGAATTCTTCTGTTTCCATGATATCGATGTGGCACCAGCTGGTGAAACATTGGAAGAGTTTTTCCAAAATCTTGATGAAATCACCGATTTGATCAAAGAAAAAATGGATCAAACCGGAATCAAATTGCTTTGGAATACTGCAAATATGTTCTCCCACCCACGCTTCAACAATGGTGCTGCTTCAACTAACAACGCCGAGGTGTATGCATACGCAGCCGCACAAGTCAAAAAAGGTCTAGATATCTCGAAAAAATTAGGCGGAGAAAACTATGTTTTCTGGGGTGGTCGTGAAGGCTATGAAACTTTATTGAATACGGATATGAAATTTGAACAAGACAATATTGCGCGCTTGTTTAAAATGGCGATTGCGTATGGTGAAAAAATTGGTCATAAACCACAGTTTCTATTGGAACCAAAACCAAAAGAACCATCAAAACACCAATATGATTTTGATGCAGCCACAACAATGGCCTTTATCCAGCATTATGGTTTAGAAGGCGATTTTAAGTTGAATTTAGAAGCCAACCATGCGACATTGGCTGGACATACTTTCGAACATGAAATTGCGGTTGCCCGCAGTTATGATGCGCTAGGATCGTTAGATGCGAACCAAGGGGATATGTTATTAGGTTGGGACACGGATGAGTTTCCAACAAATGTATTTGATTCGACACTTGCTTTATACGAAGTGCTGGAAAATGGAGGTATCGCACCTGGTGGTATCAACTTTGATTCCAAAGTTCGTCGCTCATCGTTTGAAATGGAAGATTTGCTATTGGCGCATATTGCCGGTATGGATACCTATGCAAGAGCATTAAAGGCAGCGGCAAAATTAAAAGAAGACCGCTTCTTAGATGCGTTGAAAGAAAAACGATATGCTTCTTTCCACGAGGGCATCGGTTCAGCAATCTTGGCAGATAAAGAAGATTTGGAATCACTTACAGCATATGCGTTGGATCATGATCAAATCGAATTAGAATCTAGCCACATCGAATATGTGAAATCGCGTTTGAATGATTATTTGTTTTAATGTTTGACTGTCGTTCTTTGGAGCGACAGTTTTTTCAGTGACATATGCATTTGAGAAGAGTCTTAAAAAAAAACAAATAATATGGTACGATAAAATGTAACCGGTTTATTTGGGGCTGAAAATGAAGGGGGAAACTTAATGTTTCACACGCAATTAGATCCTTTTCCACAAAATTTTTTATGGGGTGCAGCTTCAGCTGCCTATCAAATCGAAGGGGCATGGGCGACAGAAGGCAAAGGGCCTTCAATTTGGGATACCTATGCACAGGTCCCTGGAAATACCTTTGAAGAAACGAATGGTAAAGTGGCGATTGACCATTATCATCATTACAAAGAAGATATCGCCCTAATGAAAGAAATGGGGCTGGGTGCCTATCGCTTTAGTGTGGCTTGGTCACGGATTTTGCCAGATGGTGAAGGAGAAGTCAATGAAGCTGGATTGGCATTCTATGAAAATCTAGTGGATGAATTAGTAAAACAAGGCATTGTCCCCATTTTGACGTTGTACCATTGGGATTTGCCCCAAGCTTTACAAGATAAGTATCAAGGATGGGAAGGTCGAGAAACAGCAGTGGCTTTCGAGAAGTATTGCCGCATTCTTTTTGAACGGCTAGGGACAAAAGTGACCTATTGGGTAACGATGAACGAGCAAAATGTGTTTACTTCATTAGGTTACCGTTGGGCAGCGCATCCACCTGGTGTAAAGGATTTGAAACGGATGTATGCAGCCAATCATATCATCAACATAGCCAATGCAAAGGCAATCAACTTATTTCATGAGATGGTCCCATTAGGGAAAATCGGTCCAAGTTTTGGTTATGGCCCAATGTATCCATTCAGCTGTGATCCTGAAGATGTTTTGGCTGCTGAAAATGGTGAAGCATTCAATAATGCTTGGTTTTTAGACGTCTATTGCAAAGGAGAGTACCCAAAATTTGTATACAAGCAATTAGCCAAAGCAGGACTGGCACCCGTTGTGACTGAAGAAGATCAAGCCATTTTAAAAAAAGCAAAACCTGATTTCCTGGGCATCAACTATTATCATGGCGGTACGGCGCAGCAGAATAATTACCAAAAACAAATTGCTGAAAAGAGAGCGTTCTCGAAAGTGGATCCCTACTTGATGCAAGCCGAAGATGGTACATTCTCACCAGAAGAAACGATGTTTGCGACTGCTGAAAATCCCAATTTAAAGAAAACCGATTGGGGGTGGGAAATCGATCCGGTAGGCTTCCGAGTGGCATTGAGACGAATCCAAGCCAACTATGACTTGCCTATTTTTATTACAGAAAATGGATTAGGGGCGATCGATCAGCTGACAGAAGATAAAAAAATCCATGATCCATATAGGATCACCTATCTGCAAGAACATTTGCTTGAATTACAAAAAGCGCTGACAGACGGGGTGGAGATCATCGGTTATTGTGCATGGTCATTTACGGATTTATTGAGCTGGTTGAATGGTTATCAAAAGCGATACGGGTTTGTGTATGTTGATCGAGATAATCAAAGCGCACGTCAGTTGGAACGCATCCCGAAAGATAGTTTTTATTGGTATCAAGAATTGATACGAACAAATGGTGCTAGTTTGATCAGTCATACGTAAAGTATTTAGGGGGAATGGAGGTGGAAAGATGCGGAAAGTGTTGATTGTTGATGATGAAATGTCGATTCGAAACGGATTGCCTTTGATCATTGATTGGGAGAGCTTAGGCTATCAGATTATTGGTTTTGCTGAAAATGGGCAGATTGGGTTGGAAAAAATTCGAACACTCAAACCGGATGTCGTGATTGCGGATATCCAAATGCCTGGCAAAAATGGCCTAGAAATGGTTCAAGAGGCAGTTGAGGAAGGGCTTTTGTTCTATGCGATTATACTGTCAGGGTATTCAGATTTTGAGTATGCAAAACAAGCGCTACAACTTGGGGCAGTCACCTATTTATTGAAGCCAATCGATGAAGAAGAACTAATCGATATTCTAACCAAAATCGATCAAAAGGCCAAAACAGATCAACAGAAGAATCAAAAGAGTCAATTAATCGATAAACTTTTTGGTGGTGATCCAACTGGTATCAAACAAGCACAATTTGCCAAACTGCTGCGGGTATCGGAAGAAGCCAATAGTCAAAAATTGACGGAAAAATTATCTGATCATGTTTCTCAAGTCATCCAATTGATCCATCGACATCACCAATATCTTGTTTTGCTGAATGATGAGCGATTTCCTGATGAAGAGATCGACCAATGGTGTCGTAAATGGTTGAAATCAGAAGAAATATTGATTTCTCGATGGGTTGCTGCGCAAGACAATTTGAAACCTTTGATGGTTGATATTCAAGCATTAAGCAAATTAATTTTTTTATTTCCGAATCAAGTGATTTCTCATCATGTTCTTGATATGGATCAACAACGTGAGGAACGTGAAGTTATCAAAGAACAACTCGTTATGTCCCTGCTATCGAATCAATCTTTACAAGAATACATCACAAGCTATTATCAATCCTTTTATGGATCTTTGACTTTGGAAGAAGAAATCAAGTGGCAAATCAATGGGGATATTGAAGGGATCCATCATCAAATTCAAGAAAAATTAGCATTGGACATCGACTGGTCGATGGATGCGTTGCATCAGGAGATTTTTCTGGCACAAACATTTCCAATGTTGCAATCAGTGGTTTCTGATAAGTTAAGCCAACTGCAAGAGACGATTGCCAGCAGTTTGAACCAAGTTGATATTATCGAAGCATTGATCCAATATACGAAAAAACACTATAAAGAAGATTTGACGCTAAAAAAAATTGGGGCTCATTTTAATTACAATAGTGCATACTTAGGCAAAAAGTTTCATAGAGATACTGGGCTGAATTATCTCGCTTTTTTGGACAAAGTCCGTATGGATAAAGCAGTAGAAATGTTGAGACATTCCAATTTAATGGTCTATGAGGTAGCTGAGTTGGTTGGGTATAGCAATGTGGATTATTTCTACAAAAAGTTCAAACAGTATCATCATGTGTCGCCAAATGAATTTCGAAAAAATGAATAGCCTATCAGATGTCCGAATGTGTTTTCGGACATCTATTTTTTAGGGTAAGGATGACTAAATTACTTGGTAGGCGTCTATTCTATTCTTTTATATAATTTAATTGAACGTGTAAGCGCTTTTCGATCGAAGGGAGGAGAATAGATGAGACAAGTCCGCTTGTGCTTTGATGTTGGCGGTACGTATATTAAATTTGGGGTGTTTGCACAAGACAATACTTGGCTTTCTCAAGGGAAGATAGCGACACCCCATGAAAGCAAGGAAGTCTTTTTTGATGCGTTATTAGCCAAAATCGTTGAAATTGAGCAAACAGCAATAATTGAAGGGATTGGCTTAAGCTTTCCCGGTTTTATCGATCCTGAACAAGGAGTAGCCATCATGGCAGGGGCGCTTGCCCCTATACATGGGTGCAACATAATAAAAGAGTTGCAGGGACGATTGATAGGTAATTATCCTATTTGGATCGAAAATGATGCGAGATGTGCAGCCTTAGCAGAACTTTCTTCTGGACATGCCACAGATGTGCAAGACTTTGTACTGATCACATTAGGAACTGGTGTGGGTGGTGCACTGGTCCACCAGCGTAAGCTGATTCGAGGCTTAGGCTTTCGTGCAGGAGAATTTGGGATGATGGTGACAGATTTTCAAGCTTCTTCTTTTGCGACATTGCATGATTTAGCATCAACTAGAGGGTTGATTGATGCTTTTCGGCAGACAAAATCGATCCCGATAACCAAAGAAATACTTGGAGAAACGATCATGGAACAGTGGGACAAAGACCCTGAGACGCAACAAATCGTGCGACAGTGGGCTAGGTATGTTGCGATTGCCATCTATAATTTAGCAGTGACGATGAATCCGGAAAAGATATTGATTGGTGGAGGGATTAGTCAAAACCCTGTTCTCCTACCTATAGTGAGACAAGCACTCAAAGACAATCCTCACTGGCTAGATTTTCAAGTCCCCCTAGAAACGTGTCGTTACTATAATGATGCTGGTTTGTTGGGGGCACTATCATTGATTGAACAAGGAGGAAAAAATGAAATTTTCTGATGGCGGTTGGTTATTCCGTGAAGGATTTGATGTGAAATTTGCGGTGCATGTGTACGATGCCCGTAAAACGCAAGACAAGCTAGTTTTGTACTTGCCTTATAGTTATGTTGGGCACAAAGGAGCAACCTTGGATGGTGGACTTTTAACGATGGAAGTCACTACGCCAAGGCGCAATATTATCGGAATCACACTGTTCAATTACAAAGGGGTTCAAGCCAAATTACCTGGATTTGACTTGATCACTGAAGAAATCACACCAGAGATCTCAGAAGATGAGGGAACCTATGTCTTTCGATCGGGAGACTTACAGGTGATGATAACCAAAGGTGAACATGTGACAGCTGATTTTTACTACAAAGACACGCTGATTACACAAAGTAAGCCACGCAGTAAAGCGGTGGTCATTGATCCTAATGAGAAGACATATATCAGTGAGCAGTTGACATTGGATGTTGGCGAAACGATCTATGGATTGGGAGAACGGTTTACAAATTTTGTTAAAAATGGCCAAAGTGTGGATATTTGGAATGCGGATGGTGGAACAGGGACGGAACAAGCCTATAAAAACATTCCATTTTATCTAAGCAATAAAGGATATGGTATTTTTGTCAATTCGCCAGATCGGGTTCAATTCGAAGTTGGCAGTGAGAAAGTCTCCCGTGTGCAATTCAGTAATCCGGGTCAATCGTTGCAATACTATGTCATCGCAGGGGATGATTTAAAACAAGTGATTCAGCGTTATACGGATTTGACAGGAAAACCAGCGTTACCGCCGGCGTGGTCCTTTGGCTTGTGGTTAAGTACCTCTTTCTTAACTGATTACGATGAGCAAACAGTTACTTCTTTTGTAGACGGTATGGCAGAACGTGAGATTCCACTAGAAGTCTTCCACTTTGACTGCCTCTGGATGAAAGAGTATGAATGGTGCAACTTTACTTGGGACGAGCGCACTTTCCCGGAACCTGAGAAGATGCTTCAGCGATTGAAAGCCAAAGGTTTGAAAATTTGTGTCTGGATCAACCCTTATATTGGTCAAAAATCACCGCTCTTTGACGAAGGGATGGCCAATGGCTATTTCTTGAAACGTGAAAATGGTGATGTATGGCAGTGGGATAAATGGCAAGCGGGATTAGCTATAGTGGACTTTACAAACCCTGCAGCAGTTACTTGGTACAACAGCAAATTACGGGCGTTGCTAGATATGGGGGTTGATTGCTTTAAAACTGATTTTGGAGAGAGAATTCCTACAGATGCAGTTTATTTTGATGGTTCTGATCCTGAAAAAATGCACAACTACTATGCGTTTTTATACAATAAAGTTGTGTTTGATCTATTAAAGGAAGTCAAAGGAGAATCTGAAGCGATTGTGTTTGCGCGGGCAGCTTCTGTGGGCTCTCAACGCTTGCCTGTCCATTGGGGCGGTGATAGTACTTCTGATTATCCATCGATGGCTGAATCTTTGCGCGCTGGATTATCCTTTGGTATGGGGGGATTTGGTTATTGGAGTCATGATATTTCTGGCTTTGAAGCAGGGGCAACACCAGATTTGTATAAACGTTGGACCCAATTTGGTTTGTTATCCTCTCATAGTCGATATCACGGCAGTTGGGAATACAAAGTGCCTTGGGTGTATGACGAAGAAGCAGTGGCTGTATCGAAGGCCTTTACCAATCTGAAACTATCTTTGATGCCCTATCTGCAAGCACAGTCTGTGTTAACAGCCAAGACGGGGCTGCCGATGATGCGCGCGATGGTCTTAGAATTTCCAGAAGACCAAATGACGCACTATTTGGACCGTCAGTACATGTTAGGCGAACATCTTTTGGTGGCACCAATTTTTAATGCACAAGGGACAGTTTCCTTTTATGTACCAGATACCAAAGGCGTTTGGATCGATTATTTGTCTGGTAAGGCCTATACAGGTGGTCGCTGGTATCAAGAAACCTATGATTATTTTCATTTGCCATTGCTGGTTCGGCCTAATCAAATGATCATTGAAGGTTCTGAGCAGACGAAGGCAGTTTATGACTATGTCCAAAAACCGTTGATCCATCTTTTTGATCCGCAAGAGGCGGCAAGTGCAGAAATCTATGATCACCGAGGCCAATTGGTCGGTGGTGTACATGTGACGAAAGCAGACGGCCAGCTAATTATTGAACTAGAGGGGATCAAAGAAGCGACGTTGTGCATCCATACGGCTGCTGGCGCAACAACGCATCAATTGACGGCTGCAAAAACGACCATCAAGGAGGACTAAGTGGATGTTGACGATGACTAACCCGATTTTACCGGGGTTCCATCCTGATCCGAGTATTTGTCGAGTAGGCCAAGATTACTATCTAGTAACGAGTACGTTTGAATACTTTCCGGGTTTACCGATTTATCATAGTCAGAATTTAGCAGATTGGCGATTGATTGGACATGGAATTTCACGTCCGGAGCAGCTTACGTTATCTACGAAGCAGCCGAATGCCTTTGGATTATATGCACCTACGCTGCGCTATATCAACGATCGATTTTATCTTGTATGTACCAATGTTGGGGGAAACCAAGGAACGGAAGGCAACTTTTTGATATGGACAGACAATATTTACGGTGAGTGGTCTGAACCGATTTGGTTGGATACGCCAGGAATTGATCCGACGCTTTTTGTTGATGATGATGGACAAACTTATTATTTGGGTACACACAAAGATATCTATGTGCGAACAATTGACCTAGAGACTGGCATTCTAGGGAAACGGCATTCTATCTGGACTGGCAGCGGTGCGGCAGATCCCGAGGGACCGCATTTATATAAAAAGGATGATTTTTACTATTTACTGATTTCGGAAGGAGGCACTTCGTATGGTCATATGTTGACAATGGCACGCAGTCCTTCATTGATTGGACTGTACGAAGCATGTCCCAATAATCCAGTGATGACCAACCGAAGTACCAATCTGCCTTTGCAAGCCGCTGGGCATGCGGATTTGGTTCAAGATCCAATGGGAGAATGGTGGGCTGTCTGTCTGGCTGTTCGTCCAATCAGCTACCCACTGCGGCATCTTTTGGGACGAGAGACATGCTTGCTGTCTGTTGAGTGGTCGGATGATTGGCCTATATTTGGCGAAGAAGGACATCTACCGCTTACCGTCACATTGCCTACAACCGCGACGTTGGCTGTATCCAGAAAGCCCGATTACCTCACGTTATTCGAGTGGGACACAGATTTGATCCAACAGACGGCTCAAAACTTCACACTGTATCCCATTGAAACTGGCTTGTCAGATCAAGCCAAACTAGCTGCTGTTTTTCAAAGGCAGACAACTTTTGATCAGCAATTTCAAGTCACATTCGATTGTACCTCTTTGGTTGAGGGAACCGTGGGAATGACAATGTTCTTGAATGCATCACATCACTATGATTTATTTATTGAAAGAAAGCAGCACAGACAACAATTGGTGTTTCGTAGACAGATTGGTTCTTTATGGAAAGTTGAAAAAGAGCTGTCTTATGCGAAAGCAATCGTCACGTTAGGCATTGAAGCTGACAAAGAAAGCTATCGATTCTATTTCTTAGATGAACAGTTGCAGAAGCAGTTTATCGGCAGTGGAGAGACCCGTTATTTGACGACTGAAGTTGGCGGCGTATTTACTGGCATCATGGCTGGTTGTTTTGCAAGTACACAGCGAACCAATCAACAGGTTGTTGTCACGGGATTTTAATAAGAGAAAAAGAAAGACCACCAATTTGCTCACGTGGATAAGCAAATTGGTGGTCTTTCTAGGTTAATCAGAGACTGCTTTATCAATGGTTAAATCATGGATTCTTAGGATAACTTGGGTTCCACTGCCAAAGATGCTTTCAATCGTCAATCCATAGTCCGGTCCATAAAACATTTTGACCCGGTGGTTGACATTTGCTAAGCCAATATTTTTTTTTGCATGGGTCGAGGGTATTGCAATTTTTCGCTGCAGCAGTTCTAACTTCTCAGGGGTGATTCCAGTACCGTTATCCTGAACGACAATTAGCACGTCATGATTTTCTTTGGTGATTGTCAGACGGACGAATCCGGGATAAGTAAGTCCTTCTAGGCCATGAGAGATGGCATTTTCTACGAGGGGTTGGACCAAAAGAGGCAAGATCTGCATGTCCTTTTGATTGATTTCGTTTGAAACAGAATAGGAGAAGTTCACACGGTTGCCAAAACGCATACGTTGGATCTTTACATAGACATGTACTGCATCTAGGGATTCTTCTAGACTTGTCAATTGCGTACCGTGGGCTTCCAATGTGTAGCGCATGGATTTTGCCAATAATTTGATTGCATAGACCACATCTGAATTGCCAGAAGTTAGTGCCATCATTCGGATCGTTTCAAGCGTATTGAACAAAAAATGTGGATTGATTTGTCCGGCAAGTATATTAAATTCCATTTGTTGTTGTTGATTCAATAATTCTTGCTGAGTCAAGCGAGAACGATAGATTTCTTCTTCATTGGTTTTGATTCGCTGGATAATCTTATGAAAGTCGAGGGAAATCTGTGAAATCTCATCCTCACCACTGATATTTTGAAAGAAATCATAGTCTTCGATTGCCGCAAAGTAGACAGCTTGCTGCAACTGAGAAATCCGCTTGGTAAAAAAACGAGCAAAGAGATAGACAATCATAAACGTGGCAATCAAAATTACCAAAACGATCGTACTCCAGCGAATAAGATTGGCTTGAAGATTTGAATATGCTTTTGTATCGGCAGCATAGATGGTAATGACATCTTCTTTATTATTCATCATCAAAGTGCTTTTAGTGAGCAAAATTTTATTCTGATTACTGTTTAAAAAAAAGGTAGTAGGCTGTGTATTGGCTAAATTTGTGAGTTGACCAATTTCTCCGACTTGACTGATTTTGTCACTATAAAAAATGGGGTCATCATTCAGTTGTAATTCTAGCTCATAAGAAGAATTACGCAATCGATTACTAAGGTAATTATAGTCAATTTGGATGTCTAAGACAGCTGTTTCTGTTGATAAAGGTAAAGGCAACGATTTATACAAATGCAAGCGATTAGCATTGCTTTCTTCTGGTAAGGTCATTAGAAATGCATCTGGCTGTACGAGGGCTTTTTGATACCAAATAGTCTCTCGGGTTGCGTCATCAACTTGTTGAAAATATGTATAATTGGGGATGGATCGATTTGTCGTATAAATGGTTATATTTGCAATGGATGTTTGCATTTTTTTGATTTCATCTAGTTGATCGTAGTTAGCTATATCTGCGATCGCGCTGATATCTGTCTCATAATTTGTAGTCAAAAACTGACGCAAATGTGTATCGTTGGAAAGAGAACTTGCGGTATTGTTTAAGGTATTTGTTGTATCAAAAAGGACTGATTTGACGCGTTGCGCATTTAATTCCGCAAGATGTTGATAATTCGCAGTCAATTGTCTGGTTGAATCAAAAACAAGGAATAAACCAATAGCAACAGTTGATAAGAATATAACAGGTAGATACACGATGAACAATTGCCGGCGAATGGAAAACTGACTCAAGCGACGGAAAATGGATAAATATCTGATATTTTTCATGCGTGTTGTTTACGAAAAACGGACAACAAGAGAAATGAGCTGCAGTAGATCACAAATGAAAAGCCAAAAATCAACAAAAGCATTTTAACAACAGGGAATAAGATAACCATACAAAAGGCTGTAACAGGTATCAGTGCAAGCCCTAACGACCGAACGGGTGCTGATAAAGGTAATAGAAATGCATTTTTAAGTGTATGCTTAAAGCTGTTCTCGTAGCGGCCTATCAGTGCCAAACAATAAACGAGAACAATAAACAAGTAAAGTGCTGCGACAGTTAAAAGAAGTGCAAACACACTGGCAAGAATTGTTTCTGCTGAAAACCAAAACAAGCTGCTATAGATCAATGCAACAATCGGAAACAAAAGCAACAAAAAACTGGCGGTTGCCTGCATAAAATTTGTACGTAGTGCTTGTAGATAGCCGATGATCAGTTCTCCTCGTTCATCATCCGCAAAGCGAATCGTGACTTCAAAGAGAGCCGAAGTAGCTGCCCCTATCGTAAAGAGTGGGAGACAGGAGAGCAGATAAAGTATGTTCAAAAAGGTAAATTGGAAAATAGTCGTAGTCACTTTATAAAACTGGCCATCTGGATTGTATTTCATGATGATTCCCCCAATGAATTAATATATCCATATAATACGTGTAAAAAGAGAATTTTGAAAGCCTTATCAAAAATCACAGATGAATAAGAACGCTGCGAAATCAGTCTTTTTGTTCAATAAGGGAAAAATAATGTCTAAAATTGACGGATTGACCTCTATTTTTAACAGGTGGCAAAACGTTTTTCAGATGCTAGTATTAAACATGTAAAAGCGGTTACAACAGAAGGGGGAGGAAGATGGACATACAGAAAAATACGATGCCAAAAAGGAGTAAGCGGGTGACACGTGAAGGGAAGATCATGTTTTTATGTATTGTGCCTTTCTTGGTATTGGTCTTTTTATTCTCTTATTTTCCTTTACATGGTTGGATTTATTCTTTATATGATTACAAACCAGCACTGGGATTGGGACGAAGTGAATTTGTCGGGTTTCGCTGGTTTCGCTTATTGGTGTCAAGTCCTACTCAAGTCGATCAAATCGTACAAGTGATGAAAAATACCTTTGCGATGAGTTTCTTGGGTATTGCCACATCGATTTTGCCAGTCGGATTTGCGATTTTACTGAATGAAATCAAGTGCAAATGGTTCAAAAATTTGGTTCAAACATTGACAACCCTACCTAATTTTATTAGTTGGGTATTGGTTTATACGATAGCCTTCAGTCTTTTTTCATCTACCGGATTGGTCAATACTTTGTTGCAAGAATGGGGATTTGTCACGGATCCAATCAAATTCTTAGATAGTGGCAATCATACATGGTTGATTATGTGTTTATGGAATATTTGGAAGGGATTAGGCTGGGGCGCAATTATGTACTTGGCGGGTATTTCTGGAATTGATCCAGAATTATATGAATCGGCAAGGATCGATGGCGGCAATCGTTTCCACTTGATGCGTCACATTACATTACCTGCACTCATGCCGACATTTTTAGTGATGCTGATGTTATCAATCGCCAATTTGTTGAACAACGGCATGGATCAGTACTTCGTCTTTCAAAATGCCTTTAACAAAAATACGATCCAGGTACTGGATTTATATGTCTATAACTTAGGGATGGGGGGCAACAGCCTATCTCTGGCAACAGCCATTAGTATGCTGAAAAGTGTGATCTCCGTTGCTTTACTGGCAATCGTTAATGGCGCATCTAAAAAAATCAGAGGTACGTCCATTATATAGAAAGGAGTGGCTTTTATGGAGTTGTCACTGACGGAAAAGAAAAGAGAAAAGAAAGTTCGGCAGACCGATGATCTTTGGTTTAAAATCATCAATTATACGTTCTTTGTGGTCATCACATTGATCTGTGCTTACCCTTTTTATTACTTGATCATCAATTCAATCAGCAACAATGAGTTAAGCGCGTTAGGACAAATTCGGTTTTTCCCAGAAGGTATTCATCTTGAAAACTATAGTCAAGTATTGCAATTAAAAGGACTGCCTCTAGCTGCGACAGTTTCGATAGCTAGAACAGTCATTGGAACAGCCGCAACAGTTTTGGCTTCGGCATTTCTAGGATTCATGTTTACACAAGAAAAAATGTGGAAGCGAAAATTTTGGTATCGTTTTGTGGTCATCACGATGTATTTCAATGCTGGGCTGATTCCATTGTTTATTACGATGAAAACATTAGGGCTGACAAATAGTTTTTGGGTCTATATTTTACCAGCAGTCGTACAACCCTTTAATATTATCTTGGTCAAAACGTATATCGAATCCATTCCAAAATCGTTGCAAGAAGCCGCAGAAATGGATGGTGCGGGTATCATTCAAGTTTTCTTCCGCGTGATTTTACCAAACTGCACACCGATTTTGGCGACTGTAGCGATTTTCTCCGCAGTTGGACAATGGAACTCATTCCAAGATACCTTGATTTATATTACTGATCAAAGCCTCTATTCACTGCAATATTTGCTCTATACTTATATCAATCAAGCCAATTCGCTGGCACAGATGGTCAAGAATACCTCGGGATCACTATCGAGTATTGCATCGGCTGCGACAACTCAAACGCCGACATCGATTCGCATGACCGTATCTGTTATCGTTGTTTTGCCTATTATGTTCATTTATCCGCTGTTCCAAAAATATTTTGTCAAAGGAATTATGTTGGGCGCGGTCAAAGGATAATCAAAAGAAAGAGGGAAGAAAATGAAAAAAATGTCCAGATATATGACAACAGGGTTAGTGGCAGTTACATTGCTGGGTGCATTGTCCGCTTGCGGAGGTTCGTCAGATGCAGACCAAGATTCGGCAAGCAGCGATGGCAATTATGATGAAACGATCACCATTGATGTATATGATGGCTTGGCCAATTACATGGGGATGCAAGAAGGTTGGTTCGCGAAAATCGTCAAAGATAAGTTTAATATGGAACTGAATATTATTGCGCCAAATGTGGCTGGAAATGGAGATACATTGTATCAGACACGGACAGCTGCTGGTGATTTAGGTGATTTGATTATTGTAGATAATGGACAGCAATACAATGAGTTGGTTGAAGCGGGTCTGCTGACTGATGCAAGCCAATACTATGAAAACATGGACAATGTACAGCGGTTCGATGCGGCGGTTCAGAATTTAAATGACGGGACGGACGGCATCTACGGCTTTCCTACATCAGTCTCTACCCTTAAGTCTACGGATCCTTCTGAAGGGTTAGACCCGACGTTCGGCGCATATGTCCGGTGGGATCTATATGCGGATCAGGGGTACCCTGAAATCGACACTTTAGAAGATTTGTTGCCTGTGATTCAAAAAATGCAAGAAGACAATCCAACCACTGAGTCTGGGAAAAAAGTCTATGGCTTTTCTCTTTTCGGTGATTGGGATGGCAATATGATGAATGCAGGAAAACAATTGGTTACCTACTATGGGTATGATGAGCAAGGATTTGTCTTAGCCAAGGCTGATGGATCAGACTATCAAAGTATCTTGGCCAGTGACTCTGAATATATTCGGGCGCTTAAGTTTTACTTCCAAGCTAACCAATTAGGGTTGATCGATCCAGAATCAACAACGCAAAACTATGATACCTTGTTTGCAAAATTCCAAGATGGGCAGGTGCTATTCTCATGGTGGCCGTGGTTAGGACAAGCTGCCTTTAATACAACCACCAACTTAGATGCTGGTAAAGGGTTCATGTTGGCACCTATCCAAGATCAGACCATTTTCTCTTATGGCGCTGAAGTATATGGCGGCAAACAGTTCATAGGTATTGGATCAAATGCGGAAGACCCAGAAAGAATTGCTGCTTTTATTGACTGGCTGTACTCTGCAGAAGGTGTGTTGGCAAATTCCTCGCAAACTAGCGGCAGCAGCGGTCCAGAAGGTTTGACTTGGGAAATGAAAGATGGCGAACCGGTACTCACTGACTTCGGGAAACAAGCGTTGTTAGATGGAAATGGCGATGTACCAGAAGAATATGGCGGTGGTACGTACAAAGATGGTGTGTCTGCATTGAATGTCAATACGGTTTTACCAATTGATACCAATCCAGATACTGGTTTCCCTTATGCGTATACAATGTGGGAAAGCTATCAAAATGAGAACACCAATCCAGTAAAAGAAGATTGGTCCAAGAATATGGATGATGCAGAGTCAACGATTGCCTATCTGGAAGATCATGACCAATTGGCAGTTGCTCCCGGTGCAAGTTATGTCGCACCAGAGGACAGTTCAGAAATCTCGACATTGAGAAATCAAGCGAAGTCAACGATTGTTGAGTATTCATGGAAAATGGTTTTTGCAAAAGATCAAAGTGAGTTCGATAAACTGTTGAAAGAAATGCAAGATACTGCTGATGGCTTAGGCTATCAAACTGTCTTGGACTTTGATATGGCGAATGCCAAAGATCAAAATACGAAACGAGAAGAAGTGGCCAAAGAGTTTGGCGATGCAGATTAAAAAATGATCCAGTGAAATACAAACGATAGTACGGCATAAACTGTTGCGAAAAAAGATCGATCCTTAGCTTCAGGATCGATCTTCTTTTTTTTAGGAGGAAATGTGATGATAATAGAAAAAAAAGACCGAATACTTTTTGTGGGAGATTCGATCACAGATAGCAATCGTAATTATGAGGCTATCCCTGCTGGATGGTCGTCGTGGGGGGATGGCTATGTCAATTTGATCAATGCTTACACCACGGCTTTGCTGCCCCGTGAGGAGTTGATGATCGTCAATCGTGGCGTCAGCGGCGACACCATCCTTGATTTGAAGAAGAGGTGGCAAGTAGATGTACTCGATTTTAAGCCAGACTGGCTTACGATCATGATTGGTGTGAATGATGTCTGGCGTCACTTTGATGGAACCTTTGCACAAACGCCATTGGTTTCATTAGATCGATTTGAAAGCGAACTACAGACGTTGATTGAACGAACATTGCCTCATGTAAAAGGCATCATTTTACTGAGCCCGTTTATGGTTGAGCAAAATGAGAAAGATCCAGTTCGAGAAATGCTGTTGGGATATCAACAAGTGATCCAAACACTTGCCGAAACATTCGGATTGCCCTATGGAAACGTACAAGAAAAGATCGATGATTTTTTGAGACACCAATCGTCTTATGTACTAAGTAGTGATCGGGTGCATCCATCACTTGCTGGTCATGTGTTGATTGCGAAGACATGGCTTGAAACGACAGGTATTCTGGAGGGAAAAGATGCAGACAATCGCTGAGATCACACAGGTCGCCAATCAAGGTCCTTTTGCACCAAACTGGTCATCATTAGGGCGGTTTTCAATGCCAGAATGGTTTGTAAAAGCCAAATTCGGGATTTTTGTCCACTGGGGTCTTTACAGTATCCCCGCGTATAATAACGAGTGGTATTCTAGAAATATGTATTTGAAAGGCCACCCAGAATTTGACCATCATGTCGCAACCTATGGTCCACAAAAAGAATTTGGCTATAAAGACTTTATTCCCATGTTTACTGCTACCGCATTCGATGCACAAGAATGGATGAAGGTTTTTAAAAAAGCTGGTGCCCAATATGTATTTCCTGTAGCAGAACATCATGATGGCTTTCAAATGTATCAAAGCAGCGTCTCCACATGGAATGCTGCCGAGAGGGGGCCGAAAAAAGACATTTTGGCTGAGCTAAAGCAAGCAGCAGAAGACCAATCGCTGCATTTTTGCACATCTTCCCATCGTGCGGAACACTGGTTCTTTATGGGACACGGCAAGGAATTTCCTAGTGATGTAGTGGAACCATTACAAAAGGGAGATTTTTATTGGCCAGCGATGCCAGAGCCAGATAATCAAGATTTATACAGTGAACCTTATCCCACGGAAGAATTTCTAGACGATTGGCTGCTAAGAACTTGCGAATTAGTGGATGAGTATCAACCGGAATTGCTGTATTTCGATTGGTGGATCCAGCATGAGGCATTTAAGCAACATCTGCAATTGTTTGCCGCATATTACTATAACCGTGGTGTGGAGTGGGGCAAGCAAGTAGCAATTTGTTACAAGCATGATGCGCTGATGTTTGGCACCGGTATCGTTGAAATTGAAAGAGGGAAATTCGCCGAACCGCAACCGTTTTATTGGCAAACGGATACAGCAATCGCACGAAATTCATGGTGTTATACAACCACCTTAGACTATAAGTCAAGCAGTGAGATCATTCGAGACTTGATCGAAGCCGTGAGTAAAAATGGCAATATGTTATTAAACGTTGGGCCAGATGGACAAGGAAAGATTCCTGACAAGGATCAAGAGATACTCGCAGATATTGGTGTGTGGTTAACGATGAACGGCACGGCCATTTATGAAAGCAAACCATGGCGTATCGCTGGTGAGGGACCGACCACTATAACAGCAGGTCAATTTCAAGAAAACAAGGTCACACAGTATACAAGTCAGGATTTTCGCTTTACGATTCAAGGTGATTCGTTGTATGCTATGCAAATGATCAGCCCAATGGACGGCCACGCATGTATTCAATCCTTGTCTTTGTCTAGCGATCAAAACTTGCCGGCCTTTCATGGTATCATTCAAAACGTTGCACTAGTAGGACATCCCCAACAAAATCTCGATTGGCAAGCGACACATGATGGATTGTCTATCAACTTTGCGCCAATCGAAACAGATAAACCAATCGTGTTTAAAATTACAATGAAATGAGGCATCCAAGTGTTACACAAAAAAATTGAGGCACTACGACCAAATAGCCAAGCAACATTGACCACTTATATCATAGAGAATTCAGCTGAGATCGAAGTGAATCGCCTTCGCCCCGCAGTCATTATTTGTCCAGGAGGCGGGTATGAAATGCTCTCTGATAGAGAAGCAGAACCGATTGCCATCAAGATGATGAGCTTTGGCTTTCACGCGTTTGTGCTTCATTACAGTATCAAACCAGCTGTCTATCCTATCGCGTTGACGGAATTGGCAACAGCCGTTCAATTAGTGCGCCAGCAGCATGAAGCGTGGCATGTGGATCCGGATAAAATCATCGTTGCGGGATTTTCTGCAGGCGGCCATTTGGCTGCCAATCTAGGTGTATCATGGCAGGAACCATTCTTATCAGAATTGCTTGATGGACAAAAAGAAGAGTGGAAGCCGAATGGCTTGCTGCTAAGTTATCCTGTCTTATCAAGTGGTAAGTTTGCGCATGAAGGATCATTCCAGTCGCTTTTGGCAGATGCATACGTAGAGCAAAAAGACGCGCTTTCACTTGAACATCTTGTATCCGCACTTACGCCACCTACTTTTTTATGGCATACATTAGAAGATGGGTTGGTCGCAGCAGAAAACAGTTTGTTGTTTGCAGAGCAGTTACGGAAGTACGATGTTCCTTATGAAATGCATATTTTTCCGAGAGGGGGCCATGGTCTGAGTCTAGGGACCAAGGAAACAGCAAATGGCGGTATTCATAACATTGAACCGTCAGTTGTCCGTTGGCCTGAGTTGTTCGCAGATTGGGTGAAGTGGAATATTTGATTTTGAATGTTTCATGAGTAAATAAATTAAAGCGGCGCTCTTCTAAATATGAAGTAATCTAATAAGAAGCGACCTAAAAGGTAGATTTTTAGTCTAACTTTTAGGTCGCTTCAATAATGTCTAGTATGTGTCTCTTTTTTCCTTCGATTACTTAGGTGAAGGTGATTCATTTGATGTAGACCAAATAATCTTCCCTCGATAAAAACTCTTCGATACAACGCCTTTACGTGCTACGAAGGCAGCAGAGGATGTAGCAGTCGTAAGCACGAAGTTTGCTTCGTCGCCAACTTTCGGCCATTGTTGCAGACCTGTTTGGTCGATCGTGACCTTGCCGTCCGTGACCAGCCCCAATGCCTCAGTCAATGCCTCTTGGGTGTTGATACCAAATATCTCTAAATAACGAACCAATTTTTCTTGCAAAGATCCGTCACCCAATGAAGACCACGAATCATAGACGTTGTCACAACCGATATGGACTTTCACACCATAACTTTGGAGTTCTTTTAATGGTGGAATCGTATGCGGCGAGAGAGGGATGCTAGAAATAATATGAATATTTAGGTCAGCTAAAGCTTTGAAGACTTGTGCCCGTTCCTTCCCCTCAAAATCATTCAGTCCAAAGGCATGACTGATCGACACGTTGCCTTCTAAACCGTGAACGTGGGTTAAGCGTATGATTTCTTTGATCGTGGCTCTGCCAGCTTCTTGTCGGTCATGAAGATGGATATCGATACCTGTATGATGCTTTGTTGCCAATTCAAAGGTTTGTTTCAAAGAGGCTTTGTAGTCTTCATCTAAAGTATAGGGATCCACACCGCCAATCAGTGCAGCCTTTCCAGTCGCTAGAGCCGCTTCGATCAAAGGCTTCGCTTGGCTGCGAAGTAGCCCATGCTGTGGGAAAAGAACGAGTTCAGAGCCAAAAGACTTTTGTGCCACCAATCCAGCAATAGCGTCAAAATACCGCAATTCAGTCATCGGTTCGATATCAATATGAGAGCGGAAAAAGATCGTTCCGTGAGGGAGTTCGGCATCAATCAATGCCTCTGCACGGTCTTCGATGGATAACGGCAATGCATCTAATTGTGGAATCTCTGATTCAAAGCGTTCAACTAATGATGCCGCTGGCGTCACAGGTCGCCATGCCGTCCCTAATTTGCTTTTGTCCAAATGACAATGTTTTTCTACCAAACCTGGTAAGAGCAGTTGGTTTTTTCCATCTAAGATTTTTGCAGTTTGGTCTTCTATCCATTGATCCATCGGTAAAACAGCGGCAATGGTGCCATCATTGATACCGATTGCTGAGACTTGTTTTTGTGTATCATACGCCCAGTCATCTTGTTTTAAATAGGTGGTTTCAATAAGAACGTTGATTAGCCATACGTCCAAGACATCGCCTTCTTTCTTTTTTTACTATGTTAACATATCTAAATCTTTTTTTAGATTAGTCAACTTATAAGGCGGTCAGGTGTAAGTGGTGCGGCTTGCATTCATTATTGAGTCGTGTAGGATAGATATAAAGCAAGAAGTCGATAGACTGGATAGAGATTAACAAGGAGGCGCTTTTATGGTAAATCATCAATCATTTCAATTATCTGCAGAAGAATTACCCCATCAGACTCAAGAATATTTAGAAACACTTTTTGCTGTAGGCAACGGTCAGATTGGTGTGCGCGCGGGGCACCCGCTGAAGGTGAATCAATTTTATCCTGGAAATCCTGGTGTCTTCGTGAATGGTTTTTTTGATAGTGAACCCATTCAGTATGGAGAATGGGCCTATGGTTATGCCAAGAACCATCAGACAATCTGTAAGCTGCCCAATTTACGTGGTGTAGTTTTGCGTATCGGACAAGAAAAGTCATCTGACAGTGAATGGCAGACAAAACGGACAGTAATGGATATCGATTTGTCTACGGGAGTGCTAACAGAAACTTACCACATCACAACACCGTCAAATAAGCAGTTTGATCTACATATGGCCTCCTTTGCTTCGATGACGCGAAGAGAGTTATATGCCTGTCGCTATACCATTAAGAACTGCGATTTTTCGGATGCAGTTGAACTTACGCATACGCTAGACCAATCGTTTTATACAATTAAGACAGATGATCCTCGCGTGGCCAATAAAAATCATCAGCTAGAAAAAGAATCAATTGCAGATTATCATATTTGGACGGCGCCTCATAGCAACAAACGGATTGCACTGCGCTTAGATTTAAAACCCCATCAACTGGTTGAGGGTGCTTCTCTGGAAGCTATTTTTCAGTTGGCACTGTTGGATGACAACCAGACAGCACCTTTTCAAAATCAATGCGTAGCGTATTCACTTTTATTAGAAGAACAAAGGAATAGTTACCGTGGTTTTTGGGAAAAAAGTGATATCTTGATCGGCGGCAATGAACAATTGCAAAAAGGCATAAGGTTTAATCTATTTCATTTGAACCAAGGCGCTGGCAGGGATGGCAAAACCAATTTTGCTGCGAAAGGATTGACGGGTGAAGGCTATGAAGGCCATTATTTCTGGGATACAGAAATGTATCTATTGCCTTTTTTCATCTATACAAATCCAGAAGTTGCAAAACAATTACTGACTTATCGAGGCAGTATTTTGCCGCAAGCCAAAGCAAGAGCACAAGAATTGGGGCAATCAGGTGCATTGTTTGCTTGGCGGACTATTGATGGCAATGAAACTAGTGCCTATTATCCAGCTGGAACAGCGCAACTGCATATCAATGCAGACATCGTTTATGGATTCCAATTGTACGAGCGTGTTACCGGAGATCATTCGTTAATGGAAGGAATTGGCAAGGATGTTGTATTTGAAACCGCAAAGTTTTGGCTGGATTATGGAACTTATGCCCGCAAGCATGGGCAAGATTGCTTTGGTATTCATGGAGTGACTGGGCCGGATGAATATAGTGCCCTTGTCAATAACAATTTTTACACCAACAAAATGGTGCAAAATAATCTTTACTATGCGTCAGAGCTAGCAGAACGCTACGGTATGTATACTGAAGAGAGCAGCAAATGGTTAGCGGCAGCAGATGCAATGTACTTCGGTTTTGATGAGGAACGTAAAATCACTCAACAAGATGACTGCTTTTTAGATCAA
Organism: Enterococcus salsurae; assembly: GCF_054784955.1. Lineage (NCBI taxonomy): Bacteria > Bacillati > Bacillota > Bacilli > Lactobacillales > Enterococcaceae > Enterococcus > Enterococcus salsurae. The sequence goes on along the minus strand of NZ_BAAHWY010000001.1, from coordinate 279,102 downwards.
GCAGTCTGGCCTTTTGAAGAAACGCCGGCTGAGAATTATCCATTGCTGCTTCATTATCATCCAATGATCATTTACAAATATCAAGTGTGTAAGCAAGCGGATACTGTACTTGCTGAGATGTTATTTACAGGCGATTTTAGTCTGGAACAATTAGCCCGTGACTATGATTACTATGAAAAAGTTACCACCCATGACTCATCGTTATCGCGTTCGATCTTTAGTGTGATGGCTAGCCGAATTGGCGATACTGAAAAAGCATATAGTTACTTTATGGATACAGCATTAATGGATCTCACTGATTTGCAAAAAAATGTCGAGGATGGCATCCATGCTGCCAATATGGGGGGGAGTTGGTTAAGCTTGATTTACGGTTTTGCAGGACTGTACTATGATCAAGGCTTGCGAATGACGAACCATTTACCAAAAGAAATTGAGCAGTTGTCCTTTACGCTTACCTATTTAGGTGAGTCCGTGAAAGTCACTTTGGATAAAGGGAACATTGCCTGTGTGTTGCAAATAGATTCTCTGTTGGTTGTTGAAGAGATGGATGGGGGCATTCGGATCAGACAGAAATAAGTAAATCATGAATAGATACATCAAAAAGGTTGCCGCTTGCAACCTTTTTTTGCATAGTTAACAGTTGACACACCCACCATAAAGCGTAGGATAAAAGTAAAGCATTCTATCCTAAAAAGGCGGTTCTTCGATGACATCTAATCCAGCCCATCACGCACTATTTGTTCTAAGTAATACACTGACGATCGTTCCGTATATTTTTTTTCTTTCGATCAGTAAGGAACAGACCTTATTCGCTATATTGGCATTTGTTTTATATTATACGTTCAAAATGACTGGGGTCTTTTTTTTACAAACCTTACCCCAATTTTCGACTTCAGCTTTGTTGACGATCAGTTTTTGGATTGGCACAGTTGGGGCGCTTTTCGGCATCTTTAGTATGGTTTGGGGAAGTGCGCTTTTACCGGCAGCGGCCTTGATTGGCTTGAGCGCTGCTTGGATACCGCCTGCAGATCTCATGTATCGTCAACAAGCACAGCTGCAAGAACGATCACTAAAGAATGATTGGCGATGGGTGCTTATCTATTTGGTGCTGCTTCTGGGGGCCATTCAGTTGAATGGTAAATGGCAAGCAGTCGGATTATTTACTGGCTATTTGTTCTTGTTTATTTCTGCTATCTGGCAGAGTGGGAAGATCAATGTTCGGCCTAGAGGTGTATGGCAAATGCTAAAGCAAGTGACAGGAAAACAGCTGTTGGCTTATTTATTGTTTTTTGGTCTGCTTTTCTTATTGCGGACTGGACGACTGCTGAAGTCAAACACATTGTTTGAATGGGCGCTTTTTGGTTTTATGTTTGTGTTTGCTTTACTGATGCTGACAGTGGGGAGAAGAAGTCAGTTCTGGCGGATGCCATTTTATTTGAATGTGTTGACGTTTTTGCATGGAATCGTGGGGAATTTTTTGTTTTTATTTGGCTCAGTCTACGTTGGCGCGCGGTTTGGTCAAGCGGTTTTGACTTCTCATGTATATATTCCATATGCGATCGGTCTGTTTGTTTCAATGACTTTTGGTGTTTTTTTAGAAAAGAAGCTTGGGGCATCTACGATTTTCGTGCATCTTTCCGGATTGATCCTTTGCACATGGCTTTTTTGCTTTGATGCAATGTTGCCTATAGGAATGGCAGGCATTAGTTTTTTTAATGGCGGCTTGAATCGTTGGCTTGGCCAACGTTATCGGATGTTGACTGCAGAAACGATCGAAAATAGAAGTTTAGCCAAATATGCGACACAGAGCAAGGGAAGTTTAGTCCATCAATTTCTTTTGATGGGACTGTTGTTTGGGTTGATCCAAAAAGCGCAACTTCCTGTAAATGCGATTTTTCGCTTATCCAGTACATCAGGAACGCTGCACCAGGAAACAATCGTTGGCGTATTAGATCCAGCAAAATGGGTTTCTGCTGTTAGTATCATCCTCTTGTTTCTTGTCGCGGGGTGTTATTTCCGAAAAGATTTAAAACAGAACCCATTGCCATGATACATTGGATCAATGGACTTAAGAACAGTGAGAACTGTTCTTTTTTTGCAACCGGATAAAAACCGAACGTTGATCAGAAAAGTGTCATTTATCATCACGATTATTATTGCGCTTTTTTTGTTTAGCGTTAAAATAAGAACATCCCACGTTTAAAAGAGGAACATTGTCCTTTTTTAGCGTGTTTTATGATGAATGGAGGCTTTACTGCATGACCACCGAGAGTTATTTCAAAGGGGACGTGTTTCATACACCAACAGATGGAAAATTAGAATTTCTCGAAGATGCTTTGATTCAAGTTGATTCTGCTGGCATCATCACAAAAGTAATAAAAAAAACCGATAAGCACTACGAGAAAGCCTGTCAACAGGCTGACATCACTTTGTCTTTGAGCACGGGACAATGTTTTTTGCCAGGGTTTGTTGACTTGCATGTCCACGCACCACAATGGCCGCAAGCGGGTATCGCCCTGGATGAGCCTTTGAATGTATGGCTTGACGAATGTACATTTCCTTTGGAAGCCAAATATGCGGATACTGATTTTGCCCAACAGGTCTATGCAGATTTGGTCACGCAATTACTGTCTAGAGGGACAACAACGGTTTTATATTTTGCGACGATCCATTTAGAAGCGAGTCTGTTGTTGGCGAAGATCTGTGTCGAAAAAGGACAACGAGGGTTAGTCGGCAAAGTTGTGATGGATGATCCACAAGCCAATCCAGATTTTTATCGAGATGCATCGACTGAAGCTGCTTTACAAGAAACCGAACAATTTATCCAAAGCGTCCAAAAGTTGGCTGAATCTGCCCTGCAAGGTGTATATCCAGTTGTCACGCCAAGATTTGTTCCCAGCTGTACCGATGAAGGACTAGCTGGTCTAGGCGCGTTGGCACAAAAATATGATGTCCATGTGCAAACACATTGCAGTGAAGGACAATGGGAACATGACTTTGTCCAAGAACGTTTTGGCAAGACGGATACTGAAGTGTTAAAAGATTTTGGTTTATTGAAAGAAAAAGCGGTTATGGCCCATGGCAATTTTATTCGTCCCCAAGATGGGGCACTGTTTATTGAAACTGGCGCGGCAGTTGCCCATTGTCCAATCTCAAATGCATATTTTGCTAATGGGGTGATTCCCATCAAACAATTGAAAAAGCAAGGTGTCACAATTGGCTTAGGGACTGATATATCTGGCGGATTTTCGCCTAGTTTATATGACAATATCAAACAAGCGGTGATGTCATCGCGTATGCTTGAAGATGGTGTTGATGTCACGCGTGCCCAACATGAACGTGGGGTGGCGGATTCGCGTATTTCTGTGATAGATGCCTTTTCCCTTGCTACAAAAGGCGGCGGTGACGCTTTGCAATTGCCTATTGGGGTTATCAAAGAAGGGTATGCTTTCGATGTTCAAGTCATTGATTCCCGAAATCAAGGCAATCCATTACCCGATTTTGGTGTCTTTCCAACACCGGAAGCACGATTGCAAAAAATCTTGTACCTAGCGACAATGCAAAATATTCGTCAAGTATGGGTCCAAGGAAAAAAAGTACATGACAAACAAGGAGAATGAGTACGTGGAAACTTCAAAAAATAAACATTTAACGATTGGCATCAATGACGATATTCCTTTTGGACAAGCAGTGATATTAGGGCTGCAACATGTTTTAGCGATGGATGTCTATGTACCGCCATTTATTATTGCCACAGCTGTGGCGATGTCATCATCAGATGCCTCCGGATTGATCCAATCAACTTTTTTAGGGGCAGGGATTGCTTCTTTGATCCAAGTATTATTTTTTCTGAAATTACCTGTTTGCCAAGGGCCATCTTTCGTACCAGTGGGTGCGATCATTGGGATCTACTTTGGGGCGAAAGGCATGGATACTGTATTAGGTGCGAGTATCGTTGGTGCAATTGCAGTTGTTTTGCTCGGTTTTACAGGCATTTATAAGTATATCGTTCGACATTTTATTCCAACGATCGTTAGTGGAACGATCATCATGATCGTTGGCTTGACGTTGCTGCCAACAGCATTTACGAGTAATATTTATCCTGCAACGGAAACTTTGAGTGCAAATCAGAATATGCTTTTAGCAGCGATCACTGCGGCTATCTTGATTCTTTTTTCTATGTTAGGGGACTATTTCCCGGGATTAGGCAAATACTTTCGTATCAGCTCTGTCATCATTGCTTTAGTCATCGGGACGACGATTGCATCATTCATGGGCGGGGTTGATTTTCAATCAGTTGCAGAGGCGCCATTGTTTAGTTTGCCTAAGTTGGCCTTTGTTCATTATGGTTTGCACTTCGATATTTCTGCCATCTTGACCATGCTGGTGATTTATATGGTATTGTTGGCAGAAACAACAGGTACTTGGTATGCGGTCAGCTCTGTGACCGAAGAACCGATCACGGATGAACAAATCAATAAAGGGGTCATTGGCGAAGGATTAGGTTGTATGGTGGCCGCTTTGGTGGGCACGACACCAGTCACTGGTTACTCAACAAATGCAGGAATTATTTCGATCACTGGTGTGGCGAGCAAAAAAGTTTTTGTTATGGCTTCATGTTGGTTCATTTTGTTGTCCTTTATTGGCAAACTATCTGCCTTGATCCACGCAGTTCCTTCTTCAGTGATTGGCGGTGTATTCGCGGTGGTTTGTGTCATCATCTTGCTCAGCGGATTTCGTGTGATCAAGAATCAAGCATTTTCCGAGCGGGAATTGTACATCATTGGGGTTCCTTTGATTATCGCCATCGGTCTTTTATTTATGCCAACAGAAATCAAAGAATCCGCACCTCAATTTTTGCAATACCTGCTTGATTCGCCAATTGCGCTAAGCGCAATTGCTGCAATCGTGATGAACAAATTGATTCCAGTGAAAAACTGAGATCCATTTTAGACAAAGCAAGCGGACGTCAAATTGGCTGGCCGCTTGCTTTTATGTTACATAAACGTGTTAAAGCGGTTTATTTGTAATATTTGAAAATGATCATTGGGTAAATCAGTTTAATTTCAAATTAATTAACGAAATTGGTTTGAATATATCCGGGTATTTTCCTTTTGTTATAAGGATTCTTCGCTATTCTTACAAAACGTAAGAATTTTGTCTTTTTTTCACTCAAATTGTAACGCAGTTATCACCTATGAAATATTCTTCGATGTTAGACTAGTGCATGCGCTTGAGTTATTTCAACTCTCGCATATCGATGTTTATCAAAGAAGGAGATATTACTATATGAAATCTTTTAAAACTGTTTTACTAAGTACAGCTGTCTTGGCCGGGTTTGGTCTTTTCTTAGGTGGCAAAGATGCCTTTGCCGACGAACAATATACTGTTCAATCTGGTGACACACTATCCACTATTGCATACAATTACTTTGGCTCTGCAGATGCAGTCGATGCCATTGCTGAAGCAAATGATATTGCAAATATCAATTTGATCTATGTTGGTGAATCGTTGGTGATTCCTACTGATGATAGCGATTATACAGCCTCTTCTTATGAAGGATCATCTTCCTCATATGCAGCAGCTAGTGAACAACCTGCCCAATCAGAAGCATCTCAAGCCAGCAGCAGCCAAGCGTCATCAAATTCAGAAAGTACAACAAGCTATACATCTTCAGCAACAGGTTCTGAATCTTCTGCTAAAGAATGGATTGCCAACAAAGAGTCAGGTGGCTCATATACAGCGACGAATGGTCAATACTATGGTCGTTACCAATTAACAAATTCATATTTAAACGGTGATTACTCAGCAGCCAATCAAGAAAAAGTTGCCGATGAGTATGTAGCTTCACGTTATGGTTCTTGGACAGCAGCCAAAGCTTTCTGGGAAGCCAATGGATGGTACTAAACATCTAACGAACAGACCTTTCGGGGTCTGTTTTTTTATTCATATCTGTTTGATTGACATACTATTGCAAGGTATAATGTTAACAAAGGTTTTCTGTTTTATCGATGGGAAACAGCTGGTCTGGAGCGTAAATCAAATCTGTGCAGTAATGAAACCGTTATTATAGGCGGAAATCATCAGTATATTGCGTCGATAGTACTTACCAAGCAATTCTATCTAGAGTGTAAGGACCTGATTTATTAGTATTAAGAAGAAAGTCGTTCCCTCGGGATCATGGGTACGATATTGGTTGCATTGGCTGGGTTCTTTGGTATAGGACGCCGGAAGAAATCAGAAGAAGATCAAGATAAATAAAATCATAGGGAAGGGCAAATGAATGGATGAGCAACAAGTAGCTTCTAGAATCGATCAATTCAAACGTTTTGGTGAAAGTTTACCTGGTGCAAAAGTATACTATCGAGAGGACTGGGGAACGATTTATTTTGATTTGCTGGGCAAACAATTCGGAATGATGTCGCCAGAACCTACTGCAGATACATTGATTACGCTAAAAAATTTACCTGAAGTGAATGAATCTTTGCGGGAGCAATTCCCCGGTGTGATTATTCCAGGATATTATGCAAACAAAACACATTGGAACTCCATAAAAATTGCAAACGAAGAAATGGATCCTCAGGCAGTGGAATCACTGATCAAAGTTTCCTATGACCTAGTAAAAGAGAAGTTAACGAAAAAGCAAAAAGCTGCATTGCTTGAGATGTAGTATCTCCCAAACGAGGTTGCTCAGAAGAAGAAAAGGACTTGCAAGGTAGACAACAACGTCTACCTTGCAAGTCCTTTTTAGTATGCTTTCATTAATAATACTCACCATGACGATAATCCCATGAATTGAACGTATCAGACAAGTACATTTGTATTTTGTCTACATCCAAACCTTTACGGATCAATACAGGGGCAGGTGTGATGGAGCGTTGATCGCCTTGTTCAGGAATCAATTTTCCCTCTTTATCTACAAAAGAAACCATGACCCCTTGTTCATAACGGGTTTCAATCGATTTATCAGGTTGAATTGAAGCAACATAATCATTGCTTTCGATAATCAAATCTGCCTCTTCAGCAATTTGTTCACCTATTCCTTCAACCAGACCACGATTCCCTTTACCAGAAGGATTGGCAGAACTCGCAAACAATAACGTGTGGTCTTTCTCCCACAATGCCTTTGAGATTTGTTCTCCTGGTACACCAAATTTGATGACAAAGCAACTCGTGCCGCGAACATCGGTCATCAGCTCTTCAGATCCATCAGCCGGAATGTAGGTTTTCCCGGATTCTTTCCAAGGTAAAATAGCACCGAACAGCACATCGTTTTCCCAGCAGGTTTGATATACGGCAGCTGTTTCCGCATTTAATTCGGCTAATTCATGCAACTGTTCCAAAGAGCCGCAAAGCACCACACCAGGTTTATTGCGTTTTCGGTTTTTTGCAGAGAATTTCCGCTCTAGTCCTTTTTTATCTGATACTGTGATGATGTAACCAACTTTTGTTGGACAGACAACAACGTTGCCTTCTCCCTGCAATAGGTCAATTGCGGATTGGCTAGGTTCCCCAGACCATTTGATATGTTTATCTTGACTCAAGTGACTCATCCTTTCTTGATACATGAATACTCTTACTGAAAATAAGGTGGAATATTCTGAAAATTCTGATTCCCAGTTGTTACCACTGATGATAAGGGAATCAAAATGGATAGTCAAGAGGATTTAACATGATTATGTGAAAAGCTAGAAAAAAGGCGCTACCAATTAGCTGACTATAGCGAGACGTTCATATTCCCTTAGGAGTAAAAAATTCAGTATGTAATGAAAAAATTGACTATTATCATTGTTTTTTTTATGTCATCATTAGAAAAGTCCCATTCATAGTACACGCACTACCTGTTCTGATGCATGTGGCAATAATCAAGAATGGACCATAAACTTTGTTGGTACGAATAAATAAGCGTATAGTAGAAATGTGTAAGAAAACGTATCTATTGAACGTTCATATAGGACAACAGACAGTTCAACGAAAAGAGGAGAAAAATGAATTTTATTAAATCATATGGAAAAATTACCGCTGCGTTATTCCTTTTAGCTGCAAGTATCAATCTTTTTTTAGGCCCGCATCATATTGCAGCAGGAGGGGTCAGCGGCATTGGGATTTTGCTGGAATCATCTTTAGGCTGGGACCGTGCAGTTGTCATTATGGTCTTGAATATTGCTATGCTCGTTTTGGCTTATATCTTCTTAGGTAAAGGGCCATTCATGAAAGTAGTATTTGGCAGTTTTGCCTTTCCTTTAGCGATTGCCATCGTGCCTGAAATAAAAATTGCAGATGATCGCTTGTTGTCTGTGATTTTCGGCAGTGCTATTTTCGCGGCAGGTGTCGCAATCTTGTACAAAAACCAATCCTCTAGTGGTGGAACGACCATTCCGCCACTCATCTTTAAGAAATATTTTGGTCTTAATCCAGCAATCGGTCTGTTGGTGACAGATGCAGTTGTTGTGTCGATGAATTTGTTTGTCTTTGGTTTTGAAGAGTTTCTATTTGCTATTTTGTCGATCGTGATTACATCGGCAGTCATGAATTATATTGAAACTGGCTTTAACAGGAAAAAATCACTTATGATCATGAGTGATGAACATTTAGAAGAGATTCGAACCGCGGTTTTTGAGAAAGTGAGCCGAGGGGCGACGCTGTTGAATGCGCAGGGAGGCTATCAGCAATCAGAAAAGCAAGTCTTGCTGATTGTTTCAAGTGACCAAGAATTTGTCCGTATTCGACAGATTATTGAAACAATCGATCCTACAGCGTTTGTGATCGTGAGTACAGTTTCGGAAGTTTTAGGGCAAGGGTTCAGTTATCATCCGATTGAATAAAAAAATCATAAAAAGAACAAAGACGATCGTTGTTTCTATCCAATGATCGTCTTTGTTCTTTTTATTGAGAAAAATAGTCTGGGTAGGCTTGTTGCACCACCAATAAGTCATTGTCGATCACATCGATATGTTTTTCTACTAAAGAAGTGATTTTCTTTTCGTCACGGGCTTTTAATGTGTGTAGAATTTCTTGATGATCATTTAAAATGACATCCCAGGATAACGCTTCGACTTCTAAACGCAAATATCGAAACCGATTCAAAGGCAAAATGACCGCTTGCAGCCAATCCCAAACATTTTCCTTATCGGATATTTGGTAAATCAAGTGATGGAAGTCTTCATCTAATTGAAAAAAAGCCTGCTCATCTTTTAATTGCGCATAGGTTTGTTGCAAAATGATCAGTTTTTCTAAATCCTTGAGCTGTTCATTCGTAATGACTGTGCAAGCAATCCTAAAAACTTCTTTTTCTAAAGTTTCACGAACGAAACGAGCTTCCGCGATTTGTTTGGTATTCATACGAGAAACATAGGTGCCGCTTTGAGGAATGACATCGATCAATGCTTCTCTGCGAAGCCGAATCACCGCTTCTCTAATCGGTGTCCGACCTATGGACAATCTTTCTTCTAGGTCTTTTTCTGAGATTTTTTCCCCAGGGATCAATTGTGCTGTGAGAATCATCGATTTGATCGATTCATAGGCTTGGTGTTGGAAATTCGTTGGTTTCATCAGGAACGCTTCTTTCTATTCAATGTCCTTTAAGGAGGCCAAATCGACCATCAACGGCGATTTCTTAAGTCATTGAATCATCAATCAAAATATAAACTAGTATATATTTTGATTGAGTTTTTGTAAAGGGTTGCAATTTTTCAGAAGGTGAACTAAAATACTAATATATCAGTTAGAGAAGGGGGCGTTTATGTGTTTGATTTAAAGGTTTTACATGCAGCAGGGGTTCAACTACCAAAGAAGGACAAAAATGAGGTCATCAAAAATACGAAAAAAGAGCCGCGATGGGTGCATTTTGGTGGAGGGAATTTGTATCGTGCATTTCATGCGGAAGTTGCCCAAACTTTGATTGATCAAGGGTTTCTCGAATCGGGTATTATTGTTTGCGAAACGTTTGATGAAGAGGTGATCGATCAAGTATATACACCATACCAGCAAGATATATTAGAAGTGATCATGCACGAAAAAGGGCGCTTTGAGCAGAAATTATTACAGTCAACAGCTGCAAGCTACTTTTGCCATCCTTCCCGCGAAGAAAGTTATCAAGCAGTCAGAGAGGTTTTTCAAAATAAAGCCTTGCAAATGGTGACGGTCACCATCACGGAGAAAGGCTATGGTATAACAACAAGTACAGGTGCATATCTAAAATCAGTCGAACAGGATATCATTGCGGGACCACATGAAGCAACACATACAGTGAGTATTTTGGTTAGTCTGTTATGGGATCGCTTTCAAGCAGGGGCTGCACCACTGGCTTTGATTTCAACGGATAACTTTTCTCAAAATGGCCAACGATTCCAAAGGGCAATCTTGACGATTGCCCAAGAATGGGTCGCGAAAGGCCATGTTCCACAAGCATTTGTTGCGTATTTAAGTGACAAAGAAAAGGTTTCTTTCCCATGGTCAATGATTGATCGAATCACCCCTAATCCTTCGCAAGTAGTCTTAGATCAGCTGACTCAAGCAGGAATCGAAGGGCTGTCATTGATCCGGACCAGCAAAGGAACAAATATTGCCCCATTTGCGAATACAGAGGCAACCCATTATTTAGTGATCGAAGACGACTTTCCTAATGGTCGCCCTGAGTTAGCAAAAGGCGGGGTGATCCTAACGAGCCGAGAAGTTGTTGATAAAGCAGATGTCATGAAAGTAACAACTTGTTTAAATCCATTGCACACAGCTATGTCAATATTTGGTTGTCTGCTCGGTTTTCAGACGATTGCAGAAGAAATGGCAGACCAAGATATTTCTCGACTTGTCAAAGGAGTTGGTTATATAGAAGGATTGCCAGTGGTTGAAGACCCTGGTATTATCCAACCGAAGGCATTTATTGATGAAGTCATTGGGTTGAGATTGCCTAATCCATTGATTCCAGACACCCCCAACGGATTGCGACAGATACGTCGCAAAAGATGGCAATCCGTTTTGGTGAAACCATCAAAAAATATGCGGAAAATCAACGTGTGGATGAACTACAGTTTATTCCATTGGCCATAGCAGGTTGGCTGCGGTATTTGTTGGCGATCGATGATGAAGGACAATCCTTCAAGGTAAGTCCAGATCCATTGTTGCCAGAATTGCAAGAGCAATTGTCAGCCATCAAAATGGGAGAAGCGATGGATACTGCAGTATATATTCAGCCTATTTTAAAGAACGAAACACTTTTTGGTCTTGATTTATACACAACTGGACTTGGCGAAAAAGTACAAGCTTATTTTGAACAAATGCTGACAGGCCCTGGAGCGGTTCGTCAGACTTTACATGAAACAGTAGGAGGCGTATCAGAACAATGGAGATGACATTTAGATGGTATGGCAAAGAAAATGATAATATCAAATTGACAGATATTCGGCAGATTCCGGGAATGAAAGGCATCGTTGGCACATTATTTGATATTCCAGCGGGGGAGGTTTGGCCTAAAGACCGGATCGCTTCTTTGGTTGCGGAAGTTGAGCAGGCTGGTTTGACCTTGAAAGTAATTGAAAGTGTGAATATCCATGATGATATCAAAATCGGCTTACCAACGAGAGATCAATATATTGAAAACTACAAAGAAACGATCCGCAATTTGGCTGCTTTCGGAATCGAGGTCATCTGTTATAATTTCATGCCGATTTTTGATTGGATCAAAACGGACCTTAACTATCAGCTGCCTGATGGCTCTTTCACGATGGCTTTTGAAAAGGCAGGTATCGATAAGGATCCTGAAGAAATCGTGAAGGAAGTTGAAGAATCGAGTTCAGGCTATACATTACCTGGTTGGGAGCCGGAACGTTTGGCCCATGTGAAAGAATTGTTTGACGCATATAAGGATGTCGATGACGACAAGTTAAGAGCGAATTTTGCTTATTTCTTGAAAGCAATCATTCCCACCTGTGAGGAGGTCGGGATCAAGATGGCTGTCCATCCGGATGACCCACCCTATTCGATCTTTGGGTTGCCGCGAGTGGTCAAGAATCGTGATGACTTAGACTGGATCTGTCGTGTTGTGGATAGTCCGTCGAATGGTATCACATTGTGTACGGGAAGTATTGCGGAGGACCCAAGCAACGATGTCTATCAAATCTTGGCTGAATTCTGTCGCCGGGATCGGATTCCATTTGCCCATGTACGTAATATCAAATATTTGGGAAATGACAAAGATTTTTATGAGGCGCCACATTTGTCTTCTGAGGGGTCATTGGATATGTACAAAATATTAGAAGCAATGTACACCAATGGTTTTGATGGGTATATTCGTCCAGATCATGGACGAATGATTTGGGGAGAAACAGGGCGTCCAGGCTATGGCCTGTTCGATCGTGCAATTGGTGCTTCTTATTTACTGGGCCTTTGGGAAGCTATCGATAAAGCAATCGGCAGATAAGAAAGGAGGCGGAACGCATGTTTTTAGACGAAAATTTTGTGTTGAAAAATGATATTGCCAAGCAGCTGTATCATGGATACGCAAAGGATCAGCCGATTATTGACTATCACTGTCATCTTGATCCAAAGGAAATCTATGAAGATCAGCCTTTTAGAAATATCACAGAAGCATGGTTAGCCGGCGACCATTACAAATGGCGGTTGATGCGTGCGAATGGGGTGCCAGAAACCTTGATTACAGGGGATGGCTCTGATTATGACAAGTTTGCTGCATGGGCCAAAACAATCGAATTATGTATTGGCAACCCGCTGTACATTTGGGCCAATCTCGAATTGAAACGGATTTTTGGCATCGAAGCGCTGCTGACAAAAGAAAATGCAGCCATTATTTGGGAAAAAGCCAACCAAAAATTAACAGAAAAAGACTATACACCAAGACAATTGATCAAAAAAATGAACGTATCGGTCATTTGCACGACAGATGATCCTGTTGATGATTTGCTGTATCATCAACAGCTGAAAAATGAGTCTTTCGCTGTCTATCCGACATTCAGACCAGATCGTGCATTGAACATCCACTTGCCTGAATATACGGACTATTTGCAAAAACTATCCGAAGTTTCGCATACGTCTATTCAAACATATCCCCAATTAATAGCAGCATTAGCGAATAGAGTTGCTTATTTCCATCGCCATGGGTGCCGATTATCAGATCATAGTTTGGCACAATTGGCTGATAGTCGCTATGATCAGGAACGAAATAGTGCTATTTTTGCGAAAAAAATGGCGGGTGATCCCTTGTCTAGTGAGGAGATCATGGCCTACCAATCTGGGCTGCTCGTTGAGTTGATGAAGCTATACGCCGACTATGAATGGACAGCACAATTACATTTATCAGCTACGCGAAACAATAGCGGTCTTTTGATGGCGCATGTAGGACCGGATAGTGGTGGGGATGCTATGGGGGATGGTCGATTGGAAAAGGGTGTCAGTCGCCTGTTTGACCAATTGCAATGCCAGGGCAAATTGCCAAAAACGATTTTATATTCTTTGAACCCGAAAGATTATGTCTCCCTCACTGCCTTGATGGGTTGCTTCCAAGAAGAGACCCAAGGGAAGTTGCAACTCGGATCAGCTTGGTGGTTCAACGATACATACTCCGGTATGCGGCATCAGTTGACGACGTTAGCTGAAGGGGGGATTCTCGGGAATTTTGTAGGAATGCTGACAGATTCTCGCAGCTTTTTATCCTATCCGCGGCATGAGTATTTTCGGAGGATCTTGTGCCAAGTAATCAGTGAGTGGGTAGAAGATGGACAGTTGCCAGAAGACTTGCCATATTTAGGTGAAATTGTAGAAAAAATCGCCTATCAGAATGCAAAAAATTATTTTCACTTTGGACAATGAATATAGGAAACTCACTACAGCGATAAAACCGGTGATTCGGTTTACCGCTGTAGTTTTTTTGATTTACGAATGACGGAATTTCCAGTAGGATACTAAGATAAGCGCTAAATACAGGACGAGGTGTAGTGATTGAATCCATTTTATGAAGAAGTATATGCTTTAGTGGCAAAGATACCATACGGAAAAGTAGTGTCCTATAGCCAAATATCATGGTATTTAGGAAAGATGAATCAAGCACGAGCAGTGGGTCGTGCAATGAAATTAAGTCCCAGTGATTTACCTGCACACCGTGTTGTCAAGGCAGATGGCGTGTTAGTCGGGGCGTCGGCAGAAGACAGACGCGCTGCCTTGATGGCTGAAGGCATTTTGTTCAAACCGAATGGCCGTGTCGATATGAAAGCTTGCAGTTGGCAGATACCCGCTGCTGATTTAGAACAACATTGAGAAGGATACTGGCATGAGATGCTAATGCTAAAGATGGTGAGGAGCATTATTAGAAAAAAGTTATATTAAAAGCTTAATATCCAAGCAAAATAAAAGACGCGACTCGAAAGAGCCACGCCTTTTATTTTTGTCGAAACTAACTTCTCAATCCACGGCCATTTTCGATCAAATACCAACACACGCCATACAGAACGGCAATAAAGAGGACTAGAATGCTGATCGATAAGAGAATAGGAACGTCGATCGTTCCTAAAAAGCCATAACGAAATCCTGAAATCATATAGACGATGGGATTTACTTTAGAAACGGCTTGCCAAATGGGTGGCAGCATACTGATCGAGTAAAAGACGCCACCTAAATAAGTCAAAGGTTGTAAGACAAATGTAGGTACGATCGATACATCATCAAAAGATTGGGCAAAAATGCCGTTCAATAGGCCAGCCAGTGAAAAGAGAATCGCCGTCATAAGTAATGTCAGTACAACGATGGTCCAAGAAAAGACATGGAGTGGAACAAAAAAGAGGGAAATAATAGTCACCAGAATCCCTACCAAGACACTCCGACCTAAGCCGCCAAAAACAAAGCCCCAAATAATGACATGTGTCGGTACCGGTGCAACCAGTAATTCTTCAATATTTTTCTGGAATTTTTGAGAGAAAAAAGAAGAAGAGACGTTGGAATAAGAACTTGTGATCGTGGACATCATAATTAAACCAGGCACGATAAATTCCATGTAAGAAAAGCCGCCCATATCACCAATTCGGCTGCCAATCATCTTGCCGAAGATAATAAAGTAAAGAGAAGTGGTGATGACTGGCGGAACCAGAGTCTGGACCCAGATCCGCAAATAGCGGTTGGTTTCTTTGGCCGCTAAACTTTTTAATGCAGTAAAATAAAGACTAAACATGTTTTTCCCCCGCTTCGTGCGCTTCTTCTGTAATTTTCAAAAATAGTTCTTCTAAACGATTGGATTTATTTCTCATTGAGAGGACAGTCACACCTTGATCGCTAAATTGGCGAAACAAATCGTTGACCCCTTGATCTCGCGCAACTTCAACAGCGATTGTCTGCGGATCTTCCATTTGGCTGACATAGTCTGTGATCACTGGTGCAGTGGTTACTGGCGCAATATCGAATAAGAAGGTTTCAAATTGTAATTTCGCCAATAGTTCTTTCATACTGGTGTTTTCTATCAAAGCGCCTGATTGGATGATACCAATATTGCGGCAAAGCATTTCTGCTTCCTCCAAATAATGGGTGGTCAAAATAATCGTTGTGCCTTGCTGATTCAATTCGCGTAAAAAAGTCCACATTTCACGGCGCAACTCAATGTCGACACCCGCTGTCGGTTCATCCAAAATCAACAAGCGCGGTTCGTGCATCAATGCGCGGGCAATCATCAAGCGTCGTTTCATTCCGCCAGACAACATGCGTGCCCGAACATGACGTTTTTCCCACAAATTGGCTTGCTTTAAATATTTCTCACTGCGATCTAAGGCTTCTTTACGAGAAACCCCATAGTAACCTGCTTGATTGACCACGATTTGCTGTACCGTTTCGAAAGGATTAAAGTTGAATTCCTGTGGAACTAAACCAATCTGTTGTTTGACTTGAACCAATTCTTTGTCTAAGTCATAGCCAAACACCTTTACGGTACCGGAAGATTTGTTGACCAAAGAAGTGATGATACCGATGGTGGTTGATTTACCGGCCCCATTTGGTCCCAGCAAAGCATAAAAATCGCCTTCTTCAACCGTGAGATCGATGCCCTTCAAAGCCTCAACCCCAGTGGCATAGACTTTGCGTAATGCATTTATTTCTAGTGCATATGTCATGATAATAGAATCTCCTTATGTAAGTGATGCTTTATTGTAGCATTTCTTCGCCAACAAGACCGAATAGTTTGATTTTTCTTAGATAAGTGCACAAAAAAAACGATCGAAACGATCGTTTGAGCAGCATGATCCGTCAAGATTTTAATTGTCGCGTCGCGGCTGTTCTGTCTGCCCGAGCAAATAGTCAACGGATACTTGATACAAAGCAGCAGTATGTAATATAGTCAAAACATCTGGCAGCCTTTCACCCTCTTCATAGGTTAAATAGTCAGTCAAAGGCACATCCAAGTGTTGTGCAGTTTCTTGTGCTGTGAAGCCTAGCTCCTCTCTTAAGTACTTAAAACGGCAGCCTAAAGTATCTAATAAAAATGCTTCCTCTAACGTCACGTAGCACGTCCTCCTTTAAAAACAACCAGTATCAACAACCCTATCACCTATTGTATCAACAATCTGTGAATTTGCGAAATGATTCACATGGATGCTGGTTAGCCCAGTCAAAATAACTGAACAAAAGGCTTGCTCTGGGACGCGTTTCATAGCGTATGCTTAGGGTACAAAAAGAAGGAAGGATTGGTATACATGAATACTTATATGAAAAGAAACGATGAACAATGCTGTTATGTATCTTTGTTTTTTGATGGAGAGAAGTTGGTCCTTTCGCAACCAAAAGGTTTTTTGCCTGACACAAAATACGCGCTTTCACAGGCAGATATTTCACATCTGCGCTTTGATGAACACTTCGGTGCGCAAAGAATCGGTTTTGTGTACAAAAATGATTACTATCAATTTTATGCTTGCGGCTTAAGTGTGATAGACTATATGAAAGAACAATTAACCGCGTAAGGAGCATAGGCTATGGCAAATATTCGGGATATTGCAAGAATGACTGGCTATTCAGTATCGACTGTGTCGCGGGTCATTAATAACAATCCCTATGTCAGTGAACAGAAACGACGAGAGATTTTGGCAGCCATGCAAGCCGTCAATTATATTCCCAACCATACGGCACGGGTCTTAAGTGTCGGCAAAACCAAAAATATTGGTGTGATTCTGCCATTTGTCAACCATCCCTATTTTGATGCCTTATTAAGCGGCATCACAACAGCTGCATTTTCTCGTGGCTACAAAGTGACATTGCTGCCGACAAATTATGATCCGCAAGCGGAGGAAGCGTATCTCAAAGAATTTGCTGCGAAAAGCTTTGATGCCATGATCATCACCTCTCGTGCCAATCCCATCGAAGTGCTATTGCCTTATTTGGCCTATGGACGGATCATTTTCTGCGAAAAAATCGCAGCAGTACCAGATGGCTGTACCTATATAGATCGGGAAGGATCCATTCGAGAAGTTTTTACTTTCTTTCAGGCACAGGGAATCACAAGTATTGGGGTGACCCTAGGCAGAAGCCGCAAACTAAGCAGCAACTCCAAAATCACAGTTCGATTAGCCAAAGAATATTTTCCGGCTTTTTCGGAAGACTTGATTTTTTGGGATAGTCTGACGGAAGAAGATGGTAAGGAAGCCGCGGTCTTTTTTGCAGACAAAGGCGTGGAGGCGATATTTACGAATGGGGATCGTGTGGCTGCTGGAATCCATTTAGCCAAGCCAGACGAATGGCTCGTGATTGGCCGTGATCATTTGTTTATCAGTGATGTATTGCAACTCTCAACGATTGATTATCATTTACAAGATTGTGGCGAAATGGCCGTCCAGTTGGCAGTCAATGAAAAAAGCGGCAGTTTCAAAATTCCGTATACGTTTGTGCAACGCCCAATGGCAAAAAAATGAAGACCTCTTGCATCACTTGTGGGTGACAAGAGGTCTTTGTCTATGCTTCACTTTGTTGCGCTGCTATTTGTTCGCGTATAATAGTCGATCAATTGTTTCAGCAAAAGGGTTGCGCCGGTTCCCGCCCGTTGATCATAGTAAGCGGTAAAGCGAGGATCACTCACGTACATTTCGCCTAAGCCGCGATGGTAATCAGGTGTATAAAAAGGAGCGGCTTGGCTCAGCCATTGTTTGTGCTTCGTAAATGCTGTTTGGGCTTTTTCTGATGAAAGATCTGCTGGATTTTCCTGCAGCATTTCCTTCAATAAGCGCATCAAACTCTCTTCATCGGCGGATAATTGTGCAAAGACTGTCTGCGGCATCTCTTGCCATTTCTTTTGACTGTCTGCAACAGTCTGCGCACCATACGTTTTTCTGGCTTCTTCTCCGTACAAAGTGTCGTTCTCAGCTAATGTATGTTCTTTAAAATATGCAAATTTTTCTTGATCGTTCATTTCCTTCTCTCCTTCGTAAGTGGCAAGTGTGTCAGCCAGTGCTGCCAGTAAAGCGTCGAGCGTTTGTCGCTGCTGTGTCAATTGCTGATAATGGTATTGCAAGGTATGGTGAATCTGCGTTTCGGAACTATCTAGAATCGAAGTGATCGTCTCCAATGGTAGGCCAAAAGCCTTAAAGTACAAAATTTGCTGCAAGCGGTCGGCTTCTTGTGTGCCATAGAAACGATACCCATTTTCTGAAACTGCAGCGGGTTTCAGCAATCCGATCTCGTCATAATAACGTAAGGTGCGGCTGCTGACACCAGATAATTTGGCTAAGGTGCTGATACTATATTTCATCATGATTCCTCCTATAGATCGAGCATACAAGTTGACGGTACGAGAAGGTCAAGAAAAATGTTTTACCTTTTTTTGTTGTGCTATAATTATAGCAAAGAAAGGAAGATAACATGCAAATCATTTTTTCTGATATTGATGGCACATTTCAAGAAATGGGACACCCGATCCCAGCAATCAACAAAGAAGCCATTCGTGCCTTGCAAGACCAAGGGGATCATTTTGTTTTTGTTACAGGCCGTGGTGTGGAGCTGGTCCAAGACATGATGCAAGAGGAAGACATCACTTGTGACGTTATTTTTGGTAATGGCGCTGGTATGATGCTGAAAGGAAAATCCCCGGTATTGACTCATACAGTTCCGATAACGACACTGACTCGGGTCATTGATATTTTGGAAGCCGCGCAAGTGTTTTATTTTCTGCACACGGATCAAGGGATTCTCTCCCCAGAAGCGCACCGCTATGAAGCACAATTCCAAGCCAGTCGCGCTGCACTGATCGCTGAGTTGGGTGAACGTGGAGAAATGATCGCAGATTATAAGTACAACTTTTTCTACAACGAATGTATCCACCATAAAGATGTTTTGGCGTATATGCAAAATAATCCTACGATCAAGGTCATGAAAATTGAATTAATGGAAGCCTCTGATGAAAAACGGGCTGCATTGCGCACCTTGATCCAAGGAGAAGATGCAGATATCTTCCAATCCTTTGTACAAACCTTAGAAATTGTGGATCCGTTAGCAACAAAGGGTGCTGCGATCCGAGCATTTTTAGCGGATTTTCCTGATGCCAAAAGTTATGGTATTGGTGACGGAGAAAATGACCTGCCGATGTTCGAAGCAGTCGATGTTTCTCTGGCTGTTGCCAATGCAAGTCAAGCGATCCAAGCTGTTTGTGATCGAACCATTGACAGTGCGGAGAATGGCGGTGTCGGCACATTTATTCTAAGTGAATTGATTTCATGAGAGGATGATAGTGATGAAACTGATTGAAACACCTGTAAACCAAAACTTAAATATGGAATCTTTTTATCCGAATATCTCCAAATTTATTTTTGATAAAACAGCTGTGAAGCTGTACAAAATTTACGCATTGGACCGGACGCAAATATTGTATGTCGATACGTATGATCAAATTTCTTTGGTCTTGATCAACAACAAGAAGAAAATCAGCCGTGAAGAAGTGGATACGGGCATCCACCGTTTACTAAAGGTAGACCGCAGTCAAGTGACTGTCAATGTGACGATCCGCAAAGAAATGGAAGCCAAAGGCATTGTTTTTTCACAACCACGCAAAGATATCATTTTGGTTCAACTGCCAATCGCGTAAATGAACATCGATTGATGACAGAGAAAGTGCCAATTGGACTTTCTCTGTTTTTTTGAATTGAACAATATTTTCTGCGTTTTTTGTTTTTTTTGCTATAATGAGAAGAAGTAAGTTAAAGGGAGTAAGACACATGCAGAAATTATTTAAAGATGATACCTTGACGTTGCACACAGATTTATATCAAATCAACATGATGCAGACTTATTGGGAATTGGGTCGGGCAGAATTAAATGCAGTCTTTGAATGCTATTTTCGGGAGATGCCATTCGAAAATGGCTACGCGATCTTTGCAGGATTAGAACGCTTGATCGATTATTTGAATGATTTATCATTTTCAGCATCAGATATTGATTATCTTCGTGAAATCGGCGGCTATCCAGAAGCATTCTTGGACTATTTGAAAGCTTTTAAGTTTTCTTGTACCGTTCGTTCAGCTTTAGAAGGTGATTTGGTTTTCAATAACGAACCAATCATTCAAGTGGAAGGACCGTTGGCGCAAGCGCAGTTGGTCGAAACAGCGCTGTTGAATATGGTCAATTTCCAAACGTTGATTGCAACCAAAGCGGCCCGAATCAAGTCGGTGATTGGTCCAGATCCTTTATTGGAATTTGGTTCTCGGCGGGCGCAAGAGATGGATGCTGCGATTTGGGGCACCCGGGCAGCGTTTATCGGCGGCGCGGATGCGACGAGTAATGTACGTGCGGGCAAGATCTTTGGCATTCCTGCCAGCGGGACCCATGCGCATTCGTTGGTGCAGTCCTACGGCAATGACTATGATGCCTTTATGGCCTATGCGAAGACCCATAAAGACTGTGTTTTTTTGGTCGATACGTATGATACCTTGCGTTTAGGTGTACCGAATGCCATTCGAGTGGCCAAAGAGATGGGCGACAAAATCAATTTCCTTGGTGTTCGTATCGATAGCGGCGACATGGCTTACATCTCTAAAAAAGTGCGGGAACAGCTCGATGAAGCTGGATTCACAAAAGCCAAAATCTATGCGTCAAACGATTTAGATGAGAATACGATTTTGAGCTTAAAAATGCAAAAAGCCAAAATCGATGTGTGGGGTGTGGGTACGAAGTTGATCACGGCTTATGACCAACCGGCACTAGGTGCAGTGTATAAATTGGTGGCAATTGAAAATGCCGAAGGGCAAATGATTGATACCATCAAATTATCCAGCAACGCTGAAAAAGTATCCACACCTGGCAAAAAGCAAGTATGGCGTATCACCCGCAAATCTGATGGGAAATCAGAAGGGGATTATGTGACCCTGTGGGAAGAAACGCCGCAAAAAGAAAAAGAATTGTTCATGTTCCATCCGGTCCACACCTTTATCAACAAAACGGTCACGGACTTTGATGCACGACCACTGCTGCAAGATATTTTTATTGAGGGCAAGCAAGTGTATGAGGTGCCTGATCTAGAGCATATCAAAGCGTATGCCACAAATTGTTTGGACTCCCTATGGGATGAGTACAAACGTGATTTGAATCCGCAAAAATATCCAGTCGATCTGTCACAAGAGTGCTGGAATCACAAAATGCGGACCATCGAAAAAGTCCGCAAACAAACCAAAGGTGAGATTCTGTAGATGCAAGATAACTGATCTGCATGTATAGTGAGTGGCACAATAAAAAATCAAGGGGGCATTTTTTATGACATTGCAAAATGAAATTATCAAGGAATTAGGTGTATTGCCAACAATCGATCCAAAAGAAGAAGTACGTAAGAGTATTGATTTTCTAAAAGCGTATTTGCAAAAAAATCCATTCCTGCATACCTTTGTCTTAGGCATCAGCGGCGGACAAGATTCTTCATTGGCTGGTCGGATCGCACAATTGACGATGGAGGAAATGCGCAGCGAAACCAATAATCCTAACTACCAATTTATCGCTGTACGCTTGCCTTATGGCGAACAAGCTGATGAAGCAGATGCCAAACGCGCTTTGGATTTCATCCAGCCAGATATTTCTTTGCGGGTCAATATCAAAGGTCCGGTGGATGCCGAAGTTGCAGCTGTTGAAGAAGCAGGTCTAGCAGTTTCCGACTTTAACAAAGGCAATATCAAAGCCCGACAACGAATGATCACACAATATGCGATCGCTGGCGAAAAAGCTGGCGCAGTGATCGGTACCGATCATGCGGCAGAAAATATTACAGGTTTCTTTACAAAATATGGTGATGGCGGTGCGGATATTTTGCCATTGTTCCGATTGGATAAACGTCAAGGCCGCCAGTTGCTGGAATACTTGGGTGCACCAGAAGCGCTGTATACCAAAGTACCAACAGCCGATCTAGAAGATGGTAAACCATTGGTTGCTGATGAAGCCGCATTAGGTGTCACTTACAATGATATCGATGATTATTTAGAAGGCAAAACCGTTACTGGTGAAGCACAGCAAACGATCGAAAACTGGTGGAATAAAACACAGCACAAACGCCATCTGCCTGTGACGATCTTTGACGATTTTTGGAAATAAACCAGTCTGCTAAATCCAGATAAGATCCTTGGAGAAAAATGAGTCGCGGGGAAATTGGGTGTCAACGCGCCTAGCGACTCTTTTTTAGGCCGAGGATTTTTTTGCATATCCGTGCATGTTGTCAGGAGACCTTGCTAACTACAACGACTTTACATTGTTTCCGTGAAAGCATAAAATACGGAGGGGACTAAAAATGGTCAGGGTACAAGGAGGAACAGTCTGAATGAAACAAAAACTCCCTCAATATGGGAAAATCGCTTTAAAAGTGATGGCTGTGATTGGCTTGATCATTTTCAGCAATCTTTTTTTACAGTGGTGTCAAAATAATCTATCGATAAGTCTGGCCCTTAAATTTGCCTTTTCATGGCATACGGAGAAATTCTTTTTAGCTTGCTTGGTTCTTGCACTTGTCTATGGCTTTTTTGCGAGTATCGCAGGATCCTTGCGCATAGGCGGGGTGTTCTATAGTGTCGGGATCGGTATTTTAGGCTATGCCAATTATATGAAGATGTCCTATCGGCAAGAGCCGATTTATCCAGATGACCTCAAAATGGTGACACAATTTACGCTGCTGCGAACCATGATCGGCAATGGGGCATTCTTATTGGCGCTGCTATTAGCCATTGCAGCTATCGTGGCTGTGGGCTGGAGTATCTATCGCAGCCGCAAGTTGAAGCGTAGACAGCAGATTTTCCGAGGGGCAGTGCTGATTCTATGTTCTCTAGGGCTGGTCTATGTTTCGCATTTCAACGATAGTACGAATCTGTTGCGTAAAGCCTATAATCGAACAGCCCTTTGGATTCCTTATTCGCAAAAAATGAATTATTACAATACAGGTTTTATTGGCGGTTTTTTGTATAATTTGCGGGTGGATGCGATGGAGAAACCAGCAGGGTACAGCAAAGAAGCTGTTGAGGAGATTGCTGCAAAGTATAGTGCATTAGCGGCTGATACCAATAAGACACGGGACAGTGAAGCGCCCAATATCGTCTATGTGATGAGTGAAAGTTTTTCTGATCCTAGTCATTTAAAGGGCATTACGATTACGGGAGATCCTTTGGAAGATTATTATCAAGTAGCAGATCAAACGATCAGCGGTAAGATGCTGTCACAAAACTACGGTGGTGGGACAGCCAATATCGAGTTTGAAGCATTGACTAGTTTTTCGATGGGGTTGATGAATCCGCAAATGACGACGCCGTATACAATGCTGGTACCGAAATTGACACAATTGCCTTCTTTGGTGTCATTTCTTAAGCAAGATGGATATGGGGCTACAGCCATTCATCCTTATGATACATCGATGTATAAGCGCAAAGATGTTTATGACGTGATGGGCTTTGATTCGTTTTTGGATCAAGATACCATGACCTATACGGACAAAATTGAAAACAATCCCTATATATCGGACGCGTCAGCTTATAAAGAAGTCATGTCTGTTCTTTCAGACGAAGCACAACCACAATTCGTTCATTTGGTGACGATGCAGACCCATATGCCTTATGTGGGCAAATATGATACATTGGATTATCAAGCTACAGGTGACGGGAACATGGATTCATTGGAGAATTATTTACAAGATGTGTCCTACAGCAGTACAGCATTGAAAGAATTCATCTCTGAATTGTCTACCTTGAACCGGCGCACATTGGTTGTCTTCTGGGGAGATCATTTACCGGGGATCTATTCAGATGCGATCAAAGATCAAAATGACACCGCCACATTGCATGAAACACAGTTTCTGATGGTTGATTCTGATGGAGATTTCCAACAACAAGATGTTGCGGTCACGAGCCCGTTTTACTTTGCACCAACGCTGTTGGAAGAAAGTCAACAGCCGACCAATGGCTTTTATGAGATGTTGTTGACCTTGCAAGAGGAATTGCCGGCTTTTGAAACGGGTCAATATTATATCGGCGGACAATGGCAAACCCAATTGTCCTTGAATAAGGAAACCCAAGCGGTTTATGATGCCTATCAAATGATTCAGTATGATGTTTTGCAAGGAGAGCAGTATAGTTTAGCGACCGATTTATTCGGAGAATAAAAAAGAATCACTTTAGCTGCGATGCAGTGAAGTGATTCTTTTTGTTCATGATAGATCAGACCAGGTTCTGGTATCATCAAAGATCGCGGCAGCATGATTGGCGTGATCAACGATGGCTTGTGGATAGCCCAGTACACCAAGCAGTGCGATGGCATTGCGGCTTTTGGCAGCGCCAGTCTTGACTTTATAGTCGAATGAAATACCGTCATCAGCTGTGACTTGTTCAGAAAAGTGAATGTTGCGGCAATCCTGTTTGAGTATCTCAGTCAGTTCGATATCGTGGGTCGCAACAAAGGCAAGACTTGGATAGCCGCTGAGCCAGTGGATGATACTGGAAGAAGCGGCAATTCGCTCAACTGTGTTGGTTCCTTTCAAAATCTCATCAATAAAGCAGTAACACCGTTCTTTGGTAGCTACTTGATCCAGCAGGCGTTTGATCGATTTGATCTCAGCGACAAAATAACTATCTCCTTCAAACAGATCATCTTCGACAGCCATTGAAGTAATGACATGTCCTGGTGCCAACGTGAAGGTTTCTGCTACCGCTGTATAAATCGTTTGTGAAAGCCAACAATTGATGGCAATACTTTTGACATAGGTCGATTTGCCGGAAGCATTGGCGCCAGTCACAAGGGTATTGTGTCCCCAGTCGACATCATTCATGACGGCTTCTTTCAGTAATGGATGATAAGAACCGCTTGATACGACAGGCCCGTCTTGGAAATCAGGGATGCAGGTGATTGGCATATACGTTCGGAAATTCAAGATCGCCGCTGCGACTTCTAACTTTCCTAAGAGATCCCAGAGTCGAATGGCATCGTCGTGGTGCTTGGCTAAAGTGCTAGTCACCGATTGGTAGGAAATGAAAGGCAACATAAAGAAAATATTGATGTATTCAAATAGCATATCGCCGTCACTGCCATTTTTGGCGCGGAAGGACAGCCCAAAACGTGGAATATTCTTTAACGGTTTCAGTGCGTCTTTGATTTCTTGTTGCAGTGGTGTAGCGATTTTAGCGATTTGATTGCCGCTAGCAATGGTTTGTACCAAGTAGCGCATACTGTTCAGTTCTGTTTCCAAGCGGGCTTTTTTGATGGAGTAATAGATCGTATTGAACAAGATACCACCTATTGTCAAGATCAAGCCCACAGGAATCCCAATCGCAAACAAAAGCAGCCCAATGAGCGGCAACAGGCCTAAACAGATAAATAAAGGCAAGGAGCCAATAGACGGCGCAGCTTCTTGCGCCAAGTAGGATTTCGAAAAATTATGATCTTGCTTGCCTAAACGGGCAAACGTATACTGCGACTGTTCTCTGGCAGAATGGTTTTGCGCAAAAAAAGCAATCAGCTCTTGTAATTGGCTATCTTCTTTGAATTGATAATTGCGCAATTGCTGATAGAGTGCTTCTGATCCGACACTTGAGTAGGTCAGATTGATGGCTTCAAATAAATGAAACCCATCAAGGTCATACCATGTGATATCATCGATTTCGCTATCGAATTGCTGAAAGTTTTTTTCGATCTGCCAAGCTTTCTTCAAACTATCCTCTTTGTCAAACCGCGGTTGGTGGGGGATCTTGCCCCAAGAACGTTGGACATAGCGGCGCAGCTTGATTCGATTCCAAATGTCTAATGCGATGAGCGCCGCGACCACGGCGAGGATGAGCACCAATACTGTGAATTGTGGGGTCATGCGTTTTCTCCAATCCTTTGCTGTTCAGTCTACTTGATCGTTTCGGCTGCGTGCGGGTCGATTTCTTTCAAGATATGATAGATTCGTTCAATATCTTGGTTTGTTCCTCTTAATTCGAAGTCAGCCAAAAAAGGAACGGCAAATTGCGCTGCATATTGTTTGGCAGTCAGACAATACTGATAGTTGAAATTTTTGTTGCCACTGCCGATGACACCCAAACAATGTTGGGCATTGTCACCGAAATCGATATATTCCCGCAGTGTTTCGGTCAAAATTTCTTGATCGCCATTATCAACGCCATTACCGCCTTCTAAATAAGTCGGTACAAAGGCAACGAAGGGTTCTGTTTCTTCTGTCAAGGCGCTGTTGTCATGGATCTCTTTGATGGTCCAATCTGCTTCAACAGTTTGTTCTGCCGCGTATGCCTGCAATCGTTGAACAAACGCTCGGGTATTTCCAGATATTGATATAAATAATAAATTCATTGATGATCACCTTCCCATCACAAGTATACCAGAAACACAGGGGCAAAAAGGTAAAAATTTGCGTGGTTTTTCCTAGCAAAAAACAGGGACAGAGGATACACTGATAGAGAAATGAGAGGAGAGAGTCTATGTTTGATCAGATGCACCATATCGCCATCATTGCCAGAGACTATCAAGAAGCCAAGATGTTTTATGTAGATAAACTGGGGTTTGAGGTGATTCGAGAACACCACCGGGCGGATAAAGGAGATATCAAAATCGATCTTCGTTTTGGTTCCTCAGAGATTGAATTGTTTATCAACCAAAATGCACCAACAAGACCAAGTTTCCCTGAAGCTGCGGGTTTGCGCCATTTGGCTTTTCATGTGACACACATTGAAGAAGTGGTGGCCGCTTTGGCAGCGAAAGGGATTGATTGTGAACCGATACGTTTTGATACGTTTACGAATAAGAAAATGACTTTCTTTCAAGACCCCGATGGATTGCCGCTTGAATTGCATGAATAAACGATCGTCTATCGGGACAGGTCCGTGTGGTGTTGAAAAAAGCTTGGTTTTTATACTGAAAGTTGTTATGCTAAAAGAGTAGCTAGGAGGAATAATCGTGATAAGATTTGCAAAAAAAGAAGATCGCTTCGCAATGGCTGAGTTGGTCTTAGTGATTTTAAAGGATATGGAGTTGCCTTTTGTCAAAGAAATCGGTGAAGCAAAGACGCTAGAGATATTGGCAGATGCTATGCTGGAACCGAGTTACCGCTATGGGTATACGAGAGCATTGGTCAACGAAATCGATGGCACCGTAGCAGGTGTTGCATTTGGGTATCCAGATAAAGAAGAAGCAACGATTGATCAGCCGTTGGACCGTGTATTAGAACAATATGGATTGAGTAAAGACATGAAGTTATTTATTGATGAAGAAACGATGCCGAATGAATGGTATTTAGATACCATATGTGTCGCAGAAGCGTTTCGTGGACATGGTGTCGGATCTGCGCTATTAGAGGCGCTGCCAAAGATTGCCCATCGCGATGGTTATGATGTGATTGGATTGAGTGTGGATCGCGCCAACCCGAATGCCAAACGACTGTATGAGAAACATGGATTTGAAGTTGTGGCGGAACGGGAAATCAGCGGACACCTGTATGATCATATGCAAAAGAAAACCAGCTGAGCAATCAGCTGGTTTCGTTGTGAAGCCGTAATTCTAAAGGATGATCGGCTTTTTTTTGGCGATTATACAACCAATAGTCCATGACTGCGGCAATGCAAATACAAACTGGCGCATCCTGGTCATCCGTTACATTTAGGACATAGTAATCCCCCGTCAACAAAGTGGCTTTATCCATCTCCATGATTTTCCGATTGAAATGATGGATGCCATAACGATGATTGTAAATATCGCCATGGACAGCCCAATGTAATTGCTGGATATAGTAAAAGTCCCCAGGCCAATTAAAAATTTTCTGCAGCGTACCGACTTTTTCAAAGTCTTTGTAGATTTCAAAGCGGGTGCCAAAGGTAAAACTGATTTGCTTGATACTGGCTAACAGCTCACCATTCAAACAATAGAGGGACAAGGCATCCCCTTTGGTTCCCCAGCGGCCAACCATCAAAAACAGCGATTTGCCCTTTTCGTCTTTGACGATAGTTCGCGTGATTTTACTCAGTTGTCTGTCTTGAATAAAAAATTCTGACATCCTTCCGCCTCCTTTTGTATCCCCAAAAAGCAGTATGTGATTATAAGTTTTCCTCGATCGCACGCATGATCGCTTTCCCAACGCCGGACTCGATGTTGGTACTGGTCAAATATTTCGCGGTCTCTTTGACTTCCAGTTCACCATTTCCCATAGCAAAACTCACACCTGCAACTTGCAGCATGCTCAAATCATTTAAATTATCGCCAATCGTTAGCACTTCAGATAAATCGATCCCTCGATCTTTGGCCACGTGCGCCACAGCAATTCCTTTTTGGGCATTGCGATGATTGATCTCAATATTGTTTTGACCAGAAGAGGTGACCACCAAGTCACCATATCCATCGATGACTTGTGTGATCGGCGCCAAGACGCTGTCACCGTCAGGATGGAAACAAATGATTTTCAAGAATTCTAATTCTTCCAGCAAAAATAGTTCGGAAAAATCAGTGACATAATTGATCGGCAAAAATTCTAACCGAGCGGCGGTCATCGCAATCGCCATTTTGTGGGTCAAATGGGGCATCGCCTCCGCAGTATGGATCGCAAAATTTTCGATCCGTCGTGTTTGGCTTTCTGAATAGATCCCATTGCTGGTTGAGATTTCAAAGTAGATATTTTGTTCTTTCAAAAGATCAATGATAGAGCGGGTTTTTTCGCGATCGATCGGCACCGTAAACAATGAGGTACCACTTGAATCAAAGACTTGTGCACCGTTCAAATTGATCATCGCGCAATCTAAACCAGCTTCTTCTAAAGGAGGCAACGCCTCTTTGCGGTTACGGCCAGTTGCAACCATGAACTCGATGCCTTTTGATTGGGCATATTTGATCGCTTGAATGTTTTCTTCTGAAATTTGCATACTGGCATTCAATAAAGTTCCATCCATATCAGATGCAATTAATTTTATCATGTTCAGCGTCCTTTCTGATTGTTTCTACTAACTAGTGTACCACAAAATGGGGTGGAATTTTTTGTCTATGAGTAAATCTTGCGTCATCTTCTATCGGTTTGATATGATGAACAAAAAGGGAGGCGTAGTATGAATCAATCATTACCCCAAGACTGGCAAGAACGATTGGCGGCGAGTTTCGCACAGCCATATTATCAAGAACTACAGCATTTTTTAGACAACGAGTACGAGACACATACGGTGTATCCGCCCAGAGATCAAATCTTTGCAGCGTTGCAATACACGCCGTTTGAACAAGTAAAAGTCGTGATACTAGGGCAAGACCCATACCATGGCCCAAATCAAGCCCATGGACTTGCATTTTCGGTGCAGCCTGGGGTGAAATTACCACCATCGTTGCGCAATATATATCAAGAATTAGCAGATGATCTGAAGGTTACACCACCAATCGATGGCTATTTGGTCCCTTGGGCTAAGCAGGGAGTCTTTTTACTGAATACCGTACTGACTGTACGCGCAGGTGAGGCAAATAGTCATCATGGCCGCGGATGGGAGAAGTTGACTGACACGATCATTGAGACGTTAAATCAAAGAGCGCAACCGGTGATCTTTGTTTTATGGGGCAAACCGGCACAAAAGAAAATCCACCTGCTTGATACAGACAAACATATTGTATTGACGGCACCACATCCTAGTCCCTTATCTGCGTATCGCGGTTTTTTTGGCTCAAAGCCTTTTTCAACGATCAATGCGGCATTGCGGGATCTCGGAGAAACCCCTATTGCGTGGACTAGTCATGATAAATAAGTGAGAAGGCCTGTTTTGCTGGATATGTGTCAGCGAATTGTGAAGCGCTTAACGAAAGTCGAAAACTTTGACTAGTACAGCATTTTTATCTGTTCTTTTTTTCACTTCTATTGTACAATGTAAGGGTATAAAAAAACTGGAGGTCATTATCCGTGGAATTATTCGAAAGCTTAAAATTTAAAATCGTGCGTCGTCATATCAAAATCGTTTTCCCTGAAGCAACTGATCCTCGTATCTTAGGTGCTGCCAGCCGTTTACGTTCAGAAGAATTGATCGAACCTGTTTTGGTCGGCAATCCTGAAGAAATCGAAAAAGCTGCTGAAGCGCGCGGTATCAACATCGCCAACTTTGAAATCGTTGATCCAGCTTCTTATGATCGTTGGGATGAAATGGTGGAAGCTTTCGTTGCTCGGCGTAATGGCAAAGTAACCAAAGAACAAGCTGAAGAAATTTTGACAGATGTCAACTATTTCGGCACCATGCTTACTTATATGGGCATCACTGATGGGATGGTATCTGGTGCAATCCATTCAACAGGAGATACTGTTCGCCCAGCCTTGCAAATCATCAAAACCAAACCTGGTGTCAGCCGTACGAGTGGGGCTTTCTTAATGGTCCGCGGCCGTGATCAAGAAAAATATTTGTTCTCAGATTGTGCGATCAATGTTAACCCAACCGCACAAGAATTAGCTGAGATTGCTGTTGATTCTGCAAAAACTGCTGAATTATTTGAAATCGATCCTAAAGTAGCGATGTTAAGCTTCTCTACTAAAGGTTCCGCGAAAGCACCAGAAGTAGACAAAGTAGCTGAAGCAACAAAAATTGCCCAAGAATTGGCACCTGAATATGAGATCGATGGGGAATTGCAATTTGATGCAGCCTATGTATCCTCTGTTGCTCATTTGAAAGCGCCTGACTCTGAAGTCGCAGGTAAAGCAACAGTCTTTGTCTTCCCAGACTTGCAATCAGGAAACATCGGTTACAAAATTGCCCAACGTTTTGGGAATTTCGAAGCGATTGGCCCAATCTTGCAAGGATTGAACAAACCAATCTCTGACCTTTCTCGTGGATCAAACGAAGAAGATGTCTACAAACTATCGATCATTACTGCAGCACAAACATTGATGGAAAAATAATCTTGCTTGAAAGCTGCTCCTTCATAGGAGCGGCTTTTTTTATGTTTGTTGCGAGAGAAGGACTGTATCTTTACAAGGATTAGTCAAACAGGCTATACTAACACAAAGCAAATAGAATAAAGGGTGGTAAGAATGATAACCATTGAGAATACTGAGGCAACGCAAGCTTTAGCCATTGTGATCGGGCAAGCAGCACAACCAGGAGATAATTTGATTTTGACCGGCGATTTGGGGGCGGGCAAAACAACGTTGACGAAAGGAATTGCTAAGGGTTTGGGCATTGACCAACTGATCAAAAGTCCGACCTATACGATTATCCGGGAATACAACCAAGGACGAATACCTTTGTATCATATGGATGTCTACCGCGTATCGTCGGGCGCCGATGCGCTGGGGTTGGATGAGTATTTCGAAGGAGATGGCTTGTCTGTGATTGAGTGGGGCAACCAGCTGGAAGAGGCTTTGCCAGAGACATATCTAGAACTGATTCTTGAAAAAGATGATACAGATCCAGATAAACGGATTGTGAAGTTCAACGCATTTGGCCAACGAGGGGCTGCTTTTTTGACCCGGATCCAGCAACTTTGGGGTGCAGATCATGACTGAGATTCAGTTGGACATTCGAGAAGCACAAGGGGCCGATGCAGCCGGTGTACTAGCAGCCAGCCAGCAACTGGCGCTGGAAACAGACTTTCTGCTGATGGATGACAATGGCTTGGCACTGCCGGAAGCCCTGTTAGCACAAGAGCTTGAGGCATTGGCTGAAGCAGACAACTATATGCTGTTGCTTGCCTTAGATGGGGATACGGTGATAGGCTTGGCATCGATCAAAGGCCATAATGAACATCAGCTGGCACATGTGGGGGAAGTTGGTATTTCGATCCTTAAAGAGTATTGGGGATTGGGTCTAGGTACTATCTTATTGGAAGAGTTGCTTGCTTGGGTCAGTGCATGTGGTGTTCTGACACGCATCGAATTAACTGTTCAAACGAGAAATCAACGGGCAATCGGACTGTATCAGAAATTTGCTTTTGTCACTGAAGGGTGTATGAAACAAGCTGTGCAAACAAAAGAAGGCGACAAAGTGGATGTCTTGATGATGGCACGGTTATTTGATTAAACCAGAGGAGGTGCGGTATGGAATTGAGAGAAGTGACACAATCAGATGAAGCGCAAGTGACACTTTATCGGAAAGCGTTTATGGACCGTGGTGAGGTTATCCATGGCGGTGCAGGATTGGCACAAGCCGCATCTGCTGCTCAATGGCTGGCAGAGTTGCCGCTTTTTGCGTCGAAAGATACTGTACCAGAAGGATTTGTTCCGGCCAAAACATATGCTGCTCTTGAAGATGGACAAATTGTCGGCTTACTGAATCTGCGATTGGCACTCAATGCCTTCTTGCGGGATTATGGTGGGCATATCGGTTATTCTGTAAAACCAGATCAGCGTCAAAAAGGACTTGGCGCAGCAATGCTCAAAGCTGGTCTGCAGCAAGCCAAAGCGGAAGGATTGACGAAAGTTTTGGTAATCTGTGACAAAGAAAATGTCGGATCAGCGAAAGTGATCGAAGCAAATGGCGGTCGCTTTGCTGAGGAAATCAAGGATCCTAGTGATGGTGCTCTGTTGCGGCGTTATTGGATCGATTTGATATAGGCGCAACATTCGAATGAAAAGCAGCAACAACCGCAAAAGAACCAGTTTGGGCTCTTTGCGGTTGTTGCTGCTTTAATAGACTGATCAAGGAGACCATATACGGACTCAAGGTCTTTGTGCATCGATTATTTGACCAATACAAGTTTTTTTAGTGGTTCAATGCCAAAATCGTGTTCCTGCCGCAGCAAAATCTGGGCACAGGCACGACTATCTTCTAGGGCATCATGATGATTCAAAAGGGGAATCTGTAATTGCTCACAGACCGTATTTAATTTGTGGTTGGTAAATTCCGGATATAATTTGCGACTTGTACGTACGGTACACAAGGACATGAAGTTGGGCTGAGTCAGTCCATAATAATCCAAGCAGCCAGCAAGGACGCCATTATCGAAGCCTGCATTGTGGGCGACCACTAAACTATTTAAATGGTAATATTGTTGGATCTTCTGCCACACTTCAGGAAACTTCGGCGCATCCTGTACATCTTCGGGATGAATCCCGTGGATCTGGATGTTTTTCCAAAAGAAATCTGTTTCTGGTTGGATCAATGTATAATACTCGCCAACGATTTTGCTTTCTCGCACCATGACCAATGCCAATGAACAGGCACTATGTTTTTGATAATTCGCCGTTTCAAAGTCCATTGCGATAAAATTCATAGCCTTCACCTCACCTGTCATTTTAGCACAATTTCTTTTAGAAAAACGACTCGATCTTGCAGGTTTAGGCAAAATTAAGTAATTGTTCATTGGACGCACGCGAGATGCTTCTAAATGCGGCGTACGGTTTTTAGGATATGGAAAGAAAGAATGATACTGTTTTCACAAATGATGGGCCCATGCTATAATCATAGAAAACGGAGGATGATGATATGGCAAGACCAACAACGAAAGCCACATTGATCGAAGCGAGTACCAGCAAATATACCGAATTGATCAACTTGCTGGGATCATTGACACCCGAAGAAATCAATCAACCTTTTTCATTTGATCTTTCCAAAGAAAAAGGCGCCCATTGGCAGCGAGATCAAAACATTCATGATGTCTTGATCCATTTGCACGAATGGCATAAACTGCTGATCGATTGGGTTGTAAGCAATCAACAGGGGGAGGCAAAACTGTTTCTGCGAGAGGGCTATAATTGGCGCAACTATGGCGCGATGAATGACGCCTTTCAAGAGGAAAACCAAGACAGCAGCTATCAAGAAGCGTTGATGCTGTTTCAAGCCAGCCATGAACGTGTCATGGCGCTTTTGGCAGACTTCTCAACGGATCAACTATTCACAAAGAAGGTGTTCTTGTGGGTAGGCGGCAGCACATTAGGCAGCTACTTTGTATCATCGACTGCTAGTCACTATGACTGGGCAATCAAGAAAATAAAGAAATTCAAGAAAGCCTTAATTGCTGGGTAGGATATCAATTGATTTGCAGGCAATCAAAAAAGCAGCCTAGGCTGCTTTTTGATTAAGATAATTGCAATTCAACTGGACAATGATCACTGCCCAAGATATCTGTATGGATCTTCGCATCCACCAAGCGGTCTTTTAAGTCATCGGAAACAACAAAGTAATCGATGCGCCAACCGGCATTATTTTGGCGGGCATTGAAGCGATAACTCCACCAAGAATATACGCCTTCTAGTTCAGGATAAAAGTAGCGGAAGGTATCAGTATAACCAGCAGCCAAAAGGGTTGAGAACTTCCCTCGTTCTTCGGGGGTAAATCCGGCATTCTTTTGGTTGGTTTTCCAATTTTTGATATCGATATTTTGATGGGCCACGTTTAAGTCGCCACACAAAATCACTGGTTTTTGGACCTTCAAGGAATCAAGATACCTGAGAAAACTTTCTTCCCAAGTCATTCGGTAGTCTAAGCGCTTGAGTTCATTTTGAGAATTTGGTGTATAACAAGTCACCAAGTAGAAATCGTTGTATTCCAAAGTAATGACCCGTCCTTCTGTATCATGAGCGGCTTCACCAATACCATAATTGACAGATAAAGCGGGTTCTTTTGCGAAAATCGCAGTGCCAGAATAGCCTTTCTTTTCGGCATAATGCCAATATTGATGATAGCCTGGTAAATCAAGTTCGATTTGCCCTTCTTGCAGTTTGGTTTCTTGCAAACAAAAGAAATCAGCATCAAGTGCGGCAAATGCTTCATAAAAATTCTTTTTGACGATGGCTCTGAGGCCATTGACATTCCAGGAAATAAATTTCATTCTGTATCCTCCTCATGTTCTTGCTTCAATTCATTTTACCTAAAATCGGCAGAATATCAAAGGAAGGGATTGTTGCAGGCTGTTTGGGCAAGAGGTAGCAACTTTTTCGCGAACATGCTAAAATAAAACAGAATGTGAAAGCGAAAGGAACTTTTTTTGTGAATAAAGAAGAAATGATTACGCAATTTCCCAAAATTGCTTTATTAAAAGATGAACCCTTGATGAATTATACGTACACTAAGACGGGAGGGCCAGCAGATATTTTGGCTTTTCCAAAGATAGCTGATGAAGTCAAACAACTGGTCGATTATTGTCGCAACGAAGGGATACCATGGCTTGTGCTTGGTAATGCGAGTAATTTGATCGTTCGTGATGGGGGTATTCGTGGTGTTGTGATCATGTTGGCGGAAATGAATGAGATCTCGGTAGAAGGAACGACCATCACCGCAGCAGCTGGAGCCAAGTTGATCGATACGACCTATGTGGCACTCCATGAATCATTGACAGGTTTTGAATTTGCCTGCGGGATTCCCGGAAGCGTAGGTGGTGCTGTCTTTATGAATGCCGGCGCTTATGAAGGCGAGATCCAAGATGTGTTTGTTTCTTGTGATGTCTTATTGGCCGATGGCCAGATCGTGACCTATCATCAAGCTGAGATGGACTTTGCTTACCGCCACAGTGCATTGCAAGAGCAGCAAGCCGTGATTCTCACGGCACGCTTTGCATTAGCTGAAGGTCCCCAAGAGCAGATCAAAAAGCGGATGGACGAATTGACGGCATTGCGTCAAGAAAAGCAGCCATTGGAATATCCATCTTGCGGCAGTGTCTTCAAGCGTCCAAAAGGCCATTTCACGGGTGCGTTGATCCAAGAAGCGGGCTTGCAAGGATTGAAGTGGGGCGGCGCCCAAATCTCCGAAAAACATGCCGGATTTATTGTGAATGTGGATCATGCAACGGCCACGGATTATGTCGAGTTGATTGCACATATCCAAGCAGTCATCAAAGAGAAATTCGATGTGACATTAGAAACAGAAGTACGGATCATTGGTGCGCATGCATAAATAGCTTAGGCAAACAGTCATTCCGCTGTTTGCTTTTTTTTATCAAGGTTTATCAATTGTAAGGCACATGGGAGTTCGGTACAATAAATGCGAAGGGAAGTGAGTAGAATGAGAAAATGGCTTAAAGTGTTTTTAGTTGTTGGGTTGATGGCTGTATTAGGTGCATGTACCAAGTTGCCGCAGGAACAATTTTCTGAAGCGTTGACAACCAAGCAAGCGTTCCATGGGGGAGACTTTTCGATGACGATCGATACATTCGATATGGGGGATGGTCAAACGTCTGATGAAGCAGCCAATATCTATGCTTCAATGATCATGTCGCAAATCGTTGGAACGAAGGTGACTGGAACTGTTGTGCAAGACCCAGACACGGATGCTGTATCGTTGGATATGACAGTCGGATTTGGCGGGCAAGAACTGCCTATTTCAATGATTTTAGATACTACCTCGGATACGGCATATCTATCTGCTGATATTTATCAAACATTGATGGGGTATGTAGTGGCTTATGGGGACAGTAGTTATCAAACTACACCAGGAGCGACCGATCTGGAAGGCAAATTTATTCGTATAGATGATGCGGATTTAGATAGTTATTTAGAGGGAACAGCAGACACAAGCAAAACGGAAGATTCTACGATCTTGCCAATGCTAGGGACCTTCAATAGTGACACCTTTGCTGACTATTTGAAGACGTTAGATCGAGATTCTTTTGAGAAAGATGGTGACGAGATCAGTCATACCTTCACCAAAGCAGAGTTGACGGATTATCTCACCTACGCCAAAGCGCAAGATCAAGATACACAGATAGATGCGCTGCAATCAGTGCTTGATGCGGTTTCGGAAATCACAATCAAAACCACTGTCAATACGAATAGCAATAAACAAACGATGGTCATTGATCTGGTACAGGCCGATGCATCACAACTCGCACTAGGGATGACAGTCACATTTACCGGCAAAGAGAGTCAGCAATCGGTCATTATTCCAGCTGCAGAAGATGTGATCGAAGCAGAAGAATTGTTTTCAACATATGATAGCTGGGATGATAGTTACGATGATGCAGATACGTCGACTTCAGATGACTGGACTTCATTTATGCTGACCGATGATGAATTTGATGCCTTGCTTGAAGAAGTCAGCGGGCTGTCTGGCCAAATGAGTCAAGAAGACATTGACTTTTATCTGAGCTTTTATCAAGACTATTTAACGGAAGATCAATATCAGCAATTGGTCGAAGCATTACAGGTGAGTCAGACATTTTAACAAAGAAGACGACGTATGATCATGAATTGATCATACGTCGTTTTTTTATATCCGATTTTTATTTCGGTTTGTTACAAGCCGAAGCAGAACACTGGCAACGGCCATTGTCGCGATCCCAGCCACCATCGCTTCTGGGATGCCTTGTGTGAAGATCACGCCCAATATCGCAGCGTAGATCGCGTTGCCCGCTTTACCAACAACTGCAGCGTATTCTTGATGGAACAAGAAATAAATCAAATTCATGACAAGAATCGTATTGGTTAAACCACCAGCGATGCCTGCCAGTAACAATGACAGACTCTGTTGTTTGTTTTTCCACATTTTTTGACAACCTTTAAAGACAAAATAAGGCGCAACGCCAATCAAAATGCGGGGAATCAACGCAACGAGAACGGCTTTCCAACTGCCTTGATCAGTGCCGTATAAAGGTACGAAGGGAGAAAAGACGAAAGACAGCGGTGTGATGATCAAGGTTGAGCGGATCATGCTGATGAGTCCGAAAGCGCCACCTAAGAATCCGCCGATCCGCGGGCCTAAAATAATCGAGGCAATGATCACGGGAATATGCATGGTTGTTGCATTGATAGGACCTAACGGGATAAAACCCAAAAAGGGAACAGAAGCCAATAAAATCAAAATACCTAAAAAGAATGCGGTCAAGACTAAGTCAAAGGTTGATCGTTTTTTCATGTTAGACACTCCGAGTTTCTAAAGCTGCAACAGCTTTTTCTACAATCGTTTCGGTGGCAGCAAGGGCACCATTACCAAAATCCCCACATGCCAACAAAGCTTCCCGCGGATCGATTTCTTCGAAACCGACTTCGTGTAAAATGGCGAGATTTCGTTGTACGATCGGGTTTTGATACATGACAGTGTTCATGGCCGGTGCAATCAGACGCGGTACGGATAAGGGCAATGCCAAAGCAACCGTTGAAATCAGGTCGTCCGCCAAACCGTGGGCGAGTTTGCCGATGAGATTGGCACTGGCTGGCGCCAATAAAAACAAGTCCGCTTGTTTAGCCAATTCGATATGGTTGATACGGTCGGGTTGATTTTCCTGCATGACATCGACATGGATCGGTCGTTTGGCTAATGATTGCAATGTCAATGGTGTAATAAATTGGGTACTGTTCTTCGTCATCAAGACATCGACCGCATACCCTTTCTTTGTTAATTCGT
This sequence comes from Enterococcus salsurae, assembly GCF_054784955.1. Taxonomy (NCBI): domain Bacteria; kingdom Bacillati; phylum Bacillota; class Bacilli; order Lactobacillales; family Enterococcaceae; genus Enterococcus; species Enterococcus salsurae. The sequence continues at coordinate 240,412 of NZ_BAAHWY010000001.1, read as the reverse complement.
TGGTTAGGTCAGCGGCTTTATAGGCAGAGATACTGCCGCTGATGCCAAGTAGTACATGTTTTTGTTCCATAGCTGTTTCTCCTTTGTATAGGTGTTAGGCAGAATGCAGGTCATGTTGCAGTGTCGTGACGATCAAAGCGGCCAGTTCGGCTTTGGTTTTTCCTTGGGCAACTTCGCCAGCTTGATTCAATAAATACCCGATATGCTGGGTTCCGTGAATCTGCTGCAAGTCGTTGGCCAGTACATAATCGGCCTGACTTTTGCGCAAACTGGCTTGGGCAACGGCAAATAACGCTTCTTTGCTGACATTGGTCAATAATTTAAAACCCACCAATAGTGTGTCAGGTTGTAATTGTTTGATGATTTGGATCATTTTTGGGGTTTTTTCTAAAACAACAAACAAATGATCAGTATCTGAAGAAATTTTGCCGCTTGTCTGTTTTTCTGCAGCAAGTACTTCTTCGATCAGTGCAGGTGTTACTTGGTTGTCGAAATGCGGCAATGCCTGATTCAAAGCTTGATAAAAAGCCTGTTCTGAAAAACTTGCAGCCGGTGTAAAATCACTGACGGCCATACTATGGATGACTGCATCATAGGTTTTTGTTGTCAGCAGATGCTGCAAGGTATTGAAAAGATCATTGGTTCCTTCAATCAGATGTAATGTCAAGCGCGGATCTGCTTGCGGCTGTTTGGCTGTTCTTGTCGTCACATAATCGATTTGACAAGTCGGATCATCAAGCCATGCCTGCGCCAGTGCTTGACCCAAAGCACCTGTTGAATGATTGGTGATCGCTCGGACATCATCGATTCTTTCAGATGTTCCACCGGCGGTAATCAAAATGTTCATTTCTCGGCAGCCACCTTTACGATGGTTCTGCCTTGGTGGCTGCCTGCTAACAAGGCAGCTAAGGTGTCTTGTAATTGGTCCAAGATGATTTCTTGGGTGTGCAATCGATCACACACTGACCAGTCAGCAGCTAATTTCCCCCAGATCAGGTTTCGTACCTCATGTGAGACATTGACAGAATCAATGCCGACTATACGGATCCCGCGTAAAATAAAGGGCAATACCGTGGTTTCCATTTTGATGCCGCCAGCATTACCGCACAAGAATGCACCCCCACCGTAAGCAATCTGTGGTAGTAAGCCGCTGATCAGCTCGCCGCCAACGGTATCGATCACAGCAGCAAATTGTTGTTTGGCCAGAGGTTTGATTTTCTCCGGCATCACTTCATCAGGTGTCATGATTGCAGTGGCACCTAAGTCCAGCAACCATTGTGCTTCTTTTTTGCGGGAAAGGGCAATGATGTTGCGATACCCTAATTTGTTTAATAAAGCAATACTGACACTGCCTACGCCACCGCTGGCGCCGGTCACTAAAATAGGTGCCGAAGCTTCAAGCTGTAATTCTTCTAGGGATTGGACGGCTAAAGCAGCGGTGAAACCAGCAGTGCCATAAACCATACTATCTTTCGCTGACAAACCAGCTGGTCTTTTGATCAACCAGTCAGCGGGGACCCGCTGGAATTGGCTATAACCGCCAGGGTGGGAAACACCGAGGCCGTATCCCGTCAGTAAGACTTGATCGCCTGCGGAGAAAGCAGCGGATTGACTGTCGATGACTTCGCCAGCCAAATCGATCCCTGGCGTCATGGGATAGCTGCGGATCACCCCGCCGTTTTCTTTCGCTGCTAAAGCATCTTTATAATTGACATCAGAATAGTCAACCCGGACAAGAACGTCGCCTTCAGGTAGATCAGTCAATGCTGCTTTTCTCACAGCAGCTGTAAATGTTGGTTCATTGTATACGCGGAACGTAGAAAAATTGGTCATTTATGACCCTCCTTTGATTGTTTGTACCCATAATACCATAAGCGCTTCAATTTTTGATTCTTGAAGCGACAAAACGTTTTGTTCAGTAGTCATTTTTAAATAGAAACAAAAAAATGTCCAAATCTAGGCTTCTTCGATACACTAAAATAAGTGGTTGTGGATTGGCATGGCAAAGCGCGGAGCGTACATTGCACCTAACAGAGAAAAAAAGACAGTATTCTAATAAAAAATACTTGTGTTTTCTGCAAATATTTGTATACTGGAAAAGGTGAAATTAAACATGGAGTTTACTTATAGCAAACTTTTTTGCAAAGGTGTACCTGTTTAGGAGGAGAAGCCTATGGAAATTGGCGATAAGCTGCGTAATCTGCGAATCCAAAAAAATCTAACTCAGGAAGAGCTAGGGGAACGTACCGACTTGACGAAAGGGTATCTTTCTCAGCTCGAGCGAGATTTAAGCTCGCCATCAATGGAAACTTTTTTTACAATATTGGAAGTCTTGGGTGTAACGCCGGAAGAGTTTTTCCGAGAAGATCAAGCCCATCACCAAATCGTTTATCGTGATGAAGACAGTACCCGTTATGTTGATGAAGAAAATGGCTATGAACTCAAGTGGCTGATTTCTGATTCCAACGAAAAAGAGATGGAACCGATCCTCTTGACCTTCGAAAAAGAAGGCGAGTACAAAACGTTTGAACCATCGTTAGCAGAAACATTTATCTATGTGTTAGATGGCACCATCGCATTGACTTTGGGGGATACACAATACAAAGCCCGCAAAGGACAATCGGTCTATTATCAGGCCACAGAACCGCATCAATTAAAAAATATCGGGCGCCAAAAAAGCCGTGTGCTAGTTGTCGTCACGGATTCTTATTTATAAGTACAGGGGGAAGAAGTGTGGGAAAAACAATTATTTCATTCAACAATGTCGTGAAGCGTTTTGATGATGAAACAGTGTTGAAAAGTGTTGATTTTGATATAGAAGAAGGGCGTTTTTATACGTTGCTAGGCCCTTCCGGTTGTGGGAAAACAACGATTTTACGAATCATTGCCGGGTTCACAGAAGCGACGGAAGGCGATGTTTATTTCGATGGGCAACGCATCAATGATGTGCCGGCAAATCAGCGCCAAGTCAATACGGTCTTTCAGGATTATGCGCTATTTCCGCATATGAATGTTTTTGAAAATGTGGCATTTGGTTTGCGGATCAAAAAACTGCCTAAAGATGAAATCAAGCAAAAAGTCTTAGATGCCTTGCGTCTGGTCCAGCTGCCAGGATACGAAAATCGTGAGATCAGCGAAATGTCTGGTGGTCAGCGGCAACGGGTAGCGATTGCTCGGGCAATCGTCAATGAACCAAAAGTCTTGCTGTTGGATGAACCTTTATCGGCATTGGACTTGAAATTGCGGACAGACATGCAATATGAATTGCGGGAATTGCAGCAGCGCTTGGGCATCACGTTTATTTTTGTCACCCACGACCAAGAAGAAGCATTGGCGATGAGTGATGAGATCTTTGTCATGAACAAAGGGAAAATCGTGCAAAGTGGTACGCCAGTTGATATTTATGACGAACCAATCAATCACTTTGTAGCGGATTTCGTTGGCGAAAGCAATATTGTCAATGGCACGATGATCGAAGACAATATCGTGGAATTTGTGGGTAAGCGATTTGAGTGTGTGGATGGCGGGATGCGGCCGAATGAAGCTGTTGAGATCGTGATCCGTCCAGAAGACTTGAGTTTGACAACGTTGGATAAAGGCAAGTTAGTGGTGGAAGTTGATACCCAACTGTTCCGTGGTGTCCACTATGAAATTATTTGTTATGATGAGCAAGGCAATGAATGGATGGTCCATTCCACACGTAAAGCTGTTGAAGGCAGCAAAATCGGCTTGTCCTTTGAGCCTGAGGATATCCATGTCATGCGGTTCAATGAGTCTGAAGAAGACTTTGATGCACGTTTAGAAAGCTACGAAGATTAGGAGGGAAGCACATTGGCGAAAATGCGTCGTTTTTATGCGATACCCTATATCTTTTGGTTATTGCTATTTGTCATCGCACCAGTATTATTGATCATTTATCAATCCTTTTTTGATATGAATGGCCATTTTTCACTGGTCAATTATCAAAGTTACTTAGGTTCAGGGAAATACCTGATCATGACACTGAACTCGGTCTGGTATGCGTTTTTGATCACAGTGATCACCTTGGTCATCAGTTATCCAACAGCCTATTTCTTGACCAAGTTGCGACACAAAGATTTATGGTTGTTACTGATCATTTTACCGACTTGGGTCAATTTATTGTTGAAAGCTTATGCCTTCATTGGGATCTTTGGGATCCATGGCAGTGTCAATAACTTCTTGGAAATCATGGGCGTCGGGCCTAAGCAGATCCTGTTTACTGATTTCAGCTTCTTGACGGTGGCAGTCTATATCGAACTGCCGTTTATGATCATGCCAATCTTCAACGCGTTAGAAGAATTGAATCCTTCTTTGATCAGTGCCAGTCGTGATCTAGGCGCGAATAGTTTTGAAACTTTCCGTCGGGTCATTTTCCCATTGTCGCTGAATGGGGTCAAAAGTGGCGTGCAAGCCGTCTTTATTCCATCTCTTTCCTTGTTTATGTTGACACGTCTGATTGGTGGTAATCGTGTGATCACATTAGGTACAGCCATTGAGCAGCACTTCCTTGTGACACAAAACTGGGGAATGGGCTCCACGATTGGCGTGATCTTGATTATTGCAATGTTTATCGTGATGTTGCTGACAGGTGAGAAAAAGAAAGGGGGGCAACGTAAATGAGAAAATTTCGCTGGTCGAATCTGTATTTGATCCTGGTGTTTATTTTATTGTATGTGCCGATTTTCTATTTGATTTTCTATTCCTTCAATGATGGCGGAACGATGAACGAATTTACTGGGTTTACATTTGAACATTACCAGTCCGTTTTTCAAGATACCCGGTTGATGATCATTGTGTTGAATACCTTTATGTTGGCTTTCTTGTCGGCTTTATTGGCTACAGCCATTGGTACCTTTGGGGCAATGGGCATTTACTATACAAAAAAACGTCGGACGCGGACAGCCTTATTGAGCTTGAATAATATCTTGTTGGTATCTCCAGATGTCATCATCGGTGCTAGTTTTTTGATTTTCTTTACAATGGTTGGCAGTTTATTCCGCGGGTTCAGTTTGGGATTCTTTAGTGTTCTACTGTCCCATGTGGCTTTCAGTATTCCAATCGTTGTTTTGATGGTCCTGCCGAAATTGCAAGAAATGAATGATTCGATGATCGATGCCGCCCGTGATTTAGGCGCCAACAATTTGCAAGTCATCAAAAATATCATTTTGCCTTTCTTAACACCAGGAATCATTGCTGGGTACTTTATGGCATTTACGTATTCATTAGACGACTTTGCGGTGACCTTCTTCGTCACAGGCAACGGCTTCAGCACATTGTCCGTTGAAATCTATTCCCGGGCTCGACAAGGCATCAGTTTGGAGATCAATGCATTAAGCACGCTGGTCTTCTTGTTCTCAATGATTCTCGTGGTTGGTTATTACTTTATCAGTAAAGAAAACGTCTCGAAAAAATTGCGGAAAAACCGCCGGAATCAAGTGGAGGTGGCAAATCTGCGATGAAACGACTACAATCTTTGCTTATCGGCATTGTTGCGATCGTCCTTATTTTGCTCTTCGGTGTCCGTGAACTAGAACATTCTTCTGGCATGGCGGGGGCCAAAGTCTTGAATATCTACAACTGGGGCGATTACATCGATCCGGATCTATTGACCAAATTTGAAGAAGAAACAGGCTATAAAGTCAATTATGAAACCTTTGATTCAAACGAAGCCATGTTCACGAAGATCCAACAAGGCGGTACTTCGTATGATATTGCGATTCCTAGTGAATACATGATTCAAAAGATGATGGAAGAAGATTTGTTGAAACCATTGGATCACAACAAAATCAAAGGCTTAGATAATATTGACGCCCGTTTCTTAGACCTTAGTTTCGATCCAGGTAATCAATATTCGATCCCGTACTTTTGGGGAACTTTAGGGATCGTGTACAATGACAAGTTCTTTGATGAAGGTGAGATCACTGAATGGGATGATCTTTGGAAGCCAGAGTTGAAAGACAGTATCATGTTGATCGATGGCGCACGAGAAGTCATTGGATTGGGATTAGACAGTCTAGGGTATTCTTTGAATAGTAAGAATGATACTGAATTGCAAGAGGCCTTCAATAAATTGCGAGAAATGACGCCAAATATCAAAGCCATCGTAGCTGATGAAATCAAGATGTACATGGCCAATGAAGAAGCGTCTGTGGCTGTGACTTTCTCAGGAGAAGCAGCCGATATGATGTACGAAAACGAGCATATCCATTATGTGATCCCTTCGGAAGGCTCAAATCTGTGGTTTGACAATATGGTCATTCCAAAAACATCGCAAAATGAGGAAGGTGCCTATGCCTTCTTGAATTTCATGTTGGAACCAGAGAATGCTGCGCAAAATGCGGAGTACATTGGCTATTCAACACCAAATGAAGCCGCAATGGCCTTGTTGCCAGATGAAATCACGGAAGATGAACAATTCTATCCGTCAGATGAACTGATGCAGCACTTGGAGGTCTATGAGAATCTAGGGTCTGAGTATTTGGGTATCTATAATGATTTATTTTTGGAGTTGAAGATGTATCGGAAGTAATCAGTTGGCAAGAAAAGGTATTCTTACCTCTAGTCTTATTCTAATTTAGCTAAGATTTATCTAGAAAAAATAAAGGCAACAAAGCTCGCATTTAACGCTAGCTTTGTTGCCTTTTTATATGGATTAGTGGAATAGTTATCATAAAAAATATATCATAATATACCAAATAGTTAATAATAAAAAAGACGGAAGATACATATGAGTATGATAGAAGATGATAGAGGAAGGTTATATTTGGGTTTAAGCTGATTATAATGTCTTCTATTATAAATACTCATTTAATTGATGAATTTGCTTTGAGATATATTCAATAAAATGTAAAACTGGAATTTGAGTAGTCGCAGTAACGTGGATTTGTTGAGTTCGCTCAGAAATCATAAATTCTTCATGAGGAACATAGTAGGTTAAGGAGACGTCCGACATTTTCGCCATTGTATTATTTTTATTGTTCGTTATAGAAATAATGGTCGCTTTTAATAATTTAAAACGAGTTAAGCGATTGATGACGCTTTTGGTTTCACCCGACACAGAGAGCGCGATAATGACTGTATCATGAAAATCATCTTCAGGTATTGAATAGTATGGTGTATCGATATACTGAGCAGATTTACCCATACTGGAAAGATAGAGTGCACCATATTTTGCTAGCACACCTGATGGACCAGCACCAATAAACATCACTTTTCGCGATTGATGAACTATACGAATGACGTTATTTATGCTCTCTTTTAATGTTTTATTTTGATCATACATTTTAAAATATTGAATAATTGGTTGTGCTGCTGTTGTCTTCGTGTTTGCTTGTTTCTTCGTATGTTCTTTAAATTTTGACTTAAAATCAGCCCACCCGTCGCAATCCATTTTTTTACAAAAATTAAGGATGACTGTTGTTGATACATGTGCTTCATCAGCCAATGTTCTTATTTTCATATGAATAATTTGCTTTTCTAGGCTTAAAATCGTGCTGTACACAATAAATTCTAAATCGTTTAACTGTTGGATCCGTTCGTAAGTAAATAACAAATTCCTTCCTCCTTTCTTGAAAATGAAAGCGGTTGTTTTTTCGATTATAGCAAAATATTGATGATAGTGTCTATAAATCCTTGAAGTATCGTCATTTCTCTATTTATATGTAGTAGCTCGTTTTTTCATTTGTTTTTTGGTCAAAAACAGGTTTTTTACTGAGCTAGAACCATTGTTGCTGTATGTCTACTCTGATACATTTTGCTTATAAAGGTGAAGGAGGAATTTGATGAAAAGTCAGAGAGCGGTATTGAAAGAAGGATTTTTATGGGGAAACTCTGTCTCGAGTATGCAGACAGAAGGCGCATGGAATGAGGGTGGAAAAGGGCGTTCAGTTTATGATGTGAGAGAAGCGACCGAATTTGCTTCTGATTGGAAAGTGGCAACGGATAGTTATCATCGGTATAAGGAAGATTTTGATCTAATGCAAGAAATGGGCATGAACTGTTATCGGTTTCAAATATCGTGGAGTCGCGTGAATCCTCGGGGAGATGGGGGATTTAATGAAGAAGGTATTGCTTTTTATGATCAGTTTATTGATGAGCTGATCAACCGAGGAATTGAACCTTGTATTTGTTTGTATCATTTTGATATGCCGTTACACTTGGCCGAGACATACAATGGTTTTTTGGATAGACATGTTGTAGACGCTTTTGTGCGATATGGGAAAGAAATGGTGAAACGTTTTGGACACAAGGTGAAATATTGGCTGACTTTGAATGAGCAAAATTTATACAGTACAACGAAAGCGTTTAAATATAGTGGGTATCTTAAAGGGGAACAAACCCTTGAGGAGTTATATACGATTAGTCATCATGTGATGATGTCTCATGTACTTTTTTCAAATTATGTAAAAGCAAATTTTCCAGATTGTTTAGTCGGTGGAATGTTGACATATATGGAGTTTTATCCATTAACGTCAAAACCGGAAGATGTTTTTGCAACCCGGCAATTAGATGAATTCTTGAATCATAACTTACTGGAGGTGTTTGTAAATGGTTTTTATTCTAAAGAAGTAGTGGCATTTATGGAAAATGCGGGTCTATTACACATTTTACGAGAAGGAGATTTAGCTGAACTCGCAAAAACAAAAAATGATTTTTTAGCGTTTAGTTATTATGCTTCACATACGGTAGATGCCAGTCTGATTCCAGATAATACGCCTGTCAATTACTATTGGGAAAAAGGATATGCCCAAAATCCGTATTTAGAAGCGTCAAAAGATTGGGGCTGGCAAATTGACCCACTTGGCTTGAGAAACATATTGGCAAAAATGAGTAACCGATATAAGATGCCGCTTTTTATCAATGAAAATGGGATTGGTGTCAAAGAATATTGGGATGGTATAAACGAAATTCAAGACGATTATCGAATCGACTATCATAAAATTCATATACAGGCGATGAAGGACGCCGTTGCATATGATGGCGTAGAATTGCTTGGGTACTTGGGATGGGGATTGATTGATATTTTAAGTTCACAAGGTGACATGAGAAAAAGGTACGGCATGGTTTATGTGAATAGAGAAAATCATGATTTAAAAGATCTAAGACGCATTCCTAAGAAAAGTTTTTATTGGATGAAAAACACGATTGAAAGTAATGGGGAAGAACTTTAAAGATATGAGATAGAAAGGGAGAAAGAAATGGAAGAGAATAAATATTTAGATAAATTCACAGTCGTTGCCGCTAAGTTCGGTAATCAAGTGCACTTACGTTCACTTCGAGATGCTTTCGCTATACTCATGCCCTTCTTTATTTTGGCAGGCATGGCTGTTTTGATCAATAATGTTGTCTTTCCATGGTTCTGGCAAGAAGATAGTCTATGGACTGCTCAATATTGGGGGAAGATGGTAACGAACGGAACTTTGAATATATCCAGTATCTTACTAGCGCCAATGATTGCATATTGTTTGTCAAAGAATAAAGACTTTAAAAATCCGATTGCAGCTACAGGCTTGGCGCTTTCGGTATTGGTCGTAATCATGCCTTTTGCAACGACAGTTACACCAATTGATGCTGAATCTGCAGTGGATGTCATTGGTATCATGCGATTTAGCGACTTAGGAACACAAGGGATGTTCGCAGGTATCATCGTTGGCTTGCTTTCAACTGAATTATTTATCAGAATATCAGCCATTAAACAACTGGAAATTAACCTAGGAGATGATATTCCACCAGCAGTTGGAAAATCATTTAATGTGTTGATTCCTGTAATGTTAGTTGTTTCAATTTTTGCCGGCTTCTCTTTAATTTTATTAACAGTCTTTGATACCAATCTATTGGATCTAGTTGCTAAATTTATTCAGGAACCACTACGCGGCATCAATACTTCATTATGGGGCGCGATATTGATATACAGTATTGGGAATTTCCTGTTTACATTAGGAATCCACCAAACCATTGTTAATGGTGTTTTATTAATGCCTGTTGCTTTGATCAATATGAATGAAAATATGTTGGCACTTCAAAATGGAGCAGAAATACCCAATATTATAACTAATGTATTTATACCGACTTTTGGCATGATCGGTGGAATCGGGAGTACAATTTCGTTGATTTTGGCCACAATTATTTTTGGGAAACATCGTGCAACCAAAAGTGTGGCTAAATTAGGAACAGCTCCGGGAATTTTTAATATTAATGAACCGGTGATTTTTGGTTACCCTATCGTATTTAACCTGCCACTAATGATCCCATTCGTACTATTACCTTCTTTGGGATTGATTATCGCTTATTATGCGACTGCTTTAGGTCTTATGAATCATACAGTTGTTTTGATTCCTTGGACAACACCACCATTGCTCAGTGGGTTTTTAGCAACCGGTGGAGATTGGAGAGCGGTTATTGTTCAATTAATCATTATTATAATGGGTGTGTTCATTTATTTGCCATTTATGAAGATCAGTGAAAGAACTGCATTGAAGATGATGAATATGAATTAATGAAGTATTTTTGGAATTGAAGATGTATCGGAAGTAAGGCAAACGCGAAAGATATTGGTGTAGATCAGTAGCTTTCGCGTTTTTGGATACGTATCACAAAAATGACGTCCTGATCATATGGTATCTTTTTTTTTATATTAATGAATATATAGTTAAGTAATTGGAGAAAGAGGGGATTATTGAAAGAAGTGAAAAATGAAATTTTGGTAACTGGTACGTTAAATATAGATATTTAGTATTGAAAACTTGTTTTTTTGTGGGCACTTGATTTTTGAGATAATATAGTTAGAATTTTTATAACAAGTATCAGATGATGGTACTGGTTTTATTGTTTAATTCTATAAATTGCAACAAGTAAACAATTTTGTTTCAAAGTTGCTGCAAAGAAATGTAATATTCAATATTTGGTTATCTGTTTATAATAAAAACGTATAATGGTCCTTTTTATATAAAGGATATATCTTTATGGCTGACTATCAATTCAATAAATATAGTAGTCTGTTAGTTTTATTTTTCCAAACTATAAGGAATAAAAAAATGCATTGACGTGGTAAAATAGTTGTTACTAATGATTTTGTGAAAATGGCATTGATGTTTTAGATACATAAAATTTTACTTTTTAAGGAGCCAACATGAAAGCTGTTTTTTTCGACCTTGATGATACACTTTATGATCAGTTACAGCCTTTTTCTCAAGCCTATCATGATCATTTCGCCTTATACGACATCCCAATCCCCGCACTTTATCAACGAAGCCGTGTCCATAGTGATACAGTATTCCATGACACCGAAGCGGGGACGATCAGTGTTTCTGATATGCACCATTACCGTATTCAGCAAGCAATGGCTGATTTTGGTTATCAAATCACTTCGACCGAAGCTGCGGCGTTTCAAAAAAGCTATTTTGCGTATCAACAAAAAATCACGCTGCTTGATGATGTACGAGCAACATTAGACTTGTGTTATCGGTCAAATATAACGATGGGGATCATAACGAATGGACCTAGTGCCCACCAGCGTATGAAAATCAAACAACTAGCGCTTCAACAATGGATTCCAGAGAACCGCATCTTTATTTCATCAGAACAAGGGATTGCCAAACCGAATAAGAAGCTATTTTTAAAGGCTGCTAGGGATATTCAAGCTTCGCCAAATGAGTTACTGTATGTTGGTGATTCATACCAAAATGATATTATGGGCGCAAAAGCTGCAGGATGGCAGGTGATTTGGCTCAATAGACGTCAGAACGTGCTGCCGGAGAATCAACTCTTGCCCGATATGATTGTCGAACCGCAAGACAGCTTACTTGAAAAAATGATGGCTATACTCTCTCATTAAAAAATCGGTTTTTCGATAGCGTAATAAGTGTTGGCCTGTTTTTCAACCCATCACTTGTACTAAAATCAGATTAGAAGATGGTTTTATTTGAGGAACAATAGGAAACTTTGTCCTATTTTCTTTTTGCTGATAATGGTGGCGTTTATTCTACACGCTACACCAGAGGTAAGTCGTGGGCTTGGGTAAGATGGGTGAAGTGGCATTGATAAAGAAATATGCTGTAAATTGTTCGTAAAATATAGTACAATATTTACAGGAGGATGATGATTATGATGAACATTAAGCCTGTATCTGATTTGCGTAACTATAACCAAGTTTTGAACGAAGTTACCAATGACCAACCAGTATTCTTAACGAAAAATGGAAGAGGGAAATATGTTGTAATTGATATTGAAGATTATGATCGATTAAAAGCAAGTTTAGAAATTTTGGAACAACTGAAAAAAGCTGAAACAAGTGAAACTGTAGATCTTTCAATTGCTAGAACGAGATTTCATATATGAACTACCAAGTAAAATTAACGAATGACTTGTTAGAGGATTTGGATCAACTGTCTGATTATTTAATAAATGAGTTTTCAAAATCTGTATCACAGAAAATATTAGTGTCACTATTTGATCATTTTGATTCTTTAGGTGAATTTCCATACAAAGGTAAAGAAGCAACAACATTGATGTATACTTTCAGTGGGTATAGATATTTACCATTGAAACAAAATGTTGTGTTTTATACGATTGACGAAGAAAATCAAACAGTTACATTATTACGATTGTATTCTGTTACAGAAGATCCTATACGAAAATTTAAAAGATATTTAGAATAAATGACCCACTATATAGCAAATACACGAATCTTTGAAATATGCTACTACATAAGTCCTTATAAGTCCTTAAAAATAGCGCATGAAATGACGAAAAAACACCCCTTGTTAAATTCATTTAACTTGAATTCAGCAAGGGGTGTTTTTTGTTTTAATTTATGGGGTCAATGCCGTGCTGTATTTTATTTGATCGTCTCACTGTGGACAGTGCATTTTATCTGTCGCAACAATGCCTCTTTATCTTCCTCTGCTGCAAAAGAATGCTGCACCGCAAGTGTCAGCATGTCTTGCATTTCATGGATCGTTAGATCACAGTGCTGCACCATTTGCCAGTATTCATTGGTCAGCGTTGTATTGGATACTGTTCGATTATCTGTATTTAAGCAAAAAGGCATCTTGCTTTCAATCCACTGCCGCAAAGGGTAGTCAGCATAGGATTCGATCATTTTGGTATGGAGGTTGCTTGTTGGACAGCCTTCTACCAATCGATCGTGTTGGCGGACAAAGGCTTGTGCAACGAAATCATCTTTCATTGCAATACCGTGACCGATGCGCTGTGCACCGCTCTCGATGGCTTGATAGACATTTTGGACACAGCCGCATTCACCAGCATGAAGGGTCAACTGTATCTGTTGCTGATCAATCAGCACTTGGTAGCTTTCAGCCAATGAAGGGACATACCCATCGTCTTCTGGACCAGCCAAATCAATACCAACGACCTTTGGTTCGTCTGCTGCTAGCGCCTCTTTGAATATCGTGGAGATATCTGTAAGTGCTTCTTGACGCATGCCGATCACCAGTATATTGCCCTTGATGGGAAAAGTCTCTTCTGCTTGAGCGATCCCTTTTGCGACAGCTTTGATGGTTTGGATACAAGTCAACCCTTCATCCATTGATAGACTGGGTGCAAAACGAATCTCAATATAGGCGACGCCATCTTCAGCGGCTTGTTCCATGACATCGTAGGCAGCCATTGATAAGGCTTCTTCGCTTTGCAGGTAGGGACGTACAAAATCAAAGCAACGAAGGTAATCGACTAAGTGGTCACATCTTTCTGGGGCGCGCATGTTGCGACTGACCTCAGCTAGATCTTGTGCAATGGGTAGTCCTTGTTGATTGGCAATGTTTATCATCGTTTGAGGGCGGATTGATCCGTCCAGATGGCAATGTAATTCTATTTTAGGAAATTGTTGGATGTGGTCTTTGGTTAGCACGTTGTTCCTCCTAGCAGCAATTTTTTTAAGTATGAATATAGCATAATTCGCTTTTGTCTGCTAGCACAAAAAGAAAATTCTCATAATCAACAAAAAAACAGTTGTTTTCCCGAATGTTATTAGGGAAAACAACCGTTTTGTTAATGGAATGGTTAATTACAGTCCACGAAAGGCGTATATTGTAAGGCTAAATCTTTCGCAGCCTCTTTTAACGTGAAATGTCCCTTATAGGCAATGATGCCTTTTGCTAACGCAAGATTGTTTTGCAATGCGTTGTTGGGATCACTAGCCAATTCTCTTGCGAAAGGCAATGTAGCAATACTCAGCGCGACTGTTGCTGTTTGCGGAACGGCGCCAGGCATATTCGCGACTGCATAGTGGATCACGTCTTCGCGGATATACGTCGGATCATCATGAGTGGTAACTTTGTCTTCTGTTTCAAAGATGCCACCTTGATCGATGGCAATATCTACGATCACCGATTGTTTTGGCATGCTTTTGACCATCTCAGTAGTGACCAAACAAGGTGCTTTTTGCCCAGGTAGGAGTACAGCACCAATTGCGAGATCGGTGGTTTTTAAGGCAGTTTCGATATTCAAACGATTGGAATAAAGGGTTTGGATTTGACCTGCAAATTGACGATCCAATACTTGCAAACGAGGAATTGAGACATCCAAAATGGTCACTTGTGCGCCGAGACCAACCGCAACTTTTGCTGCATTCTCACCTGCCACACCACCACCAATGATCGTGACACGGCCTTGACGGACGCCTGGAACACCTGAAAGTAAAATGCCTTTGCCTCCATAGATTTTTTCTAAAAATTGGGCACCTATTTGAACAGACATTCGACCGGCGATCTCACTCATAGGTGAAAGAAGCGGTAAGGTGCCGTCAGTTAATTGAACATTCTCATAGGCGATGGCGGTGACTTTGGCAGATAGTAGTGCTTCTGCTAATGATTTGTTGGCGGCGATGTGGAAATAGGTGAATAAAATCAAGCCTTCGTGAAGGAATGGATACTCTTCAGGCAGCGGTTCTTTTACTTTCATGACCATATCTACAGCCCAGACATCTTCGACGGAAGTGATGGTGGCACCGACGGATTGATAGGCATCATCAGAGAAAGTGGCGCCTTCTCCTGCGCCGGTTTCAACAAGGACTTCATGTCCATCTTTTACCAATTCGTAGACACCGGATGGGGGTAATGCTACGCGATTCTCATTGTTTTTGATTTCTTTTGGCAAACCAATTTTCATACATATCACACCTCTCTGTCACCTATTATAACGAGAAAGCGAATTCTTGTGCTAAAGTATGCGAAAAAAAATATTGTTGTACAAAAAAAGTGCGATTCACCAATAAAGAGGAATCGCACTGAAGTGCAAGGTAGAGCACGTGACTATAACGACAATGCCCAAAAACGAACACTTTGATCCGCGATTTCGTCTAAGGTGAAATAGGTATCATAGTGATACTTTTCTGGAGAATCGTTTGGATCTAGGACGATGACTTGCTCATCTTGAAGACGAGCGAGCACCATGATATGACCAGTTTCTGTGAAGCTGCCTGGACCTACAGAAACAATGACAGGGTGATCAGCAGTTAAATAGCTGGAAACTAGATCAAGATTCGTACCAAGGTCTTGATATTGATAGCCATAGTCTGCAGCATAGTCAGAAAAAATCTGCCATTGCGTCCCTTGTCCCGCGACATAATAATTGTCGCCAGCCCAATCGTTTACTTCTGTCGGCAATACTTCATAGCCGCTGATGGAAGATGCGACCATTGCCAGTGAAGCAATTGCACAGCCATTTTCCGCCATCGTTTGGTTCCCGTCAAGGCCGTAATAGTCATCCGCCCATTGTTCATTTGTCTGCAAATACAAAGGGGTATCAATCCCGTTGTCAGATAAAACCAGCGAGGCCTCATCGTTAAATGCTGCATAATCATCTGCCCAATCTGATTCGACCATGGATACAGATACCATGCTTTCGTCATCATACCCCATATCATATGATTGTACGAAAAACACACCCCGCACAAAAGCTGCAAACAACAAAATAAATCCAATGAACACCAAGCGCGGCTGTCGTTTTCGATACGTTTTGGCCGATAGCATCAAATCTCCTCCTATCTATGTTTTACGTTTTTTCTCTTACTTCCAGTAAAACAAAGGAGGAGAGGGCTGTCATCAGACCAGAGGCGGATTCTAAAGGGATGATTGCGCTTCTTCTAGCGCAATGCTGCTTGCTTCCCAATCTTCCAACAGTTGTTCTTGCTGATGATGGGCAGCTTCCAACTGTTGATTGAAGGTGGTTAGTTTCAAATGGTCATTCAATACTTCTGGTTCGGTCATTGCTTTTTCAATTTCGCTGATCGTCTCTTCGATGGTTGCCAAGTCGCTTTCGATCTGATCGACTTTACGTTGTAAGGTGCGAACGGTTTTTTGCTGTTCTTTACTCTGGACAAAGCTTTTCTTGCCAGCAGACTGTTGTTTTTCGGTTGTACTGGTGTCTAATAAAGCGGCGATCTCGGCTTCTTCTAATTTCTTTTCTAGATAGTAATCATAATCTCCTAAGTACAGTTTGCTGCCGCTTTCTGATAGTTCGATGACTTTCGTGGCGATCCGATTGATAAAATAACGGTCATGGGAAACGAAAAACAGTGTGCCTTCATAATCGATCAAGGCATTTTCTAAAACTTCTTTGCTATCGATATCCAAGTGGTTGGTTGGTTCATCTAAAATCAAGAAATTGTCATGGTCCATGGCTAACTTCGCTAGCGCTACGCGCGCTTTCTCACCGCCGCTCAGCAAAGTGATGGGTTTTTCGACATCTTCACCAGAGAAGAGGAAACTGCCTAATATCGAACGAATCTCTACTTCAGGTGTGGTCGGATGTTCGTCCCAAAGTTCATGAAGGATCGTTTTGGTCGAATGCAGATCAGATTGTTTTTGATCATAGTACCCAATGGTGACATTGGCACCTAAATGTACATCCCCTGTGATCAATGGTAATTGATGGATCAATGATTTCAATAAAGTCGATTTGCCGATCCCGTTAGGACCGACCAAAGCGATGGCATCTTTGCGGCGTACGTCCAAATTGATGGGTGCAGACAACACATCTTGTGCGTAACCGATGGCGCCGTCTTCTAACTGCATGACAACATTTCCAGAAGGCTTTTCGATGGAAAAAAGAAAATGGGCTGATTTTTCATCGCCTTGGGGCCGATCGAGGCGTTCCATTTTTTCTAACTGTTTGCGGCGGCTTTGGGCACGCTTGGTCGTAGAGGCGCGAACTAGATTGCGCGCGACAAAGTCTTCTAACTTATTGATTTCGTCTTGTTGCTTCTCGAAAGCTTTCCAATCGCTTTGCAGCTGTTCGGCTTTCAAATCTAGGTAACGACTGTAATTGCCTTTATAATGGCGCATTTTTTGCCGGCTTAGTTCATAGACTTCATTGACGACTTTATCTAAAAAGTAGCGATCGTGAGACACGATCAGTAAAGCACCAGCATATCCTTGCAAGTAAGACTCCAACCACGATAATGTATCAATGTCCAAATGATTGGTTGGTTCATCGAGAATCAGAATGTCTGGCTTTTGCAAGAGCATTTTGGCTAACGCCAGACGGGTTTTCTGGCCGCCGGAAAGTGTGTCGATTGATTGTGTATAAAAGGAAGGATCGAATTGAAATCCATGCAACACTGAACGAATCTCATTTTCGTACCCATAGCCGTTCTTCTCCGCGAATTCATGTTGCAATTGGTCGTATTCTTTTAGTAAAGAAGACATGTCTGTCGCAGGAGCTGCATCTGAAATCGCTTGCTCAAGGCTGCGCATACGCTGCTCCATTTTCCGAACGACCGTGAATGCTTCCAACATTTCTTCCCAAACAGTGGCTTGACTGTTCAGCCCTGTGTCTTGGGCTAAGTACCCCATGGTTGCACTTTTGTTCTTAGCGATCGTTCCTTTGTCAGGACTTTCGATCCCTGCAATGATTTTCAACAGCGTGGATTTGCCAGCACCATTTCGACCTACTAGGGCGATCCGAGATTGCCTGGCGATCTCGAGTTGGATATGTTCAAATAAGACCTCGGCGCCGAATAGACGGGCGATTTGGTTGGCTTGTAATAGAATCATTAATGTCTCATTCCTATCTGTGAGAAGCGAGTGGCTTCAAGGATGCAATAGCTTCATTTTATCATATCTTAAAGAAAACGGCGATTGATGAAAATTTTGATTTTACCATTTTTAAAAATAAATTTCAATTTATGAGCATTCAAATTGATTTTTGAACAATGTATTTGATATGATAGCTACATCACACGTGAATTTTTCACAATGGGGGAGTAATTTCTTTGAAAGATCATCAAATTCCAAAGGCAACGGCAAAGCGTTTGCCTTTATATTACCGTTACTTACGCATTTTACACAATGCTGGCAAATTAAAAGTTTCATCTACTGAATTAAGTGAAGCTGTTCAAGTGGACAGTGCGACGATCCGCCGCGATTTTTCTTATTTTGGTGAATTAGGCAAACGTGGTTATGGCTACGATGTTGAAAGCTTGATGCAATTTTTTGCAAAAACTTTAAACGAAGATCATATGACCAATGTTGCCCTTGTTGGGGTAGGGAACTTGGGCAGTGCATTATTGAAATATAAATTCCACCAAAGCAATAGTATCCGGATCAGCGCTGCATTTGATGTCAGCGAGGACTTAGTTGGCCGTATCGTGGATGGCGTACCTGTATATCCAATGGATGATATGAAAGAACAAGTGAAAATTCAACAAATCGATGTGGCAATTTTAACAGTTCCAGCACAATACTCACAAGATTTGGTCAATGATCTTGTAGAAGCCGGAATCAAAGGAATCTTGAACTTTACACCAGCCAGAATCACAGCGCCTAAAGGTGTCTTGATTCAGAATGTTGATTTGACCAACGAATTACAAACATTGATTTATTTCTTACATTCAGGCAACGTACTATCCCATGAAGAACCCGTGGAAGAACCAGCGACTGAAGAATAGACGATAGAATAACCACCTTATGCCAACCCGCATAAGGTGGTTTTGCTGTGAATCACTGCGATTGACGACCAAAGGGCGTCAGAGCAGATGATGAACAGTACTAGCTGACCGGAGGGAGGGTAGTCACCGCCGAGCCGAATCACTGCGATTGACGACCAAAGGGCGTCAGAGCAGATGATGAACAGTACTAGCTGACCGGAGGGAGGGTAGTCACCGCCGAGCCGAATCACTGCGATTGACGACCAAAGGGCGTCAGACGAGCTGAATCGTTGTGATTGAAATGTGATAAATAGTTGTTCAGCCCATTATTCAGCTAACTGGTCAAACAAAGAAGCATAGGACAGGGGTTCTTCATTCGAATCCAAAGCAGCTTGATAACGCTGCATCTGCTTGTCCAGTCGTCCAAAGTCGATGATTCGCGCTTCACGATGAACTTCTTTTCCTTTGGCAATCAGTAAGACGACGGGGACTGTCATGACAGCAAAGTGTGCTGCAATGGCAGGTTCCTCCAAACTATTGACAGCATGAAATGGGATGCCATGCATCTGCGCAAGTTGTAGGACACGCGGTTTGTCTGCTAAACAAATACTGCAATTTGGTTGTGAAAAATAAAGAATTCCTAACGGTGCACCCTCAACGAGAATTGCTGCATCGATGTTGGTTTCATTTTCCATTGAAATCACCTCTTTCCCTCAATGTACCTGCCTTTGGCGTTTCTGTCAAAATGTTTGTTGTAGCGCTGAAATCTGGCGAAACAAGATGAGCAAAATGTAAAGCTATCAAAAAAAAATCAGTCTAAAAGATAAAAACCATTGTGTTAGCCAAAGAAAAAACGTATAGTAATGCCAGCAATTAGATATTATAGATAAAGAAGGTTAAAAAAATATGTTCCAATCCTTGCCGAATTCTGTCTTGCAAATGAGTGTGATTTTTTTATCCATTGTCATCGAGGCGTTGCCATTCGTATTACTTGGTTGTTTGATCTCAGGGGCGCTGCAAGTTTTTTTGACCCCAGAACGGGTTACAAAAATATTACCTAAAAATAAATTGGCTTCTATTGCGATGGGTTGTGGTCTGGGTGTGTTTTTCCCTTCCTGTGAATGTGGAATCGTCCCCATTGTCAATCAGTTTGTCAAAAAAGATGTTCCAGTACATACAGCCTTTGCGTTTATGTTGACTGCGCCGATCGTGAATCCAATCGTGATCTTTTCGACATTTATTGCTTTCGGAAATTCAGCCAAATTTGCATTTTTGCGTGTCGTTGGCAGTTTGATCGTAGCGATGGTTGTTGGTGTCTGGTTGGCCTATTTTAATCAACAGGGGGTGTTGAAACAGCAATCGATGTCCTTGATGCAAAAGGGTACACCCAATGGACACCATCATCATCACGGGCATGACCATGCGCCGGTAGAGGGAAAAGGGCAGCAGATCAAAGCACTGTTGCAACATAGCTTAGATGAGTTTTTTGACACGGGCCGCTATTTGATCATAGGGGGTTTGATTGCTTCAGCCATGCAGACCTATTTGCCGACTGGCTTGATGCTGACATTAGGATCGACAAAGTTGCTGGCGGTATTCGTGATGCTGCTCTTGGCTTTGACGTTATCTTTGTGTTCAGAGGCAGATGCCTTTATTGGCTCTTCGTTGTTGAGTTTGTTTGGCGCGGGGCCTGTTGTAGGCTTTCTGGTTTTTGGCCCAATGGTCGATATAAAAAACCTTTTGATGATGAAGCGTTATTTCACTGGCCGTTTTATTGCTTCTTTGGTCGGTTTGGTGGCTGTCGTCGTGTCTATTTTTGCATGGGTGGTGTAGGAAATGATACGTTTTTTGATATTATCTGGTTATTTTGAGCTCATGATGTATCTACAAGTATCTGGAAAACTCAATCAATTCATTAATGTCCACTATCGGTACTTGGCGATTCTGTCAATGATCATTTCATTGGTTTTGGCACTGGTGCAACTTTATTTTTGGGTCAAGCAGGAGCCTAGTCACCATCATGGTGATGACCATCAGCATGGTTTAGAAAAGAAACATCAAAGGCTGTTGGCCTATTTACTGCTGGCTTTGCCGATCATTGTCGGTCTGTTCTTCCCAACGGTCAGTTTGGATACGACGATTGTGGAAGCAAAAGGCTTCAACTTTCCCTTGAGTGAGGAATCTGTGGGCGATCCTGAAATGACAACGCAATATCTGAAACCAGATACGAGCCTGTATTTTAACAAAGATGATTACAACACGCAGATGGAAACGTCTTTGGCGCGTTATGCCGATCAGACTACGATCAAGATCACGGATGAGAATTATCTGGAAGTGATGGAGCTGATCTATACCTATCCTAGTGAATTTATCGGCAAGAAAGTGAGCTACGAGGGATTCGTCTACCATCAAGATCAAGACGATGATAACGAAATCTTTTTGTTCCGTTTCGGGATCATCCACTGTGTGGCAGATTCTGGTGTCTTTGGTTTGCGGGTCGAATTGCCGGCAGACACACAAACAAAGAACAATCAGTGGCTGCAGGTCGAAGGAACGATCCAGTCGCAGTATTATGCGCCGTTCAAACGAGACTTGCCAATGGTCGTGGTGGATCAATCATCGACCATCGACGCACCGGATAACCAATACGTGTATCGGGCATTTTAGTTTTTTTTGATAAACTTCATAAAAACATCATAAAGCTTTGTTATAATAGAGAAAAGATAAGGCATATGTTTGTAGTTTTCAACAACCTTTAGTACAATTAGAGTGCAATATATGCTAAAATCTACACAAAGAGAGGTGTCGTGAAATGGGTTTTACAGATGAAACAGTTCGCTTCGATTTTGATGATAGTCGAAAAAAAGAGGTTAGTGAAACATTGGCTATTGTTTATCGAGCATTAGAAGAAAAAGGATACAATCCAATCAATCAAATCGTTGGCTATCTCCTTTCTGGCGACCCGGCTTACATTCCTCGTTATCGGGATGCCCGGAATTTGATTCGTCGCCATGAAAGAGATGAAATCATGGAAGTGCTGATCCGCTACTATTTAGGCAATCACGGGATAAACCTATAATGAGAGTCATGGGATTAGATGTTGGCTCGCGAACGGTCGGTGTGGCTGTAAGTGACCCGATGGGATGGACCGCCCAAGGGATCGAAATCATTCGGATCAACGAAGATGAAAATGATTTCGGTTATGATCGCTTGGCTGAGCTGGTGCAAGAATATGAAGTCACCCACTTTGTGGTTGGCCTACCCAAAAATATGAACAATACCATAGGACCGAGGGCCGAAGCATCAATGGCATATGGTCAAGCAATTGAAGCGCGTTTTGCGTTGCCTGTGGTGTATCAGGATGAGCGTCTAACGACTGTTCAAGCAGAGCGGATGCTCGTAGAACAAGGCAATGTTTCTCGTGCGAAACGCAAGAAAGTCATTGATAAGTTGGCGGCAGTCATGATTTTGCAAAATTATTTGGATGGCGCTGGAAAACAATTGTTTAATTGAAAAGAAAAGAGGAAATTATTATGGCAGAACATACACACGATCACAATCATGACCACGATCATGATCACGAAGGACATGAACATATCACGTTAGTGGATGAACAAGGCAATGAAACATTGTTCGAAATCCTTTTAACAGTAGATGGCACCGAAGAGTTTGGCCGCAACTACGTGTTGTTATACCCAGCAGGTGTTCCAGAGGATGAAGATGTCGAATTACAAGCCTATGCTTACGTTGAGAACGAAGACGGTACAGAAGGCGATCTAGAACAAATCGAAACTGAAGCAGAATGGGATATGATTGAAGAAGTCTTCAATACATTCATGGCTGAAGAAGAAGAATAGAACGAAAATGGAGCTGAACCCTTGAATGAGAGGGGTTCAGCTTTTTTTGTTATGTATTGAAATGTATAGATAGAGAAAGATAGAGAAAGTTTGTTTCTCTTAACGGCCTTGTAACCGTTACGCAACACGTTTTTTATATAGCTTTGATGCAATATGTATGTTTAAATAAGGCCATAAATACTAAATGCTGCGCATACTTATTAGTGCCAGACTTCATTGAAAAGGTGACACGGACAAAAATGTTGAATATTCTTGATGTGTTAGAAAAAATGGATTCAAATCAAAAAATAAATTATGACAAGCTTCTTCAACAAATGATTTCTAATTGGCAAGCAGCTGCCCAAAGACCCAAGATACTCTTACATAGCTGTTGTGCGCCATGCAGCACGTATAGCCTTGAATATCTTTCTGCGTTTGCCGATATCACAATATATTTTGCGAATTCAAATATTCATCCACGTTCAGAATATCAGCGACGTGAGGCTGTTCAAAAGCAATTCGTGGCAGATTTCAATACAAAAACAGCTGCGAACGTTCAATTTTTGGCGGCTCCCTATGAGCCAAACCAATTTATTCAACTAGTGAAACAAAATCATTTAGAGGATGAACCAGAAGGTGGTCAAAGATGTGCGAGTTGTTTTCAAATGCGGTTAGATATTGTTGCCCGCAAAGCCAGTGAATTGAATTACGATTATTTTGGCAGCGCGCTGACGTTATCGCCAAAAAAAGATAGCCAACTGATCAATCAAATTGGAATCGAGATTCAACAATTTTTCGATACAAATTATTTGCCTAGTGATTTTAAAAAAAATAATGGCTATAAACGGTCGGTTGACATGTGTCGGGCATATAATATCTATCGGCAATGCTATTGTGGTTGTCTATTTGCGGCTTCTAAACAAGGCGTCGATTTGAAGCACATTCAAAAAGAAGCGAAAGCTTTTCTTGATCAGCTAGAATGAAAAGGATACGCGTCATTTTCTTACACTTTGGTAAACGAGTCATCCATTATATTTTTCGGAAAATAAAGGAGGAAATACTATGTTAAGGTTCATGATACAAGCAGATGCTGAGTGTGTTCAGAAATTAAATGCAAACGACTTAGGGTATCTCTATCCATTGTCATCCGTAAAGGAAAAGTTGGCCATCATTCTGTCGAATAACCATCATTATGTCTTGGTATATGAAGATGCGCATGGGGGTGTGGTAGGATATGTCCATGGAGAAATATATGAGACGTTATATGCACCGACAGTCATCAATATTTTAGGATTGGTGGTGGCTGAAGCGTATCAAGGGCGTGGAATTGGCAAAGCGTTAATGCAGGGAATCGAAAACGAAGCGCAGAAGCAAGGCATACAAGGCATACGGTTAAATTCTGGTGCAGATCGAGGCGCTGCCCATCGATTTTATCAGCATATCGGGTATCGGATGGATAAGGAGCAAAAACGCTTTTTAAAATATTTTTGAGAGCAAACAAACAGGGAAAGGTTGGCGCCTTCCCTGTTTTGCATGATCCAGGCCTTAATTTGATCGTTCTAGCTTGCCCGCTTCAATGCGCTGGCTATCCAGAAACCAGTATTGATGAAAATCACCTTTTAGCGCAGTGAAAGGGATGGGTTTCTTACCTGAGCGTTGGAGTTGCCCTTTCAGATAATTCTTCAAAATCCATGGATCTTCAATATGTACCGCATCTAAATTGGCGACTGCTTGAACATATGCAGCGCTTGTATTGAGGGCCTGGGCGATCTCTTCAAAGGACTGAATCAGCAGGGTAATATTTTCTTGAAAAGACGTACGAGTGGCCTGCATTTCTTGTGGCGTCAATGACATAGCGCATCTTCCTTTCATTTCCCATGAGGGGTATCTTTCAAAGGCGTTTTGAGCATAAACCTATTGCAACTTTCTGTCAACTATTTCACGAGCGGATGAGTTGCCCGCTCGCCCAAAGAGGCGTAGGATATAAAATGTAAACGTTATCTTATTGGAGAGCAGGGATTGGCATGGAAAAATTATATGAAGCAAGTACAGCAGAAGGCACCATCGATTTTATCAATATGCAAGATTTAGCGGAAGAAGCAGAAAAAGTGATTCCCAAAGGCGGCTATGGCTATATCAGCAGTGGTGCTGGAGATATTTTTACCTATCGAGAAAATGAGCGGGCCTTTAATCATAAGTTGATCATTCCGCATATTTTAAAGGACATCGAACGACCAGATACAACAACTGAGATCTATGGGGAAAAACTTACAGCCCCAATTATGATGGCGCCAGTTGCGGCCCATGGCTTAGCAAATGTAGCTGCAGAACGTGCATCTGCGAAAGGTGTGGCTGATTTTGGTACCGTATTCACGGCGAGTTCCTATGCGTCTTGTACATTAGAGGAGATTCGCGCAGCTGGAGGCGATTCGGCACCCCAATGGTTCCAGTTTTATATGAGCAAAGATGATGGAATCAACCGCGATATTTTGGCGATGGCGAAACGCAACGGGGCGCAAGCAATCGTATTGACAGCTGATGCCACTGTGGGGGGGAATCGGGAAACCGATCGCCGCAATGGCTTTACGTTTCCGCTGGCGATGCCTATCGTTCAGGCGTATCAATCAGGGATTGGCCAAACCATGGATGCTGTCTATGGTTCTTCGAAACAAAAATTAAGTCCGGCAGATGTGGCTTTCATTGCGAGAGAAGCGCAACTGCCAGTGTATGTCAAAGGTGTGCAGTCGGAAGAAGATGTGGCACGGGCGTTAGATGCAGGGGCACAAGGTATTTGGGTATCCAATCATGGCGGTCGGCAATTAGATGGTGGTCCGGCGTCCTTTGACTCACTGCAGATCGTGGCGGAAGCGGTCGCAGGTCGGGTACCGATCGTCTTTGACAGCGGGGTTCGACGTGGGCAGCATGTATTCAAAGCCATCGCCTCTGGTGCCGACTTGGTAGCCATTGGCAGACCGGCAATTTATGGATTAGCCCTAGGCGGTCAAACGGGTGTGAAACAAGTTTTTGACTTTTTCAAGAAAGAATTGGAAATGGTCATGCAGTTGGCTGGCACACAAGATGTGGCAGCAATCAAAAAAGCTGTATTGCGAGAAAATCGTTACATGTAGAAGAAAAGGAGCCTTTACACAGCTCCTTGTTTTCTTTTTACAGAGGAAGAGGATGGAGAAGTTCGTTGTGGTGGATTGACTTTTAGGGGACTGTCATGCTGATTCAGCTGATGATAGTAGGTATCTCGTTCTCGATATTGCCGCGCAAAACGATTGCCTTGAATGGTTTCAATGATACCCATCACCAAGGCGAGCAGCAACGCAGCACGAACCAACCAAACAAAGAAAGTGAACCAGTAGATCAGTGAATAAAATAGTGCAATCAAATAAAAGAACGTCACGACATTCATGGCAAAATCCAGTTTGCGATAAAAAAAGAAGCGCTTGTTGCTGATTTCTTGATCCTTCCCTATTCCTCCAACTTCTATTGTCTTAGTGGAAAATAATTGTATTGATTTTATCATGGATTTCCTGCCGAAGCAAAATATGCTGATTTTTCTGTTATTCCTTCTTTCCATTGTGGTGTAAATCATTTTGCATCATTCATTGAATCGGCTACACTATTTATATAGACCAAAAAAGGAGCGGTTCATATGATACCCAAAAAAATTCATTATTGCTGGTTTGGCGGCAATCCATTAGGTGAGCAAGAAAAGAAGTATATGGATTCGTGGCGCAAATATTGCCCGGATTATGAGATCAAGCGTTGGGACGAGTCGACCATCGATTTGTCTAAGTTTGGTTCGTATCTCAAGGAAGCTTATGAACAAGAAGAATGGGCTTTTGTATCCGATGTCGTACGTCTGTATGCATTGGTGACAGAAGGTGGCATTTATATGGATACCGATATTGAAGTGGTCAAGCCGCTAGATGAATTGTTGCAATTGGACGCCTTTATGGGGTTTGAGATCGAAACCAAAATCTCAACAGGCATCATCGGCGCTGCGCCTCATCAATCCTTTATGGAAGAATGGCTTGAGGATTATGACGGCCGGGCATTTGTGCGGGCAGAAAAAACAGAAGACGTCGTGACCAATGTGATTCGGGTAACAGCGTTATTGCAAAAACATGGATTACAGCTGAATAATGAGAAGCAAACCATCAAAGGTGTCACGATCTTCCCGCAATTGACTTTCTCACCAAAAAGTTATATCACGGGAGAAGTCGAGAAAGATCCAGCAACGATGGTCATCCATCAGTTTTCCGGTTCATGGTTATAACAGCTAAAAGCCCATACAGGGGCTTTTTTTTATGGAAGGGGAAAATCCTTTGTGATAAAATAACCCGATAGACAGAAGGAGGTATAGCCGTGGAAATCAAACAATGTACAGGCGCAGATTTAGAGGAACTCGCTGCTATCAGTATCAGCACCTATAAGGATACATTCGATGCGTTTAATACAAAGGAAAACATGCGCATTTATCTAGAAGAGGCCTATAACAAACCTAAATTGACCAAAGAACTGAATACGGCAGCTTCTGCTTTCTTTTTCTTACAAAGTGAGGGGCAGACAGCTGGCTACATAAAAATCAATTGGGGGGATGAGCAGACGGAAGCTATTGCGCCGAATGGATTAGAGGTTGAGCGGATCTATATCAAGAAAGAGTATAAACGACGCGGTTTAGGAACAGTATTGCTCTCCCATGCTGAAACATGTGCCAAAGAGATGGGGAAAACATCGATTTGGCTAGGCGTCTGGGAACACAATCCCAATGCATTGGCTTTTTATAAAAAAATGGGGTTTGAAAAGGTTGGCAGCCATTCTTTCTTTATGGGAGATGATGAGCAAATTGATCTCTTGATGGAAAAGCATCTGATCTAGAAATCGCTTTTCATTTTTTTGAGAATCAAGTATAGTTAAAAGGATCAATGAAAAAAAGTTGGATTGCTGCATAGCGATCATGAAGGAGTTTGCAAGTAAATGGAAGAACGAAAAAACGAAAGTGTGTTATCCCGATTTATCAAAGGGGTCGTGATCGCATTGGGCTTTATTTTACCAGGGGTTTCTGGTGGGGTTTTGGCCGCTATATTAGGTATTTATGAACGCATGCTTCGGTTTATGGCGCATCTGACCAAAAATTTCAAAGAAAACCTGCTGTTTTTCTTGCCTGTGGGGATTGGTGGAATCGTTGGGATCGGACTGTTATCGAAACCGTTGGAGTGGTTGCTGCAAAATTATCAGATCATTGTGCTTTGGGGATTTGCAGGGGCCATCGTCGGCACGCTGCCAGCCTTAGCCAAGGAATCAACTGTCAAGAGTAAGCGGACCAAAGGCGATGTATGCTGGTTTTTTGGCACCATGATCATCGGTTTTTTATTCTTGTATTTCATGGACGATATTTTAGGGACGATTCCCGCCAATTTCCTCGGTTTTGTATTAGCCGGTGGCTTGATTGCATTGGGGGTTTTGGTGCCGGGATTAAGTCCTTCCAATTTACTTTTGGTATTAGGGTTGTATGACCCAATGCTGAAAGGGTTCAAGAGCTTCGACATGATTGGTGTCTTTTTGCCAATCGCGATTGGCGGTTTGGCCGTTATGTTGCTTTTTTCTAAATTGATGGAATGGCTATTGGCACACTTTCATTCAAAAGTGTATCATTTTATATTAGGGATCGTAGTGGCGTCAACTGTATTGATCGTGATCCCTCCGGTTGCCGATTATGCAGGGTTTACTTGGTTGACAGCAGTGATCGGTCTCATCTTGTTTGGCTTAGGATTATGGTTGGGTCTATGGATGAGTAAGTTGGAAGATAAGTATAAATAGGCAATGATTGAGTGGATAAACCCACTCTTTTTTTTGTGTATCAGTCGATGTTTAAACTGGCTCATGAGTATATAACAGGTTTAATAACTGTTTTAATTTTGTTGCTGTAGAGAGAAGATTTTGGTATATTAAACAATATAAATAAGTGATTTTATGATTGTAATACAGTTTATGGAGTTGTTAGATTAAATAACGAATATTATATATAGTTTACCGAATAGTACCTAAATGTTAGGAGGCACATCATGCAAGATGCAATGTATTGGTCAGAGTTGCTGAAAACTGGCAAAATCAGTTTTTCTGAGCGCCTAGAGATGATTGAACAAACAGTCGCACGGCAAAACCCTAAATTGAATGCCCTAGTTCATAGCAATCGAGAGGCGGCTTTGAACCAATTTCAGGCAACAGATTATCAAAATCGCCTTTTTGGCGGCCAACCAATCCCGTTGAAAATTCTCGGGCAAGGGAAAGCCGGATGGCCAGCGACAGCTGGGGCAAAGTTGTTCGCGAAGACAACAGCTAGTCAGACGAGTCATTTCGTCAGCGGATTGGAGCAAGCGGGTTTCGTGCCTTTTGGTCAAACGAATGCGCCAGAATTTGGTTTCAAGAATGTGACGGATCCTGTGTTATACGGTGTTACCCGCAATCCCTGGAATGCGCAATTCTCTGCTGGCGGTTCAAGTGGCGGTGCTGCAGCTGCGGTTGCAAGTGGTATGTTTCCAATTGCTGGTGCGAGTGATGGGGGTGGATCGATTCGTATTCCTGCTTCCTTCACAGGACTGATCGGTTTGAAACCGACACGTGGCACGATGCCGGTGGGGCCAGGTGAATGGCGCAGTTGGCAAGGCGCCTCGATCAATTTTGCCCTGACGATTTCGATGCGAGACACAGAACACTTATTTTATGCACTGCGGACATCACAACCGGCAGCGCCCTATCAAGCACCGCAAGTGGAATGGACCCATCAGAAAGCCAGCGATAAGAACCCACTGAAAGTCGCGTTTTCTACTCAATCTCCTGTGGGTGGACGCGTATCAGAAACGGCGATTCAAGCAGTGAGGAAAGCGGCTCTTTTTTTGTCAGAACAAGGCCATCAAGTGGAAGAAATCGATTATCCAATCGATGGACAGCGCATGATGCAGAGTTATTATGCCATGAACGGCGGTGAAACAGCCGCTATGTTTGCGGCGATTGAAGCGGCTGGAGGGAAAGCTGCAGGGATGGATGAGATGGAATTGATGACATGGGGCTTGTATCAATATGGCCGTAAATTATCAGCAGCTACCTATATCGAGTCATTACAATATTGGGATCAGATTGCAGAAAAAATGGAACGATTTTTCGCGCGTTTTGATTTGTTTTTGACGCCGACGACAGCCTATACAGCACCCATGATCGAAACGGATCTGCAGAGTGATGGTATCCGTCATGGTCTGCGAAAAATCGCAGACTTGTCTGAAGGGCAAGCAGCTGATTTGATTTATGAGATGTTTGATCAAAGCTATCAGTTGACACCATATACACAACTGGCGAATTTAACTGGTCAACCGGCCATTAGTTTGCCTACGATGGTTGGTGAAAATGGGCTACCACTGGGAATCCAGTTTATGGCATCAAAAGGCCGGGAGGATCTACTTTTTCAAATTGGCCGTCTTTTTGAAGCGAAGGGGCAATTCCAATTGCCGCCACAAGTAGCAAAATAGTGTTTAGGAGGATATCATGAAGTTTTTGAATAGAAAGAAAAGTTGGGTAGTCATTGGTTTGGCAGGTTTGATCTTAGGTGCGTGCGGCAATCCGTCCGCTACGTCTCAGGAAGATCAAAGTTTAAGCAAAGTGGAAGAAGCCAAAGAGTTGGTGGTTGCAACGTCAGGCACGCTGTATCCGTCTTCTTATTATAACGACAACAATGAATTGGTCGGCTATGATGTCGATGTGGCGAAAGAAGTCGCTGAGCGTTTGGGTGTTGAAGTTGTTTTTAAAGAATATAACGTCGATGGTCAAGTTTCTTCTTTGACTAAAGATGAGGCGGATCTTGCCGCCAATGATTTTGGTTTGACAGATGAACGGGCAGAAAAATTTAGTTTGTCAACACCATTCAAATATTCCTTCAATAGTATGATCGTCCGTGAAAGTGATGACTCTGGGATTGCTTCTTTAGATGATTTGGCTGGCAAAAAAGCAGCTGGCGAACCAAATACCAGCTATATGCGGTTGGCTGAATCATATGGTGCAGAGTTGGTGACCTATGACAATGCGACGAATGATCAATATTTGACGGATGTTGCCAATGGACGAACAGATGTGATCATCAATGATTACTATTTACAAAAGATGGCGGTTGCGGCTATGCCAGACATCCCAGTCAAAATTTTAGAAAATGTGTACTTTGATCCCAATGAAACAGGCTTTTTATTTGTCAAAGACCACAAGGCATTGCGGGAAAAAGTGAATGAAGTTTTGGCGGAAATGAAAGAAGACGGCAGCTTAAAGGCACTTGCTGAGACGTACTTCCAGACAGATATCTCTGTGGAATCTGATCAAGAGATCCAAACGGTGGACACAGAGTAATGTATATACCGACGCTTGATTTTCCTTTGATGTGGGAGTCGCTGCCTTATTTGCTGTCGGGGTTGTCCTATACTGTGGGGATTGCCGTTGTTTCCTTTCTTGGGGGCAATCTGTTGGGGTTGCTGCTGACGTTTCTAGGTATGCTGCAAAACCCGATTCTGAGTGGGCTTGTTCGGAGCTATTTGTCATTTCTCCGAGGTGTACCAGCATTGGTCTTGTTGTTTCTGCTCTATTTTGGCTTGCCATATCAGTTGTCCGCGCTTAGTGCGGCAATCATTTGTTTTACTTTGACAAGTAGTGCCTTTATCGGCGAAATTTATCGTGGATCCATTGCTGGCGTGGATCGTGGGCAGTTTGACGCTGCATATGCTTTGGGACTGTCCTTTACCAAAACGATGCGTTTGATCATTTTGCCGCAAGCGTTTCGCATCTCAGTTCCTGCATTGAGTAATGTGGCGATGGATCTGCTAAAAGGCACCTCCTTGGCTGCGATGATCACGATTCCTGATATCTTTCAAAAAGCCAAAATCGTAGGAGGACGAACATTTGATTATATGTCGATGTATGTCCTTGTTGCGGTCATTTATTGGGGACTGTGTCTGTTGATCGAAGTGGGACAGAAACGATTAGAAAAGTATTTTTCCGATCGGTTGACTGCAAATAGGGCAGTAAAATCATAAAAAAAAGAGCCGTAGCTCTTGTACTGCAATCAACGTGCCTATATGGGACGTTGATTGCAGTTTTTTATTTAAAAAAAAGAAATAACTGTTTTTTCGCTAACTAGCTATTCATGGTAGAATAGAGAAAAGCACAAGAGGCAAGGAGGATATGATGAAATACGAATGGCGCAAGCAAGAAAAAGATGTCTATCTACCGAAGAAACCAGGGGTCTTGGTGCTGCCTGCTTACAATTTTATCAGTATCAGCAGTCAAGGAGATCCCAATCGTCCAGCATTTTCACAACAAATCGAAGCATTGTACAGTGTTGCTTACAGCATACGCATGGGATTAAAAAAAGGCACGATCGGCACCACACCTTTTGAATATACTGTCTATCCTTTAGAAGGGGTCTGGACAACCGCAAACAAACCCGATGGCCCTGTCCGAAAAGACGAGCTGATCTATAAGATCATGCTGCGACAACCTGACCAAGTGACAGAAGACATGTTTCAGGAACAACTGATGCAGGTGAAGAAAAAGAAAGACAATCCATTTCTCGATCAGCTGATTTTTGAGCGCTATGAAGAAGGTTTGGTCCTGCAGGCTCTTCATGTTGGTTCTTTTGATACAGAAGCAGCTACTTTTGCTCAGATGGCTGAAGTGCTGCAGCAAGAGCATTTGGCGATGCGGCCAACTATGGACAGTTTTCAGCATCGAGAAATTTATTTGACCGATCCTAGAAAGACTGCGCCTGAGAAAGCAAAAACGGTCTTGCGGTGGGCTGTCACAGGGGAGGTTGTTTTATGAGCAGACACTATCTAAGCATCGACATCGGCGGAACGAACACGAAATCGGCTTTGATCGATCGTTCCGGCAATATTTTGTCAAAAACTCGGACCAAAACGCCAAAAGAATTGTCTGGTTTTTTGGCGGCAATTCATGAAATCGTGGCTGAGCACCAGCAAGACATTCGCGGCATTGCGTTCAGCACACCAGGGAAAGTGGATACACATACGGGGAAAATCTCTTTTGGCGGGGCACTGCCTTTCCTAAATGGGGTATCTTTAAAGGATGAGTTGGCGGAAGCTTTTGATTTACCTGTTTCAATCATCAATGATGGTAAAGCAGCAGCTTTAGCTGAGTTATGGTTAGGCAATCTGCAGGGCGTCGATCATGGTGCGGCGATCACGTTAGGGACTGGATTGGGCGGTGGGATCATTCTCGATGGCCGATTGATCGAAGGGGCGCATTTCCAAGCTGGAGAATTAAGTTTTATGTTGAATGCCAGCCGAACTGCAGAATCGGAAAAGGTCGACGGTCTAACTGTACAGCAATTATATGGCTTTAGCGGTTCGGCTGTGGCGATGATTCGCCAAGCGGCCGAGCAGCTGGCTTTAGCTGATTTATCTGACGGAGAAACGGTATTTGACGCCATCAATCAGCGGGATGAACGCGTTTGGCCGCTGTTTACAGCCTACTGCCGAGAGATTGCGTGTGTGATTCTGAATGTGCAATCTGTGATCGACTTATCATGTTATGTGATCGGCGGCGGAATCAGTGCACAAGACATTGTCATTGAAGAGATTCGCCGTCAGTATTCGCAGATCCAAGAAAGTCTGCCATTGCTCAAACAAACCCTCACGACACCGGCGATTCGCGCCTGTAAATTCCAAAACGACGCCAATATTTTGGGGGCATTATACCAATTCTTTTTGTTGTCAGAGTCGTAAACGCTTGATAAAGGGTACGATCTATGAAAGTAACAACTATAAAACAACGACAAATACACCATCTGATGGTGGTTTATTTAAAATGGTATCTGTAGATAGGACACTTGTAACAAAGAGTGTCCAACCTACAGGTACCTTTTGTATACTTGAATTGAGAATATGCGCGTTAAATGTCAGGCGAGCGTGTTTATAACAGTTTTCAGAAAATGA
The DNA here is from genome assembly GCF_054784955.1 of Enterococcus salsurae. Taxonomy (NCBI): domain Bacteria; kingdom Bacillati; phylum Bacillota; class Bacilli; order Lactobacillales; family Enterococcaceae; genus Enterococcus; species Enterococcus salsurae. The sequence goes on along the minus strand of NZ_BAAHWY010000001.1, from coordinate 206,669 downwards.
CTAGTTTCAGGATATTCATCTTAATTAATAACGAATAGGATAAATCTTCAAAGGAATCAGAGTCTCAATAGTTTTTGACCCCATGAATGCATTCGCGATATAATAGGCTTGAGGGTGTTTCACAAACTTATGTCATAAAGTTAAGGGGATTTTGCATGGTTTTAGAGAATAAATTGGGCTTGACCAATCAAGTTGAGTTGGCCAAGGCTGAAGAAAAACTCAGTAAGCAAAAAGCGAAGGAATTATTCGATTCAGGAAAAATAAATGAAATCGAAGTCGGCACGTTTAAAGGCTTATCTGAAATTCATGATTTTCTCTTTTCAGAAATTTACGAATTTGCAGGAAAAATTCGGACGGTCAATATCGCAAAAGGGAATTTTCGTTTCGCACCTATCATGTACCTGGAACATTCGTTAAAGCATATTGATCAAATGTCGCAAACTTCTTTTGACGAGATTATCAAGAAATACGTGGAAATGAATATCGCTCACCCGTTTCGTGAAGGCAATGGTCGGAGTGCTAGAATTTGGCTTGATCTTATTTTGAAGGAAGAATTGCAAAAAGTTATCGATTGGAACATGATCAACAAAGAAGACTATCTTTCTGCAATGGAGAGGAATCCGGTAAATGACTTAGAAATACGCTATCTAATTTCTAACGCGCTAACTGATGAAATTAACGATCGCGAGTTGTACATGAGAGGAATCGATGTCAGCTATTTCTATGAAGGTTACTCGGAGTATACGATAGATGATCTGTAATAACAGGTGGAGCAAATGACAACCTATGGGTATGCACGATTTGTCCGCTTACCAAACAATATATCATTCAGAGTAAGCCACATATAGTAACGTGGCTTTTTTGGTGTTATTAGCGATCAATCATCTATCGAATCAACGGATGTTATTTCCATAACTTTACGGTGTTGATTCGCTCTAGATTTTTCTTTCAAAAACACAACAGAGAAAGTTAAATGGAACTTCATCATTATCGTGATTAATGGAATGAAAAAAAGATGACTCCTATTCAATAGAGGAATCATCTTCACGTTGCTTAATGTCTTTCTTTATTGTGTCTTTGACAGAGGGACCATTTTAGACTGGCTGTCCTCTCCTTTTGTATTTAGAATGAAATCAATGCTCAAAGTGAACCGATGTATTTATTTTTTAGCGGCCTCATCTTCATCCCCTAAATAATCTTTACTCGTAAAGGCACTATGGAAGTATTTGCCTTCTTGACCATAATAACGATTATAGCGTTGCTTGAATTTGCGGAACAGATAAACCACCAATACTTTGATTAGGCAATAAATCGGAATACCGAAGATCACACCCACTAATCCCATCAAATCGCCCATGACCAATAAGACAACCAAAATTGTGATGGGATGGATTTTCAAGCGGTCCCCCATGACACGAGGTACGACCAAATCGCCGTGCAGCAATTGGACTGCAAACCAGGCAATCAAAAACTTGATCAGCATACCCGTTGAATCTTGAGCAGCGATGAATAGCCCAGGGAAAAAGACGATAAATGGGCCAATATAAGGAATAATACATAAAATACCAGCGGCAATTGCGATGATACTTGCATATTCCAAGCCAATCAATAAGAAAACAACCCAATAGATCGCTCCTAGAATCAAAGAAGAAATGACCTGTCCCTTAAGGAATGCGCCGACTTGCAAATTAGAGATTTTTACAAGTTCGTTGAAATCTTTTCTAAAACGAGGTGGAATCAAAGATAGCACCGAAAAATAGAATTTATTGGGATTGCGCAGCAAGAAAAACGCAATGATTGGTCCTGTGAATAAGGCAATAAATAGGGTAGAGATTGTAGAGAAAAGACTACTCAATCCTGCTGCACCAGTTTGCCAATAGTCGCCAATAAAGGACATGATGTTGTTGGCAATATCTTGGAACGTATCCGCGATTTGACTCATTTCATCGTTAAATGGTGTGTTTGCCAAAAACGAGTCGGCATTGCGTTGGAAGTCATTGACTAGATCTGGCAAGTTGTTGATCAAATCTGTGGTTTGTTGTGCCAAAACAGGATATAGTTGAAAACTTGCAAAGACGATCAACAAAATAATGATCAGATAGAGCCCTGCAATCGTGACCGTACGCGGTATTTTTGGTGCCAATTTATCAACGATCGGGTTAAATAGATAATACAAAATCAGACCAAAAAGAAACGGTGGAATAATTGCTGTAATGATTGCTGTGAAGGGGGTAAACAAAAAAGATATTTGATTAAGTAAAAAGATAGCGATGGTACATAGAATAATCAAACCCAATACATAATAGCTGGTTTTGCCGCCTAAAAATTGAATCAAACGATTTTTTTTCATGATTTGCCTCACTTTCTATGCTTCATTATAGCGAATCTCGTTCATGATGTAAAAAAAGAGCGAGTCTTAGCAAAAATATTTTTACTTTGGCTTCTTCCCCTCGTTTCTATTGATGTAAGGGCGCCACTTACAGAGAAAAAAGCCAGAGAAAGAACCAAAGATCAATTGAAAGGAAGTGGAACGAATGAAAATCGGTACTACAACGAAGTTGGCGGTGCGGATCGACACACCTGATTCAGAAAAACCTGTCAATCAAACATTGAATCGTGTGAAGAACGGTGCCAGTGAAGCACAAATCGTTGCCGTTGGAGAGGCACTGACACAATTCTCAGCGACAGCAGCATTGTCCTCCGTCGTCGAAACGATCCAAAATGAATATGTCAAATAATCGTTGCTGAACAAGCACAGAAAGGAGTAGCCAATGAAGAAATTACACACGATTTTTTTGAACAGTGAAGGCAAGAAGCATACCTTGCAACCCAAAGTATTTGATGAAGCGATTTCGGCAGAACAAGTGCGACAAGGAATGGCATCTATCGCAGCGGTGGGGATTTTTGAAAGCAATGACATTCAGTATTACACAGAAGTGTCAGGGGCAAAGATCGTAGAAACGATTGAAACCAAATTGTTTTAAACAGAATCATGAAAAAACAGCGAAAAGCAAAGTCCTTTTCGCTGTTTTCTTTTATGATACAAAAAGGGGATAACCATAGGTTGAAAGATGAAGAGAGGCAAGCAACTGGAGTCAGCTGCTTGCCTTTCTTTTTTTCAAAGTGGTCAACGTACAGCGACCAACTGCTGTTTTCGGCCCTTCTTTTTGCCAAATGGTTGCTTGCCAAGTTTGGATGCGGGCACCGATTTTGTCAGGTACTGCTTCAACGATCAGTACCCCTTCTTGCACAGCGGCTAAATGGTTGACTTGCAGATCAACACCGACTGCAAACGCTTCGTCTGCGGCCAAAGCTTGATTGGCGCCGATGCTGCAGGCTGTTTCGATCAAGACACCATTGATACCACCGTGAACGATCCCAAAAGGTTGTTTATGCGCTGCGCCGATTTCCATACGCAAACGGACATGCGCCGCTGTGGCTTCTTCGATCTCAATCCCTAATAGTTCAAGTAAGTTCATATTTATGGCCTCCTATTTTGTTTGATTATAGCATGTTTTACAACAGACTCGCCCGCAGCGATCAAATAAACCCGTAACAATTTGGGTCAAAATAATTCATGAAAGTAAAGCAATTTACAACGAAAAGCACGGAGTTATGTGTATAATGGAACTACGTGAGTTGAGGAGGAAATTAGAATGAGAGAATGGAAATCCCTTAAAGAATACGATGAAATTTTATTTGAACAACACGGCAAAGTGGCGAAAATCACGATCAATCGTCCCCATGTACACAATGCCTTTACACCGAAAACAGTCTTTGAAATGATCGATGCGTTTTCAATCAGTCGTGATGAACCTGGTATCGGAGTGATTATTTTGACAGGCGCTGGCGACAAAGCTTTTTGTTCTGGCGGTGACCAAAAAGTTCGCGGACATGGCGGCTATGTTGGAGAAGACCAAGTCCCCCGCTTGAATGTGTTGGATCTGCAACGCTTGATTCGGACTTTGCCTAAACCTGTCATTGCGATGGTCAAAGGCTGGTCGATCGGTGGCGGAAATGTCTTACAACTGGTTTGTGACTTGACGATTGCGGCCGAAAATGCGAAATTTGGCCAAACAGGACCAAATGTTGGTAGTTTCGATGGCGGCTATGGTTCTGGTTATTTGGCGCGGACGATTGGCCATAAGAAAGCCAAAGAAGTTTGGTTCATGACCAAACAATACACAGCTGAAGAAGCTTTAGCAATGAACTGGATCAACACGGTTGTGCCTTTGGAAGAAGTCGAAGACGTGACGATGGAATGGGCAGAAACGATGTTGCAAAAGAGTCCTTTGGCACTGCGCATGATCAAAGCTTCAATGAATGCCGATACGGACGGATTAGCCGGAATTCAACAATTAGCCGGAGATGCAACACTCTTGTATTACACTATGGATGAGGCAAAAGAAGGCCGCGATGCCTTCAAAGAAAAACGACAACCTGACTTCGATCAATTCCCTAAATTCCCATAATGGCAGGGAGTTGGCTGCAAAGGCAAGCGCAACTTCATCCAGAACGACCAGCTTTTTATTGGCAGAATAAAGGCTGGTCGTTTGCTGCCTTGCAAGCAGAAGTTCAGCAATATGCTGCCTATTACGAAGCCCATTTGATCCATTCGCAACGGGTCGCGGTTTTCAGTGACAACAAACCAGAAATGGTCTTTACGATTTTGGCACTCTGGGAGTTAGGGATCGAGCTACAGTGTTTGAATACACGTTTGACCAATAAAGAGCTGGCCTTTCAACTGCAAGATGCGGACTGTCAGCTGGTGATCACAGATAGTCTGCTTGAACTTGATGGCGTCCAGCTGCTGCCATTCGGTAAAAAAAACACGATCGCTTTTCAAGGCGAGGATCGTTTGGTTTATCGTCCCACTCAGATTGCCTCAATCATGTACACATCGGGCACGACTGGCCAACCAAAAGGCGTCCCGCAAACATTTGACAATCATCAAGCGAGTGCCAAAGCCACACAGCAAAACTTAAGTATCGCAGAAGATGACTGCTGGCTATGTGCGGTACCTTTATATCACATCAGCGGATTGTCGATCGTGTTGCGGATGGTACAATTAGGGATCAGTATGCGGTTATATGGTCGATTTGATCCGCAAACAATGGCAACGGATCTATCCCACAACAAAGGGACAGTCGTCTCATTGGTCAGCAAAATGCTCAAAGATATATTGCCCTATGTGCCGCAAACGGGCTTTCCTGGATTGCGTTATATCTTGTTAGGGGGCGGACCAATCGACCGTAGCTTGCTTGAACAATGTCAGCATAAACAGCTGGCGGTCATTCAATCCTATGGGATGACAGAAACCTGTTCGCAAGTGGTCGCATTGCCACCTGCGATGGCAACTGCTAAACTAGGTGCATCAGGGATTCCCTTGAAAGGTGTCCAGTTGCGGATCATAGCTGCGAAAGGCAAGTCAACTTCAGCGAGGGATGAAGCGCATAGCGTCGGCGAAATCTACCTCAAAGGCTCGGCTATTGTTTCAAGTTATCTCAATGAACGTGGCAGCGAACAGTGGGATCAGCAAGGCTGGTTTGCCACGGGGGATCTGGGATATCTCGATGAAGAAGGCTATTTGTATGTGGTGAGCCGCGCAAGTGAATTGATTATTTCTGGCGGTGAAAATATTTATCCTGCTGAAGTCGAACAAGCGTTGCAGCAGCATCCGGCTATTGCGGAAGCGGCTGTTGTGGGCCAAGACAATGCCCAGTGGGGCCAAGAAGTCACTGCATTTGTAGTGTTGAAAGAAGCTGTATCGAAGGAAGCCTTACTGGAGTCTTTGGAAGATACGATTGCCCATTATAAATTTCCCCGCCGTTTTTATCAGGTTGCCGCATTGCCGCGTACAGCAAGTGGCAAGGTCATCAAACGGCGGTTGTTAAGCGAAGAAAGAGTGAACGAGATTGAATAGTAATGTGACAAAAGAATACCAACAAGCATTAGCTGCTGGGAAAAGCTACTTTAGTACCTGTGAAGAGATTGTCTGTGGGGATGTATTGGCCCTTTATACTGCGGCTGAAACGGCCAAAGGGGCGCGCTATTTTTGGCGTAATCCTGATCAAACCATGACGATTGCGGCTTTTCATTGGTTGGTTGACTATCAAAAACCAAGATTATCGACCTTTGATTCCCTGCAAAAAGACTTGAAAGATCGTCATTATCAGCCACGAACAGATGCGTGCCAAGCGCTATTGCTAGGCGGTTTCGCATTCGATGAAACTCATACTGCACAAGCAGAATGGGGGCAGTTGGGCAGCGGCTTATTTGTTCTGCCGGAAATCATGATCAAACAAGAAGGGGATCAGACTTGGGTCGTATATACAGTCAAAGCAACAAATGAAGAACAATGGCTGGCCAAAGTCGCTGCCTTACGCATGCAAGTCATGCAGTGGGTCGCTGATAGTCAACGCTGTGCTGCAACAGCAGCATTTTCTGTTGTGACTGGACAAGTAGAAGTGGCAGTACCTGAATGGCTGCAAGCTGTGGAAGATACTGTCCAAGCAATCAAAGAACCAACGACAGATTTGACAAAAGTTGTTTTGGCACGACAAATGCGTTTAACGACAACGGAGACCATCCGCAGCGAAGCGGTATTGGCGCATCTAAGCCAACAGCAACCAAATACGTATGTCTTTGCTATGGAACATGGGGAAACCTTTTTCATCGGTGCCACACCAGAACGCTTATTAAAAGCCACAGTTGATTATTTTGAAACAGTCAGTATTGCAGGTTCAGCGCCTAGAGGACAAACGGAAGCTGAAGACCAGCTTCTTGCTGCTGCACTCTTGCAAGATCCTAAGAACACCCATGAGCATCAAGTAGTAGTGGATCGATTGACACATGCGTTGTCCAGCTTGATTGAAGGCGGCTTCCACTCTGAAACACGCGCTGTGATCAAGAACCGTGATATCCAGCACTTGTTCCTTCCGCTAAAAGGAAAACGCCAAACAGCTGTTTCGTTTTTGACAGCCGTTCAAAAACTGCATCCAACTCCGGCTCTGGGGGGAGAGCCCAAAACAGCTGCTGTTCTTTGGATCAAAGCGCATGAGCCGAATAGCCGTGGCATGTATGGTGGGCCATTTGGTTGGCTGGGCATCCAAGAAGATATCGGTGAATTTGCGGTGGCGATCCGTTCAGGTGTGGTGACCCAAAATAGAGCGACCTTATACGCCGGCTGCGGCATCGTCGCTGATTCGCAAGCAGTTGATGAGCAGCAGGAAACACGTTTGAAATTTCAACCAATGCGAAGGGGGATCATCGGAGATGTCTAATCAAGAAGTGATGACTGATTATTTGTTGGCCGCTATTGAAGGACTAAAAGCAGCTGGCGCAAAAAGGGCTGTGATCAGCCCAGGATCTCGATCAACACCCTTGGCTTTGTTATTGCACCGCGATCCAGATATGGCTTGTTTTGTCGATGTCGATGAACGTTCTGCGGCTTTTTTTGCACTGGGAATGACGAAAGTGGATGGTGCGCCAACAATTTTATTGTGTACATCTGGTACAGCTGCCGCCAATTACTACCCAGCGATTTGTGAAGCAGAAGCAGTCAATCTGCCGTTGATCGTATTGACAGCAGATCGCCCCCCTGAGTTAAGAGGGGTTGGTGCGCCACAAGCCATGGATCAGCAACAGCTGTATGGTTCTCATGTCAAGAAAATGATTGAAATGACTGTCCCTGAAAACCAGCCCAACATGTTGCGGTATAGTTTTTGGCAAACGGCCAGTAGTGTGACAGAAGCCACGAAACAACCAAAAGGTCCAGTTCATATCAACTTTCCTTTAAGGGAACCTTTATTGCCAGATTTTGCGCGACAAAGCCAGTCTCAGCAGTCTTTTGTATATATGGCGCCAATCAAACAGCTGGCTGAAGCAACGACCCAGTCCTTGCTGCCTCAGCTGCAAAAGAAGGGAGTCATCGTTGTGGGCGAGAGTTTGACAATAGCTCAAGCCAAACACTTGCGCCTTTTTGCAGCCAAAATCGGTTGGCCGATCATAGGTGATCCGCTGACGAATTTGGCGACTTGCGGGGTGGAAGCAGGCACGTTTATTAGTCAAGCAGACCTAGTATTGCCCAAAGTAGACGATGCCTTTCAGCCAGAAGTTGTCTTGCGTTTTGGCCGTTTGCCCGTGACCAAAAATGTGCTTTTGTGGTTGAATCGCTTGCCTGAAACCACCACCTGGCTTTTTGTGGATCCCTCTGGGCAAAGGCAAGATCAGTTGCAGCGGGCAACTTATTTGATCGAAACAGAGATCGATACCTTCGCAGCGCATTGGCAAGGGCACCATTTTAAGATTGACCAAGGATGGGTCACGCAATGGCAAAAGGTGCAAAAGATTGGGCATCAGATCGTTGCCGAACATTTCGCAGATCATCCCTTTGATGAAAGCCAATCCGTGCGGATCTTGCAACAAACCTTGCCGACTGATGCCCAGATTTTATTGGCCAACAGCAATGCGATCCGTTTCTTTGATCGATTTGGCAGCGAAACGACCAACGCTTATCGTGTGTATGGAAATCGAGGCGTCAATGGCATTGACGGGTTGGTCTCAACTGTTGCCGGAATTGCCATGATAAGCAAAAAACCAACATATCTATTGATTGGTGATTTGGCATTGTATCATGATATGAACGGGTTGCAGTTACTGCGACAATATCATCTGCCCGTGACGATCATCTTGTTGAACAACAATGGCGGCGGTATTTTTTCTTTCTTATCGCAGAATAGTTTGGCACCGGAAGATTTTGAGCCGTTATTCGGCACACCTTTGCATCTTGATTTTCAAAAAGCAGCAGCACTTTATGAAGCCGATTTGCTGTTAGCGGAAAATATAGAAATGTTTCAAGCGCAAATCGCTGCTTCAATTGAACAGCCAAAATTTCAAATCATCGAAGTCCGGGGTACGCAGAAGGATCCTGTCTTTCTTTGGGAAGAATGCCAGCAACTGTTTGCTGAGGAGTGGTCAAAATGAGCCAACAGATCCGCGGTGTCGATTACGCTTATCACTGGCTCCAGCCTTACAATGATCAGCTGCCAACAGTGGTCGCCTTGCATGGTTTCACTGGTTCCGGCAAAACGTTTAGCCCGATGTTCGGGGAACAGCAAAACTACAATATTTTGACGATTGATCTAATCGGACATGGCCAAAGCGCTGTCTATGCACATCCTTTGCGCTATGAAGTCCCACAACTTGTGACTGATTTGGCAGCCCTGATGACAGCCTTAGCTGTACCAACGTATATCCTGTACGGCTACTCAATGGGTGCAAGAGTGGCTTTGGCTTGGACGGTGCTTTATCCAGAGTCTGTTGCAGGACTGATCATGGAAAGCGGCTCGCCAGGTTTAGCCGACACTGCAGAAAGAGCGCTGCGCTATCAACAAGACCGCCGACTCGCGATAAAACTGCTGCAAGAGCCATTAGCAACATTTGTCGATTACTGGGAAGCTCTGCCTTTGTTTGCTAGTCAACAAGCATTGTCTGATGACCAGCAGAAAATGGTGCGGCAAGGACGACTGCAGCAATCGTCTTTTGGCTTGGCGATGAGTCTGGCTTACGGCGGGACAGGGAAGCAGCCGAGTTATTGGGATGCCCTCGCAACGATTCATTGTCCAATCCTCTATATAGCTGGTGAGAAGGATCGTAAGTTCCAAGAAATTGGTCGAAGAATGAAAGAAAACCAACCGCTTATCAGTTATCAATTGATCCCGGCAGCCGGACATTGTATTCATTTAGAACAGCCGCAGGTGCTTTTGCACTGTATCAATCAGTGGATCGCGCAGATTAAGATCACAACCTAAAAAAAAAAGGGGCGACGCCTATGCAAATCCAAAAAATTGAATCCATTGCTTGTCGTTTGCCGCTGAAACAACCTTTTGTGACAAGTTATGGCCAATTGAATGAGAAAGCCTTCGATATCATTCGTATCACCGCAGCTGATGGGACCGTGGGAATGGGGGAATTGGTGGCTTTTGAAGAACCGGACTACATTGAGGAAACAATCTTTTCAGCACGGCAGGTGATTCGGGAACAATTGATTCCGTTGGTGACGGGTGCAACTATTGCGCATCCTGACCAAGTGGCTATATTATTTTCAGTTATTCAAGGCAATGCCATGGCGAAGTCCGCCATTGAAACCGCTATTTGGGATTTGTATGCCAAACAATCTGGCTACAGTATGGCGGATGTGTACCCATCCATCCACAATCAAATTCCAGTAGGTGTTAGTGTGGGTATACAGCCAACGATTGGCCAATTGCTGGCTCAAGTCGAGCAATATGTCGCACAAGGATATCAACGAATCAAATTAAAAATCAAACCTGGCAATGATCGAGCACCCTTGCTGGCGATTCGTGAGCGGTTTCCAGAAGTCCTGCTTATGGCAGATGCTAATGGAGCCTATGTGGGACAAGAAGACGTATTGCTGACTTTAGACACCCTCGGATTGGCGATGATCGAGCAGCCATTAAAGGTACGAGACTTGACAGGACATGCTGCGTTGCAAAAGAAAATGCAGACCCCTTTGTGCCTAGATGAAGATATTCGTTGTGTTGAAGATATTGCCACGGTAGCCGCGCTAGGCAGCTGTCAGGCGATCAACTTGAAAATTCCACGGGTAGGTGGAATCTCAGAAGCACAGAAAATCGTGAAGGCGTGTAAAGATCATGGACTCACTGTCTGGTTAGGTGGCATGTTTGAATCAGGTGTTGGGCGTGCTATGAATCTTCAATTTGCCAGCCAAGCAGGTTTTGATTTTCCTGGTGATTTGTCTGCGGCAGATCGGTATTATTTTGATGATATCGTAGCGCAGCCAGCTGTTATCGAAAATGGCTGCTTATCCGTACCGAAAGGTAAGGGTTTTGGCGTATCTTTAGCCGAGGAAAAGCTGATAAAGTATGGAGAAAGCCCCTTCGTTTTATTTGAAAAGGCATACTAAGGTCAGAGAAACCACCATCGCAAAAAAGCGCATTGCATAATCCATTCGATTAGGCGATGCGCGCTTTTCGTTTTTAGCTAAAGAAAAGTTTTCTGGAGTCATTCGATAATTGCTTGGCTCTTTTTTCATCATAAGCCAATTTGCACTGGAACCAAAACAGCTAAAGAGTTAACTGCGATGGCGTCTGCCTTTACTGTAGGCCTGATCGAAATACATTATGCGGATCACTTAGAAGCAAAAAAAGGTCTGGATAATCAAGAGGCATTGTTTGCATCATTTATTGATCTGTTGCTTCATTAATCAAGTGGAAAGGCTACTGCTTTTGATTCAAAAAACCGACCGCAAAATGTGACTGTTTTGCGGTCGGTTTAGTCGTTCATTATGATACAAAAGATTTCATGTATAAATCATTTAATAGCAAGTCTTAAGCTTTGAATTCTTTTTCGATCTGTAATCGTTGGACTTTCATCGTCGCGGTTCTTGGGATCTCTTCATAAGCTCTAAGCATCGGTTCATTTAATCGGGGTAGATCTGCGACAGCTTGCCACCAAGCAGCCCAGTCCATTTCACGGTTTGGTGCCAAAGCAATGATTGGTTGTGGTGCATTTTCTTTATCGCGAACGACCACAACTTCTGCTAGAAAATCAAGTTGATCCAGCAATAGGTCTTCGAGGGCTAAATTGCTTTCGATCGATTTGATCAAATCGACTTGACGGTCTTTTAGATACAAATGGCCTGCTTCATCGATCATGCCATAATCCCCACTGTCCCACCAGGCATCATAGACGTTATCGGCAAAACGCTGATCTTCTTTGTAGTAGGTCAATGCCCGACCTTTAGAAAGGAAATGAATATGGCCATCCGTATTGTTTGGTAGTTCATTCCCTTGGGCATCGGCAATCCGCGCTCGGGTCAAATCGGTAAGACCAATACCCATATCACGGGCATTGTTTTCTTTCAAACTTTCCAAGGTATGGGCCTTCAGAATCATTGGTCCACATTCACTTTGGCCATAGACTTGTAAAAAGATCGCTTGATGATCAGTTGCAGTGGCTAAAAATGAGGCCATTGTTTGATTGTTGATGGCATCAAATGTGGAATGGTAATATCGAATACCAGCAAAGGCTTCAGGATATTCTTCAGCCACAAAGCGCCATTGCACAAAGTTGTTTGGATGAGTTTCCAGCGCAATCGGGGGATACTCTGACAGCATACGGACAATATGGGGGCCATTCGATCCTGCCAAGGGCATCATTGGAAAACCCATCGCCATCAATGATGAGATCCCAATATTGAAGCGTGAATGCACCGGCGAGATGTGGAATGCGACCAAATCAGAATCTGCTTGCTGCCGATCGATCTTGGTGAAGATCGTTTTTTGCCATTTGGTGCGCCAGCCCATTGATTGCGCAGAATGGCAAATCAGTTTGGGGATCCCAGTCGTACCAGATGTATGGGTCATATAAGAAATCTGATCGATAGGCAATTCGACTTGTTCAACAGATTCTGTTGGCGCCAACAATAAATTGCGCACCGCGATTTGCTTTTCAGGACTACTGTTTTTGACCAGTGCCACCCGGCCTTCTGTTTCATCATCAAATAGGATATAAGGATCTTCCAATCGATCGACAAAAACTTCGATGGTAGATGCGGGGAAATGATACGAAATCATCGCTGGTACCGCACCCAAGTATGAGGCAGCTGTTGCCAACAAATAGGTATCGAATGTCGAAGATTTGTATAAGATGATCTTATCCCCAGCCTTGACACCCAAGGCAGCCAATTGATAAGCGCGAGTCAAAATCGCTTCGTGGCTTGATTGGTAGGTACTTTGATAGCCCAATTCAGGAAAAGCGCCTAAAACTTGATCGTGGATGATTTTGACGTCTGGATAGGCCTTGGCTGCATCTCGGTAGTTGTTATAGAGATTTAATGGTTGATAGCTTAATAGATCCATGTGTTCTGCTCCTTTGACTTCGTGAATAATTTCATTTAGTGTTTATTTTAGCATAGTCATGCGCGCTTACAAGGTTTCTTTCTTGTTTTTTTAAAACAAAAACCTAGTCCAAAAATAGACTAGGTTTAAAAGACGAGCTTATTTTTTATTGTATGCAGCAATGAAATCTGCAATAGGTAAGCGAAAATCTAAATAACGTGTCTCAAGTTCTTCCCGAGACCAATTCCACCAAGCAATCGTTTGTAAAGCTTCGATCGTGGCAGGATCAAAACGATATTTGATGATTTTGGCAGGTACACCACCAACGATTGCATAAGCTGGAACATCTTTGGTGACAACAGCATTCGAAGCGATCACTGCACCATTGCCAACTGTAACACCCGCTTGAACAACCGCACCATGTCCTATCCAGACATCATTGCCAATGGTGGTGGTCTTTTCTTTTCGTTTTGCTAGAAAGTCGCTGTCTTTCGGTTTGAAGCCGTATCCTTCTCCGTTATACGCAAACAAGTGCTGACTCGGTCTTTCGTAGGGATGATTGGTGGGGCCGATCCGGACGGCTGCTGCAATACTGACAAAGCGGCCAATATGACTATTTTGAATAAAACAATATTGTCCAGTATATGTATAGGCATCTAACGTAGAATGATCGATATGGTTGGCCTCGCCAATCTCTACATAATCCTCTAACTTACTGTCTTGAACGTGTGAATCTTTGCCGATAATAGGTTGTTCATCTGGAAATTCTGTCATCGATAAGTGCATCACTATCACCCTTTCTTGCGTATTGCTATCATTCTACCGCACTTTTGGGTAATATTTGATTCATAAGCATTTCAAAAAAGGAGGGATCTGGATGAAAACAATCTATTTACTTGATGAAATCACCGAAGCAACCAAAGAAAAAGCCCGAGCAAAAGGCTATCGATTTGCCGATACCCAAACCCCAGAAGCGATTTTTGTCAGAAGCAAACAAGTACCGGATGCCCTGATTACTGCTGATCTGGCTGTGATTGCCCGGTCTGGAAGCGGGACAAATACAATCAACATAGACAAATGCACAGAAAATGGCACGGTGGTATTTAATAGTCCGGGTGTCAACGCCAACGCGGTGAAAGAATTGGTGTTGACGAATTTATTTTTGAGTGTCCGTCCGTTAGACAAAGCCCATGAGGTGATGTGCCAGATCGAAGAAGAACTCGCGAAAGGGAACGTTGCAGGCGATGCAGTCTTAGCTGCCGCTGAAGAGAGAAGATCCACCCTGATCGGTGAAGAACTGACAGGTAAAACGATTGGGATTTTGGGACTGGGAGAAATCGGCGAGCGTTTAGCAGAAGCTTGCTATCATCTAGGCATGGATGTGATTGGCTATGCCCGAACCCAAAAAGACAGTATGTACTTTGAACAAACAGCAGCACTTTCTGAGTTGCTGAAGGAAGCTGATTTTGTGGTGGTCCTTTTGCCTTTAAATGATCAGACACAAGGCTTGATCAATGAAGAAGCGTTCGCATCTATGAAACCAGAAGCGATTTTACTTAACTTTGGTCGAGGAGAGATTGTTGACGAAGCAGCAGTATTAAATGCTTTAGATGCTGGGAGGATCAAACAGTATATCACCGATTTCCCAACCGCATCTGTTGTGCAGCATCCGAAAGTAGTGACCTATCCACATATTGGCGGCACGACTGTCGATGCATTAACTGCGGGTGATCGTATTGTGTTTGCACGTATGGATCGTTTTTTGCGGTATGGCACCATCAAGGAATCAGTCAATTTTCCAGAAGTGACATTGCCATTTTTGGCACCATATCGGTTAACGATTTTTCATAAAGATGCACCAGGTGCGTTAGCGCCTTTATTAAAACTGTTATCAGATGCAGCGATCGATATCGCGCATCTGGCAAGTGAACGAAAAGCCGGTATGGCCTATACGATCATTGATATGGCTGAACAAAAAGTGGAAGAAGTACAACAAGCAGCGGCCATGCTGCAAGAGGTGCCGCAAGTGCATCGCGTCCGTCTTTTACACAATCCGCATCTCGATGTTTAGTTGTCAGATAGGTCAATTCTTGTTATCATGAAAAAAAATGCAAAGGAAGTTTCACATGACCAATCAGGTGCCAAACAAAAGGAAAGTCGCATTGCCCAGATATCAGCAGATCGCTGTCGAAATCGCAGAACGAATTGTTGAGAATCGCTATCACGTCGGGCAAAAAATCCATGCTCGCTCCACACTAGCTAGTAATTTTAATGTATCACCTGAAACAGCGCGAAAGGCCATCAATGTTTTGGTGGATCTTGAAATCATGGATGTTCGTCATGGCAGTGGGGCCTATATTGCCTCAAAAGAAAAAGCCCAAGCCTTTGTTGAACAATACCAGGATGTCCAAACAATCCAAGAAATTCGAGGAGATATTTTAGAAAGTGTTGATCGTCAGCAGCAAGAATTGAATAATTTTTCAGAACTCTTGAATGTATTGGTTCAGCAGACAAAAAAAGCCCATCAAATGAGTCCTTTTGTACCATTTGAATTGGCCTTGACAGCAGAAGCCCAGCATCTTGAAAAAAGTGTCAACGAGTTGAACATTTGGCAAGTAACTGGGGCAACGATCGTTGCCATCCAAACCGCACAAGAACTTCTATTGTCTCCTGGACCATATGCGAAGTTCAGTGCAGGAAATAAGATTTACTTTGTGGGCAATGAGCTATCGTTGCAACGGATGACCAACTTTTTTTACCCAAATGATTGATCGTGTAATGCGTCTGTTTTTATCTTTGTATAAAGCAGACGAATTTTTTTTTTTGACAAAGTGACCACATCTTGTTAGTATGGTATGGTCACTTTCGTGAAATTTTTCAGAAAAAGGAGTATTATACATTTGAGTAAAGTTAAAGTGGAACATTTAACCAAGATTTTTGGCAAAAAGAAACAGCAAGCTTTCGCCATGATCCAAGAACAACGCAGCAAAAATGAGATTTTAGAAAAGACCGGTGCTACGGTTGGTGTCTATGATGTCAATTTTGAGGTCAACGAAGGAGAAATCTTTGTGATCATGGGGTTATCTGGCAGTGGGAAGTCGACCTTGATCCGTCTGTTGAATCGCTTGATTGAGCCTTCTGGCGGGGATATCTATATTGATGGTGTCGATATTGCCAAAATGAGCAAAGAAGAATTACGAGAGGTGCGCCGTCATAAGATCAATATGGTTTTCCAAAGTTTCGGTCTGTTTCCTCATCGTACGATTTTAGAAAATACCGAATATGGTTTAGAAGTGCGTGGTGTATCAAAAGAAGAAAGAACGCAAAAAGCAGAGAAAGCTTTAGACAACTCAGGGTTATTGTCTTTTAAAGATCAATACCCCGATCAATTATCCGGTGGGATGCAACAGCGGGTCGGTTTGGCACGGGCATTGGCCAATGATCCAGAGATCTTGTTGATGGACGAGGCCTTTTCAGCGCTAGATCCATTGATTCGCCGTGAGATGCAAGATGAGTTGCTGGAATTGCAAGCCAACGTGCAAAAGACGATCATCTTTATCACGCATGATTTGAATGAAGCATTGCGCATCGGTGATCGCATCGCTTTGATGAAAGATGGCCAAATCATGCAGATCGGTACGGGTGAAGAAATATTGACCAACCCTGCCAATCAATATGTGCGGGACTTTGTAGAAGATGTTGATCGCTCAAAAGTTTTGACTGCACAAAATATCATGGTGCCGGCTTTAACTACCAATATTGAAATCGATGGACCAAGTGTTGCATTGAACCGCATGCGTAAAGAAGAAGTCAGTATGTTGCTGGCTGTCGACAAACGGCGTCACTTAAAAGGAAGTCTAACAGCAGAGTCGGCGCGGGAAGCCCGTAAAAACAACCTGACCTTAAAAGATGTCATCGATAAAAATGTAAAAAAAATCGACAAAGATATGCTAGTCACAGATATTTTCAATTTGATTTATGACTCTCCAACACCATTAGCGGTCGTAGAAAATGACCGATTGATTGGCGTAGTGATCCGAGGCAGTGTGATCGAGGCATTGGCAGAAACGGATAGCGCGTCAAACAATGAGGAAGGAGTGGTCATCAATGGGTAATTTCTTACAACAAACAATTCCAGTAGCAGATTGGGTCGAGTCTTTCACTGAATGGCTAACGGGAACATTCAGCGGTTTATTCTCCGCGTTGCAATCTTTTGGTCAATTGATCATGGATACAATCACCAATGTACTATTGTTCGTACCACCATTGGTTTTGATCGTCTTGTTGACGATTGCGGCATTTATGGTTTCAGGTAAAAAATGGGGGTTGACCGCCTTTACTTTTGTTGGGTTACTATTTATTTATAATCAAGGATTATGGACCGACTTGATGAATACAGTGACTTTGGTCTTGCTTTCCAGCTTAGTGTCGATCATTATCGGTATTCCGTTAGGCATCTTGATGGCCAAAAGTGAGAAAGCCCAAAGTATAGTTACACCAATTTTGGACTTTATGCAAACCATGCCAGGTTTTGTTTACTTGATTCCAGCTGTTGCTTTCTTTGGTATCGGTATGGTACCAGGGGTCTTTGCCTCAGTGATTTTTGCATTGCCGCCAACCGTGCGAATGACTAATTTAGGGATTCGTCAGATTTCAAGAGAATTGGTTGAAGCATCAGATTCATTTGGTGGTACCGGCTGGCAAAAACTGATCAAGCTTGAATTGCCATTAGCCAAAAGTACGATTTTGGCCGGTGTGAACCAAACAACGATGTTGGCCTTGTCGATGGTGGTTATTGCTTCCATGATCGGGGCACCCGGATTAGGTCGCGGTGTGTTATCCGCATTGCAGCGGGCACAAGTCGGAAATGGCTTCGTCAGTGGTGTGTCATTGGTCATCTTAGCGATCATTATGGATCGGTTTACCCAAAACCTAAATAAACCGGCACACAAAAAGCAAGCAGCAACAGTGAAAAACCGCAAACAAAAGCGATTATTTGGCGGCATTGCTGCCGTGGCAGTCGTTGCACTGATCGGCGCTTCTGTTGCATTTGGCAATGTGTCAGACAACAAAGGAACAGTCAATTTGGCCTATGTGGAGTGGGATACTGAAGTTGCTTCAACACATGTCGTTGCGGAAGTCTTGACTGAGATGGGCTATGAAGTCAAGACGACACCTTTGGACAATGCAATCATGTGGGAATCGGTCGCAAAAGGTGAAGTGGATGGTATGGTCGCAGCTTGGCTGCCTTCAACCCATGAAGCACAATATGAACAATACAAAGACCAAGTAGAAAACTTGGGTCCCAATTTAGAAGGGGCTAAGTTAGGGATCGTCGTGCCAAGTTATATGGATGTCGATTCGATTGCCGATTTATCAGATGAAGCAGGCAAAACGATCACAGGAATCGAACCAGGAGCCGGTGTGGTTTCTGCAGCTGAGAATACTGTGGCAACATATGATAACTTGTCTGATTGGGAAGTCGCAACGTCTTCTTCAGGAGCAATGACTGTTGCGTTAGGACAAGCCATCAAAAATCAAGAAGATATCGTGATTACTGGCTGGTCACCCCACTGGATGTTCGCCAAATATGACTTGAAATATCTTGATGATCCTGAAGGAACCATGGGCGATGCTGAGAGCATCAATACGATGGTTCGTCAAGGCTTGTCGGAAGATATGCCAGAAGTCTATGATGTGTTAGACAAGTTCAGTTGGACCCAAGAAGATATGGAAGAAGTGATGTTGGCAATCAACGACGGTGCATCCGCAGAAGATGCAGCCAAAGATTGGGTCGACAATCACGCAGAAGAAGTCGCTGCTTGGACCAATCAATAAGACAAAAAACCAGTCCTTTTTTAGGACTGGTTTTTGTCTGTCTTCTTATGCAAATGAATGAAGTATCGGGGTCATTTGATCGAAGGTATATAGACCGGCGAAGCCAAGAGATTGCAGTAACGCTTGTCCTTCTTTGATTTGAAATCCAAGATGGGCAGGTTCGTGGCTATCACTGCCAATCGTGATGATTTGACCACCTAGATCGCGATACAGCGTCAAAATGTCAATTGACGGCGTATAACCGTGGATACCATAGCGGTGAGAAGAAGTATTCAATTCGATCCCTTTGCCATCTTGGATCACGACTTTCAAGATTTCTGCAATTTGCTCTTTGGTCGTATCGAAAGCATCTGTTTCTTTATCCAGATATCGGCGAATCAAATCCATATGGGCAAGGACAGAATAGTCTTTATACAAAGTGACCAATTCATACATTTCCTCGTAATAACGCTGATAGCTTTCTTGTTGCGTGCGTCCTTTTTGAAATTCTCCCGTCCAAAATTCTAAATTGTCGATCTGATGCACAGAGAGCAGAATAAAGTCGAATGGATGGGCATCAAAGAGTGTCTGAAAGGGGGCGATCGTGTGCTGTTGCATTCCAAATTCCATACCGGTTTTGATGGTGATTTGATTTTGATACCGCTGCTTTAATTCTGCGATTTCTTTGAAATATCGAGGATAATGGACATTTTTTACGACTTTGTTTTTACCCACTAAGTAATTGTCATCCGGGAGCCAATCTTCTTTGACCCCATAATCGACATGTTCCGTAAAACATATTTCAGATAAGCCTATCTTGATCGCATCCTGTACGACATCCTCCATTAAATACCAAGAATCATCACTATAATCGCTGTGTACATGGTAATCCATAAATTGCATAGGACACTACTCCTTTATAATGGGATGCGCAGCACCAAGGGCGCGGCTTTTTTTCTCGCGATACTGCTGTGCAGCTTCTTGCCAATCGTGTTGATCCTTATCGTTGATCTTGCGAATGACGCGGGCGGGGTTTCCGCCAACGATACAATCTTCTGGTACGTCTTTAGTCACAACGGATCCAGCCGCAACGATTGATCTTGCACCAATCGTTACGCCGGGAAGAATCGTACTATTGCCACCAATCCATACATGGTCTTTGACAATGATAGGCAAGCCAAACTCTAATTCTTGGCTGCGAATAGCGGCATCGATTGGATGTCCTGCAGTATAAAAACTAACCCGAGGTCCCACCATCACATGATCACCAATGATGATGCGGTTCACATCCAAAAATAGACAGTCCATATTCGCATAGAAATGTTCGCCAATTTCCACATGCCGTCCGTAATCGACATATAAAGGGGGCTGGACAAACCCATGTTTGCCAAATTGACCGAACAGCTCTGCTTCTAATGCGACGATCGTTTCTGGTTGATTGAATGGCGTTTGATTGATTTTTTGTTGCAGCATTTTTCCTTTCGTTGATTGATGGTGGGCGCTGATATCTGAAGCAAGATAAAGTTCACCGGCTAACATAGATTGATAATCAAAATCTTCAGCCATGAATGTCACCTCCTGAATCGCTGTCGGTGTCCGTCGTCAATTCAATCAAATTGCCTTCAGGATCCTGGATGACTGCTTCGTAATAGCCATCTCCCGTCGTTCGAGGACCACTCAAAAGCGGGTAGCCATCTGCCACGAATTGCGTAGCGAGTTGATCAACTGCTAACTTGTTTCCGACTGCCATGGCAAGATGGGTATAGCCAAAACTTTCGGCAATGCGTGGGCTCAAATTTGCCTTTGTCGTTAATTCTAAGCGACTGCCCGAAGTGAAGGTGAGAAAGTAGGATTGGAAGCCCGTTTTCTGATTGTGGTATTTTTCGCCGCTTGTTGCGTCAAAATAGGTTTCGTAAAAGGTTCTCATTTTTTCTAAATCTTTTGTAAAGATAGCCACATGTTCGATTCTCATAGTAATTCTCCTCTTCATCATAGACTGTCATCAAACTTTATTAACTTTATTTATTAAGTTACGATCATTATACCTTTATGAACAAAATTAATAAAGGTATAAATTCTAAGAATCATCTGCTATGATACAAATGATAAGGAGGGAGCCAGATGAAAGCATACCAACCCAAAAACATCAAAGCCCACAATCAAGCCTTGCTGCTTTCTCTTTTGAAAGAAGAACATCGAGGGATGACAAAGCGCCAATTGGCAGAAGCGGCGGATTTAAGTGTTGTGACTGTCAATAAATTGTTGCCGGAAATGGTCGACAATCAATGGATCATACCGCTAGATATCCCGCAAAAAACCGGTGGCAGACGCGCGTTAGCCTATCAATTCAATGCCATGAGAGCGCTGGTGCTGGTGATTCAATTTGTTGAAGCGCATCAGAAGATTCGCGTCAGTTTTTTCATCACAGATTTAAACGGCGCAGTGATTTCAACGATTAAAGAGGCTGTTA
This sequence comes from Enterococcus salsurae, assembly GCF_054784955.1. Taxonomy (NCBI): domain Bacteria; kingdom Bacillati; phylum Bacillota; class Bacilli; order Lactobacillales; family Enterococcaceae; genus Enterococcus; species Enterococcus salsurae. The sequence continues at coordinate 185,498 of NZ_BAAHWY010000001.1, read as the reverse complement.
CTGATAGCAAAGCCTTTCAACAATCCTTAAAAAACATCAAACAAACCTACCCATCTATCTATAAGACGGTTGTTGGCATCCCTGGCGTGGAAGTAAACGGCAAGCTTGAGCTGATGGATGCGGCCGCGTTTAAAGGTGTTGCACTCAGGTCGATCATTGCGGCAGAAATCAGTGACGAGATCATCATTGAAAATGATGTGAATGCGGCTGTGATGACCTATCGGCAAGACGCAGCAATTGTTGCAGCAATTTATTTCCCAGAATTGTTTCCACCGGGGGCAGCACTTGTCATTGGCGACCATTTATTTACCGGAGCCAATCAAATGAGCGGGGAAATCAAATACTTGCCACATTTTGACACAGTGTCCTTTCCTTTGACACTTTCAGACGTGTCAAAACATGTCGCTGCATCGGTGCAAGCCATGATTGCGATGTATGATCCCCATAAGATTGTCGTATTTATCCCAAGGACATGGTCAGAACTGATATCGCCGCGAACCATCACATCTTATCTAGCTGCTGCGTCAGGTGCGTTCATTGTACCTGAGATCACGGTTGAAACTGATTTTAGTCAAGCTTGTTTGACAGGACTGATCCAGATTGGTCGTGATGCACCTCAGATGGTCATGTGATGCATCATGGTCAAAATGGGGCAGCGTCAGACGGACAAATAAATCTGACAAAAAACTGTCAGTTGCATGAACTGACAGTCAGTAGATGTTTAGTTACGCGACGCGATTTTTTTTGCCTTCTCGGTATTGGCAAAATGCAGCTTTGCATACTTGCCCAGTAAATCTTCACCGCCGAGTTGCAGTATTTTGGCAGCAACAAGATCTGAAGGGTTGCCGGCACCAGAAGGTACACGAAAACCAAGCTCTTTTGAGGCTTTGTCTAATTCCTCAAGGAATACGGTTCGGCAGAGAATCGATGCCGCAGCGACGGACAGGTGATATTGTTCTCCCTTTGTCGCAAAATATAAAGGTGAGGTAACGGCATTTTTTTCTGATTGTAGATAGGTGCGGTAATTTTTTTCTGAAGTAAATTGATCAATCAAAATCGCTTCCGGTTTTTGTGGAGCGATTTTTTCCAATAATAAGCGGATGGCTTGATTGTGCAAGGCAACTTTCATTCGAACTGTATTATAGGCTGGTTGGATCTGATTGTATTTTTCTGGTGTGACTGTCAGTAATTGAAAAGGAACTAAGGCTTTGATTTTTGGCGCCATTGCGCGAATTTGCGGATCAGTCAACATTTTGGAATCTTTGACGCCGATTTCTTTTAGGCGAGGCAAATGCGTCCTCTCAGCATAGACCGCACAAACGACCAACGGGCCGAAGTAACTGCCATTTCCAACCTCATCGCTGCCGATGGCATTTCTTTCACTAAAACCGGCTGGCAATGGGTCGCCACCAGAAGCGGCCTTTTTTGCCGTCGGGGTTGTCCCTGAACTGGCCCAAAGTGCCGCTTCTTTCTCTGCATTGGCTCCTTGGAACATCACCTTTCCAGATTGATAGGCTGTGATGGTGGTTTGATTTTTCTTAGCAGTGAATAACGTGTAGGGGGCCGTTTTTGCTAAACGGTCAGATTGATAATATAATTGTATTTTTTTCATTTCGCTTGCGGAAACTTTGATGACAGACGCAGACATGTTTTTCCTCCTCAATCATTGTTTTTGCAGACAAAAACAAAGGATACGTTAAGATTTTACCATATTTTCTGAAGTTTTTTTGGCTTGCAAGTGGATTAGAGGCTAGGGGCATGGAAATTCAGATGAAAATCACGTATAATAGTGAGGAGTTTGCGGCAACGGTGCTTGAAGTGATACAATAATACAGAATGTAAGCAGTGGGAGGAAGTTTTCCTATGACGGAGCAAAAAAAACGCTACAAAGCAGTGATTGCGAATCAAAATTACACAATCATTGGCCGCGAGAGCAAAGAACATATGGACATGGTGACCAAACTGGTCAATGAACAATTGGTAGAGATCATGCAATTGTCCCCACAAACGGACAAAGAGCAAGCGTCGATCTTGCTAGCGATCAATGCTATTTCTGATCAATTAAAAAAACAAGAACAGGTATTGGGGCTACAAAAGAAAGTCGATGAATTGCGCAGTCAAGCCATCAAGGCTACTGAGTTGGAAAACCGGATCAAGCGCATCGAAGCTATTGAGTCGGAAGCACGTCAGGTACTTGATGAAACTGGACGCATCGATGTGGAGATCCATAATCATGTGGAAGCACAACAAATTTTAAATGAACAAAGAAAACGCAATATTCAAGAAAAAACAGCCCATGGCTAGTGTGGCGTAGAAAGGATACCTAAATGATTGGATTAGTGGTTGCGATGCTGCTTTTAGCTGCCTTTTATAGCGGGGCGCGTCGGGGAACCAGTTTACAATTGGTTTCCGTTTTAGGGTATATCATCTCTTTCATGGTCGCTGTAGCGAAATATCAGGAGATTGCTAAAAAAATTGAATTATATGTTCCTTATATGTCAGTCACAGCAGATTCTACACTCAAATATTATGATTTGGAAATGGCACTAGATTTAGATAAGGCTTATTATGCAGCTGTCGCCTTTGTCATGGTGTTGTTCGCTGGGTGGCTGATTACTAAATTGATTGCGATTTTCGCAGATAGTCTGCGGTATAAACGGCTGCGTTTTTTGTACGGCTACGATTGGGTCTTGGCCGGTGTCTTGAATGTGGTACTCATGTATATCAATTTGTATATCTTCTTCATGATTTTGTCTATGATCCCTTTTGCAACGGTACAAAATCTATTTGATAAAAGCAGTACGATCGATTTTATCGTCAATCATTCACCGATCATTTCAGATTATTTCTATCGAATTTGGATCACAGATGTGATTGGTTAAGATCTCTAGGCAGATGGTTGGAAAGCCAGACTGCCTTTTTTACAGCAAACAATAGCAAAGCAGGTGAAAATAAATGAATAAAAAAATATTAGGCGTATTGGCATTTGATCAGGTCAAACAAAAAATTGCCCAATATATCGTCACAGCGCAAGGGAAAGAAGCCCTTGAAAAATTAGTACCTTCAAGCGAAGAACAAGTGATCACTGCATGGCTTTCTGAAACACAAGATGCGTTGAAGGTGCAACGGTTGCGGGGTGGGATTCCTGTGCCGAAAATCGAAAACATCCGTCCGCAAATGAAACGAATCGAAATTGGTGCGGACTTGAATGGCATTGAATTGGCACAAGTCGCTAGAGTCCTGTCTACTACACAAGAACTCAAACGCTTTTTCGATGATTTAACGGATAGCGAGATCGAATTTGGCCGTTTGTATCACTGGGAAGAACAGCTGGTTTCATTGCCGACACTCAACCGCCGCTTAAAAGAAGCCATTGATGAAGATGGCCGCGTCACGGATGACGCTTCGCCGGCATTGAGAGGGATCCGCCAATCGATTCGCCGTGCAGAGCAAACGATTCGTGAAACCTTAGATAATATCGTTCGAGGCGGCAACGCGAAGTATTTAAGCGATACGATCGTCACCATGCGTAACGATCGCTACGTGATTCCTGTCAAACAGGAATATCGCGGTGTCTTTGGCGGGGTCGTCCATGATCAAAGTTCTTCTGGACAAACGTTGTTTATCGAGCCGAAACAAGTGGTCGAGCAAAACAATCGTTTGCGGCAACATCAAATTGCAGAACGAGATGAAATCACTCGGATTTTAGCAGAACTGTCTGCAGAGTTGGTACCGTACCAGAAAGAAATTTTGCACAATGCCTATGTGATCGGCCAGTTCGATTTCATGAATGCCAAAGCACGTTTCGGTAAAGAAATGAAAGCCATCGTACCACAAATCAACCGCGAGAACCATGTCGTGTTCAAACAAGCGCGTCATCCTCTGATCGATCAAGAAAAAGTCGTACCGAATGATATTCAAATCGGTCAAGATTATCAAGCGATAGTCATCACGGGACCCAATACCGGTGGGAAGACGATCACATTGAAGACCTTGGGCCTATTGCAGATCATGGGTCAAGCTGGTTTGCCTATTTTGGCCGAAGAAGAGAGTCAAATGGGGATCTTTACGGAGATTTTCGCGGATATTGGCGATGAGCAATCTATTGAGCAAAGTCTCTCCACATTTTCTTCTCATATGACGACGATCGTGGATGTTCTGGATAAAGTCAATGGACAAAGTTTGGTCCTATTTGATGAATTGGGCGCCGGAACGGATCCTCAAGAAGGTGCGGCTTTGGCGATTGCGATTTTAGATGATTTAGGTGCCAAATCAGCGTATGTCATGGCGACGACCCATTATCCCGAGCTGAAAGTGTATGGCTATAACCGTGCCAATACCATCAATGCCTCGATGGAATTCGATGTGGATACGTTAAGTCCAACCTATCGTTTATTGATTGGCGTGCCGGGACGAAGCAATGCGTTTGAAATATCTAAGCGATTAGGCTTGTCAACAGGTATCATTGATCAGGCTAAGCAAATCATGGATGGTGAAAGCCAAGATTTAAATGAAATGATCGCTGATCTTGAGAACCGCCGCAAAATGACGGAAACAGAATACCTTGAGATTCGTCATTATGTCAAAGAAGCCCAAGATCTGCATAAAGAGTTGCAAAATGCTTATGGGTACTTCTTTGAAGAACGAGAAAAAGAATTGGCTAAAGCCCGCAAACAGGCCAATCAAATTGTCGAAGAAGCCAAAGAATCATCAGAAAAAATCATTGCTGATATTCGCAAAATGCAATTAGCTGGCGGTCAAACAAAAGTCAAAGAACATGAGTTGATCGACGCAAGAACGAAATTATCCGGGTTACAGCAAGAAGAAAAATTACAGAAAAACAAAGTGTTGCAAAAAGCCAAAGCGGCCAAAACGTTGAAAGTCGGCGATGAAGTCCTGGTGACGTCCTATGGCCAGCGTGGCGTACTGCTGAAAAATGTCGGCAAAAATCAATGGCAAGTACAAATCGGTATTTTAAAAATGACGTTGCCTGAAGCTGATTTGCAACTGGCCGCGCCGGTCAAAGAACCTGTGCAGCGTATCGTCAACACTATCCGTTCCGCAGACAACAGCCCTGTCATCAATCAATTGGATCTAAGGGGAAAACGGTATGAAGAGGCTTTAGCAGAAGTCGATCAGTATTTAGATGCCGCTATCTTAGCTGGGTATCCGCAAGTCACGATCGTCCACGGTAAAGGAACAGGTGCTTTGCGTCAAGGCATCACTGAGTATTTAAAAAATCATCGATCTGTCAAAAGTTATGAGTTTGCGCCGAGCAATCAAGGGGGAAATGGGGCAACTATCGTAAAATTTAAGTAATTCTTCAATATTCTTACCTTTTGTAAGCAGACGGTTTTAAAAATTGATTGATCCATGGTATACTTTTTTTAGTCACACAAATGGAGGGGAAGTACAATGGCATTAGAAATTACCGATAAAACTTTTGCAGAAGAAACCGATAAAGGTTTAGTCCTGATTGATTTTTGGGCAACATGGTGTGGTCCTTGCCGCATGCAAGCGCCAATCTTAGAACAATTAGCAAGTGAATACGATGAAGATGAATTAAAAATCGTAAAAATGGATGTGGATGAAAATCCCGAAACACCGGCTTCGTTCGGCATTATGTCGATTCCTACACTGCTGTTGAAAAAAGACGGTCAAGTGGTAGACAAAGCGATCGGTGTTCACACAAAAGATCAATTAAAAGCATTGATTGCTGAACATAGCTAAACCTATTTTTATATGAGAGAGCATCGACTAAGGTCGTCGCTCTCTTTTTTTTATGTTTTTTCATAGTCAGTGGTATACTAAATATGTAGGGTTTAATCATATAATGACCAAAATGAAATAGTAGCATAACAACGAGGGGGAGTTAGGATGAAAAAAGTGAAACGACGGTTGTTAAATGGGGCCCTTGCGTTTCTATTACTCGCAACACCGGTTTTAGGCACAGGGATCGAGGTTTTCGCTGCAGCAACAAATACGGTTGCCACAACAGAAAGTACCACAAATGATTCCAATCAAAGCACCAATCAAGAAAATAGCGCCAGCAATAACGAAGACAACAATACAACTGGGGACACGTCCACTTCAGCAAGCAGCTCGGACACCGATACACAAGAAAGTTCAAAAACCCCTTCCTCAGAGGAAAGCATAGATGAAGGATCGTCGGATGCAACAGGAAAAGAAGCAAAAACCGAAACAGGACCCTCCAGCTCAACTAGCAAGGAATCGCGGACTGTCACTGCATCATCAGAAGACACAACAGCAACGATCGCAGTACAGGAAGTACAGGGCTATGCAACCCAATATGTGAAGCTGAAAACCATTGCTATCAGCGATACGGAAAATGTGCCAACGAGCAGTCTCTTCTACCGACTGACAGAGGGAACTTTATCCGAAAATGGCTCAAACCAAGGATTTGCTGGGCAAGTATTCAAGGCTGTTAAGCAGTACAAAGATTCCACGGCCAACCAAGCGTATCTCCTCTTGCAAAATGACCAAGGCCAAGGAGGCATCGTTGAGTCTGGTGCCGTATCGATTGCTTCTGGTACGCTAAAAACAGAGAACAAGTATGTCACGATCCAAAAAAATAACTACCCACTGTGGCAATCTGTCTTTTTAGACAAACAATTGACCACCACGGCAAATTACAATCAAAAAACCTATTTAGTGAAAGAAAGTTTTTATAAAAACAGCAACAATGCTACGTATTACGCACTATATGACAATAAACAAACTTTCATTGGTTGGATCAATGGAGCTGGTACCAACATCGCAGCCAACGCAGGCGGTGTTTGGCAAAAAGAAAACAGCTATGCGACCATCACCAGCAGCAATTATACGTTATGGCAGAATTTCAATTGGACAGCCCAAAAAGGCACGACTGCAGCTATCAATGGCCAAACGGTCAAAGTGACAGGAAAATACAGTCATTTCAATGGCTCGACGTATTATTCCTTATATGACAAAAACAACAAATGGCTCGGCTATATCAATGCGACAGGTGTCAAATTGTCCAGTAACGCCCAAGGTGTTTATCAAAATTACGGTAAATATGTCACATTGACGAAGCAAAACTATACGATCTGGGGCAATTTTAGCTGGACAAGCAAGAAAAACAATACGACTGCCTTAGCAGGCAAAACCTATCTTGCCAAAGGGAAATATAGTCATGCCAATGGCGCACTATACTTATCATTGTATGACAAGAGCGGCAAATGGATCGGTTATGTGAATGCAAGTGCAGCAACAGTTGCCACTAATCAAGGTGGCATTTGGCAAAGCGAAAAATTGAGTGTTCAAGTCAAAAACAGCAACTATACACTATGGCAAGACCTTAACTTTTCTAAGCAAAAGGCTAATAGTGGCAGTTATTTGAATCAAACGATCAAAGTAACGGGTAAATACCAGCATTACAATGGCTCGACCTATTACTCCTTATACGATAAAAACAATAAATGGCTTGGGTATATTAACGCAACAGGTGTAAAATCAGCCCATACGATCTATTCACAAAGTACCATTAGCCGTTATGTGATCGTCAACAATAGTAGTGGGAATTTCTTTGATCAAGCAGATCCAAACAGTACTAAACTAGGTGCCAAGAGTACCTACAAAGGCTATATGGCACAAGCGACCAAATTAGCGAAAACCAGTGACGGGAATTATTTGTATCTGGTATCACCAGCTGGCAAGATTGGTTGGATCAAAGAAAGTCAGACCTATAGTGTCAACAGTAATTTTTGGATGTATACCACAGGTGGCAAATATCCATCATTAGATGTGAAAAACTTGAATATCCAAGTGTCTATCAGCAAGCAAAGAGTCTACATCAAATCTGGCGATAAAGTGATTTATACCATGCTTTGTTCCACTGGAGCAGTAGGTACACCAACCCCATTAGGCAGCTTCCGCATACAAGCAGAAAAAGGATTGGCCTTCTCAGGGGCAGCGTACTATCGCTCGTTTAAAGACCACGGCATCTATTTGTTCCACACGATCCCAACCAGCATCGCCTGGTCAACCAATACTTTCAGTGCTGTGGAGGGACGTAAATTAGGCACACGGGCCTCCCATGGCTGTATCCGTTTGGCGGTTCCTGATGCCAAATGGTTCTATTACAACATGCCTTACAATACACCAGTCAAAATCGTGAATTAAAGATAGCCGCTGCTTTCCTTCTGGAAGCAGCGGATTTTTTTGAAAGGGTTTGACATCGCAGCTCAGATTCGCTACTATATCATTAAGTGATATAGTTTGCGGGATGGAGGAAACAAATGGAGGAAGGGTTGACCGACGCAACCTATTTGATTTTATTGGCATTGCTCAAGCCGCAACACGGCTATGCGATCATGAAGCAAGTACATGAAATCAGTCAAGGTTCCTTTGAGATTGGTCCAGCGACCATGTATACGATTTTAAAAAAATTGACCAAAAGAGAATGGATCGTCCTAGATGAAACCGAAGAGCGCAAAAAGATTTATCGCATGACCGATCTTGGACGCTCAGTCTTAGAAAAGGACATTCAACGACGGAAACTTTTTTATGAGATCGGGGCTGGTTTTGTTCAGCAAATAGGAGGGAGTGAACATGAAAAAGCGTAGGAAATATTTGTATTCTCTGGGGGTTGCCTATTACCCAGAAAAAGAAATGCTCCGCTTGCAAAAGCAAGCCATGTTAGGCTGGCAGTTTGTGGGCATGAACCGATGGGGATTTTTGACATTTGAGAAACAACCGCCGATGGCAAAGAAATTTGCAGTCGATTTTTTTGAAGGTGAACTTTCAGAAGAATCTGACTATATTGCGTTATACGAAGCAAGTGGTTGGCATTATATCAGTCATTATCAAAAACGCTATTATTATTTTGAAGGGAATTTAGATGCGCCGCCGATCTTTAGTGACCAAGACAGTTACCAAGAACGGATCAATGCAGAGCAACGATACCTGATGAAGCGCGCTTTTCTTGTTACAGCAATTGGCGCACTATTGCTGGCGGTGTTATACAGTATCAAAACGATCTGGGCTTGGCAAGACCATACTGTTTGGTCTTTTGTTTTTGGTATGTGTACCGGCTTGTTGTTTGTACCCGCTGTGGTAGCGATCATGTCTTATCTCATGGGTAAATTATACAAAGATCGTGCCACCTATTACAAAGAACCTGAGAAAATCGCCAACCGCCAAAAGGTGGTGCGAGATCTCTTGCTCATGGCGTTGGCAGGCGCTATTGTAGGTGGCATTATCGGCTATATATTTTGATAAAAGCAAAAAGAGGAAGGTGAAAATGTGTTAGAAGCAAAACAATTAGTGAAAACATTTGGAGAATATACCGCTGTGGATCATCTCTCATTTACGATCAATGATGGACAAATCATGGGACTGATCGGACAAAATGGTGCCGGAAAAACAACAACTTTTCGGTTGATTTTAGATTTCCTAAAAGCAGATCAAGGGGAGGTCTTGTGGAACGGACATCAAATCAGTGAGAAAGAATATAATATCATCGGCTATTTGCCAGAAGAACGAGGGTTATACCCTAAAGTAACCATTGAAGATCAATTGATTTATTTTGCCCGTTTACGGGGAAAATCGAAGGCAGAAATCGTGCCGCAAATCGATTATTGGATGGAAAAATTTCAAGTCAAAGGCAAAAAAACTGATAAAGTGAAGTCCTTATCGAAAGGAAATCAGCAAAAAGTTCAATTGATCGCAACATTGATCCATGAGCCAAAACTTGTGATTTTGGATGAACCCTTCAGTGGATTAGATCCAGTGAATGCTGAACTGTTGAAAAACGGTATTATCGAATTGAAAGAAAAAGGTTCCTGTGTTATTTTTTCTAGTCACAATATGGACAATGTGGAAAAAATTTGTGACCATTTGATCATGTTGCGGGATGGTTCCACTGTCTTAAATGGGCGTGTCCATGAAATCAGAGAATCATTTGGACGCACCAAAGTCTTTCTTGAATCTCATTTGACGAAAGAAGCGGTCAGCGCAATTGATGGTGTGAAAGAATTGCATGTCAGAGAGGATGGCAGTTTTGATATCACCATCAGTGAGCCGCAAGTTGGCCGACGTATTTTTGATTTAGCAACGGCGGATGGCTATATTCCAATGTTCAATCAACAACCGCCAACCTTAGAAGAGATTTTCAAATGGAAAGCGGGGCACGAATATGAATAAATTTTGGGTAATTGCATCAGATGTTTATAAGAAAAATATCAAATCCATTTCTTTTTTGATCATGATATTGGTGCCATTTATTGCTGTCGGCATCTTTTATGTGATTGGTTTGTTTGCCGATGGGATGAACAGTGCAGATACCATTGCTGTTTACGCCAATGACTCGGCCATTGCCGAAACCTTCAAAGCACAAAGTACGGATGATTACGTATTTGAAATCGTTGAGCGTCAATCGGATGGGGAGAAGAAATTAGCGGATGAAGAGGTAGATGGCCTACTCGTTATCGATGCTTCCGGTGACCAATTGAGTGGGGAACTTCTTAGTGAGTCTTCACTGGGACAAACTGCTGAATTAACGATCCAACAGCTATTGAGTGGGATCCAATCTTCATTAAGAGCAGATACATTTGGTCTGACGAGTGAAGAAGTGGGGCAATTGGCTGAGCCAGCAACATTCAGCAAACAAAAAGTCTCTTTTGATGAGGACGGCACCATGTCATTCGGAGAAGACCATAGTGACATGCAATATATCGTCAGTTACGTGGCAACGATCATCTTGTTCTTCTTTATTTTGACTTATGCGCAAATCATTGCCCAAGAAATCGCATCGGAAAAAGGTACGAGAATCATGGAAGTGATTTTATCTAGTACACGGGCGCAAACCCATTATTATGCCAAGTTGGCAGGTGTGATCATGGTTGCAGCCACACAATTGTTGGCGTACGCTGCTATTTTTGGCGGCAGTTACTTCTGGATCAAAGATATCCCGATGATCAGCGGCTTTATCGCCAACTTCTCGTTAGATGGAATTTTTGGTTCCTTCCTTGTTTTCTCGCTCATCTTTGTCTTTCTAGGCATCTTGATTTATGCAGTTCTTTCAGCCTTATGTGGGTCTCTCGTCAATAAAGCGGAAGACACGGCAAAAGCCATCATTCCAGTGACCTATCTCTCGTTGGCAGGGTATATGTTAGGATTGGTATTAGGTGCAGCGGATCCGAACAATATCATTATGCGGGTCACATCTTACATCCCATTCTTGTCTTCTTTCATTATGCCGGTTCGATTGGCAAATGATACAGTGGGTGTCGGAGGGGCATTGATTTCAAGTGGGATCCTTTTGATATCGACGATTGCCTTGATGCTGGTGTCTGCTAAAATGTATAAATCGAACGTGTTGATCTACAACGACAATGGACTGATTGCTTCATTGAAACAGTCCTTTGTCCTGATGAAAAACGAAAGATAAACACAGAAAAGCCAGCTTGTGCAGCTGGCTTTTTTGTGTTTTGAGCGCTCATAGCGTGTGGACAAAAAATTCAAAAATTGCTTGTTCAGAAGGACGTGATTGTGCTGCAAGTTCTGGATGCCATTGGATGCCTAACACTGGGGCAGCAAAAGCGTGCGATTCAATTGCCTCTACAACACCATCGGGCGCAGTCGCGATAATTTGAAAGTCTTTTGCGACATCCTTCACTGCTTGATGATGAAATGAATTGACCTGATAGCTGCTGCCCAAAAGTTGACCTAACTGACTGTCAGAATTGATGGTCACATCATGGGTCGCAAAACGAAATGGGGTAGGCAACTGGACATGTTTCAAAGTTGGCTTCTCCATCAGTGAGAGATCTTGATACAAGCTGCCGCCAAAAGCCACGTTGATCAGCTGCATCCCGCGACAAACACCGAAAATTGGTTTCTTTTGGGCAACTGCTTCTTTGATCAAAGCCAATTCAAAAGCATCACGTTCTGGATGTGTGCCTTGAATCAATGGATGAAGGGTTTCTCCATAATAACTAGGGGAAACATCGTGACCTCCTGCCAGTAACAGTTTATCGATCTGTTTGACATAAGTTTTTGCGTCTTCTAAGGCACCCATCGGCAGCAAAAGAGGAAGACCGCCAGCTTCTTGGATATGGGTGACGAAATTTTTTGGGGTGTAGGTTAGCCAATGTTCACTTTCTTCGATCATGGATCGTTCATTGGCTGCAATACCGATGATTGGTTTCATAGCTTCTTTCCTTTCATATCACAGGATGAGAAAAAATAAAAAAGGACGCAATGTCCTTTTCAATAGACCTATTTCTCACGAATCACTTCGATTTTGTAACCGTCGGGATCTTTGACAAAGTAGTAAGAAGGCTGTGTGCCAGGCAATCCTTTCAGATCAGTGACATCAAAACCAGCGGCTTTGTGTTTGTCATGTAAGGCTTCTAAGTCCGCGCTGCTGATGGCAATGTGGCCGTAGCCATCGCCTAAATCATACCCGGGATGGTCATAATTGTAGGTCAATTCCAATTCATACGCATCTCCAGGTAAAGTTAAGTAAACCAAAGTAAATTTGTTTTCTGGGAAATCACGGCGACGAGATTCTTCAAAACCAAACGCTGTTTGATAAAAATCTAATGAGGCCGTCAAATCTTTGACCCGTACACAAGTGTGTGCCATTTTCATAAAATTCATTCATCCTTTCCTTTATATTACCTTCATGATAACATAATCCGTTTTTTCAGGGGAAGAAAATGTTTCGAGAGACATTTCTCGCTTGTCCACCGCAATATCATAGGGTAAAATGAAAAGAAAACTTGTTGGAGGGTATTATGTCGGAAAATGACATTGTGTTTGGGGTCAAAGATGAACAGCAAGTATATCAGCCTAGGTTTGGTGCCTATGTCGTCATCCCTAATAAAGAAGGCAAGATTATCTTGGTGCAAGCACCAAACGGCGCTTATTTTTTGCCGGGGGGCGAAATAGAAGCAGGGGAAACGAAAGAAACGGCGATCGCACGTGAATTGATCGAAGAATTAGGCTTTAAAGGCGAAATCGAGACCTATTTTGGTGAAGCGGTGGAATATTTTTATTCTCGTCACCGAGATACGTACTATTATCATCCGGGATACTTTTTTTTGATGACCATTTGGCAGAAAGTATGTGCCCCGACGGAAGACAACAATCAACTGTCCTGGCAAACACCAGAAAAAGCGATCCAACTGTTGAAACGCGGCAGCCATCAATGGGCTGTCAAACAATGGTTACAGCAAAAAAGCAAGCAGGAATAAAAACCTGGCTTGCTTTTTTTTGCTGGGCTGAAATTAGACCTCTTTTGTTTGCAAGACATATTCGTTGATTACTTTTGCCACACCGTCTTCTTCGTTGGAAGCTGTGATGACATCTGCCATGTTACGGACATTTTCGGTTGCATTTGCCATTGCGACACCGATTCCAGCGTATTCAACCATCGTCAAATCATTTTCATTGTCACCAATTGCCATTACTTCTGATTGGTCGATGCCTAGATGTTCAGCTAATTTTTTGACTGCAGCGCCTTTATGGGCTTTTTTATTTAAGACTTCTAAGAAGAAAGGGGCACTTTTGACAACATTGTATTGTTCTGTCAAAGCTGCAGGCAACTGAGGAATGACACTATCTAATAATGCTGGTTCATCGATCATCATCATCTTGATGATATTCAAATCAGGCGTCATTTCTTCTGGTGTGCGATATTTCAACGGCATGTTGACTAAGAAAGCTTCATAGACCGTATAGGGACTAATGTCGCGATTGGCTGTGAACATGGTATCTTGCGTTTCAACATGCAAGTGGACACCTAATTGACGGGCAGTCATTTCAACAAAGGCATAATCTTCATGGGATAAACCGAATTCAGAAATGATTGCTTGGTCTTTGGTTTTTTGTACCAATGAACCATTATAGGTGATCACAAAGTCATTGTCGGTAAATAAGTCCAATTCAGTCAATAAATCTTGGACACCTGTCAATGGGCGACCGGTACATAAGACGATCCGTACACCTTGTGCTTCTGCTGCTTTCAATGCTTGATACACTGCTGGTGTGATTTTCCGGTCGTCATTTAGCAATGTGCCATCGATATCGATAGCGATTAGTTTGATACTCATAATTTCCTCCTAAAGGTTGCTGGGTTTGATCAAAGCGCCATTGCGAATATAAGCCGCGAACGCTTGATAGGTTTCCTCAAATAAATCATAGTGATTTTGCAAGTTGGGGTCAATCATTTCTTTTGGAAAATAAAAGCGCCGATCCCCTTGGGTCTGACCAGCCAATGCTGCTACAAGCTGACTGGCTTTCGATAACTCGGTCAATGTGCCATCTTTTTCTTGTAATTCGATTTGGGTGCGGTGCATCCCGGATGTCGGACGATAAAAATCATAAGGCAGATCAAAGCTTGAATTGATTGCCGTATAATATGTTGGGTTAAAGCCGACTTTCTCCACCAATTTCTTTAAGTCTTCGATCAATGGCAGCTGCGAATCGTCTTTAAAGCGAATCGATTTGAAGGGTTTGCGGTTCAAGAAACGTTTCGCAAGATCACTCAGGATCAAATCTGATTCTGACGTCCATTGGGTAAAGTAGGTATTTAACACACCGTCATCTAGTTTCAAGTACGCTTCTAGAGAAAAATCTTGTCTAAGAAAGGGCAGCAGCAACTGTGAATGCTGTTGAAAAGTTTCCTCATTGTCAGCGTAACATTCAGCTGCCCGGTTCAAGAGGTGGGCCAAAACCACTTCCATCCCTCTTGAGCTTGCGTGAAAATATACTTGTACATACATTTGATAGCGGCTGACGATATAGTCTTCTACTGCGTGCATGCCACTCATTGAAAAGGCGATTCCGCCTTCGTAAGGGCGAATGACGCGTAGGATTCTCGTCAAATCAAATGTGCCATACTCTGTCCCTGTGAAATACGCATCTCGCAATAGGTAATCCATCCGATCGGCATCGATTTGGCTCGAAATCATTTGGACTACTTGCGGATTGGGATAGGTTTTGGTGATGACACTGGCGACTTTTTCAGGAAATCCTTCCGCTACGCGATTCAAGATCTGATGGACTTCGGTTTCTGGCGATGTGATGATGGCTACGGTGATGGCTTCATGATCGGTATGGAAAATATGCTCAAACGTATGAGAATAAGGACCATGACCGACATCATGCAACAGTGCTGCACACAAAGTCACCAACCGTTCCTTGTCGTCCCAGCCAGTCGGGCCAACTTTATCGACTGAATAATTTCGCTGGAAAATGTCGCAAATCCGCCGACTAATTTCATAGACGCCTAGAGAGTGGGAAAAACGGCTGTGCTCTGCACCATGAAAGGTAAAAGAAGCAGTCCCTAACTGCTTGATCCGTCTCAAGCGCTGTACTTCTTTGGAGTTGATCAAATCAAGGATCACTTGGTGCTGGACATGCACATAATTATGCACAGGATCGCGAAAGACTTTTTCGATAGCTAAGGTTTGGTATTTATAAGGGATTGGCATCGGTGACCTCCTTTAAAGATTCGTTTCTCTGTGCCATACTTGTCAGACGGACAGCGAGTGCTTCTGATTGTTCTTTTGCAGTGAGCCATTCGTCTAAATCAAGGGGCGATACAGGTTCGTTGTTCAACACGTGTAACGCATGCTTCAAACGTTCACAGACTTCTTCAATCGTAAAGTCGCGGCCAAAGACTTCTGACAATGTCGTCATCGTTTCAGGATCGACCGCGGGATAGCCATTTGTACCGAATGCCGATCTTAAGCCGGCTTGATAAAACCGGCGCACCAGCTCGCCACGTGCGTGCTGCTCGCCATTGACACTCAAGTACATCATGACAGCAACCCCTTCTTTGATTCTGCGTTGGGCGGTACCGGCAATTTTTTTGCCGGCGATACTCAGATCAAAGGTGCCGGGGCAATAAGAATGTGTGATTTCGTAGGCCGCGATCTGCTGTTCAGGAAAAGCAAGCTGCAAGAGTGCCTGCATTTTTTCATAGGCAGCATCCGTTGTCGCTGCTAAATCTTTCGGAAAGATGAGCGATACGTTCAATATACCACGATCATTGATCACACCAAGTCCCCCTGAATTTCTGATCACAGGACGAAAAGCGGCTTTTTCGACTTCAGATAATGCCGCTTTTAAATGGGGGATTCGCGTATCTTTCATGCCAAGGATCAAGGTATCTGGCAACTGCCAAAAATGACAAAAAGCTTGCCGCTCATTGCCGGCATAGGCCGTCAGGACATCAGTCAAGGCAAAAGGCAAGAAAGCGGAAGGGGCATTGGGTAGTATTTGGTCAATTGAATAAATCGTCAAGACGCGTTCAAACTCCTTTATCTATCAGTCTATGTCTTTATTATATACGATTATGCGACAATTAAGTAAAAGAATGAAATGATTCAACTTATTTTCATGCTATCGATCAAAAATGAACTAGTTGAAATGATTGACAAATATGTGAAAAAAAGCAAGAATGAGAGTGAAATCTGTGAAGGAGGCAATAAAGAATGCAAGAATTGTCACAAGGTGTACCGATTTCGATCCATTTGACCACGAATGTTCGTCAAGGCGATCAGACAGAAGATTTTCTCTTTGATTTACAAGGACAAGCGGTGAAGATTGGCGATACCTTATACATAAGATACAAAGAAATCCAGCCAGACGGGGAAGAGATTCCTGTTACCATGAAAATCATGCCAGATGGCGTGATCCAGTTGATCCGCTCGGGTGAAATGCGGATGCGTTTGAAATTTGCCTATAAGGAGCGGTTGGAAACAAGTTATCAAACCCCATACGGCAGCATGATGTTTCATACCTTTACCAATCATATGCATGTCAGTCTGAAAGATCGTCCTTATTCTGGCAAAGTCGATATTGAGTATGATTTGTTCATGGCAACGGATAAAATTGGTGCCTATAAACTGGCGCTTGAATTTACAGCATAAAGGATCATAAATACTAAAATAAAAAATTGCAATTTGATCAACAATTTTGTATGATTAGGAGTAGACTGTGAAAGGACGTGTCCAGTTTGGAAATTAATGTATTTGAAGGTGTAAACAAACACGAATTATCAATGATTGAAGTTGCCCATGCAATTTTAGAACAACGTGGAGATGTTATGGATTTTTCTGATTTGGTCAACCAAATCCAAAATTATCTTGAAACATCCGATAGTGAAATTCGTGATTCATTGGCACAGTTTTATACTGACTTGAATATTGATGGTAGTTTTATTTCTTTAGGTGACAACCGTTGGGGCTTGCGTTCATGGTATGCCATTGATTCGATTGATGAAGAAGTCAATCATGGTGTGGATGACGAAGATGAAGATACGCCGCGTCGTCGCAAACGTAAAAAAGTCAATGCCTTTATCAATGATGATGAAGATGCAATCGACTATAACGATGACGATCCTGAAGATGCTGATTTATCTGAAGACGAAGAAGACGATCTCTTTGATGATGATGACGACGAAGATGAAGAAATCTCTGCTTACAACTCTGATCTGCAAGAAATCGGCGCTGACAACAACGACGATGACGAAGAAGAGTTGCCAGGCAACATTGAAGAAGATTTAACGATCATCGATGATGATGAAGAAGATGATTTTGCAGAAGAGGAAGAAGAGGAATAATCCTCTTCTTTTTTTGCGCCGCTCCATCAGGCATCAAGTCGCTGAATGACTTGCTCATTTAGGCACAAAAAAAGGATTGCTGTAAGCAATCCTAAGATGGTTTTTGAATTATCGTTCAAAAACAAGTATACTGAATGAATTGAAGCGATAAAAAAACGCGCCTTGAGGGAATCGAACCCCCGTCTCAAGAACCGGAATCTTACGTGATATCCACTACACTAAAGGCGCGAAGCACAAATAATAGTTTAACCAATTTTAAAGAAAAAAACAAGGGGTAGAATGATGAAATTTCAACAGCAATTTTCACAACAGCAAAAACAAACGCAAAAGCTTGCTATGACGCAGAAATTACAGCAGTCGATCCAAGTGTTGCAGTTTTCTGCGGATGAATTGATTGCGTATATCGACGATCAAGCGCTGGAAAATCCGCTGATTGAACTCGGTGAATACGACACACCAATCATCCCAGCGAAAAGCAGTCAGTCCTCTGATCAAATGATGGACTACTTGAGTCAGATTCCAGATCAACAGACTTCATTGTTTGAATATCTGATCGAGCAAGTCCATCTGAATTATCGGGATACGTTTTTGCGGACGATCGTATTGTTTCTGGTGGAGTCAATTGATCTGAACGGCTTTTTGACAATTGATCTGGCGCAGGCGGCACAGCAAATGGGTGCATCGCCGATCCAAGTATTAGATGCATTGACTTTGATCCAGCAATTAGATCCAGCAGGTGTGGGTGCCAGAGATTTGCGGGAATGTCTCATGCTGCAGACAGAAAGAGATGATTATGCTCCGCCATTGGCATATATCATTTTAGAAGAGTATTTTGATGATCTGGCTGGGCGCAAATGGGAGAAGATTGCCAAGGGATTGCAGATCGCCCTGTCTGACGTTCAAGTCGTTTTTGATTATATTCAAACGCTGACACCTACGCCAGGGGCGGCTTTTGGTTCTTTAGACGGTTTATATGTCGTTCCTGATTTGAGCGTAAGGATCGAAAAAGGGGTGCCAGTGCTCTCTTCTAATAAGCGGGCGTTACCGGAAGTGCATTTTCAGCAAGGGTATTTTGACCGCTTGAAACAAAGTGGAGACCAAGAAGTACAGCGCTACTTAGAAAACAAAGCACAAGAATTTGAATGGCTCAAAAAAACACTCCAGCAACGAGGCGATACAATTTACCGCGTCGGTGAACAAATCATGACTCGTCAACAGGCTTTCTTTACCGATCCGGCACGCCCTTTGAAGCCGATGATCTTGAAAGAAATTGCTGAAGCGATCGGTGTCCATGAATCAACAGTCAGTCGTGCCGTGAATGGAAAATATTTGGAAACGAATTTTGGTGTGTTTGAACTGAAAATGTTCTTCGGCCAAAAGGTATCGACACAAGAAGATGGCGATGATCTGACAACGAAAGCAATCAAACAGGCGCTTAAAACGTTGATTGAGGAAGAAAACAAACAGAAACCACTATCCGATCAAAAACTGACAGATCAGTTGAAAAGCCAAGGTATTGATATTTCACGTCGAACCGTAGCGAAATATAGAGAAGCGATGGGCATCCAAGGATCTTCTAAGCGAAAGCGGTTTGATTAAAGGGTTCAGTTTACATCATGGAAAGGTTAGGCGAAAGCCAAAGCCTTTCCATTTTTCATTGATTGACTAAAACTTCTCATAATGTGAATATTTTCCGAAAAACTGACGATTTACAATTGAAATAGTTGCGTATAACGGCCAGAAGTGCTACTATTATTGGTGTAGGAAATACAAATCGTATTTTTTTTACAGTCAATGGGTCATTTTAAGTCATTGTAGGACGAAAGTTGTCCAACGGGAGGATGTATCATGCTCGATGAATTAAAATTGATTGAGGCAATCACCCCGGATATTCTTGCTGTACTCCAAGAACGTTACCGTATCTTACGGAACATTTATTGGATGCAACCAGTCGGACGCCGAACACTTTCAGAAAGTTTGACTATGACCGAGCGTGTGTTGAGAACCGAGACGGATACCCTCAAAAAGTTGAAACTGATTGATTCTTCCAAAAGCGGTATGCAATTGACTGCCTACGGAGAAGAAGTGTATACCAAAATTGGGACATTGATGGATCAGTTATTCGGTATGCATCAAATCGAAAAACGCTTATCAGAAATTTTTGGCATCGAACGTTGTTTGATTGCCAGCGGAGATGGTGATCGACAGCCAAAAGTGATTGCAGAATTTGGGCAATTGCTGAATGAATCACTTGATTTGCTTCTGCCAGAAGGCGACAATACGATTGCAGTCATGGGTGGCACCACGATGGCAAAAGTCGCACAAGAATTGACCAATCTAGAAACAACGAAACGCCACAACTTATTCGTACCCGCAAGAGGCGGGATCGGGGAGTCAGTCAACGTTCAAGCAAACTCGGTGAGTTCTGTGATGGCGATGCAGACCAATGGTGATTATCGTTCATTGTTTGTGCCAGAACAATTAAGCATGAACACGTATGAGTTTTTATTGAAAGAACCAGCAATCGTTGATGTCTTAAACTTGATAAGTCAAGCAAATTGTGTTATTCATAGTATTGGACGAGCTTTACACATGGCAGCAAGACGCAAAATGTCTGAAAAAGAAATTTTGATGTTGAAACAAAAAAATGCAGTAGCAGAATCGTTTGGTTATTTCTTTAATGAAGCAGGTGAAGTGGTCTATAAAGTGCCGCGGATCGGCTTGCAGTTAAAGGATCTGCAGCAAGTCCCAATCGTATTCGCGATCGCTGGCGGAAAATCAAAAGCCAAAGCGGTCAATGCATATATGAAAAATGCACCAAAACAAACCTGGCTCATCACTGATGAAGCTTGCGCAAATGAGATTTTAAAAGGGGCAACCCTTTAAAATAAATAATTTTTATGATTTTCATAAGGAGGAAATCTTAAATGACAGTTAAAGTAGGTATTAATGGATTTGGACGTATCGGACGCTTAGCATTTCGTCGTATCCAAGAAGTAGAAGGAATCGAAGTTGTGGCTATCAATGACTTAACAGATGCTAAAATGTTAGCTCACTTGTTAAAATATGATACAACACAAGGACGTTTCAACGGTACAGTTGAAGTTCATGAAGGTTCATTCAACGTGAACGGCAACGAAATCAAAGTTTTAGCTAACCGCAACCCTGAAGAATTGCCTTGGGGCGAATTAGGTGTTGAAATCGTGTTAGAATGTACTGGATTCTTCACTTCTAAAACAGCTGCTGAAAAACATTTAACAGCTGGTGCAAAACGTGTAGTTATCTCAGCTCCTGGTGGAGACGATGTACCAACAATCGTTTACAACACAAACCATGAAACTTTAACAGGTGAAGAAACAGTTATTTCAGGTGCTTCATGTACAACAAACTGTTTAGCACCAATGGCTAAAACATTGAATGACAAATTTGGTGTTATCGAAGGCTTAATGACAACGATCCATGCTTACACAGGTGACCAAATGACATTAGACGGACCACACCCTAAAGGTGACTTCCGCCGTGCCCGTGCTGCTGCTGCAAACATCGTACCTAACTCAACTGGTGCTGCTAAAGCTATCGGCTTAGTAATCCCAGACTTGAACGGTAAATTAGATGGCGCTGCACAACGTGTTCCAGTTGCAACTGGTTCATTAACTGAATTAGTTACTGTTCTTGACAAAGAAGTAACTGTTGATGAAATCAATGCAGCAATGAAAGATGCGTCAAACGAATCTTATGGTTACAACACTGACGAAATCGTTTCTTCTGATATCGTAGGTATGACTTTTGGTTCATTATTTGATGCAACTCAAACTAAAGTAATGACTGTTGGCGACAAACAATTAGTTAAAACTGTTGCTTGGTATGACAATGAAATGTCTTACACTGCACAATTGGTACGTACTTTAGAATACTTCGCTAAACTTTAAGATTGGCGCCGAGTAATTTAAAACCATCGCAAGAGAAAGCGGGGAAGCAGCGCGCTTCTCCGCTTTTTTTACAATTATGATTAGGAGGCATCTCTTCATGGCTAAAAAGACAGTCCAAGATATCGATGTGAAAGACAAAAAAGTGCTTGTACGTGTAGACTTCAACGTGCCGTTAAAAGACGGCGTGATTGGTGACGACACACGGATTAAAGCAGCATTACCTACAATCAACTATGTGATCGAAAATGGTGGAAAAGCGATTCTATTTTCTCACTTAGGCCGTGTAAAAGAAGAAGCAGATAAAGCAGGGAAATCCTTAGCACCTGTAGCTGCTCGTTTAAGTGAACTTTTAGGTAAAGATGTTACCTTTGTTGACGAAACACGTGGCGAAAAATTAGAAACAGCAATCAACAATATGCAAGATGGCGATGTGGTTGTCTTTGAAAACACACGTTTTGAAGATATTGACGGCAAAAAAGAAAGCAAAAACGATCCTGAACTTGGTAAATACTGGGCTTCATTAGGTGATGTATTTGTGAATGATGCCTTCGGTACTGCACACCGCGCCCATGCATCAAACGTGGGTATCGCTTCAACTGGGATCCCAACAGTTGCTGGCTTCTTGATGGAAAAAGAAATCAAATTCATCGGCGAAGCAGTCGAAGAACCAAAACGTCCAATGATCGCGATCCTTGGTGGTGCGAAAGTATCTGATAAAATCGGTGTGATCGAAAACTTGATTCCTAAAGCGGACAAGATTTTGATTGGCGGCGGGATGACGTATACTTTCTACAAAGCCAAAGGAATGGAAATCGGCAACTCTTTAGTCGAAGCAGATAAAGTTGAATTGGCGAAAGAATTGATCGAAAAAGCAGGCGACAAATTAGTGTTGCCAGTAGATTCAATCACAGCAGCTGAATTCTCAAACGATGTACCGACTGAAGAACATACTGGTGATGTTCCTGCAGGTCAAATGGGCTTAGATATCGGACCTGAAACGATCGCCTTGTTTGCAGAAACATTAAAAGGTGCGAAAACAGTTGTTTGGAATGGCCCAATGGGTGTATTCGAAATGTCTAATTTTGCCAATGGTACGATCGGTGTTTGTGAAGCCATCGCTAACCTTGAAGATGCAACGACGATCATCGGTGGCGGTGACTCTGCAGCTGCAGCTGAACAACTAGGTTTTGCTGATAAATTCACCCACATTTCAACAGGTGGGGGTGCCAGTCTAGAATTATTAGAAGGCAAAACACTACCTGGGTTAGCAGCAATCAACGATAAATAATCAATCACGAGGGGCAGGTGCTAAGCAGGATGCTTAGTGCCCCTTGATCATGAAAAGGAGTGCCAGAATATGCGCAAACCAATTATTGCCGGCAACTGGAAAATGAACAAAACTGCAAAAGAAGCAAAAGCATTTGCTGAAGCAGTCAAAACGAAAATCCCTAGCAACGATACTGTTGATTCAGTGATCGGTGCCCCTGCACTGTTTTTAGAAACATTGACAACTGCAGCACAAGGAACTGAACTAAAAATCGCTGCCCAAAACAGCTATTGGGAAAATGAAGGTGCCTTTACAGGTGAAACATCACCTGCAGCGTTAGCTGATCTAGGTGTGGACTATGTGATCATCGGCCATTCAGAACGCCGTGAATATTTCCACGAAACAGACGAAGACATCAACAAAAAAGCCAAAGCAATCTTTGCGAATGGTATGTTGCCAATCCTATGCTGTGGCGAAACATTAGAAACATATGAAGCAGGCAAAACTGCTGAATGGATCGAAGGACAAATCACAGCTGGTTTAGAAGGTTTGACAGATGGCCAAGTCAGCAATCTAGTGATTGCTTACGAGCCAATCTGGGCAATCGGTACAGGTAAATCAGCGGATGCGAATATCGCAGATGAAATCTGTGGTGTGGTCCGTAAAACTGTAGAAAAATTATACGGCAACGAAGTAGCACAAAGCGTACGTATCCAATACGGCGGTTCTGTGAAACCAGAAAATATTGCTGAATATATGGCGAAAGAAAATGTGGATGGTGCTTTAGTTGGTGGCGCAAGCTTACAAGCTGATTCATTCTTAGCATTATTGGACGCTGTAAAATAATTTTATTTTCATGAAATTATCATTTGCAGTATGCTGATTTTTTCACTACAATGAATATGTTCGCAAGGGCTCGTCCCTTAAGATAAAACAAACTCAAAGGAGAGACAAAACATGTCAATTATTACTGATGTTTACGCACGCGAAGTCCTTGACTCACGTGGTAACCCAACTATCGAAGTAGAAGTCTACACAGAATCAGGTGCATTCGGCCGCGGAATGGTGCCTTCAGGCGCTTCAACAGGTGAACACGAAGCAGTTGAATTACGTGATGGCGACAAAGCTCGTTATGGCGGTAAAGGTGTAACGAAAGCAGTTGACAATGTAAACAACGTCATTGCAGAAGCAATCATCGGTTACGATGTACGCGACCAAATGGCTATCGATAAAGCGATGATCGCTTTAGATGGAACTCCTAACAAAGGTAAATTAGGTGCCAATGCAATTTTAGGTGTATCTATCGCCGTTGCACGTGCAGCTGCTGATTACCTAGAAGTGCCTTTATACCACTACTTAGGCGGATTCAATACAAAAGTATTGCCTACACCTATGATGAACATCATCAATGGCGGTTCTCACTCAGACGCACCAATCGCTTTCCAAGAATTCATGATCTTGCCAGTAGGCGCGCCTACTTTCAAAGAAGGTCTACGTTGGGGTGCTGAAGTATTCCATGCCTTGAAATCAATCTTATCTAAACGTGGTTTAGAAACTTCAGTTGGTGACGAAGGTGGTTTTGCTCCTCGTTTTGAAGGAACTGAAGACGGTGTTGAAACAATCTTAGAAGCAATCAAAGCTGCTGGTTTAGAACCAGGTAAAGATGTATATCTAGGTTTTGACTGTGCATCATCAGAATTCTACGAAAATGGCGTGTATGACTACACTAAATTTGAAGGCGAAACTGGCGTGAAACGTACAGCTGCTGAACAAGTTGACTACTTAGAAGAGTTAGTTAACAAATATCCAATCATCACAATCGAAGATGGTATGGATGAAAATGACTGGGATGGTTGGAAACTATTGACTGAACGCCTAGGCGACAAAGTTCAATTAGTCGGTGATGACTTGTTTGTTACCAACACTGAAATCCTTGAAAAAGGAATCAAAAACGGTATCGGTAACTCAATCCTAATCAAAGTAAACCAAATCGGTACATTGACTGAAACATTCAATGCAATCGAAATGGCTAAAGAAGCTGGCTACACTGCAGTTGTATCTCACCGTTCAGGTGAAACAGAAGATTCAACAATCTCTGATATCGCTGTCGCAACAAACGCTGGCCAAATCAAAACTGGTTCTCTTTCACGTACTGACCGTATTGCAAAATACAACCAATTACTACGTATCGAAGACCAACTTGGTGAAGTTGCTGAATACAAAGGCTTGCAAGCATTCTACAACTTGAAAAATAAATAATCAAAAACTTGTTAAACCAACGTTTGTAGCTTGTCCTTTTGGTTCTGAGTTGTTATTTTATAACTCAGGAAACCGACTATACCCATTTTAAAATACTTCGAAAATCATGTATTGTTAAGCTGAAAATGCATGTATTTAACAATACTGGTTGTATGTAGTATTACTAAACTAAGCACTCTTTTTCTTGAATTAATTCAAGAGAGGGAGTGTTTTTTTGTTGTATTCAGAGATGTCAGTTGCTGACAACACAGCTTCTTTGGTCAATTGGAAGTCTATATTCTCGTCAATGCTAGTTGTACTAATCGCTTCTGCGCTGATTTCTTTTGTCCAAGTTGGAGATTTGCTATCGCTGAATGTGATACCTGACACTGAACCAGTTGCCGTAATCGTGATATTTTCGGCATCACGGGAAGTAATTGCTCAATACACCACCGATATGGTCGATCGTTCCAGTACCGAAACCATTTTGAATGAAGTCATCGTTGATATAAACAAAAACATCTTCAGACATATCTTCATTAAAGGCAAATACTGCGTCTGTTTCGCCCACATAGATAGTGACTGCTTGGTCAACATCTTCATATAAATCTGCTGAAGCAGTCATTCCTCCTTGAAAGAATACTGATAATAGAGCGATTGTAAGTAAGTTACGTTTTTTCATCCTAGTTCACCTATATAGTTATTGCAGTGCAAATTGACTGCCGGAAATAAGTGTACAAAAAGTAGGTAGAGGGTGATTATCCTAGATTATCCATTTTTATGCAGAATTGGATAATTTTTCTAAAGTTCCATTTGCCTGCTAAGTTTCTTCGATTATTTTATGATCTTGAGACGTGTTAGGAGAAAAAGTGACAGTCCTCTGTTCAAAATTTTGGCTCAATTTCTGTGTAAATGGTACACTAAAATGGAGGGGGGCGCCTATGATTTGGTTAGTGATCGTGTTGCTTATTTTATCTTTCGCTTTATACTATATATACCGTACAGCGTATCTAAAAAAAGGGGTTCGCTATTTCGTTTCGGCAATCATTATGCGAAACAATGAATGGTATATCAAAGAAGGTCGAAAAAAACTAGGGATCCCTTATGAAAAAAGAATCAACCAGACAGATGATACATTTTGGCAACAAGGTGCAGACTGCACGTTGGCTTCAGCCGATGATTTATTACTGACAGCGAGAGTGTTTGATCAGTGTGCAAAGACTTGGGTGATTTGTTTGCACGGGTATCGCAGCGATGGCAAGTCGGACTGTCAGGGCCCTGCTGAAAAATTTTGGCAAGCAGGGTATAATGTATTGGTACCTGATTTAAGAGCCCACGGGCAAAGCGAAGGCAAAGAAATTGGCTTGGGTTGGCTAGATCGGCTGGATTTGCTTTTATGGATCGACAAGGTATTAGAAAAAGACAATCAATGCCGTATCTATCTGTATGGTCTAGGAATGGGGGCAGCAACCTTGCTCTTGGCGAGCGGGGAAGTGATGCCGGCACAAGTCGCAGGCCTGATTGCAGACAGCAGCTATACTTCAGTGTATAGTGGGATTCGTTCGAGTTTGCCGCAGTTTTCCCGGTTGCCGATCAAACGTTTTTTGCGCATCGCCAATCGATATAGCAAACAGTTGGTGGGCTATCCCTTTTTGCAGATCTCTGTGACACGGCAAATCGGCAGCAATCATTTACCGGTGTTATTCTTGCATGGCGAAGCAGATAGTTTTTTAGCTGTCAGTGAATCCAATACATTGATGGAAGCCACGGCGGGGGAAAAACAGCAAATTATTTTTCCGGGGATGGGCCACTTACAAGCGGTCACAGATGCACCTGAATATTGGCCCACAGTCTTGGACTTTATCAATCGACAACAACAACAGACGATGTCTGATAGAAAGGATGTAGAGAATGGAGATCAAAGAAGAAAATAAACGATTTGCTTTATATGATCAGGAAACTGAAGTGGGGGAGATTACTTGGCAAGAAGCCCCTGGCGATGTTTTGGTTGTCGATCATACATTTGTAGATAGTGGGTACCGCGGACAGCAATTGGCACAAAAACTTTTAGCTGCAGTCGTTGACAAAGCCCGTCACGAAAACAAAAAAATCATGCCTGTGTGCTCCTTTGCTGTGAAAGAATTCAAAGAAAAACCGGAGTATGATGATGTGTTAGATCGTTAGTCATTGCTGTAAGCCGATGCTTGTGATCAGCCAACTGGCGTTCCATTGCATGTCTGATACGATTTATAGTAGCTTAATCGTGTATGGAATGGTACAATGGGAAAGACGACTTTAGCAAGCAAGGAGGAGCTAACGTGTATAATCTTTTACTCACTGCGGTGATTATCATTTCCGTGATCATGGTCATCACGATCATGATGCAGCCAAGCAAACAAAATAGTGCAGCAAGCGCATTTTCAGGCGGTGCAGATCAATTGTTCGGCAAGCAAAAAGCCCGTGGATTTGAAGCAGTCATGCAACGTTCAACGGCTATTTTAGGCTTTGTCTGGATGGTTTTGCTCTTTATTTTGGCTTATCTATCATCTAGTTGATCAAATTGCCGCGTAACCTCTCCTAGCGAGAGGTTTTTTTCTTTATATCAAGGCTTTTTTTAATTGTAAATACCAATGTATTTTCATGAACTATGGTAGAATTGGACGTGAGGTGAAAGGAAAGATGAAAACATTCAATCAACCAAAACCAGTATTTGCACCCCATGGCAAACGGGCAGTGATCTTGTTTCATGCCTATTCCGGCAGTCCGAATGATGTCCGGATGCTGTGCCGTTTTTTAGAACAAAAAAATTATACAGTCTATACCCCAATGTTCAGTGGGCATGGGACCCCAAATCCAGATGACATTTTAAATGAAAGTATGACCGTTTGGCAAAATGACGCCAAAGCTGCGGTGACCTATATCAAAGAGCAAGGCTATCAAGAGATTGCGGTCTTAGGCTTATCGATGGGCGGTATTTTAGCGATGGATCGCTTGACGGAGGATGATACACTGCTTGGCGGCGGCTTGTTCTGTTCACCACTGTTTGAAACGAGCAATCAAGTACCGGTCAACTTTGAAAAATACGCCGCTATGATTTTGCAGTATGCAGCGATAGATGAGGAAGAAAAGAAAGCTATCATGGCGCATGTACCAAATAAAGTCCGTCAGCAATTGGCAGGTATTGAAAAAGTGGGACAAAGTACTGCAGCCAATTTATCTGCGATCAAACGTCCGGTTTTTCTTGCCCAAGCAGGCAAAGACCAAATGATCGATCCGCAGACAGTCTTTCGTACAGCAAACGGGCTTAGCCATGTGCCTTATACATTGCAATGGTACCCGGAAAGCGGCCATGTCGTAACAGTCGGGCCGGAACGCAAAAAATTAGAGCAAGATGTGTGGGCATTTCTTGACACATTGGCTTGGAAAGAGTGAGTAATGACAGAAAATATCAAAACAAAAATAATCGACTTCTTGAAAAACAGCAGCAAAAAGAGTTTTTCAATGGAAGAGATTGCTGAAGGATTGGGGCTGCAAAAAAGTACCGACTTCAAACAGCTCGTACAAACAGTGGCAGCAATGGAGAGAGAAGGCAGTGTGATCTTCAATAAGAAAGGCAAAGTCAAGCTGCCAATGGCCCGTGTGCTGATCGAAGGCACATTCCGTGCCAATGAACGCGGCTTTGGCTTCGTATCTTTAGACGACGAAGAGGAAGATGTCTATATTCCTAAAGAAGCGACCAATTACGCAATGGATGGTGATACAGTCGCTATCGATATCGTCCATGTCGCAGATCCTTTCTCTGACAAAGGCGCTGAAGGGAAAGTCGTCGAGATCAAAAAACGAGCGATCACCCAATTGGTGGGAGAATTCACCTTGTTTGATGAACGTGAGATCGAAGAGTCAGATTTATATGGTGTTGTACAACCAAAAGACAAAAAATTAAGTGAACTGAAAGTCTTTATCGGCGCCCAAGGGATTCGACCGGTAGACGGCAGTATCGTGATCGTTGAGATCAGTCACTACCCCGAAAAAGGTTATGCCAAGAGTTTGGAAGGGCTGATCACAAAAGTTGTTGGGCACAAAAATGACGTAGGAATGGACATTCTTTCGATCGTTGTCGCCAATGGTATTCCTACGAAATTTGAAGAGGAAACGTTGGCTGCAGCTGATGCGGTGCCGGACAAAATCGATCCAGACGCCTTTCCAGAACGCAGAGATCTGCGCGATCAACAGATTGTTACCATAGATGGCGCAGATGCCAAAGATTTAGATGATGCTGTCACGGTCAAAAAACTGGCAGATGGCAGTTTTTACCTAGGCGTCCATATAGCGGATGTCTCTTATTATGTGACACAAAACAGCCCCTTAGACAAAGAAGCGTATGAAAGAGGGACAAGTGTCTATTTGACTGATCGAGTAATTCCAATGATTCCGCAACGCTTATCGAACGGCATTTGTTCTTTGAATCCTCAAGTGCCCCGTCTAACCATGAGTTGTGAAATGTGGATCGACCAAAATGGACAAATCACTGATTACAACATCTTCCAAAGTCTGATCCAAACAGATGCCAGAATGACCTATCAAGCGGTCAATCAAATTTTGGAAGAAAATGATCCAGAGGTTTCTGCACAATATGAAGCGCTTGTACCAATGTTTCATGACATGCAAGACCTGCATCAAGTGTTGGAAGCGATGCGGATCCAGCGAGGCGCTGTCTCCTTTGAAGACCGAGAAGCCAAAGTGCTGGTAGATGGTGAAGGGCATCCGCAAGACATCGTCATGCGCACCAGGGGCGTTGGTGAGCGCATGATTGAATCCTTCATGTTAGCTGCCAATGAAACAGTAGCGCGTCATTTTAATCGTTTGCATTATCCGTTCATTTATCGGATCCATGAAGAACCGAAGGAAGAGAAAATGCGCCGTTTCTTCGACTTTGCATCAGCGCTGGGCATCGTAGTGAAACAAAGCAATGGCTCAATCTCACCAAAGCAATTGCAGAAAATCGTTGAAGATGTTGCAGATAAGCCAGAATCCATGGTCGTGAATACCATGTTGCTTCGCAGTATGCAACAAGCCAAATATGCTGAGGAGAATGTCGGGCACTATGGGTTAGCTGCTGAAGACTACACCCATTTTACCTCACCGATCCGTCGGTACCCGGATTTGATCGTTCATCGGTTGATCCGCTCTTATACAGAAGACCCATCAGAAGCCAATCAAGAAAAATGGGCAGCATCCCTGCCAGATATTGCCCTGCACAGTTCACAAATGGAGCGGCGTGCAGTGGAAGCAGAACGGGAAGTCGATGCACTGAAGAAAGCAGAGTACCTATCAGATAAAGTCGGGGAAGAATTTGATGGAATCATTAGTTCTGTCGTTAAATTTGGTTTATTTATCGAACTGCCAAATACGATCGAAGGCTTGATCCATATTACTGCCCTGAAACAAGACTATTTCCATTATTTAGAAAATCATTTGGCCTTAGTGGGCGAGCGGACAGGACTAACTTTTAAAATTGGACAAAAGGTGCGGATCAAAGTGATCAAGTCTGATCCTGAAACCAGAGAGATCGATTTTGAACTTGTGGAAGCCGAAGAGATCCCAACGCTGCAAGCGCCAAAAAATAAAGCTGCTAAGCGTGGATCTCAACCGCAACGCGGCCGTCAAGGCAAGGCCGAAGACAAACAAGGTGGTGCCCATAAAGGCAGCTTTGACAAACACGTTGAAGGAAAAGGCAAAGGAAAGAAAAAAAGCAAAAGCAAGAAAAAACCTTTTTATAAAGGAATCAAGAAAAAGTAGTGGGAGGGATACTTCATGCCTAAAGGGGAAGGGAAATTAATTGCCCAAAACAAAAAAGCCCGCCATGACTACACGATTCTCGATACCATCGAAGCGGGAATCGTGCTGCAAGGAACAGAGATCAAGGCGATCCGGAATAGCCGAATCAATTTGAAAGATGGGTTTGTACGGCTAAGGAATGGGGAAGCCTTCTTAGTCAATGTCCATATCAGTCCATATGAACAGGGCAATATTTTCAATCATGATCCATTGCGGACTAGGAAATTGTTGCTGCACAAAAAACAAATTGCACGTTTGATCGGTGAAAGCAAGAATACGGGGATGACGATCATTCCATTAAAAGTCTATATCAAGGACGGGTATGCTAAGGTTTTGATTGGATTGGCAAAAGGAAAACGCGAGTATGACAAACGTGAATCATTGAAACGTAAAGATCAGGAAAGACAAATCGATCGCGCTCTCAGAAATTTCTAATAATTGATTGACTTCTTTTCGGGATTTCTAGAGGTTATTGCTTTGAAATTCAAGTTAAATTTGGTAGCATCTAAGGGAAAGCTGTTGATATATCAAGCTTTCTCAAAGCGGTTGATGGCACAGACGATTTCGGTGTTTTACGTATTTTTAGCAAATTGACTTTTTTGTCTAATTTTCTTGAAAATACTTTGAAATTTTCCAGTCGTGGTGGTATGATACCGATTGTTATGAGAGGAAACGCATTGTAACACCAGATATTTTCTGGAGATGACAGGAAAAGAGGTGAGAAAGATTGGATGAAAAATCGCTCATGTTTCATATCGGTCCAATATGGTTTGATGGAACAGTAGCAATGATGACAATCATTTCTTGTATAATTGTTTTTTTGGTGGTCTTTATTTGTACACGAAACTTGCAAATGAAACCGAAAGGGAAGCAGAACTTCATTGAATGGGTCATTGATTTTGTCCGTAATATCGTTGCGGATAACATACCAGGATCTCAAGTGAACAACTTTCATTTGCTGGGTGTAACAATGTTTCTTTTTGTGTTCGTTGCGAATGAGATTGGTTTGGTAACAAAAATCGTTACCAGTGATGATATCGCGCTTTGGAAAAGCCCGACAGCAGATCCCTTCGTTACGTTGACACTCGCACTTATTGTTATTGCCTTGACACATTTCTTTGGAATCAAATCACTAGGGTTCAAAAATTATTTGATCAATTCTTACTTAAAACCAGTTGGCTTTTTACTGCCGCTGAAAATCATTGAAGAATTTACCAATGTGATCACTTTAGGCCTTCGTTTATACGGGAATATTTATGCCGGTGAAGTCTTATTGGGGTTGATTGCCAAGATGTTTATCAGCTTGGGTTGGTGGTCATTGCCGATCGTCATGCCCCTTGAAATGATTTGGATTGGCTTCTCGTTATTTATTGGTGCGATCCAAGCCTATGTATTTGTTACATTGACCATGGTATTTATGAGCCACAAAATCGTGGCGGAACATTAATCAGTACACACATTAGGAGGAAAATAGAATGAACTTTATCGGAGCAGGATTAGCAATTATCGGAGCAGCAATTGGTGCAGGTTATGGTAATGGACAAGTTATTGCAAAAACGATTGAATCAATGGCACGTCAACCTGAAATGTCTGGACAATTCCGTTCAACCATGTTTATTGGGGTAGCGTTAGTCGAAGCGGTGCCAATTCTAGGTGTAGTTATCGCATTGCTTTTAGTCTTCCAGTAAGACGAAAGTGAAAAGGCAGAAACGAACAATTGTCCTCGTTTTTGCTTTTTTCTCATGAACCAAGGACTTTCAGAAAGGAAGAATCGTTATGCTAAATCAGTTGGTTATAGCGGAAGTACAAAATGCGACGCTCGGCAATATCATCGTTGTCAGCGGATCAATTCTTCTTTTGCTATTCTTATTGAAACACTTTGCATGGGATGCGATCAGCAGCATGATGCAAAAACGGGAAGATAAAATCGCCAATGATTTGGATTCAGCGGAACAATCACGTTTGAATGCAGCCAAATTGGAAAAAGAACGCCAAGATAAACTGGCAAGTTCTCATTCAGAAGCTGCGGAGATCATCAAGAGCGCCAAAGATAGTGGTGAATTGAGTCGGCAAAATATTTTGAGCGAAACCAAAGAAGAAGTAACACGCTTAAAAGAAAAAGCCAATTCAGATATCACCCTTGAAAAAGAAACTGCATTAAAAGAAGTGAAAGATGATGTTGCAGAATTATCACTTCAAATCGCAGAAAAAATCTTAGGCCGCGAATTGACTCCCGAAAATCATGAATCCCTCATCAATCAATATATCGAAGGATTGGGTTCAGTCAATGAAACTCGATAAATTTACAGTCGGTAAACGCTATGGAAAAGCATTGTTTGAACTGGCGATAGACGAACAACGCTTGACAGAGGTTTATCAAGAATTGATGACATTGCGTCAAGTCTATCAAGAATTGCCTGAGTTTGGTCAAATCATGACAGACAATCATCTCGATATCCATGAAAAAAGGAAATTGTTTGATCAATTGCTGAATGGATTTGACGGTCTAGTCAAAAATTTCTTAGAAATCGTCTATGAATACAATCGTATGGATGATTTACTTATGATTATCGATGCGTATGAACGACGTTATGACGAATACCAAGGACTAGTCCTTGGAACTGTTACAACAGCCGTGGCGCTTTCAGAAGCACAAAAAGCAGCAATTGAAGCACAGATCGCACAGAAACTTGGCTACAAAAAAGCCCACTTAGAAACAGTGGTCGAGCCTGAGATTTTGGGCGGCGTCATTGTTGAAGCAAATCATCAAGTAATCGATGGTAGTATAAAAAGCCAACTGGATTATCTGCGTCAGCAAATGGGCAGATAAACAAGAGATAAGAGGTGAATCGGATGGCAATCAAAGCAGAAGAAATTAGTGCCTTGATCAAAGAACAAATCAAAAATTATCAAAATGAACTTTCTGTAGAAGAAATTGGTACCGTCACTTATGTTGGGGATGGTATCGCACGTGCCCACGGTTTGGAAAATGCCATGAGTGGAGAATTGCTTGAGTTTTCAAACGGTTCTTATGGAATGGCCCAAAACTTAGAATCAAATGATGTCGGTATCATCATCTTAGGCGATTTTGAGTCCATTCGTGAAGGCGATAAAGTGAAACGCACAGGTAAAATCATGGAAGTCCCTGTTGGGGATGCTTTGATTGGTCGGGTAGTGAATCCTTTAGGACAGCCTATCGATGGTCTTGGTGAGATCGTGACAGATAAATCTCGTCCGGTAGAAGCCGCTGCACCTGGTGTTATGCAACGTAAATCAGTTGCAGAACCAATGCAAACCGGATTGAAAGCCATTGATGCGTTAGTGCCAATCGGCCGTGGTCAACGTGAATTAGTGATTGGTGACCGTAAGACAGGTAAAACAACGATCGCGATCGATACGATCATTAACCAAAAAGGCCAAAACATGATCTGTATTTATGTTGCGATTGGCCAAAAAGATTCAACAGTTCGTGCACAAGTTGAAACATTGCGCAGATATGGCGCGTTGGATTACACGATCGTTGTATCTGCTGGTGCGTCTCAGCCTGCACCATTGCTTTATATTGCACCATATGCAGGAGCAGCGATGGGTGAAGAATTCATGTATAACGGCAAACATGTTTTGATCGTCTTTGATGATTTATCCAAACAAGCTGTTGCCTATCGTGAACTTTCTTTACTATTGCGTCGTCCGCCAGGTCGTGAAGCATATCCAGGGGATGTCTTCTACTTGCATTCTCGTCTATTAGAAAGAGCAGCCAAATTGTCTGATGAGTTAGGCGGCGGTTCAATGACAGCTTTACCATTCGTTGAAACCCAAGCCGGAGATATCTCTGCTTACATTCCAACAAACGTGATTTCTATCACAGATGGTCAAATTTTCTTGGAAAATGATTTGTTCTATTCAGGTGTCCGCCCAGCCGTTGCTGCTGGATTATCCGTTTCACGGGTAGGTGGTTCTGCACAAATCAAAGCGATGAAAAAAGTAGCCGGCACGTTACGTTTGGATCTAGCGAGCTATCGTGAATTAGAAGCCTTCACGCAGTTCGGTTCTGATCTAGATGCTGCAACGCAAGCCAAGTTGAATCGTGGCCGTCGTACAGTGGAGATTTTAAAACAAAAACTGCATGAACCTTTAGCAGTTGAAAAACAAGTTGTGATCTTATATGCGTTGACGCATGGATTCATTGACAGTATCCCAGTCCACAAAGTGCTAGATTTTGAATCAGATTTGTTTGAATATATCGAAGCCAATGCGGCAACGATTTTTGAAACGATCCGTACAACAAAAGATCTGCCAGAAGAAAGTTTGTTGGATGATACGATCAAAGCAGCAAAAGATATCTTTATGGCAAGCAACACGAGCCATGTATCAGCGCAAGACAAATTGTCGACCATGGAAAACGCATAAAAGAGGTGAGAATAGATGGCTGCTTCATTAAATGAAATCAAGCAACGAATTGCCTCAACAAAAAAAACCAGTCAAATCACAAATGCCATGCAAATGGTATCTGCAGCAAAACTGACGAAATCTGAAGCCCACTCGAAACAATTTCAAGTTTATGCGAATAAAGTGAGAGAAATCGTGACCCACTTAACTGCGCAGCAGCTTTCTGACTTAGCAGGTTCTGGTCCAAAAGATGGCGTCAACTATAACAGCATGCTTGTCAGCCGCCCTGTGAAGCGAACCGGTTATATCGTGATCACTTCAGATGGCGGACTGGTCGGCGGCTATAATAGTTCAATCTTAAAACAAATGATGTCGATGCTAGAAGAAGATCATGAAAAAAATGAAGAATATGTGATGATCGCCATTGGTGCTACAGGTGCTGATTTCTTCAAAACCAGAGGCGTCAAATTAGCCTATGAATTGAGAAACTTATCTGATCAGCCAAGCTTCGATGAAGTACGCAAAATCGTGACATTGGCGACGACGATGTATCAAAATGAAGTTTTTGATGAATTATACGTGTGTTATAACCATCACATCAATTCTTTGACTAGCCAGTTTCGGATTGAAAAGATGCTGCCAATTTCTGATTTAGATCCTGAAGAAGCAGAAAGTTATGAACAAGAATATTTGTTCGAACCTTCAAGAGAGGCCATTTTGAATCAATTGTTGCCGCAATATGCGGAAAGTTTGATTTATGGTGCCATTGTTGATGCAAAAACTGCTGAACATGCTGCCGGGATGACAGCGATGAAAACAGCAACTGATAATGCCAAAAATATTATTGGGGACTTGACGATCTCTTATAACCGAGCACGTCAAGGCGCGATTACCCAAGAAATCACCGAAATTGTCGCGGGGGCATCCGCATTAGAATAGTTTCGAGAACGAATGGAGGAATACGAATGAGTTCAGGCAAGATTGTTCAAGTCATTGGTCCCGTCGTCGACGTGGAATTTTCTCTAGACCAATCCTTACCAGATATCAACAATGCGTTGATTGTGTATAAAAAAGACGCCCACAAAACAAAAGTTGTTTTGGAAGCAGCGTTGGAACTTGGGGATGGTGTGATCCGCACGATCGCCATGGAATCAACAGATGGATTACAACGAGGAATGGAAGTAATCGACACGGGTGCCTCTATTTCTGTTCCAGTTGGTACAGAAACATTAGGACGGGTCTTCAACGTCTTAGGTGATACCATTGACTTGGAAGCACCATTTCCTGATGATGCGCCTCGTAGCGGGATCCACAAAAAAGCCCCTAATTTTGATGAACTATCTACCAGTACTGAAATCTTAGAAACTGGGATCAAAGTCATCGATTTGCTTGCTCCTTATTTGAAAGGTGGTAAAGTTGGACTTTTCGGTGGTGCCGGTGTAGGTAAAACAGTATTGATCCAAGAATTGATCCACAATATCGCCCAAGAACATGGGGGGATCTCCGTCTTTACTGGTGTAGGTGAACGGACCCGTGAAGGGAACGACCTATATAATGAAATGAAAGAATCAGGCGTTATAGAAAAAACAGCAATGGTCTTTGGACAAATGAATGAGCCGCCTGGTGCCCGGATGCGTGTGGCATTAACTGGCTTGACATTGGCGGAATACTTCCGTGATGTTGAAGGACAAGATGTATTGCTCTTTATCGATAACATTTTCCGGTTTACCCAAGCTGGTTCTGAAGTATCAGCCTTATTAGGTCGGATGCCTTCAGCCGTTGGGTATCAACCAACTTTAGCAACTGAAATGGGTCAATTACAAGAACGGATCACTTCAACCAAAAAAGGATCTGTCACATCGATCCAAGCGATCTATGTTCCAGCGGATGACTATACCGATCCAGCGCCTGCTACAGCATTTGCCCATTTGGATGCCACAACCAATTTGGAACGTAAGTTGACCGAGCAAGGGATCTATCCTGCCGTTGACCCATTAGCATCCTCTTCAAGTGCATTAGCGCCTGAAATTGTCGGTGAAAAACACTATGAAGTCGCTACTGAGGTCCAACACGCATTACAACGCTATCGTGAATTACAGGATATCATCGCTATTTTAGGGATGGATGAATTGTCTGATGACGAAAAAACACTGGTTGCCCGCGCACGCCGGATCCAATTTTTCTTATCACAAAACTTCCATGTTGCCGAACAATTTACCGGACAACCAGGCTCTTATGTGCCAGTTGAAGAAACCATCAAAGGGTTTGCTGAGATTTTGGAAGGAAAATACGATGATCTTCCCGAAGAAGCCTTCCGTAGTGTTGGCCGAATCGAAGATGTGATCGAAAAAGCGAAGAAAATCGGTTATTAACTAATCAGCCAATAAGAAAGAGGGGAACCTCATGGATCATTTTCTAACAGTGAATGTGGTGACACCTGCTGGTTTGGTTTACGATCACCATGCCAAAATCGTGGTTGCCCGCACGACCGATGGCGAAATTGGGATTTTGCCGCGACATGCACCAATCATTGTGCCTTTGGCAATCGATGAGATTCGTGTCAAACGGGTCGACTCCGATACCCACGTTGACTGGGTAGCAGTCAACGGTGGGATTTTAGAGGTTCGTGACAATGTCGTATCGATCGTAGCGGATAGTGCGGAACGTGATCGGGATATTGATGTATCTCGAGCAGAACGGGCCAAACAGCGTGCGGAACGACAAATCGAAGAAGCCAAGCAAGTCGAAGATGTCGATCAATTGCGTCGGGCAACTGTTGCGTTGCACCGGGCAATCAACCGTATCAACGTGTCAAAACACTCTTAAAAAAGCAAAGGCTGCGGCCTTTGCTTTTTTTGTAGAATAGAAAACGTTTTAAAAACTTTTTAAAGACTTTTCTACCCTTTTTAAGGAAAGATTATTTTTTATATTTACAGGTTTGTGTTATGATAGTAACGTTCATAAAAAAGGGAGAAATGTTATGCAAGTATACGGGATCGATGCGGTTATCCGAATCATCAGTCACCTGGCTTTTATCTATCTTGCCTTTTGGGCATTGCAGTCCATTAGGATCGAAGCTTTTTTCAAGGCATTGCAAACAACACAAATTAGAATGGTCATGGTGCTTTTGGCAATCGTATTAGGATATACGGCAAGTACCTTTTTTCTTGAGCTCATCGCGCTTTGTCGCAATTTATTTTTAATAGGATTTTAAGATTTTCAATAATATATGCAAATATACAAGAATTCGTGCTATAATTGGCAAGGTTTTGTGTAGGTTTCGACGCATTATTTGGAGGGAACATAATGGAAGAAATGATCGTTCAAGGTGGTAATCGACTAACTGGTACAGTGAAGATCGAAGGGGCAAAGAATGCTGTTTTACCTATCTTAGCGGCAAGCCTGTTGGCAGAAGAAGGCACAACGACATTGACGAATGTACCGATTTTGTCGGATGTTTTAACTATGAGAGAAGTGATCCGGCATTTAAATGTCGCAATCGATTTTGATAAAGACAAAAATGAAATGACCATAGACGCATCAAAAGATTTGGCCATCGAAGCACCATATGAATATGTGAGTCAAATGCGGGCATCGATCGTTGTGATGGGTCCATTATTGGCCCGCAATGGTCATGCGAAAGTGGCGATGCCTGGTGGATGTGCCATTGGCAAAAGACCAATTGATTTACACTTGAAAGGATTTCAAGCATTAGGCGCTGAGATCATTCAAAAAGATGGATACATAGAAGCAATCGCAAGCGAATTAAAAGGGAACAGCATTTACTTGGACTTCCCAAGTGTTGGTGCGACCCAAAATATTATGATGGCTGCGGTCAAAGCCAAAGGCACAACAACGATCGAAAACGTTGCGCGTGAACCAGAAATCGTTGACTTAGCGAATATCTTAAATAAAATGGGTGCCAAAGTCTTTGGTGCTGGTACAGAAACCATGCGTATTGAAGGCGTGGATCATCTGCATGCAGTGAGCCATTCAATCGTCCAAGACCGTATCGAAGCTGGAACCTTTATGGTAGCAGCAGCGATGACTGAGGGCGATGTCATCATCAAAGATGCTATTTCTGAACACAACCGTCCATTGATTTCCAAGTTGACTGAAATGGGCGCAGTGATCACTGAAGTGGCAGAGGGTGTTCGTGTCGTTGGTCCTGCCCAATTAAAGGCAACAGATGTCAAAACGATGCCTCATCCTGGCTTTCCGACAGATATGCAAGCACAAATATCTGCGATCCAGTTATTAGCAGCAGGCACAAGTGTGGTCAACGAAACGGTCTTTGAAAATCGTTTCCAACATTTGGAAGAAATGCGCCGCATGAATGCCCATGTGAAGATCGATGGCAATGTAGCAGTGATCGAAGGTGGCCATGATTTACAAGGCGCACTCGTCTATGCGACTGACTTACGGGCCGCTGCAGCCTTGATTTTGTTAGGCTTACGTTCTACTGGTCGTACACGGGTACGGAACTTAAAATATTTGGATCGTGGCTATTACAAATTCCATGAAAAACTGCAACAACTAGGTGCAAATGTTGAACGCGTTTCAGAAGCAGTTGAAGAAACAGCAACTGTCATTGCCTAGATGAATAGGAGAGATAAAGGTGAACTTAAATCGCTATATTTTAACTAGCTTAATGAAAATATTGTTGGTTATTCTAGGTGCTATTTTGTTGTTTATAGCAGGGACGATGGTCGGCTATGGCATTATTGGCGACGGCAGCCCTTTTAAAGTATTCTCTCCAAGTCTTTGGAATCATATCTTCGATTTCATGAAATAAACGATTAATGAGGACGAAGCACATGCTTTGTCCTTTTTTCAACTCAATAGTGCATACCTAATAGAAAGGGAGGTAGGGATAATGCGTCAATTATTGATTGGATTGGTTCGAATGTATCAACGTTTTATCTCGCCATTATTCCCCCCGAGCTGCCGCTATTACCCCACTTGTTCGAGTTATATGATCCAAGCGATCCAAGTACATGGGGCCGTCAAAGGAACAGCCATGGGTGTGTCTCGGATTTTACGTTGTCATCCATTTGTCAAAGGTGGCATTGATTATGTGCCGCGGAACTTTTCGTTGAAGCGGAACTCTTTGGATACAGAAAAGCCAGTCTATCATACCTTTAAACGTGGATAAATGCCGTAATGAGTCCTTTGCCAAAAAGTGAGAGGAGTGAATCCATTGATTCGAAGCATGCATGCAGATGAAGTCTATCCTTGGTCATTGCTGCTTGACGCAGATCCAGATAAAGCAATCGTTGAGGGGTATCTTGATCAAAGCCAAGTGCTGATATATGAGGAAAAGAACACTGTGATAGGCATCGTGGTGTTTCAACAACAGCTTGATACTTGGGAGATCATGAATATTGCAGTAGCACCGGATCACCAAAATCGCGGTATTGGCCGACGTTTGTTGCAAGCGGTGGAAGATATGCTTGTAGCGACTGCCGCACCAGAAACACCGATCAGGTTATTGATCAAAACTGGGGATCACTCCCCAGCTCGTTTTCTGTATCAGAAGCAAGGTTTTACAATTTTTAGTTGCCAGAAAAATTATTTTGTCGATCATTATGCCGAGCCCATCTACGAAGAAGGACGGCAGCTATTTGATCAAATCATCTTAGTTAAGCACCTCATATGCAGCTGACGGATTCAGCTGCTTTTTTTGTGCTTTTTAAGGAAATCGCTTTCTTCAAACCGGCGATTGCGGTAAAATGAAAGGGATAAACTAAAGATAAATGAGGGAAATGTATGGCGATTTTAGTATTTGATATGGGTGGTTCTGCCGTGAAATATGGCGTATGGACAGGAAACGAATTGACGGATAAAGGAAAATTTACCACGCCGAAAACATGGGATGACATGAAGGCGCAATTAAAAGGGGTCCGAGAGGAAGTCACTGCTGCACTCGAAGGTGTTGGCATTAGTGCGCCAGGGGCTGTCAATGCTGCAGAACGCCAAATCAATGGCATCAGTGCGATTCCGTATATTCATGGATTTGATATCATTAGCGAATTAGAAACGTTATTCGACTTGCCAGTTACGATTGAAAATGATGCCAATTGTGCTGGGTTAGCTGAATTCTATCAAGGCGCCGGCAAAGGGTTTGAGCAAGCGGCTTTTGTGGTGATCGGGACAGGCGTTGGCGGTACGTTGATCCATCACGGTCAGTTGATTCGCGGGGCCCATCTCTATGGGGGCGAATTTGGCTTGATGATCTTAGATCAAGGGAAGACCTTTTCGCAATTAGGTACCGCTGTGCAAATGGCATGGCGCTATTGTGACCGGATGGGGATCGACCGTGACACGATTTCTGGGGAAGACGTGTTCGCGAGAAGTGAATCAGGGGATCCAATCGCCGCTGAAGAAGTTGAAAATTTTTATCGTTATTTGGCACAAGGACTATTCAGCATCCAGTTTGCCTTTGATCCAGAAGTGATCATTATCGGCGGGGGTGTGAGTGCCAAACCAAGCTTACTGGCAGAAATTGAAACGCGTTTATCTGTCATGTTAGCCGCACAAGGATTAAACGATTTCACCCCGCTGATCAAGCTGTGCGATTATCGCAATGATGCCAATTTGGTTGGGGCAGCAGCGAACTTTGAGGCGCAAAGCTGACATGTGAAGCGCCAGCCGGATCCATGTTTTGTCACCAAGACACACCGCAGCAAAAGAAACAAAAGTTTGAAGGCTTTTGTTTTTTTTTTATAAAAAACGCTACCAAAGTTACCGGAACAACGTTTGTTTAGATTCAGATTTTTT
This sequence comes from Enterococcus salsurae, assembly GCF_054784955.1. Classification (NCBI taxonomy): domain Bacteria; kingdom Bacillati; phylum Bacillota; class Bacilli; order Lactobacillales; family Enterococcaceae; genus Enterococcus; species Enterococcus salsurae. Next base: position 143,440 of record NZ_BAAHWY010000001.1, on the reverse strand, counting down.
AACGGTAAAAAATACTAAATGGAATAGATGAAATATTCTGATAATTCGTTGACATTTACTCTATTATTGCGTATATTTGATAACATATCTAGGGGATGTAAAGGAGAGGATCATAAATGAAAAAGAAGTTTGCATTTTTATTTGCGAGTTTGTTTCTATTAACAGCCTGCAGCGCAGGACCAACTGGTGGCTCATCAAGTGACGGTTCAGCGGACGGCGGCAATAAACAAGAAGGCGATACAATCAAAATTGGGGTCAACTTAGAATTATCAGGTGCCGTAGCGGCGTATGGTTCTGCTGAAAAAGACGGAATCGATTTAGCGGTGGAAGAAATCAATGCTGCTGGTGGTGTTTTAGGCAAAGAAATTGAAATTATTTCTAAAGATAACAAATCTGACAACAACGAGGCTGCCACGGTTGCTGCCAACTTGACGACCAACGATAAAGTTGTAGCGATGATTGGACCAGCCACATCAGGTGCAACGAAAGCAGCTTTACCAAATGTCACAAAAGCACAAGTGCCATTGGTGACACCATCTGGAACAGATGATGCGATCACTGTGAGCAGTGACAAAGTCCAAGACTTTGCTTTTCGCTCATGTTTCCAAGATAGTTTCCAAGGAACGATCCTTGCAAAATATGCGGAAGACAATCTAGATGCATCTAAAGCCATCATTCTAGGAGATAATTCCAGCGACTATGCAATTGGTTTAACAGAAGCGTTCAAATCTAGTTATACTGGCGATATTGTGATGGAGGAAAACTTTACCGAAGGAGATAAAGACTTCCAGGCAGTCCTAACAAAAATCAAAAATGCCGATTTTGATGTCTTGTTCATTCCAGGGTACTATACCGAAGCCGGCTTGATCATCAAACAAGCACGTGAGTTAGGTATTGACCAACCAATCATCGGTGCCGATGGGTTTGGTGATGAAAAAATGGTGCAGACCGCTGGTGCTGAAAATGTATCTGATGTGTATTACACGGGTCACTTTTCTACCAATGCACCTGCAAACGATAAAGTAGAACCATTTGTCGCTGCTTTCAAAGAAAAATTTGGCAAAGAACCTTCAGCATTTAATGCATTGGCTTATGATGCAGTCTATATGATCAAACAAGCAATCGAAGATCAAGATTCTGCAGATTCTACAGCCATTGCGACAGGCTTATCTGAATTGAAAGATTTCCAAGGTGTGACAGGGGATATCACGATGGATGCCAATCACAACCCTGAAAAATCCGCAGTTGTTTTAGGTTTGACCGAAGGCAAGGAAACGTCAGCTGATACAGTGAATCCTTAAACAGAATACGAAAAACACAAACAAAACTGAGGCAAGCCAGCAACGGTTGTCTCAGTTTCTTTTCTTTCAATTATAATAGTAGTACATATTAAACAATATTGGATGTGAGCATATGGAAATGATGATCCAGCAGTTGATCAACGGCCTATTCCTAGGGAGTATTTACGCTCTTTTGGCTCTAGGGTATACAATGGTCTATGGTATCATTAAATTAATCAACTTTGCCCATGGCGAAGTATATATGATTGGTAGTTTTATCGGTTATTTCTTGATCAATCAATGGCAGTTGGGCTTTTTCCCAGCTTTGTTCATTTCAATGATCGCTAGTGCAGCACTAGGTGTAACGATTGAGTTTTTGGCGTATCGACCATTGCGCAATTCAACCCGTATCTCTGCATTGATCACCGCCATTGGTGTGTCTTACTTTTTGCAAAATATCATGATCTTTTTCTTTTCAGCAGATGTTCGGCCTTTTCCACAAGCCATTGCCCGTAAAACGTATTCAATCGGGTTTATCGAGGTCAGCAATATTCAATTATTGATTTTGGCCATTTCGCTGACACTGATGATTCTACTGCAATTGATTGTCAAAAAGACCCGTATGGGGAAAGCGATGCGTGCGGTGAGTGTTGACGCCGACGCTGCTCGGTTGATGGGGATCAATGTCAATCGGACGATTTCATTTACATTCGCGTTAGGCTCTGCGTTAGCAGCTGCTGGCGGTATGCTGATTGGCTTATACTACAATTCGATCGATCCTTCAATGGGTGTCGTTCCAGGTCTTAAATCGTTTGTGGCAGCAGTATTAGGGGGAATTGGGATTATTCCTGGTGCAGCACTAGGTGGTTTCGTTATCGGACTGATCGAAACCACAGCAACAGCATTAGGCTTCTCAGATTATAAGGATGCTTTGGTGTATGCAATTTTAATAATTATATTACTTGTTCGCCCGGCAGGGATTTTGGGCAAAAATATCAAAGAGAAAGTGTAGGTGGTCAGAATGAAAAAAAATATCCGTTACAATTTGATTTGGCTCGCTCTGGCAGCTATCGTTTACTTTGGTTTATTTGCAGCATATAACGGTGGGATGATCAATTTGTTCTCAGATGCGATTATCGTCAATATCGGCATCAATATCATTTTGGCCGTTGGACTGAATCTGATTATTGGTTTTTCTGGCCAGTTTTCATTAGGTCATGCCGGATTTATGGCGATCGGTGCGTATGCTGGTGCGATCTTATCTGCTAAGAATCCTACCTTTGGCGGGTTTTTGAGCGGTTTGTTGGTAGGTATGCTGGTTTCAGGTTTCGTTGCGTTAGTCGTTGGGATCCCAACATTGCGCTTAAAAGGCGACTATCTAGCCATTGCCACGTTAGGTGTTGCTGAGATCATTCGTATTTTGCTGATCAATCTCAGAGGTTTGACTAACGGACCAGCAGGGATTTTCGGACTGCCTCAGTTTAGCAATTGGCAAATCGTGTTTATCTTTGCGTTCTTATCGATTTTGGTGGTATCGAACTTTATCCATAGCGGACCCGGACGTGCAACACTAGCTGTGCGAGAAGATGAAATCGCCGCTGAATCGATGGGGGTCAATACGACCAAGTATAAAGTCATTGCGTTTGTGATGGGCGCAGTCTTGGCAAGCATCGCTGGTACGCTCTATGCCAGCTATCAGCAATCTGTCTTTCCAAAAGATTATGGGTTTATGAAATCGATCGATGTGTTGATCATCGTCGTTTTTGGTGGTCTTGGCAGCACGACAGGCGCAGTAGTCTCAGCTGTCGTGTTAGGGATCCTAAACATGTACTTACAAGGATTTTCTGACTTGCGGATGATCATCTATGCTTTGGCGCTGATCATCATTATGATTTTTAAACCAAGTGGTTTATTGGGCACATGGGAGTTCTCAGTAAAACGCTTGATAGACAAATTCTCGAAAAAGGGGGATGACAAAGATGCCTCTATTAGAAGTTAAAAGTTTGACCAAAAATTTTGGCGGCCTAGCAGCTGTTTCTCATGTTGATTTGCATCTTGATCACAATGAACTTGTTGGATTGATTGGACCTAATGGGGCAGGAAAAACGACATTGTTCAATTTGTTGACAGGTGTCTACGAACCAAGTGAAGGAGATGTTCTGCTGGAAGAGCAAGGTACGCCTATGCGCTTAAACGGCAAGAAACCTTACAAAATCGCTGATTTAGGTTTATCAAGAACATTCCAGAACATTCGTTTATTCAAAGATTTGACAGTGATGGACAATGTCCTGATCGCTATGAACAGCAAACACAACGAAGGCTTATTGACAAGTATATTACGCTTGCCTCGGTTCTACAAAAATGAAGAGAAGATGCGGGAAAAAGTTTTAGACCTTTTACGGATTTTTGGCTTAGACAGCAAGAGTAAGACTTTGGCTAAAAATTTACCTTATGGAGAACAACGTCGTTTGGAGATCGTTCGCGCGTTAGCGACGGAACCCAAAATATTGTTCTTGGATGAACCGGCAGCGGGTATGAATCCACAGGAAACAGCGGACTTAACAAAATTGATTTATCAAATTCAAAAAGATTTTCAGTTAACGATTCTGTTGATCGAGCATGATATGAGTTTGGTCATGGAAGTATGTGAACGAATTTATGTACTGGAATATGGTCAAGTCATCGCTCATGGTCAACCTGACGAAATCAAAAACGATCCCCGCGTGATCGAAGCTTATTTGGGAGGAGAGATTTGATGCTGACGATTCAAAACTTAAATGTGCATTATGGCATGATCCAGGCTGTACACGATGTATCCTTCCATGTAGAACAAGGAGAAATCGTTTCTCTGATCGGTGCCAATGGGGCAGGGAAAACGACGATCTTAAGAACGATCTCAGGTTTGATCCGCCCTTCTAAAGGCAGTGTGACATTTGAAGGGAAGCCGATAGAAAAAGAAGCGCCGCAAAAAATCGTGGCTTCAGGTTTATCACAAGTACCAGAAGGACGCCATGTCTTCCCAGGGTTAACTGTTCAGGAGAACCTAGAGATGGGGGCCTTCTTGCGAAAAGACAGTGGTGTAAAAGCCGATTATGAGCAAGTCTACCAAAAATTTCCCGTACTGAAGGAACGGTTATCTCAAGATGCTGCCACACTATCTGGTGGAGAACAGCAAATGTTGGCCATGGGACGTGCATTGATGTCCAAGCCTCGGTTACTGCTGCTAGATGAGCCATCCATGGGGTTAGCGCCGATTTTTATCAAAGAGATTTTTTCGATCATTCAAGAAATCAAGGAGCAAGGTACGACGGTTCTATTGATCGAACAAAATGCCAAGATGGCACTTTCTATTGCTGATCGCGGCTATGTACTTGAAACAGGTAAAATCGTACTGGAAGGTACCGGGCAAGAATTATTGGCCAGTGATGAAGTTCGTAAAGCATATCTAGGGGGGTAAAGAGATGAGTGTAAGTGATTTTATGACAAAATCAGTCGTGACAGTCCAGTCGCAGACACCGATTTTCGATGCAATTGATTTGATGAAGCAACATGATATCCACCGTCTGCCAGTTGTTGACAATGGAGGATTGGTAGGATTGATCACGGAAGGAACGATCGCCGAGGCGATGCCGTCCAAAGCAACCAGTCTGAGTGTCTATGAAATGAATTATCTGTTGAATAAAACAACAGTCGCAGATATTATGTTGAAAAAAGTAACCACCGTGGCACCAGATGCCTTATTAGAAGATGCCATTTCTTTGATGCGGGGAGAAAATGTGGGTGTCTTGCCAGTGTTAGAAGATACGCGCTTAGTAGGGATCATCACCAATAATGATATCTTTGACGCCTTTCTAAAAATCACCGGCTATCATGATGGGGGCACAAGGGTATCGATCGAGATCACTGATGACCACGTTGGGGTATTGGCAGAAGTCACGAAGCTGCTGGCTGAGCATCAGTTAAGTATCTTAACTGTCGTTGTGAATCGGATGGCACTCAAGACGATCGTGGAGATCCAAGTAGAGTCACGACAAGTGGACGAGATCAAACGCGTGCTGCATGAGGCAGGCTATACAGTCACTAGTGCGGTATTGACCAATCAAGCTTAGTTCCATGTAAAATATGCCAGGCGAGGGCTTGGCATATTTTTTCGTTTTCAAAAGAGATTTGCTTTTGCTTTTAGTGATTTTCTGGTAGAATAATGAAGTGCTTGAGAAGAGAGGTGTCAGACATGTCTAAAAAAAATAAAGATATCGAAGTACGGATCGAAGAAACCAACAAAACAATTCATGGCAAAGACTATACCGTCAACCAATTATTCATTGGCAAGAAAATGATCGGCGAGATCATGACCATCGGACCAAAAGAATTTCAAAGCTTTTTGGGTGATGAAGATTTAGGTGCAAGCCGCAGTTTAGAAACAGCGATCGAAACAGTTATCCGCCAATGGAATTTACATGATTAATTTCTAGAAAAAGTTGCATTTTGCTCTTGCAATTTGTTATCTTTTTCGGTATTATAACTATTGTCAGGTTTTTGAGAAAGCTTTTGGAGGAGTAGCGAAGTGGCTAAACGCGACGGACTGTAAATCCGTTCCTTAGGGTTCAGTGGTTCGAATCCACTCTCCTCCACCATTTATTGGGGTATAGCCAAGCGGTAAGGCAACGGACTTTGACTCCGTCATGCGTTGGTTCGAATCCAGCTACCCCAGTCAGTCATTATTCAACGAAAAGCAGCGATCGATGTCGCTGCTTTTTTTCGTTATTTATTTCAATCAGATTTATGGTGATCAAGGGCTATAAGTTGAAGATTTGTTTCATTTACGATAGGCTAAAAGAAAAGTATACAGGAGATGAAAAAAATGAAATTCAAATTGAGTATCAAAGATAAAGTCACAGAAGCTGCTGAGCACGTGTATGATGTCATGAAAAAGAATGATTATGTCATCAACGTGGCACCTAAAGGACTTAAAGTCAAGAAACAACGCCAGACGCAAGACACGATCAAATGGCGGGCGAAGAATCATTGATTTTGCTCATAGACTAAAAAAAACTGCCAATGGCAGTTTTTTTAGTCTTCGATTTCAATTCCTAAAACCGTCAAATGACCATTCGCCACCAACTTGATCACTAGTTTCGCTAATTGATTAGGCGGCATCGTAGTTTCGGCCGTCAGCCACCAATGTAAGGTGCCGACAAAGATCGATGTGATATATTCAATCACAAAGTCAAGGGGGACATCGATATCGCTTTCTGTGATTCGCAACGATGAGAAGATCTCCGCGTAACGCATAGGAAGCAGAATTCCTAATTTCTGGCGAATGACTTCAATCGCTGAACCATCCATGATCGTTAGATAAAATTGTCGATTGTCGTGGATATGCTGGAAAATAGCGGTCATCGTAGTTTCGACGTTTTTTAGTCTGATTCGGTTTCCTTGGACGATATCTTCTGAAGAAAGAATCCCCGAGAAGGAGTCTAACGCCAAGTCAAAGATCCGCTCATATAAGTCTTGTTTGTCTTTGTAATGGGCGTAGAATGTCGCACGATTGATCATCGCTTCATCTGCAATGTCTTGGACAGTTACTTGTTCATATCCCTTTTTTTCAACCAAATGAATAAAAGCATCCACAATTAGTTTGTTGGTACGCTGTACACGAAGATCGGTTTTTTTCATATGTGAACTTCCTCTCAATTTAAACGACAGATTCTATTGAGTTGTTGCTTAACCCACATTAGACGTCAATCTGTTTGTTGAATTATCAATGAATTGTCTTACAATAGACATAAGTATTATAACAAACAGTTTGTTAGTTATTCAACAATGTGTTGTTTAAATGGAGGCCCAACATGAAAAAATTCAAAGCAGGCATTGACGTAGGATCGACAACGGTCAAATTTGTGGTGCTTGATGAAGAAAATAGAACGATTTTTGCGAAATACGAACGCCATTTTGCGGATATCCAAGGTGCAACCGAAAAGATTTTGACAGATGCCCAAGAGATTATTGGCGAGGAACCACTGGCTTTGGCGATTACTGGTTCCGGCGGTATGGGACTTGCGGAAGTCCTGCATATTCCATTTGTCCAGGAAGTGATTGCTTGTACTGAAACAGTAGAAACCTTTATTCCTGAAACCGATGTGGCGATTGAATTAGGTGGAGAAGATGCCAAGATCACCTTTTTTGAAGGGGCACTGGAACAAAGGATGAACGGCAGTTGTGCAGGGGGTACAGGAGCGTTTATTGACCAGATGGCCGTGTTACTGAAAACCGATGCCAATGGAGTCAATGAATTAGCGAAAGATTATCAAACCCTTTATCCAATCGCATCTAGATGCGGCGTTTTCGCCAAGACCGATGTACAACCTTTGATCAATGAGGGGGCAGCGAAAGCAGATATTGCAGCGAGTATTTTTCAAGCAGTCGTCAACCAAACGATTGCTGGATTGGCGGCAGGCCGCAAAATCAAAGGCAAAGTAGCCTTTCTTGGCGGTCCGCTTTATTTCATGTCAGAATTGCGCCAACGCTTTGTTGATACGCTAGATTTGCAACCAGAGGACATTATCTTCCCTGACAATCCTCAATTATTTGTGGCGATGGGGGCAGCCTTATATGCAGAAGGCGCATTATCGATCACCACCCTGCTGGATCGTTTGGTCAACGGGGATCAAGGGAAATTGGTTCCGACAGATACTTTACCACCTTTGTTTGCAGATGAAGCAGATTTGGCTGCTTTTCGCAGACGTCATGCACAAGCTACGGTACAAGAAAAGCCATTAGCAACACACAAAGGCCCTGCTTTTCTAGGTATCGATGCCGGCTCCACCACGACGAAGGTCGTATTGATCAATGACATTGGGGATATTCTTTTTTCTTTCTATGGAAACAATGAAGGAGAACCATTGGCAACCACCATGACCGTCTTAAAAGATCTGTACAAAAAAATGCCGGCAGATGTCTTCATTGCCAAATCAACCATCACGGGATATGGAGAGCATTTGATCAAACATGCCTTGAAAGTCGATCTCGGCGAGGTGGAAACAATGGCGCATTACAAGGCCGCCAATCATTTTCAACCGGGTGTCGATTTTATCTTAGATATCGGTGGTCAGGATATGAAAGCCATGACCATCAAAGACGGGGCGCTATCTGCGATTCAATTAAATGAAGCGTGCTCTTCAGGGTGCGGTTCCTTTATTGAAACTTTTGCCAAATCGATGAATCAAGATGTACGAGATTTTGCACAAGCTGCAGTCATAGCCAAAACTCCAGTAGATCTAGGCTCAAGATGTACAGTCTTTATGAACTCAAAAGTCAAACAAGTCCAAAAAGAGGGCGCTTCAGTTGGTGATATTTCGGCCGGCTTATCTTATTCCGTCATCAAAAATGCCATCTATAAAGTGATCAAGGTCAGACGTCCTGAGGATCTAGGCAAAAAAATCGTTTGTCAAGGCGGTACATTCTATAACGAAGCAGTCTTACGGGCCTTTGAACTGATCAGCGGTCGGGAGGTCGTCAGACCTTCGATTGCGGGACTGATGGGGGCTTACGGTGCAGCGCTGATCTCATTGGAAAATTATGAGTTGGGTGCTGAAAGTACCCTGTTGTCGCTGAATGAGATGGAAGCCTTTGAAGCGGAAAAAGAGTTTACCCATTGCGGCTTATGCGAAAACAATTGTTTGCTGACTGTCACCTTGTTTTCGGATGGTCGGAAGTTTATCACGGGCAACCGCTGTGAACGAGGCGCCCGGATCAAAATCAAAAAAGAAGACCGCAAAGTCAATTTAGTCGATGAAAAATATCGGCGTTTATTCAAGTATCGTTCTTTAAGGAAAAAAGAGGCCATTCATGGGGAAATTGGGATGCCACGGGTATTGAACTTATATGAAAACTATCCGTTGTGGCATACCTTCTTTACTGAACTAGGCTTCAGAGTCACGTTATCACCACGCTCGAATAAAGATCTCTATGAAAAAGGCATCGAAACCATACCTAGTGACACTGTATGCTACCCGGCAAAACTAACCCATGGGCATATCCAATCCTTGATTGACCAAGAGATTCCGTTGATTTTTTATCCTGGGATCATCTTTGAAAGAAAAGAAACGCTGAGTGCTGAAAATCATTTCAATTGTCCAATCGTCCAAAGTTATCCTGAAGTGATCCGAAACAATGTGGATGCGATTCGGGAAGGCCTAGTCGATTATCGTTGCCCATTTTTGAATCTGGCGGATGAGGGATCAATGGTCAAAACGCTGACGGCGGCTTTTCAAGATTTTCAGTTTTCAGAAGAACAGATAGCAACAGCGTTACGTCATGGATTTGAAGAACTCGATCAATTCAAAGCGGATATTGCTGCAAAAGGGGAAGACACCTTGCGGATGCTGATGGAAACCAATCAAAAAGGCATCGTGCTGTCTGGCCGGCCGTATCATTTGGATCCAGAAATCAATCATGGTATCGCAGAAGTGATTACCCAAGAAGGGTTTCACGTTTTGACAGAAGATAGCATTGCCCATTTAGGCAATGTTGGCAATCTGCGGGTAGTCGATCAATGGGTCTATCATTCAAGGTTGTATGCAGCTGCTCGGGTAGTTGCCAAAAATAAACAACTGGAGTTGGTTCAATTGAATTCCTTTGGTTGTGGGATCGATGCGGTAACGACAGATCAAGTAGAAGAGATCATGGCTCAATATGGAAAATTGTATACCGTCTTAAAAATCGATGAAGGGGCAAATCTGGGTGCGATACGGATTCGTCTGCGCTCACTGAAAGCAGCCGTCAATGAGCGAGAAAAAATGAAATTTGAACCGAAAAAGCAGTTCGATGAACCAGCCAAGATCACCTTTACGAAAGATATGCGCAAACAGCACACCTTACTGCTGCCCATGTTGTCGCCAATCCATCAAAGTGGTTTGGTAGATGTCGCATTGCAAGCATCTGGCTATCGCGTTGTCTGCTTGCCTGCAGATGACCGGGAAGCCGTCAATGTCGGCCTGCGTTTTGTCAATAACGATGCGTGTTATCCAGCAATCATCTCAATTGGCCAACTCGTAGAAGCCTTGCAAAGCGGGACTTACGATGTAGATAATACCAGTGTCTTGATGACCCAGACCGGAGGCGGTTGTCGCGCAACGAATTATATTCCGTTGTTGAGAAAAGCATTGAATGATGCCGGATTCCCGCAAGTACCAGTTGTGTCGATCTCAATGGGCAATACAGGCGTTGAGTCTAATCCGGGCTTTCGGTTTACCTATCCAATGATGAAACGCGTCGCTGTTGCATTCTTATATGGTGATTTATTTGAACGCTTGGTCTATCGGACACGTCCGTATGAACAAGTGGCGGGGGCAGTCGATCAACTGCATCAAGACTGGATCAAAAAAATCGAGAAAAATGTACGCAATGGCTCATTTACCTTATTTAACCGTCAATTGAAAAAAATCATCCAGGATTTTGATACTATTCCATTAACAGATGCCCGTAAGCCACGTGTAGGTGTTGTCGGTGAAATTTTGGTGAAATACGCACCAACAGCCAATAACGATATTGTGCGTTTGTTAGAGGCGGAAGGTGCAGAGGCCGTCGTGCCAGATATCATTGGGTTTATGAATTATTCATTGTACAACCAAGTCTGGCGTTATGAACATTTAGGTATGGCCAAGAAAAGCCAAATGCTGGCGAGTTTCATGATCGCGATGATTGAAAAAATCCAAAAGCCCATGGACAAAGCTTTACGGGCGTCACAACGCTTTGAAGGGATTGACTCGATCCATCAATTGGCGGATGAAGCCAGTAAGATCATTTCAATCGGCAATCACACGGGTGAAGGTTGGTTCTTGACTGGGGAAATGATCGAGTTGTTGAAACATGACGTCAACAATATTATTTGCTTGCAGCCCTTTGGTTGTTTGCCAAACCATGTCGTCGGCAAAGGGGTCATGAAAGAACTGCGGCATCAATACCCCAAAGCCAACATTGCGGCCATCGACTATGATCCGGGGGTTTCAGTGGTCAATCAGCTCAACCGTATCCGCTTATTGATGGCGACTGCCAATAAAGCGATGGTTGCTGAATCAAAAGTCTAAGAGACCTAAACCAATTTACACAGAAGCGCTAACAGCTTGAATCTGTATTTCAGTCAATTCTTTGCAACTAGGCTTTAAACCTAGGCAAAGAATTGGCTGAATTTCGTTTATTAAGGATTTTTTTCGGCTATTCTATTGGTATTTTAGGTATATACCAGTTATAATATAGAGGAACGGAGGAATGTATTGTGGTGGAAAAATTACCTGTTTATATTCAAATTCATGATCAAATCAAAGCAAATATTGAAGATAATACATACAAAATCGGCGACCGTTTGCCTTCTGAACGGGAACTATCCAAACAATTTGGTGTCAGTCGAATGACTTTACGGCAAGCTATTCAAACATTAGCCGATGAAGGTATCCTTGAACGCAAAATCGGCTCAGGAACTTATGTTGCACGCCAAAAAGTGCAGGAGAAAATGAGTGGTACGACTAGTTTTACTGAAATCATGCATTCTTTAGGCCGTGTGCCATCAAGTAAGGCGGTTGCTTATTTTTTGACAGCGCCCAGTTCAAGTGAAATGGAGAAACTGCAACTTGCAGGACACGAAACGATATTACGAATGGAACGGATTCGTTACGCTGATGATGTGCCGATTTGTTTTGAAGTCGCAAGTATTCCCGAGAAATTGATTCGGGATCTCAGTAAAGAAGAGATTATCTCTTCCTTGTATAAAGTTTTAGAAGAAAAAGGACAACATAAAATTGGCGGTTCTTCTCAAACGATTTCTGCAATGGTCGCGTCTGAACAAATCGCAGAATACTTAGATTTAAAACGGGGCGATGCGATTTTACGGATGCGGCAAATCACTTCTTTTGAAAATGGCCAACCATTTGAATATGTCAGAACTCAGTATGCTGGCAACCGCTTTGAATTTTATATGGAAAAGTAGCCAATCACGGATACGCATAAACAAGCCGATAGACAGCATAACAATGGATAATATGTCATCCATGCGCAGTTTTATCGGCTTGTTTACCCTTTATTCGGTTATAGAGGATTTATTCCAGGAATGGACAGCAAGGTCAACCATCGGAAGTTTAGAGCGAAGGAATCGGTTTTTCGACATAAGAGGCCGGTCCGTGTTCGATCATGACCTGTCCTTGCAACAGATCGATCAATGCCGCTTCAATGCGGTCATATGCTAAGTCGGGGACCAGCAATGTCAGCTCGATTTTGTCGGTATAGTTGATTTCTTTCGTTTCGATTTGGTGCAAATCCAAGTAATTCTGTAACTTTCCCAATAAAGAATAATCGATGGTTAATATCAATGATTGATGAAAGATGCCTTCGACAAGACCAACGTGATTCAATCCGGTTGACACAGCACTTGAATAGGCCCTGATCAAGCCGCCAGCACCTAATTTCGTGCCGCCGAAATAGCGTGTGACAACAGCCGCTACATTGATCAACTGGTTTTTCTTTAAGACTTCTAACATAGGCACACCAGCTGTACCGCTAGGTTCACCATCATCGCTGCTGCGCTGGACTTCGTTATGGGAACCCAACACATAGGCACTGCAATTGTGGTTGGCTTTCCAATGCTCTTTTTTGATTTGTTGAATCAATTGCTTGGCTTCCTCTTCATCTTCAATTCGTTTTAGAAAACAAATAAAGCGGGACTTTTTGATCTCGATTTCACTTAGACCGTCGTGACTGATCGTTCGGTAAGATTCGATAGTCTTCGCCTCCTTTTGCTTTTAGTATAGGCAAAAAGGGCACAAGATTCAAATACCAATATCATTTGTAAAAAAATAAATTCAAAGGAGGCGTTGACGCTGGGCAGACGCAAAAAGTACGATTCAATCACCCATTACCTCAAAAACAACGGCGGCTCACAAGTCACACTGACATTTACGCAATTTGATGAATTTCTTTTCCCAGCAACTGGATTGCCCCGCAGCGCCCGCACAAATAGTGATTGGTGGGCCAACGATTACCGTCACCCTGAAAATGGCGCCTATGCGTGGTTGAATGCTGGATATGAAGTCGTTCATGTGAATTTAAAAAAAGAGTATATCGTTTTTAATCGCTTGGTCAAATCAAACTGGTTGATAGATAGAAAGCGTTGACAAATTCGTAACTTGATTTATACTAGAGATAGGAAATGTTATCTTATTCTTAAAATCCAGGGAGTGTTCGATATGGCAAAAAAGACAATCATGTTAGTTTGTTCTGCAGGGATGAGTACAAGTTTATTAGTAACAAAAATGCAAAAAGCTGCTGAAGCGAAAGGTTTAGAAGCAGATATCTTCGCAGTTTCAGCATCAGAAGCTGATCAACATCTAGAAAGCAAAGATGTCAATGTGCTATTATTAGGACCGCAAGTTCGTTTTATGAAGGGCGATTTCGAAAAACGTTTAGCACCTAAAGGCATCCCATTAGAAGTCATCAATATGGCTGATTACGGTATGATGAATGGCGAGAAAGTTCTAGATCAAGCGTTGACTTTGATTGGGGAGTAATCCATTCCAATAGCAGAAGATATCAAAGAGAAGTATTGCAGTGAAAACTGTCGTACTTTTCTTTTTTTTTTGCGTATTTGTTCATAGGAGTGTGATGCGAATGGATATGTTTTTTGGCAAGCAGTACCTGATAGATAAAGCACAAGTGCCTGATGACCAAGAAGGGCACTATTGTCGGGCGGCGTTGGTCATAGAAGGTTCTTTGGTTATCTGCCAGCGTTGTGGAGAAAGACACCGAAAATCTGACGTGCAATTACCGTCACAATGCTATTATTGTCCCAGTTGCAGTCGTTATGGCCGGATTACTTCTAAGGATATGTTCTGCTGGCAAGAACATCGACTGCAACCGATGGCGCATCAAATCGTGTTTCCCGGACCGTTGACCCCTTTCCAAAAAGCGCTCTCTGATCGCTTAGTCAAACATTACCAATCCGGTCGTTCGACGTTAGTTTGGTCTGTGACAGGCTCTGGGAAAACAGAAATGATCTTTGAAACGATTGCTGCAGCCCGTAAAAAGGGTGAGCGAGTGGCAATCGTATCGCCGCGGATCGATGTCTGTCGAGAGCTGTACCCCAGGATCCAACAAGCGTTCCCCAATGAAGATTGTTTGCTCCTGCATGGCGATTCTGAAGAACCTTATCGTTATACCAATTTATTGGTGGCAACGACCCATCAACTGCTGCATTTTTACCAAAGCTTTCCATTGATCATTGTGGATGAAGTTGATGCGTTTCCGTATGAAGGAGATCGGCAATTGCATTATGGATTGCAACATGCGTTATCAGACACAGGGTGTTTGGTCTATCTGAGCGCCACACCATCAGACCGATTGTTAAAGGAAATCAAGGGAAGATTTGAGATAGAAAAAATGCCTCTGCGCTTCCATCAGCGGCCATTGATCGTGCCGCAGCTGTGTTGGCTTGAGAGATGGCGGCAGTTAGATCAACGCAAAAAATGGCGCCGTCCTTTGATCAATATCATTCGCAAATTGGCAGATAAAAATTTTGTATTGGTCTTTTGCCCGAGTATCCCTTATATGGAACGAATGGCCGCACTCGTTGCCAATGATCTCAGCGACTATATCGTTTCCAGTGTTTCCTCGAAAGATCCGCAGCGAGGCGAGAAGGTCTTAGCCGCCCGTCAGCAACAATTTCAGATATTGTTTACCACGATGATCCTGGAAAGAGGGGTGACTTTCGAAAGCGTTTCAGTGGTGGTCTTAGGGGCCAACCATTCGATCTATACCAAATCAGCCCTCGTTCAAATTGCTGGGCGCGTTGACCGCAAAGGGGCGTTTCATCACGGCGAAGTGTTATTTTGCTACAACCAAATGACATCAGAGATCCGTCAAGCGATTACCGAGATCAAACATATGAATCAATTGGCAGAAAGGTGGTTAGCTGATGAGATGTAATTGGTGCATGCAGATGGTTTTAAGAGACGTATCGATGCTGGAGTTGTTGTGGCCGCTGTTGATCCCGACCAGCATTCGTTGTCACGCATGCGAAAAACGTTTCGCACGGATCGATGGGCAAACCTGCTGTCCATCATGTGGGAAGCATGCGTCGACATACTGTTCAGATTGTCAGAGCTGGGCCAGTGCTTATCCGGGTTTCACCCTCAAACATCGAGGAATATTTGCGTATAATGAGGGAATGAAAGACTGGCTTCATCAATATAAATTGATGGGGGATTTTCGCTTACGGGAAGTCGTGGCAGCAGATGTCAAGAAAGTGCTGAAAACCTATCGCTATGATTGCTTGATTCCAATCCCGTTATCTGCCGACCGCTACAACGAACGTGGGTTTAATCAAGTAACAGCAGTTCTTGATACAGCAGCGATCGCCTATCAGGAATTGCTGCTAAAACATGTTTCTCTTGTCCCGCTCGCCACGTTGTCAAAGATTGAACGTATGGCGATCCAGCAACCATTTTCTTTAGTTGATGGTGCAGAAGAACAGATAAAAGAGAAGAGAATTTTGTTGATCGATGATGTCTATACCTCTGGTCGGACGTTATATCATGCAGCTGAATTGATTCATAGTTGTCAGCCGGCATCCATTGAATCAATATCGTTTGCCCGGTAACTTTCTTTGAAAACGCTTGAAATTTATATTCGATTTACTAGGCAAATTCATCATAGTTCGATATAATAGAATCAAGAAGAAGAAAAGAGTGGTCCTTTTCCTTCTTTACTGGCAGACGAAAGGGGTAATTTTTATGTTTAGATACAATGTGCGTGGCGAAAATATCGAGGTAACAGAAGCAATCCGTGACTACGTAGAAAAAAAAGTAGGTAAACTAGAACGTTATTTTAATGATGTGCCGGAAGCAACAGCGCATGTCAATTTAAAAGTATATACAGAAAAAACCGCAAAAGTGGAAGTAACGATCCCACTGCCATTCTTGGTTCTACGTGCGGAAGAAACGTCACCTGATCTATATGCTAGTATTGATTTGGTCGTTGACAAATTAGAACGTCAAATTCGCAAGTTCAAAACAAAAATCAACCGCAAATCAAGAGAAACAGCATTGGTACCACCAACTGATGGTGATTTGTTCACTACAGAATCAAATGATGAGGAAACCAACGGTTCAGATTTGGATATCGTGCGTACAAAACGTTTATCATTGAAACCGATGGATAGTGAAGAAGCTGTTTTACAAATGAACATGCTTGGACATAACTTCTTTATCTTTGAAGACGCTGAAACCAATGGCACTAGCATTGTCTACCGCCGCAAAGATGGCAAATATGGCTTGATTGAAACCGATTGATCATTGGCTGTCTTTGACAACACGTAACACCCCAATTAAATAATCTGGATAGGGCAGCCGTAGCTGCTCTATTTTTTTGCCAAAAAAACTGTACGTCATCTTATCTTAATCAAAGATAAGTGACATACAGTTTTTCTGCATACAGGCCATAGATACTTATTTGACAGACCCTGAGGTAATCCCTTGAACATAGTATTTTTGCATATAGATAAAGAGCAAAGTGATTGGGATCGCAATCAATACACATCCAGCTGTAAAGGACATGAACAATGAATTTGCGGTCGTTTTGGTCATCATCGAATAGAGACCAATCGCGACGGTATAATTTTTCACATCATCTCCCATAATGATTCGTGCAAAGATAAAGTCCATCCAAGGCCCCATAAAGGCCATCAAAGACGTATACACGATGATTGGTTTAGATAATGGTAAGGTGATTTTTGTAAATATATCCCATTTATTGGCGCCATCAATCATTGCTGATTCATCTAAAGCCATTGGAATCGTGTCGAAGAAGCCTTTTGCTACATAGAAGCCTAATGCGGCACCTGCAGAATAAACCAAAATCAATGCCAACAGGCTCTGGGTTAAGTTCAATGCTTTGAGAATATAGTAGACTGCGATCATACTCATAAATCCAGGGAACATATTTAAGACCAATGCGACTTTCAAAAACGGTTTTCGCAATTTGAAGCGCAATCTTGACAATGAGTAAGCCATTGCGATGGTGATAAACGTTGAAAGCAAACAACTGCACGCTGCAACAAATAATGTATTTAAGAACCAACGTACAAATGGGTAATTTCCAGATGCGTTGGTGAGTAGTTGTCGATAGTTTTCCAATGTAAATTCTTTTGGAATGATATAGGGAACGAAAGCACCACCTTCGCTTCTGAAGCTTGTGAGAACGATCCACACGATGGGGAATAACCACACAACGGACAAGATGATCAGAATCGTGTAAATCAAGAAGCGTGTGTTCGATTGTCCTTTTCTGTAACTGCTTTGTTTTGCTTTAGTAGCCATAGATCAGCCCTCCTTATAAGAATTGGTTCGCGTATAGGCAAATAGACTAAAGACTGCTGATAGAATAAAGATCAAAATACCGATGACGGACGCAAGGTTATAATCCATTGTATTCACAGTCAAGTTGTACAGCCAAGTCACTAGCAGGTCGGTTGAACCGGCACCATAATAGTTGGAATTGGAAGGCCCGCCGCCAGTCAATAGGAAAATGACATTAAAGTTATTGATATTGCCGATGAATTGTTGGATCAGCGCAGGCATCATCACGAACAAAATTTGCGGAAAAGTGATCGAACGGAAAATCTGCAAGCGATTCGCGCCATCAATTTCGGCAGCTTCAATTTGTTCTTGGTCTAAGTTCTGTAAAATCCCAGTGGTGACTAACATCGTTGCAGGTATACCGATCCACATATTGACAAAGATAATACTCACTTTCGCAAATAAAGGATCCGTCAAAAAGGGAATGGCAGAATCGATCCAGCCGAGACTCAACAAAATCGAATTGATAGGTCCAGATCCATTCAATAAATTTCTCATGATCAAGAGTGAAACAAATTGAGGAACAGCCATGGTCAAAACAAAAATCGTACGCCATACTTTTTTATAGCGAATGCCTTTTGCGTTGATCAATAGCGCCAAAATCACACCAAAAAAGAAACAAGTGATCGTTGCTAAAACGGCCCAAATCAATGTCCAAGCCAAAACTGGAAAGAAGGTGGATGCCATGTCACCGGAGATCACATTGGTGAAGTTTTTCAACCCGACCCAAGTGAATAGATTCTTGGGTGGCAAGTTTTTATGGTCATAATTTGTAAATGCGATTGAGATCATATACAAGAGCGGTAAAATCGTAAAAAAGAGGACCCCAATCAAAGGAATGGTCATTAAGGTTGCATGAAAGCGTTCGTTGACTAAACTACGCAGGTCATCCATAGTCGATGGAATGGGCTGACCAGATTGTTTTAACATGTATAGATTGCGTGCGCTCTTCAGGTTGAGAACATAGAGCACGATCAGTAAAACGCATACGAGGAAGGAGGCAATCCCGAATAATAACAGTAGCATTGAATTATCGCCTTTTTGTAAAATATCGATGCCTAGTTCTTCGTTGTAGACCAATCCTTGTTTTTGGGTACCTAATGTTTGCAGCATCAGTAATGCATGGAATCCGTTCCGTATGAACCAAGCGAGAAAACCGATCTGTGCTGCTAAGAAGATGATTCCTTTAAGCCATTGTTTGTGGGCAAGATTGGCGCAGCCCATAATCAAGAATGAGGCTTTCTCAGACCAATCACCCTTTTGCAGCACTTCTCTAAATGTTACAGTGGCTTTACTTTTTTTATTGAACATCTTTATTCACCTTACTTTCTTTCCTTAACTAGAAAAGGGAAAGCCTGCTTTCCCTTTTCTATCCCATATGTGATTATTCGCTTACTTTTGAAATATCAGAAACAAATTTATCTAATTTGTCTTGGAATTCATCTGGACTGATTTGTCCTTTGTAGGTATCGTTGATCAAAGCATCCATTGGTGGCCAGAAGGAAACCATTTCAGGTAGTTTCGGCATAACAACAGAGTGTTCGTTATCAGACATTTCCATCACTGCTTTTGCCACTGCGTCGGAAGTGACTGCCTCAGAAGCTTGGGCTTCTTTATTTGATGGAACAACACCATTCTCAGTGAATTCAATTTCTTGTGTTTCTTGATTGCTCAAGTACTCAGCCAAAGCCATTGCTGCTAGCGGTGATTCTGTTTGTTGATTGACTGCATATAATTTGACCCCTAAAAAGGCCTTCATTTGTTGTGCGCCACTTCCAAAATCGATCGTAGGATATGCGGCAACGCCCATTTTATCGCCTAATGCTTTTTCAACATCATTTTTAGACCAAGGACCAGAAAGGAATGCATCAGATTTCCCTGATTGTAAATCTGATAGGGCAGATTCGCTTGCTTGCAGCACACCTGAATTATCTTTTTGATCAGCGATCCATTGCATCACTTCGATGCCGGCTTCATTATTAAAGTTTGTTCCACTAATATCTTCACCATTTTCACCATATAAGACATTGCCATTACTCATAAACAATGGACCGAAAATATAGTTGGCACCATCTTCAGCAAAGTTGGTACCGATCACGCCTGCTGACGTTAGACCTTCCCAAGTTTTGACATCATCTTCAGTTAAAGTAGATGTATTGTAGTAAAGGACTTGCGACTCAACACCATATGGATAGCCATAGATTTTGTCTTGCCAAGTCACAGCATCAACTGCAGCTTCAACATTGTCTTCTTTGATCGTTTCGGATTGTTTTGTTCCTATTGGATAAATGAGACCAGCTTCAGCCATTTGTCCGACTTGATCATGAGGCATCATAAACACATCAGCTGCTTGCTCAGGATCTTTCGATACATCTGCTTTGGCATCTGCTGAGGAACCGACAGCGACAGTCACGGTCACATCTGGATATTCTTCTTCGAATTTATCGACCTGACCTTGTAACGCATCAATATGTTCAGTGTCGACCCATAATTTGATATCTCCTTCAACTTTGGCGCTTGTTTCTGTATCGCCAGCTGTTGAGGTATCTGTTGCATCGTTGCTGCTGCCGCAGGCCCCTAAGACCACTGCGGATAAACTAAGAATACTGCCCCCAATAAGTAATTTCTTTACATCTACCTTCATCTTATTTCCTCCTAATATGAATGATTACGTTTACATCTATCATTATGCAACCGATTGCGGTAATAGTCAAGCTGTAAATTGTTTTTTTTATAAAATATATCTAGAACCTTGATAGAACAGTGATATAGAGTATTTTAAAGATTTTTCAGACGATTTAATGGCGTTTATTATAAATGTGAATTCGTAATTATTTTAGAGAAGGGCAAAATATAGTAGAGTTTAAAAGCAATCGGTTGCGAGGGTGTAAAAAAATTCAATTTGGTCAAGAATAATGAGAAAACCAGCTTATGGATTAAGTTTTTATAGCAGGATGGACTTCCATCACGAAAATTATTTCATTTATGATGAACAAGTGATAAAATGGTTAGGAGAGTTTATAGCTTGGAAAAGTAGATATAAAAGGAGAATTAGTTACGCATGGCCAATTTTTTTAGAAAATTAATCGAAAACGATAAAAAAGAATTAAAACGTCTTGACCATATTGCCACTCAAGTTGAAGCCCACGCGGATGAAATGGCCGCTTTAACAGATGAACAAATTCGTGAAAAAACCGATGAGTTTCGTCGCCGTTATCAAGGTGGAGAAACATTGGATCAATTATTGCCTGAAGCTTTTGCAGTCGTCCGTGAAGCAGCGAAGCGTGTGCTTGGTTTATATCCTTATCATGTCCAATTGATGGGTGGGGTCGTCTTGCATGACGGTAATATTCCTGAGATGCGTACCGGTGAAGGGAAAACCTTGACGGCTACATTGCCCGTTTATTTAAATGCAATCAGCGGAGAAGGCGTTCATGTCGTCACAGTCAATGAATATTTGGCAACACGTGACTCAACTGAGATGGGCGATCTTTACAACTTCTTAGGTTTGACAGTGGGGTTGAATATCAACTCGAAGTCTGCTGAAGAAAAACGTGCTGCCTATGCATGTGATATCACATATAGCACAAACAATGAACTTGGATTTGACTATTTGAGAGACAATATGGTGGTTTACCGTCATCAAATGGTACAACGACCTTTGAATTATGCCATCGTCGATGAAGTCGATTCAATCTTGATCGATGAAGCCAGAACACCATTGATCATCTCTGGCCAAGCAGAAAAATCGACAGCCTTATATAATCGAGTAGACAATTTCGTTAAACGATTAAATGAAGAAGAAGATTATAAAATCGATATTCAATCAAAAACGATTGGCTTGACTGAAAAAGGAATCGAAAAAGCAGAAGAAACATTCGGCTTGAATAATTTATATGACATCGAAAATACAGCGTTGACGCACCACATGGATCAAGCATTGCGGGCAAATTATATCATGATCCGCGACTTTGACTATGTCGTTCAAGACGGAAAAGTGTTGATCGTCGATCAATTTACTGGGCGTATCATGGACGGACGTCGTTATTCTGACGGATTGCACCAAGCTATTGAAGCCAAAGAAAATGTTGAGATCGAAGACGAAACCAAAACAATGGCGACCATTACTTTCCAGAACTATTTCCGGATGTACAAAAAACTTTCTGGAATGACCGGTACGGCCAAAACGGAAGAAGAAGAATTCCGTGAAATCTACAATATGCAGGTTATTCAAATTCCGACAAACAAACCAATCGTCCGGGATGATCGTGCAGATCTGCTTTACCCAACATTGGAAAGCAAGTTCCAAGCAGTTGTTCAAGATATCAAAGAACGTCACCGCAAAGGGCAGCCAGTCCTAGTTGGTACAGTAGCTGTTGAAACGTCTGAATTGCTTTCAAGCATGTTAGATCGTGAAAAAGTGCCTCATGAAGTGTTGAATGCCAAAAACCACTTTAAAGAAGCAGAAATCATCCTGAACGCGGGTCAAAAAGGTGCGGTAACGATTGCGACGAATATGGCTGGTCGGGGAACAG
Source organism: Enterococcus salsurae (assembly GCF_054784955.1). Taxonomy (NCBI): domain Bacteria; kingdom Bacillati; phylum Bacillota; class Bacilli; order Lactobacillales; family Enterococcaceae; genus Enterococcus; species Enterococcus salsurae. The sequence goes on along the minus strand of NZ_BAAHWY010000001.1, from coordinate 121,225 downwards.
ATATCAAATTAGGTCTGGGTGTCGCTGAATTAGGCGGATTGGCCGTTGTTGGTACGGAACGTCATGAATCTCGCCGGATCGATAACCAATTACGGGGACGTGCTGGACGCCAAGGCGATCCTGGGATGTCACAATTCTATCTTTCTCTAGAAGATGATCTAATGAAACGTTTTGGTTCAGAAAGAATCAAAGTCTTCTTGGATCGTATGAAAATCGATGAAGAAGATGCTGTGATCCAAAGCAAAATGTTGTCAAAACAAGTTGAATCTGCGCAAAAACGAGTAGAAGGCAATAACTATGATACACGGAAGAACGTTTTGCAATATGATGATGTGATGCGGGAACAGCGGGAAGTCATCTACGGCCAACGACAAGAAGTTATCAAAGAAGACCAAGACTTATCACAAACATTGATGAATATGGTCAAACGTTCGATCAACCGTGTTGTTGACAGCCATACACAGTTAGAAGAAACTGAATGGAATTATGAAGGCATCGTTGACTTTGCGGCAAATGCGCTGGTACATGAAGACACGATCTCAATCGACAGCATCAAAGGGAAATCTGCCCAAGAAATCAAAGACTATTTGAATCAGCGCGCGCAAGAAGTCTTTGACAAAAAGAAAGAGCAATTGAATAGTCCAGAACAATTACTCGAATTTGAAAAAGTCGTTATTCTGCGTGTTGTAGACACAAAATGGACGGACCACATCGATGCAATGGATCAATTGCGTCAGTCTGTCGGCTTACGTGCCTATGGACAAAACAATCCACTGGTCGAATACCAAACAGAAGGCTACAATATGTTTGAAAATATGGTTGGCGCGATTGAGTATGAAGTGACACGGTTATTTATGAAGGCTGAGATCCGTCAAAATGTGCAACGTGAACAAGTGGCGCAAGGAGAAGCGCAAGGTGTTGAAGAAGCGCCTGCGAAACAAGAGCCAAGTTTCAAAAATGTCGGACGGAATGATCCATGTCCTTGCGACAGCGGCAAGAAATTCAAAAATTGTCACGGAAAAAATATGTAAGAATGTGAAGGTGGAGTAGGCTGGCAGAAAATGATGTCCAGCCTACTTTTCCGTATCCATACCTATAAGAAAGAAGGAAAATCAATGGAAATCGCAGAGATTCGAAATCAATTAAATGATATGCAAGAAAAAATAAATAGTTTTAGGGGGTCTCTTTGACTTAGATCAATTAGAAGAAGCTATCGCTGAAGCAGAACATCAGATGGCAGATCCAACCTTTTGGGACAACGCTGAGCATGCTCAAACAGTCATCAATGCCAATAATGCCAATAAAGAAACCTATGATCAATTCAATCAGCTAGCCGAAGAATTAGAAGAATTAGAGGTCATGCTGGAAATGATCCAAGAAGAACCGGATGCAGAGATGGAAGATGAATTATCTGAGCGCATGCACAAGCTGAATGACAAAATGGCGACGTACGAATTGGCAATGCTTTTGGATGAGCCTTATGACCGCAACAATGCCATCATTGAATTGCATCCAGGTGCGGGTGGTACTGAATCACAGGACTGGGGCAGCATGCTATTACGCATGTATACGCGATTTTGCGAACAACATGGCTATACGGTTGAAACATTGGACTATCAAGCAGGAGATGAAGCAGGGATCAAAAGTGTGACTTTGCTGATCAAGGGGCACAATGCTTATGGTTATTTAAAATCAGAAAAAGGTGTTCATCGATTGGTGCGAATCTCACCTTTTGATTCGGCAAAACGTCGCCATACCTCTTTTTGTTCAGTTGATGTCATGCCTGAATTAGATGGGAATATCGATGTGGAGATCAATTCTGATGATTTGAAGATCGATACGTACCGAGCGAGTGGCGCTGGTGGACAACATATCAACAAAACGGAATCGGCCGTTCGAATCACGCATATTCCTACTGGTACGGTTGTGGCAAGTCAGGCGCAACGTTCACAATTAAAAAACCGCGAGCAAGCAATGGGGATGTTGAAAGCCAAATTATACCAATTAGAAGTTGAGAAAAAAGAGCAAGAAGCCGCTGCACTTAGAGGCGAGCAAATGGAGATCGGCTGGGGTTCTCAGATCCGTTCGTATGTATTCCATCCGTATTCAATGGTCAAAGACCATCGCACCAACTTTGAAACAGGAAATGTGCAAGCTGTGATGGATGGTGACTTAGATGGATTTATCGATGCCTTTTTGAAGCTAAAACTAAACCAAAAATAACCATGTATGCACTTAAACAGATTGACACACAATTGTAATCTGTTGCAAGCAACGTGCAATATATTCATGCTATAATAAGCCAGTATGAAAATTTTTGAGATGGAGAGATAGCTGTATGATTGAAATGAAAGACATAATGAAGAAGTACTCTAATGGTACGACTGCTATCCGCAACCTGTCGATCTCAATTGATCAAGGAGAATTTGTTTACGTTGTTGGCCCTTCTGGGGCAGGTAAATCTACCTTTATCAAATTGATGTATCGAGAAGAAAAAGCAACCAAAGGTGTATTGAATGTCGCGGGCTATGATTTAGTCGGCATGAAAAGTCGTGAAATTCCATTGATGCGAAGAGAAATCGGTGTCGTCTTCCAAGATTATAAACTATTGCCGCGCAAAACAGTGTTTGAAAATGTTGCTTATGCGATGCAAGTCATCGGGCGCAAACCCCGAGATGTTAAAAAACGGGTGATGGAAGTCCTTGATTTAGTGGGATTGAAACACAAAGTACGCGTTTTCCCGAGTGAACTATCAGGTGGAGAACAACAACGGGTATCGATTGCTCGTGCTATCGTCAATACCCCAAAAGTATTGATCGCAGATGAACCTACGGGGAATTTGGATCCAGAAAACTCATGGGAAATCATGAAACTGTTGGATCGGATCAACGCACAAGGGACGACTGTTGTCATGGCAACACACAACAGTACAATCGTCAATACGATCCGCCATCGCGTGATCGCAATCGAAAATGGCCGCATTATTCGCGACCAAGCGGAAGGAGAATATGGCTACGATGATTAGAACGTTTTTCCGTCATCTCCTTGAGAGTATCAAAAGTTTAAAACGAAATGGTTGGATGACCATCGCGTCATTAAGTGCGGTAACGATCACATTGACGTTGGTCGGCATTTTCTTAGGTGTCATCTTAAATGCCACAAAATTAGCGGAGGATATCCGTGAGAACGTTGATGTTTCCGTCTTTGTTGATATTGGCACAGAACAAGAGGACATGGATGCCCTTGAACAACAATTGAAAGATCTGCCGAATGTATCAGATGTTCAATTTTCTAGTCGTGACGACGAGTTGAAGAAAATCCAAGATGCTATGGGTGACTCATGGAACTTATTTGAAGGGGATAGTAATCCTTTATACAATGTCTATGTTGTCAGTGCAACCGATCCTGAGTATACCAAAGATATTGCAGATCAAGCGGGAGATTTAGCCAACGTCTTTAAAGCAGACTATGGCGGTGATTCTTCTGATAGAATCTTTTCACTATCGGCAGCTGTACGGACGTGGGGATTGGCAGCAGCAGTGCTCTTGATCTTTGTTGCCATGTTCTTGATTTCGAATACGATTCGGATCACGATCATGTCGCGACAAAGAGAAATACAGATCATGCGTCTAGTAGGGGCCAAAAATGGCTATATTCGTTGGCCGTTTTTCTTAGAAGGTGGTTGGATTGGTCTATTAGGATCGATCGTACCGATTGCAATCATGTATTTTGGTTATCACCAAGTCTATGCATTGGTTAATCCTTCTTTGCTGCGATCCAATTATAGTTTGATCGCCCCTCATTTGTTCTTGCTGCAAGTTTGCGGCATCATGGCGCTGATCGGTATTGTGATTGGTTCATTAGGGTCAGTCTTATCGATGCGTCGTTTCTTAAAAGTATAATGGAAAGAAAGCTGATTCTGATGAATCGGCTTTTTTTTTTTCGGGTGAACGGAACTATTTGTGTGAAGAGTAGCTTTACATTAAGCGCTGTCTTCGATATGCTTGTTGAGAGTAAGGAGTGGAGGTGGCCGTATGTTTGATATGGATAATCTCGTAACGATTCTTTTTGTCGTCAATTTGTTGTTATCAGCCATTATTATTTTCAGAGAACGCAAACAAACGGCGCAGACATGGGCGTGGCTTTTGGTCTTGTTATTTGTGCCGATCGTCGGTTTTGTGCTATATATCTTTCTTGGGAAGGGGATTTCTAAAGAAAAGATTTTTGATATGCGGACGCAGGCCAACGTCGGCTTGAATGTTGAGTTGGCGGAGCAGAAGCAAGCCCTCAAAAGACAACTCTTTCCCCATCCGCCGACTGATCAAGTTGAGGTCAAACAATTGGTCTATTTGTTGACGGTTTTTGGGCAATCATTGTATACCACAGGCAATCAATTGACGCTATACACCGATGGTAAAGTGAAATTTGATGCATTGATTGCGGATATCGATCAAGCTGAGGCACATATCCACATGGAGTACTATATCTATCGTAGTGATGCTTTAGGGGTTTTGGTCAATCAATCTTTAGTGAGGGCAGCTAAACGCGGCGTCAAGGTGCGGGTCTTATTAGACGCATGGGGGAGTTCTCGTGTTTCATTGAAATTTTTCGAAGAACTGCGTCTGCATGGCGGTCAAGTGTCGTTCTTTTTCCCGTTGTTTGTTCCTTATGTCAATCCGAGGATCAACTATCGCAATCACCGTAAAATCGTTGTTATTGATGGTCGAATTGGTTATACAGGCGGATTTAATGTAGGGGATGAGTATCTAGGTGAAGTTGAAAAGTTCGGTTATTGGCGGGACAATCATTTGCGTATTGTAGGTCCTGCTGTGTATTCATTACAGAATCGCTTTTTAATGGATTGGAATTCGCAACATAAGCTGGAAATCAAATATGACGAAGCACTATTTCCAACCATCCACACCACAGGCACAGTTGCAGCGCAAGTAGTAACCAGTGGACCTGATACAGAACGTGAAGAAATCAAAATGACCTATTTGAAAATGATCAATCTGGCGAAAAAAGAGATCCTGATCCAAACGCCTTATTATATTCCGGATGAATCGATCCATAATGCGTTGAAATTGGCTTTGATATCAGGGGTCAAAGTGCATATCCAAATCCCCAATAAACCAGATCATCCCTTTGTATATTGGGCGACTTATTCATTTGCGGCAGAGTTGCTGCAGTTTGGGGCTGTGATCGAAACCTATGAAAAAGGCTTTATGCACGCCAAAACCATGATCATCGATAGTGGCGTGGTATCGATTGGTTCTGCTAATATCGATGTCCGGTCCTTTCGATTAGACTTTGAGGTCAACACGCTCATTTATGATGTAGAAACGGCTGCGCAGGCAAGGGATGCTTTTTTACGTGATTCAGCGGACGCGAAAGCATTAACGATCGAAGGCTACCAGCAACGCGCTGTCATGATCAAAATCAAAGAAGGATTGGCTCGGCTGATCTCGCCTTTATTATAAAAAAACTTTCACAGTGCACTGCACTGTGAAAGTTTTTTTATCCCATGATACTTGTGTATGCGGCTAAGAAAATTGAGCCTACTGTAAGAATCAGCATGGTCCAAATGACTACCTGTGTAACTTTGGCAAATGTGCTTTTTGGTTTTTTTTCGTTCATCTTAAATCCACCTTCAAGAGTTATTCTAGTGACAGTTTACCTTCATTCTGCGGATAACTCAAGGTAAAGGCGGCAGAAATTAATAAAAAAACAACCAAATAGCAAAATTAAAGTAAGAATCAGAAGATAGGCTTGTTGAAGTGCTTTCCTTCTGCTTTAATATAAGATGAAAACTCCTTATTCAGCTGATCGATCGCCTTTTTTGGGACAAAAGTGAGATGATGTGCTGTCTGACTTATTTGTCTATCTATTTTTAACGAAACTGAAATAAGGTTGTAAAGTAAATCAAGTATAGTGACACTAGTTGTTAGAGAGGGTTTTTTGTATGTCAACGTTTAATCCAGTCGTTTTGTTTTGGTATATTTATCCAGTTATCGTCTATCTTGCTTGCCGCTTTTTGGTGTCGGTGTTTTCCTTGAAGGATCGATTTCATCTTAAAGCGCCAGATATCGCAGTACCTTTTTTGATTATTGGTATCCATCAACTATCTATTCATACATTTGATCAAGCCATCACCCTTTACTACCTGTTGTCAATATTACTGTTAGGGATATTGTTAGCAGTTTTTCAGGCATACTACTATCAAGAGATAGATTACGGGCGCTATGGCAAGATGTATTGGCGCAGTATCTTTTTGTTCACGATCGTTTTTCATGTGGTGTTGGTCATGTTTAATCTAATTGGCTATCTATAAGCGACAAACGATCAACCGGCCGCTACGAAGTGCTTAAAGTTTTTTTAAAGACGTTAAAAAGTCGTTATACCCGCAATTGTCCATTTGGTAAAGAATAGTCAAAGAACTTCCCTTCCAAATTTCATATAATTTGTGGTAGAAAGTGGGGGATTGTGGTAGACTGTGAATATCAAGTGGAGATTGGGGGTTTTTGTCGATGTTTATGGGTGAATATCAACATGCTATCGATACAAAAGGCCGACTGATCGTTCCTTCAAAACTCCGTGAAAAACTTGGAGAAAAATTTGTTGTGACAAGAGGACTAGATGGCTGTTTATTTGGCTATCCTTTGTCAGAATGGGAAACACTTGAAGAGAAATTGAACGAAATGCCGCTTGCAAAAAAAGATGCACGAACATTCGTCCGCTTTTTTTATTCAGCCGCTACTGAATGTGAAGTAGATAAACAAGGCCGAATCAATATTCCCGTTGCACTAAGAACGCATGCTGCATTGACAAAAAGCTGTGTGATCATTGGTGTGTCCAATCGAATTGAAATCTGGGATGAAGCACGTTGGCAAGCATTTACCGTTGAAGCGGAAGAAAATTTTGATGAAATTGCTGAAACGATGATTGATTTTGGCTTATAGGAAGAGGAAAAGTAAATGGCAGATTTCAAACACTACACCGTGATGCTTCAAGAAACAGTCGATGGGCTGAATATACGTCCGGATGGCATCTACGTGGATTGTACATTAGGTGGAGCTGGCCATAGTGAATATCTCTTATCGCAGTTGTCCGAGAAAGGTCATTTATATGCCTTTGATCAAGATCAAAAAGCAATCGATCATGCCAAAGTTCGTTTGGCACCTTATATAGAAAAAAACATGGTGACATTTATCAAAAGTAATTTTCGTTATTTGCATGACGCACTCGCAGCGCAAGGGGTTACCAAAGTTGATGGGGTTTTATACGACTTAGGCGTTTCTTCGCCGCAATTAGATGAAGCTGAACGCGGCTTTAGTTACCACCAAGACGCCCCGCTAGATATGCGTATGGATCAATCTGCGTCATTCAGTGCTTATGATGTTGTGAATCATTTTGAGTACCACCAATTGGTCAAAATATTTTTCCGATATGGCGAAGAAAAATTTTCGAAACAAATTGCCCGTGAGATTGAGCGCGTACGTGCTGTACGTCCGATCGAAACGACAGGTGAATTGGTCGAAATCATTAAAACAGCGATCCCGGCACCAGCTCGGAGAAAAGGCGGACACCCTGCAAAACGGGTTTTCCAAGCAATCCGCATTGCTGTCAATGATGAATTAGGTGTGATCGAAGCGTCATTGGAACAAGCCATTGATTGCTTGGCGAAAAATGGACGCATTAGTGTCATTACGTTCCATTCATTAGAAGATCGCATCGTTAAATCAATGTTCAAGGAGTATAGCAGTCCCAAAGATATGCCTCCGGGATTGCCAATCATCCCAGAAGAATTTCAACCAACTTTGAAGTTGGTGACTAGAAAACCAATTTTACCTTCTGAAGAAGAAGTAGAGGAAAACAATCGCTCACGCAGTGCGAAACTGCGAATTGCGGAAAAAACGAAGGAAAGCGAAGGGTAGCAGCTATGGCAGAATTAAAAGTCCATGACTATGAATTCACAGAGTCTCAAGAACGTGCATTCAATGAAGAAACTGAACATATAGCTGAAAAACTTCCCCAAGACCCACAGCGTCCTGAAGTGATTCGCATCCCAGCATCTCCGCAACGTCGGTTAAAAAGTATTTCTGCGTTGGAAAAATTAATTGCTGCCTTTGTTGTTTTGGCTGTGATCACCTTAGCAATCTTAACGATCAGCATTCGGACCAACATCAGTCAAGTTGAACATGATATTTCATTGATCCAATCAGATATCAATGAAAAGACAGCAGAAGCAGAACAATTAGAACAAGAAAAGAATGAACTTTCTAAAACCGATCGGATCAAGAAGATAGCTGAGGATCAAGGATTGACCATCGATGATGGCAATTTAAGGAAAGTGGATTAGATGAAGCTAACAGATAAATTCAAGCAATACTTAAAAAAGAACAATCAAACTACGATGAACAATCGCAAAAAAGTAGGTATTATTCTCTTTGCTACGAGTATTGGATTGTTCTTTTTGTTTGTCACGCGTTTGAGCTATATCGTGATCGTTGGCGATGTTGCAGGTACGTCTTTGGCTGAAAAAACCAAAAACTTGTATCAAGGCAGTGAAGTGATCCAGGCAAAACGAGGAACGATCTATGACCGAAACGGCATTGCGATCGCTGAAGATGTTACCTCTTACTCAATTTACGCTGTGTTGAATCAAAACTACGTAGATGGCAAAAAGAAACTATATGCGGAAGAAGAAAATTTTTCCAAATTAGCCAAAATTCTTTCTGATACGCTAGGGATCGATGAAGATACTACCGTGAATAAATTAAAAGCGGGTGTTGCCGATCAGTTATGGCAAGTGTCCTTCGGGAGTAAAGGCAATAATATCACTTTAGAACAGAAAAAAGCCATCGAAGAAGCAATGGAAAAAGAAGCAATCGCAGGATTTCACTTTGAGAGTCATCCTGCTCGTTTATACCCGAACGGTATTTTTTCTTCTCACTTTATTGGTTATGCGGTAGCCAATGATGATGATACCGGTCTCGAAGGAAAGACCGGTTTGGAGGCTGCTTACAACGACGTTCTTTCTGGAACGGATGGTGAAATCGTTTATCAAAAAGACAATAACCAGAACCCACTGCCAGGCACCGTTGCAGAAACGGTAGAAGCTGTGGACGGAAAAGATGTCTATACGACAATCGATAGCCGCATCCAAAGTTACTTAGAAACATTGATGGATTCGGTATACGAAGACAATGATCCTGAAAACGTAACGGCGAATCTAATGGATGCCAAAACTGGGCAGATCATTGCCATGGCGCAACGGCCAACCTACAATCCAGAAGATTTGGATTCTATCAATGATTGGCAGAATCTCTTAGTAGAAGACAATTATGAACCGGGATCCACCATGAAAATCTTGACGACAGCCGCGGCGATCGATCAAGGGATCTTCAATGAAAATGAAACATTTACCCCAAGCAGCGATGGGTTGAAACTCTATGATGCAACGATCAATGACTGGGATTATGGACAAAAAGGCACATTGACGATGCGTCAGGCCTTGTCATGGTCTAGTAATATCGGCATGGTGACATTGGAGCAACGGATGGCAGATCGTTGGCAGCAATACTTGAAACAATTTGGCTTTGGGCGCAGCACCTATTCTGGTTTACCCAATGAAAATACCGGCATTACCCCTGAAGACAATCCAGTCAGTCAAGCAATGACTTCTTTTGGACAAGCGATCGGGGTCACCAATTTTCAAATGATGCAAGCTTTCACGTCGGTAGCCAATAATGGTACGATGTTGAAACCACAATTTATCAGCAAAATCGTTGACACACAAACCGGTGATACCACGGTCACTCAAACCGAAGAAGTTGGGCATCCAATCACCGAAAATGCGGCGACCAAAGTGCGTGAATACATGCGAGATGTTGTTGAAAGTGAAAATTATGGGAGTGCATACGGCGTCTATGAATTGCCTGGCTATAATATTTCTGCCAAAACAGGAACAGCCCAAGTAGCGGATCCGGATACAGGCAAGTACTTATCTGGCGGATCAAATTATTTGTATTCGGTTGTCTTGATGTTTCCGTCGGAAGAACCAGAATATATTTTGTATCTAACGATCAAGTTGCCGGAAAAACATGAAAGCACCGTCTTAGCTGAAATTGCCAATCCGTTGATGAAACGGGTCATGGATCTTAAAAATACTTCTTTAGAAGAAACGACAACAACAAGTGACGCGATCACTGTCAATGATTACCGCAACTTAGATACAGAGTCTGCAGCAACAGATGTCCAAAAATTGGGTCTGATCCCAGTTGTGATCGGCGACGACGATACAGTGACCGCACAGTCTGTAGATAGCGGCACCACAGTGATGGCCGGTGAACGTATCTTGTTGATCACAGATAGTGATTCATATGAGATGCCGGATACCACAGGTTGGTCCAAAGCAGATCTGATCAAATTTGGTAGTCTGCTCAATATCGATGTCACCTTCGAAGGGGATGGCTACTGTACGGCGCAAAGCGTAGAGGCGTACACAGAATTATCAGGACAATCAATCAAATTTACATTAAGCGAAAACGAATAATAGGAGAGAAAAAAATGGAATGGACAGAGATGATATTACCGCTGGCGAGTAGTTTTGCCATTGTAACAGCTACGATGCCCCTATTTATTGGGTATTTTCAAATGAAGAAATACGGGCAGGAGATTCGTGGAGAAGGACCTAAATGGCATAACATCAAAGCGGGCACACCTACCATGGGCGGCTTCGTCTTTTTGATCGCAACGATGATCACAGCTATTTGGGTTGGTGCTTGGCAACAGCAACTCACCACATCATTGTTCATTCTTTTGTTTATCACCTTGCTATACGGCGCGCTAGGATTTATTGATGACTTCATTAAAATCTTTAAAAAGAGAAATATGGGGTTAAATTCACTTCAGAAATTGATTGGACAAATCGCTGGTGGTATCGTATTTTACTTGGTTTTCTTATCTGAAGGGAATGCCAATACCCTCAACCTATTCGGTATGGCTATTCCATTAAATATTTTTTATGGCTTGTTCGTTATTTTTTGGCTGGTTGGATTTTCTAATGCGGTCAATTTAACCGACGGCATAGATGGATTGGTTGCTGGATTGGGTACAATTTCATTTGCAACCTATGGCATCATTGCTTGGCGCCAAGGCCAAATCGATGTATTGATCGTGTGTTTAGCGGTCATTGGCGGTTTGATTGGCTTCTTTCCCTACAATCGTAAACCTGCAAAGATTTTCATGGGTGACGTTGGTTCACTTGCCTTAGGTGGTCTTTTAGCGGCGATTTCAATTTTGCTGCATCAAGAGTGGACATTGCTGCTGGTAGGTTTGATTTATGTATGCGAAACCGCCAGTGTCATGTTGCAAGTTGCTTCTTTCAAACTAACTGGCAAACGAATCTTCAAAATGTCTCCGATTCATCATCACTTTGAAATGAGTGGGTGGTCAGAATGGAAAATCGACACTGTTTTTTGGTGTATTGCACTGGTTTGTTCGATACTTACATTAGTCATTGTATGGTAGGAGATGGAAAATAAAATGAAAAATATAACATCATATCAAAATAAAAAAGTTCTTGTGTTAGGATTAGCAAAAAGTGGATTCAGCGCGGCCAAATTGTTACATGATTTGGGTGCGTTGGTCACCGTCAATGACGGCAAACCTTTTGCTGAAAATCCAGAAGCACAAGATCTTTTGGCGTTAGGCATTAAAGTGATCACAGGCAGTCATCCAATCGAACTACTGGATGAAGGCTTTTCATTGGTGGTCAAAAACCCAGGTATTCCGTATACCCAACCGATTGTGCAAGGCGCAATAGCCAAAGGCATTCCGGTGATTACGGAAGTGGAATTGGCGTATGAAATCTCGGATGCGCCGATCATTGGTATCACAGGGACAAATGGCAAAACCACAACAACGACGATGATCGCACACATCTTGAATGCAGGTATGACAGAAGGACGAGCCCTTCTGTCTGGAAATATCGGTTTTCCAGCTAGTTCTGTTGCGCAAACAGCTACAGCAGCAGATCGACTGGTCATGGAATTGTCTAGTTTTCAGCTGATGGGGATTGAGCACTTGCGTCCGCATATCGCAGTCATCACCAATATCTATGAAGCCCATATCGATTATCATGGCAGCCGACCTGAGTATGTCCATGCAAAATGGCGTTTGCAGCAAAATATGACAACAGATGATTATTTGGTCATCAACTGGAATCAGCCTGAACTGCAAAAACTGGCAGCACGAACAGCAGCCAAAGTGGTGCCTTTTTCAACAAAAGAAAAAGTAGCAGGGGCCTATCTGCTAGATGGTCAGTTGTACTTTAATGATGAAGCCATCATGGCGGTTACGGAGGTTGGCGTACCAGGCAGTCACAATGTAGAGAATGCATTAGCGGCAATCGCAGTGGGCAAATTATCAGGTATTTCAAACGAAGACATCAAAGAAGCATTGCACACATTTAGCGGCGTGCCTCATCGAACGCAATATGTCGGTACCTATCGTGATGTGAAATTCTATAATGATTCTAAAGCAACCAATAGTCTAGCCACTAAAATGGCATTAGATGGGTTTGACAATCAACACTTGATATTGTTGGCGGGCGGATTAGACCGCGGTAATGATTTTGATGATCTCATTCCTTATTTTAAAGGCTTAAAAGCAATCGTCTTATTCGGCGAAACAAAGGAAAAATTGGCCAAAGCTGCCAGAGAAGCACAAGTACCACAGATTGAAATAACCGAAAATGTAACAACGGCTGTACCTCTTGCTTTCAAACATAGTCAAGCAGGGGACACGATATTGTTATCACCAGCGAATGCCAGTTGGGATCAATACCCTAACTTTGAGGTACGTGGTGACAAGTTTATGACAGCCGTATCAGATTTGAAAAGAAATGAGTGAAAACCATGAAAATTTTAGTGACTGGCGGCGGAACAGGCGGACATATCTACCCGGCTTTATCTTTTGTTGACTATGTAAGGTCTATCGACAAAGAAGCAGAGTTCCTTTATATCGGTGCCACCAGAGGTTTAGAAAATAAAATCGTGCCGCCCACAGGGATTCCTTTTCAAACTTTAGAGATCCAAGGATTCAAACGCAAACTATCGATGGACAATGTGAAAACAGTCCAGTTGTTCATAAAAAGTTATCTAGCTGCTAAAAAGATTATCAAAGATTTCCAACCTGATGTCGTGATCGGGACAGGTGGGTATGTTTCTGGTGCCGTTGTCTTTGCGGCGTCAAGACTAAACATTCCAACGATCATCCATGAACAAAATAGTGTGCCAGGGATCACCAATAAATTTTTGACAAAATATGTGGATCGGATCGCCATTGCTTTTCAGGATGCGGCACGTTATTTTCCTGCCAAAAAAACAGTTTTGGTTGGCAATCCTCGAGGACAAGAAGTCAGAGATGCACAAAAATCTGCTATTTTAGCTGCGTATGACTTGAAGCCCAATCGGCCAACTGTGCTGATTTTCGGCGGTAGTCAAGGTGCCCAAAAAATCAATCAAGCATTGATTGAAGCCATTCCGCTTTTTGCCAAAAAAGACTATCAAGTGTTATATGCTTCCGGTGAACGCTATTATAAAGAAATTGAAGAAAAAATCGGCATGTCTAAAGACGCTTTTCCCAATATTAGTATTCGTCCATATATTGATCAAATGGCAGAGGTGATGGCCAACAGCGACTTATTGATCGGTCGCGCAGGAGCCACATCGATCGCTGAATTTACAGCACTGGGTATCCCGGCGATCTTGATCCCTAGTCCTTATGTGACCAATGATCATCAAACCAAAAATGCACAAAGCTTGGTTCAGGCTGGGGCGGTCAAAATGATTGCAGATAATGCGTTGAACAGCAGTAATTTAGTCGCTGCCGTTGATAGTATTATGGAAAACGAAAGCATGCGCAAGGAAATGGCTCAAGCGTCTAAAGAGCAAGGAATCAGCGATGCTTCTGAAAGATTATTTCGACTTGTGCAAGAGATCATCAAATAGTACAATGTGTGGGATAGAAAGGAGCGATTATCATTAGTAAAGACAAACAACCTCATGATGATCAAACCCCCTCGTCAATGGAAGAATTGACCCCTTGGCAAAGAGAAAATTTAAAATACTTGCAAGATAAAGGTGATCAGCCCCGATGGTCACAATCCGAGAAAGAGGATGAAATCGGCGAAATCCAGACTGAACCATCCGCTGTGGAAGAAGCAGATGGCCACATTGAAGAAGCGGAAGATGAAGTTGAAGAAAAAGAGCTGGCTTACGAAGAGCCACGGTCTTTTGCTGATCGGCTGCCCAACTTGAAGCAGTATCGGAATCGGTTGCTGATCCGTCGTTTAGCGTTGATCATCGGGATCTTGATGGTTCCTTTATTGATCGTTTTATATTTTGTCTCACCTTTTAGCAGGTTGACGGAAGTAAAGGTCAAAGGAAACCAAGAAGTGTCGCAAGAAGAGATTATCGCTGATTCAAATTTGACGCTGAATGAAGACCTATGGCCGCAATTTTTTAGCCGTAACGCCCGTGAAGCAGCAATCGAAAAGGCAATTCCTCGAATCAAACAAGTCACGATTTCATTAGCAGGGCTGAATCACTTTGAGATTGCGGTACAAGAGTACACAGAAGTCGCATTGCTAGCGAAAGACGATACATATGCTGCCATATTGGAAAATGGTGTTGTTCTATCCGAAACGAGCGACCAACCAATCGAAGGTTTGCCAATACTGGAAGATTTCACAGATGAAACACAGATCAAGTCAGTTTTGACCGCTTATCAGCAATTGAGTCAAGAAATACAAGACGGGATCTCGCAAATCAAATTGACCCCACGAGAAAGCAATGATGAATTATTGACGTTGTTCATGAACGATGGCAATCAAGTGATCGTGAATATTTCCAATATGGCAAGCCAAATGCAATATTATCCCCAAATCGCCAGTGATTTGACGGAAGCCAGTATTGTTGATATGGAAGTCGGGATCTTTACCTATCCAATTTCCAGCACCAAAGATGAGGATGCACAGACAGAAGAGTCCACTGACGCTGATTCTTAGAAAAAAATCAAGAGTTTTTTTATTAACTTGTTTCTATAAATCGCCAATATATGGTAGAATTGGTAACAGTGAACAAATTATTCGATTGAACATTAAAAACGGACTGTGATGGTTCGCTATATATCCAATTAACTAGGAGGGAACCCCATCCATGGCAAAAACGGGAATGTATGTTGGCCTTGATATCGGAACGACATCGGTTAAAGTTGTTGTTGCTGAATACGTTGACAGCCAAATGAATATTATTGGTGTAGGAAATGCAAAATCTGAAGGGATCAACCGTGGGATCATTGTAGATATTGACAAAACGGTACAAGCCATTCAAAGAGCAGTAAGACAAGCAGAAGAAAAAGCAGGAATCCAAATTCGCAGTGTCAGTGTAGGTGTGCCGGCGAATTTACTTGATGTTGAAAATTGCCAAGGGATGATTGCAGTCAATAGTGAATCTAAAGAGATCACAGATGAAGATGTTCGCAATGTGGCTTCTGCCGCCCTTGTGCGTTCAACGCCTCCGGAAAGACAAATCATTGCAATCTTGCCGCAAGAATTCACAGTCGATGGATTCGAAGGCATCAAAGATCCCCGCGGCATGATCGGTGTTCGTCTAGAAATGTTCGGTGTTGTCTACACTGGACCAAAAACAATCATCCATAACATCCGCAAATGTGTTGAAAAATCTGGCTTGATCGTGAATGAAATGGTCATCACACCATTGGCTTTGACAGAATCAATTTTGTCTGATGGTGAAAAAGACTTTGGGACGATCGTCATCGATATCGGCGGCGGACAAACGACGACTTCTGCGATGCATGATAAACAATTGAAGTTTACACATGTCAATCAAGAAGGTGGCGAATTTGTCACTAAAGATATTTCAACTGTATTGAATACTTCTTTCAATAATGCTGAAGCCTTAAAAATCAATTATGGTGATGCTTATCCAGAAAGAACGTCTGCCAGTGAAGAATTTCCAGTGGATGTGATCGGTAAATCAGAACCAGTCAAAATCGACGAGCGGTATCTATCCGAGATCATCGAAGCACGGATGGAACAAATTTTCAATAAATCAAAAGAAGTATTGAATGAGATCGATGGCTTAGAATTGCCAGGCGGTGTGATTTTGACCGGTGGCGCAGCTAGTTTGCCAGGTGTCGTAGACTTGGCACAAGAAGTCTTTGAAACAAACGTAAAATTATATGTACCAAACCATATGGGGTTACGTAATCCTGTCTTTACAAATGTGATCAGTATTGTTGATTACTCGGCCAACTTGAGTGAAGTCTACCAATTGGCTAAGAGTGCGATCACTGGCGAAAAAACATCACATCAACAACCTGTTGCTGTCCAACAAGAAGTCAGCTATGAACAACAATACGAAGCACCAGAAGAAACCTATGAAGAAGTGGAAGAAGAAAAAGCAAGCGGCTCGATTACCAATCGTGTAAAAGATTTCTTCTCAAATATCTTTGAATAACCTAAAAATCATTTTCAGGAGGAAGACAAACTATGGAATTTTCAATTGATAATAACATCAATGATGGTGCTGTGATCAAAGTCATCGGTGTCGGTGGCGGCGGCGGCAATGCTGTCAATCGTATGATAGAAGAAAACGTTAAAGGCGTAGAGTTTATTGCGGCCAATACAGATGTTCAAGCATTAAAAAATTCAAAAGCAGAAACAGTGATCCAATTAGGCCCTAAATATACCCGTGGTTTGGGTGCAGGTTCTCAACCTGAAGTTGGGGAAAAAGCTGCAGAAGAAAGTGAAGATGCGATCCGTGACTCACTAGAAGGCGCAGATATGATCTTTATCACTGCTGGTATGGGCGGCGGAACTGGGACTGGTGCTGCACCAATCGTAGCAAAACTTGCCAAAGAGATTGGCGCATTGACTGTGGGTGTTGTGACACGTCCTTTCACATTTGAAGGACCTAAACGCGGCCGTTTTGCAGCAGAAGGAATTGCCAAATTAAAAGAAAATGTCGATACATTATTGATCATTTCCAACAATCGTTTACTTGAAGTTGTTGACAAGAAAACGCCGATGCTTGAAGCATTCCGTGAAGCGGATAATGTCTTGCGTCAAGGTGTGCAAGGGATCTCTGATTTGATCACTGCACCTGGTTATGTCAATCTTGATTTCGCAGATGTGAAAACGGTGATGGAAAATCAAGGCACAGCATTGATGGGTATCGGTGTAGCCAGCGGTGAAGAACGCGTGATCGAAGCAACGAAGAAAGCTATTTCTTCGCCATTGCTTGAAACATCGATCGATGGTGCAGAACAAGTCCTATTGAACATTACCGGCGGCTTGGATATGACATTATTTGAAGCGCAAGATGCTTCAGATATCGTTGCACATGCTGCTACAGGTGATGTCAATATTATTCTAGGTACATCGATCAATGAAGATTTAGGCGATGAAATTCGCGTGACTGTAATTGCTACGGGCATCGATCCGTCAAAGAAAGAACGCACAGCTCGTTCAAATAGACAAAGTCAAAGTCAAATCCATTCTATTCCACAAAAACCAACGTTAGATATGGATCAAGCACGTCCTGCACAAGCAGAGGACAACAGCGGTTTTGGCGATTGGGATATTCGCAAAGAGCAAAATGTGCGTCCTAAAGTTGAAGAGAATACATTTGAAAATGTTGAAAAGAAAGATTTTGATACATTCAGCCGTGAAGATGTCAAATCAAATGATGACGACGAACTAAGTACACCACCATTTTTCCGTCGTAAACGCTAGGAGGCAGAGCACATGATTTCTGAGAACTTGCACAAGATCCAGCAAGAGATACAGGATTCCTGTGCTCTTGTTTCTAGACAGGCATCAGATGTGCATTTGGTTGCAGTTACCAAGTCTGTGGACACGTCAATGACTCAGACATTGTTGGAAAATGGTGTCAGGGATTGCGCGGAAAACCGCGTCGAGCAATTGCTGTCAAAGAAACAAGCACTTAGGAACTATCCGGATGTCAAATGGCATTTCATTGGGAATTTACAGCGCAGAAAAGTAAAATCGATCATCAATGAAATTGACTATTTTCACGCGTTGGATTCATTTAAGTTAGCCCAAGAAATCCAAAAGAGAGCAGACCAGCCGATCAACTGTTTTGTTGAAGTCAATGTGTCGCAAGAGGCTTCAAAACAAGGCATTTCTCCTGAAGAAGTCGATTCGTTCATTCAAGATCTTGCATCTTTGGATAAAATTCATGTTGTTGGATTAATGACGATGGCACCAATCGATGCTTCAAGCAGCGAACGGCATCAGCTATTTAAAACCTTAAAACAATTGCAACAGCGAATTGCTGATCTGCAGCTTACACATGCCCCTTGTTTGGATACAAGTATGGGAATGAGTAATGATTTCTCAGAAGCAATCCAAGAAGGCGCCACATTTGTACGTGTAGGCACAGCATTATTTCAAGAATAAAGGAGGTTGACGGATGTCGCTTAAAGATAAACTAACCAATTTTTTTGGCTTAACAGATGAAGAAGACTACGAGAGTGAGTCATTCGCACAAGACACGAACTTGCGTGCCGTACCTAAAGTTGCGGTCAATCAAAACGCATATACTGCCCCAAAAGCGGCGAACGGGACAGCATACACCTATTCCGAGCCAGAAACAAGGAATCAAACGCAATCATCACAACATCGGTACAAACCGCAATCCGTTAGTCATCAGCAAACGACTGCGGTACCGGAGCGTAACAAGGCTGCATTCAAAACAGAAGAAAAAGTGGTGCCGATGGCGCAGCAGCGGAGCACTGCAAAAGCGAAAGACACGAAGCCGAAAATGGCTGGCAAGATCACGATCGTTGAACCACGGGTGTATTCTGAAGCAATGGGGATAGCCAAGCAAGTCATCAACGGGGATGCTGTACTTGTTAATTTTCACTTAATTGAAGAGTACCAAGCTCGTAGAATAGTTGATTTTTTGACAGGAACAGTGTACGCTGAAGATGGTGATATCAAACGGGTCGGTGATGAGATTTTTCTTTGCACCCCTAAAGGAATGGAAATAGACGGAACTGCGCAAACCTTGGCAGATACGAATTTCTTTGATCTTTAATTTGAGGAGGAACGCCGATTTTAATCTATAATTTATTGAATCTGCTCAATGATGCAGTCTACTTATATACGATTTTGCTTGTGATCTATGCATTATTGTCTTGGTTTCCTGGCGGATACCAATCTGCTTTTGGCCGATTCTTATCAAAAGTTTGTGAGCCGTATTTGAGTCTATTTGACCGAGTGAACCTTAGTATTGGCGGCATTGATTTTACGATCGCAGTAGCAGTGATCGTTTTGCAATTGGCCTCACAGGGGTTGACTGTCATTGTCACATCAATTTTATTTTAGAAGTAAGGGGTGATTATCGGTGAACGCAAATGTCTATCAACATTTCCGCAACGATGAGCGCCCTTTTATTGATTCTGCTGAAGGTTGGATAGAGCAAGTACAAATGCAATATGCACCGTTTCTAACTGATTTTCTTGATCCTAGACAAGCCTATATACTTGAAAGTTTGATCAGACAATCAACAGATCTAAGCTATCGTTTTTTCGGTGGATATGAAGCAGCGGAAAGAAGACGTTGTTTGATCTATCCTGATTATTATGTGCCAACAACAGATGAATTTGATATGACTTTGTTTACGATCAATTATCCCAAAAAATTTACCGTTCTAAGTCATGGGAAAGTCCTAGGAACGTTGATGGGGACTGGGGTCAAGCGAGAATACTTTGGCGATATCTTGTCAGATGGTGAAACGTGGCAAGTATTTGTTGCTTCGGAAGTGAGTCAATTTGTTCAATTGCAAGTAGACAAAATCGGGCATGTATCTGTTCGATTAGAAGAAACGAAATATACGGAACTCGTCGTACCAAAAGATGGCTGGACTGAGGAACACGAAACAGTCAGTTCACTTCGGTTGGATACTGTGATATCTGCCGTGTATCATATTTCTCGACAACGATCAAAACAACTGATTGAGTCCGGAAAAGTCAAAGTCAATTGGACTGAAGTATTGCGACCAGACTTTGTTCTGGATCTACTGGATATCATCTCAGTAAGAGGATTTGGCCGAATCCAAATACAAGGCTTAGAAGGTACGACCAAAAAAGAAAAGGTTAGATTGTTGTTAGGTGTGCTACGTAAATAAATCAAAGAGGTGTAAACTATGGCATTAACTCCATTAGATATTCAGAATAAAAATTTCTCAGTAAAAATGAGAGGGTACAATCAAGATGAAGTCGATGATTTCTTAGATATGATCGTTCGTGACTATGAAGAAGCGGTGCAACGAAATCGTGAACTAGAAAAATCATTGAAACATGCAGAAGAAAAACTAGAATACTTCAATGAATTAAAAGATGCATTGAATCAATCGATCATTGTGGCACAAGATACTGCAGACAAAGTAAAAACCAGTGCTAGCAAAGAGTCTGAAGTCATTGTCACATCTGCGCAAAACAAAGCAGATGAAATGGTTGCTACTGCTGAAAAACGTGCGCATGCGCTGAATGTTGCTGCTGAAGAAAAAGCCAAAGAGATCTTAACAGATGCAACCAATAATGCCCGTCAACTGGCAACTGAAACCAATGATCTGAAAAAGAAAACCCGCGTGTTCCACAACAATCTGCTGGTAATGCTGCAAACACAATTAGCGCAAGTCAAAAGTCCAGAGTGGGAAGAAATTCTGGCACCATTTTCAAGCTATGTCCAAGATTCGCATCAAGTCATTAGAGAAGTTTTATCAAAAGAACTTGACAGTGAAAATACTTCTGGAGTAAACTCAGAAGCAGTAGATGGCCAAATGACACCTGATGTCGATATCGTTGAATCAAGTGAGAAAATCGTTGATGTCAGCGACAGCAGTGAAGTGAAGACATTGGAAGATGCAAGAAACTTATTAGATGAATTAAGTAAAACAGATAACGACTAGAAGCAGAACAAAAAAATTTCTTATATTTTTCAAGCGAGTTTGGGAGAGTGGAAGCCAAATAAAACCCTGTAGGAAATCAAATCATCTGTGAGTCGCAGTTTCGAAAGAACAGGATTGTTCGATTAAAAACCGCCGCCTGATCCCGTTAGCGATCAACAAAGAATTGCCATTGGCAATAAAATTTGGGTGGTACCACGAACACGTTCGTCCCTTCACGGGAAGAACGTGTTTTTGCTGTGAATCACTACGATTGGCGCGCAAAGCGTGACAGAGTAGATGATGAACAGTACTAGGTGACCGAAGGGCACTTAGTCACCTCACAAAGAATCACTACGATTGGCACGCAAAGCGTGACAGAGTAGATGATGAACAGTACTAGGTGACCGAAGGGCACTTAGTCACCTCACAAAGAATCACTACGATTGGCACGCAAAGCGTGACAGAGTAGATGATGAACAGTACTAGGTGACCGAAGGGCACGTAGTCACCTTTACAGTATATGGTCCATGGCATCTAGACCAACGATGGTCTTTATCAAAATAGCTGCAAGCAATCAAAAAGGAGCAAACGAAATGAAAATGAAAGAAACACTCCAACTAGGAAAGACCGCATTTCCGATGCGCGGGAATTTACCTAACCGTGAAGTTGAATGGCAAAAGAACTGGGAAGATGAACAAATCTACCAACGCAGACAAGAATTGAACGAAGGCAAGCCGTCATTCGTTTTACATGATGGCCCGCCATATGCAAATGGGAATATCCACATTGGTCATTCATTGAATAAAATCAGCAAAGACATCATTGTACGTTCAAAGTCGATGTCAGGATTCCGTTCACCTTATGTACCTGGCTGGGATACACACGGATTGCCTATTGAGCAAGTATTAACAAATAAAGGCATCAAACGTAAAGAAATGAGTTTGGCTGAATACCGTAAAAAATGTGAAGAATATGCTTTGACGCAAGTAGATACACAACGTGCCGATTTCAAACGATTGGGTGTTTCTGGCGATTGGGATCATCCTTACATCACATTGACGCCTGATTATGAAGCAGCTGAGATCCGTGTTTTTGGTAAAATGGCTGAAAAAGGCTATATTTATAAAGGCTTGAAACCAATCTATTGGTCACCATCCAGTGAATCTTCTTTAGCAGAAGCTGAAATTGAATACAAAGATGTCAAATCTGCATCGATCTATGTGGCTTTCCCCATCGCAGATGGCAAAGACTTGCTGGATACAGATACTTCCTTAGTGATCTGGACGACAACACCATGGACATTGCCTGCAAACTTAGGTATCTCGGTCAATCCTAGCTTTTCATATGTGCAAATCTTAGCGGATGGTCGTAAATTTGTCGTAGCAAAAGACCTTTTAGAGACTGTAAAAGACGCGATCGGTTGGGAAACGATCGAGGTCTTGCAAGAATTCTCAGGTACCCAACTAGAATATATGACGGCGCAACATCCTTTCTATGACCGCACGTCATTAGTTATGCTAGGCGATCACGTGACTTTGGATGCCGGTACGGGCTTAGTGCATACAGCACCAGGCCATGGTGAAGATGACTACATCGTCAGCAAAAAATATGGCTTAGATGTTTTGTCCCCAGTTGACGGCCGCGGGATGTATACAGAGGAAGCACCTGGCTTTGAAGGCATCTTTTATGATAAAGCCAATCCAATGATCACAGCTTTATTAGAAGAAAAAGGCGCTTTGTTGAAATTGGATTTCTTTACGCATAGTTATCCCCACGATTGGCGTACCAAAAAACCAGTTATTTATCGTGCAACACCTCAATGGTTTGCATCCATTGATAAGTTCCGCCAAAACATCTTAGATGAAATCGAAAAAGTCGATTGGATCATTCCATGGGGCAAAACACGTTTGTACAATATGATCCGCGACCGTGGCGATTGGGTGATTTCCCGACAAAGAGCTTGGGGTGTCCCATTACCCATTTTTTATGCTGAAAATGGAGAAGCAATCATCACACCAGAAACGATTGAACACGTGGCCAACTTGTTTGCTGAACATGGATCAACGATCTGGTTTGAAAAAGAAGCTGAAGAATTATTGCCAGCTGGCTTTACTCATCCAGGTTCGCCGAATGGCGAGTTTTCTAAAGAAACCGACATCATGGATGTCTGGTTTGACTCAGGTTCATCACACGAAGCTGTATTGCGTCAACGCCCTGAATTGACGTTCCCTGCGGATATGTATTTGGAAGGTTCAGACCAATACCGCGGTTGGTTCAATTCAAGCATTACAACAAGTGTTGCAATCAATGAAGTGGCTCCTTATAAAGCTGTTTTATCTCAAGGCTTTACTTTAGATGGAGAAGGCCGCAAGATGAGTAAGTCTTTAGGAAATACGATTGCTCCGGAGAAAGTAATCAAACAAATGGGTGCGGATATCTTACGTCTATGGGTCAGCAGTGTTGACTATGAATCAGATGTACGTGTGTCTATGGACATTTTGAACCAAGTATCTGAAGTGTATCGGAAAATCCGTAACACGTTGCGTTTCTTATTGGCCAATACCAATGATTTTGATCCAGCAAAAGATACTGTAGCTTTTGAAGATCTACGTTCAGTCGACCAATACATGATGGTTCGTTTGCATCAAACCATTAAAACAATTCGTGAAGACGGCTATGACAAATACAACTTTTTGCATATCTATCGGACGGTTATCAATTTCTTAACAGTTGATATGTCTTCCTTCTATTTAGATTTTGCCAAAGATGTTGTCTATATCGAAGGCCAAAACGATTTCCAACGTCGTGCCATGCAAACTGTTTTTTATCAAACAGCCGTAGCATTGACCAAACTATTGACGCCAATCATTCCACATACGGCAGAAGAAATCTGGTCTTATTTGAAAGAAGAAGATGACTATGTCCAATTGGCAGAGCTTCCTGGCTATCAAGTATTTGCCAACCAAGCTGAGCTATTGGATCAATGGTCTGCCTTCTTAGATTTCCGCGACAACGTATTAAAAGCTTTGGAAGAAGCCCGGAATGCAAAACTGATCGGTAAGTCTTTTGAAGCGAAGGTCACTGTTTATCCTTCGGAACCTGTAGCTACCTTATTGAAAGCAATTGATTCAGATATTCCGCAATTGCTGATCATCTCGCCTGACTTCTTTGAAGTTGCTGAGGCAGGAACGGCAGTGCCAGCAGATGCATATGCATTTGAAGATGTTGCAATTCTTGTCGAAAAAGCTGAGGGTGAAGTCTGTGAGCGATGCCGCCAAATGAGAAAAGATGTCGGCAGCCATGATCATTTACCAACGTTATGCGGACACTGTGCTGAAATCGTCGAAGAAAATTATCCAGAAGCAGTTGCTGAAGGTTTCGAGAAATAACCGATTAGACATGACATGAAACAGGTAATTCATCCTATGATTACCTGTTTTTTTGTGCTGTAAAGGATGAAAAAGGGCTTTTTTCTTATCAAATCAAATCAAGATGTGCGTACTAATCACGTAATCATGACACCTTCCACCAATGATTTAGATGAAAACGATTCTCATTTAAAACTTATAAATAACGAGAATAATGTTGTATAATATAAAAACCTTAACCTTACATTTGTATATAAGGTTTTAGAGGGTTTGACTAAATGATAAAATAAAGAAATATTTTTTCCTATATCAATCAATCCTGCGACAAAAGTGACCTAAGCAAAAAAGAAAGATTTGACCTGTTGAAAAATCGGAAAATTCAGAATATTCCAAGGAAGTGTGATTCGATGAATGATTTGAAAAATAGTAAGAACGTAACATCCTCAATGTATGACCCACAATTTGAGAAAGATGCCTGCGGGATGGGTTTCATTGCCCAAAAGGATGGCGTGTATTCTAGAGCGTTGATTCAAAATGCATTGACGATGCTTGAACGAATGAATCATCGTGGCGGTACTGGAGCAGAACCCGATACAGGCGATGGGGCAGGAATTTTGATGGCCATGCCAGATCCTTTCTTTCAAGAAGAAGCCAAACGTGCCGCTATTCAATTGCCGCAAAAAGGACACTATGCAGTGGGCATGCTGTTTTTGCCAGCAGATAAATTGCGGGCGGTTCAAATGCAAGACGAAATCATCAAGGATATCGAAAGCTGGGGTTTTCATGTTATTTGGCAGAGAGATGTCCCTTATGATTATTATCAATGCGGACCAGGTGCGCAAAAAGTCATGCCATCTTTTCTGCAACTGTTTATCGAAAAACCGGTTGATGCTGCACCGGGACGTCCTTTTGAAGATCAATTATATCGATTGCGTCGTAAATTGGAAAAGACTTATCCAGCAGATGAATGTTCGATCTGTAGTTTATCAAGTAAAACGATTGTCTATAAGGGGATGCTTCATGCCTATCAAGTAGGCTTGTTTTTCAAAGACTTGCAGCATCCAGAAATGACTTCAAGTATCGCACTGACTCATTCACGTTTTTCTACCAATACCTTTCCAAGTTGGAATCGCGCACAACCATTTCGCTTTTTAGCCCATAATGGGGAAATCAATACCTTGCGTGGCGCAGAAAATTGGATGCACGGACACCAGATCGAGGTCTATGATGAAGGAAATTCCGATTCTGCCAAATTAGAAAATTGCATGGAGTATTTATATCGACAAGGTAGAGATATTCCACAAGCGCTGTTGATGATGGTGCCAGAAGCATGGTCTGATGAAGCAGGCTTATCCCCAGAGTTGACAGCCTTCAATGAATACAATGCCAGCTTCATGGCACCATGGGATGGACCAGCCGCTCTATGTTTTACCGATGGAGATATGGTAGGCGCAGCCCTTGATCGAAATGGCTTGCGTCCGTCACGTTATTCGATCACAAAATCTGGGTTTGTGATCGTAGCTTCTGAGTCTGGTGTCGTTGACATGCCAGCAGCTGAAGTGATTGAAAAAGGGGTATTAGGCCCAGCAAATATGTTTTTGGTGGATACTGTCAATGGAAAGATTTTGCGCAACCAAGAAATCAAAGATCATTATGCAAAAGCTTATCCTTATCGAGAATGGCTCCAAGACCATTTATTGACGCCTAATGACTTGATGACGAACACGGATGCAGATACCCAAGTTGCTGACATGCAGCAGCTTTGGAAACTGAATGGCTACACAGATGAAATCATCCGCACGTTGATCATGCCAATGGCCGAAAATGGGGAAGAACCTGTCATCTCAATGGGATTTGATTCACCATTGGCCATCTTGAGCGAAAAACCGCAATCGTTGTTTACTTATTTTAAGCAGCAATTTGCGCAAGTGACCAATCCGCCAATCGATGCCATTAGAGAACAACTGGTGATTGGCACAGAATTGTTTTTGGGTCGAGATGGGGATGTCGCCAAAGATAATCAAATCAATTGCAATAAATTGAAAATCAGCAGTCCTGTACTGACGACAGCAGACTATTTGAAGATCAAAGATCTAGATCAAGCGGGACAAAAAACGGTGGTACAATCGATTCTCTATTCACTTGAAAATGAACAAAGCGGTGGACTGCAAGCTGCATTGGAAAATTTGTTCAAGGAAATTGAAACAAAGATCGATCAAGGAGCCACGATCATTCTATTAAGTGATCGTGGTGATTCACCAGAGATGCAACCGCAAAAAGGCAAAATGGCAATTCCGATTTTATTGGCTGTTTCAGGTCTGCATAATTACCTTGTGAAGAAAGGTAAACGCTCGTTGGCATCAATCGTGGTGGATACAGCAGAAGTCTGCGAAGTTCATCACTATGCGATGTTGATCGGCTATGGTGCCAGCGGGATCCATCCCTATGGCGCATATCAAACGTTGGTACACATGGCGTTGCAAGATAACATCGAGAAGTATCGAAAAGCCTGTGAGAAAGGCATTATCAAAATAATGTCGCGGATGGGGATCTCAACGATCGCTGGTTATCATGGGGCCCAGCTTTTTGAGGCAGTCGGTATTTCTGAAGCTGTGATCAAAGAATATTTTGCTGGCACAGCAACAAGGATCGGCGGCTTGTCATTACAACAAATCGAAGAAGAATACATGAATCGTTATGAAGCAGCATACGGCAGCAAACAAACAGATTATCTTGAATCCGGCGGTAGTTTTCAATATAAAGCAGATGGCGAACATCATTTGTTCAATCCGAAAACGATCTATGGTTTCCAGAAGGCGGTACGAACAGGTGATTACAGCTTGTACAAAGCCTATGCAGCTGAGATGGACCAAGATGCTGTCACACATCCAACGACATTACGCGCTATGTGGACATTTGATAAAAATCGACCGAGTATTCCTCTTGCTGAGGTAGAACCGGTGGAAACGATCGTCAAGCGTTTCAAAGTGGGGGCGATGTCGTATGGTTCTTTAAGCGAAGAAGCCCATCGTTGTATCGCGGAAGGTATGAACGCCATAGGGGCGAAATCAAATAGTGGGGAAGGCGGCGAAAACCGCAATCGATTCAAACCAGTCAATGGTATCAATTACAACAGTCGGATCAAGCAGGTCGCTTCGGGACGTTTTGGCGTCAATGCGGCGTACTTGATGAGTGCGGATGAATTGCAAATCAAAATGGCCCAAGGAGCCAAACCGGGTGAAGGCGGTCAACTACCAGGTAACAAAGTCTTCCCTTGGGTAGCAGAAATTCGCGGGTCAACACCAGGCGTGCGATTGATTTCTCCGCCCCCTCACCACGATATTTATTCGATCGAAGATTTGGCGCAACTGATCTATGATCTGAAAGCCATCAATCCATATGCCCGCATCAATGTCAAATTGGTTTCTAGTACGGGGGTTGGAACGATTGCAACGGGGGTTGTCAAAGCAGGTGCAGATGTTGTCGTGATTTCTGGATATGACGGCGGAACTGGCGCTTCTCCACGAAATTCGATTCGTGATGCAGGGCTTCCATGGGAGATGGGCATCGCTGAGGCCCATCAAACATTGGCTATGAACAATCTACGCCAACGTATGACTTTAGAAACAGATGGCAAGTTAATGACCGGTCGTGACATAGCGATAGCCGCGTTGCTTGGTGCTGAAGAGTATAGCTTTGCTTCATTGGCTTTGGTAGCAATTGGCTGTGTGATGATGCGGGTCTGCAGTTTGAACACCTGTCCGGTGGGGATTGCCACACAAAATCCGGCACTGCGCAAATTCTTTGCCGGCAAACCAGAGCATATCATCAATACGATGCACTTTTTAGCTGAGGATTTGCGAGAAACGATGGCAGAACTAGGCTTTAGAACAATTGATGAAATGGTCGGCCATGCAGAAGTATTGACACCACGGTTTGTGGCAAAAGGAAAAGCCAAATCCCTCGACTTTTCTAGAATGATTGGCACAGCGATCCCGATTGAGCGGAAAGTAACTGATCCATTCCTAGAAAAACGTCAATGGCCTGAATTAGATTCCTTTGCGCAAGCAGCGATCGAACAGGATCAACCGATGGCGATGCATCAACCTATCAATAACGTCCAACGGTCGGTGGGTGCCCGCTTAGGTGGCTGGATCGCTGAGCGATTTGGCAATGATCAGGTGACGCCGGGACTATTGCAGTATACCTATCATGGCATTGCCGGGCAAAGTTTTGGGGCGTTTGCTACACAAGGCATTGAACTGAAATTGGTAGGAGAAGCCAATGATTATGTAGCCAAAGGATTAAGTGGTGCCCGTTTGATCATTGTGCCGCCAGAAGATGCTGCCTATGATGTCGAACACTCGCCAATCGTCGGGAACGTTGCTTGTTTTGGCGCTAATCAAGGGGAAGGATACTTCCGTGGTACAGCCGGTGAGCGCTTTTGTGTAAGAAATAGTGGCGCGAAAGTTGTTGTAGAAGGTGTCGGTGATCATGGATGCGAGTATATGACTGGCGGTGTTGTGGTCATCCTAGGCAAGACCGGTCGTAATTTCGGTGCTGGGATGTCTGGTGGGGTCGCTTATGTCTATGATCCAAACCATGACTTTGCTGCGAAGTGCAATATGGAAATGGTCGATTTGTATCAGATCGATGAAAGCGGCAATGATCAGCAATTAAAAGAAATGATCGAACAACATTTTGCTTATACTGACTCTTTAAAAGCTGCCGAGATTTTACAAGATTGGGCCCAAGCCAAAAATGATTTTGTCAAAGTTTATCCAACCGAATATCATCATATGGTTGAAGCAACAGAAGAATTTGCCGCACAAGGATTTGCAGGGGATGCTTTATTAGAAAAAGCCTTCGAGTCTGTTGTAGGAACCCAATTAACGATTCCAGGAAAGGCGCGTGAGTAATTATGGCAGATCCATTTGGATTTTTAAAACATGCAAGAGTTGAGAACCCGACACGCCCAGTTTCTGAGCGCATCACTGATTGGGAGGAGTTACAAATCCCTTTACCGGAAGAAGAACGTCAAGAACAGGCCGCCCGTTGTATGAACTGTGGGATTCCATTTTGTCATACTGGTTCATTCTTTGGCGGTCAGCGGACCGTATCTGGTTGTCCAAATGACAACTTGATTCCTGAGTGGAATGATTTGGTTTATCAAGGCCGAACACAGGCCGCCTTCGAGCGATTGGCACGAACCAATCCATTACCTGAAATGACCGGCCGGGTTTGTCCTGCGCCTTGTGAGAAGGGCTGTACGGAAGCTTTGAATGGTTCAGGTGTAACGATCCATGACAATGAACGTTTCATTATTGATACTGCTTTTGAAAATGATTGGGTCAAAGCTTCTGGTATGCCCCAAGCATCGACCGGATTTAAAGTCGCCATCGTAGGGAGCGGCCCTGCCGGCTTGTCCGCAGCGTGGCGATTGAATCAATTGGGGCATCAAGTCACAGTGTATGAGCGGAGTGATCGCTTTGGCGGTTTGCTGATGTATGGTATCCCAAACATGAAATTGGATAAGGATGTCGTTCAGCGACGTATTGATTTGATGGCAGACTTAGGTGTTCGTTTTATTGGCAATACAGAGATTGGCCGAGATATTTCAGCGGATGAGTTAGCTGCGCAATATGACCGTATCATTTTATCGACAGGCGCAAGTGTCCCTCGTGATTTGACGATCCCTGGCCGCGCATTGACAGGTGTCCAGTTTGCGGTTGACTACTTAACTGAAGCAACAAAAGATGTGTTGAAACATGGAAAAGAAGCGACCAGCAAAAAATTGACTGGCAAACACGTTGTTGTCATTGGTGGTGGTGATACGGGGAATGATTGTATCGGGACGGCAGTACGCCAAGGCGCGGCATCTGTTCGGCAATTGGAAATCACACCACAGCCGCCTTTACAGCGCGCAGCGACAAATCCATGGCCAGAATATCCGCTGACGGCGCGTACTGGTTATGGTCAAGAAGAAGCGGCTGAGGTTTTCCAAAGCCAGGTGACCTATCATGGGGTTTCGACAACTGCGTTTATTGGGGCCGAAAGAGGTCAACTGATTGCTTTAGAAACAGTTTCTGTGGATGATCGTTTTCAACCGATCGCTGGAACAAAAGAAGTGATCAAAGCGGATTTGGTTTTATTGGCGATGGGCTTCTTAGGTCCTGAAACCACATTATTGGATGCCTTTGGTGTCAAAGAAGTTTATGACGACTATACCACGAACAATGAACGGATTTTAGTTGCAGGGGATGCGAAGCGTGGACCTAGCTTAGTGATTTGGGCCATTCGCGAAGGCAGACTGGCTGCAGAGAAAGTCGATCAAGCATTGCGTACATTGGTCTATCAATAAATGCTAGACAACACAAAACGGCAGCACACAATTTTGGTTGATGTGCTGCCGTTTTTATTTTGTTGATTATTTTTACAGTGGATCAAGGTAAGTGGCGCGAGGCCCGCCGATAAATTTCGGCCGTGACCCTAAAGCGGTCACATGGGCACCGCCTAAGGTTTGAATACTAGGTCGAATGGGTATCTGTACGTGCTTGATATGCATACCGATGGCAGTATCGCCAATGTCAATCCCTGCTTTGGCAACGATGTGTTCCACTTCAACTGGAGCATCAAATAATTGGAAGGCTGCAACCGAACAGGCCCCACCAGCATGCAAGGCAGGAACGACTGCCACTTCTTCCAATTGATAACGGTCTGCAGTCGATTGTTCGACGACGAGTGCGCGGTTGAGATGTTCACACCCCTGGACAGCCAATCGAATGCCTTTAGGTCTAAGGATATCCAGAATTGTTTCAACAATCACAACGCCGGTTTCCTGACTCGAATTTTTGCCAATCATGCCCCCAACGACTTCGCTAGTGGAGCAGCCCAACACGAATAGCTCATTTTCTTTGACATTGGCTGCTGAAAGCACCTCATTGACGATTGTTTGTAATGCTTTGCGTAATTCATCTGTTGCTATCATATATGATCATCTCTCATTCAAAGGAAATTTGTTGGTGCGGCGTAATGCTTGTACCAAAGGCAATGCAACGATACTGCCGAAAATCGTTTGGATCAAATTACTAGGGATCGATGCAAGACCAGCACCTAAACCAAATAACAGGATCGTGGCAGCCGCATACCCTAGAATCATGATGAGGCTACCCAGCGTGACTGCTAAGACAGGGCGATGGGCCAAGCGACCTACCAACCAACCTTGAAATCCATGGATCAAAATTGAAAAAACCGCCCATTCGGGATAACCCGACAATAGATCAATCAGACCACCGCTCAAACCGCCGACGAATGTACCGGCAGCTGGTCCAAACAACAACGCTGCGGTATAGATGCCGGTTTCGCATAATGTGACAAAACCTTTCGTTTGGGGAACGGGAATGATGAAGACCAATGACAAGGCAGTGGTCAAAGCGGTCAGCATAGCAATTCGTGTCAGTTGTTTGACGTTCATTGTGTATACTCCTTTCTGAAATAGGCCAGTTGATTCACAATGCCTTCTTGATTGTTTAAAGAGATCCCTGCGTCGATACCCGCCAAGATAAAGGCTTTGGCTGTGTGAACAGCTTCTTCTAGAGGGATGCCTTGTCCACATAACGCGGCAATAGCTGCAGATAAGGTACAGCCGGCGCCATTTGTTGTTTGAGCGGTACTTTTTGGTGCTTCCAATAAAGTAAATGTTCCTTGTTGGTACAAGACATCATAAGCGAAAGCACCTGGGATTCGGCTGCCGCCTTTGATCAGCACCTGCTTCGCACCAAGATGACTGATTTTTTCGGCTGCCAATTTCATATCAGCAACAGTGTGGATCGGCATAGCAGCGAAATGCTCGGCTTCTGCCAAGTTCGGTGTGACTAAAGTACTATACGGAAACAATTGAATCAAACCTTCTTGATACGCTTGATTAAATTGTGTATCTCCTTCTTTGAAAGCAAGTACCGGATCTAAAATGACAGGACTGTCGATCTCAGTTATAAATTCCTTTACTAAATCAATCGCAGGTACTTGATGGATCAAACCAATTTTGATGGCAGAAAAATCAACGGCTTTTTTTAAAGAGTCAAGTTGCGCCTGGATCACAGACAACGGTAAATCGTGAAATAGGATCGGTTGATCGATCGCAACTACAGACGTCAATAAAACATGACCGAAAACGTTGAATTCTTCAAATGTTTTAATATCTGCGGTTGCGCCGCCGCCAGCTAAGCTATCCAAACCGGCAATCGTTAATACTTGATGCATAAAGGTCCTCCGTGATCCGCTTTTTCTTTCAATTATACAAAAAATCAGCAAAATAAAAACGACCAATTGGGTGTTTTTTGAACCATCCAATTGGTCGTTTGTTTAATTGTCTGATAATAAATGTCGTTCACGATACCATTCATCTGGGCGCCAAATCCATTCGAAACCGTCAGCAGCCAATAGATCATACGCTGCTTGCGGTCCCATGGTTCCAGCTGCATAGTTAGGGAAGTCAGGTGTTTCTTGATCCCAAGCGTGACGGATGACATCAACGATACGCCATGATTGTGCGACTTCGTCCCAATGGGTAAAGTTGGTGCCATCGCCATTCAGCGCATCCAGCAGCAATTTTTCATAGGCTTCGGGGGTATTTTCAACGATCTCTGCACTATTGCGGTAATCCAATTTTACAGGGACCGTGTCAAATCCTTGACCGATTTCTTTGCCGTTTAGCGACAATGAAAAACCTTCTGTTGGTTGGATGTAAATCGTTAAGACATTTGGTGCCAGGTTCTCGTTGGTATTTGCTTTGTTCAAGTCTTGTTTGAAGACATTGACTGGGACTTGTTTGAAAACAATATTGATCCGGGTTCCTTTTTCAGTCAAGCGTTTGCCTGTCCGGACATAGAATGGAACACCAGACCAGCGGAAGTTGTCGATCAAGAACTTGCCGGCTACAAATGTTTCTGTCGCTGACGCCTCATCCACGTTGCCTTCTTCACGATACCCAGCAAATGATGTGTCTTCTAGCTTTCCTTTGGCATATTGTCCGCGAACAAAGTGCGTTTTGACTTCTTCTTCGGAATAGATACGAATGGCATTCAGGGCTTTGATTTTTTCAGTCCGCAGTTCTTTTTCTGAGAAGGCGACTGGCGGCTCCATTGCAAGCAATGAAAGAATTTGTAAAATATGATTTTGGACCATATCTTTCAATGCACCGCTTTTATCATAATACCCACCGCGTTCTTCAACGCCTAAGTTTTCTGCGATATTGATTTGTACATTGTCGATATACCGGTTGTTCCACATCGAAGCAAAAATATTGTTCGCAAAACGGATCGCAGAGATATTTTGGATCATTTCTTTGCCTAAATAATGGTCGATACGATAAATTTCTTGTTCTGAAAATACGGTGTTGATCGCATCATTAAGTTCTTTGGCAGTTTCATAGTCACTGCCAAATGGTTTTTCGATGATCACACGATGATAACCATCCGTGTCTAACATGCCTTGTGATTTCAGATGAGAAACGATCGTACCAAAAAAATCAGGTGACATTGCCAAGTAAAACAGTTGATTGCCTTCTAAATGATACTGTTTATTTAATGTATCAGCTAAATTTTTTAGGGAATCGTAATGACTTGTATCGGTGACATCATGGGATTGGTAATAAAAGTGTGAAGCAAATGTTTCAGCTTGTTCCTGGTCTTCGATCAAATCTTTGATCGTATCTAAAATCACTTCTCGATAATGTTCGTCAGACCAAGGACGACGTGCTGTGCCAATCACGGCAAAGTCTTCTTTTAAATCACCTTTCTTGTATAACCGAAACAAGGAAGGGTAGAGCTTGCGCTGGGCCAAATCACCAGTTCCGCCAAAGATTGTAAAAAGTACCTTTTTTTCCATTCTGTTCACTCCTTACAGTTTATCGACAAAAATCGTACTAGCCGCTTTGTAGCTGACCGAGATTTCTTTTGCGTCATTTTTGATCGTGATGGGTCCTTCATAAGCCGCCGCATCGATGATTTGATATTCTTCATGGATATTCAGATCAATCGCTACAAGATAATCCAATAATTCCCGCTCATCAAGAACGCGCGCAATCCGGATCTTCGTGCCGACAGGGAAGCTGCTCATGGTATTTTTTTCTCCTTCATGAATCATCTGACCTTGTTCAGGGATCATGCCGCCATGAGGACAAAAACGGGGATTGTCGAGGTAGGTTTCCAAGCGTGAGGCGAGGGTCTCAGAAGTCACGTGCTCTAAAACCTCGGCATCATCGTGCACTTCATTCCACGAATAATGCAAGTGCTCAACGAGAAACACTTCCCACAAGCGATGTTTGCGGATCAATGCACTGGCAGAGGCAAGTCCGGTATTGGTTAATTGAACGCCCTGATAAGGAGAGTGTTCGACTAAGCCTTCCTTTAGTAGCTTAGAGATCATTTCACTAACGGAGGCTGCGGAAACCGCTAATCCTGACACGATTTGTTTGTTATTGATTTTTTTTTGGTCCCCACCAAGCTCTAGTATCAGCTTTAAATAATCTTCTCGATTTGGTGTCATCGTATCATCCTCTCTGATCAAAGACTATCAACATTGATTTTATCAAAAAAAATAGCCTATGACTATTGTAAAATCTGATGCTGAATAAATATTCTATGTAAAAAACGGAAGCGCAGGATGCGCCTCCGAAAAAAACTGCATTATGCCCAGTCACCATTGCGGAATACTGGAACGGTGGAACCGTCTTCTTTGATGCCATCGATGGACATTTGATCAGAACCAACCATAAAGTCAACATGGGTTTGGCTTCTGTTCAACCCTGCAGCAGCTAATTCGTCTTCTGACATCTCGGTGCCGCCTTGTAAACTGAAGGCATAAGCTGATCCTAACGCCAAATGATTTGATGCATTCTCATCAAATAGGGTGTTGAAGAAAATAATGCCTGATTGAGAGATAGGGGATGGATCAGGAACCAATGCCACTTCGCCTAAGCTTTTGGCACCTTCATCGATCGCTAACAATTTGCCAAGGACTTCTTCTCCTTGTTCTGCAGAAAAATCAACGACCTTGCCATCTTTGAAGGTAAATTTCATGCCAGAAATGATCGTTCCAGCATAGCTCAATGGTTTGGTACTTGAAATATAGCCATCGATCCGACGGGCATCAGGGGCTGTGAAGACTTCTTCAGTCGGCATGTTGGCCATGAATTTCTCATTGCGGGCATTGTAGCTGCCAGCGCCTTCCCAAAGATGATTTTTCGGTAAGCCAATTGTTAAGTCAGTGCCTGGTGCAGTATAGTGCAACGCTGAAAATTGTTCCTTATTCAGCGCTTCGGCTTTGACTTGTAACGTTTCATCATGTTTTTTCCAAGCGGCAACTGGATCTTCTTCATAAATGCGTGTCGTTTTGAAGATTTGATCCCATAGTTTGTCTTGGGCTTCATCGGCAGCAACATCTGGAAAGACTTTTTGAGCCCAATCAGCACCAGCTGCTGCAACGACAGTCCAACTGACTTTGTTGGCTTGGGTTGCTTGACGCAAATTCATCATTGCTTTGCCTGAGGCTGCTTGGAATAACGCAACACGGTCTGAATCAACACCCGCAAGCGCATCTGGATTGGCGGAAACAACGCTGATCCGGCTCGCTCCTTTTTCGACCCAATCATTTGTCTGGTCAATTTTGTATTGAGGGATGTTTGAAAGTCGGTCATCTGCCGCATGGCTCAAAAATTCTTTTTGGACAACATCATCTGTCCACTGTACGATGACTTCAGCAGCGCCTAATTCGTAAGCTTTGGTCGTCAATAAACGAGCCAAAGGTGCTTGGTCAACAGCGATTTGGATCACGATCGTGTGTCCTGCTTGGACATTTACACCAACTTCAGTGATCAGCTGGGCATATTTTTCTAAGTTTTGATTAAAATTTGGTAAAACCATTAAAATTCCTCCATTTTCTTCTTTTTATAACTCACTTTATGATAGCACTTATTTTTTTTCTTCACAAACCAAATTGATTGCAAAAAAACAGGCAAAATATAGTCTTTTTCCTTGAAACATTGAACAAGTATATTTTAAAAGTTGTTTTGCAAACTTAAAAAAACATGATACAATAAGAAAAAGGTTTTTCTGAAAGCGATGTATAGCAGGATTAAGGAGATTAAAAAATTATGGCAAGAAAGAAAACGATCACTAGAGACCAGATTTTAAAAGCTGCCTATGAAGTTGTCGCGACCGAAGGATTCACCCGTTTTACCGCACGCAATATCGCAGCGAAAATGAAGTGTTCAACCCAACCGATTTATTTAGAGTTTAAGAATATGGAAGATTTAAAGAGTGCACTGATCAGTCAAATTTTTGACTACTTAGCGACGGAGGTATTTCCAATTGAACGTCGTGGAGATATCATTGTTGATTTGACATTGAATTATATCGGTTTTGCGAATAAAGAAAAACGCCTATACCGTGCTTTGTATTTAGAAGAATACGGTGGAGGAGATTCAATGCAGCAATTTTCATTTGATTTGTTTGTCAAATCTGTGAAAAAAGATGCCAAATATAGTGAGTTGTCGACTGTGGAATTGCAGTCGCTGCATACAGGTGTTTGGATCGTTGCGACTGGATTAGCTGCTTTAATGTCTTCTGGCATCATTCACCCAACTGAAGACCAAATCGCAAAATTAATGACTGAAACGGTGGACAATATTCTCATTAGAGAAACACCGATCGATATTACGTATCATTAAAAAAAACGTCTCTTTCTTTTGAAAGAGGCGTTTTGTCTGTTAGCCAATCGCCGCAACGATTTTTTTGGCAAAGGCTTCTAAATGCTGAATATCATCTTCTTCAGCAGCTAAATCGACTTTGACGCTATCCGCAGCTTTGGTTGCACCAGTCTTGCTGAATGCAGCTTCAAAATCATCCACTGATTGACAAAAGTCATCATAAAACGTGTCACCAGATCCGCAAACACCAAAAATTTTTCCGCTTAAGTCCAATTCTTGCAGATCCTCATAAAAATCAACGATTTCGTCCGGCAATTCGCCATCCCCATAGGTATAAGTAGCGACGATGCAAATATCGGCATCTTCAAAGTCTTCGGCATCCACTTGGGTGCATTCGTTCATTTCTACTTCTAGACCTGCATCTTCTAATGCTTCTGAGACGATATCGGCGATTTCTTCTGTGTTGCCGGTCATACTCGCATAAACGATTTTTGCTAAAGTCATTGGCTTATTTCCTCCAATCTTTCTACAGTTCTCTCGGGAAAACTCTATTAGATTATAGCAAAATCACGGGAAATTGAAAACAAATCTTGAAAAACTCTTTATAATGGCGGTGAATTTTGTCCAACTGTGTCTTTCTGTGTTAAAATAAGAGGAATTTAATTGAGGGAGACGAGAACATGATTACATTAAAATCAGCCAGAGAAATCGATAGTATGGCTGCGTCCGGTGCTTTATTGGCCGACGTGCACAAACAATTGCGGGACTTTATTCAACCGGGTATCACCAGCTGGGATATTGAGGTGTTTGTCCGAAACTACATTGAAAGTCATGGCGGTATTGCTGCTCAAATTGGTTTTGAAGATTACAAATATGCAACTTGCTGCAGCATCAACAATGAGATCTGCCACGGGTTTCCTCGGAAAAAGCCATTGAAAAATGGCGACTTGATCAAAGTAGATATGTGTATCGATTTAAAAGGAGCAATCTCTGATTCTTGTTGGAGCTATGTGGTCGGAGAATCGACGCCAGAGATCGACCGTTTGATGGCCGTGACGAAAAAAGCCTTATATTTGGGTATCGAACAAGCACAAGTTGGCAACCGTATTGGTGACATTGGTCATGCGATTCAAACTTATGCCGAAAAAGAAGGCTACGGTGTAGTCCGTGACTTTGTCGGCCACGGCATTGGACCAACGATCCATGAAAGTCCAATGATTCCGCATTATGGCGAAGCAGGCAAAGGCTTGCGTTTGAAAGAAGGGATGGTCATCACGATCGAACCGATGATCAATACAGGTACATGGAAGATGAAAATGGACCCGAATGGTTGGACTGCCTATACGTTAGATGGCGGATTAAGCTGTCAATATGAACATAGTTTGGCAATCACAAAAGAAGGTCCCAAGATTTTAACTTCTCAAGGAGAAGAAGGTACGTATTAACGAATGAAGGACGCGCATACAAAGAAACAAAAAATGACAAAAAGGCAGATGACCGCTGGCGGAGGATGGACAACATGAAAATCGTAGATAAAGTCAAAGGCAATCAGAAACTGATGCGATTTATCGAAACAACACAGGTGAGAATCACGGAATCAGAAATGGGCACAACATCAGTAGTTGTCGCCTACTATTTATTGTTTTCACTGTTTCCTTTGCTGATCGCAGTGGGCAATTTACTGCCATTTTTATCCATCGATCCGAATACCGTGTTACCCTATGTCCAGGAATTGTTTCCGAGTGAAATCTATGATTTTATCGGCCCGGCTATCGAAAACTTATTGACCACTAGTTCTGGGGGCTTGTTGTCTATCTCGGTATTGGCTGCATTATGGTCTGCCAGTCAAAGTATCAATGCCCTGCAGATTGCGATGAATAAAGCTTTTGGTGTCGAGCAGCGCGCTAATTTCATTGTTGTACGCGCCGTATCCTTTGTCATATTGTTGTTGTTTATGATCGCAATCGTCGGTGTAACGATGGTCTTTGGCCTAGGGAAGATGATCTTAGATTTGCTGCAGCCGATTTTCCAGTTTCCAGATAATATCATCAGTACATTTCAAACCCTGAAGTGGCCGCTGACGATTTTCGCCCTACTGTTCATTATGATGATGATTTATTGGCTCGTACCCAATGCCAAGGTAAAACTGCGCTCCACGCTTCCAGGTGCCATCTTTTCCACGGTTGGCTGGATGCTGTTGTCACAAGTTTTTGGCTTGTATGCACGCTATTTCACCGCCAAAATCAGCGGGTACCAAATTATTGGGAGTTTCATTGTGCTGATGATCTGGCTGAATCTTGCTGCGACGATCGTCATCTTAGGCGGTATCATCAATGCTGTGGTAGAGGAATATGTGACCGGACAGGAAATCAGAACACGAAAAGACCCCGTAGAACGGCTATCATCTAAAATAGAAGATACCTTCACAAATAAAGAGAAATAATGGAAAGCGAGTAAACAAGATGGATTTTGCCTTTAAATTTGTGGTACGTTTGTTTATCACGATGATCATCTCATTGATCCTCACGCCAATCATCAAATTGGTTTCATTTAAAATCGGCGCGGTAGATCGACCAGGCGATCGGCGGATCAATACCAAGACCATGCCAACAGCAGGCGGATTGAGTATTTTCCTTGCTTTTTCTTTTGCTTTATTATGGGAATTTCGAGAAATGCTTCCATTCGATTATGTATGGCCAATGCTTCTGGGGGCTGCGATCGTGGTCTTTACAGGGCTAATGGATGATATCTTTGAATTGAGTCCGTTGCAGAAAGTGATGGGCTTGACGATTGCCGCACTCGTCATTTATTTTGTGGCCGATATCAAAATCAGCACGATATCTATTCCATATATTGGCGTATTTGATTTGGGCTGGCTGGGGCTGCCAATGACGATTCTTTGGATTTTGGCGATCACCAATGCAGTCAATTTGATCGATGGATTAGATGGGTTGGCTAGTGGGGTGTCGATCATCAGTTTGACCACGATAGGGATCATCAGTTATTTCTTCTTGCCGAATTCGGTAGAGGTACCTATGGTGATATTCACACTGATTGCTGCGATCGTCGGTTTCTTCCCATACAATTTTTATCCCGCAACGATTTTCTTAGGGGATACAGGGGCTTTGTTTCTGGGCTTTATGATTTCAGTATTGTCATTGCAAGGGTTAAAAAATGCCACGTTCATCACTGTTGTGACACCTATGCTGATTCTGGGTGTACCAATCACGGATACAGTGTATGCCATGATCCGCCGCAAGTTCAATAAACAAAAAATCTCATCTGCCGACAAAATGCATTTGCATCATCGGCTGCTATCGTTAGGATTTACGCACCGAGGAACCGTTTTGACGATCTATGCACTGGCATTGGTCTTTTCATTTATTGCATTGCTGATGAATTATGCCAGCAACACGGCAATCATATTGCTGATCATCAGTACTGGCTTTGGGATTGAATTATTTATTGAATTGATTGGTTTGGTGGGAGAAAACCGGCAGCCTCTGATGCATGCATTGAAATTTTTAGGCAATCGTCGGTATCGCCAGGAGATACTGAAGGATCATTCGGAGAAACGGACCGAAAGAAAGTCAGAAAAAGAACGCATTGAAGATGCTGCGCAAATCAAAGATGAACGAATGAAGCGCAAACACTATCAACCAAAGCACAAAAAATGAAACGAGCAGATACTGCTTGTTTTTTTTTTGTGCATATTTGACGCGGAGTGTCATGAAAGTCTATACTGAAGGTGGCTATCAAAATGTAAAGGAAAGAAGGAATATGCAAATGACAAGTGTCAAACAACTGACTTCAGATACAATGGGAACGATTTATGAGTTGACGAATGAGAGCGGTACCATTGTTAGGGTAAGTCCTGAAGGTGCTCGCTTATTAGATTGGGTCATTCCAATCGAAGAAGGAAGAGATATTGTAGCGGGGTATGACTCGATCCAAGGACATATCGATGCCCGCTATTATGGTGCAACGATCGGACCTGTCGCGGGACGGATCGCTGGTACCCGTTTCGTGATCGATGGTACAGAATACGAAACAGAAGACAATGATGATGGCAATACGCTGCATGGGGGTTTCAAAGGCCTAGATACGGATACTTGGCTTGCTGAAACCTTCGAAGAGGCAAATAGTGCAGGGGTGATTTTTACGACGAACCGTACAGATGGGACGGGGGGATTTCCGGGTAATGTTCGCTATCAAGTGACCTATACGTTATCAAATGACCACGAACTATCCATTGCATACGATGCTGTCACGGATCAAGCAACACTATTCAACCCGACCAACCACGGCTATTTCAACTTGACAGGGGATACCCAGCAAGCCATTGATGGACATTTGGTCCAGATCAATGCCCAACATGTCGCAGAAACCAATGATGATGTTACGACAACTGGAGAAAAAACCGCGGTCACAGGAACCAAATTTGATTTTACGAACGAACGTGAGATTGGGGATACGATATTAGATGATCCATTTTTACTTGATCATGATCAAGCCTGGGATCTGCAAGTGACAAGCCCAGATCAGAAAGTGCGCTTAACCGTGACAACAGACCGTCCCGCAGTCGTGATTTATACGACTGGAACTGGCGAAGTCGGGGCAGCAATGAAAACCGGTCCAATGGCGAATCATGGCGCAATGGCGATCGAAACACAAGGCGTTCCAGGTACGGAAAAATATAGTCAATTTGGCGATATCAGCTTGCGTCCTGATACCCCGTTCCACTCCGTCACGACGTATCGTGTCCATTTTTAAAGAGAGAACAAAAAGAGTGCTTTATTCTTGATGAATGAAGCATCTTTTTTTGACAAATTACGATTACAGTTGTAAACTTTGGTTATCGGGTTTATAAAAGTGAGGTGTTAACAATGGAAACAATCAAGGAACCTATCAAAATCAGCGATTCCGAGTGGGAAGTGATGCGCGTGATTTGGACTATGGGCCAATCGACTGCCAAAGAAATCACTGATTTGCTCAGTGCAAACAAAAATTGGAAAACAGCAACCGTCAAAACGCTTTTAGGGCGTTTGGTCAAAAAAGGAATCTTACAGCCGGAATCTCAAGGGAAGAAATTTATTTATACACCATTGGTTTCAGAAGAGGCGACTGTTCGCAGTGCAACAGAGAATTTATTTTCTCATATTTGCGCCAAAAAAATTGGCCAAACGATCGCCGAAATGATCATGGAAGCCGAATTGACTGCAGCGGATATCGCCATGCTGCAAGAAGCACTGGCTGCAAAACAGCCAGTTGCTACGATCGATTGTAATTGTATTCCTGGTCAGTGTCAGTGTAAGGTCCATGGGCATTAACCAAGATAACTAAACAGAAAAGGGGAATAAAGATGAAAAAAATCATGACGATCAACGGGATGAATTGTGCCCATTGTGCTGCCAAAGTCGAGCAAGCTTTGAGTGACGTACCAGGTGTCAAAAAAGCCAAAGTTGATTTGAAGAAAGCACAAAGCAAAGTGAAATATGATGAAACCCAAGTGACGGATGACATGCTGATCAAAGCAGTGACAGATGCCGGCTATGCTGGTCAGTTTCGGGCATAGCTTTCACAAAGAAAGCTGAGGATAGGAGGATGTAAGGATGGGAAAAGATCGTTCAGATAATCATACCATGACGGATCATCATAAGATGGATCACGAACATAAGGATCACGAACATAAGGATCACGAACATAAGGATCACAATCATGAAGATCACGATCATATGGATCATATGCAGATGACCCCTCACGATCATCACGACATGAGTGGCATGGATCATAGTATGCATATGGGGAATTTTAAACAAAAGTTTTGGCTCTCATTGGTTCTCGCCATACCAATCATATTTCTATCACCAATGATGGGGGTCGATCTGCCTTTTCAATTTACGTTTCCAGGTTCAGACTGGCTGGTCCTGATCTTAGCGACGATATTGTTTTTTTATGGCGGTGCGCCTTTTTTAAGTGGCGCCAAAATGGAGTTGAAGCAAAAGAGTCCAGCGATGATGACATTGGTTGCTATGGGGATCAGTGTTGCCTATTTTTATAGTTTATATGCCTTCGTTGCCAATCATTTCTTAAGCGGTGGGCATGTGATGGACTTTTTCTGGGAACTGGCTACATTGATCGTCATCATGTTATTAGGCCATTGGATCGAAATGAATGCAGTGATGAACGCTGGCAATGCGGTTGAGCAATTGGCCGCCCTGCTGCCCAAAGAAGTCACGCGCAAAAATGATCATGGGGAAGAACGTGTTCCATTGGATCAAGTAGTCGAAGGCGATCATCTGATCGTACGCGCTGGTGATAAGGTGCCTACCGATGGGCAAGTGATTGAAGGGGAAACAACGATTGATGAGTCTGCCGTTACCGGAGAGTCTAAGCGCGTCACAAAAAAAAGCGGACAATCTGTGATAGGTGGTTCTGTCAATGGCAATGGATCGATCGTGATCCAAGTAACGGGTACGGGAGAAAGTGGCTATTTGGCAAAAGTGATGGAATTGGTACGGAATGCCCAAGCGGATAAGTCGTCATTAGAAACGTTATCGGACACAGTCGCCAAATGGTTGTTTTATGTTGCGTTGATCGCAGGAATTGGCACGTTTATCGTTTGGCTCTATCTCTCAGATCTGCCCACTGCCTTTGACCGAATGGTGACCGTCTTTGTCATCGCTTGTCCTCATGCATTAGGATTGGCGGTTCCATTAGTGATCGCGCGTTCGACGTCGATTGCTGCCAAGAATGGCCTCTTGCTGAGAAACCGGCAAGCATTGGAAAATGCCCATGAGATCGATGCATTGATCCTAGATAAAACAGGTACTTTGACACAAGGCGTTTTTGCGGTCACAGATGTTTTATCGATGGGGACAATGACAAAGAATGATGTACTTGCCTATTTTGCAGGGTTGGAAAAAACGGCCAATCATCCAATTGCAGAAGGTATTTTAGCAAAAGCTGCTGCAGAAAACATTTCACCCAAAGCAGCAACGGATATCCAAACCGAGGCCGGCATCGGTTTGTCCGGTGTGATCGATCAAGAAGCATGGAAGATCGTCAATCAAAAAGGATTGACACAATTGGGACTGACTGTGCCAGAGGACAAAATCAAATCCTTCAAAGAACAAGGCAATACGATCAGTTTTCTTGTTCATCAAGGCGCAATCGCAGGCGTTATCGCCTTGGGGGATCAGGTCAAAGAAGAAGCCATTGATTTTATTCGGGCGTTGAAAGAGATGCAAATCACACCAATCATGGCAACTGGCGACAATCAAGAAGCAGCTGAGGCTGTGGCAGCCTACTTAGGGATCGATGAGGTTCACGCTGCACTGTTACCAGAAGACAAAGAACAACTGGTCAAATCTTACGTGGCACAAGGCAAACGTGTGGTAATGGTTGGCGACGGTATCAATGATGCGCCAAGTTTAGCCAGGGCAACGATCGGCATTGCCATTGGGGCAGGAACAGATGTGGCCATCGATTCAGCAGATGTCATTTTGACCAATAGCAATCCCAATGATGTTTTGCACTTTTTGTCATTGGCCAAACAAACCCGGCGCAAAATGATCCAAAACCTCTGGTGGGGAGCTGGGTATAATATCGTAGCAATCCCATTGGCTGCGGGGGTCTTAGCGCCTTTAGGTATTTTATTGAATCCAGCAGTGGGGGCGATCCTCATGTCGTTAAGTACGATCATTGTCGCGCTCAATGCCATGACCCTGTCAATCAAAAAAGAAGCATATGGGAGATAACAGCCAACAA
Organism: Enterococcus salsurae; assembly: GCF_054784955.1. Classification (NCBI taxonomy): domain Bacteria; kingdom Bacillati; phylum Bacillota; class Bacilli; order Lactobacillales; family Enterococcaceae; genus Enterococcus; species Enterococcus salsurae. The sequence goes on along the minus strand of NZ_BAAHWY010000001.1, from coordinate 76,373 downwards.
CGGACAATCAACGCGGCTTTTACTTTTGCAACCAAAATCTTGTATAGCCTCTGAGATACTTTATGCTATAATGAATGCGTTGAGAACAGGGAGGACGTTGATTATGGAACTGAAGAAGCTGGATGTTCCCACTACTTCGATCACTGAAGTAAAAAAATCTCCGATGGATGTATTTAATCAAGCGCGAGAAGCCGGGACAGCCGTCTATGTATTCAATCGTGAAAAAGTGGCGGGGGTCATGCTGACACAAGAGCAATACGAAAAGTTATTACAAGAATTACATGCGTTGCGGGCCAGACCGATAGTAGAAGAAATCGAAGAGCCGGCAGTTGAAGGATTGGAAGAATTTCTGCATATCATGCGTCAAGCCTTGATCACGGGGGCCAGCATTTCCGCTAAGAATTTAGATGAGCGGATGGTTGCTTTAGGATTTATCACCCGAAAAACAGGTTTTGGCGGTGTCGTTGATATGATCAGTGAACTGAAAGAATCTGGGAAAATCATCTATCAACTTAGAAAAAAGCAAGATGGTAAAGCAATCACTGCAGAAGTGATTGGTGAACAAGACAACCAAACCCAATTGTTTGATAAATTGATCATCAAGAAAATTTTCTTGAAAGAAAAATAATTGGTGATACAAATGAGTGCACGAAACAAATGACATCACAAAAAACAGCCTTCCTCATGTATAAGAGGATGGCTGTTTTTTTAGGTACGCCAATAGGTTTTTCCGTCATTTGTTCGCTTCATGAACCCATATTCAATCAAATAGCGTCGAACGGTGACATAATCGCTGATTGCTTGTTTCAAGATATCATTGACAGCGGCTTCTGAGTAGTTTTTTCCTGAATCAAAGCGCTCTGCGAGTACACCCAAGACGACCAATTTCCGCTTTTCTTTACTAGGGAATTGCTTGATAAATCCAGCTTCATCAAAGTAGGTTGCAATAATTTTTTTGCGTTCATCAGCTGTGATCGCATACCGATCATCAATCATTGTGGCCCCTTTATGAGGCGGGACTTCGGGCGTGTCTTGCAACAAGGACATAATACTTAAAAAAACCAGCGCCTGTCGTTGTTTTTCCTTTAATTTAAACCGATGACTCCTAACTGTTGAGGTTGAAATACCTAAACGTTGGGCGATGACAGCGTCTTTCAAGCCTTCTGCAAAGAGTTGTAGGATCTCTTGTTGGCTTTCGGATAGACCGGTTTGTTCTTTCGATTGAGCCAAAAGGCCAGCGATGGGGCCACCATGTGTATCCGCAATATGGGTATTGATTCGATTGTAGGCAGTAAAAAAGTGACCATCATGGGGATAGATTTCTTCTTTGTTGAAAGTAGCCGTGCAAAATAGGCAGTGGTAAGCAGTTTCTGTTTGACTAAAGCCGCGTTGATAGTCGTTTAATTTATCTATAATGCTGTTTTCCATAGTTAGCCCCTTTTTGTTTGCTTATTTATAGACATTATATAGTAATGTTGGTTTATAATCAAACGAAATTGGTTTTTAATTTAATTTGCGTTTTATCTTAAGTTTGTTTCGATTTTGTGGTAGGATTAACAACAATAGCGAAACTATTGCTTACACTAAAGGAGTGACCATTTATGGCAGATGTCAGTCAACGATTTAATCAAGAAGTTTACAAAATCGCGGTATCTTTGATTCGTACATTCGACGAACGGGTTTCATCGATTCCAGATATATTAAAATTGACGTTGGGGGAGCCTGATTTCAATACACCAGAACACGTCAAACAATCTGGGATGACAGCGATCGAACAAAATTTCAGTCACTACTCTGGTATGGCGGGACTTGCCGACGTGCGGGAAGCTGCCAGTCTATTCCTCAAAACAAAATACCAATTGGATTATGATCATCAATCAGAAGTATTAGTCACGATTGGGGCGACAGAGGCCATCTCGGCTTCCTTATTGGCAACATTAGAACCAGGCGACAAAGTGCTTTTACCTGCACCTATCTATCCGGGATATGAACCAATCATCACTTTGGCTCATGCAACACCGATCTATTTAGACACCACAGACAATGATTTTGTTTTGGCACCGGATGTCTTAGAAGCCGCGCTAGAAGAACACGGTGATCAAGTGAAAGCCGTTATTTTGAATTATCCAAGCAACCCTACAGGTGTGGTATATACCCGAGAAGAAGTCAAAGCACTAGCAGATGTACTGAAAAAATATCCAGTCTTCGTCATCAGCGATGAGATTTATTCAGAATTGACGTATGATGAACCACATGTGTCAATTGCCGAGTATTTGCGGGATCAAACGATTGTCATCAATGGATTGTCAAAATCACATGCGATGACGGGATGGCGGATCGGCTTTATTTTCGCTCCAGCAAATCTGACTGCAGAGATCATCAAAGTACACCAATATTTGGTGACCGCTGCCTCGACGATTTCACAAAAAGCAGCTGTCCGCGCATTGGTTGAAGGAATCAATGATGCTGAAGTAATGAAAGCTGATTACCGGGCACGACGTGACTTTTTATTTGAAAAAATGACTGGATTAGGATTTGATATCGCCAAACCTTCTGGGGCATTTTATCTCTTTGCCAAAATACCGGCAGGCTTTGACCAAGATTCAATGGCCTTTTGCGTTGATTTGGCAGAAAAGAATCAATTGGCGATTATTCCAGGCATTGCTTTTGGCCCCGAAGCAGAGGGCTATGTGCGGTTGAGTTATGCAGCCAGCATGGAGAATCTAGAGGAAGCAATGAACCGGCTAACGGATTATGTCACGAACCATCAGTAAGAAGAAAAGAGCAGATGATGCTCTTTTTTTTGTGTCCATACAGGAAATCAGCGATAAACAGAAGCAAGGTGTGCCAACGCAAACCTTTTGTTTACAAAAGATTTACAGAACTCAATCGAATCTTTACATGAAATCTATCAAGGGTTTACACCGTCTTGCTACACTAGGACTATAACGAAAGGAGATTTATCGAATGAAAAAATTGGGACTTTTATTTTTTGCAACAGGATTATTATTAGCGGGCTGTGGCAGCTCGGGTGCCAGCACAGAAAGCAGCCAAGCTGCCAGCGGATCGGCTTCTTCCGGTAGCGCTGCAACAGAAAACGTAGAAATTTTAGCAGTAGGATCAACTGCATTGCAGCCTTTGGTTGAGGCAGCCAGTGAAAGTTATACATCAGAAAATCCCAACTATACAATTACAGTCCAAGGCGGCGGCAGCGGCACTGGTTTGAGTCAAGTGGAAGCCGGCGCTGTAACAATCGGTAATTCAGATGTCTTTGCCGAAGAAAAAGACGGCGTTGATGCAAGTAAGCTAGTGGATCATAAAGTCGCAGTGGTGGGTATGGCGCCTGTTGTCAACAAAGAAGTTGGCGTGACGGACATCAGCAAACAAGATCTGATTGGTATTTTTACAGGAAAAATCACCAATTGGTCTGAGTTAGGCGGTGCGGATCAAGAAATTGCGGTCATCAACCGTGCTTCAGGCAGCGGTACACGGGCGACATTTGAAAAATGGGGTCTAGACGGTGCTGAAACGATCCAAACGCAAGAACAGGATTCTTCAGGGACGGTGCGCAAAATCGTTGCTGAAACACCAGGAGCGATCAGCTATCTTGCTTTGTCTTATTTAGATGATACACTTCAAGCGTTGTCACTGGATGGTGTTGAACCAACGGCCGAAACTATTGCAGACAATCAATGGCCGATCTGGTCTTATGAACACATGTATACCAATGGTGAACCAGATGCCAATGTCAAAGCATTCCTTGATTATATCTTGACGGAGGATGTCCAACAAGGCGCGGTCAAAGATCTAGGCTACTTGCCGATCACTGACATGAAAGTTGAACGCAGTGTAGACGGAGATGTCACCAACGTCGAATAAATATAGTGCCCCCAAGCGTATCTTCTCCCAAGAGAAGGTGCGCTTTTTATACATTTATTTGGTCATTGTTTGTCACGAAGCATGAGATCATAGCGTGGACAGTAGGTATAGATGAATCATAGAAAAATAGCAATGTCATATTTATGCAAAGTAATTCCGTTAAATTTATCTTTTTCGGTGTTTTTTTCCTTTTTTTTTCGGTAAAATAGAAGCAACGGTAATTGAAAGGGGAAAAAAATGATTAGGGGTAAAATGAAACGTATAAGATTAGGGGTATGTGCAGTCACAATATTTTTCTGGGGCGCTGTCGGTACATATGCAGAAACAACAGAATTAAGCAGTGAAACATCAAGCAGTACAAGTGCAACAACTGTCACTGAACCTGCGACACAACAGACCGAAAGTTCATCAAGTGTCGAAAGCAATACGAACGGTACTGCATCATCAGAAACCAGCACATCAACGATTGCTTCTAGTACTGCAGAAACGACAGTTTCGTCATCAGTCGATGCATCAGAAGCGTTATCAACTAGTGAAACCCAACCAACAGAAGATCAAGTGTATTATGATACCAGTTTAGGATTGGATCCAACCTATCGCAATCGTTCTGACATTAAGGTCAGCCTGGCACGTGAGTTACGTGCGGCTTCTTCGGTTCCGTATGTTGAAGCCGGGGATTCCACGACACCTAGCCAAGATTTCATCGACATCTCTTCTCATAATGGCATGATTACTGTAGATCAATTCAAGATCATTAAAAGCTATGGTGTGTCCGCAGTGGTCGTCAAATTGACCGAAGCAACATCCTATCAAAATCCTTTAGCAGCTTCTCAGATCGCCAATGCCAAAGCGGCAGGATTGATCGTACACGTCTATCATTATAGCTGGTACACTACGGAAAGTGGTGCCAAAGCAGAGGCAGATTATTTTGTCAGCTATGCCAAACAATTGAATTTGCCAACATCAATGTTGATGGTCAATGATTACGAGGAATCGACTATAAAAAATAAAGCCGATCACACGGCATTAGCGAAAGTCTTTGAAAATCGCTTAAAGGCTCTGGGCTATACGAATACCCATCATTATATCGGTATCTCATGGATCACAGAGAAAGTGATTGATCCAGAAGCTTTGGGTAAGAATAAGGTTTGGATCGCCCAGTATCCGTATCAACCTACCTTGCAAAAGCATACAGAATATAGTGCGTGGCAATGGACCTATAATGTAACCTTCCCAGGCGTTTCCGGTACGTTTGACATGAATTCGGATTACAATAAAAATTTTATCAGTCAAGGACAAGGTGGAGCCATCTCAGACGGCCGCTATGCAACGATCACCAAAGACAATTATACAATATGGCAAAATTTCTCATGGACAAAGAAAGCTGATTCAAAAGCGTACCTTGGTCAAACATTGCAAATCAAAGTCCGCTACGAGCATATCAATGGCAGTACTTATTATTCACTGTATGACAATCAAGGGAAATGGGTTGGCTATATCAATGCTGGCGGAACCAAAGTCGCGACCGGTGCACAAGGCAATTGGCAATCAAAAAATACCTATGTGAAGTTTAAACAACAAGACACGATCTATCGTGATTTTAGCTTTAATAAAACCACGAAAGTGACAGCTGCGATGTTAAAAAACACATATAAAGTGACCGGTACGTACCGACATTTCAATGGTACAGTCTATGATTCAGTCTACGATATGAATGGGACGTGGATTGGTTATATCCCCACAAACAAATTGAGCGTGCAAGCAAATCAAGGTCCAGCGATCTCAGACGGGCGCTACGTTACGATCAAAAGTGCCAACTATTCGATCTGGCAAAATTTTTCGTGGAAATTGAAATATTCCAGCAAAGATTACTTGAATCAAACATTTTTGGTCAAAGTTCGCTATGAACATTTGAATGGCAGTGTCTATTACTCACTGTATGACAATCAGGGCAAATGGTATGGCTATATCAATGCCACTGGAACCAAAGTCGCCAACAACGCAGGCGGTGTTGCAATCTCCAGCAACCAATCGGTCACGATCTCGAGTAAGAATTATTCAATTTGGCAAAACTTTTCATGGAAAGAAAGAAACAAAAGCAGCAATTTATATGGGCAAACGTTCCAAGTCAAGGTCTATTACAATCATTTTAATGGCAGCACCTATTATTCACTATACGACAGCAAAGGCACATGGTATGGTTATATCAATGCCAACGGAACAAAATTAGTCAAATAAATGTTGTTGATGAGAAGCACGGGAAACACGTAAAAACAACCACGGCACAAACAGTGACTATCTGTGCCGTGGTTGTTTAGTTATCTAATGGAAATGTCAACGTAAAAGTCGTACCCACGTTAGGGAAACTGTCAACGGAGATCGTGCCGCCTAAAATCGTCGTGTAATCTTTGACGATCGCTAAGCCTAAGCCGGTTCCGCCGGAATTGCGGGCACGGGCTTTATCTACACGATAAAAGCGTTCAAAAATCCGTTCTTGGTCTTCTTCGGCGATCCCAATTCCTTGATCAGCTACTTGAAGGCGTAGATTGGAACCAACAATCTGATAAGACAATGTGACGGTACCCCCTTGTTTGGCATAAGTCACAGCATTTTCAATCAAGTTCTTGATGATTGGCTGCAGCAATTCTAGCTTACTTGTGATGGATAGCTGGTTTGGACCATGGATCTCGAAAACCAATTGTTTTTGATCAGCAAGGGGTTTGTAAGTTTGCGTAATACTCGATACGAGCGCAGCGACATCAATCGGCTGATCTTCGTAAGCAAACGAGTCGCTATTCTTTGAAAGCTGGATAATTTCTTGGATCAGATTTTTCAAACGATAGGCATCTTTTTGAATGATTTCCAGAAAAGCCTGCAACGTTTGAGGATCTTCTTTCGCACCATCAAGCAATGTTTCGGTAAAACCAATCAAAGATGTGACTGGTGTTTTCAGTTCGTGGGACACGTTGCCGACGAAATCTTGCTGCATTTTTTCTAACTGCCGGATTCTCGTCAAGTCGTAAACCAAACCGATCCGTTGCTTTTCCTGAAATGAACGCAAAGTGATATCAAGGACACGTGGATGGTCACTGCCAATGGTTGTTTCTGCATGTAATACAGGGGTATGTTCTGTGAACTGATAAATCAACTGAATCAATTGCGTATCATGGATGACTTCAGTAAATGCCACTGGCATAGGTGGCATTTGGGAAATCGCGAGTTGATCTTGCATCGTTGGATTCATCAACAACAATTGGTCCTCGTCATCAATGATAAAGACGCCAATCATCAATTCACCCAACAAGTCATACAGCTGCGCTTCTGAAGCTGCATACGCGCGGTATGTTTGGCTCATTTGTTCGCTGAGTTGATTGATCAATTGATAGAGTTCATCATGCTCTGGTGTTTCTTGCATGATGATCGCTTGTTGTTCAGGGGATGAAATCATTTTTTTGATGACAGGCAAAATTGTTTGAACGGGCCGATTTTTTTGGCGCAGTGTGTGAAAAATCAGCACGCTGATAAACAAGCAGAACAGAACATAGACCAGTAAGATCGATTGTTCGATCGATTGGCTTTTAGCAAAAAAGGCAGCTGTGGGCTCTGCAATGCGGAGAATTTGGGTAAGATTGCCGTCTTCTTTGATTGGCACAGCCACATACAGCAATTCTTCATGTAACGTATCACTTTCTCTAAGTGACTGGCCGACGCTGCTGCCTCGCAAAATAGCTTGGACTTCGGGTCGATTTGAACGGTCCTCATGCAATGTATGATCATACGTATCATACATAATGGTGCCTTGCGCATCCATTAAGGTCATCCGGCTATTGCCATTTTGAACATAGGCATCAGCGAACTGCTGCAATGTGTCTGTTTGGGTTTGGGAAAGATCTAAAAAGATCGAGGCTTTTTCTTCTAAAAAATCGGCTTGCTGTGCGATCACTTGCTGGCGATAGAAACTGCTCAATAACTGCCAGCAAAGGAAAAAAACGATAAATAGCAAGATGGCCCATAAACTATAGCCAAAGCGTTTTTTCATCTATCCGGCTCCTGAAACTTATAGCCGAATCCTCGTACTGTCACCAAATATTCTGGCTGTTTTGGATCTTTCTCGATTTTTTCCCTTAAATGACTGATATGAACATCAACGATGCGGCTTTGCCCATCAAAATCGAAATTCCAAATACGATTGAGTAAGGTATCGCGGTCAATGACCCGTCCTTTACGTTTCATAAAGTAGACCAGAAGTTCGAATTCTTTAGGGGTCAAAAAGATTTTTTCACCAGCAACAGTGACTTGATAGTTGGTGATATCAGCGACGATCTTGCCGACTTGGATCATTTCGGCTGGTTTATCTTCCTCACGCATGCCTCTAGGCTCTAAGCGTCTGGAAATGGCTTTGATCCGTGCAAGCACTTCCCTAGGACTAAAAGGCTTCGTCAAGTAATCATCAGCACCAATTTCTAAGCCTAATATCCGATCGATCGGATCATCTTTGGCTGTTAATACCAAAATAGGGGTTTCGATTTTTTCTTGGCGTAATTTTTTTGTGATCTCGATCCCATCCATTGAAGGCAGCATGACATCCAAAATGATAAAATCAAAGGCTTCGGCTACAGCCATTTCAAAAGCTTCTTTCCCATCAGCCACCGAAACCACGCGGTAGCCTTCTTTTTCTAAATTAAAGGTCAAAAGTGTGACGATAGACGGTTCATCATCCACAACTAGAATTTTTTTCATATGTACTCCTTTGGTTTCTTTTTAAGAAACGAATGATTTTCAACGAACAAGACCTATTTTAGCACGAATAGGGAATTGGTACTATTGTATCGGCTAAATAAATGCTATAATAGAGGACGATTTCATAGAAAGCTGAGGGGTTTGAATGATTGGGATCAGTGCATGTCTTGGCGGTGTTTTATGCCGCTACGATGGAAGAAGTCAAACAGTGCCTCAGTTGATGACACTTGTGCAAACAGGTCAAGCCGTGATGGTCTGTCCAGAAGTTCTGGGGGGGTTGCCGATCCCTAGGGAACCAGCAGAAATCATTGGCGGTGATGGAGAAACAGTCTGGCAAGGTCAAGCAATCGTCAGGACGATTTCAGGAGAAGATGTCACAGAACAATTTAAAGCTGGCGCGATCTTAGCGTATCAGAAGCTGCAAAAATTAGAAATCGATCAATTGATACTCAAAGAAAAAAGCCCATCATGCGGCAGCCGCATGATTTATGACGGTCAGTTTTCTGGTATCAAAAAAGCCGGTGTCGGCGTTGCTTGTGCGTATTTTCGCCAACAAGGCTTGCAAGTGATGTCGGATGTCGAGTGGCTTGAAAGCCTGGAGGAAGCAAATGGAAATTGAAAAAACCAATCGAATGAACGCTTTGTTTGAATTTTATTCCACATTGCTGACAGAAAAACAGATGAATTACATGGAATTATATTATGCAGATGATTTTTCTTTAGGTGAGATTGCCGAAGAATATGAAATCAGCCGCCAAGCAGTCTATGATAATATCAAACGGACGGAACGTATTTTAGAAGATTATGAAAAAAAGCTGCACTTGTTTTCTAACTACATTATGCGAGAAACATTGCTTGAACAAATCACGGAATACACACAAACCCATTATCCGAAAGATGAAATGTTACAAGGGTTTATCCAACAGTTTCAAGAAATCGAAGAATAAAGGAATGAATATGAATGGCATTTGAAAGTTTAACAGATCGCCTCCAGCAGGCAATGAGCAAACTACGCCGCAAAGGAAAAGTGACTGAAGCGGACGTAAAAGAAATGATGCGGGAAATTCGTCTGGCGCTACTTGAAGCCGACGTGAATTTGCAAGTCGTAAAAGAATTCACCAAAAATGTCCGCGAGCGGGCAATTGGTGTTGAAGTCTTAGATAGTCTATCCCCAGCACAACAAATCGTCAAAATCGTCGATGAAGAACTGACCAAAACGCTAGGTTCTGAAACCGTAGGCATCGAAAAGTCTCCAAAGATCCCAACGATCATTATGATGGCAGGTTTGCAAGGGGCCGGTAAAACGACCTTCGCCGGCAAATTAGCCAATCATTTGATGAAGACGGAGAATGCACGGCCGTTGATGATCGCCGGCGATATTTACCGACCAGCGGCCATTGACCAATTGAAAGTATTGGGTCAGCAATTGAATGTGCCTGTTTTTGATATGGGTACAGATGTCAGCCCAGTCGAGATCGTACGCCAAGGATTGGCTGTTGCCAAAGAAAAGAAAAATGATTATGTGTTGATTGATACAGCCGGCCGGTTGCATATCGATGAACAATTGATGGACGAATTGAAGCAAATCAAGGATTTAGCCCAACCGAATGAAATCTTATTGGTGGTCGATGCGATGACCGGGCAAGATGCGGTCAATGTGGCAGAAAGCTTCAATCAACAACTCGGCATCACAGGTGTGGTCATCACCAAATTAGATGGGGATACCCGTGGGGGGGCCGCGTTATCGATTCGTCAAGTGACCGGGGCACCGATCAAATTCACTGGTACTGGTGAAAAACTGACTGATTTGGAAGTTTTCCATCCAGATCGCATGTCAAGTCGTATTTTGGGTATGGGGGATATGCTGACCCTGATCGAGAAAGCCCAACAAGATTATGATGAGAAAAAAGCAGAAGAGCTTGCCCAAAAAATGAAGGAAAATTCCTTTGACTTCAATGACTTCGTTGAACAGATCGATCAAGTCATGGGGATGGGACCGATTGAAGATTTATTGAAAATGATTCCTGGGATGAGTCAAATGCCAGGGATTGAAAATGTCAAAGTCGATCCTAAGCAAATTGCCCGACAAAAAGCTATGGTCTATTCTATGACACCAGCGGAACGGGAAAACCCCGATCTATTGAACCCAAGCCGACGCCGTCGAATCGCAGCTGGTTCAGGAAATAGTGTAGTCGAAGTCAATCGAATGATCAAACAATTCAAAGAATCCCGTAAAATGATGCAGCAAATGAGCAAAGGCAACATGAATATTCCTGGGATGGATCAAATGTTCGGTGGTGGCGTCAAAGGTAAATTAGGCAAAATGGCGATGAACCGCATGGTCAAGAAGCAAAAGAAAAAGAAGAAGAAGCGGAAATAATGCGCTTTTGATTCAATAGAAAAATACGCTATTAGGCAGCCAGTCGTTCAATGGCTGCTTTTTTGCTGCTCGTGCATTGGCAAGCAAATCATTCGTACTTTCCCACAGTTGGTGCTACTATTGGTTTATAGAAATGATGAGAGGAGCATTGACGATGACAAACAAGGATCGTGTAGAAGGTAAAGTAACTGAAACAAAAGGTAAACTTACGGGGGATGACTCCGAAGAATTGAAAGGCAAAGCCCAAAATAAATACGGCAAAGCCAAAGACAAAGTAGAAGACTTTGCAGATGATGTATCCCGCAAAGTGAATGACTTCTTTGACAAGAAAGACGATAAAAGAGATTGATTGATCAATAAAGCCTCCGCTCATATCAAGTGAGCGGGGGTTTTTATCTTACTGCTCATTCAACTTAAAATCGATCACAACTGGATTATGATCAGAATAGGTAAATCCACCATCATGAACGGCAACCTCTTGGACCGAGATATTGTCGGACACCATAAACCCATCTAGCACACTCACATAAGAAACCCCAGGTTCATAGGGAATATCCAACTTGCGGGTAGTGGGAATCGCGTCTTCGGCGATAGTGCCTTTAGGAATCGTGAACCCTTCAGGCAAAGTTGATTCTGGGAAAGGCTGATCCCAACTATGCCGCTCGGCGGTCGTATTGAAAATCGTTGGGCTGTCCCCAAGCATATCATGGTTGAAGTCGCCGCCAACCAATACATAATGACCGGCTTGATAAGACTGCGTCATCACATCATATAATTTATTGATCTGTGCTTCTTGCACCGCAGGATCATCGGTATAAGCTGACAAGTGGACATTGATCGCAATCAGTTCTTTGCCATTTGATACAGGAATATGACTGACAGAAAAGGCACGGTCCAAATCAAAAAATTTATTAAAATTGGTTTCGATCGGCAAGCAATAGCGGATCGCTTCTGTTATGTCGCTTTTGGCAAGGGTGACGAGGCCAGATGTCGCTTGTCCGATGGGATCCAAGAATGGGTAGAACAAATAAGCAGATTGGTAGTTTTGTGCGTAGACACTGCTGTTGTTTGGAAATTGTTCTTGTAAAAAGGCCACTTCGTTTACGTGCCGAGAGCGATCACCATCTTGATCGACTTCTTGGAAAAAGGAAATCGTTGGATCAATCGCTGTGGTCGTTTCAGCTACGCCAGTCATATTGCCTTCAACAGTTGCTTGGTCTTTGGCCCGAGAACTTTTGCCACCGTCCATAAAGAAGGTATAATCGGCAGTGTAAGCACCATACCCAATATTGAAAGTCATGCCACGATAGCGTTGGTCAGTTGTCAAGACTTCTTGATTGTTGTTTTCAGGTGTCAGGACCTGTTTGTCAGCAATACGCTGATAACTTAAGAATAAATACGCGATGTAGCAAAACAATGCCACGATGATCACACCAACCACGACACCAATATAAATCAACATCTTTTTCATTTTCCTCCTCCTTTAACCCTATCATACAAAAAAGCCAACAAAAAAACCAGTTTTACTAGAAGCGTAAAACTGATTCAAAGTGTCAATGAGATTTAAGTAAGTTTGTTCCGCCGTTTGTGCCACCAACCCATGAGTGCTTTCGGGTAGACCATCAGTAGACTGATGATCAAGCAGACGAAGAGCAGCAGCAAGGATCTGAAGATGATCCCTTGATAGGTCTCAGAAAAGTCATCATACAGTTTGATATAAAAGAAATCGTGGGGATAGTAGTTGGCCATGAACAGATAGAACCAAGTGCCTAGGGACATGATCCAATAGGCAGGTGCTCTTAAGAAGGGCACTGTCACATACTCCCCTTCGTTATCCAATGACAAAGCAAGAAAGACTTTTTCCATCACTACGAATAAAAGCAAGAACAGCCCTGCATATAAAAGATATACCCACCAGTCGTAGTACCTTCCTTCTGGCCAAGCGATCCATAGCGAAAAAGGCGCATAGACATCTTCCTTTCCGTTCAAGAAAGCCAAACTGTATAATAGTCGGAAACTAATGTAAAAATTGCTGCCGATCGTTGATAGAAAAAGAACGAACAAGACGGAAAGGGGACCAGCCACGAGATTGCCTAGTGAGATTCCTAAAAACAAGCCAGCCATAAAGACCAGTATATTGGTAAAGAATGTACTTAGGCCAGATAAGAGCAAGTTTGCTATAGGGATCATAAAGTAGGATTGGTCGATCATCAATGACCGAATCAAACAATTTCCCACGATGCCAATCAATAAAGCCATACTGATCGGTAACAAAACAAAACCTATTTTTTTTCGAAAAAGTGTTTTTTTCTGTACTGGCAAGGTGAGTAGAAAGCGGGTGAAATTGGTTCGATAGTCTACAAAAAAGGCCAGAAAACCTAAAATGAATAGCGTCAGCAGAATCAATTGAGGTTGGGCATAACTGAAATCATTGTAAAAATACGTATCATTCCCGTCGTGATTTTTGCCAATTGTCAATACATCTTGCCGATAGGCATCAATCGATTCGTAGCGAATTTCTTTCTCACCGTCGTAACTTTTGACGTAATTAGAAGGATGGTTGGTATAGTCATAGATAAATTCATCTGAATACAAGTAGTTATATTGCGTGTGCCAGTCTTTTTGGCTCTGCCAGCCGGCACCAAGATAGATGGCAATCAAGATCAAACAAGCCCCAATCAATGTTTTGCCATAACGTTCTTTAAAAATTTGAGTCAACATATAGTCACCTTTACCCTTTCATCAAAGTTTCGCGGCTGAGGTTGGCCTCGAATAAGTCTTCTAAAGTCAATGGCAATTCCTCGAACAACAATGGTTCTAACCGACGAATGTCATCCGCTAAGGTTTGATCGTAATGTTCAAACAATGCCACCAGTACCCGGCCTTGTCGATGGATCAATTTTGCATGCTGTTTGATCAGCGGCGGCACTTGCTTGCTGCGAAAGACCAATTGGATCTTGCGGGCATGTTCTCTCAAAGTCTCTAGGCGATAATCAGCTTCAATCGTCTTGCCCTTGATCAAAAGTGCGCGGTCGATGATCGTTTCTAATTCATTTAGATTATGAGAAGCAATCAAAGCCGTCCGTTGTGTTTCGCCTAAATTTTCTAATAGTAGACCAACCACTTTCTTGCGTACGATGACGTCTAAACCATCAAAGGGTTCATCTAAGAGTAAGAAAGTTGCATTTGATGCAATGGCTAAAATCATTTTGTACAAGCCTTGCATCCCTTTGGACATCCGGCGATAAGCATGATTGAGTGGTAACCCATGGGCATGCATCGTTTCCAAATATAAATCTTGATCGAATCGAGGATAAGCCAATCGATAAAACTGATTGATTTTCTTTAAGGAATACGCATTAAGAAAGTTCTCTTTTTCGTCAATATAAAAAATTTGTTCCTTGAATTCAGGATAAAGATCTATGCGCTGATCGTCTACCGATATTTCCCCATCATCTAGCAGGTAATGGCCTGCGATGGTTCGAAATAAAGTTGTTTTTCCAGAACCGTTTCGGCCAATCAAGCCGACGATCTCACCTCTGCCTAAGGCAAAATTGACATCTTCTAAGATCGTCTGTTGGTCAATCAACTTTGTTACGTGTTCAATCTTCATTTTAAATCGCCTCCCAATTCATTTTCAAATGCTGCTAACCATTCTGTGATTTCTTGGATGCTGAGGTGTAAGTGCGTAGCTTCGATCACAAGTTCTTTTAGCCGTTCTCTCAGCTGTTGAATCCGCAATTCATCTCTGGGCAAGCGATTTGTTTCTTGGACAAAAGTTCCCTTCCCTTTGATGGTCACTAGGATTTGTTCCGTCTCTAGGACTTTGTAGGCTTTACTGACCGTATTTGGATTCATCAGCAGTGTTTTTGCCATTTCCCGTACAGATGGAATTTGATCTCCAGCAACCAATATACCGTTGATAATGTCTTCTTTAAGGCTTAATACTAATTGTTCATAATAAGGTTTGCTGCTGGTCTTATTGATACTGACCATGGCTATCAGCTCCTTTCTGTTTATGTGTACTAGTATACGCAGTACACTAGTGGAAGTAAAGAGCTTTATGTTAAAATATGTAAAAAGGAGTTGGTAGTGTGACAAGATGTGATTGGGCGATGAGCAATACGGCGATGCAAGTGTACCACGATACAGTTTGGGGAAGACCTGAATATGATGACCAACAGTTATTTCGAAAACTCGTTCTCGATATGAATCAAGCGGGGCTAAGTTGGCAAACGATTTTAAATAAAATGGCAAATTTTGATCAAGCATACGATGACTTTGATATTCAAACGGTTGCCGGATACACCGAAGCAAAAGTTGACTCATTGATGACGGACGCTGGGATCATTCGCAATCGGCGCAAAATTGAAGCGGCGATCCATAATGCCCAACAGGTGTTGGCAATCCAAAAAGAATATGGCAGTTTTGCGGCGTTCTTGTGGCAATATGTCAACGATCAGCCAATCGTCAATCACTTTGAAGCTATCACTGAAGTGCCGACACATTCAGTTGTTTCTGATCAATTGGCAAAGGATTTGAAAAAGCGGGGATTCAAATTTGTGGGTACCACCACGATTTATGCGTTTATGGAAGCAGTCGGTATGGTCAATGACCATTTGGTTACGTGTATTTGCCGTCAAGATCAGGGCCGTGAAGTTTGATACATCGGATTATAACTAAGAAGGGATGAAAGATATGGGGAAAGTTGTTTTTTATGGCGCGATTAGTTTAGATGGTTTTTTAGCAGATCAACAGGACGGATTGACCTGGTTATTTGAAACAGAGACAGGTGAGCAGACGACTTATGAAGCGTTTTTCAAGACAATCGATACGACATTGATGGGACGTAAAACCTATCAAGAAGCAAAGAAGCTGCTTTCAGGTGCATTGCTTTATCCAGAGAAAGAAAACTATGTCTTTTCACGCACGCTTTCTGCGCCCTTGCCAGATGCTACGATTGTAGAAGAGGATCCAGTTGCATTCATACACGCCCATAAAGCAAAAAACATCTGGGTCGTTGGCGGCGGGCAGCTGCTGCAACCGCTTCTAGAAGCAGACCTGATCGATGAGTGGTACATCCAAATCGCGCCAGTGCTGCTGGGATCCGGGAAACGATTGTTTCAAGAAGGGGACTACGCATCACGGTTGCAATTCGTCGATACAACGCAAATGGGGGAACTGATTGAATTGCATTATGTGCGGCCCGCAAGACATCAATAGCGCAATGAAAAGAGGTGCAGCAAATGCTGCACCTCTATTAGTAGGCTGTTTAGTTGAAGCGATTGAAAAATTCAATGTATTTGTCTGTGATGGTTTGGAAGAAGCTCACAGTATCTGCTTTGATCTCATTGTTTTCATCAATCAAGTTTGTGATACCGCCAATGTATGCTTCAGGTTGTTGCATGGTTGGCATATCTAAGAATACAAGAGATTGACGCAAGTGATGATTGGCACCGAAACCTGCGATCGCACCAGGTGATACGCTGACAACCAATGCAGGTTTGCCTCCCCAGCTGCTTGCGCCGTAAGGACGAGAACCAACATCTAAGGCATTTTTTAATGCGGCTGGTACAGATCGGTTGTATTCCGGTGTGAAGAAGAAGACTCCATCTACGCCTTGCACGTCTTGACGGAAGCTAGTCCATTCAGCTGGGATATGGCCTTCTACATCCAAGTCTTCGTTATAGAAAGGCAATTGTCCAATCTCAAGGAAGACTGCTTCGAAGCCTTCAGGTAATAATTCAGCAAATTTTTTGGCCACGATTTTGTTGAATGAGTCTTCGCGTAAGCTACCTACGATAAAACCAATTTTTTTTGACATATAAAATTCCTCCTTGTGTTTGATTACTCTTTTAACTTACCAAAAGTAAGTTAAAAGTGCAAATAAAAAGTATTGTGCGTAAAGATTTTGTGCTACTACTAATGATACGCGTGATTTTTTATTCTGGCAAAAGATATCCATGAAGGGAAATTGCGCTTTTTTTTAACTGTAAAGAAAAAACTCTTTACACCGTCGTGAAAACCTGTTAAACTAGCTCTTGTGATTAAAACATATGGAGGTGTAAATAATGGCAGTTAAAATTCGTTTAAAACGTATGGGTTCTAAAAAGAAACCTTTTTACCGTATTGTCGTAGCAGATTCACGTTCTCCTCGTGATGGACGTTTCATCGAAACAGTAGGTACTTACAATCCTTTACAAGATCCAGCTCTAGTAACGATCAAAGAAGATTTAGTTCTAGATTGGTTGTCTAAAGGCGCACAACCTTCTGATACAGTTCGTAATATCCTTTCTAAAGAAGGCGTTATGAAAAAACATCACGAAGCAAAATACGCAAAGAAATAAGGTGACCTCGGATGAAAGATTTGCAAGAATTAGTCTTAATGATCGTTTCACCATTGGTTACCAAGCCTGATGAGATTCAACTTGATGTGGTCGAATCAGATGATTTCTTAGAGTATAATCTTACCGTAGCACCTGAAGATATCGGGCGCATCATCGGCAAACAAGGTCGTGTCGCGAAAGCGATACGGACGATCGTTTACGGTGTGCGCACCAATGGACCCAAAAAAGTTCGTTTGAATATCATTGATGGCAAATAAGTAAGAAACGAAAGCATTCTTTTTTAAGGAATGCTTTTTTTGTATGATCTCATTCTCGAGATGTATGACAAAAGGTCTGTTTTTTGCGATAATATGCGAGAGGGAGGTGGAGCAAATGTCACAAATCATTGCATGGATCGTGGTATTGCTGATCGTGGTCTTTATTTATAAAGTCGGTTCATTTTTATGGCGGACATTAGGCATTTTATTGTTGCTCTTTCTGCTATGGGTCTATCGCGAGGAAATTATAACGCAGCTAAACCAATGGACGCAAAACTTTCGCTGGGGTGATCTATACACGCTAGGCG
Source organism: Enterococcus salsurae (assembly GCF_054784955.1). NCBI lineage: Bacteria > Bacillati > Bacillota > Bacilli > Lactobacillales > Enterococcaceae > Enterococcus > Enterococcus salsurae. Next base: position 58,462 of record NZ_BAAHWY010000001.1, on the reverse strand, counting down.
ATCAACTTGTCCAATGGCTCAAAGACATCGGATCAACGATCCAACGCTGGATCAGTAATCTTTCATTTTAATGAGAAAAATGACAAACAGTGTGCATTGTTTGTCATTTTTTTTAGGCAGGCGTATGCTTAAGTGAAGGGGGAATTTATTGTGAAAAAAGAAGTTGGATTATTGATGACCTTATTGACTGTTGGCGCTTTGGCAGCTTGCAGCAGTGGCGATACAGATGAAACCCAGTCAAGTACATCAACCAGTGAACAAATAAGTACCCAAACGAGTGAAAGTATGACAACTGACAGCACGAGCAGTGAGATGTCTTCAGTGTCATCCGATATGGATAGTGACAGCGAAGAAGACACTGCGACAGGTGAGGCCAGTGCATTTGATCAATTGGCAAAAAACTTTCCGAACATCACTTTGCCTGCCAAAGTACCAGTTGGTGAAGATAAAATCGTCAATGCAGCCACGGATGGCGATGAAAATGATTTGTCGATCCTTTACTATGGATTGGATACGCAACGAGCAGTCAACGATACGACATTGAATAATGAAACGGCGATTGCGGGATATAAGACAAAAGTCTACGACGCAACAGAGGATGCCGCTGCAGCGGTCAATGTCACAGCAGATGAAGGTGGACAAGCAGTCGATTTGGGCCATGGCATCACCGGGCATAGCCAAGGGGCAGCTGGATCCACATACCTGAGCTGGCAAGAAGGCAATTGGTCGTTAACCGTGCGCGCAGTAAACCAAGACCAGCAAGATCCGACAGGTCAAGCCAAAGAAGTCGTTGCCTATCTAGAAGAACATATGCTGCCTGTCCCAGATGTGGGCCAAATCACAATCGATATGGGACAAGATGATTATCTTGCCACAACTGTTGTGTGGCAAGAAGACGATCGCGTCTATACTGTTGAACATCAAGAGGCCATTTCGGCACTAGAGATGGCTGTATCGATGAATCAATAATCATCACTCGTATCTCTGAGTAGAAATAGGGGATTCGACGCGCCTTTCTTCGATGATCGCTTCATCGAAGAGAGGCGCGTTTTGTCCATCAAACGAAAAGGAGCGACGGGTTTTACAGGTAGAATTCAGGCATTGCCTGTGCTAAAATAGGATAGAAATCAGAAGAAATGAGGAACGAACGTGACCGAATATTTAAATGTAGGCAAGATCGTCAATACCCATGGTATTCGTGGAGAAGTGCGGGTGATCTCCCAAACCGACTTTCCGGAACAACGCTACCGTAAAGGCAAGCAATTAACCTTGTTTCGTGAAAATCAGCCAGCGTTAGACTTGACCGTTTCGGGTCACCGCAAACATAAAAACTTTGATTTGCTGACCTTTGAAGGCTATCCGAACATCAATGATGTTGAACCATTCCGTAACGGTATCCTAAAAGTATCCAAAGAAGATTTGGCGCAGCTAGAAGAAAATGAATTTTATTACCATGATATTATTGGTTTGACCGTTTTAGAAAACGATCAAGTGATCGGCAAAGTCAAAGAAATTTTGTCACCAGGTGCCAATGATGTCTGGGTCATCCAACGCAAAGGAAAGAAAGATGCGTTGATCCCATACATTGAATCGGTCGTCAAAGCAATCGACCTTGCCAGTGGAGAAGTTCAAGTGGAGATTCCAGAAGGGTTGTTGGATGATGCGGATTGATGTGTTGACGTTGTTTCCACGCATGTTCGATGGGCCGCTAGGCGAATCGATCATAGGCAAAGCCCGTGAAAAAGAATTGTTAGAGATCAATGTCTCAAATTTCCGCGATTTCTCGGACAACAAGCACCAAACCGTTGATGACTATCCTTATGGTGGCGGTGCGGGGATGTTGTTGAAAGTCCAACCGGTGTATGACAACTTGAAAGCCATTGAAGCACAGACGCCAGATGTCAAAAAGCGGGTCATTTTATTAGACCCCGCAGGGAAGCCCTTCAATCAAAAAATGGCCGAAGAATTTTCTGCAGAAGAACATTTGGTTTTTATTTGCGGTCATTATGAAGGGTATGATGAACGGATCCGCAGTTTGGTGACGGATGAAGTTTCTTTAGGGGATTATGTGTTGACAGGTGGTGAGCTAGGGGCGATGGTGATGATCGATGCCACAGTTCGTTTGTTGCCAGAAGTACTGGGCAACAATCTGTCTGCCCAAACCGATTCTCACTCGACTGGCTTATTAGAACATCCGCAATATACCCGTCCGGCTGTCTTCGAAGGGATGGAAGTGCCGGCTGTCTTGATGAATGGCAACCATAAGCTGATTGAAGCGTGGCAATTGAAAGAATCCTTGCGTCGCACCTATCTGCGTCGGCCAGACATGTTGGCTGAGTATCCATTGACACCTGAAATGGCGCAGCTGCTTGAGGAAATCAAAGCTGAAGCTTGATCCATCGCAGTAATTTGCATCTGACAAGAAAATCTTCTTTACAGCAGAGTGTATTCTATGGTAAGATATTTCAGTGAGTGTAAACTCAACTATTACGATGTTCCGCTGGAGCTGATGGCTTTATGAATGTTTGGGAATAAGGAGAATGATAAAAATGAATCCATTGATTCAAGAACTAACTCAAGAACAATTACGTAGTGATATCCCAGCTTTCCGCCCTGGTGACACTGTTCGCGTCCATGCGAAAGTTGTCGAAGGTACACGGGAACGTATCCAGTTATTCGAAGGTGTTGTAATCAAACGCCGCGGTGCTGGAATCAGCGAAACATATACAGTACGTAAAGTATCAAATGGTGTCGGTGTTGAACGTACCTTCCCATTGCACACACCTCGTGTTGCACAAATCGAAGTTGTTCGTTACGGTAAAGTACGTCGTGCAAAATTGTACTACTTGCGTGCATTACACGGAAAAGCAGCGCGTATCAAAGAAATTCGTCGTTAATCATTTATTATCAGATGAAGCAAAAGCCCTTGGTTTCAAGGGCTTTTTTCTTTTGTTGGCTAATAATTTGAATGATACATTTGTCTAAAAGCGGTTCCTCACAGCAACAAACATGATAAAATGGTCTTGTACATAAAATAGATTGAGGTGCACACCTGCTTTTTTGCAAGTGATGTCTCGCATGTAGTCGAGCACAGTATTTAGTTTATTGTACAGTAAATCATCAGTTAGAATGTAAGGGGTACCAAATGAACTTAGAAGAAATCAAACAGCGTATGCACAATGGCTCGATCTATTATGAAAATTCGGAGATCGGCAAAGAACAAAAGAAATACAATGAATTGCTTTACGATTTTAACCAAATCAGACCCTCCGATGAGCCAGCTAAACAAAAGATCTTAGCTCAATTATTAGGTGCATTAGGAGAAAATGTCTATATCGAAGCACCATTACGGGCGAACTGGGGAGCCAATACGTATATCGGCAACAATGTCTACGCCAACTTCAATTTGACATTAGTCGATGATACCCGCATCGAGATCGGCAATGATGTGATGATCGGACCCAATGTGACGATTGCCGCAGGCACTCATCCACTGGATCCAGCATTGCGCTTAAAGAAAGCCCAGTATAATTTGCCTGTCACGATTGAGGACAATGTCTGGCTAGGGGCAGGGAGCATTGTCTTGCCTGGTGTGACCATCGGCAAAAATACAGTCATCGGTGCCGGCAGTATCGTCACCAAAGATATCCCTGCCAATTGCGTGGCAGTAGGTTCACCTTGTGTAGTGACGAAACATCTCTGAACAATGCGTGTGCATCGTTAGGGGAGAAGACAAGAACTGGTGTATAATGAAACCACACACACTAAATGGTGCGGAGAGGACGATAGAAAATGCAGCAAAAAATGGTCTTTGTTAATTTACCAGTCACTGATGTCAAACGTGCTACGGCTTTTTATGAAGCACTAGGGTTTGTAAAAAATGATGAATTCTCCAACGAAACCAGTAGTGGAATGATGTGGAGTGATTCAATTTGGGTCATGCTTTTGTCACATGATTTTTATCGTCAGTTTTTAAATGGCAGAGAGATTGCTGATACCAAAAAAACCAGCGGGGCATTGACGGCCTTTAGTTTTGATACACCGGAAGGGGCAAAGCAATTTGCTGAAACAGCCAAGGCCAACGGCGGCGATTACTTTCAAGTAGACATGGGGATACCAGAAGACGTGATGGTCGGGTATGAGATCATTGATTTAGATGGCAATCAACTAGAGTCTGCCTGGATGAAAGGCTATTAAAGATTCGTTGACAGAACAGTATACATGATTGATCGATCTAAATAGAGAAAGGGGATGACGCAAGGTACGCAAAACGTCATCCCCCTTTGTCATATTGGGCAAAAAGAGGTATGATATCAAGATAGAAAAGGAGTGAGCGGATGAAATATTCAACCAAATACAGCGATGCCATCCATATCCTTGCTTATATCCATTTGTTCAAAGGAACGGATCTATCAAGTGACCGTATTGCCCAAAGTGTCGAAACCAACCCAGCGTATGTTCGGCGGATCATGAGTGATTTGAGGATAGCAGGATTGATCGATAGCCAGCGTGGCAAAGCGAATCCAACTTTGACCAAAGCGCCACTAGATATTTCTTTGCTTGATATTTATGACAGTGTCGAAAAGGATCATCATCTATTGCATGCGGATAAAAAAACCAATCCCAATTGTTTGGTCGGCGGCAATATCCAGAACGTACTTGAGCAGACATATGCCGCATTGCAACAAAAAGTAGAAGCTGAAATGGCGGCGATTTCGCTGCAATCAATCATCGAAGGGATTCAAACCGAATCTGTGAACAGCATAAAGGGATAAACATGGCCGTTCTTTCTTGCGAAGGCTTTATCAGCACTGTCAAATTCTTGACAGCAGGTAAAGATTCTTCTATACTTTTGTTGTAATTAAATTAGTAACAACCGGATAGAGAAAGCAAGAAACAACAGAAAGGATGAAGGATATGAAAGTCGGGATCATTGGGGCAACTGGCAATGCAGGAGCGGCTATTTTTAAAGAAGGACAACAAAGAGGTCATGAAGTAGTAGCCATTGTCAGAAATGCGGCCAAAGCCAAAGCGCAGTTAGGGGAAAATAGTCTGATCATTGAAAAAGATGCGTTTTCTTTAGCGCAATCAGATCTGCAAGATTTTGATGTGATCATTGATGCATTTGCAACGAGTCCTGCTCAAGCATATTTGCATGTTGATCTGGCAACGAAATTAGTGGCTTTTTTCCGCGAGCAAAAAACCAGACTCTTTTTTATTTTAGGCGCGGGCAGTTTGCTGAACGAACAAGGTGAGCGCAATATCAACGATTTGAAAAAAGCACCTGGCAGTGAAAGCTGGATCGCCATTCCGGAAAATCAGCTAGATGAGTATCTGTTTTTGCAAACGGTCAAAAATGTTGATTGGGTAGGTATTTCCCCGGGGAACTTATTCCAAGCAGGGGAAGCTGTACCGGCAATTTCAGGAAAAGATCACTTGTTGTTCAACGACCAAAAACAATCAGTCACTTCCGGCGGTACGTTAGCCAAAGCAATTCTTGACGAAATCGAAACACCACAACAGCACAATACACGATTTACAGTCATTGATGCCTAATAAATGGCCCAATCTTCTCAACGCATTTTGTTGAGAAGATTGGTTTTTTTACAAGACAAATCACTGCGGAATGCTTATAATCAAAAACAGAGGTGATCAAATGGATAAAAAAATCGAGATGTATGAATTAATGTTGCTTCAATTGAAGGGGCTTTTGGAGGCAGAGAGTAATTGGATCGCAAACTTAGCCAATTCTGCTGCTTTATTAAATGAAACCTTAACAGACACTGTTTTTGCGGGCTATTATTTATTTGATGAAGGTGAACTGATCTTAGGTCCATTCCAAGGACGTGTGTCATGTACACGCATCAAGTTAGGGAAAGGCGTTTGTGGTGAAGCCGCTGAAAAGAATCAAACGATGATCGTATCGAATGTCAAAGAGCACGAAAATTATATCTCTTGCGATTCAGCAGCGATGTCAGAAATCGTTGTTCCTATGAAGGCTGGCGATCAGTTACTAGGGGTACTAGATTTAGACAGCAGCCAAATTGGTAGTTATGATGCGATCGATCAAACATATTTAGAGGCATTTGCCCAATTGTTGATTGAAAGCAAAAAATAAAGATTATATTGTTTAAAAAAGCGCTATCCACTGATGGAAGTGCTTTTTTTTATTTTATATATATATTTGAAGGGATATTGCTTTATTAAATTAGAATTCAACGATGTTATGGTAATATAATTAGAAAAATGAAATTTTAAGGAGAAAAACATGAATGCAGAAACAGTTGTTTTAGGAAAAGCTTATGAGTGCCAGCCAGTGGGGATCAAACGCCGTATTGTTGGAGAAGTCATTAGTAAAATGGAAAAATGTGTGGTCCTAAATGTGATTCGTTATGACGGAATCGATTATGAGGACATCGAGGAACGATGTGGACGTGTCATAGCGAAGTATGATGAAATCTACGGACCAGCATTAGTTGATTGCTTCTTTAGCTAATTGTTTCTATAGTTGATTGAACATAGGCATTGTGCAAACAGGAACCAATGCGTGTCTACAGGAACATATTCAGGAACAAACAGATGATCGGTAAATGATCATCTGTTTTTTTAAGCAATCATGTCGCAGTGATTTTGTCTGTAATGGTATAATGCACTTAAAATACTAGAAGATACTAGGGAAAACACTAGGGAGGCAAATAAAAGATGAAGATAGAAACGATAGACGTTGATCAGCAGCATTTATTGCTTAGGTTACCTGATGAAGCGGGGCAAGTGGAGATCATTGATCAGCCAAAGTCGATCCAAAAGAACAGTGTCTTGTTTTTGTTAGCAAACAATCAGATCGTGGATGTGCTAGATGACCATCAATATGATGCCAAAAAAACACCAGTACGTCTGCTTATTTTAACACCCAATTGGGACATCATTGCCGCGTATTTGGCACAGTATTACCGGCAAAAATATCAGATCTCACATGTGGAAGATACCGTGATCCCGAGTGAACAAGTCAAGCATGTAGAAGCCTGTGCAGCCATATTTGATCCATTACTAGATTGGTTAGGCTATCGTCCAATAGGCGCGGCTGTGGCTGAGGAGAAAAAAGCAAAATCAGGCAAACCCCAACATAAATGGACAAAACAATTGAGTGAACATCCGTTTTATGTGGACTATCAAGGAAGTAAAGCCACCGTGTATTGGCAAAAGAGGAATCAGGTACGCATCGAAAAAGGGGCGATCCTGAGTCAGCAGATGACGTTGAATAAAGACGGTTCAATCGGCTATTCCGCACGACTATCCGAAAAAATCCGGCAGGATAATCAAGCCGCGATCACTGATTATCAAACAACAGAAGATGTTATATTAAAAAGTGTCAATGAGATGGGGATGTTCCTCTATTATGGCGGTACCAATGGCTGGCTGGTTTTGGTAGATGATGAAGGTAAAACGTTGAATGAGTGGACAATCTAGAAATCTGCTTGCGGGCTAACATAAAAAAAGATGACTCCTGTACGTAACTCGGGCGTCATCTTTTTGCTTTTATTCTGTGATCAGGGAAAATTCTTGGCTTGTTTTTGAGAGAACGATGCTTGGTTTTTCTTGCCCTTCTTTTTCGGCGCGATGGGCATCTCGGTGTTTTTGCAAATGCTCTGGTCGTTTTAACCACGCTTGGAAATCTTTTTTCTCTTGCCATTTAGATACGAGTTGGAAAGTCACGCATTTTTTTGTTTCTGCTAACCAGGCTTCAGTGGCTAGACAGCCTTCAAATTCTTTCATAGATGCAACATCTTTGGCTATTTTCTTGTAGAAGATGTCTTTTCCTTCTGGACGCACGTCAAAAGCGACTGTTCGAATATACATTTCGGGTTCCTCCTTTATAAAAAAATCGCTGTATGTTGAATGATTATATGCGAGAATGAGAATCATTGTCAATGGAAAAATCGATATATGATTGGACAAACATGACTTAACCGTTTGTTCCAATGTTGCGTTTTTCTTTAAAGAATAAAAAAAAGCACGTATAGTAGTTATACGTACGCACAATACCGAAGAGTACTTGAGAAAATGGATACTTGGGGAAGTCTTTCGTTTTCTCGTGCAGTGTACTCTTCGTTTGTTCAGTGTACCATTCTCTTTTCGAAATAGATACGTTTTTTTTACTTCTTCGAAGAAATATTTTTGACCGTTTCATTGGCCAATTTATTTTATTTTAGGCAAAAAAATACACCGATAGCTTGTCAATGATCACGGATCTTTTAGTATAAAGAATGGCCTTTTGGAGATTATCTCTTACCTCACATCTGGATGTAAACACTTTCTTTTTTGCGGTGATCCTATTGACAGGTGTTCAATGAAAGGGGTACACTTTTTTTAACACGCAGAATTGTTTGAATTGTCTGAATGTTAGAGGGGGATGAAACAGATGGGGAAAAGAGCAAAAGGGACCGTTTTGGTGTTAATGAGTAGTCTTGTTTTAGCTGCTTGTCAAAATGGTTCAGATGACAATGACCAATCAGCTTCAAGTACGACAGATGTAGATCAGGAGATCACTGTGCAATTCTCAGCGGAAATGGGGAGTGCAGATATTTCTTTGGCGACAGATTCTTATAGTTTTATTACTTTGAACAATGTGTATGAGGGACTTTATCGTCTAGATGAAAACAATGAACCGGTGATTGCCGGGGCTAGTGAAGATGCTGTGATCAGTGAAGATGGTTTAACATATACGGTCAACCTGCGTGAAGATGCCAAGTGGTCCAATGGGGATCCGGTGACGGCTGCAGATTATGTCTTTAGTTGGCAACGAACCGTCGATCCTGCTACAGGTTCCAATTATGCTTATATGTTAGAACCTGTCAAAAATGCTGCTGCGATAGCAGAAGGTGCTGCTGATAAGAGCGAGTTGGGGATCGAAGCCGAGGGGGATTATACGGTGAAAATCACATTGGATAAACCAACGCCTTATTTCCTTTCTTTGTTGGCTTTTCCAACTTTTTTCCCGCAAAATGAAGCAGCTGTGACATCTTTCGGTGATCAATACGCCTTGACTAGTGAAGATGCCGTGTATAATGGCCCCTTCATGTTAACAGAATACGATGGTCCAGGAACCGATATCCAATGGTCATTGACCAAAAATGAAGACTATTGGGATGCAGCAAATGTTCAATTAACCAAAGTCAATTTTGATGTTGTCAAAGATTCTGCAACGGCCTTTAATTTATATGAGAGTGGTCAAGCGGATGACATTACGTTGAGTGGCGAGTTGGCGATGCAAAATGTCAATCATGATGATTATATCGTCCAGCCAAGTGCGACGACCCAATATTTAGAAATGAATCAGGCTAGTGAAGATTCACCTTTTAGAAATGAAAATCTGCGGCAAGCAATTTCTTATAGTATCGATCGGCAGCAGCTTGTAGACAATATTTTAGGCAATGGCTCACTTGCGGCTGTTGGTTTTGTGCCTTCTGATCTGGCGTTCAACCCAGATACCAAAGCTGATTTTATTGAAGATGCACAAACAACCTTGGATTTTGATGAAGAACAAGCCAAAGAATATTGGGAAAAAGCGAAGTCTGAGTTAGGGGTTGATCAACTTTCATTCGAGCTGTTGACATCAGATACTGACCAGTCCAAAAAGCTTGCCGAGTATATTCAAGGAACGCTGCAACAGACCTTGGATGGCTTGACCGTTGAAGTGACGAACGTGCCTTTTTCCGTTCGTTTAGATCGATCCAACAGCGGAGATTTTGACATGGTGATGAACAATTGGATCGGCGATTATGCGGATCCAATCAACTTCCTGGAGCTTTTCAAAAAAGACAGTTCCTATAACCGTGGCAAATGGTTGAATGATGCGTATGATACGCTGATCGAACAAGCATCAAATGAACATGCCAATGATCCTGCTGCCCGTTGGCAAGATATGGTGGATGCTGAAAAAATACTCAATGAAGCATTAGGTGTGATTCCATTGTTTCAAAGTGCGGAAGCCCACCTACGTTCGCCGAACATTCAGGGTCTGGTGATCCATAGTGTCGGTGCAGCCTATGACTATAAACATGTATCTGTGACAGAATAATAAACGATCAAACAGAGGGCTTTACTCATTCAGACAGCGCGGCTTCTTTGACTGAGTGAAGCGCCTCTTTGTTTTTTCGTTTATCTGATGAAGGAGAATAAAATGATTATTGACAAGATTGAGATCAAAAAAGTACCGATTAAGCTAAATGCGCCTTTTAAGACGGCGTTAAGAGAAGTGCAAGTGTTAGATGTCATTCGCGTACTGATTTTCTTTACCAATGGCCTCGTTGGTATCGGTGAGGCAGCCCCAACTAAGGTCATCACTGGGGATACTGAGGCGCGGATCATAGCGGATGTTTCTAAGCGATTTGCCCCGTTTCTGATTGGGAAAAAAGTCGAGACATCTTTAGCGGTTTTAGATGAAATGAATCAGTTGGTCGAAGGGCATAGTAGTGCCAAGGCGGCAATTGATATCGCATTGCATGACGCTTTGGCTAAAGCGGCCAACGTACCGCTGTATCGTTATTTAGGCGGCACAAAACAATCACTGGAAACCGATTTTACGATCAGTATTGGTTCACCTGAAACCATGTGTCGTGAAGCGCAAGAGAAAGTAAGTAAAGGCTTTACATCCTTGAAGATCAAATTAGGATTGGGCACGATCGAAGAAGAAGTGAAGAAAATCAAGCAAATCAATCAGCATCTGAAAGGACAAATTCCATTTCGGATCGATGCCAATCAAGGCTGGACCAAAGAAGAAGCAGTCCAAATTTTACAGGAATGGCAAGGCATCCCCATCGACTTTGTAGAGCAGCCTGTAAAAGCGGCTGATTTTGCTGGACTGAAATACGTGACAGAACGCAGTGCTATCCCAATTATGGCAGATGAAAGTGTCTTTTCTTATCAAGATGCCAAACAGTTGATCGAAGAACAATGCTGTGACGCACTCAATATCAAATTAATGAAGACGGGCGGGATACGGGAAGGACGCAAAATTTTTGCTTTGGCTCAAGCACATCAAATGCCCGTCATGGTAGGATCGATGATCGAAGGTTATGCTGGGATGGCGGCAGCGGCACATTTTGCCTTGGGGATGTCCGACGTCCGTTATATTGATCTAGATGTTCCTTTCATGTGGGACACAACTGGTATTTCGATTGCCCAGCAAGGTGTGTTGCTGCAACCCGGACGTGTGGTTGTGACTGAAGCGTTTGGGTTAGGAATAGAAAGGTAGATCGCGATGAAAAAAATAGTTCAAGCAAGTAGCTCATTCTTATGGAAAGCACCAAAAAACAATGCAGTTTTGGACATAATCAACCGCTACCCAATCAATCTGCTGCATACATTTTTAACGGCTGCTGATACAATGCGTCTGTATCAAGAAGATCTTGTCGACTCGGAGGTATTGTATGGGACGGTCGTAGACGTCTTGTCGGAAGCTGATGGTTGGGCAGAAGTGATCGTTTTGGATCAAGCAAGCAACAAACATTCCCTAGGTTACCCAGGTTATTTACCTAGCGATACCTTAACGGAGCTATCGGCATCAGCAGATAGGTCACAGCAACAGGTAGGGATCACTGCCAAAGAGGGTTTGCTGCTTTTTGAAACGTTTCATGGACAGCAGCTATTGTCCTTTGGCACCACGTTGCCTTTGGTCAGGGAAACGACTGAAGATTATCAAGTGGTTACGCCGCATGGTCTAGGCAGAATCAGTAAGACCTTTGCAACACGCATTGAAGAAACCGTAGATGCACCGCAACGAATGATTGCCTTAGCAGCGCAGTTTATCAATCAACCCTATGTCTGGGCAGGCATCAGTGGCAGTGGCTTCGATTGTTCCGGTTTGATGTACAGCCTGCATCGTTTACAGGGAATCAATATTCCTAGAGATACGATTGAACAGGCGCAACAAGGCCGTATTGTGTCCTACCAAGAAGCGTTGCCAGGAGATTTGCTTTTGTTTGCCTATCAGTCAGGTCAAGGAGAAGTCCATCATGTAGGCATGTATTTGGGAGAGGACCAAATGATCCATTCAAGGACACCTGGCTCTCGGGTAATGAAAACAACGATCAGCGGTTCGGCTTATGAGGCGGAATTGGCAGTAGTTGCCCGTTATTGGTGATAGGACATGTAGTTAGTGTTGCCGGTAGACGCAGAAAAAATCGTGGAGAGTGGGGTGTTTTGATGGATAAGAACCACCATTTTGGGGCAGAAATGGATCGCCTGCTGTCGCATTATCAGGCTTCTTTGCAGATGGGGCTTTGGGTTGGTACGGAAACAGATTGTCTGTATGCATATCACAGTCAGCAACGCTTTCCCGCGGCCAGCATCATCAAATTGGCGGTGTATCGTTATTATTTGCAACAGGTGCAGCAGCATCAGTTCTGCCTCGATCAAGCAGTGGAGATCGCGCCGCAGCAGTTTGTCGCTGGGGCAGGGATATTGACGCATTTACCGGAAAGAAGGAATTGGCAGCTCAAGGAATTATTGCTGCTGATGTTGGTAGTATCAGACAATACAGCAACCAATGTCTTGATCGATTTTGTCGGATTATCCGTGATTCAAGCGTCATTGACAAGTTCTGACATATGTCTTGCGCGCTATATGATGAAACCTGAACAAAACAAAGAAAATCAAGTGACTGCAGCAGCTAGTGCCAGACTGCTGAGGGAGTGTTTGGCGATGGAATCCATCCTGCAGATCACCCCATCCTTTTTGGCTAAACAACAATTTCAAGAAGGGGTGCCAGGGCTCTTAGCTGAAGCGGATCTTCCTGGGTTGCAAATCTATAATAAAACCGGCCGTTTGCATCTGATCGAGCATGATGTGGCTTGTTTTGAATCACATCAGCAAAGGATCTATCTGGCGGGGCTTTCCTACGATAAAAAAGGGACTGGTCAGGGGATCATGTGGTTAAGAGAAGTGGGTCAAATCGTTTATGATTATCTGTTAAGCGATTCCCCCTCAGTTCAAGTCGATGCAAAAAGATAGACACGGACATGCTGTTTTGCGCCCAGAGGGGGAAACAGCAGTCTGTGTCTTTTTTAGGTATTGATTACGATAAAATCACCCATGTCATAGCGATGGCGGGATTGTGAAAATTCAAAGGGGATGCCATTGCCGAGGTAGACGGTTTGCTCCACTTCTAAAATGGGATCGGTCGCAGCGCAAGCCAAATACTGCTGATCGTAAGTATCTGCATGATCCGCTTTGATCCGGCGAATGGAGGTACCGATTGTTTGATGCAGATGATTGGTAATATAGCCATAAACTGAAGAAGATAACACAGATGTGGTAATGCCGGGAATGATGTGCAGCGGCATGATCGTATATTCCAATACAACAGGAATATCATCAAACAGTCTTAGCCGAACAATATCATAGATTTGCTGATCGGCAGTGATTTTTAATTTTTCTTGTTCTTTTTCATCAGGATAGATCACGTCGAAAGAAATAATTTTACTCGTGATTTTACCCGTTTCACCTAAACGTTTGGTCAAACCTCGATTGATTTTTGCATTGTAGTCGAAAGTAGAATAGCTATCACTGATAAAGGTACCAATGCCTTTTTTGGCGTAAATGATGCCTTCCATCTGCAACATGGTCAAAGCTTTCTGGATCGTCACACGACTTGTTTGATAGTGGCTAGCAAGTTCACTTTGTTTAGGCAGTTTATGTTCTTTTTGATAGAATCCATGATTGATTTTGCTGCGGATATCGGCAGCAATGTCTTGATAGTTTGCCAATGTGTTCACCTCATCCTCATGATAGAGGATAACTGACCATATGTAAACGTTGAGATTTACATACCCCTGCCGGACACGCTGTATGCGGTTTACATTACAGGATAAATGGATTACATTTGTGATGTAATCGTTTACTGAATGAATCAAATGGCATTATTTAGGAGGGGTAATATGCAAGGGAGTTTGGATAAATTAGCGAATGTATTAGGAAAGTTTGCAACAAAAATCAATAGTTTAAGATACATCATGGTGATCAAAAATGCGTTTGCTGCACTGATTCCAGTGATTATCACTGGTGCGTTCGGCACATTATTTTCAGCGATGGTCTTCGATGCTGAAAATGGGTTGGCGCAAATCGAAGCATTGCGTTTTTTGGAAAATTTGAAACCGATTTCTTCCGCTGTCAGTTATGTGACATTGAGTTTCTTGACGATCTATGCGGTGTTCCTGATTGGGATCGAGTTGGCAAAACTCAATCAAATTTCTGGTGTGTTTCCAGGGATCATTGCGGTGATGTCGTATCTGTCTGTGAATCCAATGGTTTACGAGTTTTTACATGAAGACGCGACTGTGATTGCAGAAAATGTGCTTGCCAAACAGTACACAGATACGAAAGGGCTATTTTTGGGGATGTTTGTCGCCATTCTGTCGATTGAATTATATGCCTGGCTAGGAAGGCAAAAAAGTTTGCAGATCAAAATGCCCGACAGCGTACCGGTAAACGTATCGGCAAGTTTTTCGGCATTGTTCCCAACGATCTTCACTGTGACGATCATTGCAACCGCTGGTTTTGCAATCAAATCAGTCACTGGTATGTATGCTTATGACATCATTTATAATGTTGTCCAACGACCTTTAGAAGGTGTTGTTCAAGGCTTGCCGGGTATCTTGTTATTGATGTTTATTGCGCAGGTGTTCTGGGTGATTGGTATCCATGGCAATCAAATGGTCAAACCCATCAGAGAACCATTATTGCTGGCAGCGATTGCTGTCAATACGGAAGCCTTTGAAGCTGGAAAAGAAGTGCCCAACATCATAACCATGCCTTTTTGGGACATGTATATGAGTATGGGCGGATCTGGTGTCACGATTGGGTTATTGATTGCTATATTGATCGTTGGCAAACGTGAGGATATGCGTCAAATCACGAAACTGTCATTGGCACCGGGGATTTTTAACATCAATGAACCAGTGATTTTCGGTATGCCGATCATGCTGAATCCAATTTTGGCCATTCCATTTATACTTACCCCATTGGTTACTGGGACGATTGGCTACATCGCAACATCCTTAGGCTTTGCAGCCAAAGCTGTGGTGATGGTGCCATGGCCAATGCCACCGATCGTCAATGCTTACTTGGCGACGGCTGGGGATGTTGGGGCAGTGATTACACAAATCATTTGTATTGTCGTCGCGATTCTGATTTACTTACCATTTGTCATTGTATCGAATCGCACAACAAACGAAGTTGCATAGAAGGAGTTTAAAAAGTTTATGAAGATACCAAAAGAGTTTATTTTAGGGGCAGCATCATCTGCCTGGCAAACGGAAGGCTGGCAGGGGAAAAAAGCAGGACAAGATTCCTTTTTGGACCGCTGGTATAAAGAAGAGCGTTTTGTTTGGCACAATGGGTATGGCCCTGCGGTCGCTACTAATTTTATGGAACAATTTCCTGAAGACATCGCAATGATGAAAGATATCCATTTGACGCATTACCGCACGTCAATCAATTGGGCGCGCTTTTTTACAGATTATGAAAATCTGGTGGTTGATGAGGCATATGCGGCACACATCGATCAAGTGATCGATCAATTGATTGCAGCTGGCGTTGAACCGATGTTGTGTTTGGAACATTATGAAGTTCCTGCTTATTTAATGGACAAGTATGACGGTTGGAGTTCGCGGAAAGTAGTGGATTTGTATACTGGATATGCGAAAATCGCCTTTGAACGATATGGAGATCGTGTCAAACACTGGTTCACATTCAATGAGCCAATCGTGGTTCAGACGCGTTGTTACCTAGATGCGATTCGCTGGCCCCATGAACAAAACACGAAAAAATGGATGTTGTGGAATTACCATAAAGCCTTAGCAACTGCGCAAGCGGTAGCTGTGTATCACCAAAATGATTATCCAGGACGTATCGGTTGTGTGCTGAACCCGGAAATGGTCTATGCGCGTTCTTCTTCAGCAGCAGATCAAAAAGCCAAAGATATGTATGACTTATTCTTTAACCGGGTCTTTTTCGATCCAATGGTCAAAGGAGAATACGCAGCAGAATTGATCGAACTTTGCCAAAAATATGGGATTTATTTCGATCCAACAGCAGCAGACTTGGAAACGATCAAAAACAATACAGTAGATTTTCTGGGGATCAATCAATATTATCCGAAACGGGTAAAAGCGCCACGTTATCAGTGGCATGAGGAAACACCTTTTCACCCGGAAATGTTCTATGAAACCTTTGATTTGCCAGGAAAACGCATGAACAATTCTCGCGGTTGGGAAATATATCCGCAAGTGATGCTGGATATGGCGAACTACCTGACTGAAAATTATGGGGACATCCCGTGGCTGATTACTGAAAATGGGATGGGGCGTGAGGCAGAAGAACGCTACATGGACGAAAATGGGCAAGTGCAAGATGATTACCGGATTGCCTTTATTGGCGAACATCTTTACTGGTTATTGAAAGCAGTGGAGGCAGGCGCAAACTGCGAAGGCTATATGTTGTGGGCCTTTACCGATTGCGTATCACCAATGAATGCCTTCAAGAACCGGTATGGGCTGGTACGGATCGAGTTGAACGATCAGCGAACCCGCTCGCTAAAAAAATCAGCAGGGTGGTATCGTTCATTGATCGATGAACGGATATTGGACTTTGATGAAGAACCGTTGATCAAATAGAAGAAGCAGAGCATCCAAAAAAAGGATGTTCTGCTTTTTTTCAATAAGATTGCTGATGAGGGGCTAGCTTCTCCCAGTCGAAGATAACGCCTGTACCAGGGGTTTCTGGTGCAACGGCCATGCCATCTGAGCGATCAATGACTAGTGGACGTGTGGTATATTGGTCAATGGGAAAGCTGTGCATTTCAAGATAACCAGCATTTGGCATAGCTGCCAATAAACTGACATGCAATTCTTGCATCCCGTGGGTTGATACGGATAGGTTGTTGACTTGTGCCAATGCGGCAACTTTTAACCAACCAGTGATACCACCACAATTTGATGCATCAGGTTGGGGGAAATCAACGGCGCCATACTTGATCATATGGGCAAATTCAATCGGTGTACGCAAATTTTCACCGCCAGCTACCGCAATTTGACCTTCGCGCGCGATGCGGCCATAGCCCTCATAATCTTCAGGGAGGGTCGGTTCTTCTAAAAAGAGAATATTGTAGGGCGCCATCAACTTCGCGGCCTTGATGGCTTTCTCAACAGACCAGCTCATATTGGCATCTACCATAAAGGTGATATCTGGGCCAATCAATTCTCGAACTGCTTTGATTCGTTCAATATCTTCTGCTAAGGTTTTTTGACCGAGTTTGATTTTGACAGCCCGCAATCCCATATCTAAGTATTTTTGGTTATTGGCTAAGAGTTTCTCTAGCGGGAAGTTCAGATCGATTGCACCGCCATAGCATTTGACTTTATTGCTGCTGCCGCCTAACAATTTGTACAACGGCTCTTGTGCGTTTTGCCCCCGCAGATCCCATAAGGCAATATCGCAAGCGGCAATGGCAAAGCTCGCCAATCCGCCCCGGGCCACATAGTGGATCCCCCAGTTCATTTGATCCCACAACGCTTCGACACATGCAGGATCCTTGCCTATTAAAATATGCTTGAGTTCTTTATCGATCAACTTGGCAATCGATTCACCGCCAAAACCACCTGTATACGTGTAGCCAACGCCTTCGCGGCCATCATCCGTCCGGATTTTGACGATGGGCACTTCAAAATGGGTATGTAACCCATGTTTGGCATCTTCCATGATCTCAGGTAGTGGAATCCGATAATACAAGGTTTCGATTTCTGTAATTGTAGACATAATTCTCCTCCTTATTTATTGTTAACGTGTGCATTTTAAATGTTAACGTTTGCATTTATATAATAGCATGATGGTTTCGGTTTTACAAGGTACATATTTTTGCAGCAGAATTGATGTAGATATCGCTTTAATTCTGTAAAAATCTGTAAAAACAAAAAGATAAGAATGTTGATAAATCAACGATTCTTATCTTCTTTAAAAGCCTGTAAAACATACTATGGAGATGGCGGGAGTCGAACCCGCGTCCAAACACATTGCTACCTAAAAATCTACGCTCATAGTCCACTCATTTAAAGGTTCGCGTTACAGCTTGCCGAGTGACAGGCAGTCTGTATTGCTAGTCTGATGATCTCTGTTTGACCTTCCAGACGGAAAGATCAACCGTATCCCACTTAGAATAGGACCCTTACTCGAGCACATGGGCGATGCCGAGAGGATCTACGCTAACTGTTTTTAGGCAGCTAAAGCGTAAGAGTTTTCGTTTTTAGCAGTTATATTTAACTGTAACGTTTTAACGTAGACGTAACCTACGAAGCGCAATTCAGGCTCAACTATGCCTGTCGAATCCGTAACATCCCCCTAAAATAGGGGTATCTCTACCAATCATTAGTATAGCATAAATTGGCAGCGATGCAAAGAATCAAATCAAGTTAAAGTGCTGCAAGGCATGAACGATCCCGCCTTCGGTGTTCTTCAAGGTCACGAAGTCCGCTAATTCTTTCAACTCTTGGATGCCATTGCCCATTGCGATTTTATGGTCGCAGGCTTCTAATAACGCAAAGTCGTTGCTGCCATCGCCAAATCCGTACGTAGGAACATTTTCTAAGCCTAATAATTCGACTAATCTTTTGACCCCAGTACCTTTAGACGTGCCTTTTTTAACGACATCAATAGAAAAAGGCGTATTGCGATAAAAAGTCAATTCTGGGAAACGTTGGTGATAATAATCATCATTGCCCACACCCAAAACCAAAAGCATGTTCACTCTGTCCTGCTCAAAATAGAGGGGATCGATCTCTGGTAAAGGACTGCGGACATAGTTATACGCGCCAATCATTTCCTCTGTGTAGCCTGTAGCCCGATAGCCCCGTTCGTTGTAATAACACAATTCATCGCCGTTTTCTTTGGCCGCTTCATACATCTTGCGACAAAGATCGTCAGACAAAGTATCAGAAAAAACCTCTTTCCCATCAATACGGATGAAGGCGCCGTTCATCACAATATTAGAAGTAATCCCAGAAGCTTCTCTGATGGCATGTACTTCAGGCTCAGTTCGGCCGGTTGCAATGATCGGTAATACATCATTTTTCCGCAGTGCGGCCATCGCCTCTGCAATTTCACTAGTGATTTGCGAATGTTCATTTAAAAGGGTGCCATCTAAGTCAAAAAAAGTCAGTGCTTTATAAGTCATATTTACTGCTCCTAATCTTCAATTTCATAGTCTACTCACAATCTTACCAAAGATTGAAAAAAAGGCAAACCTTTGTGAATAAATCGTGAAGTTGTTGGTAGATACAGGATTTTCGAGTATACTAAAGGAAGAATGGGGTGAAAGAATGATTTTTTTAGTCATTGGTATCATTTTTTTATTGATAGGGTTGATTTTTTTCATCTTTCCATCAAAAAAAATCAATTTTATTTATGGATACCGTTCGTTTCTTGCAAAACAAAATGATATATATTGGCGTTACGCCCAAAAAATCAGTAGTCGCTATTTTCTCTTATTTGGCGCATTGATGACCTTGATTGGGGGCGTCTTGCGATGGCAAGATTGGACCAATTTTTTTATTTTAGAAATGATTGCAATGCCATGGTTTATCGTGCCGATGTTTGGCTTGATCGAAGAAAATCTACAACGTTTTGATAAAGAGTACAGAGGTGAAGACAATGAATATATTAATGATTGAAGACAATGAATCCGTTTCGGAAATGATGCAAATGTTCTTCTTGAACGAAGGTTGGGAAGCGACATTCAAATATGATGGAAAAGAAGGACTAGATGCCTTTACGGCAGAACCGGATAAATGGGATATGATCACCCTTGATTTAAACTTGCCATCGATGGATGGTATGATGGTTGCAAGGGAAGTTCGGAAAGTGTCCAGTACCGTACCGATCATTATGTTAACCGCTCGGGATTCTGAAAGCGATCAAGTCATTGGACTTGAAATGGGCGCAGATGACTATGTGACGAAGCCATTTAGTCCATTGACATTGATTGCACGGATCAAAGCACTGCACCGGCGCAGTGAAATGGTTGAGAAAACCACATCTGAACCGTCAGACAATCGCTTTGATATCGTCACAGATCATTTCAAGATGAATACGAAAACCCGGGAAGCTTACTTGAATGAAGTGGCGATCGAAGGGTTGACGCCCAAAGAGTTTGACTTATTGTTTACGTTGGCCAAAAAACCTAGACAAGTCTTTTCTCGTGAGCAATTATTGGAATTGGTTTGGGATTATCAATACTTTGGCGATGAGCGTACAGTTGACGCCCATATCAAAAAATTACGGCAAAAAATTGAAAAAGTAGGCCCGCAAATCATCCAAACGGTTTGGGGCGTCGGGTACAAATTTGATGATGCAGGTGTTGCCTAATGCGTTATTTGTACCAGCAGCTGATTGCCTTCTTTGTTGTGATCTTAGTGATTCTGATGACGATTGGTGTCGCTTTTACACAGATGACCAGACAAACATTGCAGGAACGAAACTACGAACAGTTGATGGGGTATGCGTCATCAGTTGCTAAAATTTCGCAAATTAGTGATTCTGATTATTTGCAGCAAAATATGACCCGAGATGGCTACTTGCAATATTCACTGCAATTGGCAGAGAATATTTTAAGCAATCAGGATATTTCTTTTGCTTTTTTCAAGAGTCCAGATGAAGTCTTATATCCATTGGATGCAGCGAATAATGTTGATTTTACGATTTCTGACAGTGACTGGTCATCCTTACAAAGCGGTGCCCGCTTGCAAATGACGGCAAGTACCGATCTGTCTGGAGAAAAAGAGCTTACTTCCTATGTGTTGATTCCTTTTTCTGTCAATCGAACAGAATTTTATGGTGTGATGGTCGTCTCACAGTCTGCAAGCAGTATTTTGAATTTGGTAAGTGCATTTAATCAGAATTTGTTCAAAGTGTTCGTGATTTCAATCATCGTGTCTTTATTGATCAGTTATCTCTTCGCCACTTTCCAAGTCCGGCGCATCAATCGTATGAAGCGTGCGACGAAGGAAATCACCAACGGAAACTTTGATATCGAATTGCCTGTACACAATCGGGATGAATTCGATGAATTGGCGGAAGACTTTAATACGATGTCCCATTCGTTAAAAGAGTCGCAAGAAGAAATCGAACGGCAAGAAGAGCGGCGTCGCCAGTTTATGGCCGATGCGTCCCATGAAATGCGGACCCCTTTGACAACGATCAACGGCCTGTTGGAAGGGTTAGAATACAACGCGATTCCCGAGAATCAAAAAGACAATGCGATTCGATTGATGAAAAATGAAACCAATCGCTTGATCCGTTTAGTCAATGAAAATTTGGATTACGAAAAAATCAGAACCAATCAAATCTCAATGGTGATCAAGAAATTCAATGCAACAGCAACGATAGAAAATCTGTTGACGCAATTAGAAAGCAAGGCAGAGCTGGCACGAGATGTCTTGATATTAGATACGAAAGAACCAATCGATGTTTATGCTGATTATGATCGCTTTGTACAAGTGCTAGTCAATATCTTACAGAATGCCATTCAATTTACAGAAGATGGCGAGGTTCATGTGGGGATCGAAAAAGGGTATCTAGAAACGATCATCGAGATCAGGGATACCGGCATCGGAATGTCAGAAGAACAAGTCAAAAACATCTGGGATCGCTACTATAAAGTCGATCCATCTCGCAAAAATAAACAATTTGGGGAATCTGGTTTAGGCTTATCGATCGTGGAACAACTGGTTCGTTTGCACAAAGGTAAAATCTCAGTTGAAAGTGAATTGGGTGTAGGCACCACATTTCGTATCTCATTTCCAGATGTTGATTTAGAAGAAGCCTGATAGAAAGATGTGTAACTTCGGTTACACGTCTTTTTTTGCGGTCATTCGACAAAAAAACGCCGCCCTTTTGATAAGGCGACGTCACATACTATTCATAAAGTTGTCATATACGGTGTATGGGCAAATCGCTGGTCTTCGTGAATCAAAAAGATTTGCAGACCAAAGTGTTTGGCGAGGCCTTGGCACATGGGCAGCAACAGTTGAATATCACTGGTGGATAAATTACTGAGGACGTGCTCCATGACGAAGATCTCTTTTTCTAGTAACAAAGCTTGCAGCAACTGTATTTGGCGTTCTTCGATTTTTGTCAAAGCAGCTTGCTCTTTCTTGATGATGGCTGGTTCTAAGCTCAAAAAAGGAAGGATGTCTTCTAGAGCAGTCTTTTTCTTAGCCGTTAAGGCCAAGTTGTCTTTTAGAGATAAAAACGGAACAGGTGACCAATGATCTTTGATCAATGCAGCCTGCTGCTGCATGACCAGATGATCTAGTTCTGTTAATAGCTGCTGATTCTCCTCTAATACAAAATATAACCCAAATGGATACATTAATTGAGTTGGTTTTTCCATTGTTTTTTCCTCCAATACAAACAATGACCGCTGACTATCAAACTAGTGATCGTTGTCACTGCAGCAGTTAAAATAAGGATGGCTTGTCGCGTACTATGAAGCATGATCGATAACCAAGCGGTGCTGTTCAATTCAACGTTTTGGACAAAGACCTGGTTATTTTGGGGAATCGTGATCCCGAATTCTTCGTTCTGGGAACTTTGGACACTCTGCCAAATATGGGCCGAGGTGTTTTCTCGATCTAAGACAAAGATGTGACCGCTAAGCAGCTCTTGTTGGAAATAAGGTTGGAAGAGCATCAGCAGTGTAAATGCAGCAATTGCTGCAAGCATCAAGGGAACCCACATTTCAATCAACTGCATCCCAGCCCACTGACGGGTAGAGGATCCAGTGGTCAGCCATGCTGAATATTCATTGCGTTTATGTAACTGATAATAAAATTGAAAACCGCAAATCACCAGTAAATACGCCCCAAAAATCAAATAAAACAGGTGCTGATAAAGGGTGGTGATCGGTTGTATCTCATTGGTTAATTTTGATTGCAGATCATCTGTGCCCAAGAGTTCATTCGTCTGGGCCAGTACTTGATCTAAAGAGTAGATCAAGGCAAAGGTGACGATCAAACCGAGCATCGCAAAAAAAGAAACGAGCGTATACAGAATCATTGCTTTTTTATGATAAAACAAACTAGCTATTGCAAACTTCACGGTTCTCATTTCATTCACCTCATCTTATCTATAGTATAAAATGGGAGTTTGAATAAAGTATGAAGTTCTTATAGTAAAAAAAAGAAAACATTTGAGGTACGACGATCATTGACAAAAAAAACACCCACCAGTAATGAACTGGTGGATGAACATAGGCTAATCTTGCGAATCGCTGGTATCTTCTTGAATCTGTTCTTCGTATTCTTTATAGGTCTTTGTTTGATAAAGATCTACAGTAGATTGATTGCCATTTTGAGAGAACAAGCTTGTCGAGTCATCGCCTAGATTCGATTCGATATCAAGCATTTGCTGTAGGCCATCTTTGTAGTTGTAACTATCTGGATCGACTTCTTCTAAACCACTCTTCGCATAAAAACGCAGTAAATCGCCATTGTTGATTTGATCAGAAACCGATAACTGTTTGTCCACTTTGGCTTTCCAATCATCTACCTGCTGCTGCAATGCATCGGAAGGATTGGTAATCGCCATGCCAGTACTGTTGCTATACAACGTCCCACCATAATACGTATACTCAGGTGTGACAAAGTCGCCATCTCTAAAGGCCACCAATTGTTCATTCTCATCTGAGAATAAATCTTGACCTAGTTGGATATAGTTTGATGTATCAACACCCAACAAGTGAAGTAATGTTGGCAATGCATCGACTTGACCGCCATACGTATGATTGATCCCGCCATTGGTTTGACCAGGGATATGAATCATATAAGGTACACGTTGTAAGGAAGCATTGTCATAATTTGTCCAGCTGCTGCTTGATTTGCCAAGCAATTCAGCCAAGTTTTTGTTTCTTGAGTTTGAGATACCATAGTGATCACCATAAAGCACGATCACTGAATTGTCATACAAACCACTTTCTTTCAAGTAGTTGAAGAACTCTTCGACTGCTGTATCTAAATAATTCGCAGTAGCAAAGTAGCCGTTGATCGTTTCGTCAGATGTAGTTGCTAATGGGAAGCCACCATCATCATTGGTAAATTCTGAGTAAGGATAGTGATTGGATACAGCTAAGAATTTGGCATAAAATGGTTGCTGCAAGTGTTCCAAATATTGAGCAGATTGTTCAAAGAACGGTTTGTCATGCAAGCCGTATTGGAATGAATTTTCATCAGTGACATCATAATAAGAAGCGTCAAAGAAATAATCGTAGCCAAATCGTTTGTAGGTTTCATTCCGATTCCAGAAAGTACCGGTATTCCCATGGAAAACAGCACTTGTATAGCCTTCAGTTTGACCAAGAATATCTGGTGCTGCTTCAAAGGTGTTTTTGCCCCCGAGTTGTGTAAACAAAGCCCCTTGATTCAATCCAAACAATGAGTTTTCAAATAAAGTTTCAGCATCACTGGTTTTGCCCGCTTTGACTTGATGGAAGAAATTATCAAAACTAAAGGTACTGTCACTATGATAAAGACTATTGATGAATGGCATGACTTCATGTTCCACACCATTTTCATCTTTCAATTTGTAATCGATCAGAAATTGCTGTGTACTCTCTAAATGGATATAGATGACATTTTTGCCTTTGGCGATACCAAACAAGTCATCATTGGGTTCAGCATAATGTTCTTTGACATAGCTTTCGACCTCGTCCATATCATTGGGACTTGCTTCAGCACGAACTTGTGAAGCTTGATAGGTCTGAACGCCATCATAGACAGTAAAGGCATTGATCCCTAGGTATTTGACCAAGTAATCACGAGAGAATGTCCGTGTCAATAATTCTGGACGATCTGCTTCTGCCATAAATAGATTGGCAGAAAAGACCATCACTGCAAGTGTCGACATGGCAAATGCCATTCTGGCACGCACTGGACGTGTATCCATTTTGATTTTTTTCATGACGAAAGCAGCAATCAGAATGATAAAGTCGATAAAGTACAAGACATCATAAGGTCTAAACAACCGAATCGCACTTTCACCTAATCCACTGGCCACTTTCCCAGCACCCAACATTGTATTGATCGTGATGAAATCGGTAAATTCACGATAATAAGACACATTGGAGAAGAGCAGCAAGGTCATTAAGAAATAGATCACCAGCATTGTGATATAGGCGGCCTTCGTTCTTCTAACATATAAAGCGATGGATAATAGCAGCAAGGTAGTTGCTATCGGATTGATAAACAGAATGAAATACTGTACCGCACTTTCAATCCCAAGGTGGAAATCCACCATATAAGCAAAAATATTTTTTAACCAAAACAATAGGGCCAACAAAAAGAAAAAGCCCATTCGTGTATTCACTATCGTGGATACTTTATTTTTTTTCAAAGGAATCGTCCTCTCTTTTCCTGTATAAACGAAATTTGATCGATTTTACATCACAATATATTCTACTAGTCAAGGTCATAGGTGTCAAATGTATTCCTTGAAGCAGCAGGGAATTAAGTATTTCTTTACTTTCAAGAATACAGACAAAGAATCGGCTTTTTGCTATACTTGAAACAAGAATGAATGGAGCCGATCAATATGAATATAACATTAAACAAAAAAGGGATAGCCAAGTTTCGCAAACGCCATCCGCTGATCCAAAAAGAGGATCTAGAACAAGCTAAAACCAGCACTGAATGGGTCAACTTTGTCGACCCGCAGCAACAGATTTTAGGCGTAGGGTATCTAGGAGAACAAAACAAAGGCTTGGGCTGGGTATTGGCATTTGAAGAGACTGTCATCAATCAAGCGTTCTTTGAAGGCCGGTTTGCAAAAGCCAAAGGGAAGCGCAGCAGCTACTATCAAGATGACACCACGACAGCATTTCGCGTGTTCAATGGCGAAGGGGATCAAGTTGGTGGTCTGACGATTGATCTTTATGCGACCTATGCCGTTTTTTCATGGTACAACCAGACCCTCTATCAGCATAAGCAGGAAATCGTTGCAGCTTTTCAACAGATCTTTCCTGAAATTATCGGCGCAGCCGAAAAAATTCGTTTTACCGCAGATTTGCCTGAGTCGCAATGGTTATTTGGAGAAACAGCACCGGAACCGTTATTGGTATTGGAAAATGGCATTGCCTATGCGACCTACTTGAATGAAGGCTTGATGACTGGTATTTTTTTGGATCAAAAAGAAGTGCGCGGCCAACTTGTGGATGGTTTAGTTAATGGGAAAACACTATTGAATATGTTCAGTTATACCGGTGCCTTTTCTGTGGCAGCAGCCATGGGGGGCGCCAGTCAAACAACCAGTGTTGATTTGGCGAAACGAAGCCTAGAGAAGACACGAGAACAATTTAGCGTCAATGGGATCGATCCAGAAACGCAAAAAATCCATGTGATGGACGTCTTTGGTTATTTTCAATATGCCAAGAAGAAACATCTGCGATTTGATGCAATCGTGTTGGATCCGCCAAGTTTTGCCCGCAACAAAAAGAAAGTTTTTTCTGTAGCCAAGAATTATGGGGAGCTGGTAACTGACAGCTTAGCGATCTTAGCAAATGATGGGCTATTGATCGCTTCAACGAATGCAGCCAATTTACCGATTGGCAAGTTTCAAGAATTGATCGAGGACGCACTGAACGACGCACACGTGTCCTTTGACTGTTTGCATACTTACCGTTTACCAAGCGATTTTGCAGTCGATCGCCATTTTAATGAAGGCAATTATCTAAAAGTATTCTTTTATCAAATCCATAAGGAGTGAAATAGATGACAATAGAAATTCCGACAACTGAAAACGGCAAACAGCCCTTGATATGTGTGCCGTTGATTGGCACTACAAATGAAGAAATCATCAAAGAAGCATTGGCAGCACAAGAATCTCATGCAGATGTCGTTGAATGGCGTGTTGATCATTACAAACATGCAGCAGATGTACAGGCAGTTTTAGATGTGCTCTCTCATATTCGCACAACGCTGAAATCAAAAGTCTTATTGTTCACGTTTCGAACGCTGGAAGAAGGTGGCCAGCGGCCATATTCATTGACCCAATACAAAATACTTTGCAAGGCAGCAGCGGAATCCGGCTTGATTGATTGGATCGATATTGAATTGGAAAAAGCGGAATTTCTAGGTCGACAGTTTATAAAAGAAATCAAAGCAGCCAAAGTCAAATTGATTTTAAGCAATCATGATTTTGAAGGAACACCAGAAGATGCGGTCTTGATTTTGCGGATTGGTATCATGAATCAGTTTGGCGCAGATATCGGCAAGTTAGCGATGATGCCGAATCAAATACAAGATGTCTTGCGTTTAATGGGGATCATCACGAAGGCCCGCGGCTTTAATCAATTGCCTTTAGCGATTATGTCCATGGGAGATTTAGGCAAAATCAGCCGTGTCAGCGGCTCATTGACCGGCTCAGTGTTTACCTTTGCTTCTTTAGGCGAGGCATCAGCACCAGGTCAAATTCCCGTGGAACACATGCAAAGTTACTTAGATGAATTTGAGATCAAAATGGAATCATAGAGATAGAAGGGACATTATGGCAAAAAAGAGTCAAAAAACCAATGCGATTCGATTGGTGGAGCAACGTAAAATCAACTATCAAGAATATACCTATGCATGGTCTGAGGACCATTTAGATGCAACAACCGTAGCTGAACAATTGGATACACCACAAGCCATCTACAAAACGTTAGTGGCAGTTGGCAACAAGACGGGCCCTTTGGTGGCAGTAATTCCAGGAAATGCGGCTTTGGATTTAAAGAAAATAGCAAAAGTCAGTCAAAATAAAAAAGTCGAGATGCTTCATGTCAAAGAATTAGAAGAAACCACCGGTTACATTCGTGGAGGCTGTTCACCGATCGGTATGAAAAAATTATTTCCGACATTTGTTGATGCAAGTGCGGAGAATCTGAAGGAAATCATTATTTCCGCAGGCAAACGCGGATTACAGATGGGCCTTGCACCAGAGGATCTCTTGGTGTTGACAAAAGCCCAGTTTGTCGATATTTTGGCAGCTGAATAAGCAAAAAGCGCAAACCAAGTCGTCTTGGTTTGCGCTTTTTGTCGTCTGGCATCAGTCCGCCACGTTTAGATCAAAGACCTCAATATTTTCTAAGCCACCATAAAATGCATACCACGGTGTGGCATATTGTGTCAAAATGGCATTCAACTCTTCCACATTTTCTTTGCCTTTGGTATCTAACCATTCAATCAGCGCATCTGCCCCTTGTTTGCCATAGATGTCAACACTATCTCGCCAAGTGGCACGCCCCCCTAAGATGCCGGAGAATGTGGCGCCATGTTGTCCAGCAAAAATGAGTTCCTCTCGAAAGACATTTGCCGGCACACCTGCACTCAAATAGATAAATGGACGAGTGGCCGCTTCACTGGCTTCTTTAAAGTAGTTAGCCGCTTCTTCTTGCGTGTAGACTGCTTCTAAACCTTCTTTTTGATAGCCTTCAACCAAGTTGAATTGCACAGGTACCTCGACTTTCAAAATATCGATATGGTATTGGTCTTTGGTCAATTCTTGGATCGTCCGTATCACCTTGCTTGGCTTGATTTTGGCAAATGCTGGCGATATAGGATCTGTGATCTCATCATCATACACGATGGGCTCGACAAATAATGGAATATCAGCAGCTTGCGCTTCAGTGCCCAAACGTTCTAGGAAAGCATGTTTTATGTCCAATATTTCTTGTGGTTCATCAGGATTGTAGTAAACCAATACTTTCGCAGCATCCGCCCCTTTTTTGACTAGGCGTTGTAAAGATTCATTTGGTAAAATCTCAGGTAATCTGCCTGGCGTGTTGACATCATAGCCTGTTTTTTCATAAGACAAAATCAATCCAGCCTGCGGGTTTTTCGCTTCGATGCCCATAAATCCATATTCTTCATCAAGCAGAATACTACTGACATACTTGGTTAACTCTTGTGAAACCAACTTTTTGTATTCGTAGATATGATCCATTGTGAAGTTGTCAGGTCCCGTAGCAGCCTTCATCATTTTTTTCATGGAACCTCTTTGGTCGATCGCCAACGCGGCAATCACACCATCTGCATTGGCTAATTTTTGCATTTTGTCAAATTTTCCTCTGGACATTCGTTTCATGGCAATCACACTCCGTTATTTAGTTAGCTTAAGTGTACGCCTTCTGCAGAGAAACACCAACTGATACGCAAAAAGAGCCAGCCGTAAAGACTGGCTCAAGGAGCTAACGAAAGAATGAACTAATAGGCAAAATAACTAGCGGTTTCTGCGGCGTTCTTTCCAGAAACATGACCAGTACAAAAAGCTGCCGTAATATTGAAGCCACCTGTGTAGCCATTGATATCGATCAATTCGCCAGCAAAATATAGTCCATTGATTTTTTTGCTTTCCATTGTTTTGGGATTGATTTCTTTCAGATGGATCCCACCACCGGTAACAAATGATTTTTCAATGGGGAAAGTGCGGATGATATTGATCTCAAAACCTTTCATCAAGCCCGCAAGATCTGTCAATTCCTCCAGAGAAGTTTTTTCAGCAATTTTGTCCATCAAGCCGAGCCTTTCAATAAAGAAGCGCATCAAACGCTCTGGCAAGAACCCGCTTAGCGCGTTGTTGAGTTGTTTTTTCGATTGGGCGGCATCGTGAAGTTCTGTTGCTAAAGCAGTTACGCTGCGTTGTGGATAGCTATCTACAACAACGGACACAGGACCGTCTTTCAATGCGGTATTAACGAAGGAAGAACAGCGCAAAGCCGCAGGTCCAGAAACACCGAAATGGGTAAACAGCAAGTCCATCGTGTGGGTGACGACTGGTTTTCTTTTGGCATTCAAGACGGTCAAATCGATGTCTTGCAAAGAGATACCTTGTAAGGTTCTTTCAAGGATAAAATCATCTTCGGAGATCAAAGGCGATTCCGTGGGATAGAGTGGGGTGATCGTATGGCCCACTTTTTTGGCCATTGTATAGCCATCACCTGTGGAACCAGTGGATGGATAGGTCTTTCCGCCTGTTGTTAAGATCACGCTTGGTGCAGTGTACTCGTCTAGCTCTGTTCGGACACCTTGGATCTGTTGGCCATCGTGCAGTAGTTTCGTAACGACAGTATTGGTCAGTAGCGTCACACGCTGGTCATTGATTGCTGTGTGCAAGGCCTCCACAATGGTTTTCGATTTATTTGTGACGGGAAACATTCTGCCATGGTCTTCTTCTTTCAGCACGACCCCCAAATCATTGAAGAATGTCATCACATCAAAATTATTAAACTGAGAAAAGGTACTATAAAGAAATTTGCCATTCCCAGGAATATGTGCCACTAGGTCATCAACAGGACGATTATTGGTGACATTACAACGACCACCACCAGTGAGTAAAAGTTTTTTACCGATTTTTTTATTTTTTTCTATCAACAACACGCGTGCCCCTTGTTGCGCCGCCGTGATGGCAGCCATCATGCCGCTGGTCCCAGCACCTACAACGATGACATCGTAGTTTTTATTCATCATTTTCACCTCTGTTGCATTGTAACATATCCCATACAACTGCAGTAGAGCAAGCATCTTAAAAGGAATTGAAAAAAAATTCTGACAATTCGAAAAAAAAGCGTGCAATTTCTGAAATTTTCTATAAAATAGAGAATATCTTAAAGGAGGTAATGCACTATGACAAAAGCTTCAGCATATGTTCAAGACATTCAAACGAAAATCCATGATAGAGACCAGTACCAAACGGAATTTCTGCAAGCAGTAGATGAATTCTTACCGACAATTGTTCCTTTTTTGGAGGAGCATCCAGAATATATTGAATCAAATGTGCTAGGGTTGTTGACTGAACCAGAACGCTTTATCCAGTTCCGTGTTCCTTGGCAAGATGACCAAGGAAACTGGCAAGTCAATCGCGGCTACCGCATTCAATTCAACTCTGCCATGGGACCTTACAAAGGCGGATTACGTTTCCATCCAAGTGTCAATTTGAGTATTTTGAAGTTTTTGGCGTTCGAGCAAATCTTCAAGAACAGTTTAACTGGTTTACCCATCGGTGGTGGGAAAGGTGGAAGTGATTTCGACCCTAAAGGCAAATCTGATGCTGAAGTCATGCGTTTTTGCCAAAGCTTTATGACCGAATTATCGAAACATATTGGCCCAGACTTAGATGTTCCGGCGGGGGATATTGGGGTTGGCGGCCGTGAGATTGGCTACTTATTCGGTGCGTACAAACGATTAAAACAATATGATGCCGGCGTATTAACCGGTAAACCTCTAGATTTCTGGGGCAGCAAGAACCGGACGGAAGCAACAGGGTATGGCGCAGTCTATTTTGTCAAACATCTCTTGAAGGACTTAGACGAAGATTTCTCTGGCAAAAAAGCCATCGTTTCTGGTAGTGGGAATGTCGCTATCTATGCCATCGAAAAATTACAAGAATTAGGTGCGATCCCTGTGACATGTTCTGATTCATCAGGCTTCATTTATGACAAAGAAGGCATCGATCTGGCTTTACTGAAAGAATTGAAAGAAGTCAAAAGGGAACGCCTAACAGCCTATGCTGAGGCACGTCCTTCTGCAGAATACCACGAAGGCGCATCTGTCTGGGACTTTGATACAGAAGCGGAATTGGCTTTTCCATGTGCAACGCAAAATGAAATCAATTTGGAGCAAGCAAAAAGAGCGAAGAAAAATGGTGTGAGAGTCGTGTCAGAAGGCGCAAATATGCCCAGTGTGCTAGAAGCGGCAGAATATTTCATCGAAGAAGGCATCTACTATTGCCCAGGTAAAGCAGCCAATGCGGGTGGCGTAGCCGTATCTGCATTAGAAATGAGCCAAAACTCTCAACGATTGCAGTGGGAGAAAGCAGAAGTGGATGAAAAATTAGACGATATCATGAAAAATATTTATGAATCTTGCCGTGATACTGCTGAAAAATTTGATCAAAAAAATAATTTCATGCTGGGTGCCAACGTGGCAGGGTTTGAAAAGGTTGCTAAAGCAATGTTTGCCCAAGGACTTGTCTAAAAATACCTAACAGGCGATATATTAGGAATTACTTGAAAAAACTTGAAAAAAAACGTAAAGTAGATACTGTATGAAAAACTATTTTTTCAAGGAGGACAAATCATGTCACACATCAAATTTGACTATTCAAAAGTAGCACCTTTCGTCAATGAATACGAATTGGGTTACATGCAAAGTCAAGTCACAGCAGCAGACAAACAATTAAGAGAAGGAACAGGCGCAGGAAGTGACTTTTTAGGTTGGATCGATCTACCTAAAAATTATGATAAAGATGAATTTGCACGAATCAAAAAAGCAGCAGAAAAAATTCAATCAGATTCTGACGTTTTAGTTGTTATCGGAATTGGCGGTTCATATTTAGGTGCCAAAGCGGCAATCGATTTCTTGAATCATTCTTTCTATAACTTAGTTGGCAAAGAAGAACGTAAAGCACCGCAAATCTTCTTCGCTGGAAATTCAATCTCATCTACGTACTTGGCAGATTTGATCGATATCATTGGCGAACGTGATTTCTCAGTGAACGTGATTTCTAAATCAGGTACAACGACTGAACCTGCAATCGCCTTTCGTGTCTTCAAAGAACGTTTGATCGAGAAGTATGGTAAAGAAGAAGCCAACAAACGGATCTATGCAACGACGGATAAAGCCAAAGGTGCTGTAAAAGTTGAAGCTGATGCGGAAAACTGGGAAACATTCGTGATTCCCGATGATATTGGTGGACGTTTCTCTGTCTTAACAGCTGTTGGGTTATTGCCAATCGCCGCTACAGGTGCTGACATCGATGCGTTGATGCAAGGGGCTGCTGATGCAAGTGATGCGTATGCGACAGATGACCTTGAAAAAAATGAAGCATATCAGTACGCAGCTATGCGTAATATCCTTTACCGTAAAGGCAAAGTAACTGAATTATTGATCAACTACGAACCAGGCATGCAATATTTCTCTGAATGGTGGAAACAATTGTTCGGCGAATCAGAAGGAAAAGACCAAAAAGGCATTTACCCTTCAAGCGCCAATTTTTCAACTGACTTGCACTCTCTTGGTCAATATATCCAAGAAGGCCGTCGCAATATCTTCGAAACAGTCGTAAAAGTTGAAAAACCACGCAAATCAATCACGATCCCAACCCAAGAAGCTGATCTAGATGGATTAGGCTACTTACAAGGTAAAGAAGTTGATTTCGTCAATACAAAAGCGTTTGAAGGTACGTTATTGGCCCATACTGATGGCGATGTACCAAATCTTTTGGTGAAGATCCCTACGATGGATGCCTACACTTTAGGCTATACAATGTACTTCTTTGAAATTGCCGTTGCAATCTCAGGATACTTGAATGGCGTCAATCCATTTGACCAACCAGGCGTAGAAGCTTACAAGAAAAACATGTTTGCTTTACTTGGCAAACCAGGTTTTGAAGATCTTGCCAAAGAATTGAACGAACGTCTATAAGCGTCAAGACTCATCAAAGTCCCTGTCATCCAATTTTCTGGATGGCAGGGTCTTTTTTATTTCAAGCAGACAGTAGACGGCATTATGGCATGCATCAATGGTTTTCTTTTAAGCCGAAAAGCAATGCAGCTGACAATAACAAAATGACGAATGTTTGAATCATAGGCATGATCATCACTCCCTCATTGATTTTCTCTAGTGTAATACGAAAAGTCAGGACAGGCACGAACAGGGTTGAGAGAACGAGCGAACGAATTTGTCATCTAAAAGTGAGATAAAAACAGCGGAATAAAAAAATACTTTTTTTGTTTAAAAAGCGTTTTCATTCGCTTGTTTATTTGTTATGATAGCCTTAAGAAAAATGATTGTTTGAGGTGAGTATATGGAACAGATCAATATTGGACAAACCTATCGTTGTCAACCGGTGGGTACGAAAAAACACGTAGAAGGCACAATAGAGAAGTTATATCTGAATACAGCGCTGATTATTGTCACGGCTTGTGAAGAAGAAGACAAAGAGTGGGTATTTGAGTGCAATCATCGAATGATCGTGACTTTTAATAACATACACGCTGCGATCCATGCAGCATAATAAAAGCTGTTGATGCGATCGTACATCAACAGCTTTTTCCATTTAGCCAACCCCGATCACAAAGTTCAGCAGTTTATCTGAATAGGTCATCTCATCCATGTCGACATTCACTTCTTGATTCAATAGACCCATCTGATCAGTAATGATCCCATCTACCCCGTAGAAACGCATCCGACTAATATCATCTGTGTCAATCGGCGTCCAGACAAAGACCTCCTTGTCATCCGCTTTGGCAGAGGCGATGAAATTACGGTTGATCGTACTGAATTCCATTGTCAAAAAATCAGCGCTGGTAATAGGCGGTCCAACGATATTGAAAGGCATGATATAGCCAGTCACCAATTCTGGTGCTTGTGTTTTCAATTCTTCCACGACATTGTACGTCAGACTTTGCATGATATGTCCATTCGTGATCAAGTCTTCTTGGTATTGTGCTAAGAAGTTTTGGACAAGGGTATCGACTTCTTTTTTTTGTGTTTTGATCTCAACCAATAGTTTTTGATCCAGTTGATTAGCTAGTGCCAGATACGCATCAAAGGTTGGAATCTCAGCGGTTTCCCCGTTTTCTGAAACAGTTAACGATTGCGCGTAGGCTAGCGTCGATTGCTCCGGTTTTCCTTTGGCACCTGTCAATGTCGGAAAAGTAAAATCATGGTAAACGATAAAGGCACCATCACTCGTTTGCTGGACATCCATTTCCACGTAATCGGGATGATACGTTTCACTTGTGAAACGCAACGCTTCAAGGGAATTTTGAACGCCTTGCCCATTACTGACCCCACGATGAGAAATCGTGAGGGGTTTGGCACTCGCTGCTGAAGTCAGGTAGTTCATATTGTACAAACTCACACCTACACCAAAAAGGACGGTTATAAAGGTAAATAAGAATCCTTCTACCCCTAAAAATGTTTTGGAAGCCATCGGTTCTTGAATAAAGCTAGCCGGAATAGCCGGCAAAAATCCTTCATCATCCATAAAATCGACAATAATGTAGAAAATAGCCACCGTCGACAGAATGATATTCAGCAACAGAATAAACTGTAAGAAAGTCATAATAAAAACGGCGCTATATAAAGATGAGGTTGGGAAAAAATTTTCGATCAACGCTTGCAGTCCAATCAGCAAGCTGAAACCAATGGAAGAAAGCAAGAGAATACTGCCCCCGATAAAAACAAACTGACCAACGATTGCAAAGAAGCGGCGTTTAGTCACTTGCAGACTTTCCTTGATTGCTAGACGAAAAGGCAAATCCCTTAAAATCATTTCCGGTAAAGCAAAAATGACGCGGATCCCAAGATAGATCAGCAACACATAGATCAGTAAGACAGCACCAATAATGAGTACACGATTGGCAAAAATGAAATCCATAATAAAAGCCGGAATTTTGATTTTTGCCAATAAATCAGAATTGAAACTCAATCC
The DNA here is from genome assembly GCF_054784955.1 of Enterococcus salsurae. Lineage (NCBI taxonomy): Bacteria > Bacillati > Bacillota > Bacilli > Lactobacillales > Enterococcaceae > Enterococcus > Enterococcus salsurae. Next base: position 22,951 of record NZ_BAAHWY010000001.1, on the reverse strand, counting down.
GCCAATCGGCAATACCAGCAAGAAATAGAACAAGAAAAACAAAAACGTCATTGGTCTTAATTTTCTTATCTGCAACAAGGTCATCCGCAACAATTGTTTCAAGCTGATCGGTTGCTGTTTCTTAATGAAGTAAACACTCAGCAACAGAAAAGTGAATTCAAAGAATACCGCAACTAAAATCAAAAGTAAAATCACGGTCAAAGAGAACAACACCATCGGATGCTCAGTAAAGATACTCCCAACATTGTCAAATGACAAATAAGTGAAACCGCCGCGTTTCAGTACGAATTTCGTTGATGCCGATAGAATAGGGATCACCAAAAATAAAAGGGCCCCATGCATCAAGAGCACATCACGAAAATAAGCATCACTAGATTTTAGAAAATCCCATGTATTGATCAAACTGTTTTTTAAATAGTTCATATGCCTCATCCTAACAAAAAGTTGTTGTCAATTAGTATATAACAAATGGAAATAAAAAAGAACCAACTGCCAGAGAAGTCATCAACAAGCCCATAACAAGTTAGGTACTTGCGAGAGTTCCTCACAGTTGATTCGTAAAAAAGGGTAGGAGATCAATCAACCACCCAATAAACCTGTCAAGAATGTACCACCATAGATCAATGCCATGCTATACAAGAAAATAGAGATCGGTTTTGCTAATAGAATGATCAAGGTAAATTTTTTCAAAGAAATATTGGTCAAACCAGCCATCAAACAAAGTGCATCGTCCGGTGCGACAGGTAGGAAGATCGCGACAGCAAAGAGTTTTTCAAAGCGGCTTTGGTTGTCTAACCAGCCAATATATTTGTTGTAAGTTTTGTCACTGATCATGCTGAGAATAAATGGCTTACCATATCGCCGACCTAGCAAAAAGATAATGACTGAACCGATACAGATACCTACATAGTTATAAACAAAGCCCATATATGGGCCAAAGATCAAGACACCAGCTGCACTGGAGATTCCGCCAGGAATGATCGGTATGACGACTTGCAAGATTTGTAAACAGATAAAAATGATGGGTCCTAAGATCACAGAGTGTCCGACCAATCCCCTCAATGCATTGATGTCTTTAAACACACCTAGATTGATAAAATAAATGGACAAAGCAATCGATAAACCTAACCCGATGATTGAGATCATATTAATAATTCGACGAGAAGTTGCAACACTCACAGGACTTCATCTCCTTTATGTTTCATTAATTTCACTATACTGGGTGGAAACGAAAAAAGCCAGTAAAAGAAATGACATTCATCAAACAGTTTTGTAAGTTCTGTCTTGATTATAGAAGAATCCTTGTAAAATTGCATTGTACTAAAGTCTGAAATAATAAAAAATTATGATTTGAAACCGTTTCGTACTCAAAATCATCCTTTTCAACGGCTTATTATTTATTGAATAAGCGTTTCATTTGCCAATGCATGATCGACTTTTCTACAACATTTGTCATCATAAATCCCCCGGCGATCGCGCCTGCTGTGATCACAACGATCATCAGATTTTCCAAACCAACAAAATTGTCGCCTAAGGCAAATTCTCGCACCGCTTTATATGCTGGACCACCCGGTACTAAAGGGACTAAGCTAGGAATGTTAAAAATGATCATCGGCATTTTCTTTCGTCTAGAGAAAAAGATACTGACACAACCAACCGCAAATGCAGCCAAAAAGTTCGCGCTGCCGATACCATAACCCTGTTGCTGCAATCCCCAATAAATCAACCAGCCAATCATGCCAGCTGCACCAGTGGCAATCAATGCCCGTTTCGGGATGTTTGTCAGCACACCGAACGCAACAGTACTGAAAAAACTAAAAGCTATATGGATCAAAATCGTCATGAGATTCCTCCTAACAAAGTAAAGATCGTAGCAATCCCAACACCGATCGCCGCCGCAGTGAAGATTGCTTCCGTTCCTCGTGCCATGCCACTGATCAGATGCCCGGCTAGAATATCACGAAATGAATTGGTGATCGCCACGCCGGGAACCAAAGGCATGACAGCCCCAATGATCAAGTTGTCGACATTGACTGCGACCTGAAAATGGACCGCCAAGATCGACAAACTGCCAATCACCAATGACGCACAAAACATATCTAAAAAGCGGATGTCAATGCGTTTTTTGACCCAAATGGCAATCATAAATCCGATACTGCCAATCAAAAATGTCGGCAAAAAATCAATCCAGCCACCGCCGAAAATGATCATCAACGTACTGCTGACGACGCCTGCACTAAGGACCTGCAAGGGGAAAGAAAAACTCGGCGTGGTGCTGTTGACTGCTTTAAGCGCGTGATGCAATTCGATCAGTGAAAGCGATTTGGCCGCATATTCTCGCGACAAGCGATTGACAGCAACGATTTTTTCTAGATTGATCACACGGTCATGTACATTCTCCACTTGCGCGTAATGGCTGCTGCGCAAGCCCATGAAAATCCCAGTTGCCGTCACGTAACTAATGCTGTCAGCTTCACCGGCATTCGCCGCAATTCGATTCATTGTGTCCTCTACACGGTACACTTCTGAGCCATTTTCCATCATGATTTTCCCTGCTAACAAGCAAGTTTCTAATAGCAACTCTTTTGATTCCACCATCGGCATACTCCTTTGCTGCGCTTTTGTGCGCTTAGCATATATCTTCCTAAGTGTACAATTTCTTCTGCTTATGAACAAGAATGAATAGACAAACTTTTTAAACATAACATTGGGAACAAGTTTCTCCTAGATTTGTTTATATGTTTCTATTGATTCATTTGCATCTTTTTGTCAGAATAATAAATAAGATAACTAGTGGTGTGTTTCATTTTAAATTTTCTTTATTCTCATGTACAATTGAATAAAGAGTAAAAGGGGGATTTTTTTGATGCGAAGGAAGGTCTATACAAGAGAGCACATTTTGAAGGCCGCGTACGAATTGATCAACAAAGAAGGATTCGGTAATTTCACGGCGCGAAACATCGCGAAACACATGGGCATTTCTACCCAACCCATATACTTAGAGTTCAACAATATGCAAGACTTGAAGAACACGTTAGTAGAGGCTGTTTTCAAAGATTTATCAGAAAATGTTTTCCCCGTTGTTAGAACTGGAGATAAGCTTGTTGATTTAGGTTTGAACTATATTCATTTCGCTCAAGAAAAACATAACCTTTATATCGCCCTTTTTATCGATGATTATGGCGGTGGGGAAATGATGCATGAATTTTCATCAAACTATTTCAAATCACTGATTCTATCAGAACCGAAGTACAATGATCTTGCTGAAGATACCATAGAAGCGTTGCATAATGGTGTCTGGATCGTTGTGACAGGGATCGCTTCGCTGATGTCGGCTGGGATCATTGCACCGTCAGAAGATCAAATCATCAAAGTGATCAATGAAACGTTTCAAGGTGTTTTAGCCAAAACAGATACATATATTTTTAATCAGGCATAAATGAAGGAGAGATAACCGTTATCAACCTTGTTTTAGGAAGATTGAGAACGGTTTTTCTGCGTTTTGAAGCAATAGATAGGTCCAGGGGATTTTTTGAATTTATCCTTGACATTTTTAAAAAAAATAGCGAAAATAACTGTTATGGAGAGTTGGCAGAGTGGTAATGCAGCGGACTCGAAATCCGCCGACCCGGTTCATCCCGGCGCGCAGGTTCAAATCCTGTACTCTCCTTACGCAATATATGAAAAGAAACCAGCGAGGTATAAGAATTACTTATGCCGCGCTGGTTTCTTTATGTTGATATTTAATAAAAATGGCCTTCAATCAGAGAACATGGCGTCTTTCTATACTTATTTTTTTAAAAAAGCTGCTAGTAAAAACAATAGTGCAGGCAACCAGAAAAATTTCATGCTTATCCCTAGAATAAAGAAGGTAATGGCTACAGCAAAAAATGTTTTGTCAGCATCCTTATATGTATGGAATTTCATGATGCACCTCCGAATGTGTGCTATGATAGATAGAAGAAATGGCGCAAATAGCATGCCGCTTCTGTTTAATATATTTTACGATAACCTAGGAGGGATCACAATGGCTGAATACGAAAAAGATTATATTATGCGTGTCACCAAAACGGCGGTCAAAGGGTTGAATGTATTTTTGAAAGCAGATTCTGTGGATGCAATTATGCATGTAGATGAAGCCCAGACAGGACAGAAGAAAGAAAAAGCGTCGGCCAAAGCGGATGGATCCGCGGTGAAAGATCATGATGAAAAAGCGGAAAATTGAATAATACGTCCATAAAACACAAGAAAGCACCTGCTAATCAGTTTAGCGAGGTGCTTTCAGTACGAATCGGTTTCCTTCATTTGGATGAACTCCTTATGCAGTTTTATTCAATTCTTGTACAGCTTGTTCGATCGTAATACCTGTCGCAAAGTGATTCGCATTTTTCTTGTCAAAGACAATAAATAGATTCAACTTTGTATCAAGGGTTACCCGATATTGCATATCTGTGTTATAGAATGTCATTTGTCATTCTCCTTTCTTAATCGTTGAAACGAAAGGCAACGGTTAGTTGATAACGAAATTCCATTATCAGAATAGCACCTTTTTTTGATTTCGTCCAATAAAAACTGGATAAGACCAGTAATGATAAATAATTTCTTAAGAATTGCACAGATGTTTTTGTATTTCCAGATAACAGTTTTGTAAGGTGAGAACCCCGACGATCAAGCAAAAGATTGCTGTACGAGCATTCTTTTGCTTTTTATTTTTAGTGTAAATTTAAATTATTGCTATAATATAAAAAAACAACTATAAAGAACAGAATTTTGTGGTATGATATATCTTGACTGTAATGAAAATGTAATATGAAAACGGAAGTGAAAATATGTGCGGTATAGTTGGTTTTGTAAATACGAAAAAAGGTAAAGAGCCAATCATTCAAGAGATGATGGAGCGAATCATTCATCGCGGACCGAGTAGTGCGGGTCAATTTGTGGATGATCACGTTGCTTTAGGCTTTCGCAGATTGTCGATCATTGATTTGGCGGGTGGTTCCCAGCCAATTTTTAATGAAGATGGCAGCAAAGTGATTATTTTCAATGGAGAAATATATAATTTTCAATCGTTAAGGAAAGACTTGATTGCTGCAGGACACATTTTTTCGACGCATGCGGATACGGAAGTGGTTCTCCACGGATATGAAGAGTGGGGAACAGAAGTCTTGCAAAAACTGCGAGGGATGTTTGCCTTTGCCATCTGGGATCATGAGAAAAAAGAATTGTTTGGTGCCCGCGATCATTTTGGGATCAAACCGTATTACTTTGCGCAAATGAATGACACATTTATGTTTGGCTCAGAGATCAAAAGTTTTCTGCCTCATCCAGATTTTGACAAAGTACTCAATAAAGCGGCGTTAAAACCGTATTTGACTTTCCAATACTCACCCTTAAATGGTGAAACCTTCTTTAAAGGCGTGCATCGTTTACAAGAGGGGCATTACTTTATCTATAATCGTCACGGGTTGTCGATACAAGAATATTGGGATGTCGACTTTACGAAGAAACAATCTTTTTCGAGAGAAGAATGGGTCGAAAAAATTGATCAAGCCGTCCAATCCTCCATCGATGTGCATACGATCAGTGACGTGGAAGTGGGATCGTTTCTATCCAGTGGAGTGGACTCCAGTTATGTTGCGTCTGTCTTGCGCCCAGCACGCACCTTCTCCATTGGTTTTGATGACAAAACGTACAATGAAGCGATCGAAGCACGAAAACTAACGGAACAGCTGAATTTGACGAATACAGCAGCTGTGATCAATGGTGAAATGTCTTTCGACGCATTTCCCTTGATTCAGTATCATTTAGATGAACCTGATGCCAATCCAAGTTGTGTGCCTTTGTATTTTTTGGCCAACTTGGCTGCCCAGCAAGTACGGGTCGTTCAATCAGGGGAGGGTGCCGATGAATTGTTTGCCGGGTATGCTGCCTATGGGTTCCATACAAATTCCAAAGCTGTGCGTGTCTTCGCACAAGGATTGAAGAAACTCCCGCGGGCATTGCGCTTTAGCTTAGGCCGGCAAATCGGAAAAATGAAAAATTTTCATGGTCGTATCCATTTGTATGAAGCAACAGCACCGGCAAGAGATTTTTTCATTGGACAGGCGGAGATTTTTGAAGAAGCAGCAGCTGCAGCCATTCTAACGGCTGCGTATCAAGAGGCACCGACAGTTGCTGACATCGTTGCGCCATTTTATGATAAAGCAGATGGACTTCAGGATGAGGTCAATAAGATGCAATACTTAGATGTGCATCAATGGATGCCGAAAGATATTTTGTTGAAGGCGGATAAATTGTCCATGGCGAGTTCATTGGAGTTGCGTGTCCCTCTGCTGGATGTCGAATTGATGAATCTAGCGCAAACGATCCCTGCAAAATATTTGATCAATCAAAACAATACCAAAGACGTATTTCGTCAAGCTGCCAATCGGCACTTGCCAAATGAATGGGCCAATCGTGAAAAACTTGGCTTCCCAGTACCAATCAAAGCATGGTTGAAAGAGGGAACCGGGTATGCTGCGGTCAAAACATTGTTCAAATCTGATTTTGCAGCTGAGTTTTTTGATCAAACTGCTATTTTGCAATTGCTTGAAGATCATCGTAATGGGCAAGGTGAGTTGCAACGTAAGATTTGGACGGTATTCACATTTCTGACATGGTATAAAGTCTTCTTCATCGATCAAGAAATGCCCCAGCCGCAACAAATCGATTATGAAACAATCACATAAAAAGCGGAGGCTGTCATGAGCCTCCGCTTTTTTGCGATCAATCTTTCATTATAGTGCGAGATATTTTTCCAGATAATCCGCCATACCGTCTTCGCCGTTTGTTTTGTCGGTCACGTCATTGGCGACTGACTTCAACTGTTGGGTTCCATTTGCCATAGCAACACCCCAACCCGCATATTCCAGCATTTCTAAGTCGTTATGTTCGTCCCCGAAAGCAATGATGTCTTCAGGTCCTAATGACATCGATTTGGCAATTACAGACAGGCCTAATGCTTTGTGTACACCTTTTGGCACAATCTCAAGAATAGCTTGCGGGCCACCCCATGTGCGGACATCAACAGCGTCATCGAATTGGTCTTTGATGCGCAATGAAACAGATTCAGCTAGCTCATTTTGGGTTTTTACCAATAAAGAGGTGGGGTCTGTTTTCAAGTTGGACAGAAGATTTTTTTCAGAAACAGTGTCGTAAGAAAAGAAGTGCTGATCGAAACTATCTAATCGATCGATAAAAAAAGTTTCACGATTTTCAGCAGCAACAAAGGATAGACCAAGTTTTTCACGTTGTGCCATCAATTCAAACGCAATTTCACGAGAAACGGCATGTTCAGTTTCAGAGGCCCAAATTTGACGCGGTTTATGGACTAAACCACCATTAAAGTTAATCATAGGGGTATTCAGATCAAGGGCACGGTAGAATTGATCACTCATACGAAAAGGACGCCCAGTAGCAATTGTTACATAATGGCCAGCGCGAATAGCACGGCCTAAGACATCACGCGTTTTGGTTGATAGTTGAGATTCGGTATTTAAAGTAGTGCCATCCAAATCAATAGCAATGATTTTTGGTTTCAAAAATTTCACTCCATTCTATTGTGGTAGTGGCTTAAGTGTAACATATTTCTGGTATTTCACAATCTATGAAAGTTTTCAATTTCCTTTCTTTGTCTCCGCTTCGTAAAACACGAACATTAAATGGTTTGATAGAATATATATTGTGTATTTTGTTGAAAAGCGAATGATTGTCCTATATAATTTGTAATTGTTCGATGAGAAGTGCTATTATTCCTTATTTCTTTTCAAAGACTAAAATGATGAACACGGGAGTGGAAAATTTACATGGAAAAGTTTTTCAAATTAAAGGAAAATAAGACAACAGTATCAACTGAAGTGATGGCCGGGGTGACCACCTTCTTCGCGATGAGTTATATTTTATTCGTCAATCCATCCATCTTGTCAGCAGCAGGCATGCCATTTCAAGCAGTCTTTCTAGCGACGATCATTGCATCCGTTATTGGCACATTAGTGATGGGGTTGTTTGCCAACGTGCCATATGCACAAGCACCAGGTATGGGATTGAATGCTTTCTTCACTTTTACAGTTGTTTTTGGTTTGGGTTATACATGGCAACAAGCATTGGCGATGGTTTTCATTTGTGGGTTGATCAATATTTTGATCACGATCACAAAAATCAGAAAATTGATCATTCATGCGATTCCTGAAAGTCTTCAACATGCGATTGGGGGCGGAATCGGGATCTTTGTAGCGTATGTTGGTATCAAAAATGCCAATCTATTGAGTTTTTCGGCTGATACAGCTGCAGTTACCGGATCAACGATCGATGGCGATACGATCATTAGTGCCAATTTTAACGGCGGGATCGTTCCTGCATTGGCAAACTTTAACAATACGCCAATTATTTTGGCCTTGATTGGATTGGTTTTGACGACATTGCTTGTGGTCAAAAATGTCCGGGGGGCAATCATTATTGGTATCTTAGGCACAACGATTATCGGGATTTTGATGGGTGTTGTTGATCTAAGTGCGATCGATTGGCACGGGAATTCTTTGGGCAGTTCGATCAATGAACTAGGAACAACCTTTGGGGCAGCATTTGGATCTGAGGGGATGGGTTCTTTATTCAGTGATTCTGCGAAAATCCCTCAGGTGATCATGACGATCATTGCATTTAGTTTATCTGATACGTTTGATACGATTGGCACATTTATCGGTACCGGTCGCCGCACAGGTATTTTCTCTAAAAAAGATGAAGAAGCGCTCGAAGATAGCAATGGATTTAATACTAAAATGGATAAAGCGCTCTTTGCCGATGCCATCGCTACTTCAGTAGGTGCCATTTTTGGGACCTCTAATACAACCACTTACGTAGAGTCAGCAGCTGGAATTGGTGCTGGTGGACGGACTGGATTGACTTCGGTCGTGGTTGCTGTGTTGTTCGCTTTGAGTAGTTTCTTTTCACCATTGATCTCGGTGGTTCCTGCGCAAGCTACAGCACCTGCCTTGATTTTAGTCGGTGTGATGATGTTGGCTTCTTTTGCAGATATCAATTGGACAGATTTAGAAGAAGCGGTTCCGGCTTTCTTTGCTTCGATCTTCATGGGGCTTTGCTATAGCATTTCATACGGGATTGCGGCTGGATTCATTTTTTATGCATTGGTGAAAGTTGTCAAAGGCAAATTCAGTGACGTTTCACCGATCATTTGGGTAGTGAATGCCTTATTTATCCTAAACTTTGTCATTTTAGCATTGATTAGTTGAGCTTAATGAGAAAAATCTTTCTGCAATTTTCATGCAGAAAGGTTTTTTTTATTTGAATTTTAAGCTCAATACGGTATAGTAGGTGTGAAAGAAGGTTTATACATGAAGATCGATTGGAAGCGAAACCTCCTGATATCCTGGGTAGGTTGTTTTTTTACAGGTGCTAGTTTCAGTCTTGTCATGCCATTTATTCCCTTATATATAGAAGAGTTAGGTGCACCAACGAATCAAATTGAGTTGTTCTCAGGCCTAGCAATCTCAGTAACGGCGTTTGCAGCAGCTATCGTTGCACCCATTTGGGGGAACTTAGCTGACCAAAAAGGCCGTCGTTTGATGATGATCCGAGCTGCAGCCGGTATGACCGTGACTATGGGATCTTTGGCTTTTGTACCGAATGTCTATTGGTTGTTGATTATGCGCTTTTTCACCGGCATTTTGTCTGGTTATATCCCAAATGCAACCGCATTGATTGCGTCTCAAGCACCGCGAGAAAAAAGCGGTTGGGCACTTGGGACATTAGCAACTGGTGCCATTGCAGGGAATTTGATCGGGCCTTCAATGGGTGGGGCATTGGCTGAATGGTTTGGGATGAAAAATGTCTTTATCATTACTGGGGTCGTATTGCTGATCACTTTGTTATTGACGATTTTCTTAGTACAAGAAAACTTTACACCAGTTGAAAAAGGCGACATGCTTTCAATCAAAGAAATTTTCAGCCAAATCAAAAACGTACAGTTATTGATTGGTTTGTTCATTACTTCTTTGATTTTGCAATTGGGTGTCACAAGCATTAGTCCAATTTTGACATTATATATTCGTGATTTGAGTGGAGATACCAATAATGTGCTTTTCGTCAGCGGCTTGATTGTTTCGATTGCTGGTGTGTCAGCGATTATTTCCTCCCCATTTCTGGGTAAAATCGGCGATCGTTATGGCAACCACAAAGTTTTGTTAGGCGGATTGGTTTTATCGTTTATCTGTTTTATCCCAATGGGCTTCGTATCGACGCCGTTTCAGTTAGGGGCCTTGCGGTTTATGCTCGGCTTTTCAACGGGGGCTTTGATGCCTTCGATCAATACGCTGATCAGTAAGATCACACCGATAGAAGGGGTCAGTCGGGTATACAGCTACAACCAAATGTTTTCGAACTTTGGGCAAGTCTTAGGGCCAATGGTGGGATCGACCGTCGCAGCCGGGTTTGGCTATCCAGCCGTTTTTTGGGTCACCAGCGGTTTTGTACTGATCAATATTATTATTTCAAGTTTTAATTTCCGGAAAAGTTTCCGCAAAACAGATATCAGCCAATAGTTGAAAAGAAAAAAAAACCAGTTACAATGATAGTAACTGGTTTTTTTGCTGCGAATCACTACAAGTGATGATTCGCAGTGGTTGCACTAATTGTGACTCGTCTTTTCAGGCGCAGGTGCGATCGTTCCAATCAGTAAGATCACCACACCAGTGACCAAAGAGATGATTGTCGTTAATTGAAAATCATAAGTGGCTCCTGTTAACGAGCTGCCTAGATAACCAACAACTTGACCTAATACGAAAGTCCAAAATAATGTGACTAAGTAACGCATGACGACACCTCTTTTCCACGTAGCTTACTTTTCGCCTTTAGTGTATCACAAAAAAAATTAATGTAAAGATTTTCACTTTTTCATAGATGCTTTTCAAATTTATTTGCTAGCAGTTCGTAAGAGAACTTTCATATAAGGAGGAATGTCAATGTATGCGCCGCTTACAACGTTAAGTTCATATTCTTTGCTTCAAAGTACCATTAAAATTCCTCAATATATTGCCCAAGCCAAAGAAATGGGCTACCAAACGATTGGGCTGACCGATCGAAATGTCATGTATGGTGCTGTTGATTTCTTTCGCCAGTGTCAGGCGCAACAGATCCAACCAATTTTTGGGGTGTTGTTTGACTGCAATGCCACAGCAGGATCAATGACATTCCCACTCTATCTTTTTGCCAAAAATATCCAGGGCTATCAAAGGTTGATGCGTCTTTCCAGTAAGAAAATGACCACCGATGAACTGTTCATTGCCAATGAATCAACGTTGGCGGATCTTTTTGGGGTGTTGCCCACTGGTCAAGGCTTTTTGTTGGATCAGACGAACGATCCGCAAAAAAACTATACGGAATTAAAACAACTGCTTGATTTATTTGATCAAAACAGTTTGTTTTATGGCGTTGAAAATGATGAGGCAGCGCAAGCGCCATCTTTTGAACCTTTTAGACAATTAGGGATCGAAGCTTGTGCCTATCAAATGGTAACAGCATTGTTTCAAGAAGAAGCTTTTGCTGTTGATGTGATGGGGCATATCAAAGCCGGCACGCAGATTGAAGACTTTCGTCATGTCAAAGAAGAGGGAACGTCAGTCCATCATCTGCAAACGCCAGCACATATGCAGACGTTATTCGATCCTGATTCAGAGGCGCTGAAAAACAATCAGCGGATCGCAGAGGAATGTCGCGTAGAGATTCCATTGCATCAACGGTTGCTGCCGCATTTTCCATTATCAGAAAAGCAAGATGCAGCGACGTATTTACGGCAACTGTGTTTTGAACGCTTGCCGCAAAGAGTGGCGCATGTGACAAAGGCATATCAAGAACGATTAGAATATGAACTCTCAGTCATTCATAAAATGGGCTTCGATGATTACTTTTTGATTGTCTGGGATGTGATGGACTTTGCTCATCAGCAAAAAATCGTTACAGGTGCTGGACGTGGATCGGCCGCAGGGGCGCTGACAGCCTATGTGTTGTCGATCACAGATGTGGATCCGATCAAGTATGAGTTGCTTTTTGAACGGTTTCTAAATCCCGAGCGATACACGATGCCCGATATCGATTTAGATATCCCCGACAATCGCAGAGATGAGATTTTGCAGTATGTGCGGCAAAAATATGGGCAAGAGTATATGGCGCAAATTGCCACATTTGGCACGATGGCTGCCAAAATGGTCTTGCGGGATGTTTCGCGGGTCTTCGGTCTTTCTCAAAGCGAAGCCAACCGATGGTCCAAAGCCATTCCCAATGCGCTGAAAATGACGTTGACACTTGCTTATGAACAATCCAATCAATTGCGTGAATTGGTTGCTTTCAATGAACGAAATCAGTTGCTGTTTCAAGTGGCCAAAACGTTAGAAGGATTGCCCCGACATGTATCCACCCATGCAGCAGGCGTGGTGATCAGTGACCAAAACTTATTAGATCTAGTCCCTTTGCAAACGGGCAGTGATGATATTTGGCTGACGCAGTTTACGATGAATGACGTTGAAGCAGTGGGCTTGTTGAAGATGGACTTTCTAGGATTGCGTAATCTATCGATCATTGACAACACATTGCAAGGTATCAAGCGAATCACCCATAAAGAAATGACGCAAAAGGAAATCCCCTTGGATGATCCTGAAACGTTGATCCTCTTTCAAAAAGGAGAAACTGCCGGTATTTTCCAATTTGAGTCAGCGGGCATCCGCAATGTTTTACGCAAGTTAGGCCCTGAAAGTATTGAAGATATCGTTGCAGTCAATGCGTTATATCGACCGGGTCCGATGCAGCATATCGATACGTTTATCAAACGCAAGAAAGGCCAAGAGCCGGTTGTTTATCCGGATGACAGTTTGATTTCGATTCTGAAAAACACATACGGCATCATTGTGTATCAGGAACAAATCATGCAAGTTGCTTCAAAAATGGCCGGATTTAGTCTGGGACAAGCAGATATTTTGCGCCGAGCCATCAGCAAAAAGAAAAAAGACATCTTGGACGAGGAACGACGCCACTTTGTTCAAGGCGCTGTCGAAAATCAGTATGATGCCGATAAAGCAACGCTTGTCTATGATTATATCGAGCGCTTCGCAGATTACGGATTCAACCGTTCGCATGCCTTTGCTTATTCGGTGATTGGTTTTCAAATGGCGTATTTAAAGGTTCATTATCCAGCGCCTTTCTTTGCAGCCATTCTGCATTCTGTCCGCCACACGACGAGCAAAATGAAAGAATACCTAAATGAGGCAGCGAAATATAAAGTTTCAGTTCTTCCGCCAACCATCAATACCAGCGGCTATAGTTTTCAATTACAAGGAGATGCAACCATTCGCTTTGGCTTCAGCAGTATCAAAGGGATCAGAAGGGATATGATCCAAGACATCATTGACGAACGCAAAATCAATGGTGCGTATCGATCGTTGGATCAATTTTTGCTGCGGTTGAATCAACGCAACAGTAAATGGCTGAAGCTTGATTATCTGGTACCCTTGGTCAGTATTGGTGTTTTCGATGAGCTGACGAAAAATCGAAAGCAAACATTGATCCAATTAGAAGGTAAAATCCAAAATATCGCCTATAGCGGAGGCAGCTTAGATCTTTTAGAAACGATGGCATTGAAAGAAGCAGAAATTGCAGATTATCCACTAGAAGAAAAGCTGGCTTTGGAAGAGGAATATCTAGGCGTGTATCTGTCTGGACATCCAGTAGAACAATTTCATAAATTGAAGCAATTTAAACGTGTCACAGATATTGCCAATCTTGTACCTAACGAACGAGTCAAGATCTTGCTTTATGTGCGGAAAATAAGGGAAATCAGAACCAAAAAAGGCGAACAAATGGCATTTGTTGAAGGAACGGATGCCAGTGGAGAATTATCTGTGACAATTTTCCCTTTGATTTATCGACACGTTCGACCGCAAGTTGAAGAAAACGCAGTTTTATATATAGAAGGCAAAGTTGAAGTAAGTCGTTACAATGGTGAAATTCAGCTGGTTGCTGATAAAATAGATGTAGCAGAACATGAACAAAGCAAATTGGCGCAGCAAACCTGCTACCTGAAAATTTCTGCTGAAGCACAAGCGATGCATATGCAAACGTTGGCCAATTTGATGAAGCAATACCGAGGCACGGTTCCTGTAATCATGTTTTATACCCAAAGCGGCAAGAAGTTGTTGGTGAATGAAGCGAACTGGGTCAGTGATGATCCGCATTTTGTTGCACAGCTGGAAGAATTATTAGGAAAAGGAAATGTAATTTTCAAGTAATTTTCGGAAAACAGCAATCGAACTTACACTTTTTTCAACTTTTTCCTAGTATCCAAAGACATTTGTCGTGAATAATGGTAGAATATGACTCGTGGTTATTACTTGAAAAGTATCAAACAGGGTTTGCCCTAACAAAATCTTTTGATGAGGTGAAAGAATAATGAAACGCATTGGAATCCTAACCAGTGGCGGCGATGCACCAGGTATGAACGCAGCGATCCGCGCAGTTGTCAGAAAGGCAATTTTTGACGGACTTGAAGTATATGGTATCAACTATGGGTATGCTGGTTTAGTTGCTGGCGATATTCGTCGATTGGATGTAGCTGATGTAGGCGACAAAATCCAACGAGGTGGTACATTCTTGTATTCAGCAAGATACCCTGAATTTGCGACACAAGAAGGCCAATTAAAAGGGATCGAACAATTGAAAAAATTCGGTATCGAAGGCTTAGTCGTTATTGGTGGAGATGGCTCTTATCATGGCGCAATGGCGTTGACACGTCATGGTTTCCCTGCAATCGGTATCCCAGGAACGATCGATAATGATATTCCAGGAACAGATTTTACTATTGGTTTCGATACAGCAATCAATACTGTGTTAGAATCGATTGACCGTATTCGTGATACAGCAACTTCTCATGTTCGGACATTTGTGATTGAAGTCATGGGTCGTGGCGCTGGAGATATCGCGCTTTGGTCTGGTGTTGCTGGCGGTGCGGATGAAATCATCATCCCTGAACATGATTTTGACATGCAAGTCGTTGCTGATCGTATTCGTGAAGGCCGCGACCGTGGCAAGAAACATTGCTTGATCGTCCTTGCTGAAGGTGTGATGGGCGGAAATGAATTTGCAGACAAATTATCTGAATATGGCGATTTCCACACACGCGTATCTATCTTAGGTCACGTTGTACGTGGTGGCTCACCAAGCGCCCGCGACCGTGTGTTGGCAAGTAAATTTGGTGCATACGCAGTTGAATTACTGCAAGAAGGCAAAGGCGGCTTGTGTATCGGTATCGAAGACAACAAAATGATTGCTTCAGATATCATCGACACTTTAGAAAACAACCGTCACAAACCAGATGTTTCTTTATATGAATTAAACAAAGAAATTTCTTTCTAGGCAATCTGGCAGTAACGCACAAAACTTTTAAAAAGAGCTTTTTTTAGCTATTTTAAATAAATGAATAGGAGCGTTTAGTAATGAAAAAAACAAAAATCGTTAGTACATTAGGACCAGCAAGTAACAGTGTGGAAATTATTTCTCAACTGATTGAAGCCGGTGCGAATGTTTTCCGTTTCAACTTCTCTCATGGAGATCATGAAGAACAATTGGCACGGATGACAATGGTTCGCGAAGCAGTCAAAAAAGTTGGTCAAGATGTAGGTATCCTTTTAGATACAAAAGGTGCTGAAATTCGGACTACTGTACAAGATACGACTGAAGCAGATTTTGGCCGTGCTGGATACATCCAATTCAACGTAGGTGATGAAACACGCATCTCAATGGACCCAGAACACAAAGGCTCAAAAGAAAAAATTGCTGTAACATATCCTGGTTTATTTGAAGACGTACATGTTGGCGGACACATCTTGTTTGATGATGGTTTGATCGATATGGAAATCACAGAAAAAGACGAAGCAACCCGCGAATTGATCGTCACTGTCAAAAATGCTGGTATGCTAGGATCACGTAAAGGTGTCAATGCACCAGGCGTATCAATCAGCTTACCAGGTATCACTGAAAAAGATGCCGACGATATCCGTTTTGGTCTTGACAATGACATCGACTTTATTGCCGCTTCATTTGTACGTAAAGCACAAGATGTTCTTGAAATTCGTGAAATCTTAGAAGAAAAAGATATGACACATGTGCAAATCTTCTCTAAAATCGAATCTCAAGAAGGGATCGACAATATCGACGAAATCATCAAAGTTTCTGACGGTATCATGGTCGCTCGTGGCGACATGGGTGTTGAGATTCCTGCGGAAGAAGTACCAATGGTTCAAAAGAGCATTATCAAAAAATGTAATGCTGCTGGAAAATCAGTTATCACTGCTACACAAATGCTAGAATCAATGCAACAAAACCCACGTCCTACACGTGCGGAAGCTTCAGACGTTGCCAATGCTGTCTTTGATGGTACAGATGCAACAATGTTATCAGGTGAATCAGCAAATGGTGATTACCCAGTTGAATCTGTTGCGACAATGGCTCGTATCGATATCGAAGCAGAAAAATCATTGTCTGAAAACAGCACATTCCAAATCAATCAATTTGATAAAACAGATGTTACTGAAACAATCGGTTTATCAGTTGCCCGTGCAGCGAAAAACTTAGGGGTTAAAACAATCGTAGCAGCAACTGAATCAGGTTATACTGCAAAAATGATCTCTAAATACCGTCCAGACGCAGATATCTTAGCTGTGACATTTGACGAACGCACAAAACGTGGGTTGATGTTAAACTGGGGTGTTTATCCAACTGTTGCCCAAAAACCAACAACAACAGATGAAATGTTTGAATTGGCTTCAAAACAAGCTGTAGATTTAGGTTTCGCTAAAGAAGGCGACTTGATCTTGATCACTGCTGGTGTGCCAGTTGGCGAACGCGGAACTACAAATGTGATGAAAATCCAATTGATTGGTTCTAAATTATTAGAAGCACAAGGAATCGGTGAAAAATCAGTTGTCGCAAACGCTGTGATCGCACATTCTGCAGAAGAAGCAATCGCTAAAGCAAAAGACGGCATGATCCTTGTAGTACCAACAACAGATAAAGAATATATGCCAGCAATCGAAAAAGCTGCAGCATTGATCGTTGAAGACGGCGGCCTAACATCTCATGCAGCTGTAGTAGGGATTGCCAAAGACCTACCAGTTATCGTTGGTGCCAAAGATGCAACAGCAACAATCAAAGACGGCGAATTGATCACCCTTGATTCACGTCGTGGTATCGTATATCGTGGCGAAACAACTGCCATTTAAGGGTATATGCGTAATTGATCGGAACAGGCAGTGTATAACATACTGTCTGTTCCGATTTTTTGTTTTTTTACAGGGGATAAAACAGGTAAAACGGTACCAAAAGTTCTGAGAAAGGTGTCAAGAAAATTTCATTGACAAAGCCTCAGAAGCCCTGTATAATTGCTTTTGTTGCTTAGGAGTGATAAGAATGAAATGGTCTTTATTGGAATTAAAAAAATACCAAGAAGAACCACTAGTGTTCGATGAAACATTGGACTTGAAAAATCAGCTGATCAAAAGAGATGAACAAATCATTAATTTGGGACCAGTCAAAGTGAAAGGTTTTATTAGTGCTGGCAAGCATGAATACTTGTTGCACTATCAAGTTGTAACGACAATGACTTTGCCGTCTACTCGTTCTCTTGAACCAGTTGCTTTAGGCCTTGATTTTACTGTCGATGAATGTTTTATGACACCAGAGCAATTTCAGCGCCGCGATGAAACGATCGTTGAAGAAGAAGTATTATTGATTGATGGACAAACGATCAGTCTAGACGATTCCGTAGCGGATAATTTATTACTTGCGATTCCGTTGCAAGTCTTGACCGATGAAGAGAAAGAAAGTACGGAAATGCCTTCTGGTAATGACTGGACTGTTCTCTCAGAGGAAGATTTTGCAAAACAAAAAGAAACGCAAGCCCAACAAGTTGATCCTCGTCTTGCAAAACTATCAGAGCTATTCAATGAATCAGATGATGATAACGCGTAGGATTGGAATAAATTGCAGCCTCAAGGTTGCGTTCATTAACAAGGAGGTGTAGCAAAATGGCAGTACCAGCTAGAAGAACTTCGAAAGCGAAGAAAGCAAAACGTCGTACACATTACAAATTGACGATCAATGGTTTGAACGAATGTGCAAACTGTGGTGAAATGAAAAAAAGCCACCATGTCTGCGCAAACTGTGGTCATTACGATGGCAAAGACGTTGCAACAAAAGAAGCATAACCCTTTTTTTGAAAAAGGATTTTAAAACCACAGGCTAACCATGGAGCCTGTGGTTTTTTGTTTTTTTTGCAAATGTGTAATTTTTCTGAAAAATTTTTGATAGTTCGGGAGAGAATGGTTCAAAAGCCAGCATATTTGCGCTATAATGATGAAGATAATTCAATCTTAGGAGGATGCAAGATGACAAAACAACAAATCGGCGTTGTCGGTATGGCTGTAATGGGCAAGAACTTAGCCCTAAATATTGAAAGCCGTGGTTACTCTGTTGCCCTGTTTAACCGTACTGGTTCTAAAACCGAAGAAGTAGTAAATGAACATCCTGATAAAAATTTCAAAGCAACATATACGATAGAAGAATTTGTACAATCGATTGAAACACCCCGTCGTATCTTGTTGATGGTCAAAGCTGGATTTGCAACTGACGCTACGATCCAAGAATTATTGCCTCATCTAGACAAAGGCGATATCTTGATCGATGGAGGGAATACATTCTTTAAAGATACAGTGCGCCGGAATGAAGAATTAGCCAACTCTGGCATCAACTTTATCGGTACTGGTGTCTCTGGTGGAGAAGAAGGGGCTTTGAAAGGCCCGTCAATCATGCCTGGCGGTCAAAAAGAAGCTTATGCGTTAGTCGCACCGATCTTGGAACAAATCTCTGCTAAAGCAGAAGACGGTTCTCCTTGTGTGACGTACATTGGCCCAAATGGTGCAGGACACTATGTAAAAATGGTCCACAATGGGATCGAATATGGGGATATGCAATTGATTGCTGAATCCTATGATTTGATGCAAAATATTTTAGGTCTATCTGTAGCTGAAATGGCAGATATCTTCGCTGAATGGAACAAAGGCGAATTGGATAGCTACTTGATTGAGATCACAGCAGATATCTTGACCCGTAAAGATGATGAAGGCACGGGTAAACCACTGGTAGATGTGATCCTTGATGCCGCTGGAAACAAAGGAACCGGTAAATGGACCAGCCAAAGTGCATTAGACTTAGGTGTACCATTACCATTGATCACTGAGTCAGTGTTTGCACGCTATATCTCAGCATACAAAGAAGAACGTGTGAATGCCAGCAAAGTATTGCCAAAACCTGAAGCTGTCACTTTTGAAGGTGATAAAGAAGCGTTTATCAACAAAATTCGCGAAGCGTTGTACTTCAGCAAAATCATGAGCTATGCACAAGGCTTTGCACAATTACGTACAGCTTCAAAAGAATACGATTGGGATCTGCCATTTGGTGACATTGCAAAAATCTGGCGTGCCGGCTGTATCATTCGGGCACAATTTTTACAAAAAATCACCGATGCATATGATAAAGATGCAGATATCGAAAACTTATTATTAGATGAGTACTTTATCGATATTACAAGAAGATACCAACAATCCGTACGTGAAGTGGTAGCTTATGCTGTGCAAGCAGGTGTACCAGTTCCTACGTTCTCTTCAGCGATCGCTTACTTTGATTCTTATCGTTCTGATCGCTTACCAGCCAACTTGATCCAAGCACAACGGGATTATTTTGGTGCACATACTTATGAACGTACAGACAAGGAAGGTATTTTCCATTATTCTTGGTATGACGAAGCATAAGCATTTGCTTATTACAAGGAAGAGAATGGCCAAAAGTCAGAACTTTTGGTCAATCTCTTTTTTATTTTTTAGATACATGCTAAAATAAAACAGATAATGCTTGATATATAAGCAGAAATAACCAATAAAGGAGCTATCAATCATGAGTAATATTCTAATCATTGAAGATGAGAAGAACTTAGCTCGATTTGTGGAATTAGAATTAAAGCACGAAGGATACAATACCGAAGTACATTACAATGGCCGTACAGGGCTGGATGCTGCTTTAAATAATGAATGGGATGCAATTTTACTCGATCTTATGTTGCCCGAATTGAACGGACTAGAAGTCTGTCGTCGTGTCCGTCAAAGCAAAAATACGCCAATCATCATGATGACTGCTAGAGATTCAGTGATTGACCGTGTATCAGGATTAGATCATGGTGCAGATGACTATATCGTTAAACCGTTTGCGATTGAAGAATTATTGGCACGCTTGCGGGCATTGTTACGCCGAATCGACATCGAAGGGGACAAAAACGTAGCCAAACAAACAACCATCACGTATCGTGATTTAACGATCGAAAAAGAAAATCGGGTTGTTCGTCGCGGGACAGACGTCATCGAATTGACCAAACGTGAGTATGAACTGTTATTGACATTGATGGAGAACGTCAATGTAGTTTTGGCAAGGGATGTATTGTTGAACAAAGTTTGGGGTTATGAAACGGAAGTCGAAACCAATGTTGTTGACGTGTATATTCGTTATCTCCGCAATAAAATCGATGTACCTGGGGAAGAAAGCTATATCCAAACCGTTCGTGGTACAGGATATGTGATGCGCTCGTGAACCTGAAAAATAGAATGAAAAAATTGAGAGAACTGAAGGGGCCTTCTTTAACTGTGAAGTGGGCCTTCGCAAGTTCTTTCTTTATATTTGTTGTTTTTACGATTTTTGCGGTCATCACGTATAAAACGTCCGTCAACTTGATCGTAGCCAAAGAAGAGAATAATGTCGAGCGGACGATGTCAGAAGTAGCTTCTCGTTTGGCGAATTCCGATCAAGAATTGACATTGGTGCGCACCTATCGCAATCTGACAAAAAATGATACAGGAGAAACAAGTATCTATGATAGAACATCTACGATCGATGGAAATCTAATGAAGATCGATTCGTTTATTTCAGAACTAGGACAATCGTCATTAAGTTTATTTGTGTATAATCTGAGTCAAGATTTAGTCTTTAAAACCCATGAAAATGATTTGGCTTTGATTGACGTTGCGCGCAAAGCACCTACGATCGTCACGTTGGATGGTGTTACTGGGTTTTTATCGATCCAACCAATCTATTCAAAAGAAACGAGAGAGAAAATCGGCTATGCACAAACCTTTTATGAGTTGACTTCATTTTATGAGATTCGTAGTAAGTTGCTGCTGACACTGATCATCTTGGAAATCGTGTCATTGATTTTAAGTAGTGTACTTGGCTTCTTCTTATCCGCTTATTTCCTGCAACCATTAAAAGTCTTGCGAGATACAATGGAAACAGTGCGCAAAAATCCGCAGTCAACTGTCCATATGCCCGAATTGAATTCAAATGATGAATTGTCTGATCTAGCGGATATCTTTAATGAAATGCTCGATCGGATGCGCTCGTATATCGAGCAACAAGAACGTTTCGTTGAAGATGTGTCCCACGAATTACGGACACCAGTCGCAATCATTGAAGGTCATATGAACTTGCTGCAACGATGGGGGAAAGATGATCCAGAAATTTTAGATGAATCATTATCGGCTAGCCTGCAAGAAATCAGTCGTATGAAAACACTGGTGCAAGAAATGCTGGATCTCTCTCGAGCAGAACAAGTAGATGTTCACTATGGAAACGAAACGACGAAAGCGAAAGAAGTTGTTTATCAGGTCTTTAACAATTTCAAGATATTGTATCCTGATTTTGTCTTTACCTTAGACGATGATTTATATCATGAGTTGATTTTGAAGATCTATCGCAATCACTTTGAGCAAATCATTATTATTGTATTGGACAATGCTGTTAAATATTCAACAGAGCGAAAAGAAGTCCATTTGTCGATTTCTAAAGAGCGGGATCAATTCATGGTTGCGATCCAAGATTTTGGCGAAGGGATCACTGGGGAAGATTTGGATAAGATATTCAATCGTTTTTATCGTGTCGATAAAGCCCGAGCGCGAACAAAAGGCGGCAATGGATTAGGATTGTCGATCGCGAAGCAATTACTTGCAAGTTATAAAGGGAAAATCACCGCTGAAAGCGTCATTGGCCAAGGGACGATTTTTAGAATCAAAATACCAATTTCAAAACCTAAAGATAGAGAAGCAAGAGAACGTTGATCCGTAAACAGCGTTCTCTTGTTTTTTTATAAAAATACGCATTCAGAACGATTGAAATGCATGATTAAACGAACAATCACAGTTAATTTCAATGAATGATTCGCCTATAAAAAATAATCAAAAAAAGGCTATGATTTTAGTTGATTTTTCTTATTAGAATTGCTATATTATTACTTGTCTTTGTAAAGCAATTGGAATAAATGTTCTTCAATCTTTTTTTAAAAAGTAGTTGACGGATGATTTTACAAGTGTTATTATAACAAAGTCGTAAAAAACAAATCGCCTTTAAATGCTTTTGAATCAAAAACTTTTATCAAAAAAGTGTTTGACAAATAACATTAAAGATGATATGATAATCAAGTCGTTGTGAGTGGTGTTCGAATTAAATAACACCTAGCAAAAAAACTTTTATAAAAAGTGTTGACAATCACTTGTCACTCTGATATGATATAAAAGTTGCTAACGCAGCACTGTAGACCTTTGAAAACTGAACAAAGCAAGCAAACGAACCAATGTGTAGGACGCTTCATTTTATGAAGCAAATACATGCAAGCAATAGCTAGCAAAGTTTTAATTTTATGAGCTTAACGATCCTTTGGATCGTTCAAACAAATCATTATGAGAGTTTGATCCTGGCTCAGGACGAACGCTGGCGGCGTGCCTAATACATGCAAGTCGAACGCTTTTTCTTTCACCGGAGC